>CAVPIK010000016.1:0-200573 GCA_963704975.1 uncultured Chloroflexia bacterium | reverse complement strand
GCAGGAACCTGCGCGGCAATGGCATTCAACATGGGCAAGTCGTAAACCACTCGTCCGCCCAATGCCTGAATCTGGGCCGCCAGATCCGCCTGGGTACCACGCATCTGAATCACCACAGGGACCAACTGTTCAGCAATTGGCGTTACCTGGGCGGCCTGGGCTGGCACCAAAGAGAGAGCCAATACCAGGGTTAGACTGAAAATAACAAAACGGACTCGGTGGGCAGATCGATAAAGTGAGCGTAAGTGATTCATGGAAATTCCTTTCTGAGGTTAGGGGATGTACGGTCCAGCCCAATGGAAAATGGTTGCGTCACTGAGAGTCTACTATCCTTCTCGCTGTTGCCTCGCCACGACGCGACGAGGCATCCAGTCAGATTGATCGAAGAGACCAACATCTGTGGAGAGCGATGAAATAAGCGATGATAGATTTGGTGTTTGTTTTTTGTCTTGCCCGGAGGGTACTTCGGGGCAGCGATGAAAGGGAAGACAATGCCGATTACAGGTGTAGGAAAAACACCTGAACGAGCATCGGTAGTACGAAAAACACCGCTCTCTCTTTCAATCTGACACCAGGAATGACTTCCATTGGTGACTGGATCGAAGCCGTCGAAGAGAAGCGGTGCATGCGTACCCGTCCTCGTTCTTCGGCAACCCGGCGACCTTAGCAGTGTAGTGCTGCGATGATTGAATCTAGCTTTAGGCCCGTGGCTTTGCGTCCCTGCCTTTCGGCAGGTTTGCCTTTTCGAAACGTATAAATGCCGGAATCGGCTTTGCTAATGTGCGACCTACCACCATAATGGCAGTATAGCCCACAACAACATACTAAAGACTTACAATCGCCTTGCAAATAGCGTATGGTGACTATCAAGTCCTGATTGCATCATCCGCCCATAGTTTACCATGATCATTGCGTTCTGTATATAAGTCTTTTTGCGCGCAAAAACTTCTGTGTATTTTTACCCACGCCCATCTCAGTTCCCCCGATCTTTGAGCCACTGCAGGAATGTTTGCCAGGGTGAAGAGTGGGGTGCCTCCTGGGTTGGGGATGTGGGGGCCTGGGCGGTTGCTGTCGGCATGGGGGAGGGTGTCGGTGATGGCGTCTCCGCCGCGGGCGTTGCCGTGAAGAGGGGGCTGTCCGTCTCCGCCCCCAGGGTGGTGATGCGCAGGGCTTGCCCGTCCATCACCAAGACCAGCTCGGAGGAGAGGGCGAGCCACGGGCGCACGGCGGGGTCGGCGGCCAGCTCGGCGTAGCGGGGGCTGGCGAAGAGGACGGTCTCGGTGGGCATGGATTCGTCGAATTGGCTGTCCACCCAGAGGGAGAGGGTGCGGCCATCCGCGGCGGTGACGGTGCCCTGTTCGGTGAAGGCCCGCCCGGCCACAAAGCGCACGGTGCGGCTCTCTTGCACCTGCTCGGCGTAGCGCAACTCCGTGCGGGCTTTGCTGGCGGTCACGGCCTCCTCGCCCACGGCGGGGGCAGCGGCCGCGGCCTCCACGGCCATGCCCACAGAGTCGGCGGCCCCGCCGCCAAGGCCTGTGGGGGCCGGAAGCCGGAACATGTCAATCTGATTGGGGAGCATCCCCTCGCCGCCCATCTCCATTCCCATCTCCGGCTCCAGGACCAGATAGCTGGTGTAGGGGGTGACGATGCCATAGGCCAGGCTGAGATCCACGATGGCGGCCACGGCTTCTGGGTTTGGCCCCTCCCGGCGGATCTGTTCCAAGAGGGCGCCGATCTTGCGGGTGGCCCACAGGCGGGCCACAAAGTCATCGCCCCCGGCGGCGACCAATTGGCGATCTGTGAAAACATAGCTTTGGGGGCGGCCATTGACATTCCCAGCCAGGGTGACGGTGACGGCACCGGCGGCCTGGGGATCATAGCGCCCGGCCAACACCATCTGCTCGCCGGCGAAAAGGTCAGGCAAGGGATAGGGGTAGCTGTCGGCCACCACGATGGGGTTGCCGGCTAGATCGTGCATCGTCACCGAGAGCTGAGCCAGCACGGGTGTGCTTATCCCAGCAAAAAAACCGCTGACTTTCTCGTCGATCCGCTCATCCGGGGTGACATAGGTGGAGCGTCCGCCCAGGTCCGCGCTGAGGCTGTCCAGCAGGTCCGTGTTGACATCGTAGCCCACGCCAAAGGTGAAGAGGCGCAGGGTGCGGGCCGCGGGCGTATTCTGCACAACACTGCGGCGGATGCCTTCGGGCAAGGTCATGCCCTGGGTGGGCAGGCCGTCGGTCAGGAAGATCAGGGTGGCCGGTCGGGTGGCGGCAGAATCGCCGTCAAACTGGGCCATTGCTTCGAGCAGCGCCCGGTTGATGTCCGTGGATCCGTTGGCCTGAAGGCGATCGATCCAGCCCAGGGCCGCGGCGCGGCTTTGGGCAGTCACCTCTTGGGGCTGGGCTTGCCACAGGCTGATCCCCGTGTTGAAGCTGATCAGGTTGAAGCGGTCGCCGGGGTTGAGCTTTTCCACCACAAAGCGGGCCGCGGCCTGGGCCTGGGTGATCTTTTCGCCCTGCATGGAGCCGGAGGTGTCCAGCACCAGGACCAGATCTCGCTGCACGATCTCGTCCGCGGCCACCTTCACGCCGGGGGCGGCCAAGAGCAGGAAGAAGCCGTCCTCGCCGGCGGGGCGATAGCTGAGCAGGTTGAGGCCCACTGCGCTGTCGTCCGTGCCAAAGTAGAGGTCGAAATCGCTCTCCGGCTGGGTGTTGGTGGCCTCGAAGCCGATGAGGGCGCTGGTGTCGCCCGTGCGGTCGATGGAGACGGCGTGGCTGGGGCTGTAGAGGGTGCGCAGACCGGGCTGGTTGCGCAATTCCACGGTCACGGAGAGGCTTTGCACCGGGCTATCGCTGAACGAGCGGGTGCGCAGGGGATAGGTGAAGTGAAAGAGTCCCTCGGATCGGGGCAGCACTTGGCGATAGGTGAAGGTCAGCGCCCGCTCGGCCCCGGCGGGGATGGGGAAGACGCTGGTCTGGAAGAGGCCCTGGCCCACATATTCGAGCAGGGCCGGGTCCAGGTTGCGGCGCACGATGGCGTCGTAGATGGCCCGGGCCTCGTCTTTGTCCAGGAGTTGGCCTTCCAGCACCTGGCCGTCCACGGTCATCTGAAAATCGCTCACCGCGGCGTCCGCGGGCAGGGGGAAGACGAAGGTGCCCTCCACTTGGCCGCTGCCCTGGTTGCGGAAGATCTGGGTGACGGTGACCTGGGCCACGGGGCCGTCGATGACGGCGTTGACCTGGTGCTGGGTGATGGTGATCACCGAGGGCAGGGGGGGCATGAAGACCGGGGGCATGGGCGGCTCGATGGGCCACGGCGGCGGCACGATGCCCTGGGCGTGCAGGGCAGAGCCGGGGACGGACAAGATCAACAGACAAGCCAGGGCCAGCATCAACCGGCGGACCAACTTGGCATTTTTGAAAACAGTGGGTGTACGCATGGGTGCCTCCTCAAAAGACAGTCAGGTCGCCGGAATCGTTGGGCTGGGCGACGGGCTGCATTTGGGACGGCTGTGGGGTGGGAATTGTTCCGGAGTGAGACAAGGAGATGGCAGATTGAGATCGACGGATCATTTCGCACATCTGCACGATATCTGGGGTTCTGAACTAGCGCCGGTTGAGTGCCGATCTGCTGAAGAATTCCGCCACCCTGGACTGAGGCCGTTTCGAAGTCAAGCGGGTTGCCCCGGCCCTGAATGAGCTCGATTAAGTTTGATCGACTTGGATAATTTGGGCCAGGTAGAGGGCGGCCAGGATCATGCTGCCGCCCACCAGCATTTGCCACGAAACCGGCTCGCCCAGAAAGAGCACGCCGGAGAGGCCACCGATCAGGGGCACCAAGAGGAGGAAGAGGGCGGCCCGGCTGGCTTCCATGCGCTCGGCCACCATCCACCAGACCAGGTTGGCCACGGCGCTGCTGCCCAGCCCCAGGATCAACAGTCCGCCCACGGCCCCCATGCTGGGCACGGGGGGAACGCCATCGATGATCAGGGCCAGGGGAACCAGAAAGAGGGACCCCGTTCCCAGCGGCCAACAGGGTCACCATCGCCGGGGAGAAGCCGTTGACGATCCGCTTGCCCAGCACGATATAGACGGCTCCGGCCACAGCCGCCAAAATGGCCAGCCCGTCGCCCACAAAGTGTTCCGGGGCCACGATCACCGCGCCCCCGGCCACACTCACCAGGGTGGCCCCCACGGTCGCCCCCAAAACGGCCACGGCCAAGGTCCGGCTCACCCGTTCGCCCAAAACGAGGATGGACAAGAGCAGCACAAAAACCGGGAAGAGGTTGCCCAGCACGCTGACATTAGTAACCGTCGTATAGGTCAACGCCAAATTTTGCGCCACATAAAGCACCCCCACCCCGACTAGCCCAAAGGCAAAGATCGTGCCGGGATGGGCCCGCAAGGCCTGGGTCACCGACCCTATCTGGCCGCGCGCGAGCACCCATCCCAGAAAGAAGAGGGTGGCGATCAGCCAGCGCCCCGCGGCCACGGTGATGGGCGGCCAGTCGGCATAGATGGCTTTGGTGACCACAAAGCTGCTCCCCCACAGCAAAACCGGCACCAGGGCCAGGATCCACGTGGGGAGAGCGGCGAAATTGAAAAACGAACGGGGACGGGGCATCATTGCTCCTCAGCCGTTCGTAGTCAGCGCTTTAGCGCCCAGAAAAGGCGCTAAAGCGCTGACTACGAACGATTTTGTGTGATTTAATCGACCGCGGGCATTGGTGGATGCCCGGTTGAATGATATAATCTGTCGGGTTGTCTGCCGTCGACGGGTCCATGGTATTGTGAAACAAAAGACCATGCAAACAGAGCGCCCCTACAATCTACTTCAGGATCCGCTCTACTACGTCACCCTGCTTTTCTTTGCCTTGGTGACCACCGTGCCGCCCGCCCTGATCGGCCAGCCGACCTTTTTGCCCGTGGCACAGACCCTCGGCTTGACGTTCTTCGCCGCCCTGGCCATTCGCCGGGGCAGCCCACGCCAGGCCCTGATCGTGGTGGGGGTGTGGCTGATCGCCCAGTTTGTGTTGATGATGGCCCTGACCTGGCTTCTGCCCACCCGGCTGGATTTGGCCTTTGCCAACGGCTTCAACTTCCGCACGGCCTACTCTGCAATGGTTCTACACCGGCCAGGATCTGCCCCGCAGTCTGGCGGGCAGTCCGGGGTCCATATTGATTGAAGGGGCCGGTGTGCTTTTGGGCAGTCTGGCCACAGGCGGACTGATCGGGGCCTTCTTCCTGGTGCGGGCAGTCAACTTCGCCGCCTTTGGCATGGGCGGGCTGTTGGCCGCGGACGTCAGCAGCTTGGCCGCCTTGCCCATATGGACGCTAATCAAGCTGGCTGGATACGCCGGATTATTTGTCCTCCTCAGCCGCCCCCTGCTGATCAAGGATTTTTCCGCCACCACCCTGTTCAACCAAAACCGCCGCCTGCTCCTGATCAGCGCCGGATTGATGATCGGGGGCCTGCTCCTCGAACTCTTCCTGCCCGGCCTGTGGAGCGTCTGGTTCGGCCAATAGGGGAAGCGGGGACTGGGGAACAACCCTCGCCCCTCGCAATTCGCCCCTCGCAATTTTCGCCATTTGCACATTCGCCATTCAAACACTATGCGCGTAAAACGAGTTGTCCTGCACGGGTTCAAAACCTTTGCCCAAAAAACTGAATTTATCTTCGACCCCGGCATCACCGCCATTGTCGGCCCCAACGGGTCGGGCAAGAGCAATGTGGCCGACGGGGTGCGATGGTGCCTGGGCGAGCAGAGCTTTAGCCTGCTGCGCTCCAAAAAGACCGCTGACGTGATCTTCTCCGGCAGCGACAAACGGGCGCGCCTGGGCATGGCCTCGGTCAGTGTGATCCTGGACAACAGCCAGGGCGAGATGGCCCTGGATTTCGACGAAGTCGAGATCACCCGCCGGGCCTATCGAGACGGGGACAACGAATACCTGGTCAACGGCCAAAAAGTGCGGCTGCTGGACGTCAACGAACTTTTGGCCCCCTCTGGCCTGGGCAACCGCACCTATGCGGTGATCGGCCAAGGGCTGATCGACCGGGTGCTCAGCCTCAAGCCCGAAGAACGCCGCTCCCTGTTCGAGGAAGCCGCCGGCATCACCGGCTATCAGTCCAAACGGGGCACGACCCTGCGCCGCCTGGACGCCACCCAACTGAACCTCACCCGCATCCAGGACATCGTGGCCGAGATCAGCCCCCGGCTCAAATATATGCGCCGTCAGGCCGACCGCTACAGCGAATATGTCCAGATCGAAGCCGATCTGCGGGACCAACTGCGAGAGTGGTACGGCTTCCGCTGGCACAGTCAACTGGCCGAACTGTCCGAACAACAAGAGATCGAGGCCGGCCTGCGCCGCAGCGTGGCCCTCCGCCAAGAGGCCGTGGACGCCGTGCGCGAGGAGCTTCTGGCCATCCGCCAGCGCCAGACCGAGCTGCGGGCGGACGTGGGCGACCTCCACGGCACCAGCAGCGACCTGCACCGCCGGGCGGATCAGGTGGGCCGAGAGCTGGCCGTCAGCCGAGAACGGGCCCGGCAGCTTCAGGTGCGCCGGGACGAAACCGAGCGGGAGATCGCCGAACTCTCCAGCCGTCGCCAGACCGCCGAGCAGCGGGCCACAGATTTGGCCGAGGAACTGGCCGCGGCCCAGTCGGCCCACGATGCCCGGCAAGAACGGGTCCAGGCCCTGCAAGTCATCCTGACCGCCCATCAAGCGGACCGCCAAAGCCTGCTGGAACAGGTGGAGCAGACCCGGCGTCGGGCCACCACGTTGCAAAACCGCACCACTGAGCGCAGCAGTCAACTGGCCCAAGCCCAAGCCCGGCGCGTCACCCTCACCAACGCCCAAAAAGAGCAGACCCAGGCCGGGGCCGCCGCCCAAGCCGAGGCCGAACGCGTCCGCCAAGAACTGGCCCAGGCCCAGAGCGAAGTCTCCCAAAACGAGAGCGAAGCCGCCGATCTGCAAAGCCGAGATCCGGCGACTGGAAGACGAAACCAAAGGGCTGCAAGAAACCCTGGCCCAGGCCGAGCAAGCCCGCCAAGCCGCCGACCGGGCCGTGGATCGCCTGCAAACCCGGCTGGATCTGCTGGAACGCCTGCGCAACGAGGGCGCCGGCTATGCCAGCGGCGTCAAGGCCGTGCTGCAAGCGGGCACGAGACGGCCAGCAGGATGACCCCATGTTGGCCGGAATTTTGGGCACGGTGGCCAGCCTGATCCGGGTCCCCGCCCATTTGGACAAGGCCATCGAGACCGCCCTGGGCGGCGCGCTGCAAAACGTCATCACCACCACCTGGTCCGACAGCCGAGAGGCCATCGATTTCCTCAAGCGCACGGGCCGGGGCCGGGCCACCTTCCTGCCCCTGGACCGGCTCCACGTGCCCAACGCCCTGGACGCCCCCAACCTGCCCGGCATCTTGGGCAACGCCGCCGACCTGGTCGAGTATGACAGCAGCATCGAAAGCGCGGCCCTGCAACTGCTCAACCGCACCTGGATCGCCACGGATCTGGCCGCGGCCCGGTCCGCCTTGGACAGCATCCGGGGCAGCGGTCCCCGGCCCACCCTGGTCACCCAGGACGGCGAAATTGTGCGCCCCGGCGGCGCGGTCACCGGCGGCGAGGACAGCCGACGCCGGGACGACTCCATGCTGGCCCGAGAGCGGGAATATCGGGAATTGCCGGCTCAGATTCAGGCCGCCCAGTCTTTGGGAAAAGAGAACGTCGGAATTTGTCGACGCCTTGCCGCCCAAACTGAAGCCCTCGGCGTCCAGACCCTGGCGGCCCAAGAGAACCTGGCTGCCTTGGCAAGGGCCGATCGGCAACGCAGAGAGCGGGTCGAAGAGGTGCGCCGTCGCCTGGACCGGGCCGAACAATCCGTGCGCTGGCAGTCGGATCTGCACACCCGATCCAGCGCCGAACTGGCCCAATTAGCAGGATCAAGAGGCCGGGCTGCGCAGCCGAATTGGCCACCCTGGAAAGCGAGGTGGCCGAAGCCGCCATCGCCCTGACCCAAGCCGAAGCCCAGGCCGAAGCCAGCCGCGCCGACGATCTGCTGCAACAGATGGCCGAATTGAAGACCGCAGCCGCCGAAGCCCTGGGCCATCTGCGCAGCCGCCAAAGTCTGCTGGACGACCAGCGCAGCAGCGGCCAATTCACCCACAATCAGATCCAGGCCAAGAGCAGCCATCAAGCCGATCTGGACAATTCCCTGGCCGAGCTGACCCGCCAAATCGCCACCCTGACCGAAAAAGAGGCCCAACTCAACCTGCAAATCGAAGAGTTGGGCGCAAAGATCGACCCCGGCGAGCGGGAGCTGACCCAATTGGAGCAGCAACGCACCGGGGCCGAGCAGCGCGAACAGGCCCTGCAACAGATCCTGCGCCGGGACGAGGCCACCTTCAACAGCGGCCTTGCTCAAATTGCAGCGCTGCGAGGATGGCCTGGGCATCTTGCGCCGGGAGATCGAGCACGACTTTGGCCTGGTGGCCCTGGAACAGAGCGACGCCCTGGCGGATCAGCCGCCCCTGCCCCTGGACTCTATGGTGGAGCATCTGCCCGTGGTGGAGTCAACTGCCCGAGGGCATGGAGGAGGAGGTGCGGGAGATGCGGGCCCGGCTGCAACGCCTGGGCAACGTCAACCCGGAAGCCCTCCACGAGTACGAGGAAGCCTCCACCCGCCACGAATTCCTGCTCACCCAGTCCAAGGATCTGGAAGCCGCGGCCGCGGACATGCGCAAGATCATCGCCGAGTTGGACCAGCGCATGTCCGTCGCCTTCGACCAGCACCTTCCGGGCCGTGGACAAGGAGTTTGTGGAGTTCTTCAAGATTCTCTTCAACGGCGGCACGGCCAAACTCAGCCTGACCGACCCGGACGACCTGACCAACACGGGCATCGAGATCGTGGCCCGTCCGCCGGGCAAGCGGCCCCAAAGCCTGGCCCTGCTCTCCGGCGGCGAGCGCTCCATGACCGCCCTGGCGCTGATCTTCGCCATCCTGCGGGTCAGCCCCACCCCCTTCTGCATCCTGGACGAAGTGGATGCCGCCCTGGACGAGGCCAACGTGGACCGCTTCCGGGACGCCCTGCGCTCCCTCAGCGGCGAGACCCAGTTCATCCTCATCACCCACAACCGCCGCACCCTGGAGACCGCCGACACCATCTACGGCATCACCATGGGCGGGGATGGGGTCAGCAAGGTGATCAGTCTGCGGTTGGACGGGGATAAGATTGTGCGGAATGATGGGGGGAGCGACCAGGACGCGGAGAAGTTGGTGGAGGGGTCTGGTGGGGGTGTAGGGGGTAAGCATCGAGCAAATAGGCGTAAAAAGTGTCCGGCACCTGGTGATGCGGTAGTGATGCGGGTCCAGATCCACACATCTGCATTTTGTAAAAAGAAGCCCATGCACAGGCAACCCTGTGCATGGGCTTCTTTTTACAATTCATAACATTTGTCAGGTACGGAATGTGGGATTATGCGTCTCCCGCTGTCTTCATCAATGGCTTGGAAGCGTTTTGGAAGCGGGCACTCTGTATAATGTAGGATACGTCCAGCACCAAAATCGGGAAACACCAACTGTTTATCATCCAAAAGGAGAAAGCCAAATGAAGAAAGTGTTTTTACCAATCGTCATTTTGCTAATTTTCGCATTAGCCGCCTGTGGTGGTGCAAACCAGGAAGAGCTCGTGGAGCGCGCATCCACCATAGCCGAAAACGTTGTTGACACAGTCACCGAAGAACTCTCTGGCCCACAAGAAGAAGCATGCGTGATCGCTGACATTCCAGCGCCATCGGGACAGAATGTCATGGTGCGATTTGTCAACAAGAGCAATGGTGAGGTAAGCCTCGTATGGCGAGACAATTCACAGTCACCGTTCCAGCTTACTGAGTACACGACATTGGCCGATGGCGAGGCTTATGACCAGCCTACTTTTGTCGACCATGAATGGTTACTCATGGACGAGGAGGGCACCTGTTGCTGGATTTTGCGGCTTCGGCTAAGTTGACACAATGTGCGGTCGTGTATCCGCACTTCGGATATCATGAAGAGGAAGATGGACCGGAAAATTGGGCTGAACTCAGTGAGTCACTATGAAACATGTGGCACTGGTCAGGAACAGTCGCCGATTGACCTGACCAACGCGACCCTGGCCGATTTGGAGAATATCGTTTTCAACTATGGCGAAACAGCCGTCAATATTCTCAACAACGGGCACACAATTCAGGTCGATAAAATCCAGGGCAGTCATATCGTCATCGGCGAGACAACGTATGCTTTGAAGCAATTCCATTTCCACGCTCCCAGCGAACATGCTGTAGATGGCCAGCCGTATCCAATAGAAATGCATCTCGTTCATAAAGATGCGAACGAACATTTAGCCGTGGTGGCGGTGCTTGTCACCCCAGGCGCTGAAAACAGCGCCTTTACACCAGCTTGGGATTATTTACCGGAAGATGAGACCCCAGGGGCCATTGCTACCGGCACAAGCATTAACGTGGCCGCCTTGCTCCCCGCAGATCAAACGGTCTATCGTTACAAAGGATCATTAACGACACCCCCCTGCTCCGAAGATGTAATTTGGTCGGTGATGAGTACGCCAATCGAGATGTCGTCTGACCAAATCGCCGCCTTCACCAGTATTATTTCAGGCAACAACCGACCTCTGCAACCATTGAATACACGCAACTTCCAGTTAGATCAGACGCCGTAATAGCGGTTGGGCCAATCCGATTTATTGGCTGCTTTCCCCTCATAGACGGGGGCATCTGACCTGTTCCTAGGTCCAGATGCCCCCGTCTTTTTGTACCGCTTTTGCAACAGAAGGTCTGTCACAATCTCCTTCAACAGGGGTACGTCAAAACTCGGCCCTGACCGACCCGGACGACCTGACCAACACGGGCATCGAGATCGTGGCCCGTCCGCCGCGGCAAGCGGCCCCAAAGCCTGGCCCTGCTCTCCGGCGGCGAGCGCTCCATGACCGCCCTGGCCCTGATCTTCGCCATCCTGCGGGTCAGCCCCACCCCCTTCTGCATCCTGGACGAAGTGGATGCCGCCCTGGACGAGGCAACGTGGACCGCTTCCGGGACGCCCTGCGCTCCCTCAGCGGCGAGACCCAGTTTATCCCTCATCACCCACAACCGCCGCACCCTGGAGACCGCCGACACCATCTACGGCATCACCATGGGCGGGGATGGGGTGAGCAAGGTGATCAGTCTGCGGTTGGACGGGGACAAGATCGTGGGCAACAACGGCAGCAGGGACGGAGACGGCGAGCGGGTCGTGGGGGGGCGTGAGGAGGCGATAAAGTTGTAGGGTTTCGGCAGGCTCAGCCTGGGGAGGCGGGAAAACGAGTAATAAAAGTGCCCGGCATCTGGGGATGCCGGGCACTTTTATTACTCATGGCGTGGTCGAGAGACCATCTGCCTTACGACGACCTACTGCTCGCTAAACGCATAGAGCAGATCCAGGGCAGGCAGGGCAGCATCGATTGAGACAAGGCTTCTCTCAGATGCTTTCACGCAGTCGTACTGGGTCAGATGAGCGTTGGGGCAGTACTGAGGAACCCGGGTACCGATGTTGGTAATGGTACCGATCGTGTCAGACCAGGTCGCCTTGCTGTAGCCATCGGAGGCAACGAACTCCTCGAAGCTGAAACCAACCTCATCGAAGAAGGCGCCCACGCCTTCGGCGTAGGTGCTGACGAAGCTACCGACAGCCTCACAGCCAGGTAGATACTCCTGCGCAAAGAACTGATAGGCCTCGCCGTACACATCAGCCGCATCCGGATACTCGTACATGTTGTCCGCCAACAGGAACAGTCCCTCGGCGCAGACCGGGATGGCCTCCTGCAGCATAGCCAGATCCTCTGCGGGAATGCCTGTCTCCGCCTCTACTACGGGCAGTTCCATGGTGGCGAAGGCAGCGCCGGTCAGAGCGTCGGCCACGGCGGCGTCTGTGCTGACCGAGTAGCTGGCAACATATAAGCCATCACGATAGATGTTAAAACGGATGTAGCCCGTGCCATCTGCCAGCTTGCCGCTCGTGATGATCAGATCATCGCCGTCCAGAATGCTGATGCCGGAACGCACAGCCTGGTTGGCATCGAAGATATTGCCGCTGAGGGTCTCACCGGGCTGGGCAGAGACCTTGGCGGAGGGCGGAATGTCCTTGGTGGACTCTTCAAACACCTTGGCACTCTCGATGAAGATAGGATCGCCGGTTACTGCCACATCGTAGGTGCAGTCCCGAATCGCAAGCGGATCCGAGATGCCAGCCTCTAGACAGGTCGCCTCGGCTTCCCCTCGTGTTTCGTCATCGATCTCCCCCATCGTGATCGGGAGGACTGTCGCATCGATCTCAGGCGTATCACCCCCAAAGTCTCGGAGCAGAGACTCACCATCGGGAACACGCCAACTGTCGCCGAAACGTTTCAGGTTGGCAATGGAGGGCGGCGGTGCGATCACCTCGCCATCCGAAGTTGTCAGATCGTTCTTCGGGTTGCCGTCAAGGTTCCCCAGGAACCCCTCGTAGGTCAGGGTATCCCCTTGGTAGGACACGAAGCCATAGTCCATGAGGGTGGTCCCATGGATAACAAGTCGAGCAGCGTAGCTGCAGCCCGGCCAAGCGATAAGGTAATCATTCGCAGCAAGAAGCTCGATGCTGCCGCCACTGGGCAGGGCGACGGTACTGGTGGGCAGATCTGTCAGTTCGTCGTTGACATAGAAGGCAGATTCCGGTTTCACATAGAACTCGACTTTATCACCATCCACCCAGAACGCCACCCCGACATTGACAGAAATCCTCGGATTGTTGACCAAGGACTGCTGGCGTGCCTGGACGATGGCTGCCCCGTCGCTCGACTGGACGGAAAGGAAATCACCGGCTTCCTGGAAGTCATAGACCAGACCGTCAGGCGTAAAGATGTGCACATCACCTCTTGAATTGGTGGGAGGGGCCTTGCACTCAGGGGCAGGGGTGGCGGTGGGGGTAGGCGGAGCGACTGTAGTCGGCGTCGGCGTCGGCGGGATCGTCGTCAGGCTGCCGGCCTCGATGAAGACGTTGGAATCATAGCTACTGTCATTAGTGTCAGCAATAGCCAGTTTCATGGTATTGGTCTCGCCTGGCTTCACCGCAGCGCCACAGTTGAGGACGACGGTCAGCCCATCCATCCCCGTATTGATGGGGGAGGTGTCATCAACCAACACATTGTTGCGGTACAGCTCAGGGTTAGAGGTCGTCTTGTCTCCATCCGGCTTCGAATTCCCATTGTTGATCGTATTGATAGAGACAGGTTCACCCTCAACCAAGGCACAGTTTTCTCCGTTCACATAGAAAGCGAATACATCGTTGAAATCTGTGTTTACAAATTCATTGTACTCGTCCGAGGAAAAGACAAAGTTGAAGTAGACGTTGTCGCCATTGGGAACAAAATCAAACGTGAGCACGGCGGCATCGAGCGTCGGACGAGTTTTCGTTTCGGTGGACGCCAGTGTGGACAGATCGTCGTCCCCCGGCTGACTGTTTGTCGTGCTAGCAGTACCACCATTTGGTCCTACCACACCGGCAATGTTCCCAGTGCTAAGGATGATGCCACTCTCGAAGCCGACAATGCCGGTCCCACCGCTGAACGTACCTGCGGCAACCTTGGCTCCGGTGTACTGAACGTTCGAGATGGTGACATCCCCGGACGAGCCGACCAACGCACCCGCCAGATCCTCGGCGGTGAGGGTGCCGCCGGCGAGATCCTGGGTGACAAGACCGGTCGTCTGAGCGGCTATGAACGTGTAACTCGATAATGCCAGCAGTATCACTGCCAACAATGCAAACAAGAATCGTGTTCTGTTCTTCCGACGCACCAAGGTACGAGCAGAAGAGTTCAAATCAGTGTGCATAGGTTTCTCCTTTTTGGTAGGTACTGATTGGATATCAACGAAGTTGGTTCTTCCATGAAACCTGAGCAGTCCGCAACGACTGCTGCCAGCCTGTCCGTAACCCGGTCCAGCGATCACGGATTCTCTTGGGGTAGCGCGAAGATGGGTAACGTGACGATCTAGCTCAACCGACATCATACCGGAACCAGCGCTTCCAAAGCGCTTCCACGCATGGAGAACAGGAAGCGCACCCGTAAACGGCACAGGAAATTGGCAACCAGACTGGGCATGATGAAGGCGAAATTGGGGAACTGTTGGCCAAATGTTAGGCGGCCACCGGGGACACGGACCGAAGGGTCGGACGAGGTCTTCTGGCGCGGGAACAACTCACCCCACTTCTGTCGAGACATTCAAATAGCTTTCAATAGCTGTGGCCTGCTCGATCAGGCGCGGGTTCTGCAAGATTTGCGCTACGGCCACGGCCTCCGCACTGTACTGCCTTGCCTGGCTTTCGTCCTGCTTGCTCAACAGATCCGCCATCCCGATCAACGCCCAGCAAAGGACGGTCTTGGTTCCATCGTGCCGGGCGATGGAAATGGCTTGATCGTAAAGTGACTTGGCCCCTACGAGATCGTCCTGTATTTTTCGGGAATCAGCCAGAAGAAACATGGCCGTCGCCATCATGGTATGACTCCCGATGGACTCGGCGATCTCCAACCCACGCTCAAGTTCCTCGATGGCCTGGTCCGGTCTGCCAAGCAGGTTGTAGTTCCTGCCCAGGTTGAGGTAGATGTCCCCTTGGCTTGTCAGATTCCCGCTGGCCGTGGCCAAAGACAGACCGCTCTGCAGATAGTATTGAGCCCCCACCGCATCCCCCTGTTCTGTGGAAATGATGCTCAGGTTATTGAGCAGCATCCCCTGAAGATGACGGTTATCCGTCTCCGTGCAGACGGTCAATGCCTGCTCCAAAGTCGCCAGGGCAAGGGGCAGATCGCCCTTGTGGTAGGTGACCAAGCCCAGGCTGTTGAGGCTGGCACCCAGGGCACGGGCATTGCCCAGTGTTCGCCACGCCGCACAGGCCTGTTCCAGATGCTTGTGCGCCCCCTCGTAGTGACCTTGGATATCGTCGATGATGCCGAATTGATGATGACACCAGCCAATAATGGAGACGGATGCCATCCGCTGACCGATTGCCAACGCATGATCCAGCTTCTCCCTGGCCAGATCAAACTGCCCCAGCCTCCACAACGCTTCCCCCCACCAGACGTGCCCCATTGCTTCCACCCAGGGATCTTCACCCGCCGGGCCCACCAACTTCAACACATTTTCGACCGTCTGGCGGCAGCCAAGGGGCGACCAAGCCGATTTTGGAACCGCGCCTGCTCCAGACCGGCCCGGGATGCCAGACGAATCCCGGCGTCTGCCCATGCCGACGCTGCGCACATAGTCGTCTGCATGACGGATTCGGCCTCACGGGTCAACCCCCGCAGTTGGTAGACAATGGAAAGCGACCTAAGCGCGGCGGCAAGCAGGTCGGTCTCCCCATCGGCCAGGCCACGCTGCCAAGCAAGCCGCACATTCTCCATCTCCGGCGCAATCTCAGCAACCGACAGTTGGGGTTTGTCCTTCTGCAGAGATTCGGTGTGAGCGGCAAGAAGGGTAAGGTAGTACTGGGTGTGCTTCTGTGGGGCCTGATCTGTGGCGGAGACTCTTTCCGCCGCATAGGCCTGAACAACCGGATGGAGCGTGTAGCGCCCCTGGGGAGTGGAGCTGATCACCAATGATTTGTCACTGAGCGCGGCCAGGTGTTGCGGATGAGCGTCTGCGACTTGCCCTGCCGCCGCCACAGTGAACCCACCCCGAAAGACCGAAAGGCGGGCCAGATGCCCTTGAAGTGCTGGCGTTAGCGTATTCCACGATGTCTCGAAGACGACGCTGAGGCTGCGATGACGGTCCGGCACATCCCGCAGGGAGGTGGCCAGTCCGCCGAATCCCGCCTGCAATCGCTCGGCGATCTGCTGGATGGAGTTCTCCCGAGTCAGTGCGGCGGCCAGTTCAATCGCCAGGGGCAAGCCCTCCACCATGTGGCAGATGGTGCGGATGGCGGTCATGTTCTCCGCAGGAATCACCCCTCGTCGATACTGAGCACGGCGCGCCACAAATAGGTTCACCGCATCCGAAGGGGTCTCGTCTGTGGCGTCGGCGGGATAGGGCAGGCCGACCAGATCAATGGACCACTCGGCCCGAATCCGCAACGCTTCCCGGGAGGTGACCAGCATCTGTATCATTTCGCAGCGCTGCAAAATATCGGGGATCACCTGGATACCGCCGAGCAGATGTTCGAAGTTATCCAGCACAAGCAACATCTGTTTGTGGTGCAGATGATCCAACAATTGCTCGATCGGTGTGGCCGATCCATTCAAGCGCAGGTGCAAAACCGAGGCGATTTCGACGGCGATGGCCTCGGTCAGATCCTCGTCATCCGGATCGACATCGACCAGGTTCACCAGCCACACACCGTCCCGATAGCGGTCGAGACGGTCCGCGGGCGATGGTGGTGGCCAGAGCGCGTCTTGCCCACGCCGCCCTGGCCCGAAATGGTCACCAACCGACACCACGACTGGTCCAGACGGCTGTGGATCTCTCGCTGGGCATTGCCTCGGCCAAAAAACTGATCATGGGGGGCAGGCAAGTTGTGGCGGACCGTGGTTGCATCTGTCGACAACGATTGGCGGTCGGGGCGAGGCATGTCTGGATCAGCGCCGTCAGCTCCGGGGGCGGATCCATGTCCAGTTCGGTCCGCAGCAGCCGGACACATTCGGCGTATTGGGCCTTGGCTTCGGGCAGACTTGCCGCCTTGGAGAAGCAGCCGAATCAGCGTCATGTGCGCGATTTCGTTGAGGTCATCCACCTGGACCCATTGCCGGGCAGCGGCAATGCCCTGATCCACCGCGCCCGTTTCCAGCGCATAGCTTGTCAGCTTGTGATGGGCGACGACGACCTGCCTGCGGATCTGTTCCCGGGTGATCGTGACCCACTCGTCAAACAGGGGGGCGTCACTCAAGTAGAAGTCGGCGAGGAATTCACCGCCATAGGTGCGCAGGATCTGATGCAAGGCCGCCAGCCTTTTCTGCCGAATCCACCGGGCCAAATTCGGTCAACGCCTGCAACAGCAGAGCGGAATCCACCCGGTGCTGGCCCGCCGGCGCAAGGGCCACGGTTGTGCGGGTGATCCACAGATCCTCGCCAACCTGGCGGCGCAGGCGCTGTCAGAAGGTGCGCAAATTAGAACGAGCCTGTTTGGTTGACCGATCATCCCAGAGCAAGTTCGCCACAGCATCACGGGGGTGGATCTGTCCGGTGTGGGCCAAATAGACGAGCAGCGCCAATTCTTTTTGGCTGCGGAACTGATCCAAGGGTAGCCCATCTTTGTGTAGCGTAACTTGTCCAAGGAGCGCAAATGACAACATTGCAGCTCTCCACAGAACATTCCCTGCTCAGATCTCTACCGCTCAACCATCGAACGGTCATCAATGAATAGGCTGTGACTCCACCAGTGGACATCAACCGAGGTGCAGGGGAAAAGAAGACAATTTACGAAGCGGGGATAGAATAGCAGTGGAGGCGGCGCTTGTCAAGTCGTTTTTTTAGGGGGTTCAGCGAGGCTCAAAGCCCTCATCCACATCCGGCATGGGCCAGAGGGCTTCCAGTTCGGGGTCGGGGACGTATTCCGGGGGGAGTTGGCCCAGGCGGTGGAGGGCGTGGGCGGCGGCGAGTTGGGCGGCTTCCTGCTTGCTGCGGCCCTGGCCCACGCCGCAGGCAATCCCCCCGGCGCTGACCTGGATGGTGAAGAGCTTGTCGTGGTCCGGGCCGGTGCTGGCCACGGTTTTGTAGCGGGGCGTGCGGCCAAAGGTATCCTGCACCCATTCCTGAATCCGGCTCTTGGGATCCTTTTCCAGGGCGCTGCGTTCGATCTGGACAAGCTCGGCCTCCACCACCGGGAGCACAAAGGTCCGCACGGCCTCCAAGCCCTGGTCCACATAGAGCGCACCCAGCAGGGCCTCATAGGTGGCGCACAGGGTGGCGGGCCGACTGCGCCCGCCGCTCTCCTCCTCCCCATTCCCCAGCATGAGAAACTCACCCAGATCCAGCTTGATCGCAAAGCGGGCCAGGGTCTCTCGGCGCACCAGCGCGGCCCGCAGGGTGGTCAAGTCCCCCTCTTGGCGGTTGGGAAAGCGGGTGAAGAGGAAGTCGCTCACAATCATGCTCAACACCGAATCGCCCAAAAATTCCAAACGCTCGTTGTCGGCGGGGGCCTGATCCTCCACTCCCTCCACCAAATATTCATTCACATAGCTGCGGTGGACGAACGCCCGCTCCAGCAGGGAAGCATCGCCAAACCGCATCCCCGTGGCGGCCATAAACTTCTCAATTGAGCGTCCATCCATGATAAATCCTGTTTTGTGTGGGCCAAAGCTCGTAGTGAGCGCTTTAGCGCCCGGTCTGGGCGCGGCTGGCTATTTTGAATAGGGTGTGTTCAAAATGAATTGGAGGAGTTCGCACCCCCTGGTGCGAACGGGTCGGCGCCAGGGGGCGCCTACTCCACGACCTAACTCAAATTGAACACACCCTTTTGAATAAAGGTGCGGTTGCGGAATCCGCGGCGTTGAAGCACCGACTACGAACTTAGGCGGCGGGCGGACGTTTCAGCCCGTGCCCGGTGAGGATCACGGCGACGGTTTCGCCGGGCTTGATGTGGGGGCGCAGCTTGACCAAGGCGGCGGCGGCGGTGGCGCTGGTCGGCTCCACAAAGACGCCCCGGCCGGCCAGGGCCTGATGGGCGGCTTGGATCTCCGTATCATTCACAGAAATAGCGGTGCCGCCGGAACGATGCAGGGCCGACAGCACAGATCGGCCATGTACGGGTCGCTCGATGGAAATGCCGTCCGCCAGGGTGCTGCCTGTGCGAGGCAGAACACGAATTTGATCCCGATGTTCGTGGAAGGCTTCGTAAACAGACGTAAATGGCTCGGCCTGCACCGCCACCATCTTGGGGAATTTGTCGATCTGACCAGCCTCGTAGAGCCGCTGAAAGCCGCGCCACGTCCCCAACATCATGCCGCCCTGGCCCACCGGCCCCACCACCCAATCGGGGGCTTTACGCCCCATTTGCTCCCAAATTTCCCAGGCCACCGTCATCTGGCCCAGCAAAAAGGCCGGGTGCCAGGCGTGGGACGCATAGGCCGCCCCTCGCTCCATCACCGCCTCCACCGCCTCTGTGGCCGATGTGCGGGGACCGGGGACCTCGACGAGTTCGGCCCCATAAACGGCAATCTGGGCCTTTTTCGGTTCCGGCGCGCTGGCGGGCACGAAGATGCGGGCTTCCATGTTGGCCCGGGCCGCATAGCAGGCCAGACTGGCCCCGGCATTGCCCGACGAATCATCCATCAAGATGTCTGCGCCCTGGTTGCGGAACCAGTTGACCATCACCGAGACGCCCCGATCCTTGTAGCTGCCCGTGGGCATTTGGGCATCCATCTTCCACAGCACCGGCAACCCATCCCACTTGTCCGGGATCAACGGGGTCCAGCCTTCGCCCAGGGTGATGGGATCCGTGTCTGGGGGCACAACCGGAAGCATGGCGGCATAGCGCCACATACCGGCACGGTCGGCATCGATGAGGTCGGGATCGAAGGGGGGGAGATCCGTATATTCCAGAGGCTGCCCAGAAATTGGACAGCGCAGGGGGCTAAATTCAGCGGGGACTCGAAAATTACTAATCGGACAAAAAGCGATCACAGAACCACCCTCATCTTCCTCGGATTGCTCCAAAATACCCATTGAAGAGGTCGATGATGCAAGGGACCACTCAGCCCCGGCATCGACAGGTCTACCATCCGCCAAATCCAGCATCCCCATTGATGCAGAGCGATATCGCCTCAGTGTATCTAAATCCAGCGGGCAACGCAAGCATTGCACCCTGTGGGCTAAATTTCTTTGTTTGGGTGCCTACAGCATGATATAATCAGGGATGTTGCCCCGCAGATCCACCGCAGATCCCTGGTGGATCTCTCGTGGAATCCGTAGCTTCTAACCCCACCCTAACCCTCCCCAGGTTTCGATATGGCCATTCGGCCTACTCAACCCAAGGTTTGGGGAGGGGACCGTCCAAGTTAACCGGACTTTCGCCTTCGACGATCCGGCCACCTTGCGGCGATCCTGCTCCTCCCCCAATCTGGGGGAGGCTGGGAGGGGGTGGCAGTTACGGGGATTCAGACCGTTCAACCCATGCCCAAGATTGGAGTCAACCTGGTGCTGAGACGTTTTTTTGGCAAGGAAGAAGCAAAGAGCGCAGACGATATCAAGCTGGAAAAGAGCCTGGAGAAGACCCGAAACAGCAGTTTCTTGGGCCGGATCGGCACGATTTTCCAGGAAAATGAGATCACAGATGAGCTGTGGGATGAGCTGGAAGAGGCCCTGATCATGGGGGACGTGGGCATGAACACGGCCACGGAACTGGTGGAGGCCACCCGGGAACGGGTGCGCCGGGACAACATCAAGTCTACCCAGGGCGCCTACAACGTGCTGAAGCAGGAGATCGTCACCCTGCTCAGCTCCGACGAACCCCTGCGCATCGACCAGCCCCGCATCCTCACCGTGGTGCTGGTGGTGGGGGTGAACGGCGCGGGCAAGACCACCTCCATCGGCAAGATGGCCCATCGCTACAAACAGCGGGGACGCAAGGTGGTGATGGCCGCCGCGGACACCTATCGGGCCGCGGCCATCGATCAACTCAAGATCTGGGGCGAGCGGGCCGGGGTGGATGTGATCGCCAGCGTCCCCGGCGCGGACCCGGGCGCGGTGCTCTTTGACGCCATGCGGGCCAGCCAGGAGAGCCGCCGGGCGGATCTGCTGATTGTGGACACGGCCGGGCGCTTGCAGACCAAGTTCAACCTGATGCGGGAGCTGGAAAAGCTGACCAAGGTGGCGGCCAAACAGGTCCACCGCGCCCCCCACGAGATCCTGTTGGTGCTGGACGGCTCCACGGGCCAGAACGCTATCTTGCAGGCCAAGGGTTTCATGGAGGCCACGGGCATCACCGGCATCGTGCTCACCAAATTGGACGGCACCAGCAAGGGCGGTGCGGTCCTCAACATCAAAAAAGAGCTGGGCGTCCCCGTGCGTTTTGTGGGCACCGGCGAGAAAATCGACGACTTCGCCGAGTTCGACCCCGTGGCGTATGTCGAAGGACTTTTGGGAGAATAGAAACCATGAGCGAAATCGAATCCCGGCTCAGCAGTTTGCTGGAGCGCGTTGACCTTATAAGGGGGCGGCTTTGACTTGGCGACCAAGGCCGAGCAAGTCGCCGAATTAGACAAAGAGTCCGTCGGCCCCGATTTCTGGGATGACCAGAACGAGGCCCAAAAGAAGATGCAGGAGCTGAGCGCCCTGCGCGAGACCGTTGATCTGTGGAACGGTCTCTATCGCCGCACCGCGGACGCCCTGGAGCTGGCCGGCATGGCCGAGGACGAGCCGGACATGGTGGCCGAGTTGGACCAGGAAGCCGACAAACTGTTCGACATCTTGGAAAAGCAGGAGTTCCGCCTGGCCCTGGGCGGCAAATACGATGGCGGTGGGGCCATCATCAGCATCCACGCCGGGGCTGGGGGCACCGAATCCCAGGACTGGACCGAGATGCTCCTGCGCATGTATCTGCGCTGGGCCGAACGTCGGGACTTCAAGACCACCATCACCGACATGACCCAGGGCGAAGAGGCCGGGATCAAATCCACCACGGTGGAGATCGAAGGCCCCTACGCCTTTGGCTTTTTGCGCTCGGAAAAGGGCACCCATCGCCTGGTGCGTATCAGCCCCTTTGATTCCGCCAGCCGTCGCCACACCAGCTTTGCCAAGGTGGAGGTGCTGCCCATCCTGGACCAAGACATTGAGATCGAGATCCACGCCAACGATCTCAAGCTGGACACCTTCCTGAGCAGCGGGGCCGGGGGCCAGAACGTGCAGAAAAACGCCACGGCCGTGCGATTGCTCCACATCCCCACGGGCATCGTGGTCACCTGCCAGAACGAGCGCAGCCTGACCCAGAACCGGGAAAGCGCCCTGAAGGTGCTGCGGGGCAAGCTCTACGACATGGAGCAGGAAAAGCTCGACGAAGAGAAGGCCCGGCTCAAGGGCAAGAATGTCCAGGCCGACTTCGGCTCCCAGATCCGCAACTATGTGCTGCACCCGTACCAAATGGTCAAGGATCTGCGCACGGACTTCGAGACCGGCAACCCCTACGCCGTGCTGGATGGGGCATTGGACGACTTTCATGGAAGCCTGGCTAAAACAACAAGTGGGAGAGGACTAAACCACATGACCACATCCGCTTTTCCGCCGGTATTTGACGGCCACAACGACACCCTGCTGCGTCTGCACATGGCCAAACCCAGCCAAAATCGGGACTTTCTTTATCGACACGGCAGACCTGCACATCGACCTGCCCAAGGCCAAGGCGGGCGGACTGGGCGGCGGCTTCTTCGCCACCTTCATCCCCAACCGCAAGAAGGAAACCGACCTGCCCAAGGACAAGGAGAGCTACGCCGTCCCCCTGCCCCCGGCGCTGCACCGCACCTATGCCACCAACTTCGCCATGGGCATGGTGGCCCGCCTTCTGCGCCTGGAGACCGAATCCCAGGGCCAGGTCAAGATCGTGCGCACGGCGGATGAACTGGCCACGGCCTTGGACACGGGCGTGCTGGCCGCCATCATGCACTTTGAGGGCGCCGAGGCCATCGACAAAAACCTGGACGCCCTCCACGTCTTCCACGCCGCCGGCCTGCGCTCCCTCGGCCCGGTGTGGAGCCGTCCGACCATCTTTGCCCAAGGCGTCCCCTTCCAGTTCCCCGGCAGCCCGGACATGGGGCCGGGGCTGACCGATGCTGGCAAGGCGTTGGTCAAAGAGTGCAACCAATTGGGCATCATGGTCGATCTCTCCCACATGAACGAGAAGGGCTTTTGGGACGTGGCCGCCCTCACCGACGTGCCCTTGGTCGCCACCCACTCCAACGCCCATGCCCTGTGCACCACCCCCCGCAACCTGACCGACAAGCAGTTGGACGCCGTGGCCGAGTCCGGCGGCGTGGTGGGGATCAACTATCACACGGGCTTTTTGCGGGCCGATGGCCAGGGCAAGGAAGTCACCCCCCTCACCGAGATTGTGCGCCACGCCGCCTACATGGTCGAGCGCATGGGCATCGATCACGTGGCCCTGGGCTCCGACTTTGACGGCGCAGCCATGCCCACGGATCTGGTCAACGCCGCCGGGCTGCCCAAACTGATGGCCGCCTTCGTCGAAGCCGGGTTTGATGGCGCCGATCTGGCCAAAATCGCCAACGGCAACTGGCAACGAGTTTTGCGGGCCACATGGAAGGGGTAGGTGGGGATTTGGGAGGGTAGGTTGAGTAGACCGGGGCAGTTTCCGGTCGTATCGAAACCGGATTGCCCCTCGTCCCCTCACCCAAATTGCCCCCAAACCGAACCCGTGTTACCATATTGTCTGTCCGAATTGAGTCAGTCCTGGAGAGGTCGCATAGTCCGGCCGAGTGCGCTCGTCTCGAACACGAGTAGGGTTACGCCCTCGAGGGTTCGAATCCCTCCCTCTCCGCCTTCTGTGAAGGGGTGAAGGGGTGAGCGGGTGAAAGGGTGAAATCACCCGCTCACCCCTTCACCCTTTCACCCCTTCATCTTTTCCCCCATCCCAGCTATAATAGGTGTCCATGAGTTCTGATCTGCGTCGTAAATTTCTGTGGTCTTTGGTGTTGGCCCTGGCGGTCTATGTGGGGCTGGCGGTCTATGGCGATTGGCAAAAGCTGACCGGCGAGCTGGCCCACTTCCCCTGGCTGTGGCTGCCCGCCATCCTGGGGCTGACCTTGGTCAACTATGCCGGACGGCTGTTCAAGTGGCATTGGTATTTGGGCTTGGTCGGGGTGAAGATCGGCTGGGTCGAGAGTGCCCGCATCTTCGGCGTGGGCATGATCATGGTGATGACGCCGGGCAAGGTGGGCGAATTCATGAAAGCCTACATGGTCAAAAACGTCACCGGCGCGCCCATGAGCCTCACCGCCCCCATCGTGCTGGCGGAGCGCATCACCGACGGGCTGGCCATGTTGCTGTTGGCCAGTGTGGGCATGTTCGCCTTCCTGGAACCGGCCCGGCGCCTGTTGGCCCTGGCCGTCCTGGCCGCCCTCTTGGCCGTGGTGATCGTGATCCAGATCCGCCCCCTGGCCCTCTGGTTTTTGGGCATAGGCCGACAGGTTCCCTTTGTCAAACGCTTTGCCGGCAGCCTCTATCAGTTTTACGAGAGCAGCTACACCCTTTTCAAACCCCGCAATCTTGTGATTGCGATTTCAATCGGCACCTTAAGTTGGCTATGCGAAGGATTGGCCTATTATCTGGTCGTCCTGGGCATGGGCATCGAGCCGAGCGGGGACACCATGCTGATCGCCGTCTTCATCTTCAGCATCAGCACGGTGCTGGGGGCCGTCGTCGGCACCCCCGGCGGACTGGGCGGCACCGAAGGCGGACTGGTGGCCCTGGCCGTCCAACTGCTGGACATGGGCCGCACCCCCGCCACCGCCGCCGCCCTCCTCATCCGCTTCGCCACCCTCTGGTTCGGCGTGGCCATCGGCCTGATCAGCCTGGCGCTGTGGCCGTATCTGCTGGACGGCGCGCCAAGCTGAACGGGTGAAGGGGTGAGCGGGTGAAGGGGTGTCCAGCCAACCATTTTCAATTCTCAATTCTCAATTCTCAATTCTAACTTCCTATGCTAAAAGTCGACCTACATTCCCACACCATCTACAGCCGTGACTGCCTGACCCGACCGGAGAAGTTGATCCAGCGGGCGCGGGCGGTGGGGCTGGATCGAATTGCCGTCACCGAGCACAACAACGTGGCCGGGGCACGGCGGGCCAAGGAGCTGGCCCCGGATCTGATCATCGTGGGCGAGGAGATCAAGACCACCCACGGGGAGATCATCGCCTATTTTGTCACCGAAGAGGTGCCCAAGGGGCTGTCGCCGGAGGAGTCCATCCGCCGCCTGCGGGACCAGGGCGCGGTGATCAGCATCCCCCACCCGGTGGACACCCTGCGCCGCTCGGCCATGGGGCTGGAGAATGTGCTGCGCATCATCGATCTGGTGGACGCACTGGAGATCCGCAACGCCCGCTGCGTGCGCCCGGAGGACAACGACCACGCCGTCCGCCTGGCCGCGGAACATGGCAAGCTGATCACCGCGGGGAGCGATGCCCACACCCTCTTCGAGGTGGGCCGCTGCCATCTGGAAATGCCCGATTTTGAGGACAACCCGGCCAGCTTCCTGGCCGCCCTGGCCCACGCCCAGCCCGTGGGCACAGTCAGCCCCTTCTGGCCCCACTTCGCCAGCACCTATGCCAAACTGCGCAAACGAGTGCGCCCGGTGGGGTATAACGGGATCCGCCATCGCGGGTGAGTTGATTTTGGATTTTGATTGCCGATTTTGGATTGACCGAGCCAGCGCAGGTTGAGTAGCCGCCGCCGAGATCTCGCTGACCATTCAAGGACTCGGCGGCGAATCAACCGGCACCGGTTTCGATACGGCCTGGACTCCAGGGGTCTTGCGCCTTCACGGTTGACTCGGCCTACTCAACCTACGTTGGCATTGCGGCCTTCTCGTTTCCGATTCTCCTGCCCTTCACTTCCTATTCCTGAGGACCTCGCATGACCACATTTATTGCCCTTCTCATCAGTTTGTTGGCGGCAATTGTGCCGACGATGCTCTATGCGGGGGCCTTTTATTGGGCGGACCGGCACGAGCGGGAGCCGAAATGGCTGGTGAGTATGGCCTTTTTGTGGGGGGCGATCCCGGCCATTGTGGTGAGCCTGATGGGAGAGTTGGCCTTTGGGGCCACCCTGATCGGCGAGCCGGGCAGCTTGGCCGCGTCCGTGGTCGAGTCGGCGTTGATCGCCCCGGTGGTCGAAGAGTTGGCCAAGGGGTTGGCCATCCTGTTGATCTTCCATTTCTTTCGCCGGGAGTTTGACGGCGTGTTGGATGGGCTGATCTACGGCGCGCTGGTCGGTTTCGGCTTTGCCATGACCGAGAATTTCTTCTACTTCATCGGGGCCTTTGACGAGGGCGGCTTTGCCTCGTTGAGCATGATCATCGTACTGCGCTCCGTGATCTTTGGCCTCAACCACGCCCTCTACACCGGGCTGACCGGCATGGGCTTTGGCCTGGCCCGGGACAGCGGATCGCGTCTGGGGCAGCGCTTCTGGCCCATCTTTGGCCTGCTCATGGCCATTTTGGTCCACGGATTGCACAACCTGGGGGCCAGCTTGACCGAGGTCAACGGGATGGCTTTTCTGCTCAGTCTATTCCTGGCCGCCTTTGGCTTTGGCCTGATCTTGGTCTCCTATTTCCTCTCTCTCAAACGCGAACAGCAGTTGATCCGCCAGGAATTGGTGGGCGAAGTGGGCACCCTGCTCACCGAGCGGGACTATCGTATCCTCTCCGGCCAGGTGGCGGGGAAGGGCCACCGCAGCTATAGCGGTGACCAAAAACAGCTGGTCAACCTCTATGCCAAATTGGCCTTCACCAAACATCGATTGACCCTCAACGGCAGGACGGACCACCCCAAGACTGTCGATGAAATCACCCATCTACGCACCCGCATACTGGAGATCACCTCGCAGGTAAAGATTGACAGAATGAAAGGATAACCATGGAGAGCATCTCGTTATTCGCAATGGCACCATCATTTCTGGGGACATGACCTTTTTGGCCGACGTATTGGTGGTGGATGGGCGGATTGCCGCCATCGGCCACGGGCTGAGCGGGGATCGGGAGATCGACGCCGGGGGCTGCTATGTGATCCCCGGCGGGGTGGACCCGCATGTGCATTTGCAGTTGCAACTGGGCGGGCGGGTGAGCACGGACAGCTTCCGCAGCGGCACGATTGCGGCGGCGTGCGGCGGCACCACCACGGTGATCGACTTCACCGACCCCCAGCCGGAGGAAACGCCTGATCGCCTCCCTGCATCGTCGCCAAGGCGAGGCCGACGGTCAGGTCGCCATCGACTACGGCCTGCACATGACCCTGCCCACCTGGCACGCCGAGCACGTCCGGGATCTGGACCCCTTCCTCATGGCCGTGGAGGCGGGCTGCGCCACCTTCAAGATGTATCAGGCCTACGCCGGCATGGTGCTGGACGACCCGGCCCTCTTTCGCTCCATGCGCCGGGTGGGCCAGGCCGGCGGCGGCGTGGTCCTGCACAGCGAGACCGGTCCCCTCCTGGAAGAGCTGCGCCGGGATGCCTTGGCCGCCGGCCACAAATCCCCCATCTGGCACGAGCGCACCCGGCCCGCCCGGCTGGAAGCCACGGCGGTGCATCGGGCCGCGGAGATCGCCCACCACGCCGACTGCCCGCTCTACATTTTCCACGTGGGCTGCGCCGAAAGTGTGGCGGAGATTTTGGCCGCCAACCTGCGGGGCGTGACGATTTTTGGCGAAACCTGCCCCCAATATCTGCTGCTGGAGGCCGACGAGCACCTGGACGGCGAGCACGGCTTCCTCTACGTCTGCGCCCCGCCCCTGCGCACCCAGGAGGATCAGCAGATCCTGTGGGAGGCCCTGGCCGGGGACGATCTGCAAGTGGTCAGCACGGACCACTGCCCGTGGACGTGGGACGAGAAGCGGGCGGCGGCGGATTTCAGCCAGATCCCCGGTGGGGTGCCCAGCATCGAGGCCCGGCTGTCGTTGATCTATCACTTCGGCGTGGGCGGCGGCCATCTTTCGCCGGAGCGATGGGTGCAGGTGTGCAGTACGAACCCTGCCCGGCTGATGGGCTTGCAAAACAAGGGGCTGATCGCCCCCGGCTACGACGCCGACATTGTGATCTTTGACCCCAGCATTGAGAAAACCCTGACGACTCAAACTCTCCACGAAGCAGCAGATTGGACCCCGTACGAAGGCATCACCGTCACCGGCTGGCCGCGCACGGTGCTGCTGCGGGGGGAGGTAATTGTGGAAAATCAGGAATATGTAGGCACGCCGGGCCAGGGTAGATTCGTGGCCCGTAGCTTGTAATTTTTGTGATGACACGACAACCCACACACCATCATTTGAAAGGATCTCCATCCATGTCCGGCAAGCGTACACTCCCTTTCAGCAAGCAGATCGCCTATGCCGTGGGCCAGTTGGGGTGGTCCACGTTGGTCAACATCATTGGGCTGGAACTGGTCTATTTTTATTTGCCGCCCAGCAGCGCCGGTCTGCCCACGCTGATCACGACCATGGTCTTCTTGGGCGTGCTCAACGCCATCACCTTGATTGCGGCGTCCGGGCGGCTGTTGGACGCCATCACCGACCCGCTGATCGCCAGTTTTAGCGACCGGTCGAAGCATCCCCAAGGGGCGGCGGATTCCGTTTATGAAGTGGGGGGCTTTTCCGGCGGCGCTCTTTGCGGTGCTGATGTTTATCCCCCTGCGCCAGGAGATCAGCGGTCTCAACATCATCTGGTTGCTGGTCGTGCAGGCCCTCTTTTACGTGGCGTTGACGGTCTATGTCACCCCCTTCTTCGCCCTGCTGCCGGAGTTGGGCCACACGGCCAACGAGCGGCTCAACCTCTCCACGTGGATCAGCGTCACCTATGCCCTGGGCATCATCATCGCCGCGCAGACGCCTCTGCTGGCCGATGTGTTGCAGAATTCCCTGGGGCTGGCGGACCGCATCACCGGGCTGCAATATGCCATCGCCCTGCTGGCCATCGTCGCCACGGTGTTGATGTATATACCGGTCCTGGTCATCGACGAGCGGGAATATTGCGAAGCGGTGCCCTCGGAAGTGCCCATGATGCAGGCCCTGCGCCGCACCTTTGCCAATGTCAACTTCCGCTTTTATGTGGTGGCCGACTTCGCCTATTTTACCAGCCTGACCATCATCCAGACCGGGCTGTTGTTTTATGTCACCGTGCTGCTCTCTCAGGGGGAGGCGTTGGTGGCCACCTTGTTGACGTTGATGGTGGTGGTCTCCTTTGTCTTCTACCCTGTGGTCAACGTGCTGGCCAAGCGCACGGGCAAGAAGGTGTTGATCGTCAGCTCCTTTGTGGTGATGGCCGTGGTCTTTCTGGGCGTCTTCTTCATGGGGCGGCTGCCTCTGCCCGCGGCGGCCCAGGGCTACGCCGTGATCCTGCTCTACGCCGTGCCCCTGGCCTTTGTGGGCGTGCTGCCCAACGCCGTCCTGGCCGACATCGCCGAGCACGACGGCCTCAAGACCGGCGTCAAGCAGGAGGGCATGTACTTCGCCGCCCGCACCCTGATGCAAAAGTTCGGCCAGACCACGGGCATCCTGATCTTCGCCGCCCTCACCACCTTGGGCAAAGATCCGGGAGACGATCTGGGCATCCGCCTGAGCGGCGTGGCCGGGCTTTGTGCTCTGCTTCGTGGCCGCGGTCATCTTTACCCGTTACAACGAGCGTAAACTGCTGGGCGAGCTGAAAGAGATGGGCGGGGCGTAGGAATGCACAATTTTCAATGCACAATGCACAATGAGAGCGGGGAATAGTCTCCTTGTCTCCCTGCCTCCTTGTCAGGCCGATGTCGTGGGGGCGTCATGGTTGGGCCGGGTGGATGGCG
The DNA here is from genome assembly GCA_963704975.1 of uncultured Chloroflexia bacterium. GTDB lineage: Bacteria > Chloroflexota > Anaerolineae > Caldilineales > Caldilineaceae > JAGNDO01. The sequence goes on along the minus strand of CAVPIK010000016.1, from coordinate 171,029 downwards.
TAGGATCAGGGTCATGGCTTTCAACCGTTGAGGATGCTGAGCCTCCGCCCTGGGCTGAAAGCCACAGGGCTATCAAAGCAACGCCCCGTGAAACGGGGCTTGACCGGGCAAAAAAGCCTGGTTCACCAGGCGTGGCAGGTGTAGCCCTGTGGCTTTCAGCCCAGGGCGGGGTCCAACCCACGCTATCCAAATCAAATGGGTGTGTTCAAAACGAGTTAGAGGAGTTCGCACCCCCTGGTGCGAACGGGTCTGCGCCAGGGGGCGCAGACTCCTCGGTCCAACTCGTTTTGAACACACCCAAATCGAATCACACTCACCGCGGACGAACCACGGAGGCATTTCCCATGAACCGTACACGGTCCCTTTTCTATATAATCCTGGCTATCTTCCTGGCCATCATCGCCACCTCCCTGGCCTTCAACGTGATCGACGTCAACTTTCTGACCCAGTTCTTCATTGGGGCGTCGGTCTTTTCTGTGGGCGTGGTGGCCTTGGATTTCCTGGGCATCTTCGGCAACAACGAGGACGGCCACGGGGATGACGGCGGCGGCAGACGGCGGCGGAGACGGAGACAGCGGCGGCGATGCCGGGGGGGATGATGGCGGCGACGGTGACTTTGACGCCGATGGGGATTTCGGGGAAGGTCACGGCGACGGAGAGAGTGACGGTCACAGTGATTGGCACAGCGACGGGCGCAGTGACAGCCACGGCACCGGCCACACCTCCGGCCACATGGACGGGGCGTCCGTGCCGGTCCTCTCGATTCTGGCCTATCTGCGCATGGCGGTCTACTTCTTTCTGGGCTTTGGCCCCACAGGCTGGGCCGCGTTGAGCATGGGCCGATCTCCCCTGGTGGCCCTGGCGTTGGCCGTGCCCATGGGCATTCTGGCCACGGTGGCCGCCCAGGTCTTCTTCCGCTTCCAGCGCAGCAACACGGATTCCACCGTGGCCCGCACGGATCTGGTCAACGAGGCCGCCACGGTCACGGTCTCCCTCACCCACACGGACATGGGCAAGGTGCGGATCAAGACCGGCATGGCCGTCATGGAACAGTACGCCCTGGCCGCCCGCCCGGACATGGCGTTCCAAAAAGGCGAAACCGTGCGCATCGTCAAGGTGACGCCGGAATGTGTTTATGTAGATTGATCGAGTGAAGGGGTGAAGGGGTGAAGGGGTGAAGGGTGATGTCCCCCCTTCACCCGCTCGCCCTTTCACCCCTTCACCCCCCCCCACCTAAACCAAGGAGAACCAAACTATGTCACTACTTCCCGAACTAACCGGAGCCATCGGCGGCATCGCCGCCCTGGTGGTCTTCACCAGCGTGATCGTCCTGCTGCGATCCTTGATCCGGGTCTGCCCGTCCAACCACATTTTGGTGGTGACCGGCGGCACGGAGACCGTGATCGATGGCCGCAAATTTGGCTTTCGCATCCAGAAGGGCGGCTGGACCTATGTCATCCCCTTCATCCAGAGCGTCCAGGCCATCGACCTGACCATCATCCCCATCAACGTGCGGGTGGAGGGGGTCAACTCGGCCAACGGCATCGACGTGGGCGCGGACGCCACGGCCTGCGTGATCATCGACGACGAGAGCGAAAGCCTGCTCTACAGCGCGATTCAGCAACTTTTGGGCAAGCCGTTGACGCTGATCCAAGAGCAGATTCAACAGACCATGGTGGGCAACTTCCGGGCCGCCCTCAACAAGACCACGCCCCTCCAGGCCATCGGCATGGTGGAGAGCACGGAAGGCGTCGAAGAGTTGGGGCTGATGGCCGTGGCCGAAGCCGCCTTTGGCAAGGAGACGGTCAGCCAGGTGGCCAGCGACAGCCAGGATGCCAAGGGAGAGGCAGACACAGGTGAGCGGGCCATCTTCCGCCGTCTGCTGCTGGAGGATTGCCGGGAGGATCTCAGCGCCTTTGGCATCGACGTGGTCTCCGTCTCCCTGCAACGCATCTGGGATTCGTCCAACTATATCGCCAACCTGGCCAACAAGACCCTCTCCCGCAAGCGCCAGGATGTGGAGATCGAGGAGGCCCGCCTGCGCGCCCTGGCCGACCAGGCCGAATCCGACGGCAAGCGGCGCATGATGGTGGCCCTCAACCAGGCCGACGAGCGCATCCTGCAAGTGCAGCAGGAGGTGGAACTCTTCCGGCGCCAGTGCAATGCCGACATCAATCGGGCCCGGCTGGAGGCGGACAGCACCATCTCCGAGGCCCAAAGTCAGGGCCAGCGCCAGGTGGAGGAGTTGAAGGTCGATCTGCAACGGCTTAAAAACCAGTCCGAGGTGACCGTAGAGGCCAATGTGCGCCGTCGTACGGCGGAGATCAAGGCCGGGGGCGAGGGCGAATCTGTGCAGATCGTGCAGGAAGTGCGCAACGATCTGCTGCAACAGAAGGTTGAACTTTTGGCCAAATCCGGGGACACGGGCCGCATCGCCCTCTTCCTCACCCAGATGCCCGGTTTCTTCGCCAGCTATCAAGAGCACGCCAAAGATCTCTACGTGGACAACATGCTGGTGCTCAACGAGGAAGACGGCTTCAACGCCGCGGTCAACCGCGGCCCAGCGGCCATGGTCGACTTCCTGGCCCAGTTCGAAGAGGGCTTCGGCATCAGCGTGCGGGATCTGTTGAGCCGTCAGGCGCCGACCCGCCAAAGCTAACCCATCCCCCATTCCCATAAAGGAGTTTCACCATGTTACCCTTTTTAGCCACTTTGGCCCTCTTGATCCTGGCCACGCTGATCTATCAGATCGTTTCCAAAATGAAGTTGGTACCGCCCAGCCGGTTGGCCGTTGTCCACGGCAAGGGCAAGGGCTTCACCATGTTTCGGGGCGGACGGGTCTTCGTCCTGCCCCTGATCAACCGCTTCGACACCATGGACCTGACCCCCCAGACCGCCACGGTGGTGGTGGAGTCGGCCATCGCCGCCGGCATTGTGCCCCTGACGGTGACCGCCACGGTCAGCTTTGCCGTGGCCAAGACGGACCGGGGCATGCTCAACGCGGTCAAACGCATCCTGCACATGACCGACGATTGGCACGAGCTGCGGGGCATCGCCAACTCCATCATCGAGGGCCACCTGCGGGACACCATCGCCTCCATGACGCCGGAAGAGGTGATGAGCCACAAGGACCGGCTGATCCAGAGCATGATCAAGGTCTGCAAGTCGGATCTGGAGGGCATCGGCCTGGAGATCACCACCCTGAACATTGCGGATGTGGACGATCACCGGCTGGACGGCGTGGATGAGCCGGATCTCTACATTGCCCTGCTCAAACGCATCCAGACCGCCAACGCCGAGTCCCAGGCCCGGGTGGCCCAGGCCGTGGCCCGGGCCAACGCCCGGGAGCAGGAAGAGGCCCGCCGGGCCGAGGTCTCCGTGCGCAACCTGGAGAACGAGCGCCAAAGCATCGACGCCGAAACCCGGGTGAAGGTGACCCAGGAAAACCAGCGCAAGGCCATCGGCATCCAAGAGGCCACCCGCAACGCCGAGTCCGAAGTGGCCGGCATGCGGGCCCAGATCGAGGCGGAGAAGCAGCGCATCGAGATGGTCAAGGCCCGGCTGGAGGCCAGCATCTTCATGCCCGCCACCGCGGCCCAGGAGAAGATGGTCCAGGAGGCCCAGGGCGAAGCCGCCACCATCCGCGGCCAGGCCCAGGCCGAGCTCAACCAGCTTGCCCGCACCATCGAAATCCTGGAATCCGGCGGCGACGAGGGCATCACCGCCTACATGATCGAGAAGTTCGGCGAGTTGATCGGCGCCTTTGCGGGGACCATGGAACTCTTCCCGGTCTCCCATGTCAGCGTGATCAGCGGCCAGAACAAGCAAGATGGCCCCATCTCCGCCATCCACCCCAGCGCCAAGGACGCCGAGATCAACCGGCGCATGGCCGAGATTTTGGGGGCGGCCGGGGCCGTGGGTGCGCCGACCACGGCTGCATAACGCTTCTTCGCAACCATACGGTTTTGAGGTACAATTGGAGGACGCAGGGGGGATTCCTGCGTCCTCTGTTTTTGTGGTTTATGGTGAAAGAATCTGACACAGAAGGGGTCTGAACAATGACAATCAGCATGGCGACCTATCGACTTGTCGTAAACCAATTCCAAACACTAGCCGCCGAAGATCAAATGCGTCTTCTTCGGGATCTGGCTGGCCTAGCTGAAAACAGGACGTCCTGTTATGACTTCAAAGCCGAGCTTGATGGATCTACAAGGACTGGAGAAGGAGCTTTGGCGTGGTGTAGATGTGGACACATACATCAACGAGGAGCGTGACTCGTGGATGGGTAGATCCTTCGGGGTCAGCTTGTCGGCTGGATACATCCCCTTTCATCTTCTTCATCGAGAAAACCCTGATTCTGCCCATCGTTCGGTCACTTTTTCAGACCATCCATGCCAGACAAGTGCAGGCAGTCACATCGACCATCACACTTGTGGAGGTATTGGTTCATCCGCTTCGGCAAGGCAATACGAAGGTCAGCCAAGAGTATCGGGAGATTCTTACCCAGGCTCCAGGCATACAAATGCTTGCCGTAACGCCCGACATCGCTGAAACAGCAGCGAAGTTACGAGCTGATTTCAACATACGTACCCCAGATGCAATCCAGGTCGCAGAGCTTGAGTGCGGAGCAACCACGTTCATCACGAACACCGCGAGTGGTACGTTCCCGATATGCGTATTGTGGTATTGGCAATCGTACAATCTTCATAGAACTCAACATCGGATCTATCAACCGAATCCCAAACCCACTTGGAAGAATTTTCAGATTATGCCCTCAACTACCCCAAAAAATAAACTCGCCACGGATACGACCGATCAATCTCCCCTCAAACTTGGGACGTTTCATGCTAAATCCCCCAAACAAACACCTCCTCATCACCGGAGCCAGCGGCTTTTTGGGCTGGAATTTGGCCCGCGTCGCCCTGAAGACATGGCCGGGCTGGACCATTTTTGGCGCGTACCGGTCCACCCCGGTCGCCCTCCCCGGCTTGGACACGGGCCGGGTGGACCTGACCGACTTCTCCGAGATGAAGGCCGCCTTCGCCCACATCCAACCCGACGCGGTGATCCACACGGCGGCCCTGTCCAACCCCAATTGGGTGCAGGTGAATCGGTCCGAGGCGCACCGGATCAATGTGACCGCCACCCTCAATTTGGCCAGGTTGTGCGCGGATCGGGGCATCCCCTTTGTCTTCACGTCAACCGATCTGGTCTTTGATGGCACCCGCGCCCCGTATGACGAAACGTCGTCGGTCAGCCCGATCAGCGTGTATGGCGAGCAAAAGGTGGAAGCCGAGGAGAAGATCTTGGGCCTCTACCCCGAATCGGCCATCTGCCGTATGCCGCTGATGTTTGGCCGCAGCGGGACTCGCAATGGTAGTTTCATGCAGTGGATGTTGGGGGAGATGCGCTCCGGCAAAGACCTGCGCCTCTTTACCGACGAATTCCGCACCCCGGCCAGCGGGGAGACCGCGGCCAAAGGGTTGCTGCTGGCCGCGGAGCAGGCCCACGGCTTCCTGCACCTGGGCGGACGGGATCGGGTCAGCCGTTACGACTTCGGCCAGCTTTTGCGAGAGGTCTTCGAGCTTCCCCAGGCCCAGTTGATCCGGGGCAAGCAGGCCGATGTGGAGATGGCCGCGCCCCGTCCGGCGGATGTGGCGTTGGACAGCAAAAAGGCGTATGAGTTGGGGTATGATCCGCTGAGCCTTGAAGATGAGTTGAAGAAATTGAAAATTGAGAACTGAAATTTGAAAATTAAAAATGCGGTCGGATATGACCGCTGATTTTGATTAGGAGATTTTGACAACTATGCCAGTCATTTTAGACCCTGAACAGCGTGCCCAGGTTATCGCCAAGCGCGACCGCCTTTTGACCGAAATAAACCAGATCCTCGCCCTTTCGGACGATGAACGACGCCAGCAGAGCCGGATCAACCGGTTGCAGATCAATCATGGCCGGGAAGAGGTGGAGCGGCTGTTGATCTACATGATGGAACTGCTCAACACAGAGACGGAGGATCTGGATGCCTTTCACTATCAGCGCTATCACGAGACCTATCGGCACTTTGGCGGCAGTCGCCCGGCCTTGGATGTGGACCAGTGGCAGGCCCTGAACGACGAATTTACAGGGCTACACGTCCGGGTTGTTTCGGCCACCCATGTCGGCGAACCCGTGGGTGGCAGTCCCCTTTCTCAAAAAGAGCAAAAACGCTACGCCCAACTCAAAGACACCCTGCTCAACGACAGCTTTCTGTGGGACGACATCACCCCCAAGGATTCGGGCCAGCACAACCTGCCCTCGTCTGCGGGTGATGATGCGCCAGTTCCGCAAGCGGCGAAATGCAGAAGCACCCGCAACGTCCGACCTAGCCAGGGCGCCCATGTTCAAGGCCGATGCGCCCATCTGCGCCAAACACGACATGCCCATTCTGCGCCTGAGCGGACGGCCCCAGTGTGTGCAGGAATTTTTGGAAGGCTGCATCGTGGGCCAGCGCATCGTGGATGTGCAGATGGACAACGGGGTCGGCTATTATCACTTTGACAACGGCCACGTTTTGCCCCTGATCTGCGGTTGCTGCGGGGATCCCTATAAGGCGGAGGATATCGCCGACAGCCGAGAAGAGATGATCGGCTATGTCCTGCTCTCCCTCTCCACCGCCCACAGCCACAACGCGGACGGCCAGGGCTACGACGAGTTGGTGCTCAATTTTGGCGGCCCCAACCTCCCGCCCACCGGGGTACCCGTGGCCTTCACCGCCGTCGCCCGACTGGTCCACCCCGCCGGTTGTGCCCAAAGCAAAGGCTGATCATGGATCTTCAACACCTCTTCGTCTACGGCACCCTGCGCCCCGGTTTTGGCCACCCCATGGGCCATCTGCTGGCCCGGCACAGCGATGATTTGGGACCGGGCACGGTCTCCGGCCAGGTCTACGATCTGGGCCGCTATCCCGGCTTGGTGACGCCCGCCACGGATGGCACAAGCCGGGTGAAGGGCGAACTTTTCCGCATCCACAACCCCGCCTATCTGCTGCCCCTGCTGGACGACTACGAAGGCTGCGGCGAGTCCGCCCAGCCGCCCACGGAGTTTGTGCGGGCGGAAATGACCGTCACCCTGGGGGATGGCAGCACGGTGGCGGCTTGGGGCTATCCGTACAACTGGGGCACGCCTATCGGTACCCCCATCGCCTCTGGCGACTATCTGGCCTATTTGGCCCGCAAAGAGGGCAAGGTGTTGGGCAGCCTGATGCAGACCATCCTCTACGTGCAGGAGATGGATCGGTCCGTGCACTTTTATAAAAAGGTGTTAGGGCTGACGGTAACCTATCCCGCCGACTTGGAGACTTACGCCGATCAGGCCTGGGTGGCCTTCGAGACCGGCGGCTGTTCCCTCTGCCTTCACGCCGGGGGGACGGGTCGGCTTGGGGCCGATGCCCCCAGCATCACCTTTCGGGTGGCGGACATCGACTTTTCCCGAACGGCGCTGGTCGAACGAGGCGTGGTAATGGGCGAAATCTTCGAGGCTGCGCCGGGGATTCAGATCTGCCGGGGCACAGACCCGACGGCCACCACTTCGCCATCGAGATGAAATAGCCGTGACCCAATATCGCTGGGCCGACTGCCCCACCCCCATCTACAACCAAGTGCGGGATCTGCTGGCCGGGGTGCGGGCCATCATGGACAGCAACTTGACCGGCCTCTATCTCCACGGCTCCCTGGCCATGGGCTGCTTCCACCCGGATCGCAGCGACATCGATCTGTTGGTGGTCGGCCACGGCCCCATGACCATCCACGAAAAGTTTGTGGCCGCAGAGATGCTGCTCACCCTCTCATTCCAGCCTCGACCGATTGAGATCAGCTTTCTCACCCGCAAGCAGTTGCAGCCCTGGCGTCACCCTGCCCCCTACGACTTCCACTTCAGCGAAGATCACCGAGACCGCATGGCCGCGGATCTGGCGGACGAGGGCTGGCGGGCCTGGAACGACGTGCGCCGCCGGGATCCGGACTTGGCCGCCCATGTGGCCACCACCCAGGCCCGGGGCATCTGCGTCTTCGGCCAGCCCATCCCCGATCTCTTCCCAGAGGTGCCCGCGGAGGACTATATGGATTCGGTGGTGGATGATTTTCACTGGTCCCAGGACTATTTGGAGACCAACGCCACCTACGCCATCCTCAATGGGTGTCGAATTTTGGCCTATCAAGGCGACGGGCGCATTTTGTCCAAAGACGAGGGGGGCGTGTGGGCGCTGGCGCACCTGCCCCCCAGCCACCATCCGCTCATCCACATGGCCCTGGCCGACTATCGCACCAACCACGGCCCCCAGTTTGACCCGCTGTCCGTGAACTTGTTCATGCATTTCGTGCAGGAGAAGGTATAGTCAATCCAACCCATCCCAATCCTCCACAGCCAGAAAAGGAATCCCCACGATGATCCCCACGCCGCCTTCCATCGCCGCCCACACCGCCACTCACACAACCTTTGCCACGGTCACCCGTGGACTCGACCGCCAGTCACCGCCCATGCGCCTCTTTGAACTGAGCAAGCGCTACGGCATCTGGAATCCCAGCGAGATCAATTTCAAGCGGGACATTCTGGAATGGCCCCACTTCTCCGCCGTCGAGCAGGAGGTGCTGCTCAACCTCACCGCCCTCTTCCAGGCTGGCGAAGAGGCGGTGACCCTGGATCTGCTGCCCCTGCTCATGGTCATGGCCCAAGAAGGCCGGGTCGAAGAGGAGATGTACCTGACCTCCTTCCTGTGGGAAGAGGCCAAGCACACGGATTTCTTCAGCCGTTTCCTGGCCGAGGTGGTCCAAACCCAGCCGGATCTGGCCCACTTCACCGACACGCCCAGCTATCGGACCATCTTCTACGATACCCTGCCCCAAACCATGGCCGCCCTGCTCACGGACAGATCTCCCCTGGCCCAGATGCGGGCGTCGGTGACGTACAACATGGTGGTGGAGGGGGTGCTGGCCGAGACCGGCTACCACGCCTTCTTCAGCGTGCTGGAGCGCAACGATCTGTTGCCCGGCTTGCGGGACGGCATCCGGTTGCTCAAGCAGGACGAGTCCCGGCATATCGCCTATGGGGTCTTCCTGCTCTCCCGGCTGGTGGCGGCGCATCCTGAGCTGTGGGACGAGATGGAGGCCACCATGAATGCCGTGCTCATGCCCGCCCTGGGGGTGATCGGCGACATCTTTGGCCGCTACGACCCCATGCCCTTCGGCCTGGTGCAGGAAGATTTCATCGACTATGCCCTCAGCCAGTTCAACAAACGGCTGGCCCGGCTGGAAAATGCCCGAGGTGCCTCCCTGCCCGAAGTCAACCGCATCACCCAAAATGCCATCGACCAGGATGACGCGTAGAAAAATGCCCAATGCACAATGGACAATGCACAATGACGTCATTGTGCATTGTCCATTGTGCATTGGGCATTGTCTATTCCTCTGTGCTAAAATCTTGGCATGAATCTATGGTTTGACGTTGTGACAACACCCCTGGGGCCGCCGTTTGTGCTCTTCCTGGGGGCACTCATTCTAGCAGGCGCAGGACGCTGGATGCGTCGGCCCCTCCATCAGCGGGGGACGGCGCTATTTTTTGTTGCGGCGGCTGGGCTGCTGCAACTCTATCTGCGCAACCGGCCCGTGGTGCCGGAATTTTCCCGTCCGTGGCAGCCCGTGTTGCAGCAGGGAACCAACCTGCTCTGGATCGGCGATGGCTGGAACTGGTATGTGGCCAGCCTGATGTTGCTTCTGGGTAGCGCAGGGGTCTTGCTCTACGACTACAATCGGGGCGACCAAGCCACCACCACGGCCCAAAGCCGCCTTACAGGGGCCAACCTGGCCCTCCATCTGGGCATGTTGGCGTCGGGGCTGCTCTTTGTGAGCAGCGGCAACCTGTTGACGGCCACCCTGACCTGGGTGTTGATGGATGGGCTGCAACTGGCCCGATACACCTTCGTGCTCCACCGCCCGCCCCAAAATCTCGCCAATGGGCACGAAAACGGGCATGAAAATTGGGCTGAGGGCCGAATCAACCGCGCCCAAGGGCTGAGCCTGATCGGCGCCTTGTTGTTGCTGATCGGGCTGTTGCCCGCCGGGCCAGGGGGACCGGGGCAACCCCTGCAAGGGGGCGTGCTGCCCATGGAGACCGTGGCCCTCATGCTGGTGGCCGCCGCCATCCGCGCCGGGGCCTATCCCTTTCACCTGTGGCTGTTGCCCAGCAGCACCGTGCGCATGAGCGTGTCGGAGCGGCTGTTGGATCACATGGTGCCGGCCTTGGGTGGACTGTGGCTGCTGGCCTGGGCCATCGATCTGGGGAACGAGTTCATCCTGGTGCATCCCGCGGTGCTGACCCTGATCCTGTTGGGCCTTTTGGCCAGCGCCGTGGCGGCGTGGACGGTGACAGATCAGCCTGGCCACACCTCGTTTGTGCTGGTCACCTCGGTGGGGTTGGCGGGTCTGGCCGGTGCGCTTTCGCCTTTGGAAGGCCCCAACGCCATGATCTGGCCCACCACGGCCTTTGCCCTGGGCGGGGCGCTGTGGCTGGTGGGCGAGCGGGTGTGGCAAGAGTGGGGCTGGCAGATCCCGGTCAGCCTGGGGCGCGTTGGCCCTGATCGGCGTCCCCTTTACCCCCGGCTTTCTCACCCAGCCCTATTTGGCCAGATTGACCACGTTGAACTCGCTGATCCTGCCCTTTTTCTTGACCTACATTGTGGCCCAAACCCTGCAAGTGGCCGCCCTCTTGCGCAGTTGGGGCACAGCGCCCCGCACGGATGTCCCCTCCCTGCGCTCCAGCCGGGTGATGGGGCTGTGGGCGGCTAGTGTGATCTTGGCCCTGCCCTTGGCCCTGGCCGGCATCTACCCCCGGGCCATTGCCGCCCTGGCCAGCATGCCCGACGCCATCCCCGCGGACGCGGGCAACCTGGCCAGCGTCGTGGCCGGCCCCTCGGTCTGGATCACCCTGGGGGTGCCCCTGCTCCTGGGCATCGGCGTCTCGGTGATCCGGCCCCGCTTCTGGTCCTATCTGGGCCGCTATCCGGATCTCCTGAGCCGGTTGGCCAGCTTGGAATGGTTGGCCGAAGGGGGTCGCCGGAGCGTTGGGCTTGTCTCCGTTTTGTGGGAACGGCTCTTCGATATGTTTGAAGGCGCTGGCTATGTGGCCTGGGCAACGGTCTTTGTGCTGGTTGCTTTCTTCCTTTTTGGATAAACTGTTCTGGTATTTTGATTATGGATGGTCTTTTTTCGTTTGGCTTTTTTACAACCCAGACCGGCTTCATCGTGATCAGCGTCGTGGCGGCGCTGATTGTGATCCTGTGGGATTGGCGGGGGGCCTTGGCGGGGCTGCTTTTGGTGCAATGGGGTGTGGGCAATTTGCTGGTGCAGCGGTTCAACATGCCCAGCCAGTGGGCCACGGCCTTTCTCTTTTTGGCCGGTTTGGCCGGGGTGATGCTGGCCATGTCCGCCATCCAGGTGCAGTGGAATCGCCATGTCTCCCGGTCCGGCAACCTGGCCATGCGGTTGGCCGTGGTGCTGCTGGCCTATTTTCTCTTCACCACCCAGGATATCCGTCTGCCCCTGCCCTTGATCGATGCGCAGACGATCGATCTCTTTTCATGGTTAACCCTGGTCTCCCTGGTCATCCTGCTGGTGGGTGACAGCCCCCTGCACATGGGGATCAGCCTGGCCCTGTGGCTGGTGACCGTGCAAGCGGCCACGGCCATCCTCCTGCCCAATCCGGCCCTGATTGTGATCGTGGGCAGCGTAGAGCTTGTGCTGATTTTGGCGTGCAGCTACTTGGTCCTGCCGGCGTCTGGGGCTGCACTGGCCCCCCGGCGCGTGGCCCCAGATCGGCCACATGAGGCGCGAGACGGGCAGATCCAAACCCCGGTCTCAACTTCTCCCACAACCTCCCCCGCTGTCATGCCCGGAGGCTCGACCCGTGGCTGAGTTGTCCAGTGGGATTCCCTTGCCGGTCTTTTTGGTCGTGGCCCTGGGCCTGATGGCCGGGGTCGCCTATGTCTTGCGCCAGTGGGAGCAGGCCGTGGCCGCAACCGCTGCCATTATCGTCGGCGGTCTGGGGATCTGGCTGTGGCGGTTGGACACATTGCAGGCTGTCCCGATACCGCTGACCGGTCTGGTCATCGATCTGGGGGCGAACTGGGAGCGGTTTGGCTTTGTGCTGGAACCCACCTTGGCCTCGCTGCCTGTCCTCGCTGTCTACTTCTTCGTGGCCGCGGTGGCTTTTGGGCTGTCGGCCCTGCACAGCCAAGGGCGCAGCTTGATCTCCTTTATCCTGCTGCTCTTGGCCGGATACAGCAGTTTGACCCTGATCACGGTCGCCCCCCTGGTTCCCGCGCTGATCGGCCCGCTGATTTTGGTGGGGCTGACCAGCGGATCGATCTTTGTGCTTCAGGCCGGGCGTCTGGGAAATTATCGGGGCGCGCTGCGAGCGGTTTTGCCCCCGCTAATCGCCTTCCCGCTCTTCTTTTTGGCCGCCTGGCATATCGATCAGATCCCCCTCAACCCCCAGGATGGGGCATTGCTGGCCACCATCTCCCGGCTGCTGGGCTTGGGGCTGCTGATTCTGCTGGCCCCCTTCCCGTTGCACAGCACCCACGGCGCATCCGCCCACAGCGCGCCCCCTGTGGCAACGGCCACGGTCAATCTTTTTTATGAATTGGCCGTGTTGGTGCTCTTTCATCGGGTGCTGACCACCTATCCGTTCATCATCACCTCGGTCTCCCTGGCCAATTGGCTGGTGTGGGCGGGCACAATCACCGCGGTTTGGGGAGGCGTGGCCGCCCTGGGCACGGCGCACCCAGGCCGCCTGTGGGGCTATGCGTCGCTCCACGATTGGGGCTTGATCATCCTGGCCCTGGCCATGTCCGGGGTGCGCCGCTGGCCCTTGGTCTTGGTGCTCTTTGTGATGCGGGCGGTCAGTTTGATGATCAGCGCTGGGGGCTTGGCCACCCTGGAAGAGCGAGCCGGCTCCATGCGGCCCGAACAGATGCACGGGATCGGCAGCCGTCTGCCCTGGAACAGCGCCCTCTTCATTTTTGGCAGCCTGGGGTTGGTGGGCTTTCCCCTGACCGTGGGGTTCATCGGCCATTGGTCAGCCATCCAGATGGTGGCGGCCATCGACTGGCAGCTTGCCGCCGTGATCCTGCTGGCCTCTGCCGGGGCGGCGGTGGCCTTTGTGCGCCTGGTTCGTCTGCTCTTTGGCCCGACATCCAGCCAATCATCCGGCCCTTCGTCAGATCCATTGCCCAGCCCATTGCCGGAACGGGACCACCTGTCCGGCATCATTGCGGCCATGCTGATGTTGGCCTTTTCCCTGGCCCTGGCCCTCTCGCCCCAGTGGGTGAGTGCGGTCATTAACCCGCTATTGGTGGTTTTCCGGTGACAAAATCCATGTCAAAATCATCCAGACTTTCAGGCTATTACCAATTGAGCGTTGCCCAGCGGGTGGCCGTGTTGGCCGAATGGGCCGATCTCTCCCCGCAAGAAATTGGGGCCTTGGCCGATGGGCTGTCCGTTGCCCAGGCCGACAAGATGGTGGAAAATGTGGTGGGCCGCTACAGCCTGCCCCTGGGCATCGGGGCCAACTTCGTGATCAATGGGGAGGATTTTCTGGTCCCCCTGGTGGTGGAGGAGCCCTCCGTGGTGGCCGCGGTGAGCTATGCGGCCAAGCTGGCCCGCAGCGGCGGCGGCTTCCACACGGGCAGCACGGATTCGGTCATGATCGCCCAGATTCAACTGCTGGACGTGCCGGACCCCGTGGCCGCCGAACAGGCCATCCTGGCCGAAAAAGAGGCCCTGCTCCGCCTGGCCGACACCAGCCCCACCATCGCCCGCCTGGGCGGCGGACCCCGTGACATTCAGGTGCGCCCCCTGCCCGACACCCCCACCGGCCCCATGCTGATCGTGCATCTGCTCTTCGACACCCAGGACGCCATGGGGGCCAACGCCATCAACACGGCGGCGGAGGCCATCGCCCCCAGCCTGGAGCGGTTGAGCGGCGGCACGGCCCTCCTGCGCATCCTCAGCAACCTGACGGATCAGCGCCGGGCCTGGGCCGAGGTGACCATCCCCGCGGCCAGCTTCAGCACCATCGACCACAGCGGCGACGAGGTGATCCGCAACATTGCCCACGCCAACGCCTTTGCCGTGGCCGACCCCTATCGGGCCGCCACCCACAACAAGGGCATCCTCAACGGCATCGACGCCGTGGCCCTGGCCACGGGCAACGATTGGCGGGCCATCGAAGCCGGTGCCCACGCCTACGCGGCCAGGGACGGACAGTATCGGGCGTTGACGGATTGGCATGTGGTCGCGGATGCAGGGAACGGGCGAAGGGGCTTTGGCGTTATTTGGACGGTTGGAACTGCCTTTGGCCGTGGGAATTGTGGGCGGGGCGACCAAGGTGCATCCGGTGGCCCAGGTGGCGTTGAAGATTTTGGGCGTCACCTCCGCCCGGCAGTTGAGCGAGATTATGGCCGCAGTGGGGCTGGCCCAAAATTTGGCCGCCCTGCGGGCCTTGGCCACGGAAGGCATTCAGCGCGGCCACATGAGCCTGCACGCCCGCCAGGTGGCCGTGGCCGCCGGGGCCACGGGCATGGAGGTGGACCGGATTGCCGCCAGGATGGTGCAAGAGGGGCAGATTCGGGTGGAACGGGCAGTGGAATTACTGACAAATTGTTAATGGTTGACGGTTAATGGTTGATGTTAATGAGAGGTGGTCAACCCACATCATTAACAATTAACCATTAACCGTCAACCATTAACCATCACTCCGGGGGTTTTATGCTAAACAAACCAGTCATCGACGTGGGCATTGTCGGCTACGGAGCGTATGTGCCTCGCTTCCGCCTGGCGGGGACGGAGATCAGCCGGGTGTGGGAGGGCAAGCCGTCCCCCGGCCCGGTGAAGGAGAAGTCTGTGCCGGGGTTGGACGAGGACACGGCCACCATGAGCATTGAGGCGGCCCGCAACGCCCTGGCCCGGGCCCAGATCGATCCCCAGGAGATCCGCGCCGTGTGGGTGGGCAGCGAGAGCCACCCCTACGCGGTGAAGCCCACGGGCACGATTGTGGCCGAGGCCATTGGGGCCACGCCCAACACCCAGGCCGCGGATTGGCAGTTTGCCTGCAAGGCGGGCACCGAGGCCATGCAGGCCGGGATCGGCTTTGTGGGCAGCGGCATGGCCCGCTATGTGCTGGCCATCGGCATGGACACGGCCCAGGGCCGGCCCGGTGATGCCCTGGAATATACCGCGGCGGCGGGCGGCGCGGCCTATCTGCTGGGACCGGCCACGGAATCCTGCGCCATCATCCAGCGCAGCCTGAGCTATGTCTCGGACACCACGGACTTTTGGCGACGGCCCGGCACCCACTTCCCCAGCCACGCCGAACGCTTCAGCGGGGATCCGGGCTACTTCGGCCACGTCATCCCCGCGGCCCAGGCCATGATGACGGAGATGGAAACCACGCCCGGAGAGCTATGACTTTGTGGTCGTGCATCAGCCCAACGTCAAGTTCCCCACCCGGGCCATGAAGGAGATGGGCTTCACCCCGGCCCAATGGCAGACCGGTCTGCTCTCCCCGGAGATCGGCAACACCTACGCCGGGTCGGCCATGATCGGCCTGACGGCCATTTTGGATGTGGCCCAGCCGGGCCAGCGCATCCTGGCCGTCAGCTATGGCAGCGGCGCAGGCTCCGACGCCTTCGAGATCTTGGTGACCGATCGGATCCTGGACATGCAGAAGCGGGCACCCCAAACCTGGGACTACATCCGCCGCCGGGTGCCCATCGACTACGCCACCTACGCCCGTTATCGCAAGAAGTTGGCGACCCACTGAGTGATCTGATAGAATAATTGAACGCAAACCTTCGGCGGTTGTTCTGACGATGCGAAAGCATCTGCGGAGGGGCCGTCGATTTATTTTGTGTGATTTTTAACCGCCAAAGGGCGCTGAACGGTAAAATTGATCCCTTGCAATTGGGTCGGAATCAGGAGGACGAACATGGAAAAATCTACTTCACGAGAACTCACGTATCAAACCGGCGGATGGGTGCTATTTATTGTGGGCACCCTGCTTTTTTTGATCGCCAGCCTGCGCAGCGGTGACTGGGTCAGCCTGGCGGGCAGCTTGGCCTTTTTGGTCGGCTGCATCCTCTTCATGATCCCCCTGGGCGACCATGTCAAGGAGCTAAACCGCACCCATCGGGTGATCCGCCCCTTGCCCAAAATTGGCCGGGTTAAGCGCTTCATGCCCACCCCTCAGATGCGCGCAAAGCTGCGTCAGCAGTCGAAGCCCAAAAAGCTGCCGCGTGCAGCCCACCAGCAGGGTTCGGTTGGCCACGGCGCGAAAAATGGGGTGATAGGAAACCAGCGAAAAATCACCGGTTGTCAGCCCGACGTTCTTGCCGTATAATGCAGACAAAATCGCACAGGCATCCGTAGTCAAATTGAAGTGAACTGATGGTCACCGCAGGAGAAGATCCGTATGTCGAAAGTAAAATTCACGTCCGAGTCGATACCGCAATCAGGCGAAGCGCTGAAACAGATCTTGCGTCAATCCCTTGAGCGAGCGGTTCCGTTGGATGATTTTATTCAAGTCATACGGGAGTTGACCCAATACGAACTGCGTCATGGCATGACCTCCAGCATTTTCTTTGCCCGGTTCACGGCAGGAGAGCTTGGGGACGAGATCGATCTATTGCGCTGGGCAAACAAATATGAGATTTATCAAGAGACAAAGGTTGAGCTTGAGCAGATGGTTGACTTGGTCGAAGCCTACGCGTTGCCAATGGCAGCCTGATGAGTTCGTTACATCGCTACCTTGGCAGACTCCAAAACACCCTTTTATCTCGCCAAGAAATACAAATCGAAGTGATGGAGATTTTCGACCGCTCTGATAGCCCCGGCCAGACCAGCGAATTTTATGCCGAACTGCATTTCCCGAATCGCTCGCGGCTCTCGGTGGTCGAGAAACTGATTGCTGAGCGCTTTACAATTACCAAGGCGCGCTATACATATCACTACCAGCGGGCAGACGGCACCCTAATCTTTCGGTATGACAACGTACCCCACTATCCTGAACTCAAGACCTTCCCACACCACAAACATGTGGATGATTCAGTTGTCGCCGCCCAATCCCCTGATCTAAGCGAAGTCTTACGGGAGATCGATCGGATTTTGTACGAGGCGTAGCCTTGAAACGCAAGCAAAAAGGCTCCCAGACGCGTTCGCGTCTGGGAGCCTTTTTTGTTCGCTTAATTTGTGCGATCCCCTACGCCAATGTGGGCAAGCCTTTGCGCATCCGCATGGCCTGGCGGAAGGTGACGAGCCGCCGGTTTTTCTCGTCCCACAGGGTCAAGGTCATGGTGCGCAGACTGGCCTTGAGGGTCAGGACAGAGACCTGTTGCAACAGGGGGTTCTGCTCGTGACACTCTTGCAGCCGATAGTTGGGGATGCGGGGGCTGAGGTGATGGATGTGGTGGAAGCCGATATTGCCCGTAAACCATTGCAGAACCTTGGGCAGTTGATAATAGGAACTGCCGTGCATGGCGGCCAAGGTGTAATCCCATTGGGGGGTGTGATCCCAATAGGTGCGTTCAAATTGATGCTGGACATAGAATAGCCACGTGCCAACACTGGCCGCCATGATGATCACGGGCAACTCCACCATGAGCATGGCCTTGAAGCCAATCAGCAATCCTGCCCCAATCACCAATGCGGCCAGAGCCAGATTGGTCCACCAAACCGAATTGCGTTCCGCAGGCCGCAACTTCTCGCCGCCCCCCAGAGGCAACCGTTGAATCAGGATAAAATTGAACCCTGGCGCAATCACGAAGAGAAAGAAGGGATTGCGGAAGACCCGATAGACCGCCCGCTTGATCCACGGCGACGAGAAATACTCTTCCACGGTCAACGTCCACACATCGCCGATGCCCCGCTCTTCCAGTTCGGCGTGGTGGGCGTGGTGGATGGCGTGGTTTCTGCGCCAATAGCGATAGGGGGTCATGGTGAAGAGGCTGGCCGCGGTCCCCACCCAGGTGTTGGCCTTGCGATTCTTGAAGAATGACCCGTGGCCGCAATCATGTTGGATGATGAACATGCGCACCACAAAGCCCGCCGTGGGCACCGCCAAGAGCAGCGTCAGCCAATAGCCGACCCGCAGACTAAAATACATCAAGATCCAACTGATGAAAAAGCCCCCAAAGGAGTTGATGATCTGCCACACACTCTTGCGGATTTCCGGTTGCTGATACTTTGCCACCAGGGTTTGCCAATCAGCGTAGGCCTCCCGACCTGGCTTGGACGTGGTCTGCATAGGATTTGGTTTCCTTTTGAAAGTGGTGCGGGAATGGAAGTGGGGAAACGGAAATTGATGTTCCCGTTGTGTTCCCACCGTACCACAGGCAGCACACAAGATGCAAACTGCAGGGGGCCATAAAGCTCGTAGTTGGCGCTTTAGCGCCCGCGGGTACACGACCCACAGGGTGCTAAAGCGCCAACTACGAGCTTTATAGCCCACCCCGAGACCGCATAATCTGCCCGGTGATCCAGCCAGCATCCACCGAGGCCAGAAAACTGACTAGCCGGGCGGCGTCTGCGGGCATGCCCACCCGGCCCAGGGGCGCGGACGCCGTCCATTCGCCATGCAGGATGGGCGGAATCCAGCCCGTGTCGGTGATGCCGGGGTCCACGGCGTTGACGGTGATGCCGAGGCTGGCCACCTCCGCGCTGAGGCTGACGGTGAAGGCGTCCACTGCGCCTTTGGTGGCTACATAGGCCAGTTCGCCGGGCATGGGGCCAACGCCCTGGCCGGAGGTGAGGTTGACGATGCGGCCAAAGTCTGGCTGGGGCTGGGCGGCCTGGAAGCGGCGCACAAACTCGGCGCAGAGCAGGGCCATCCCCCGCAGGTTGACGGCGTAGTGGCGGTCCAGTTGTTGAGCGGTGAGGTGGTGGATGTCGCCGGAGGTTGAATAGGTGGCGTTGTTGATCAGGATCGAGACCGGGCCCAGGGCGGCCTCGGCCTGGGCAAAGATGTGGGCGGGGATGTCGGGTTGGGACAGATCCGCCTCCAGGCCCACGACGCGGACGCCCAGGGCGCTGAGTTCCTCAATCAGCCGCGAGGGGTCGTCGTCGCCGGCGGAGAGTTGAGTCTCATGATCGTAGGGACGGAAATAGGTGAGGAAGAGATCCAGGCCGTCCTCAGCCAAACGACGAGCAATGGCCGCCCCAATTCCCGCCCGACGGCTGGCCCCGGTGATCAATGCACTGGGCAAATTGTGCCTCCTTTCTTCAAGAAAAAAATAGGCCACGGATTGAACGGATCGAACGGATTAAAACGGATCTTTTTTAGAAGAGAAAAATCCGTTTTGATCCGTTAAATCCGTATAATCCGTGGCCTATTTTTTATTCCACGGTTACGCTTTTGGCCAGGTTGCGGGGCTGGTCTACGTCGGCGCCCTTCCAGACGGCGATTTCGTAGGCCAGGAGTTGCAGGGGCAGCACGGCCAGGATGGGCATGAGCAGTTCGTGGGTGCGGGGGATGGGCAGCACCCGGTCGGCGATGCGGGCGATGTATTCGTCGTCGGCGTGGGCCACGGCCAGCACCCGGCCTTTGCGGGCCTTGACCTGCTCGATCTGGCTGACCATCTTGTCGTAGGTGCCGTCCTGGGGGGCGATGACCACCGTGGGGAAGTCCTCGTCGATCAGGGCGATGGGGCCATGCTTCATCTCGCCGGCGGGGTAGCCCTCGGCGTGGATGTAGCTGATCTCCTTGAGCTTGAGCGCCCCCTCCCTGGCGATGGGATAGTTGATGCCCCGGCCCAGATAGAGGAAGTTCTTGAAGTCGTGGAATTCCTCGGCCACCGTGCGATAGTAGCCGCTGTGCCAGGCCTCGTCCAACAGTTCGCCAGCCTGGCCGGGCAGTTGGCTGAGGGCGCGGATCAGGTCTTGCTGCTCCGCCTCGGTGATCGTGCCACGGGCCTGGGCCAGATAGAGCCCCAGCAGGAAGAGGTCCGTCACCGAGGCGGTGAAGGCTTTGGTGCTGGCCACGCCGATCTCCGGCCCGGCCTGCATGTAGATGACGCCGTCGCAGACCCGGGCGGCCTGGCTGCCGATGGCGTTGACGATGGCCGCGGTGAACGCGCCCTGGCTGCGGGCCTCTTCCAGCGCGGCCAGGGTGTCCACGGTCTCGCCGCTCTGGGTGATGGCGATGACCATCTGCCCCGGCTCGATGATGGGCTGGCGATAGCGGAACTCGCTGGCGTAGTCCACGTCCACGGGGATGCGGGCCAGGCGCTCGATCATGTACTTGCCGGCCAGGCCGGAATAGTAGCTGGTGCCGCAGGCCACGATGGTCAGCCGGGTCAGGCTGCGGGCCTGCTCGTCGCTCAGGTTGAGGCTGTCCAGCACCACCCGGTTCTGCTCGAAGTCCAGGCGGCTGCGCAGGGTGTCGGTCAGGCTGCGCCCCTGCTCGTAGATCTCTTTTTGCATGAAGTGGCGGAACTCGCCCTTCTCCGCCGCCACGGCGTCCCAGTCGATCTGGATGGGCTTTGTGTCCACGGGCCGACCGGCCAGATCCGTGTACGCCGCGCCCTGGGCCGTGATCACGGCCATCTGGCGGCTCTCCAAAAAGACCATCTTGCGGGTGTGGCGCAGGATGGCGGGGATGTCGCTGGCGATGAACATTTCGCCCTCGCCCACGCCCACCACCACGCCGCCCGCATTGCCCAGCCGGGCCACGATCAGCCGGTCCGGGTGGTCTCGACTGAGCACCACCACGGCGCTGGGGCCTTGGAGCATGGCCAAGGTCTTGCGC
The DNA here is from genome assembly GCA_963704975.1 of uncultured Chloroflexia bacterium. Classification (GTDB taxonomy): domain Bacteria; phylum Chloroflexota; class Anaerolineae; order Caldilineales; family Caldilineaceae; genus JAGNDO01. Next base: position 150,197 of record CAVPIK010000016.1, on the reverse strand, counting down.
ACGGCCAGCACCAGATCGCCCTGGCTGCCGTTGTGGTAGTGGTGATGGACCAGGTGGACGATCACCTCTGTGTCCGTGTCGCTGGTGAAAGTCGTAGCCCTCGGCCTGCAACATGCGGCGCAATTCCAGGAAGTTCTCCACAATGCCGTTCTGCACCACCACAATCGCCTCATCCGGGCTGCGGTGGGGATGGGCGTTGCGCTGGGAGGGCGGGCCGTGGGTGGCCCAGCGGGTGTGGCCGATGCCGATGTTGCCCAGCAGCGGGGCGAGGCATAGAGGGCCTGCTCCAGATTGACCAGTTTGCCCGCCTCCCGGCGCACCTGGATGGTCCCGGCGGGGTCCACCACAGCCATGCCGGCCGAATCATATCCACGATATTCCAACTGGCGCAGCCCTTCCAACACGATGGGCGCGGCCATCTTCGGTCCGATATATCCAACAATTCCACACATAGGGTTTAGGTCTCCTTCTTCGAGAGGATAGCAGATAGCGATAACCATTAAGCAGATTGACCGTTAGCAACCGTTGCCAATGGTTAACGGTTAACGGTTGATGGTTAATTGTTAATGGTGTTATTCCACTGCTTGACGGTTCTGTGGCCGCGGTTGCCCGCGGGGTTTGGCCGTCTGCTTTTGCTTGTGTGAAGAAGGAAGATACAAACCAAGACCGGTGAGGTCTTGGGTCAGGCTGGTGGTGACAGCCTGGGGGCATCCGCTGAACTCTCGATTTTCCCGGCTTGGGGCGCTAAAGCGCTAACTACAAACCGGTTAGCCCGACATCGCTGCCGGGAACCCCTTCCTCGTCACCCAAAGAGTATTGAAGACTCTTTGGGTCATGCGCTCTCTTCCTGTGGCTGGTCATGATGGGGCGATAGGCGTCTCCTTTTCGGCATTCAGGGTGTGTCCGCCACAGACGGTGGCTATGGAGGCCAGTATACATGGGGAAACCTTGGTTCGCAAACAGGAAGCGGTCGGCCTTCTACGCTTGCTTGCCCCCCTAGCCCCCCAACCTTGGGGGGAACTGTCCACCGCCTCCCCCAGAATTGGGGGTCGGGGGGCCGAGGGCGATGCAAGGGGGGCATTCCGGGAAAGGGCCGGGGCGTTCTTGGGTCGAGTCAATAGCATTGGCCCATTCCCGGAATGGTCGAAATCCACCTGGCGATCTGCCGGGATTGCCCCTCGCCTTACCTGGATTTGCCGAAATCGTCGATTCTCTTTACCATTGGGTCAGATTATACTCAGATGTGCGCCGATTTCGCCCCATTCCCACCAAAGGCTACCCTCATGAAACGCATCTCCATCCTGCGCCATGCCAAAGCAGCAGCCTATACGCGACTACGCCATCGACTTTCAACGTCCCCTGGCCGGGCGCGGCCCGGATGACGCCGGGCGGATGGCGGAGTTTTTGGCCGGCCAAGAGCAGCCACCGGACTGGATCATCAGCTCCCCGGCCCTGCGCGCCCGACAGACGGCGGAGATTGCCGCCCACATTCTGGATCTTTCCCAGGCCATTTTGTGGGATGAACGGGTCTACGACGCCACGGCAGAGACCCTTTTGCAGGTGGTGCAGGCCGCGCCGGAACGGTGTGGGCATGTGCTTTTGGTGGGCCACAATCCCGGTTGCGCGGATCTGGCCGCCGGGTTGTGCGCCGGGGGGAGTGACCGCATGAGCCTGCATCTGCCCACAGCCGGCCTGGTCTGTCTGCAAAGCGAGGTGTTCTATTGGCATCAAATGCGCTGGGGCGCGGCCTACCTGCGCCTTCTGGTTTCGCCCAAGATGATCAAGGCGATGCAAAACAACAGAAAAAGCGCCGGAGCCACCAAACGTCGTAAAACCGACTCGAAGGAGTAGGACCGCCCATGCCCATTGCTGCAATTTTTGATCTGGACGACACCCTGCTCGATGGCTCTTCTGGGCGCATGTTTTTGGACTATATGCGCCAGGAGGGGCTGGCGGAGCGCTACATCCGCCGCCGGGACATGGCCCGATTTGGTGGAGAGTATCTGTTGCACAAGCTGGGGCTGGTGGATGCCACCCGTTTGCTCAACCACATGGCCCGGTTGCTCAAGGGGCTGGACATGGACGAGATGTGGCGGCTGGCCCGATCGTGGTATACCGACATGTTGGCCCCCACCATCAGCCAACTGGCCTTGGAGCGCCTGGCCTGGCACCGATCCCAAGGCCACACCCTGCTGATCTGTAGCGGCAGCAGCCAGTTCGCCGTGCTGCAAGTGGCCGCTCAGTTAAATATCTCCCATACCATTTATACCGAGTGGCAAGCGGCGGAAGGGGTACTGAAAGGGACCCTGCGCCAGCCCTTGGTCTATGGCGCGGGAAAAGTCTATTGGACCGAACGCTGGGCCAAGGACAATGGCATCGATCTGGCCGCCAGCTACTTTTACTCGGATCATATCTCTGATCTGCCCCTGATGGAGGTCGTGGCCCATCCGGTTGCCATCAACCCGGATAAGCGATTAGCCCGCTTGGCCGCCCATCGAGGGTGGCCAGTCTATCATTGGCGAAATAGGGAGCCCAGCAATGGATACACTTGGCTAACCCAACAGACTCCGATCTTCCGCCCATGATGCAGAATCCCCGCGTCATGGAGGCCCTGGTTCAGGTCAGCCTAGCTATCAATGTGGAATTGGATGTCTCGGAAGTATTGAAAAAGGTTGTTTTTTGGGCACACAAGCTGGTGAATTGTTCGGACGCATCCATCTTGATCTGGGATGCCCGACAAAGAGGTCTTTCTACAGGGTGCCTCCACCGATGTTGGAGAAGTGGCCACAAAGGTGCGCCGCAAGGGGGGGAGCACCCGATGGATCGTGGACAATGGCAAGCCGTTGATCATCCCAGACGTTGTCTATGATCCACACACGGCCAATGCCATGTTGGTTGAGGGCCGCATGCGCTCCTATGCCGGCGTGCCGATCATTCACGGAAATCGTACCATTGCCGTCCTCTATGTGCTTTCCCACCAGCAACGCAACTTCGATCAGGGAGAGGTGGAAATCATGGAGATGTTGGCCAGCATGGCCGCAATAAGCATCGCCAACGCCCAATTGGTCGAAAGCCGTCAATTGCTCCACGATCAGCGAAGAGCCCTCATGCGCCTGGTGGCCCATGACCTGCTCGGCCCCATTACCAATATCCAAGGGTTTTTCGATCTGTTGGTTTCGGATCTCCCATCTTTATCAGTCGATCACGAAGACTGGGCTGAAATCATCCGCCGTTCCCTGGATCGAATGATAGGCTTGATCAACGAGGTGACCCGGTATGAGCAGGTGGTCGAGGGCGAACTGGTCGACCGGCGCCGCCTGGATTTGGCTGAGATTAGTCGAGACGTGTTAAAGGATTCTTGGCTTAGCGCCAGCGAGAAGAAGCTGACCCTCTTGTCTCCGCCGCCGGAAGAAAAAGCGGAAGTTATGGGGGATGCCCTTCTCTTGCGGGAGATGGTATACAATTTGGTCTCCAATGCCATCAAATACACCCCCCAAGGCGGCCAGATCAGCCTCAGTCTGCGCACTCAACCCCACGAGGTGGTGCTGATGGTGAGCGACACCGGTGTGGGCATCGAACCCAAAGATCACGCCGCCATCTTCGAGATCTTTCAACGGGTGGGGAACCAAGGCCTGGCAGCAGGCAGCGGCGTGGGGCTGCACTTGGTCAGGGGGATTGTACAACGCCACGGTGGCACCATCTCCGTGGAAAGCGTGCCCGGAGAAGGGTCAACCTTTTTCGTTCACTTGCCCCTGCCAGAAGACTGAGATCGGTCCAAAGATCTGCCCAGCCGCCGTCAGCGCCGACTGCATCAATTGAAAGGAACACCGTGAATCCATCTGAATTCGCCCAGGCCGTCCAGGCCAACGTGGCCCAAGTGATCATCGGCAAGCAGGATGTGGTCGAGTTGATGCTGGTGGCCATGCTCTGCGACGGCCACATCCTGCTGGAAGATGTGCCCGGCATCGGCAAGACCACCCTGGCCAAGGCCCTGGCCCGCAGCGTGGGCTGCTCCTTCTCCCGCATCCAGTTCACCCCGGATCTGCTGCCCAGCGATGTGACCGGGATCAACTATTTCAACCAGAAGAACCAGGAATTTGAGTTCCGCCCAGGCCCGGTCTTCAGCCAGATTCTGCTGGCGGACGAGATCAACCGGGCCACGCCCCGCACCCAATCCAGCCTGTTGGAGGCCATGCAAGAGCGCCAGTCCACGGTGGACGGGGAGACCTACCCCCTGCCCAGCCCCTTCCTGGTCATCGCCACCCAAAACCCCATCGAGTTGGAAGGCACCTTCCCCCTGCCCGAAGCCCAGCTTGACCGCTTCACCATGCAGATCCGCCTGGGCTATCCCACGGAGGCCGAGGAGGACGAGATTTTGCTGCGCTATGAAAAGGGCGATCCCCTTGTGGAATTGGGCGTGGTGGCCGGGGTGGATGTGCTGCTGGATTTGCAAGCCCAGGTGAAGCAGATCCATGTCAACGAGGATGTGCGCCGCTATCTGCTCCAGGTGGTGCGGGCCACCCGCACCCATGCCGCGGTGCAGTTGGGCGTCTCGCCCCGGGGCACCCTGGCCCTCTATCGGGCCTGCCAGGCCCTGGCCGCCCTGCGCGGCCGGGACTACGTGATCCCCAGCGACATCCAGCACCTGGCCCCCACCGTGCTCACCCACCGCATCCACATCGCCGCCCAGACCCGCCTACGCGGCCGCACCGCCGAAGAGATCGTGGCCGACATCGCCGATACGATTCCTGTGCCTGTGGTGCAGTGATTGTTGGGGATTGTTTGATTGTCGATTTTGGATTGCCTCCGCATCCACCGACCAATCCAAAATCCAAAATCTCCAATCCAAAATCCCGAGGATTTTCTTGACGATCAACAACGACGCTGGCCGGGCGATTGCCGATGGCCGGGCCAAGATGGATGAACAGGTAAAACGGGCCGGGCGTTGGCGGCTGCGCAAGCAGCGCGCCTATGTGGACACGGCCAAGGATACCCAGTTCAGCGAGGCCTGGGTGATCCTGGGGGTGCTGCTGGCCCTGGTGGGATTGGTGGCGGGCAGTCGCTTTCTGACCAGCGCGGCCATGAGCATGTTTGTGGTGGCCGCGGCGTCTTGGGCGTGGAACGAGTTCAGCCTGGCCGGGCTGGACTATTCCCGGCACCTGAGCGAACGCCGGGCCTTTTTGGGCGAGACCGTCACCCTGACCTTGACCACGGCCAACCGCAAGCTGCTGCCCCTGACCTGGCTCAACATTGTGGATGTCTTCCCCCTGGATCTGGCCATCGAGGGGGCGACGGTGGCCACCAACCTTGGCACCAACCTGGGCGAGTTCCGCAGCTTTTGGATGCTCAACCCCCTGCAACGCACCACCCGCACCTTTACCATCCACTGCAACAAACGGGGCTTTCACACCTTTGGCCCCGCCGTCCTCTCCACGGGGGACGGTTTCGGCTTCTTCAGCACCACGGGCATGTTGCCCAAGCGGGATCGCCTGATCATCTATCCCCACATCTACCCCGTGGCCGACCTGCGCCTGCCCAGCAAGAATCCCTTTGGCGAGCGGGGGGCCAACACCCAGCTTTTCGAAGATCCCCTGCGCACCGTGGGCATCCGGGAATGGCAGTCGGCGGACAGCCTGCGCCGGGTGCATTGGAAGGCCACGGCCCGGCACCAAGCCATGCTCAGCCGGGTCTATGAACCCAGCGAAGAGAGCCAGGTGCTGATCTTCCTCAACAGCGCCACCCTCAAACGCCACTGGCTGGGCAGCATCCCCGAACTCTTCGAGCGGGCCATCAGCGTGGCCGCCAGCCTGGCCTCCCTGGCCGCGGAGCAGCGGCTGCCCGTGGGGTTGATCACCAACGGCGTGCTGCCGGCCAGCGACCAACCCCTGCGCCTGCTGCCCGGACGCAGCCCGGATCAGCTCCTGCGCATCCTGGAAATGTTGGCCGCGGTCTCCCCCTTCAACCTCCACGCCATCGAAGATCTGATCCTGCGGGAGGCCCCCAAGCTGCCCTGGGGCGCTACCCTGGTCGTCGTCACCGCCATCGCCTACGACGAACTGCTCTCCACCCTCATGGATCTGGCCGCGGCCGGGCGGCGCATCGTCCTCTTCACCCTGGCCGAGGAGCCGCCCCAAGAGCTGCTGCCCCACATCAAAGTCTATCCATCTGCCCCACCTGGTGCGGGACATCATCGCCCCCCTGGAGGTCCAGCCCTGATGCTGCTCAACCGTCGGCTGCGCCTGCTCTTCATCTGCATGGCGGGCATGGATGTGGTGGTCTTCACCCCCTTCTTCCTGCTCTTGCTGGGCGATGCCCCTGCTCTGGCGGGCCGGGGAGATGCCGCCGCGCCTGGCCGTCCTCACCCCCCTGGCGTGGATGTGGCCCAGCATTCTGGTCGCCATGTTTGTGCTGGAGGTGCTCAACAGGCGGCGGATGGGTGACCGGGCCTACTTCGCCCTCACCCTGGGGCTGATGATCACCACCACTTTGCTGGCCGTGCGCCTGATCCTGCATCCTGGGGTCGGGCTGGACCGAGTGGGGGTGGGTGGGCAACACCGCCGACACTTTCTTCAATTTTCACCGGGGGCTGCGGGTGGAGTTTATGGTGGTGGCCGGGGCGCTCTTTGTGTGGCAGCGGGCCATCCGGGCCACGAGTCGGGGCATCGGCTTTTTTGGGGTGGGGATGAGTTTTCGGGTCGGGGTGCTGCTGCTCTTTTTGGGCGGCGGGCTGCTTTCCGGGTTGAACCCGGCCTATCGGGAGAGCGCCCAGCTTCTGCTCTGGGCCTATTTTGGCCTGGGCCTAGTGGCCGTGGCCGTCGCCCGGTTGGATGACAAATCAAAAAATGCCACCACCAGCAAAGGCGCGCTCATGCCCCCCCGCATGGTCGCCGCGGTGACCCTGGCCTCGGCGCTCTGTGTCGGGCTGATGGTGAGCCTTTCCGCCGGGTTCACCCCAGCCCATATCCGCCGGGCCATCGCTTGGTTCAATCCCCTGTGGCTCTTCTTGGGCGACCTGCTGGTGCGATTCTTGGCCTTTTTCTTTATCCTCCTCTCTCCGGTCTTTAACTTTTTGGAATGGCTCTTCCTGCTGATCATGACCAACACGAACCTGGCTGAGATGCTGGGCCAGTTGACCGAACTCGGCCCTCGGGAGGAGACGACCCGACAGGTGGAGCAGCTTGCCCCGGTCCCGGCGTGGATCTTCAATGGCATCCGCTATGGGGTGGTGGGGGTGGTCTTGCTGGTGGCCCTCTTCTTGGTGCTGCTCTTTCTGGCCAGGGTGCAGGCCCGCCTGAGCGCGGACGAGGGAGAAGAGATCGGCCAAGAGGGCCATGCGCCTCAACGGCAACTTCCTGCGCCGGGGGCTGGACCGCCTGCGGGAGATGGCCCGCCTGGCCGGCCGTTTCCCCCTGGGCAGCCAGCTCTTGGACGCCATCACCGTGCAGAATATGTACGCCAACCTCACCCGCATGGCCCGGCGTCGGGGCCATCCCCGCCGTCCCGCCCAGCCGCCGGACGAATACCTGCCCGTCCTCGCCCAAGCCTTCCCCGGCCAGGACGCCGCCTTGGACCGGCTCACCGCCGCCTACATGCGGGTCCACTACGGCGACCGCACCATCAGCCGGGAAGAGATGGCCCAGATCCGCCAGGATTATCAGGCGGTGCGCCAAAGCGAGCCCCCCGATCCATCCCCCTGACGGCATCTGGGCCCCAGCCGGGTTTTATTGCGCAGCCGACCGTTGATTGAAAAAACAGCACTATTAGAGTAAAATGAAGAAGTAAATCCCATCTCGTTGGTCCACATTCGTATAAAGGAGTTTTTCAATGGCGAAAAACAATCACACTGGTGTAGGGCTCGTTGCCGAGCCAATTGAAGTGAAAGTAAAGGAAACGGAGAGCAACGTGGCACTATTAACCGACACCGATCACTCCCTCCCCTCGGGCGATCAGCCCAAACGCAAGACTGACAAGGTGGCCCACAAGGCCAGCGCCTATTCCGTGGCCCAGGATCAGTTTGACCGGGCGGCCACGGCCATGGGCTTGGAACCCTATTTGCGGGAATATTTGCGGGTTCCCCAGCGGGAGCTGATCGTCCACTTCCCCGCCCACATGGACAACGGTGAGTTGAAGATGTTCACCGGCTTCCGTGTCCAGCACAGCACGGTGAAGGGACCGACCAAGGGCGGCATCCGCTACCATCCCGGCGTCACCCTGGACGAGTGCCGAGCCTTGGCCATGTGGATGACCTGGAAATGTTCGTTGATGAATCTGCCCTATGGCGGTGCCAAGGGCGGCGTGATCATGGATCCCCGGGACCATTCCAAGCAGTGAATTGGAACGCATCACCCGGCGCTATGCCACAGAACTGGCCAGCTTCATCGGGCCGGATCGGGACATCCCGGCCCCGGATGTGGGCACCAATGCCCAGACCATGGCCTGGATCATGGACACCTATTCCATGCACCGAGGCGCGTCCGTGCCCGCGGTGATCACCGGCAAGCCGGTCTCTGTGGGCGGCACCGTGGGGCGTGAATATGCCACGGGCTTGGGCGTCACCTATGTGACCCGGGCCATTATGGAGAAGCGGGTGGGCCATTCCCTGGAAGACTCCACCGTGGCCATCCAGGGCTTTGGCAACGTGGGCAGTTGGACCGCCCGCACCATGAGCGAGCGGGGTGCCCGGGTGGTGGCGGTCAGCGATGTCACCGGCGGCATCTACTCGTCCAACGGCATCGACCCCCGTGGGCTGATCCGCTACATGAAGGAAAACGGCACGGTCCTGGGCTACCCCGGCTCCGACCAGACTCTCCAACGACGAGCTGCTGACCTTGGAGGTGGACATCCTGGTGCCAGCGGCCATGGAAGGCCAGATCACCAAGCACAACGCCGACCAAGTCAAGGCCAAGGTGATCGCCGAAGGGGCCAACGGCCCGGTGACGCCGGAAGCCGACAGCATTCTGCTGGACAAGGGTGTCACCATCATCCCGGACATTCTGTGCAATGCCGGCGGTGTGGTGGTCAGCTACTTTGAGTGGGTGCAGGATTTGCAGGCCTTCTTCTGGGACGAAGGCCAGGTGCGGCGGCAGATGGAGCGCTTGCTGCTGGACAATCTGGAAGTCGTCATCGGCACGGCCACCCGGCACAAATACGATCTGCGCACGGCCGCCTACACCATCGCCATCGGTCGCATCACCGAGGCGGTGAAGATGCGAGGCATCTACCCGTAGGGGTGAGTTGTGAAACAAAAAGAGGGGCGGGCCAAGTGGCCCGCCCCTCTTTTTGTTTCACAACTTGATATCCTATTCCAGCCCCAACAACCGTCGGGCCTGGCCCAGGATATCATCCCGCACCACCCGATCCTGCGGAGACGTTGAGTACATCGGCCAGGGACTCGGCGGTCATCCCGGCCAGGTCGCCCAGGCTGCGCACGTTGGCCGCCCGCAGGCGCATGGAGAAGACCGGGCCGATTCCGCTGAGGGTGGTGAAGTCAAAATCGGCTCCAGCTTCGCCTTCGTTCGATCTCAGCCTCGATCTCGATTTCCGACAGATCTAAACTCACGGGCGGCTCATCGCCGCATCCGCCGGGTCATTGGACGTTTCAGCCGGTTCCCAGGGCATGGGTTCCGCCGGAATGGAGATCGAGATCGGGTCGGGCGTTGAGGCCGGGGACAAGACGCCCCGGTGGGGGAGCGATCCATCGGGACGGTTGGCCCGCCAGTGCAGGACCAAGGCCCCGATCCCCGGTGCGCCCACAAAGAGCAGGGCCAGCCAGCCCAAGCAGGCCGAGAAGGCCCACAGCAGGGCGGACGCCCCCACGGTCAGCAGCAACGCCCAAGGGCTGTGGCGGCCTGGGCATCCAGCTTGTCAAAGCCAGCCTCTTTGGCCATGCGCTTGCCAAGCCATCCGCCCACCGTCGCCAGCCCGGCCAACTCGATCGCCAAGGCCACCAACCCCAAGGGCAAAAGCAGCGGGGAGAGGCAGAGGATCACGAACCAACTGGCGTTGAGGGATCCCAGCCACATCCACAGGGGGATCATCACCACCATGTTGGCCAGCAGCCCCACCCCAAAGGCCGAGCGGGCGTCCGATTCCAGATAGTCCTGGGCATCCCGCACAATGCCGGGGCGAGTTCTGAGCACCAAGGCGCTGCCCAAGACAACAAAGAGGGTAAAGAAGCCCGCCTTGACCAGATCCAGCACAAAGCGCCACAGCCAGCGGCCAAAACCGCTTCGGCCCAAGTTCATCGGCCCGTCTGCGTTTTGGATGCTGGGCGCAGGCACGTCGGGATTGAGGCTGCCCAGGGGAGGCAAGCCCGGCATGGCGGGCAGGTTGGGAATCTGGATACGCGGGCCGGAGAGGACGTTGCCCCCCACAATGGCCCCGGCGCTGCGCTCGATGTCGCCGCCCAGCACGCTCACATCCCCGGCCACGCTGGCCCCATCTTGCAGGGCCACATCCCCGCCCAGGGCCTGGACATCTCCGCCCACGCTGCCGCCGCCGTGGATCTTGACGTCGCCGCCATAGGCGATCACATCCCCGCCCACGGTGCCGCCGCCCTTGATGTCGATGTCGCCGCTATAGACGAAGAGCGCGCCGTCGATGCGTCCGCCCCCCTCCACCTCGGCGTTGCCGTTATAGACCACCACATCGCCCGTCGTAGACATCCCCGCCGGAGACTTTCAGATCATCGTTGAAGACCTCCGCCCCCTCCAAGAAGGGCATGCGCCCTCCCCGATCCGCCGGCGCGAGGGACTGCCAGCGCACAGTCGGGCCACTCTCTTGGGCAACAAGGCTCGTCGGGATCAAAAGAAGGAATCCCAGGGTCAAGACCATGCCTGCCACAAAGAGAGGGATCGCCCTGGCCCAAGTGGGGGGCCAGGCGGATGTCCAACCGATGATGGGGTGTTGAATGTGTTTGGTTCATGACGGGTTCCTTCCTAGTGTTTCGATTCATAGACAAGTATTCAGACAAGATGCGCCTACCCTACCGACTCGCCCCAACAACCGGGACCAAACGCAGAGATTTGCGCAGAAAACCAGTCCAGGCGGTGAAGGCGGCCAAGGTCACGGCCGCATAGCCGAGCAGATAGAATGGCAGGTTAGAGGTGGTCATAGCCATCACAATCCCCCGCCACAGCCCTTCCACCCCGGCGCTGAGACCGGCCCAATAATAGGTGAGATCATAGACTGTTTGGGGCAAAACGCCGGATGGGTTGTTGAGCAGATAGCCGCCCAACATCACCCCGCCCACCAGGATAGCCCCCCACAGGGTGAGGGAAAGGATGGCCACCAGTCCGCCCATCCACAATCGCCGCCGCCGAGCTTGTTGCAACCGCCGGAGCTCGAAGCGGGCGACGAAGCCAGCCACCGGGGCCGCAGGCGGAGCCGCCACAAAGCGCTGGTGGATGCCCTGCATGGCCGACCAGGTGGCCGCGCAAGCGGGCGCACCGCTCCACATGGCTGCGCATTTCCGCCTCTTCCTCGGCAGAGACCAACCCGTCCAGGGCCAGGGACATGAGCAAAACGGCTTCGTCGTGCTCTTCCCCGGTGAAGGTGGGCGTTTGATTTTTAGAGTTCATGGCTTTGGATTCGCTCATGGTTCACTTCCTGTAAAAGATGTTGATAGAAAATTCTGCTACGTCGATCTGCTATGCCGAAATGGCCGACTGCATCCGCATCCGCATGGGCGCTTCGGCGGGGGCGAGGGTACGGACTGGGATCGCCGCCTGGGCGGCCTGGGCCTCTTGATAGATCTCCGCCATCTGCTGGCGGGCCCGGAAGAGCCGGGTCTTGACCGCCGACAGGCTGATCTGCATGGTGTCGGCGATCTCTTGATAGCTATATTCCTGCCAATAACGCAGGATCAAGGGCGTGCGATAGTCCGGGGCCAATTTGCCGATCAGCTTCTGCAATTCCTGGGCCTGTTCCTGTTTCAGGGCGGCGGATTCGGGCAGAACCGAGTCGCCTTCCAGATTCTGCAACACCGGGTTGTCGTCGATGGAAATCAGAATCGCCCGGCGCTTGCGCAGACGGTCAATGCAATGGTTGTTGGCAATCGAGAGCATCCACGTGCTGAACTTGCGGTCGGGATCGTATTGGTGCAGCTTGGCATAGGCGCGCAGAAAGGTCTCCTGGGCGGCATCCTCCGCCTCTGGGGCGTTGCCCAACATGCGATAGGCTAGGTTGAAAACCGGGCGCTGATAGGCTTCGACCAGGCGGCTGAAGGCTTCAGCGTCACCGGCCCTGGCCTGGTCCACCCAAATTTGCTCATGCTCGTTCATGTCTGACTCGTCATCAAGGCTAGCGATTGAGTTCGTCGTAAGATATTGACTGTTGTGGGCTATACGCAAAGACGAAATGAAAGTTTCAAATTCTTCTCCACGGGATTCGACAGCGGCATCATTTCCTCGAAAGCGACTCGAACCATTATAATGCTCCCATCTATTCTGCGCCATGTCTCCGCTACACCACTTTGGAAGCTCGGCGTTCTCTGCGGTAAAAACCACTTTTTGTAAAGGACTTTTCCCATGCGTGTGATCTTTCCCTTCTCCGCCATCGTCGGCCAGGAGCGTATGAAACGTGCCCTGCTCCTCAACGCAGTCAACCCGCTGATCGGCGGCGTGCTGATTCGGGGCGAGCGGGGCACGGCCAAATCGACCGCGGCCCGGGCCCTGGCCGCCCTGCTGCCCGACATCGAAGTGGTGGATGGCTGCCGCTTTGCCTGCAACCCCAATCGCCCGGAGATCTTCTGCGACGAGTGCCGAGAGCGGCTGGCGGTTGAGGGCAGCCTGCCCCCGGCCATGCGCCACACCTCGTTTGTGGATCTGCCCGTCAGCGCCACGGAAGATCGGGTGGTGGGCACCCTGGACATCGAAAAGGCCATCCAACGCGGCGAACGCCACTTTGAGCCGGGGGTACTGGCCGCGGCCAACCGGGGCGTACTCTATGTGGACGAAGTCAATCTGCTGGACGACCATGTGGTCGATCTGCTGCTGGACAGGCGGCCATGGGCGTCAACACCGTGGAGCGGGAGGGCATCAGCTTCCAGCACCCGGCCCGCTTTGTGCTGGTCGGCTCCATGAACCCGGAAGAGGGGGATCTGCGCCCCCAATTGCTGGACCGCTTCGCCCACGCCGTGGACGTGATCGGCATCCCCGACGCCAAGGACCGGGTGGAGATCCTGCGCCGACGCATGGGCTTTGAGCAAAAGCCCGAAGATTTCTTCATCAAGTGGGCCGAGTCCGAGGAGAACCTGGGCGAGCGCATCATCGCCGCCCGCCGCCTCTATGACAGCGTGACCTACACGGACAAGGATCTCTACACCATCGCCGCCCTCACGGCCAGCTTTGCCGTGGACGGTCACCGGGCCGACATTGTGATCCTGAAGACTGCCCGTGCCCAGGCCGCCTATGACGGGCGCACCCACATCACCGACCGGGACATCCTGGCTGGCGGCGGAGTTGGCCCTGCCCCACCGCATGAAGAAGCAGCCCTTCCAGAATTCCTACCTCAACCCGGACCAACTGCAAACCAACATGCGCCAGGCCCGTGCCGAGGCGGAACAGGCCATGACCGATGACGAGTCGGACCAAGAGATGGACGGGGGAGCTTCGTCAACGGAAAAAAAAGCACCGAGGGCGATGAAACGGACCTAGATGCGTCCCCCGAAATGGGGGAAGGGGGCATGGCCGAGCCGGACGCCTCCCCGCAGCAGAGTTCATCGCCCGCAGACGACAGCAAAGGCAACCGCCGACTGGTCCAGGTCGGCGACACTTTCGAGACCAAACGGCTGGACACCCCCCTGGACAAGATGACCCGTGAGCGGGCGGGCAAGCGCTCGTATACCCGCACGGAGCGCAAGCGGGGCCGCTACATCAAGGCCCAGCCCGCCGGGGACAAGACCTACGACATCGCCTTCGACGCCACCTTGCGGGCCGCGGCCCCCTTCCAGCGTCAACGCCACGCCGAGGGCAAGAGCGACATGGCCCTGCAACTGCGCATGTCCGACTTGCAGCGCAAGATCCGGGTGCGGCGCACGGGCAATCTGATCCTCTTTGTGGTGGATGCCAGTTGGTCCATGGCGGCCAGCGAGCGCATGGAGGCCACCAAGGGGGCCATCTTCAGCCTGCTGGTCGACGCCTATCAGCGCCGGGATCAAGTGGGGCTGGTCGTCTTCCAGCGGGACCAGGCCAGGGTGGTCCTGCCCCCCACCAGCAGCGTGGACCTGGCCCAAAAGGCCCTGACCGACCTGCCCGTGGGCGGCAAGACGCCCCTGAGCAGCGGTCTCTTCATCTCCTGGCAGGTGCTGGAACAGGCCATCCGCCGGGACCCGGAGATCGAGCCGCTGATGATCCTGCTCACCGACGGCGCGGGCAACGTCAGCATGACCGGCATGCCCGCCCAAGAAGAGGCCATGCGCATCGCCGACATGTTCGCCCAGGCCAGCCTGCGCTCCATCGTCATCAACATGGAGCACGCCGCCTTTGACCGGGGCCTGGCCAACAAACTGGCCGACGCCCTGGGCGGCGTCTGCTACAACCTGCCCGACCTGCGGGCGGATACGCTGGTGAGTACGGTTAAACGAGAAATTGGGGGGTAGAGGGATTGGGGGTTGGGGATTTGGGATTGGGCGTCGCGCCCAATCCCAAATCCCCAACCCCCAATCCCCTTTTTTATGAACCAAAGACAACTGATCGCCGATCTCTCCCTTGTGGCCGTGGTGGCCGTGTGGGGAGCAACCTTTGTGATGGTCCAGGATGCAGTCATGGCCTGGCCCGTTTTTTCGTTCCTGGCCCTGCGCTTTTGGATCGCCAGCGTCGCCTTCGTGCCTTTTCTGTTGTGGCGTGGGATCAAGCGGAAAAAAGAACGACCCGCTTTGAAGGCCCAAAAAGCCTCGGCTGGCGAGGCATTCGGCAGCATGGGCCGGCGGGCGTGGCTACCTGGTGTGTGGATAGGACTGGCCTTGTGCGCAGGCTACGCCTTCCAGACCTTTGGCCTGCTCTACACCACCCCGGCCAAGGCCGGCTTCATCACCGGCATGAGCGTGGTGATGGTGCCCGTGGGCGCCGCCCTCTTCCTCAAACAGCGGGTCACCGGCCCGGTGATCTTCGGCGTGATCCTGGCCACCTTTGGCCTGGCCCTGATCAGCCTGAACGCCGAAATGACCATCGGCCTGGGGGATGGGCTGGTCTTTCTGTGCGCCATCTCCTTTGCCGTGCAGATCTTGCTGATCAGCCACTATGCGCCGGGCATGTCGGCGCTGAATCTGGCGGTCATCCAAGTCTTGACCACCGCCGTGGGCACGACCATTCTGGCCCTGATCTTTGAACTCCCCGCCGGGCTGCCGCCCATCCAAGGCAACGTGATCTTTGCCGCCATCTTCACCGGCCTGCTGGCCACCACCTTCGCCTTCAGCATCCAAAGCTGGGCGCAACGCTTCACCTCCGCCACCCACACGGTCCTCATCTTCAGCCTGGAGCCGGTCTTCGCCGCCCTCGCCAGCTACCTGCTGATCGGCGAACTGCTCACCGCCCGCATCCTCAGCGGCGGCGGCCTGATCCTGGCCGGGATGCTGGTGGCCGAGTTGGGTCGGGCCATCCCCACTGCCCGCTGGTGGGCGCGTCTGCGGCGGCGGACGGCTGTGCCTGAATTGCCCAGTTGATCGTCATGTAAGCACAAACACAAAGAGGCGACGTCCCTTCGGACGTCGCCTCTTTGTGTTTGTGCGCCTCCCCCCCACCCCGCTTGAGACAAAAGTCGCATAGTTCCCCACGGTTTTGGGCTACACTGGCCCCAGACCATCCCTGCCCGCGTCTGCATGCTGGATTCGCTCCAGGCCATCAGGTTCCCAACCAAGTTTTCCCATTTTTTCCATCAAGTTCATCGTTGTACCATCCAACCATCTCGTTCAGGGAGAGGAGAACCCCATGAAACGATCTATTCTGTATGCGGTGATCGCTGTGCTATTGGTAGCGGTGATCGCCCTAGCTGTGATGCAGTTCACCGGCGGCAGCGGTGGCGGCGAGGAGAGCGCCGACACAGGCAGCATGACCGGTGATGTGGCCGCGCTGATCGCCGAGCGCGGCTTCACCACGGACAATGTGGTGGCCGCACTCAAGACCTATCTGCCCAGCGGCGAGCACGACCCCTATCATCATGTTCGCGTCCGGCGGTCATAGCGGACAGGTGCATGTGATCGGCATCCCGTCCATGCGTATCCTGCGCACCATCGGCGTCTTCACCCCGGAACCGTGGCAGGGCTACGGCTATGGGGATGAGGGCCAGATGGCCATGTTCGAGGCCGGCGATGTGCTGGACAGCAACGTCACGCTGGGGCGACACCCATCACCCGGCCCTGTCGGAGACCGGCGGGCAGTATGACGGCGAGTGGCTCTTTATCAACGACAAGGCCCAATCCCGGGTGGCCGTGATCGACCTGCGGGACTTCGAGACCAAGCAGATCATCAAGAACCCCATCGCCATGAACGACCACGGCGGCACCTTTGTCACCCCCAACACCGACTGGGTGATCGAGGGCGGCCAATACGCCGCGCCCCTGGGCGGTGCGTATGCGCCCATCTCCGAGTACAACGAAGAGTATCGGGGCATGGTCACCTTCTGGAAGTTTGACCGGGCCGCTGGTCGCATCGATCCCGCCCAGTCCTTCGCCATGGAACTGCCCCCCTACTGGCAGGATCTGTGCGACGCCGGCAAGCTGGTCAGCGACGGCTGGATCTTCTGCAACAGCTTCAACACCGAGCGGGCCACAGGCGGCTTCGGCGCGGTGGAAGGGGCAGTCCCCTTCGAGTCCGGTGCCAGCCAGAACGACATGGACTACATGCACGTGATCGATCTGAACAAAGCGGCGGAGATCGCCTTGACCAACACCAACCGGGTCAACGACTTCAACGTCATCCCCATGCAGACCGCCATCGACGAAGGGCTGCTCTACTTCGTGCCCGAACCCAAGAGCCCCCACGGCGTGGACGTGGCCCCCAAGGGCGACTTCCTGGTCATCAGCGGCAAGCTGGACCCCCATGTGACCATCTTCAGCTTCGAGAAGATCCAGAAGGCGATTGCCGACGAGAACTGGACCCCGGACGCCTACGGCATCCCGGTGCTGGACTTCGATTCCGTCCTGGAAGCCCAGGTCGAGTTGGGCCTTGGCCCCCTTCACACCCAGTTTGACAACCAGGGCTACGCCTACACCAGCCTCTACCTGGACAGCGCCGTGGCCCGCTGGACCCTGGGCGGCGCACTATGCCCACGCGGACCAGGGCTGGCAGCTCATCGACAAGGAATCGGTCCACTACAACGTGGGCCACATCGCCGCGGTCGAGGGCGACACGGTGGAGCCGGCGGGCGACTTCCTGGTCAGCCTGAACAAGTGGTCGGTGGATCGCTTCGCCAACGTGGGGCCGCTGCTGCCCCAGAACTTCCAGCTCATCGACATCAGCGGCGAAGGCGAGAGCCTGCAACTGCTCTACGATATGCCAATGGGCATCGGCGAGCCCCACTACGCCCAGATCATGAAGGCGGAGCGGCTCAAGTCCATTCAGGTCTATCCCGAAGTGGGCTGGGATCCCCTGGCCTGGGCCGTGGACCCCAATGCGCCCAAGCAGGGTGAAGAGCGGGTGGAGCGGGACGGCAAGAATGTGGAGATCTGGATGACCTCCATCCGCAGCCACTTCACGCCGGAACATGTCGAGATCGAGACAGGGTGATAATGTGACCTGGCACATCACCAACATCGAGCGGGCGGTGGACGCGGTACATGGCTTCGCCGTCCCGGCCTACAACATCAACCTGAGCATCGAGCCGGGCGAGACGGCCACGGTCAAGTTTGTTGCAGACAAGCCCGGCGTCTTCAGCTACTACTGCACCGAGTTCTGCTCGGCCCTGCATCTGGAAATGACCGGATATCTGCTGATCAAGTAGGGTTTAGTTAGGTAGAGATAGAGATTTGAGATAGAGATAGAAGTCCGACTTCTGGTGGAAGTCGGACTTCTATTTGGCTGACACCATCCTGGAAGCTGGCAGGATGGTTGAGAGAGAGAGCCGTTGAGACAAAAGTCCCTGACCGGGCCGGGTGATTGGGGTATGATCAGACCAACCATTCGTGCCAACCCACACCGAAGGAAACGACCATGACCGATCCAACCGGTTCCACCCCAGCCTCGGCGCCCGCAGCAGTGCCTGAACAAGGTGAAAAACTGAGCGCCATTGCCCGCCTTTCCCGGCAGCCGACCTTCCGCATCAGCACCCTGTTTTTTGTGGCGGCGGCCATTCTGCTGGCCCTCTCCACCTTTTTCCCCTACTGGCGCATGAGGCTGAACGCGCCCCAATACCCCAATGGGCTCTACGTCACGGTCTATGTCAACCACATGACCGGGGATGTGGCCGAGATCGACGGCCTCAACCACTACATCGGCATGGCCCCCTTGGACGATGCCGCCAAAATCGAGCGGGCCATCGCCCCCATCGCCATGGTGGTGATCGCCCTGCTGATCCTGGGCGTGGCCCTGATCCACAGCAAGTGGTTCGCCATCTTTGCCATCCCGGCCATGACCTTCCCCCTCATCTTCCTGGCGGATCTGTGGCTGTGGCTGCGCTTCTATGGCAACAACCTGGACCCCACCGCGCCCTTGTCATCGGCCATCAAACCCTTTACCCCCGCGGTCCTGTTTACAGGTCACGTGGGCCAGTTCAGCACCACGGCCTGGGTGCTGCCCGGCTGGTATCTGGCCCTGCTGGCCGCCATCCTGACCGGGGTGGGGCTGCACTATCGGCGGCAGGCGCGCCTGGCCGTAGAGAAGGAGAAGTGTTAGGAATGCCCAACGCTTCTTTGGCCACGTCACTCTTCACCCTCAGTCGCCTCTCCTGCCTGGCCAAGCCCGGTGCGCCCGGTTGATCTTCAGGCGATCTTGGACGCGGCCCAGCCGGGCAGCGTGATCGAGATCCCCGCTGGGGTCTATGCGGGCAACTTTGTGGTGGATGTGCCCGTGCATCTGCTGGGCGTGGATGGGCCGAACGGCGAGCGGGCGATCCTTGACGGCCAGGAGCACGGCACGGTCTTGACCATCAACGCAGCGGGCACCATTGTGGAAAACCTGGTAATCCGGGCCGGCGGCAATGTGATCGACCAGGAAGATGGCGGCATCGTGGTCAACAAGGCCGCGGACACCCAACTCCTCAACAACCGGCTGGAAGATGTGCTCTATGGCATCCGGGGCATTCAATCCAACCGACTGGTGGTGCGGGGCAATTACATCTCTGGCAAGGAGCTGGATGTGGCCCGGCGGGGGGATGGTCTGCGCATCTGGCAGAGCGAGGATTGCCTGGTGGAAGGGCAACACCATCGAGCGGATGCGGGACGCTATCTTCTGGTTTAGCGACGGCACAACCGTCCGCAACAACACCTTCCACGACAGCCGCTACGGCATCCACATGATGTACACCGACGGCATGCAGGTGTTGGACAACGATCTACAGGGCAACTCTGTGGGTGCCTATTTGATGTACAGTTCCAACGTATTGATCCGGGGCAACACCTTCCGCAGACAACCGGGGGCCCAGCGGCTATGGCGTGGCCCTCAAGGACATGGACATGGTCACGGTCACGGACAACTATTTCTTCGACAACCGGGTGGGCCTCTTTTTCGACAACTCGCCCAGCCGGGTGGACATCACCCAGCCCATTGAGCGCAACGTGCTGGCCTACAACGACATCGGCGTGTTGATGATGCCGGCGGTGAAGCGCAACATGCTCGTCGGACAACACCTTTGTGGACAACATCGAGCAGGTGGGCGTCAAGGGTGGGGGCAGCAACCCCGGCGACGAGTTGGGCGGCAACGGCTGGGACGGCAACTATTGGAGCGACTACGTGGGCTACGACACGGCCACGGCGGGGAGCGACAACACGGATCAGGCCGACGGCATCGGCGACCTGCCCTACCGATCGGATCGGCTGTTCGAGAACCTGGCCGACCGCTATCCGGCCCTGCAAGTCTTCTATTTCAGCCCGGCAGAGCAGGCCGTCGAATTTGGCCGCCAAGGCCTTCCCAGTCATCAAGCCCAAGCCCAAGCTGACGGACGTCTGCACCGCTCATGGCCCCCATCCTGCCCAACGCCGTGCCCTACGCCCCCAAGCCAGATAACCGACTGGGTTGGTTGGCCGCAGGCTTGCTCATGGCCGCAGCAGGTCTACTTTTTAGCACAATCCCTCAATCTCCCAACACGACCGAATCCGCCCGGCAAATCAACCAATCAACCGATCAACCACCTAACGGATCACCCCATGATCACGGTCAAAAACCTCACCAAACGCTACCCCCGCCCAGGCCGCTCGTGGTGGAGCGACGACACCATCACCGCGGTGGATGACCTCAGCTTTGAGCTGGCCGAGGGGGGCGCGCTGGCCCTGTGGGGCGTCAACGGCGCGGGCAAGACCACGGTGCTCAAGTGCCTGTTGGGGCTGCTTGCGCTGCCAGGGTGAGTTGCGGCTCAACGGCTTCGACCTGGGCAAGGATGGCCGGGCCGCCCGCCACTATTTGGGCTATGTGCCCCAGGAACTCTCCTTTCACAACGACCTGAGCGTGGCCGAGAGTTGCCGCTTTTACGCCAAGCTGAAGGATGTTTCCCTGGCCCGCATCCCCGTGGTGCTGGGCCAGGTGGGGCTGACCGGCCAGGAACGCAAGGCTGTGGGCGCCCTCTCCGGCGGCATGAAACAGCGACTGGCCCTGGCCCTGGCCCTGCTGGGCGACCCGCCTGTCCTGCTCCTGGACGAGCCGACCAGCAACCTGGACGCGGCCACCCGTGACGAATTTGTGGCCCTGCTCAACGACCTGCGCCGGGCGGGCAAGACCTTGCTCTTCACCAGCCATCACCGGGAAGAGGTGGAGGCGTCTGGCCGAGCATGTGTTGGTGCTGCAAGACGGGCGGATTGTGGCCCAAGGCGCACCGGCGGAGGTGCTGGACGGGCGCACGGCGATTGTGTCCGCCGCCGCGGGGCGAGTGGGCAGCGGGGATCCGGGCGCTAAAGCGCTGACTACGAGCTTGGGGTGGGACGCATCCCCGGTTTTGGAAGCAGCAGACTAGCGCCGGTCGAGTAGCCGCCGTCAGATCTCCGCTGACCAAACAGATGCATGGCGGCGTATCGAGGCCAAGCGGGTCGACCCGCTACGGTTTCTTTCTCACACGGTTCGTTGTGATCTACTGAACCTCATCACGCACCACGTTTCACGCAACACGAGGATTTCCATGAAACTCCAAACCATCACCACCCTGGCCGGATACGAACTGCGGGCTTCCCTGCGCAATCGCTGGTTTGGCCTCTACACCGTGGCCTTTGTCGCCCTCACCGGCGCGTTGAGCAGCCTCTCCCTGAGCGGATCGGGCATGTTTGGCTTTGCCGGCTTTGGCCGCACCGCCGCCAGCCTGATCAACCTGGTGCTGCTGATCGTGCCCCTCATGGGCCTCACCATCGGCGCGCAGGGCCTGGCCGGGGAGCGGGAGAGCGGCACCCTGGGCTATCTGCTCACCCAGCCCATCAGCCGGGGCGAGGTGTTGGTGGGCAAGCTGTTGGGCCTGGGCGCGGCCCTGCTGGCCGCCCTGCTCTTGGGCTTTGGCCTCTCCGGCCTGTTGATTGCCTGGCAAGGCGGCACGGTCGAGGTCCAGCGCTACGCCGCCCTGGTCGGCTTCTCCCTGCTCCTGGCCCTGGTCACCCTGAGCCTGGGACTCTTCATCTCGGCGTGGAGCCGCAGCAGCGCCCTGGCCGTGGGGCTGGCCCTCTTTGTCTGGCTGGCCCTGGTCTTCTTCGGCGACCTGGGGCTGATGGGCACGGCCATCGCCATGCGCATGGACATCCACACCCTCTTTGGCCTGTCCCTGATCAACCCGCTGCAGGTCTTCAAGATCGCCACGGTCAACGCCCTGCGGGCCAGCCTGGAAGTCCTCGGCCCAGCGGGCATCTACGCCACCCGCACCTACGGCGAGGCCCTGGTGGCCATGCTGGCCGCCATCCTGGCCGCCTGGATCGTCGTCCCCATGTTGGGGGCATACGTGCGCTTCCGCATGGAAGGAGATTTTTAGATGCGACATCCATTTTTCAAGCAGGGAAAATTTGGGCTATTTTTGGGTTTGCTTCTTCCATTGATCTTAGTTTCGATCGTGTCCGGCTGCGGGGGGCCAAAAGTCACGCCCGAATCACGCCCGGAGATCCGCTATGGGGAGGACGTGTGCGTCCAATGCGGCATGATCATCAGCGACGAGCGCTACGCCGCCGGGGTGGTGGTGGAGACCGCCCCCAGCAGCCTACGAACACCGCATCTTCGACGACATCGGCGGCATGTTCCTCTTTGCCGCCGAACAGGGGGACAACCAACCCATCGTAAGCTACTTCGTACACGACTACACCAGCCTGGCCTGGATCGACGCCCAAACCGCCAGCTTCGTCTCCAGCCAGACGGTCCTGACCCCAATGGGCTTTGGCCTCTCCGCCTTTGAAGACCCCGCCGCGGCCCAAGCCATGGCCGAGGTGTGGGGCGGCCAAGTGCTCACTTTTGACGATGTGCAGAAAGCGGGCGTCTCTATGCCCGGCATGAATTGACAGTCAACCATTATCATTTCGATCAAACCGAATCTTTGCCAAATTTCTCAGGAGGAAACCTAGCGAATGCGTAAACAATCACTTCTCACCCTGCTCATCTTGGTCCTGCTGCTGGGTGCACTAGCGGCCTGTGGCGGGGACGACAAAGCCGACGCCAAACCGACCGCCGCCCCCGCCGCCGCAGAAACCGTCAAAATCGTCGGCGACGCCAAGGCCGGCGAGGCGGTCTACATGAGCATCTGCGTGGCCTGCCACGGGCCAGAGGCCCGGGGGGTGCCCAACTTGGGCAAGAGTATGCACCCTGGCGACAGCGAATTCATCGTCTCCAAGACCGACGAAGAGCTGGTAGCCTTCATCATGGTTGGCCGCACCCCGGATGACCCGCTGAACACCACGGGCGTGGGCATGCCCGCCAAAGGCGGCAACCCAGCCATCACCGAGCAACAGCTCTATGACGTGGTGGCCTGGATGCGCACGTTGGAATAACGTCCATGCCAACCTTCCTGGAAGCTGGCAGCTTCCAGGAAGGTGAAAAACGAGCGGTCTGCCCAGTAGCTGTGATAGACTGGGCAGACCGCTCGTTTTCGTTCACCCGCCCACAGAATCGTACACGGAGCCACACCCATGCCCACCCAACGACCCCACGACGACTACCTGATCCACGCCATCGACCGCATGGCCATCCTCTCCGGCCTGGGACCGGCCGGCGTGCGCGAGGTGGCCCAGGCTGCCATCTGGCGAGAGTTTGCCCAGGGCGGCATCGTCTTTTTAGAGGAGGAGGAGAGCCCCGGCCTCTGCCATCTCTACAGCGGATGGCTCAAAGTGGTCAAGATGTCCATGGATGGACGGGAACAAGTGTTGCGCCATCTGGGGCCGGGGGAGACCTTCAACGAAGTGGGGGCGCTCTCCAAACGCCCCAACCCGGCCACGGTCATCGCCCTGGAACCGGCGGGGTTGTGGATCATTCCTCGCCAGGCCATCCAGCAAGTGATCGTCGCCCACCCGGATCTTGCCCTGCCCGTCCTCGCCAACATGGCCAACCGGGTGGCGGAGCTGGTCAACCTGGTGGCGGAACTCTCCCTGCACTCCGTGGAGGTGCGCCTAGCCCGCTTCCTGCTGGACCAAGCCACCGACAACCTCATGCCCCGTCAGCCCTGGGCCACCTACGCCGAACTGGCCGCCCGCCTGGGCACCGTCCCCGACGTCTTCAGCCGTGCCCTGCGCAGCCTCGCCGAAGCCGGGCTGATCCAAGTGGACCGCCAATCCATCCGCATCCTCGACCGGGCCGGGCTCGAAAGTCGCGCCGGGCTGGTATAAACCGCCCCAATCCCCAATCCCCAATCCCCAATCCCATCTTCGCCCAACCCGACAAAAGTCGTGGCATTTTGCGCGCCAAAGGACTATGCTCCGTTCAGTCACCATCAACTTTCACTTGAACCAACTATCCCAAGGAGCTACCCATGACAACCCCAACCGCAGTCGCCCCCCAAACCCGTTTCCCCAATTGGCAGGATATCGTCGTCTATTCGCCCGAAGGCCCCCAACCCCAATTTCTGATGGGCGCGGAGCAATTCAAGGTGCTCATGGCCGGGCTAGAAGCCGGTCAGCAGATCCCCGCCCACCCGGAAGGGCTGGCCATGTATCACTTTCTGGCCGGGAACGGCACCATGACCGTCAACGGCGAAACCCTGCCCGTCCAAACCGGGGACACGGTGATCACCCCCGCCGGGGCCACCCGAGGCATCGTCGCCGAAACCAAGTTGGCCTTCTTGGCGGCCAAGCCGGGGTAAACGTATACGTAGGTTGCGTGTTGCGTGCGCAGATGCTTTGCTACGTCCAGTTGCACACGCAACACGTAACACGCAACACGCACCTCATCTCATTTCACCAAAAGGAACTCACCTTATGTTAAACCCTTATCTCTTGATGGCTCTGCTCTACCTGGCAATGGGGGCGTTGATGGCTGTTGACGCTTCCATGACCAGCTTCTCCTTTCTGGGCTGGATCGCTGGGCTGCGCTGGCTGCGGGTCCACTTCATCACCCTGGGCGTGATGACCGAGGTCGTCTTTGGCGTGGCCCCAGCCCTGGTCGCCTTGGCCAAGGGGCTGCCAAAGCCCAAAATGCGCTGGGACATCTGGCTGACCCTGAACACGGGCCTGATCGTGCTGTTGGTGGGCATTCCCATCATCAACAAGGCCATGATCTACACCGGCGGCACCTTGGTCTTTGTCGCCGCCAGCCTATTGAGCTGGCAGCTTTGGCAGATGCGCACCCCCGGCACCGCCCGGCGCACAGAGAGCGGCAGCCTCAAGTTCTACCTCACCGGTCTCAGCTTCCTGCTGTTGGGCATCACCATCGGCACAGGGCTGTGGTTCGGCTGGAGCGGTCCCCTGCGCATTCAGGTGCCCCTGGAAACCCACATCCACGCCAACAACTGGGGCTTCATGTCCCTGGTCTTTGCCGGGCTGCTGCTGGATGTGTTGCCCGGTCTGACCGGTCATGCCCTGGCCGAAAAACGCACGGTCAACGCCATCTTTTGGGGCATGAGCATCGGCGCCCTCTTCCTGACCATCGGACCGTGGCTGGGCGGCAACTTGTGGTTCACCGTGCCCGGACTGGTCATGCACCTGACCGCCACCCTGACCCTGCTGGTCTTGACCATCCGCCGCCTGTCCGCAAGCGGCAAGCTGGCCCAACCGGGAGCCTGGCACCTGATCACCTCCTACCTGTGGATTCTGGCCCCGGTGATGGTGGCCCCGCTGATCATCCTGGGCGTGCCCGGCTTCCCCGGCGCGCTGATCGAGGCCACCGCGCCCCAGGCCCTGATCTATGGCTGGGTGCTCCAATTCGGCATGGCCCTGATCCCCTACTTCGCCCGGCGCACCTTCTTGAAAGACAACTCTGACACCTTGGGTGGCAGTTGGCTCAGCGTGGGTGCGGCCAACCTGGGCAGCGCCCTGATCTGGGCGGGCATCTTCCTGACCGGCGTCACGGGTCAACTGCACGGCGTGGGCTACATCCTCTTCGCCGTGGCCATGCTGACCGTCTTCTGGGAGATGGCCGGGATGGTGCGCATGGGTTTGCGGCGGCTGGAAGAATTTGAGGGCACTGTGGGGGCGTAGAAGGGTTTTGGGATAGCCAATTTTGGATTGGCGTATACCCCATGATACTTTTGTCCTAGAGTAAAAGCTGAGTGGGTGGTAGTATACTGGGGGTTGGCCATGGTTGCCATCCCCCAGTATTCTATTTCCAGTCCAAACCTTGCCCGTCCCTTCCGCCTGAAGATCTCCTTAACTCTCCTCAAGCGATCTTTTTACAATTACGCAAGATCGAGTAAACTTATTTGTTTAGTAGCTTGTTGACCAGCCGGTCATCAATTGTCCAGGAATTGCGGTGTTCATTATGTCATGGGTGATTCAAACTTGCCCATAAAAAGGAACCTCTATGGTTGTGCCCCTGCCCGCCAATGAAGATGCTCGCCTCAGTGTCTTGCACCACTACAACATCCTCGACACCCTGCCCAGCTCCGCCTTTGACGACATCACCGAACTCGCCGCCCAGATCTGCCAGACGCCCATCGCTCTGATCAGTTTTGTGGACCGGGATCGCCAGTGGTTCAAATCTAAGATTGGCATGGATGTGACGGCGACCCCACGGGAGGTCTCCTTCTGCGCCCATGCCATTTTGACCCCCGATGACCTGTTTGTGGTGGAAGACACCCTAGCCGATGAGCGATTTGCAGAAAATCCCCTGGTCACATCATCGCCTGGCGTCCGCTTCTATGCCGGCGCGCCGATTGTGACCGCCGATGGCTATGCTCTGGGGACCCTATGCGTCATGGATCAGATTCCCCGCCACCTGAACACCGAGCAGTTGGCGGCCTTGCGCACCCTATCGCGCTTGGTTCTCAACCAATTGGATCAAAAGCAGGCGCAAGAGGCGTTACAAAAATCGGAACGACATTATCGTGCCCTGTTTGATTCGATCGATGAGGGCTTCTGTATCATCGAAATGATTTTCGACGAGAACGAAGAGCCCGTGGACTATCGTTTTCTAGAGATCAACCCCGCCTTCGAGCGCCAAACTGGGCTGGTCAATGCCCAGGGCAAGCGCGTACGCCAGCTTCTCCCCCAACTCGAAGCCCGTTGGCCCAAAATCTACGGTGATGTCGCGACAACAGGCCAGTCGATACGCTTCACCAACCATGTGGAACAGTTGCAACGTTGGTATGATGTCTATGCCTTCCGCTTTGGTGAACCGGGAGCTGGGCAAGTCGCCGTCCTGTTCAACGACATTACCGAACGCAAGCGGGCGGAAGACGCCCTGCACCGGCGACTGGCCGAACTCGAAACCCTCTACACGCTCTCTTCAACCCTGCGCACGGCCCAAACCCAAACCGAGGCCCTGCCCATTCTGTTGGAGGAAACTCTGGCGGCCTTGGAAACCGACACGGGCATCATTTGGCTCCATCATCCCGAACAGAACGAGCTGCGGGCCGCTGCCGCCGCCGGCTGGCTGCACCAGATGGACGAGATTCTGGCTATGCCCAGCCAAGGCATTACCGGCTTTGTCCTGGCCAGTGGAGAGACCCACCTTTCCCCCGATTTCCAAGCCGATCCACTTGCGGTTGGTGCGATTTGCGGACAGTTTCCATCCGGCTGGGGCGGGATCTGCCTGCCCCTGCGCTCTGGAACCATCATCGTCGGTGTGCTGCTTGTGGCAGCGTGCACTGCGCGCCCATTCACGCCTGAACAGATTAAGTTGCTCGAATCTCTGGCAGACATGGGCGGAACAGCCCTGCACCGCATCAGCCTGCACGACGAAACCCTGACTCGGCTCGACCAACTACAAACGCTCCATGCCATCGATGTGGCCATCACCAGCACCCTGGATCTGAAACAAGCCCTGAATGTGTCCCTGGATCTGACAACCACCCAGCTAGGGTTGGACGCCGCCTCTGTGCTATTGTACGATCCCTCCGCCCAAAAGCTCGTCTTTGGCGCAGAGCGGGGCTTTCGCACGGCACTGAACGAGCATACCATGGTTCCCATAGGCCAGGGGATCACCGGTCAGGCGGTATTGCAACAGGGCACTGTTTGGGCAGACGATCTCTCTCAGCTTCAGGAGAGCCAACGGCTTATAGCCTTGTGGAAGACCGAGGGCTTTGCCGCTTATCATGGCATTCCCCTCTTTGCCAAGGGGCGGTTTGTCGGCCTCCTCGAAGTTTTCAGCCGTACACCGCGCACGAGCGACACCGAATGGCGAGCATTTCTCGAAACCCTGGCAGGGCAAATCGCCATCGCCATCGATAACGCCGCCCTCTATGCCGAAATCCAATCTCAGGCCCAACTCACTAAACAGATCATCGACAGCGCGCCCGAGGGCATGGTGGTGTTGGATCAAGAGCAGCGCTTGGTCATGACCAACCCCACAGCCCTGGCCCACCTGCCCTTCCTGGCCAACCTGGTAACCGGTGACGTGGTGACCGAACTGGGCAACCAGCCCCTGGCCCCCTTCCTCCTTGCACCCGTGGACAGTGGGGCAAAGCACGAGTTGACCTTGGCCCACCCCTTGCGCATGCTCGAAGTGGCGGCCCAACCCTTGGCCATCGGCCTCCACGCCGGGGGCTGGCTCTTGGTGCTCGCGAGATGTGACCGCAGAACGGACGCGCCAACACTATCAGCAGACTCAAGAGCGGCTGGCGACCGTGGGCCAACTGGCCGCTGGCATCGCCCATGATTTCAACAACATCATGGGGGCCATCGTCCTCTATGCCAACATGCTCAAAAAATCCCCCAACCTCTCCCACCGGGAGCAGGGCCAGTGTATCGCCGTCCACAGTCAGGTGGGCGCAGGGACCACTTTTACCGTGTATCTGCCGGTTCTGGCAGCCCTCCCCGCCCCAGAGCAAGCAGCCAAGATGGTGCAGGCCATTCCCGGCGGCAGCGAGACCATCCTGCTGGTGGAGGACAACCCGGCTCTGCGCCAGTCGGTGGCCGACAGTTTGGTCGGACTGGGGTATAAGGTTTTGTCGGCCAGCAACGGGGTGGAGGCGCTGGAGTCTTTTGCGAACCAAAACTCGGCCATTGACTTGGTGCTCACAGATTTGGTGATGCCCGGCCTGGGCGGAGGTGAACTCGCCAAGCTGTTGCGCCATCAACAGCCCGACATCAAGATTTTGATCATGACCGGCCACCCCCTAAACGAAAACGAGTCGCTTTTGGGGGAACTTGAGAAGATCGAGTGGCTACAGAAACCGTTTGAAATCGAAGATCTGGCCGACCGTCTGCGGGCAGTATTGGATGGATCTGATGGATAGACCGCGCTGATCCACGAGACTTTTATCCTGGTCAGAAAGGTGGTTGACCGCTAAAATAAAGGGGACGGCGAAGATCGCCGTCCCCTTTATTTTGCAAAGCCCGCCCCACCCTGAAAGGGATGGGGCGGATAGCTTGACCCAGGACTACCTCACGCTATCAAAAAGCCGACCTTCTTCACCCAAAACGAGATCTCCTATGAGCACCCGAAACACCCGACTTTTTTCTACGCATCGCCCTCTTTGCCCTGGCCCTGGCCGCGTCCACCGGGGCGCTGTTGCGCTATGGCATGGTCTATGGTCTGCCGACCTGGGCGGCCAACTTCACCGCCGTGCGCCATGCCCACAGCCATCTCATGTACTTCGGCTGGGTCACCCTGGCCATCATGGCCCTGATCTGGCAAGAGCTGCCGAAGCTGACCGGTCGCCAAGCCCCCCGCTGGGCGCACCTGGCAAATGACAGCCACGGCGATCATGGCGCTACTCAGCTTTCCCGCCTTTTGGGCCAACGGCTACGGCCTGACCCAGATCGGCAGTGCGGAACTGCCCTTGGGATCAATGGTCTCCACCCTCAACGGAGTGACCTGGTTTTGGTTTATCGCACTTTATGTCAAAACCACAAAGAGCCTGCCCACCCGTCCCCTGGCCGTGCAGCTATGGGATTGGGCCTTGGTTCTGCTCGTGGTGGCCTCTGCCGGGGCCGTCGGCCTGGCCGGATTGGTGATGACCGGGCTGTCCAACATCTTCCTGCAACAAGCCTTTTTGCACCTCTTCCTCGATCTCTTCGCCGTGGGCTGGTTCACCCTGGCCATGTTGGGGCTGATTTGGGCGCACCTGGGTGCCGACAGCCAGCCCAAATGGCTGCCCACCCAAAGCCTGGCCATCGCCCTGGCCCCCACCTTCATCCTGGGCATGGCCCCGGTCATGGTCACCCCCCGCCTCTTTTGGCCCGCAGTCATCGCCAACCTGATCGCCAGCGGGCTGCTGGCCGTCCACCTGGTTGCCCTCTGGCAGCGGCGCGGACAGGTGCCCCGGCTCCTCCACTTCGCCGGACTGATCCTGGCCATCCACGCCGTCATCGCCCTGGCTTTGGTCTGGCCGGGGGTGTGGCGCTGGACCAGCAGCACCTCTCTGCGGGTCTTCTTTTTGCACAACCTGCTCTTGGGCTGGACCAGCACGGCCTTGCTGGGGTTGATCTGGGCAGGATTGATGGGGAAATGGGGGAAAGGGGCAAAAGCTCGTCAACCGGCCCCCAATCAGATCATTTCGTGGTTGGGCCTGGGGTGGCTGATCGGGGTTGCTATCATGCTTCTGGCCCTCCTGGGGTTGGGATTTATCCAATTCCTGCCCATCCCGGCGCGACTGCTCTTCCAGATCGCCTTCTGGGCAAGCCTCATCGTGGCCGGTGTAGCGGTGGTGCAGCTTTTTGTCCGCGTCAAGCCAGCGGAATAGCGGTGAACCATTGGTCTATGCGCTTGGCAGCGGACCGACTTTGGCTGTATAGTGAACGGGTATAAAATCTTATCCACACCCACCCCACTAGAAAGCCACCGCTAGATTGCCATGCAACAGACCATTCAAATTCTCAACCAGGTTTTGCCCATTCTCTTCCTGATCTCCCTGGGCTATTGGACCCGCCAAAAGCACTTCTTGGCCGAAACGACCGTCGATGAACTGCGCAAGATCGTGGTCAACTTGGCCCTCCCCGCCGTCCTTTTTACCTCATTTCTGCACATCGAACTCAAGTCGTCCTACTTTGTGATCTTCGCCCTCACCTTTGTGTTGGCCGGGTTGCTCTTTGTGCTGGGTCGCTTTCTCAAAAAGCGCTTCGCTGTGCGCTTCGCCTACTTCCCCTTCCTGCTCACGGGCTTTGAATATGGCATGTTGGGCATCAGCCTCTTCGGCGCGGCCTATGGGCTGGACAAGATCGGCTACATCGCCGTGGCCGACCTGGGCCACGAGATCTTCATCTGGTTTGTCTTTCTGCCCCTGCTCCTGATCCAGCGGGACGGTGCCCAAAAGCCCGCCGAGATCGTCAAAGCCTTCCTCTCCGCGCCCGTGGTGATCGCCATCCTGGCCAGCCTGATCTTCAACGTGCTGGGCGGCCAAACCTGGCTCTACGACCTGCCCATCACCGGCGCGCTGATGGCTACCCTGGACTTTCTCGGCTACCTGGTCGTCCCCCTGATCTTGATCATCGTGGGGTACGGCATCAAGATCAACCGGGCCGGGCTGAAGGATGCGTTGCTCGTTGTGGCCATCCGCCTGGGCATCATGATCCCCCTGGTCTTTGTCTTGAATATCTTCCTCATCCGGGGGCTGTTGGGGCTGGATCGATGGTTCGAGGCCGCCCTCTTCACCCTGTTGATCCTGCCGCCGCCCTTCATCATCCCCCTCTACGCCGACCCCAACCTGCCCGTCGAAGAGAAGCAGTACATCAACAACGTGCTCACCGTCCACACGGTGATCTCCGTGAGCCTGTTTGTGGTCTACTTTGTGGTCACGTCCATCGTGTAGGTTTCCCCAAGCCAGGTTTTCAAACGCAGAGAACGCGGAGAGACGCGGAGAACGCAAAGGAAAAGAAAGCTATCCTTTGCGTTCTCCGCGTCTCTCCGCGTTCTCTGCGTTTTTCCTGCTTTGTTCAGCTCAAATCGCCCCCGGCGGTTTAACCCGAGGCCAGGCGTGGATAGCAAAAGCCAGGGCCGCCCCAGCCTCCGCGGCCCGCCCGGCCAGGATGATCCAGGCCGGTGCGGCCAGGGTCGCCCCCATGCCGGCCAGCCAGACGCCCAGGTTGATCAGCACAAAGGCCGCCCAGGCCGGGCGCACATCTCCTCGCTCGTTGGCAAACCGGGGCAGAATCCAGAAGGCCACGCCCAGGGCAAGTTGAACCGTCCACCCCACCAGCAAAAACTCCATGTGGGCCGGGAGCAGCCGCCACATCAGCGGATGCAAGGGGATGCCCTTGTTCCACAGCAACAGCCCGCCAAAGGTGAAGCCCAAGGCCAGATGAATCAACCCGGAGCGGATAAACCAAACGCTGAGTCGGGGCATCTCACTTCACCTTGACCCGGGGCCAGGTGTTGGCCACAAAGAGCAGCCCGGCCAGCCACTGGGCCAGGGCGGACGCCACCAACAGCCACCCGGTCCACGCCCCGCCCCCCGCGGCCTGGGCCGGTTCGGCGATGATGCGGGCCAGCAGACCAAAATTCAACAGCCCATAGACCGCCCACGCCAACGCTTCCCAGCCCCTGGGCGATTCCCGGCTAAATTTGGGGAACATCCAATAGGCCACGCCGATGATCAGCTCCGTCACCCAGCCCACCATGAAGAGGTGAAAGTAGACCGGGTTCAGCCCCGCCACCCAGGCGGGCAGAGCGACCAGGGGCCGCAAAGCCAAAAGCAGGCCGACGGCCAAGGCGAGGACAAAATAGGCCAGGGCGGTTTTGATGAAAAGACGGGTGAGAATGGGCATAATGGCTCAAGTCTGGGGTTCAGAGAGTGCAAAATTGGCGTTGCCGAGGTCGGCTAGCCCCGCCGGTTGAGTAGGCGTCGCTTCAGAAAGCGGGGGCAGTTTCCGACCGTATCGAAACCAGCGGGGCGGGTCAACCCACTTGGTTTCGATACGGCCTTACTCTAGGGTTAGCGGAGTTTTGTGGTCAACTCGGCCTACTCAACCGGCGCTGGCTTAGTTGCCTTGGCACTTTGAGCGATGGAATAGACCGTGTTGCCCAAAAAGAGCAGCAAGGCGATCACATTCAACATGCCGCCCCAGCGTCGCCCCTCCCACCAGGGCAGCAGATCCCCCACCACCCGCAGGATCAGCCCGGCGTGGAGCAGGATCAGGTGGCTGTAGAAGCGGGGCGTGTAGGTGATGGGCAACCGCAAAATAGCCGGGAAGACGATGGGCGCATGGCCAAAGACCATGCTGATGGCATAGCCCAAAAAGAGGGCATGGAGCATGGCGTCATACTGGGGACCGGCCATGACGCCGCCGTAAACCAGGGCCAGCCCGCCCCCCACCCCCAGCCACACAAAGCCGGAGATCAACGCCAGGGCCACAAAGCGGGCCTGGCCCCCGGCCTTCACCCGGCGGCGGGCGATGTCGATAGCGCAGCAGCCACAGGGCTTCCAAGAGCATCCCCGCCCCGGCCACCTTCACGCCCAGGGCGAAATCCAGCCCGCTCATCACCACCAGCCCGGCCAGGATCAGCCCCACGGTCAAGCCGAAGAGGGTCTGCTCCCGGCGGCCATAGCGCAGGAGACGGCTCAGTTCCAGCCGCTCCCCGGCGATGGTGAGGACGAGGAAGGCCGCCCACCACATGACCACCTGGGGCACCGCCATGCCCGGCCAACCAGAGCAGATTCCCCACCAGCCAGGTCGCCCCGCCCAGGGCAATGGTGATGGCTGTCCAGCCCCACATGGATGCGCAGGATCACGATCAGCGCCATCACCAGCACCCCGCTGCCCAGGGTGATCAGCAGCGCGCCGGCCGGGCCGCCCCATCCGCCCATCAACAAAATCGCCCCGATCCCGGTGAGGAGGGGGGCGGCGTAGGGCCAGGGTTTGCCCAGGGCCACGGCCCGCTCCAGGCCGATCACCGTGCCGAGGAAGC
This sequence comes from uncultured Chloroflexia bacterium, assembly GCA_963704975.1. Classification (GTDB taxonomy): domain Bacteria; phylum Chloroflexota; class Anaerolineae; order Caldilineales; family Caldilineaceae; genus JAGNDO01. Next base: position 116,660 of record CAVPIK010000016.1, on the reverse strand, counting down.
CGCCCACCATCAGCGGACCGTGGGCCATGGGCAAGCTCAGACAGCAGGGGCGGCCAGATCCAGCCCATGCGCAACAGGCCGCCCCACATGGCCGCCAAGAGGGTTAGGATGGCGATGACGAGGAGAGGGATGCGGAGGGGTTGTGGTTTTACGATCACGTGATGCTCCTAAAAAGGCAAAAGGCAAAAGGCAAAGTGCAAAAGGCAAAAGGGTGAACGTGGTTGACGAGATACGTGGACTTCGTGGAGCGTCATGTTTGTAGCTTCTACCGAATGCCCACAACGCCGATCAAACCTAAACCACGTTCACCACTTTTGCCTTTTGCCTTTTGCACTTTGCCTTTTGCCTTGTTTTTCTCTTTACCGTCCCGGCGGAAAGACGCTGATCTCGTCCCCAGCATGGACCGGGCACATCCGGGCCGCCGATGTAGCTGAGGTCTTTGCCGTTGAGCAGCACCCGCCACATGGGCTTGACCCGATAGACCGGGCGGGCCTCGAACCAGGGGGTGCCCGTGGCGTCCGTGCGCTCGCCGTCGGTCCAGGTCAGGTCGAAGACATCGTGCCGGGTGGCGGGGAAGTAGTTGAAGAACTTGCGCAGGGCCGCGCTCATGGCCGCGCCCTCCCGCAGGTGGATGGTGAGGGCGTGGCGACCGGTGAGGGTGCGCATTTTGCCGAACAGGTTGACCGGCACGGCCATCTCGCCGCTGTGCAGATCCACGGCCACTTGATAGCCCAACTGCATCATGTGCAGGTGCATGGTCATCACTTTGTTCCACCCGGCCAGGGCTGTGGGCACAATCGGGATCCCCGGCCATCTCCTCGGAGAGGAAGCGGGCAAAGGTGGCGTTGACCAAACTGGCGGCCCCGGTGATGTAGATAGGCGGCACATGGATCTGCCGGGGACCGTGGCCGGCGTGATATTGGCCGGCCCGGAAGAGATAGCGGGCCAGATCATCGCTGAAGTCCATCCCCAACATGCGGGCCAGCCAGACCGTGAAGAAGCGGCGGCGCTCGGACAGATGCTTGGGGTCCGCGCCCTGCTCCCAGCCCAGGATGGCGGCGGTGTCCGGGTTTTGCAGCAGATAGTCGTAGTTGCCCACCACCAGTTCGTGGCCCCGCTTGAAGAGGGCCTCCACCGTGGCCAGCATGGCCTGGATCTCCTGGTGGTTGAGCCCCAAGAAGGCGCGCATCCGTCGCCATTCATCTTCCGGCGCGGCGGCCAGGCTGTTCAGGTGCCAGGGCGGCGGGGCATCGAACTGAGAGAAGGCTTCAAAGGGATTCACGGGTTATTTGCCCTTGTACATGGTCAACAACATCACGGTCTCTTCGTGGGCAAGGATGCTGTGGGGCATGTTGGGGGGCATGTGTGCCCAAAATCCCGGCCCGGCTTTGACGGCTTCGTCCCCCAAGGTGACGTCGGCGCTGCCCCGGATGAAGTAGAGGGTGGCCGCCACGGACGCGGTATGCTCGCTCAATTCCTGGCCGGGGGCAAAGGTAAAGAGGATCACTCGGGCCTTGTCATCGGTGACCAAGGTGCGGCTGATGATGCTGTCGGGACTGGCTGGGGCCAAATCGGACAGGTCGGTGTGAAAAAGTGCCGGGCCTTGCACTGAGTCGGTCATGGTTTCTCTCCTCGTTTTTCAGGGAATACTTGGGTGACAGCGGGCTTGGCAAAGACGATCATGAAGGGCAGGGCGATGGCATTTTCGGGGCAGACGTCCTGGCAGGCGGTGCAATAGGTGCAGAGATCAGGTCGGTGCAAGACGGCCTTGCCCGCCACCTGGTTGAGAGCATGGGTGGGGCAGATTTCCACACAGGCTTTGCAGCCGGTGCAAAGTTTGGCATCAATTTGGGGAAACGGATCCATGATCTCTGACTCGCTTTCGGGTGGTGGCGAACTTGGTCGCGCTGAGGGGTTGTTCCTGACAATAGCAGATGGGGAGGTGGGGTGCGAGGACAAAAGTCGCATTCAGTTAAACATCCGCCTCTTCGGCCAAGCGGTCGGCGTCCAAGATCAGGATGCGGTGACGGTCGAACTCGATCACCCCGTCCGCGGCCAGGCTGCGCAGGGAGCGGCCCACCATCTCCCGCACGGTGCCCAGGCGGCTGGCCATCTCTTCCTGGGTGAGAAGCCGGGGCACGTCGTCGCTGTCGTTGGCCTTGGCCTGCTGAAGCAGCAGTTGGGCCAGCCGACTCTTGACGCTGCGCAAGGAGAGATCCTCGACCAGGCCCAAAAGGTGGCGGGTGCGCCGGGCCATGGTGCCGATCAACGCCCAAGCCAGGGAGGGGTAGCGATGGACAATCCGCGCCAATTCTGGCCGGGGCACGCACCAGACCACGGCGTCCGTGTGGGCCGTGGTGGTGGCGGGGTTGGGGCCACCGTCCAAGGCTGCCACGTCGTTGAAGGTGTCCCCGGGGTGAATCATGGCCACGATCTGCTCCCGGCCATCCTTGGACATACGCAGAATCTTGATGACGCCGCTCTCCACCATGTAGAGCCCTGCACAGGGATCCCCTTCCCAAAAGAGGATGTTGCCCGCGGTCAAGCGGCGGCGGGAAGCCACTTGGGCCAGGGCCGCGTAGATCTCAGCATCCAGCCCCTGCAAATAGGTGACCTGGCTGAGAATCTCTTGGACAGATTGGGGTGGGAGCGGGGAATTGTTGATGGGCACGGCTGTTGGGCATGGGTCAACCTAGGCTTTTCTTTGCGTGCCGATCTGTTCACGCATCGTCCCACATTTTGGCCATTTTGACAAAGCCACCAAAGCAGAGATTTGGGGCCGGGTTCCCTCAGAATCTTCAAAAGGCATTGATGGCATGAGGCGATTGTGCTATACTTCGCCCTCCACGCCCTGTATTTCATATTTCGGAGACCATTCCATGCCCACATCCCAATTCGCCGGTCTGCGCCGTTGGTCAGCCCGTCTTTTCTTTGCTTGGTATGATTGCATTGACTATTCTAGGCGGCCAGCAAGTGCTGGCTTCCTCGGGCTCTGGCCCTTGCCCTCTGCCCAGCGCCCAGGCCGATGTGATTCGAATTTGCCAACGCACCCACCTGGTTTTCGCCCAAGGCCTACGACGCCCGGGACGTGGCCTGGGGCGATGTGGACGGCGACGGCGATCTGGATCTGGTGCTGGCCATTGCGTCGGACACCTTTGCGGAGACCGATCCCGCCCTTGTCCCCTCCCTGATCTTCCTCAACCAAAACGGTGTCGCTGCCCCTGTCCGTGGACCAGGCCATTGTCTTGGCCAAGGGCAAGGCCCGGGCCGCGGCCTGGGCAGATGTGGACAACGACGGGGATCTGGATCTGGCCCTGGCTTTTGAGGGTAGCGCCAACCTGCTCTACATCAACAACGGGCCGGGGGCAGACGGCAAGCCCGTGATGACCCCCTTCAGCCTGGGGGACACGGACCCCTCCGCGGCCCTGGCCTGGGGGGATGTGAACGGGGATGGCTTCTTCGATCTGGCCGTGGGCAATATCTGTCAGCCCAACAAGCTCTACCTGAACAACGGGGGCGCGTTGCTGATCAACAGCCCCATCAGCTTTGGCGGCAACCGGGCCACCATCTCCCTGGATTGGGCGGACATGGACAACGACGGGGATCTGGACCTGGCTGTGGGGGATACCAACAGCGACCTGATCCTCACCAACGACTGTACGGGCACGCTTGAGCAGGGCTACCCCAAGGTTTTCCACAATACGGGCGGCCAATTGGACCCCACGCCCTATTGGATTTCGTACCAGTCCAGCGAAGTCACCCAGGTGGCCTGGGGGCGCATGGATGGGGACGCCTTGCCAGAGTTGGCCGTCTCCAGCTACGGTAGGGCGCCGGGCGATGGCAATACCTCCGTGGTCTATCGCAACATCTTTGCCCAGGATCCCCTTGGCCTCTTTGATTCTACCCCCCTGGAACTGGGCGAGCGCACGGCCAACGACGTGCAGTGGGGCGACGCGGACGGCGACGGCGACTTGGATCTGCTTCTGGCTACCTATTTGCAGGAAATGGTCATTTTCGACAATGTGAATGGCGAATTGAACACCAGTCCAAGCTGGCTCTCTCCCGCATCCAGCCCGCCCAGGGGGTTGATTGGGGCGACATGGACAACGACGGGGATCTGGACATTGCCGTGGCCAACCAATTTTCGGCCAGCGCCGTCCATATCAATCTGGCCAGCACGACCCTGCAAGAGACGTTGGCTGTGGGCGTCAAACCCGTCTTTGGGTTGGCCTGGGGAGACATGGACAATGACGGGGATCTGGAATCTCGGCCGCGGCCATAGATTGTTTCGAGACCCGAACTTCAGAACATCAATGTCTATGGCAATCAGAACCAGAACCCTGACGCCGGCAGCCGGTCTGGACGGCGGCAGATGCCACATGCAGTCGAGATGTGGCCTGGGGGGACATGAACGGGGATGGCCGCCTGGATCTAGCCGTGGCCTCAGACGGCCCCACCCGGGTCTATCTCAATGTCAACGGTATGTTGCAGGCCAGCCCGCCTGGACTTCGACCGACAGCGACGCCTCTTTCAGCCTGGCCTGGGGGGACATCGACGGCGACGGGGATCTGGATCTGGCCGTCGGCGGTATATTCTAGTTCGCCAAGTGCCAAGCAACTGCGCATCTACACCAACAGCAACGGCATGTTGGCCCCCACAGCGACCTGGACCTCGACCCAGCCGGGAATCATCCGGGACGTGGCCTGGGGGGATGTGGATGGGGACGGGGATCTGGATCTGGCCGTGGCCAACTATGGCTCGACCGTGCTCTTTTTGAACGAGAACGGCGCTCTCTCCACCGCGCCGGGGCGGGTCTGGACATCTGGCGACGAGGATGCGTCCGGCGGGGTGGCCTGGGGGGATGTGGATGGGGACGGGGATCTGGATCTGGCCGTGGCCAGCAACGAGTCTCAGAACAAAATCTATCGAAACGAACAGGGGCAGCTCAACCCCGTGGCCGATTGGCTCTCCTGGGACAACAACTTCACCTCCTCCGCAGCCTGGGCCGATGTGGACGGCGACGGGGACATGGACCTTCCACGACCAACGAACAATCCCAGGCTGACCGCATCTATTTCAACGCCAATGGGGTGCTGCAAACCGGCACAGAGGGGACATGGATCTCCCCGGATCTGGTCGCCTCGGTCAGCCAGGCCTGGGGGGATATGGATGGCGACGGGCAGCCCGAGCTGGCTGTCGGCGCCTATGATCTCAGCAGCGACCCCATGCCCATCCGCATCTATCAGGCCCAGACCGCGGCCAGCGCCCGGCCCCGGCTCACCATTGGTCTGGCCAGCGATGCCATCACCACGTTCAGCGGCCAACAGGTCAGCACCCTGGCCCCGGCGGACGGGCTACGCGGTGCCGGGGGTGCGCCAGTCCGGCGATCATCCCCATCACCTATACGCTCTTCGACGACGCCAGCACCCCCTTTGGCCAAGTGCGGGCCTTCTATTCCCTGGACGGCGGCGGCAAGTGGATTCCGGCCATCCCCACGGCGGACACCCAGACCACGGATCGGGCCAGTCGTCCCTTCCCCAGCAAGAGCGCGGCCAACACCCATCTCTTCAAATGGGATGTGGCGGCCAGCGGCTTCTTTGGCCAGAGCGACAATGTGGTGGTGCGCATGGAGGCCATCCCCAGCCCCAAGGCCAAGGCAAAGGGCGGTCCCCGGCTCCCAACAGTATGCCAAGGCCAGCAGCCAGAGCTATCCCTTCCGGGTGCGGGGAACCCAGGTGCGGGTCTATGCCGAAAGCGTGGGGGCCGCCAACGTGGTCCCCGGCGCGTTGGTTTTCCAGCTTCCCAGCGGGCAGAGCGGACGCGGCCACGGTCATCGGGCGGGGCAGCACGCACCTTCACCACGGATGCGGGGCGGCTATCTTGCAGGGCCGGGGCGCGTCTGAGCGTGGGGGACAAACTGGTTGCCCTGGCCCCCATCACCGCCACGGCCAAATACACGGTCTACCAGACCAGCGCCATCCCCAGCCTGACGGGGATGATCCCCTTCACCATGACCGCCACCGGGGTGCAGAATCTGGTTGTGACCAGCCAGAATCCCCTGATCCTCTTCAACCTCGCCGTCTCCTTGGAATGGGACGCCCGCAAAGACACCACCTATCTGGCCCAGCTTGAGTCTGACCTGAGCCGGGCGTCGGAGCTGCTCTACGATGCCACCAACGGCCAGGCGGCCTTGGGATGCGGTGACGGTCTATCACGACCGGGCCAACTGGGAAGGCGCGGACATCCGCATCCACGCCACCAACCGGCTGCGTCCCCACGCCACCATCGGCGGCTCGGTGACAGAGGTGATCCAGAAAAATCTGCCCAACGGGAGCAACCCGGCCATTCAGTTGGCCTTCTTCCCCGGCACGGTGGAGATGCCGGCCTCGTGGAACCGCTTTGGCGAGTCCTCCGGCTCCTTGGGCGAGGATTGGCCCCGGGCCTTGGCCCACGAGTTCGGCCACTATCTCTTCTTCCTCTTGGAGGACTATCTGGGCTTTGACGCGGCCGGGCTACCCGTTGCAGTCTCCACCTGCCCCAGCCTGATGGGCAATGTCTATCTCGACGAAAACTCCGAGTTCCACCCGGCGGCCAGTTGGGCCAGCCCGGCCTATGGCTGCCTTTCCACCTTGCAGCACCAAACCCTAAAGCGCTCGGATTGGGAGACCATTGTGGCCTTCTATCCCTGGCTCAAGGCACCGACCCAGTCCTATGTCAACCAGTTGGCCGGGCCTAGCAGCCTGCCCCTGGCCGTGACGAAGATCAACTTCATGGCCCCCACAGCCCCGGCCACCACGGTGGATGTGCCCTCCTACTTTCTGGTCAAACCCGACGGCTCCCGCTACCTGGCGTCGTCCTCGGCCCGGGGCTTCCGCTTCCACGGGGGCAATCTGGTTGACCTGGGCGAGCCCCGCCAGGATCGCCTGCAAGCCTGGGGGACGCGCACAGGCAGCGGAGATCGGGTCTGCGTCTTCGACATGGCCCCGTCCGCGCCAGCCGTGGGTTGCCTTACCGTCGGCCCAGGCGTCACCCAACTGGCCGTCAAACCCGTCCCCGACCTGGTTGCCCGACATCGTCGTTGCCCCGGTCACCGCCAGCACCCTGGTCCTGACCGTCACCAATCTCGCAGCCGGGGCGAACCTGCGGGCGCAGATCTACGCCGGCGAACCGGCCCATCACCACCACCGCCCCCGCCGAGATCAGCCTGAAATATGATGCCGGGGCCGCCGCCTACACCGCCACCCTCCCCGTCCACCTGGCCGCCTTCCTGCGCCTGTGGGACGCCAACACCCCGACCCATGAACTGGTCACCGACTTCACCCTGGGCGGCGCGCCGGATCTGGGGCTCTCCCAGCCCATTTCCCTCACCCTGCCCCCTGGCACGGTCATCACCTATACCAACGGTGTGACCCAGACCTTGGTTGAGACCGCCACCCTCCATCTAAATAATGGGGCCCTGCAACTGAACAACGGCCAAGGGACCGTCCTGGGCGAGGGGGTCGTCCTCAACCTGGGCGAGGGGTTGACCCTCAACCTGGGCGAGGGGCTGACCCTCAACCTGGGCGAAGGGTTGACCCTCAACCTGGGCGAAGGGTTGACCCTCAACTTGGGCGAGGGGCTGGCTTTGCTGATGGGCCAGGGCAATGCGCTGATTCTTGGGGAAGGGCTGACCCTCAACTTGGGGGAAGGGTTGGCGCTCAATCTGGGCGAAGGGCTGACCCAACTTCTGGATGACGGCAATGGCCCGGTCCTCTCGTCCGACGGGCAGGTCGTCCTCTATGTGGACACTATGGGCTTCGCCCCTGGACAGTTCTACACCCTGCAACCGGCCACCCGAGTACCCAATCCGCCCTCCTACGCCACGGTGGTGGGCCAGCCCTATCGGTTGGCCGCATCGCCCGGTGCGCCGGCCATCGCCGGCAGTTCCCTTTCCTTCCGCTATTTGGGCCGGGATGTGCCGCCGGGAGAGGAAAGCTTCCTCAAAGTCTGGTTCTTCAACCAAAGCACGGGGGGCTGGACACCCTTGCCCACCACCTTGGACACGGTGCAGAACGCCGCCGCGGCCACCGCCCAAGGACCGGGGCTTTATGTGCTCATGTCCAGCATCGAAATCCCCTTGCGCAGCGCCGGGTGGAATCTGATTGCCTATCCGGTCCAGGGCAGCCGACCGGTGACCGACGCCCTCAGCTATCTGGCCACCCGTCAAACTGATTGGTGGGTATTGGGCTACGAAGACACGGACTCGGCGGACCCCTGGCGGATCTATGCGCCCCAGCCCTCCGCCCTCAACCAGTTGAGCCGCCTGTCTGATCTGACCTTTGGCCGAGGCTATTGGATCCACGTCAGTCAGCCCATCACCCTCTATATGCGGGGGGCGGGGAGCGCAGGGGCGCCAGGCCACGGCCTCCGTGCTGGGGCCACCGGCCACGTTCTACGGGCGTGTGCTGCCCACAGAAACCCTCACCCCCAAGCGGGCATGACCGTTCAGGCGTCGGGTCAACGGGCGGGTCTGTGGGAAAAGTAGGTACCCGACTGGTCAACGGCGCGATCTGGTATCTGTCCACGTCAGCGCAGACGACGGGGGGGGCTTTGCGGGCTGCGCTGGCGTCTGCAAGCCAAATCCAGTTTGAGGTGAACGGACAACCCATCGGCCCGGTACGGGTCTGGCAGAATGGGGTCATCCAACAATTGGACTTGGGCGGATCGGGACAACAGAGATCTTCTTGCCCTTGGTGCGTCGGTAATTGCGAAGATTCATTTTGACCACACAAACCTGCTTCTCCACCCACAGGGACAAACCATGACCACGCCAATTTCCTACGAAACCTTCGAACTGCTGATCGGCGAACCCACGGACGCCGGCTACAGCGTGCGCGTCCTCGACTCTCCCCACGGCCAGGCCAAGGGGCTGCTCCAGTTGGACGAGGACGCCCTGGCCGAGCTGATCGATGCCCTGGAAGTGATCGAAGCCAGGGAGACCGACATCGACACCCTGGCCCAGATCGGGGATTTCCTCTTCGACGCCCTCTTTGCCGACGACATTCTGCTGCTCTATCGCCAGAGCCTGGCCGTCGTCCACGGCCAGGAGAGCCGCTTGCGGGTGCGGCTGCACATCGAGCCGCCCGCCCTGGCCGCCCTGCCCTGGGAATTCCTCCACGACGCCGAAACGGCCAGCTTCCCGGCCATCGCCCCAGAGACGGCGCTCATGCGCTTCATCCCCATGAAGCTGCCCGTGCGCGCCTCGGCCATCGAGCCGCCCCTGCGCATCCTGGCCGTGATCGCCAACCCAGAGCGGCGTGGTCCCCCTGGATGTGGAACAGGAGAAGCGCATCTTGCAGGAGGCGTTGCAGCCCCAGATCGACGCCGGGCGCATCCAGCTTCAGGTGATCGACCGGGCCAGGATCGAGGCCATCAACCAGGCCATGCGCAGCTTCGAACCCCACATCTTCCACTTTGTCGGCCACGGCCTCTTTGACGGCGACCAGGCTTATGTCATCTTGGAAGACGACGACGGCATGGCCAAGCCCGGTGGACGAGACCGTCTTCCGGGAGATCTTCGCCGCCAGCAAGGAGACCCGGCTGGCCGTGCTCAACGCCTGCCAGACCGCCACAACCTCCTCCACCCGCCCCTTGGCTGGGCTGGCCCCCAACCTGCTGCAACGCAAACTCTCCGCGGTGATCGCCATGCAGTACACCGTGGCGGACAAGGCCGCCCTGATCTTCGCCCGGGATCTCTATCGCAGCCTGGCCCTGGGCCTGCCCCTGGAGGCCGCGGTCAGCGAGGCCCGCAAGGCCATCTACATGGAATGCGGCCCGGACATGCCCGATTGGGGAACGCCCCGTGCTCTTTCTGCGGGCCAAGGATGGTCAGCTTTTCGACGTGGCCGAACCGGCATCCACCCCGGCGGCCCCGCAGATCCCGCCGCCGCCCCCGCCCATGAAGCCGCCCGTGGCCGAGGATTTTGTGGGCCGGGAGGCGGAACTGGCCTATTTTGGCCGCATGGTGGCCGAGAGCAACCTGGCCATTGTGGCGGGGATGCCCGGCGTAGGCAAGACCGCGGTGGCCGCCCAGGTGGCCATGATGGCGGGCAGCCCGGAGAAAACCTTTTGGCACAGCTTTCACGCCGGGGAAGGGGTGGATGTCCTGATCTGGAAGATAGCGGCCTTCTTGGCCTGCAACGGCCAGGGGGCACCCTGGCAGATGTTGCAGAGTACGACCCTCTCCGGTGGCCAGCTTCCGCCCTCGGATGTACTCTTTGACTATCTCTTCCAGGCCATCCGGGGTCAGAACTATCTGATCTGTCTGGATGATTTCCAGCGGGTGGAGACGGATCCCCTGCTGGAGAAGCTGGTGGATCGCCTGCGTCCGGCCGTGGCCTCTGGAGAGCTGCGCCTGATCCTCTCCACCCAGAAGGTGCCCTCCTTTGGCCAGTCCACCCAGTTCAACCGGCTGACCGGCATGGGGCTGGCCGATGCCGGCCGCCTCCTGGCGCGCCATGGGGTTATCCTCCCCGAAGCGAGTCTGACCCACCTGCACACCCACACGGGGGGCAACGCCGAACTGCTGGTCTTGGCCGCCAATTCCCTCAAAGATGCCGCGGACCCGGAAGAGGTGGTCAACCGGCTGACCAACAGCGCGGATGTAGAGCGCTTCCTGCTCAGCGAGGTGGACGGCACTCTGGATGAGGAGGAACGACTGGTCATGAGTGGCGTGGCTGTGCTGCTAGGCATGCCCGGCAGCCGAAACGCCATCGAGGAGGTATTGGACGGATCCAATGTGCGCCGCACCCTTTCTTATCTGGCCAATCGCTATCTACTCGAAACCCTGGAGAGTCCCCAGGAGCGAGAATATGCCCAGCACTCGGTCGTGCAGAGTTTTTACTATGACTTGCTGAGCCGACGCGAGCGCCGGGGGATGCATCTGCGCGCCGCCAACTATTACGCCTATGAAGAGATGGATGATCTGCGGGCCGCTAGACACTATCAGGCTGCCGGCGAGGAGGTTCGGGCCGCAGAAATCCTTGCCGAGAACGCCCTGGATTTCGTCGCCGCCGGAAAAATCGGCCCAGTCAAGAGCTTGCTGGGGAAATTCCAGCAACGCCGGTTTGCCGACAACACGCCGTTGTGGGTCAGGCTGATGATTGCCCAAAGTCTGGTGGACGAGTACCTGGGGGATAGAGGAAGTGCCGAGGAGACCCTGCACAAAGCTATTGAGCTTTTAGATAGTGTGGCGGATCAAGGATCGGTGGCAGAAATTCGTATCGCCCTCTACCGCACCCAAGCTCGAATCGTCTCTCTGTCTAAACCCCTGGAGGCAGAAAAATGGATCGACAAAGGGATGGCAGAATTGCCGAACGTGCCAAAGAATCGGGAGCTGCTAGAGGGAGATTTTCTCGCTCTGCAAGGGGCTGTCTATAGCCGTACGGGCAGAAGCGACGCTGCGCTGGCAGCACTGACCCGTGCCTTGGAAATTCTGCCCAGAGACGCCGCCTACCATCGAATGGGGGCAATGATTCGGCTAGGGGTGACCTGCTTTCTGCGCGGCGAGCACGATCTCGGCATCGCCACAACCCAGGACGCCCTAGCCATTGCCCAACGTATCCACAACCACCACTACGAAATGGTGGCCCGGAGCAACATCGCCACATTCCAGCACATGGCCGGACAGTGGGAAGAAGCAGCTCACAATTACCGAAAGTCCTTGGCGTCTGCCGAGCAGTTGGGCAACCTGAAGGAAACCATCCGTATCGGAGGCAGCCTGAGTGTCCTGTACATATACCTTGGGGATCTGGACAAGGCCAACAATTTGCTGATGGACAGCCTGATCATCTGCCGCAAACATCAAATGAACGATGAGATCCTGCTGCGTCTCAATTATCTCAGTCAAATCGCCCTTCTGCAGGGGAATTATGCCCATGTGCCCCCCATGTTGGCCGAGGCAGAAGCATTGAGCAGCCAAACCGGCTTACAGGTACACACGCCTATGCGCATGGATCTTGCAGCAAGCCTAGCCCTGCTTACAGATAATTTACCAGAAGCCCTGGATCGGGCCCAGGAAGCGGTCAGCCATGCCCGGCACTTGAAAATGCCCACAGAGGAAGGACAGGCACTGCGCACACTGGGCGTCATACAGATCGCACAGAGTCAGATTCAAGAGGGGGTGGATGCCTTTGAACAAAGCTTGGCACTCCTCGAAAGCACCCCTTATGAGGCGGCTCTTACTAAGTTGGCATGGGGCGAGGCTCTGATTGGCTTGGGTGACGAAAGTACGGCCGTCCCCATGCTCGAAGAGGCGGAAGAAGCCTTCGTCAACCTGGGCGCACAGCACTATATGAGCCATGTAAAGGGGTTGCTGGACTGACGAACGATGACGCCGAAAGACATCCCTACAACACTCTTCCCAGCCTCATCAGATTAACTGCTTTCGGAGCCATCATGCCCACATCGCCCACCTTCCGCCCCAAGTTGCCGCGCATCCGCCGAGCCGCCCTCGTCGTGATGGTCAGCTTGCTTTGGCTCTTTCTGGCCGCCCTGCCCAGCCAGGCCCAAGCATCCTTCCCCCTCAGCCAGTTCAACCCCTGGACCTTCGGGGAGACGGCAGTTCCCTCTCCTTCCGCTACCTGGGCCGGGATGTGCCGCCGGGGGAAGAAAACTTCCTCAAAGTCTGGTTCTACGAAGAAACAACCGGGACGTGGTCGCCCCTGGAGACGACCCTGGACACGGTCCAAAATTCCGCTGCGGCCACCGCCCAGGGACCGGGGTTGTATGTGCTTATGTCCAGCATGGAGATCCCATTGGATAATACCGGATGGAACCTTTAGTATCCTATCCGGTCCAGGGCAGTCGGGCCATCACCGAGGCCCTGGCCTCCATCGACGGCCGCTACACCTCGGTCTACGCCTACCGAGGCGCAGCCGACCCCAGCCACCCCTGGCCCTTCTTCGACAGCTCTGTTGTACCCACCGAAATCAACACCCTGAAAACCCTACAATTCGGACGCGGCTACTGGATCCATGTCTCTCAACCCATCACCCTCTATCTGCGAGGGGCGGGCAGCACGGCGCGGGAGGCGGTATCCGTGCCTTTGCCCCCGGCCACCTACTACGGACAGCTTCTTGGGGATGGAAAATTCACCCCCGCGCTGGGCATGACCGTCCAAGCGCATCAGGGGGACGCGTTGTGTGGCACCGGGGGCACCCTGCGCATCCAGAATAGCGTTTACTATGTCATCCAGGTGGCAAACAGCGCGGATGGATCCACCCCATCCTGTGGCGCACCAGGGGCGATCCTCACCCTCACCGTCGCCGACCTCCCCGCCCAGGAGAGGCTGGGGTGGGACGATGGCCGGGTGCAGCGCCAGGATCTCACGATTCGCCACGCCTACACGATCTATTTGCCCGCATTGTTTGAGTAAGGGAACCGACAAGAAGTCGTTGGTTACCGTAGTTCTGTTTTTTCTCAACCACGGAATACACGGAAGTTTCTTCACTTTTTCCGTGTATTCCGTGTATTCCGTGGTCAAAAATACAAGTAGTGGATTCATTCAAAAAGGGAATGCTTATGTCCTACCGCAACACAGCCACAATTGTGTTTGTCGCCTTTAGCCTGTGGATGGCGCTATCCAGCACCGTCGTAGCCCGCCCACAAGCCGCGCCCCTTTCCCAAACGCCGCCTGGCGTCCCCAACACCTTTTGGGGAACGGCCGCCCAAGCCGGAGTCGCCGTCCCAGAGAGGACCCCCATCTACGTGGCCCACAACGGCCAAGAGGTCGGTTCGCTTCAGGTTCAGGCCGGCACAACAATCCCCCTCTACTACAGATCCCAATGGCGATGATCTCGGCAGCACCACCGTGCAGGTGCGGGCCTATCAGGAATGCACCACCATCGCTGACACGGTGCAGCGCTGCTTCCAGATCAGCCCTGCCGCCTTGCCCACGGGCAGTGGGGCCACCCTCACCTTCTACTTCTACCCCAGCCAGCTCAACGGCATGGACTGCACGAACATGGATGTCCACCGCTGGAACGGCAGCGGATGGGACACGCTGACCCTGGACCCAACCTACGCCACAAACGGGCGTGACTGCACAAACAAGCCCCACTCTGTGCGCGTTAAAGAGGTGACCGCCTTCTCTGCATTTGTCCTCAAAGCCGTTTCAAAACCAACCAAGGTCGGGCTGACCCGGCTGGTCGCCGGGTCCCAAGCGAATCCCCACCCCTTCACACCTTGGGCGTTGCCCGTGGGCGGTCTGCTGATCGGATTGATGGGCATAGTGATCGCGCCGCGCCGGCGTTCGGATTTCGACGAGTTCAGTCGAACTGTTGAGCGCACATCAGATCCAGACGTCGAACCGTTCGCACCAGGGGGTGCGAACTCCTCGGATGTGCTTGGTCACACCTTGGCGGAGTTCGCACCCCCTGGTGCGAACGGGTGAGCCAGGCTTTGACGTGAGTTCACCCACTCGATCTCAGCCAGAAACGAAAAAGAGGCGGACCGATCCAGTGGATCGGTCCGCCTCTTTTGTTTTGAAAACGTAACTACCAACCCCACCCTAACCCTCCCCAGATTGGGGAGGGGATCGCTCAGTTTACCAGACTTTCGTCTTCGGCGATCCGGCTCCTCCCCCAATCCTTGGGTTGAGTAGGCCCATAGGCCGTATCGAAACCTGGGGGAGGCTGGGAGGGGGTGCCTTATGACCGGGTGACGTTGAACGGCTGTCTGCGGATCTGGTAACTGAGACCCTTGGCCAGCACCTTGCCCACATGCACTTCCGGCACATCCACAAAGGTGTGCTGATCTCGGATGTGGATGGCACCGATGGCCTTGCCGGGGATGTCGGCGTGGAAGGCGATGGCCCCCACCACATCGTTGGGGCGGATGCCGTGGGTGCGGCCCAGGCTCAGGCTCAACCGCACCATGCCCGCCTCGTGAGAGGTGGTGGTGACGGTTCGGCTGTGCGCCTGCCGTTCGGGACGCCCGTTGCTGGGGCGGCTGGCTGCTCCGGCTGGTGTTCCGATCTCGGCTGTTGGGGCGGGACGAGCGGGAGCTCTCGATGGGGCTGATGGCCTCGATGGGGCGCTGTTTCTCGTCGCCACGGGCGAGCTTGAGGGCCGCCGCCGCGATCTCGATAGGATCGTGGCCGGCCTCCACCAACTCCATCACCAGCTCGCGCTCCTTGGCCGCACGGCCTCGGTTGATCCAGACCAGGACCTTATCTCGAAGCTGCTGCTCTCGATGGGCGGCGATCTCTTCGGGCGTGGGCAGGGTGGTCTGGGTGATGGTCTGCTTGATGAAGCCCTCGACCCGGCGCATTCGCCACACCTCTTTGGGGGTGATCAGGGCAATGGCAATCCCCTTCTTCCCCGCCCGAGCGGTCCGTCCCACCCGATGCACATAGGTCTCCGGGTCGGGAGGCAGGTCATAGTTGATCACATGGGAGATGTCGTCGATGTCCAGCCCACGGGCCGCCACGTCTGTGGCCACCAACATGCTGCTGTTCTCCCGGCGGAAGCTGGCCAGCACCTGCTCGCGGGCCTTCTGGTCCATGTCCCCATTCAACATCTCCGAGGGATAGCCCAGGCTGTTGAGTTGCGAGGCCAATTGCGCGGTCCCGGCCCGGGTGCGCACAAAGATCAGCCCGCGGGTGACATCTTCCATTTCGAAGATGCGGGTGAGGGCGGCCTGTTTGTCCCGCTCGTTGACCATGTAGTAGCGTTGCTCGATGGCGGCGACGGTCACCTGCTGGCGCTGAATCGTGACGGATTCCGGGTTTTTCAAATAGCGATCGGCCAGGCGGCGGATCTCGTTGGGCAGGGTGGCGGAGAAGAGGGCCGTCTGGCGCTCTGCCGGGGTCTCTTGGAGGATGGTCTCGATGTCCTCGATAAAGCCCATGCTCAACATCTCGTCGGCCTCATCCAACACCACGGTGTGGATGGTGCTGAGGTCGAGGATCTGCTTGGTGATCAGGTCGATCAGGCGGCCCGGTGTGCCCACAATGATATCCACACCCCGGCGGATCTGCTGGATCTGGGGGCCGTAGGGCTGGCCGCCATAGACCGCCAAGACCCGGGTGTTGCGCTGGCTGCCATAGCCCTGCATGGCCTTGGAGACCTGCAAAGCCAGTTCCCGCGTGGGGGCCAGGACCAGGGCTTGGACCCCATGCTGGCCGCGCTGTAGATTTTGCAAAATGGGCAAAGAAAAGGCGGCGGTCTTGCCTGTGCCGGTCTGGGCCTGGGCAATCACGTCGCGGTGGTCGATCATAAGCGGGATGACACCGGCCTGGATGGGCGTGGGCTCTTCATAGCCCAGTTCGGTCACAGCCCGCACCAGATCGGCGTCGAGGTTCAATTCGGAAAAATGGGTGGTGGATAGCTCTTGCATAAGACTCCTTGCTTGGGCGTGCGAGGGTTTCTCGCACAAAAAGATCGGACCCGCCCAGCCATGCCCGAAGGCAGCCCGGTTGAATCCACGGATGTTGCATACGTTGATAGTCAGATGGTCATCAACTGCGCCGGACAGCAACCAGTCCGGCCCCCTGTTTTGTCTCAACAGTTGACCCACCCCGCACGTACATCCGTCACCGGTTTGCACCGATGTTCCCGCAAGCACTGGAGTCATATCTGTTGCAACAAAAAACCCGACCGTGACAGGTCGAGCCACTCGTTGGTTATTCGATAACACATTGAATAACTGAACAAGTATATCATAGGCGGGACGAAAATGCACAATTTTCAATGCACAATGCACAATGAAAGACGGGAGGACCAGGGTTGGGTTTGCACTTTTGACCGCATGGGCCTAAGATTGCAGTGATGGCGATTTTGTTTGGCCATCCACTCATGGAGAAGACCATGCTTCAATTTTATGTCGATTACATGGACCGATTGGCCGATCTGCACAGCCAGATTGGGGAGGCAGTGGCGGATCTGCCTGCCGAAGCCTTGGACTGGTCGCCGGGGCCGGAGATGAATTCCATCGGCGTGCTGATTGTCCATTTGGCTGGAGCCGAACGCTATTGGATCGGCGATGTGGCCGGGCAAGATCCCTCCGGGCGAGATCGGGCGGCGGAGTTCCGCGCCGGTGGGCTGACGGCCCAAGATCTGATCGCCCGCATGGAGGCCAGCCGTGCCCACGCCCAGGGCGTCTTGGCCCACCTCAGCCTTGGACGATCTGGCCCAAGAGCCGCGCATCCGTGCGCCACCCGGACCGGACTTTTTCTGTGGCATTTTGCCTGCTTCACACCCTGGAACACACGGGCCAACATCTGGGCCATATTCAGATGGTGCGCCAGCTTTATCTGACTCAACATCCCGCCCAACCCTGAAAGGGACTCCCTATGGACGATTTGCTGAACCTTACCGAAATTCCCCGCAGCCGCACCATGTTCATGATCGCCGGTTGGCAGCAGTGGGCCGATGCGGGCAACATCTCTTCCGGCCTGCCCGCCTATCTGATCAACCAACTTAACGCCCGCAAGATCGGCGAGATTGAATCCGATCCCTTTTATCTCTTCCAATTTCCCGGCACCCATCACATGCTGCGGCCCACGGTGATTCTGGAAGAGGGGCTGGTCAAAGATCTGGAACTGCCCACCAATGAATTCTACTTTGCCGGGGACGAGGAGCGGGGCTTGATCATCTTTCTGGGCGAGGAGCCCCATCTGAAGGTGGAGCGCTACACCCGCATTTTTCTGGATGCGGCCCAAGCCCTGGGGGTGCAGCGTACCATCACCCTGGGCGGGGTGTATGGCAACATTCCCTATGACAAGGACCGGGACGTGTCGGCCGTCTTCAGCCTGGGCACGTTGAGCCAGGAGTTGCTGGACTACGCCCTGCGCTTCTCCAACTATCAAGGCGGCTCCACCATCGGCACCCATATTGTGCATGGGGCCGCCCAACGGGAACTGGAGATGATCGCCTTTTACGGCTTTGTGCCCGCCTATGATTTCTCCAATTTGGACAACAGCAACCAGATCCTGCGGGTGGACAACGACTTCCGGGCCTGGTACGAGATCATGCGGCGCATCAACTTCATGCTTCGCCTGGGCGTGGATCTCTCGGATCTGGCCCAGCGGGCGGATGAGTTGAACACGTCCATCGAGGAGGAGATCGACAAACTGGCCAGCCAGATTCCCAACTGCGGGGCTATCTGGCCCAGTTGACCGCCGAATTCACCGAACGCCCCTTCATGCCCCTGGACAGCATCTGGGCCGACGAGTTGGGGGATATTTTGGACGAGTTTGGGGGAGAATAGAGCTTTGGTGGTGAAATAAAAGAGGGACCGGTCAAAGACCGGTCCCTCTTTTATTTCACCACCAAAGCTCTACCAAAGCGCAGCAGTCATCTCCACAATCTGCCGCCGCTGATCCGCGGTGAGCGCTTGCTCCGGCGAGTTGGCGCTGACCGTGTCCCGGTTCTCGACGATCAGGACTGTGGCATCCTGGTCCAGGGTGTGGGTGTGCCACGTCCCCCGCTTGACGTTATACAACCTGAGCGGTTCTAGGGCCACCGGGTGGATGGCCCCGATGGTTGCATCGCCTTCTCCCAAAAAGAGAATGCATTGACCGGCCAGCAACACGAAGACCTCGTCGGTCTCGTCGTGGCGCTGCATTTTGTCCAGGCGGTCGGCCTTCAGTTCGTCGATGTAGCGCAACACGGCCACCCGCCACGCCCCATAGTCGATCAGGGGCAGATAGCCCTCCCCGGCGTAGGATTGGATGTCCAATAGATTTTCAGGACATGGGTTCATGATTGGGTTCCTCTGCATGGATAAATGGATTAACTGACGATTGTGGAACTAAAATTCCATAGTTTTCATGGTTTCGGTGGTTAACTAAAGGGAGAGCAGGGCCGTTTGGCCCCAGACCTCTTTCTAAAGTAGTATCAACATTCGATAGACCTTCGATTTTGCAGTCCAAAAGTAGTCCCAAGGAGAAAAAATGCTAAACAAACCAGGTCCTCGGAATGGCGACGATCTGCCGCCTCTGTCCGAGTATGTGAGCGCGCTGGCAGGATGGGCCGCTAAACTCCGAGGAGGATCCCTCCTTTTTATTCTGCTCGGCCTTCTGCTCTTGTGGTTGGCCACGGGCATCTATGCGGTGCAACCGGGCGAGGAAGGGGTGGTGCAGACCTTTGGCCGCTTCACCAGCGTGAGCACCTCCGGTCTCAACTACCATCTGCCCGCCCCGATCCAGCAGGTGACCATTGTGAATGTGTCGAGCATCCGCCGAGCCGAGATCGGCTTCCGCAGTTCCGCGGCCCAGCGCCAGGATGTGCTGAGCGAGGCGCTGATGCTGACCGCGGACGAGAATATCGTCAAGGTCGAACTTCTGGTCCAATATCGCATCGCGGATTCACGAGACTTTGTCTTCAATGTGCAAGATCCCGAAGATGTCTTGCTGACCAGCGCCGAGGTGGCCCTGCGCGATACGGTGGGCAAGATGACCATCGACGCCGTGATCACCGAAGAGCGGGCCAGGGTGCAGGATCAGACCCGGGTCATTCTTTCCCAATCTCATGGAGTATTACAAGACGGGCATTCAGATCACCGATGTGCGGCTCCAGGGAGCAGATCCGCCCGAAGAGGTGCGGGATGCCTTCCAAGAGGTGGTGCGTGCCCTGGCCGACAAAGAGCGGCTGATCAACGAGTCCGAGGCCTATCAGAACGATATTGTGCCCCGGGCTCGGGGTAACAAGCAGAAGCTGATCGAAGAGGCCGATGCCTTCAAGCAGCAACGGGTGTTGCAGGCCACGGGCGATGCCGAGCGCTTCCTCTCCATCTTGCAGGCCTATCGCCTGGCCCCAGAGGTGACCCGGGAGCGTCTGCACATCGAATCCCTGGAAGGCGTTCTCCAGCAAGTGGAGCTAACCCTCTTGGACACCGATGCCATTGGCGGGCAGGTGCTTCCCTTCTTGCCCCTCAAGGATCTAAACAGCCCAGATCTCACATCACCCAGCCTGGAAACGGCTCCTGCGGAGGGCAACTAATATGTCATCTAAAATTGTAAACAGCGTGATCGTGCTCGCCCTCCTGGCCCTGATCATCGGCGCCCAGACCATCTTTGTCGTCGATGAGACCAAGCAGGCCATCATCCTGCAGTTTGGCGACCCGGTGGCCATCTATCAAAATCCGGGGCTGTACGCCAAGTTGCCCCTTGTTCAAACCGTGACCTACTTTGATAGTCGAATTCTGTCCAGCGATGCAACGCCTCAGGAATATCTCACAGCCGGCAAAAAGCGCCTGGTCGTGGATCATGTCACCCGCTGGCGCATCACCGACCCCCTGCTCTTCTTCAAGGCCGTGCGCACCGAAGCCGGTGCCCGGGCCCGCCTGGACGACATCGTCTTTTCCGAGATCCGGCGGGAGTTGGCCACGTCCAACTTTGAGGCTGTGGTCTCCATCGAGCGGGAGAACATCATGGGGCGGGTGACCGCCTCGGCCTCGGAAAACGCGGCGGAGTTTGGCATCGAAGTGGTGGATGTACGCATCAAGCGCGCCGACCTGCCCGAAGAGGTGGAGCAGAGCGTCTTCAACCGCATGCGGGCCGAGCGCCAGCGTGAATCGTCCCTCTTCCGCGCCGAGGGCGAAGAACAGGCCAACATCATCCGGGCCAAAGCGGACCGGGACAGCACGGTGATCCTGGCCGAAGGCTACCAGATCTCCCAGGCCCTGCGGGGTGAGGGCGAGGCCGAGGCCATCGCCATCTACGCCGCCGCCCTGGGCGAAGACCTGGAATTCTACGCCTTCTCCCGCCGTCTGGATTCCTACGCCAAGATTCTCAAACCCGGCGACAGCCTGATCATCCCCGCCGATTCCGATTTCTTCCGCTATCTCCAGACCAGCGATGTGCCGGTCGCTACCCCATAAACTTCAACGGTTAATCGAACCTGTAAAAACGGCGTGGCGCATTGTGCCACGCCGTTTTTCGTGTTTATTGAGGTAACTGCCAACCCCACCCTAACCCTCCCCAGATTGGGGAGGGGACAGTGCTGGGTTAGCGGCCATTCGGTCGCTCTACGGCGATTCGGCTCCTCCCCCAATCTGGGGGAGGCTGGGAGGGGGTGGCTTGGCAGTTTACCGCACGGTCACGGGCAAGAACAGCTTCTTCCCCAGGGTCAGACAGCCGCCCACTGGCGTGCTGCCAAGCGAATAGGGCGCAAGAGAGAGTGAGAACCCGTTGGAGAAGGTCACGGTACGCGGCGTGGCCGTCGGATTGTAGGCGGCGCAAGTCCGCGCCCCGGTGGCCGGATCCTTGAAGACCGCGTAGGTGGGCGTGTTGGCCGTCACCGTCTTATCCACTCGGCCCGCCGCATTCAGGGTGTGGATCCACTGATAGGTGTGGGCGACGGTCTCCCCGGCTTCTTGGGCACCGTCCGCCACGTAGTTTGGCTCCAGCGCCCAGCGAGCCAGGGCCGCAGTCCGGGTCGGCCAGGGCTTCGTATTGCCACAAGAGATCATGCCAGTGGCCTTCAGCGCCGGGGGCGTTGTAGAGGGTGGCCAGGTTGCGGGTGACATAGTCGGGCCGCTGGCCCAGGTAGAGCGAGCCCGCCGTCAGGGGCAGGAAGTTGATGCCGTGGATCTCTTCGGGGTTGGCCGTCCACCAGGTGGCATAGGCGATGCCGTGGCTCCACAGAATGCCCACGGTCTCAAAGGGATATTGGGGCGGGAAGACCTCCTCATCCACATCGAACCAATATTGCTCGATGGCCTGTTGCTCCGTGGTGTAGAGATAGATGCCCGTATCCCGCATGGCGTCGTTGCCGATGGCCGATCCCCACAGGATCATCCCCGCGGCAAAGTTCATGGCCTCGGAGCTGGACTCTTGGTTGTTGCCCGCGCCAAACGCCTGGTGGCCTGCCGCCCAACTATGGCCCGCATAGGGGTCAAAGTGGCGCAGGTAGGGGAAGCGGGTGTCCGTGCGGTCCCAATTGGCGGCGTCCCGGGCCAACAACTCCACACTGCCCTCATAGTTGGCCGCCCAGGCCGGATCGTACTGGGCGACGGTCGCCGCGGCCATGATGAAGTAGCCCCAATGGAAATGGTGATCGTTGATCTGGCTGTCGGCCCCAAAGCCGCTGGGGTAGCCTTGCAGCACATCCCAGTTGGTATCCATGTAGAAGAGGTACGGGGCCTGGCCATCGAACCAATCGGCCAAGGTCGCCTTGAGATAGATCAGGAAGCTGTCCCGCTGGGTGATCATGCCCTGCTGATCGGCCAGATGAACCAGTTGGGCGATGCGGTTGAGATTCTTGCCCTCCCAATAGGTTTCACGGGGGTTGGTCGTGGTCGGTATAGTTGTGGCTGGGGTTGTACACGGCGTTGATATAGGCTTGCAGTTGGGCGTCCGTGTAGCCATCAAGATTTTCCACGGCCAGGTCGGGCAAGGCGGGCAAGACCCCGCCAAACTGCATCTGGGTTGAGAACGAAGCCGCCTCGTACAGGTACATGGCCCCCCGGCTGGTGGTATAGGTCCGATCCATGTAGGTCGGACTGCTGGCCAGGTTGAGCCATTGATGGCGGAACAGGGCAATCAGGGGCAGGGGCGAGAGGTCGCCGCCAGTCTCCTTGGCCGTGGTGGTGACCACAAAGCTGGAGGTCACCTGTTGGGTGACAGCATCCACGCTGTAATCGACACGGGTGTCGGTGACATAGTTGTAGGCGTGGCGGCGGAAGAGTTCCAGGGTATCGGCGCTGGTGTCCGGCAACGCGGCCACGGCCAGATAGTTTTTCCCCGCCGGCGCGTTGAGGGTGACAGTCTGCCCGCTCTGCGTCCAGGTCGATCCGGCGGGGGCAAAGAGCCCGTAGCGAGCCCCCACGTTGTTAAGGGCCGTAAAGGCGAAGACCTCCCCATTGTTGACCACGTCACCCGGTGCCACCATTTTGATCACGAAAGCGCCGCCGGTCTTGTTCGAAGAAGACATAGGGCAAGCCTTCCCCAAAGGTGGCCGTGAGGGTATTGGCCCCGTCATTCCAATGGGCCGTGACCGCCCAATCCGAATAGCTGTCCACCTGGGTGCTGGGGGCGTTCATGCCCGCCACGGTGACTTTCAGATGTTCCGCGCCGTTGCCGGGCAGCAGATAGTTGGCGAAGCCGGTCACCGCGCCTGTGCCGGCCGTGTTGGTGCCGAACTGAAGCTCCCTGGCATAGCTCATGCGCATGCCGTCGGCCTGGGCCTGCATGGAGAAGGGGTGGGGGTGCATGATCTGGGAATAGGGTTCCCGGGGCGGGGCCGCGGCCGCGCCCTGGTTCCAATCCCAGATCAGGGAACTCCACCAGTCGTTGGTCTGCAAGGGACCTGTGTAGTTGCCGGTGATCTTGGGCGTGGCCGGGCTGTAGCCAGTATTATCGTCCACCGCGGGCCAATAGGTGACTGATTTTTCACCCGCGGGCAGATTGGTCGTATAGCAACCGACACCGGGCAAGGCCACCGCCGTGTTCGCCACGCCGAGACAACTGACGGGCGCCGGGGTGGGGACGGTCGTCGACGTGGGCGTGGGCGTCACCGTGGGCGTCGCCGTGGGCGGTTGATCCGATGTCGGCGTAGCCGTCGGGGTATCGCTGGGTGTGGGGGTGATGGTCGGGGTCGAGGTCACGCAGCCATTGATGCTCAAACCGCTAAAGGGCAGGGTCAACCGGGATTGTTGCCCGTCACTCGCCGAGGCGGAGGTGCGCACAGAACTGGGTCCGCCCCCAATCGCATTCCACAGATGGATCTGAATCGTGCCGTTGGACAAGTTGGCATAGGTGCCGGTGGCCGTTTGGATGCCGCCCGAACTGGTTTCCAGATAGTTTTCCCAATCCACAACGGGGTTGGTGGCAAAGTAGTTGTATCGTTCAACCCGGTCGTCGGAGCCGTTGCCGTCGAAGTCATAGCGGATTTCGGTTTGTATCCCGTTGCCCACGGCCTGCCCGGCATCCACAAAGAGCGAAAAGCGTGTCGGCCCGCTGGCATACGTCCCATTCACCCCGGTGATGCGATAGACCAGGTGTGCGCCATTGTTCGCCGCCGGCATAGAGTCGCTGCTGGCCGCGCTGCCCGCCGTAAACGCCAGGCTGCCTATCACCCCAGGGGTCGCCGCGCCATCCAAAAGATAGAGCTTGTTGCCGACGACATCACACTCCCCCCAAGGGTTGACCGGGGCCAGAGACGATGCAGATTGCAGGGCGGCTGGCACAAAGAAGAGGCCAGAGGCGAGCAGGGTGAGGACGAGTAGTAGAGATGCGAACCGTACCGGTCTGTTTCGTGGCAATAGATGTTGCATCAGGCTCCTTTGAGCGTCAATGGATAAAAAGTCTCGTTCCCACGCTCCGCGTGGGAATGCCGGTGGGCGCTCTGCGCCCCGTTCGGTTACGATCATGTCGAAGCTTCGGCGCAGGAGCGCTGGACAGACGCTCCCACGCTGAGCGTGGGAGCGAGAACTGGATCTTCTATTGGCTAGATTGCATCTCTACACGCCCAAATCGACAGTCAACCCATGCACCTGCGCCGAATCCAATCCGGCCAAAACCGTTCGGGCGATCACCACGCCCGATGGATGGTCGCCAAAGGCCAGCGTCTGCTCCATCCAAACGAACCCCGCGGATACGATAGGCGCCGTAGTCCAGCCCACCAGGGTTGTGATAGGTCACATCCAGATCCACCCCGGCGAAGCGGGTGCGCACGGTGGCCTGGCCCTCATCGTCAAACTGCTCGGCCACCAACTTGGGGTCCAGGACCAGATCCCCCAAATGGCCCCGCACGCCGAAGACCTGGGTGACCATGGTCAGCAGATACCAACTGGCCGAGCCGGTCAGGTACGGGTACATGCCCCGGCCCCGGTCGCTGGTATATTCGGGCAGACCGGGCTACATGCGGCTAACCCCGAAATCCTGGCAGTGGGCGTACAGCCCGTTCAGCGCCGCGTGGCCCGCCTGCACCATGCCCCGTTGATAGAGCGCATAGGCAAACATGACCGCCATGTGGCTGAACATGGCCCCATTTTCCTTGTGGCCAAAGGCAAAGCCAAAGGCCCGGCCCAGGTTGAGCTGCACCTCGCCAAAGTCCGTGTTGAGCCGATAGCCGCCCACACTTTCGTCGAGCAGATAGGCCCGGGCCGTCTCCAGCACCGCCTCGGCCTGGGCGTCGGTCGCCACCCCAGCCATGAGGGGGAAGACCTGGCCGGTCAGGGTCATGCGCACGCCCAGGGGATTGTCCCCCTCCACCCGCTCGCCGTCGTTGTTGTAATAGCCGTTGAACCAACTGTGGCCCGCCCCATCCGTGATCCATTCCTGGGTGCGGATGTGATGCTTGAGCCACTCGGCCTTGGTGGTCAGATCCCCGGCCAGATCGGTCAAGCTCACCGCCACCTTGCGCCCGCTGATGGTGTGGCGGCAGGTGGAGAAATAGGCGGCCAAGCGTGCCCGCTTGGCGGCTACTGAGCTATAGTCCACCGTGCCCGCACTCCCCGGGGCACGCTGTCCAACAGAGCCAGCAATTCTTCGGCCACCTCCACCTTGTCCACGCCCAGTCGGGCCAACCCCCGCACGGTGACGCTCAACTGGGCCAGATTTCCGGCATAGAAGGCGGTGAAAGCCACGCTCTCCCCCTTGCCGTGGGCCATGTCCAGCCCATCGTTCCAGTCCGCATCCTCCAGCTTGATGTTGTTGTGATCCCCCACGTTGAAAAACGCAGTCAGGTGCTGGATCAGAATATGCTCCAACACCGTGCCCCGATAGGGCTGACCGTCCGCCGTGGCCAGGGATGTGCCCTGATCCGGCGTCCACGCCGGGTCCGTGGCCTTGGCCCGGTCCACAAAGCGATCCTTGAAATAGCCCTGTTCCCGCAGCAGGAAGGCCAGATCGCCGGTCTGGTCCATGTAAAACTGGGTGGTCTGGAAGGGCCACGCGCCGTGGTCCATCCACGTGCGGGGGATGTTGTTGCGGTCCGCCTTGAACTCGCCGGGCTTGCTGCCGATGATGGTGGCGTTGCTGCCGTCGATGCGCACCCCGGCGAAGTTGGCGAAGAGCATCTCGCCCACCCGATCCGGCTCCATAAAGAGCAGGGCCAAGATGTCCTGCCACAGATCCCGCCAGCCCCGGCCACCCCGGCCATAGTCGTGATAGGGCAAGAAGCTGTTCCCGGCCAACCGGCGCAGGATGGGTTGCAGGCTGACCCAGCGCATCCAGCCGTCGAAGCGGGGGTCGCCCGGTGGTCACACCCACCGCGCCCAGCTTGGCGGCCCAATGGGCCTCCGTGGCCGCCAGGGCCGCGGCGAACTTGGCCCCGGTGCCGTAACGGGCCAGCAGATCCGCCGTGGACTGCCCCGGTTCCAAGATCGCCAGGATCAGCACATAGTCAGCGCTCTCCCCCGGCCCCAAGATGACTTCCCCAAAGCGCAGCCCGCCCAAGGTTTCGTAGCCGTCAATCTGCGCCCCGGCCCCATGGGTGGGCGGCAGATCGGCCACAATCGCCCCCGGCCAATCCAGCGTGCCCCCCTCGCCGATGAAGTCCTCGATCACCGGGAAGAAGCCAATAGGAGCGCTCCCATCGCCGGACGCGCCCAGCACCGCATAGGTCAAGGTGTTGACCTGGTGGCCCCGCTCGTCAAAGGAGAGGGTGGGCGTGACGGTGACGCCGTGGGCTTCCGTGCGGGTGCGGTGGAGCAGGGAGGTGACGTGGCGGTGATCCCGCAGGTTGTCCGCGGAGCGCCCGTAGAGGGGGATGGCCGCCGTGGGCGTGACGGTGATGGCGTCCGGGCCGATGTTGGTGAGGCGTCACCTGCATCAGCTCCACCTTGTCCGGGCCGATGGGCACAAAGTTGGTCACCTCGGCCCGCAGCCCCCGCTCGGCATTGGCCCGGATCACCCGGTGCCAGAGGAAGCCCGCTTCCACGGTCACGGTGTCCCCGCTCTCCGTGCCCCGGCGGGCGATCTGGGTGACGCCGTTGCCCGCCGCCGACCAGGGCGTGCGCCCGGCCACGCTGACCCAAAAGTTGCGCCCGGCCCGGCTGGCGTGGAGATCCTCCACAGAGACCGGCTCGGTGAGGAAGCTGTTGTGGCCGCTCTTGATGTCCCCGGCCAGGGTGGGGGTGATGGACGAAAACATGCCCGCTTCGTTCATCAGCGGGAAGTAAAGATAGCTGGTTTGGTCGGCCTGGGGCAGGCGGAAGGTCCCCGCCTCGTCGATGAACTGCCAACTGCTGGGGTGCTGATTGGTTCATAAATGCCTCGCTTTGGTGATGATGGAAAAAATAGAACACGGATCGGACGGATCGAACGGATTTTTACGGATCAAGAAAGATCCGTTTTTAATCCGTCTTATCCGTCCGATCCGTGTTCTATTTCATGTCTTTTCCCTGCCATTCAAATTCCCCGCTCACCCGAATGTCCGCGGCGGAGCGACCCACGAGCACACGGAAGGTGCCCGGTTCGGCCACCCAGCCGGGGAGGGCGGGGTCGTAATAGACCAAATCGTCCTCGGTCAGGTCAAAGGTGACGGTCTGGGTTTCGCCCGGGGCCAGGGCGATCTTGGCAAAGGCCCGCAGCTCTTTTTCGGGCCGCACCAGCCGGGATTCCACATCGGTTACGTAAAGCTGCACCACTTCCTGGCCCGAACGGCTGCCTGTGTTGGTGACATCCACGCTGACCCGGATGGCTCCGCCGTCCGGTCTGGCGGTCAGGTTGGCATAGGCGAACGTCCGCATACGACAGACCGTGGCCGAAGGGGAAGAGCACCGGCCACGTCCTTGGCGTCGTAATAGCGATAGCCCACGAAAAGCCCCTCGCCGTAAAGCACCTTGCCGTTCTCGCCCGGATAGTTGAGATAGGCCGGGTTGTCCGCCAGCCGCCGGGGGAAGGTGGTGGGCAGACGGCCCGCCGGGTCCACCGCGCCGAAGAGCACGTCGGCGATGGCGTTGCCCGCCTCTTGCCCGGCGTACCAGGCCTGCACGACCGCGGGGACCTCGTCCACCCAGGGCATGGTGACCGGAGAGCCGGTGTTGAGGACGACCACCGTGTTGGGGTTGGCCGCCACCACCCGGCGGATCAGCTCGGTCTGGGCGCCGGGCAGGTCCATGGTCTCCCGGTCCACCCCCTCGCTCTCCCACTCGTTGCTGAGACCGGCGAAGACCACGGCCACGTCCGAGCGGGCGGCCAGGGCCACGGCCTCGGCGATGGGGTCCGCGGGCAGGGGGATCATGCAGCCCAGGCGGATGGCCCGCCAGCGGGAATCCGCGGTGCTGGCAAACTCCAGCCGCAGGACATAGGGATGACCGGCCACAAGGTCAATCGCCGTCTCCGTGACGCCGTCGCCCATAGACATGAAGTCGCCGCCGCTGCCCCCGTAGACGCTCTCCAACACCACCTGGCCATCGATCAACAGCCGGGAGGTGCCCACGCCCAATATGCCCATCTGGAAGGTGCCGCTCTCCGGCACGGTCAGGGTGCTCTCCATGGTCAGGGCGAAATCCGCCGGGTTGATGTGGTCATCCGTGTCGCCGTACCAGTTGAGCATGGATCGCCGAGTGGTGGCCGTGTGGACCGGCTCCCCGGCAAAGTCCCGATTGTCGTAAAAGGTCACCCGGAAGCCGGGCGTGCCATCCGGCCCAGCCAGCCAGTCCGGGTTGAGGGTGGGCAACATGCGGTGGATGGGGGTGCCGATGGCATAGTTGACCCGCACCCCGCTCCCCGGCCTGGGCCTTGATGCCCTGGAACGGGTCGATCACATAATGGGGGCTGACCCCGGCGCTGCCGCCGCCCTGGACTTGCGCCCACCGGGCATTCTCGCCGATCACGGCGATGGAGCGCACACGGCTGCGATTCAAAGGCAGAACCGGCCCGCCGCTCAACACCCCGTCGTTCTTGAGCAGGACCGCCGCTTGCCCGCCCACTTCCCGGATCAGCGCGCCATCTTCCGGGCGGTTGATGGGCTGTTCAGCCAGGTCCGCGGGCTGCATGGCCCCGTCTTCAAAGGCCCCAACCCGCTGCAACAGCCGCAGGATGCGCCGCACCTTGTCGTCGAACACGGACTCGGCCAGTGCGCCGGACTCCACCGCTGCCAGCACGGTGTCGCCCATCCATCGGGCCGGGCCGGGCATCTCAATGTCCAACCCAGCGGCCGCCACGTCCTCTTCGTAGGTGCCATACCAATCAGAGACAATGGCCCCGTCAAAGCCCCACTCTTCCTTCAAAATTTCGGTCAGAAGCCGGTGGCTGGCACTGGCATAGTTCGCCGTTCACCCGGTTGTACGCGCTCATCAGCGACCAGGGCTGGGCGTCCCGCACAGCCATCTGGAAGGGGCGCAGGTAGATCTCCCGCAGGGGCCGCTCCTGCACTTCGGAACTCATGCTAAAGCGCTCAAATTCCGAGTCGTTGGCGACAAAATGTTTGATGCAGGCCGATACCCCGCCGCCTTGCAGCCCCTGAATGTAGGCCGTGGCTATTTTTCCGGTTAAAAAGGGGTCTTCCGAATAACACTCGAAATTTCGCCCCGCCAGGGGAGATCGATGGATATTGACCGTGGGGGCCAAGAGGACGTGGCTGCCCTTGGATTGAGCCTCCGTCGCCAGGGCAGCCCCCACCCGCTGGATCAGGGCAGGATTCCAGGTGGCGGCCAGGGCCACGCCCACGGGGAAACAGGCAGAGGTCGGCCCCAAATTGCCATCCCCGCCCCGGGCCCCGTTGGGGCCGTCGGTCATCTTGAGCATGGGGATGCCCAGGCGGGGGACGGGCACGGAGTGCCAATTGTCCAGCCCGGCCAGAAGGGAGACCTTCTCGGACAAGGTGAGTTGGGTCAGGAGGGATTCGATTTGTTCAGTTTGGGTTTGTGAGGCGGGTGTTGTGGTCATGATCAATCCAGTCATGGTGTCGTGGGCTGGGTATGGGATAAAGATGAAAACCGCCGGGGGCTGAAGCGCCCCGGCTGGGCAAAACAAGCCCGATGAATCGGGCTGTGTCAACAGAAAAATCTGTGTACAACCAACCGGGTTCACCCGGTTTCCCCGACCAGCCGGGGCGCTTTAGCCCCCGGCGGATGGGTATTCATGTCAATCCGTGCGTAGAGCCGTTCGCACCAGGGGGTGCGAACTCCGCGGGGGCGGCGGCGGATGGGTGTACAACCAACCGGGTTCACCCGGTTTCCCCGACCAGCCGGGGCGCTTTAGCCCCCGGCGGATGGGTATTCATGTCAATCCGTGCGTCAACCCGTTCGCACCAGGGGGTGCGAACTCCGCGAGGGGTGGCGGCGGTGTGGACGCACGAGGGGCGAATTGCGAGGGGTGCCACACATGGCGTCCACCCCTCGCAATTCGCCCCTCGCCCCTCGCTCTACTTGTCCAACGTGTTGACGTTGTTCAGATCGCTGAAGGCCACCATCATGCGGGCCTTGAAGGATTCCTGGCCCTTGCGCAGCCAGGCTCGGGGATCGTAGTTCTTCTTGTTGGGGGTGTCCGGGCCGTCGGGGTTGCCGATCTGGCCTTGCAGATAGTCGTGCTTGGCCGCTTCGTAGCCGCGCACGCCGTCCCAGAAGGCCCATTGCAGGTCGGTGTCGATGTTCATCTTGACCGCGCCGTAGGAGATGGCTTCGCGGATCTCGGCCAGGCTGGAGCCGGAGCCGCCGTGGAAGACGAAGTTGACCGGCTCGTGCCTCGGTGCCGAACTTCTTCTGCACGTACTCTTGGGAGTTGTGCAGAATCACGGGCTGCAGGCTGACGTTGCCGGGCTTGTAGACCCCATGCACGTTGCCAAAGGCGGCGGCGATGGTGAAGCGGGGGCTGATCTTGAGCAGTTCCTCGTAGGCGTAGGCCACTTCTTCGGGCTGGGTGTAGAGCTTGGAGCTGTCCACGCCGCTGTTGTCCACGCCGTCTTCCTCGCCGCCGGTGATGCCCAGTTCGATCTCCAGGGTCATGCCGATCTTGTCCATGCGGGCCAGGTAGTGCTTGCAGGTCTCGATGTTCTCTTCGATCGGCTCTTCGGAGAGGTCGATCATGTGGGAGCTGTAGAGGGGCTTGCCGTGGATGGCGTAGAACGCCTCGCCGGCGTCCAGCAGGCCGTCCAGCCAGGGCAGGAGCTTGCGGGCGCAATGGTCCGTGTGCAGCATGACCCGCACGCCGTACTTCTCGGCCAGCAGATGCACGTGCTGGGCAGCGGAGACGCCCCCGGCAATGGCGGCCTGTTGCCCGCTGTTGCTCAATCCCTTGCCGGCGAAGAAGACAGCGCCGCCATTGGAAAGCTGGATGATCACCGGGGCATTGGCCGCGGCCGCCGCTTCCATCACGCCGTTGACCGTCTCGGTGCCGATGCAGTTGGCCCCGGGGATGGCATAGGCGTTGGCCTTGGCATGGGCGAAGACCTGCTGCACCTGGTCGCCGGTGATCACGCCGGCGGGGATCAATTCTTTGAGTGTTGCCATGGTTCATTTTCTCCTTGATTGATAGGTTAAAGTTGTGTTGCGTATTGCATGAAACCTAGCGCGTTTCACGCGCCTAAGTATACGTCCATCCCGATGATTTCGCCATTACGCACCTGTTGGGCATGGGGCGCAGGCACGATTGGCCCGGCCAGGGTCACGCTCTCTCCGGCTTGGGGATGGAGGACGATTCGGTTGATGGTCATGCCAGGGGCATAGGTGTCTTGTCGGGTTGGATTGTGATAGGTGATGCGACAGCCCCCCAAGAAAGTGAAAGCCACCCGGTCGTTGACGTCGAAAAGCCAAGCGGCCAAAACCGGGCGCAAGGCCAACGCCAGGTCACCCTTTTCCAAAACAAAGGGCTGGGGACCGGCCATGAGCACGCTCCAGATGTGGATGAACTCGGCGGTGGAGCCGCTGAGCCGGGCCACAAAGCCTGCGCCGTGCATGGTCTCGTCCGGGTGGGCGCTGCTGACGATGAAGGAGGAGTTTTCCAGAGGGCTGCGGCCATAGATCGCCGGGTCCATGAAGGGGACCAGGCCGGTCTTGGCCGCGGCGTAGAACTCGTCCACCAGCCCGGCCAAGAGCAGGGAGAGCATGTATTTGTAGGCCATGTGCAGCCAGATGGACTCGTTCTCCAGCCAGCCGGGGGTGAAGGCCCTGGCCCGCCCGATGTCGTGGGCCTCGCCGGCCAGGGAGCTGTTGACCTTGAACATGCCCAATTTGGTGTCGAAGAGCGGGCTGGCCAGCACCGCCTTGTGGATGCGCCGGGCGCTTGCGGTGTCGGATACCCGCATGGCCCGCACCGGCCCCTCCAAAAAGGCGGGCAGGGCACGGGGGGCGAAGTCATGAACTTGGATGAAGGGGCGGCCCTGGCTATCCCGTGCGACTTCCCCAGCCTCGTTGAAGACCACGTCATACTTTGTGGCTTGGTGGACAAAGTAGGTGGGCGGCACGGGGGCGAACGCCTCGGCCCGCTGGATGCCCATGACCAACTTGGCCCGAAAGCGGACCAAGCCAGCCCGCACATCGGCCAACTCCATCGCCGTTTCTCGGCCCTCGAAGCCCAGGCGTACCTCGGCCCGATAGGCTTCCCGGGCCGAAATGCTCCCCACCCAGAAGCGGAAGGTATTGCCCTCTGCCGAGTCATAGTCGAAGACCGTGAGCAGATCCACCATCTGATGGAAGAGGTCGGCAGCCTCTCCGGGCAGCGGGACCGAAGTCTGGGCGGCCAGGGTCACTTGTGCGTCCGCAGCGTGGATCAGGAAGTCCAGCAGGCGCAACAGCTCATAGCTCTCCGGCATGGACGAGCCAAAGAGACCGGGCAAACCGTTGAGGGCGTCGTACCAGCCGGGCTTGCCCCCTTCCAACTCCACGGCCATGCCCGACGGGTCCATGGTGGCAAACTTGATCGTGGCCAGCATCACCAGCTTGGCAAAGGGGGTCACCCGATAGATGTCGCCCCAGCCGTACCGGGTGCGGGCCAAGTTGGGATCGGCCATGCCCGTGTGGCGGCGGGCGTGGATCAGGGCCTCTTTTTCCGGGTCTTCGTAGACGGCGTTGAACTGGCGGGGGCCGCCTTCGGCCAGCACATAGCGCTGGGAACGGGGGC
Source organism: uncultured Chloroflexia bacterium (assembly GCA_963704975.1). Classification (GTDB taxonomy): domain Bacteria; phylum Chloroflexota; class Anaerolineae; order Caldilineales; family Caldilineaceae; genus JAGNDO01. The sequence continues at coordinate 83,668 of CAVPIK010000016.1, read as the reverse complement.
GCACCACGGCCGGGCTGTCGAAGAAAGGCACCCGGACGGAGCCAAAGAGCAGATCCGTCATGCGTTCCGGGTAGACCGCAGCGTAGTTTTCCACCAGATCCATATTATAGGTCCAATGGTCCGCCCAAAAACCTTCGCCAAAGTCGGCTTCGAAATGCTGTTGGGCCTGGGCCAGGATCTCCACCAGCAGTTCATCCCAGGACAAGGGCAGGGTCAGCCCTTGATCTTGGATGGCTCGCAACACGCTGCCGGGGGTGAAGGTCCCCGCCAGCAGGGCCATGATCGAATCCGGCAGGCCCAGGCGCTGCTGTAGTTTGGCTCGGCGGGCCGGTTCCACCGTGAAGCGGCTGCCCAAGACCACCAAGGGGTTATACCCGTCCGCCTGGATCAAGCCCAGAAAGCTGATCAGGTTGAACGCCTTGACCGCCGGGTTGAGGAGGACATCGCTGCGCCGGTTCTGGTTCACATCCCGATAGTTGCCGTTGCCCTGGGAATAGGGCTCGTCGGCCAGGGAAAAGGCGTTGTAGTCCCGCTCCAAGTCCCCATGTTTGCGGGAATAGATGTGAACCGTGAAGGGCTTCTTTTGCGGGCCCAACTGGATGGGCCAACCGCCCCGCAGCACGTTGTCCAAGAAATTCTGGCGCACATACGCGTCGAATCGGGAGTTGGATGTGTGGGTGTCCACGGCGGCGGTGAGGCTTTGGGCCAGATCGATGGCTTCTTGATGTTTGGCCTCGGCATAGCCCGGGGCCAAAATGCGGGCCTGGTGGGCATCCAGCACGGAGAGATCCCCCACATGGCCGATCACCGATTGAATGGTGACGCTTTGGCCGGGGGCCAAGCTGGCCCTGGCCCCACAAAAAGCGCTGGGCGTCCGCCCCACGGTGATCTGGCGACTTTGCACAAGGGAAGACAAAGAGTGCTTGATGAAGCCTTCCGGGCGATAGAGGGAGGTGTCGGCCCCAAAGATCAACTGGGGATCGACCAGAACAGGCAAAGACTCCGACCGGCGAGAGACATTGCCCTTGTCCGTTGGCTCGGTGAAGGCCAGATAGAAATGGCCGGCCTGAATGGCGCTGACCTCGGCCGTGTCCGCGGCGCTGGCCCGTAGGCGATAGAAGGGGATGCCCCGCTCCAGGTTGAAGACTTCCATCCACGCCTCGATGGTACGGCCCACATTCTTGAGCGCACTGTTGTCCACGCCGAAAGGGGTCACCGCCGGCATGCCGTCCAACACTTCCAGGCTGACCGGGCGGTGGCCGGTATTGGTCAGGGTCACCCGGCGCATCAACCCGGCAAAGGGTTCGCCACCCAGGGTGAAGTAGGTGACCTCGGTGGTCAAGCCCAGGGTTGGGTTTTCTTCCCGCAGGATCAGGTCGTTCATGCCCACGGCCATGGTGCGCCGGGTTTTGCCATTGCCCCAGGGGGCAAAAGGTTCGTAAAAGGTCGCACCGTCCCCATTATGGGCGGCTTTGATAAAGGTGCGAAAGCCGACAGCGGGCGTCATTTGGTACGCCTTGTTGGCCGGCTGGAACTCCATGATGGGGTTGTCTTTGTTTTGAACCCCAAAGGCCGCAATGGCCTGGCCCCGGTTCACGTAGAATACCCAAAGCGGGATCCCCAAAGGACCCGCAATGCCGGGTAGAAAGCTGGAAAAAGGGCGGGTCTGCGTATAGTCCGGCAACAGAAAGCGGCCGGCAGAATCGAATTGTTTGTCTGTGTGATTGCTCATCAACAAGAGCCTTTTGTCGTGTATGTCGTGCTTGGAAGAACTTGGTCTGGATTTGCGTCTGTTTCGCATTAGCCGATGTTCCCCACTTGGTCGTAAACGTCGCCAATCCTCGAACAATGCGCAACTCAGTATTGATCAGTCATGAGATCGGCTATCCCACCAGCTGAGGATTCTGGAGGCTAGCCGATTCGTCTTTCGAATTTACAATCAGGGCTTGAAGACCTGAGGCATCCAGATGATTCCCAAGCGTGATCAACCGAACCTGATCGATGTGGGTCGTCACCTGGGCCTGGGCGCTCAAGCTCGTGCTGTCGCTGGGGAAGCGGAAGCCGTAGCCGTTGACGCTGGTCAGGGTCAGACCGTCATTCGGTGCACCGGCAGGCTGGAGTGCATCCGCGCTGCGGGTGAAGTCTGCTGAACGGCACATAGATGCTTGCTTCCAGCCCGTGAAGTCGTCCACGAAGCCGGCCTCGAACAACTCGGCCGCGTTGGGCGCCTGATAGACCCGCACGTAGTCCACCAAGGTGTCCTGGGGGAAGACGATCCCATCCTCGATAGCGCCACCGAAGTTACCGCCGATAGCCACGTTCAGGAGCAGGAAGAAGGGCTGATTGTAGACCCACTCCTTATCGGGATCGCTATCGGTCAGGAACGGATCCGTGTCCCGGGTTTCGTGGAACTTGACACCGTCGAAGTACCAGATGATGTGATTCTCGCGCCATTCGATGGTGTAGGTGTGGAATTCAGTCAACAAATTAGCGATGTTGCTTAGCTTGTCACCATAGGACTGACCACCAGAGTAGCCAGGACCGTGCAGGGTACCGAAGATCTCGTTCGGGATACGGCTGACGTATTCCATGATGTCGATCTCACCGGCCAGGGGCCAATCCACGCCCTCATCGATTCCGGTGCCCAGCGCCCAGAAGGCCGGCCAGATACCACCCTTGTCGGTTGGCGGCAACTTCATCCGAGCCTCGATCTTGCCATACTGGAACTCGGCCCGATCCGCGGAGATCAGCCGGGCAGAGGTGTAGCGGCAAGGACCGTAGTAGCAGACCAGATCCGTGGTAGCCGTGTCGCACACTGCCTCATGCGCAGGACCAGACTGACCGTTGCCATCGGTCGAGGCATTGGCCGGATCGTCGGTGTAGTACTGGAACTCACTGTTGCCCCAACCGGTGAGGTTATTGAGCGCGCCGTCGCCGATCTCATGCTTCCAGTTGTTCGGGTTGGGCGGCGTGCCTGCAGGCCTCGTTGAACTCATCGGACCAACGCAGGACCCAGTCAGTCGTGGTCACGCTGTTGGTGTTGGTGATCTGGTTGTCCCACAACTCCACGTTGATGGTCTTGCCCGTATTGTTGCCGTAGTACCAGAAGGTCAAGCCATCCGCCTTGCTCCAGTCCTGGGGCTCCTTGAAGGTGTTGTAGATGCGGTTGGTAGTCCGTGGCGGCATCGTTGTATTGCACGGTCAGCACCTGCTCGTAGGCACCCTGGCCGGGTAGTGCTGCGGGATCACTCGCCCCCAACTGGGTGATGGACAGGCTCACATCGCCCACGCCTTGGAAGGGATGGCTGCCCTCGAAGTCACCCAGTTCGCCCGGAACCGCCGCATCGTTGTCCACAATGGTCAACGTGGCCCGGCGCTGGAAGCCAAGCATGGCGCCCTGAGCGTCGTAGAGGTTGATCATGACGTTCTCATTGCCTTCGTGCTTGGCGTCATCCATCGTGGTCAAATTGATGGACCAGATCCGTGACCCCAGAGGTGAAGAGCAGGGTGCCACTGATGGGGGTGAAGTCCACGTTGGGGGTGGCCTGGCTCTCCGCCGTACGGTAGGTGACTGTCACCGGCTCAGTCGAGATACGGTTGAGCACAACCTTCATCGACCCCGATTCGCCTTCAGTGACTTCGTAGCGACCGCGCTCAAACTCGACCGCCAGCGGGCGATCTCCACCGTTGTCACCCCAAACAGCGAAGTTGTCCAGGTAGTATGTGTTCTGACCCATGTCGACTGAGCCGAAACCGCCGATTGCGTAGCCATGTACCTCAAGCAGGTTGAGACCATCATTCGGCGCGCCGTTGTTGACCTCTTTACGACTCAGTTCGTCCCAGGTGAATTGGAAGAACTGCCAGCCGTCGAAGTCGTCTGGAATATCAACTGAGTAGCGCTCAGCATCATCGGTCGTTGAACCCGGATTGCGGTTGTCGAGAACGTCGAGGAACAGGGTACCGCCAGTGTTGTTACCGTAGAGCCAGAAGCAGACGCCTTCATAGCGACTCCCAGCGCACTGGAACCCATTCATCAGCTGTCTCATTGGTGAAGCCATGGATATAAACGGCATACGCATCTTGCGGCAGCGTCATGTCCAACTCAAGCACCGTATTGCTAGCAGATGTGTTCGGAATTTGGCTGGGCACCGTAGAAGTCAGGTTAAAGCTGACCAGGCCGCCAGCGCCAGCGTCACTATAATAGCCAACGGGAATACTGTTTGCATCCGTACCGCTAGGCAGGGCATCAACTTCGAAGTCGTCAATCATGGTGACGCGTTGTGTCAGCACGATGTCGTCGACATAGTAGCTCCCGTCCATCGGCTTCGCGCCATAGCCACCGAATGCATAACCATGGATCTCATCCAAGTTGAAGCCGTCGGTCGGCGCACCGTTGCCGACGCCCTTGGATCGGAAGTCATCCCAGACGAACGAGAAGTAACGCCACCCTTCAAAGTCGTCTGCAATATCGATGCTCCAGCGCCCCGCATCATCCTCTGTCGAGTCGGGATTGCGGTTGTCGAGGATGTCGATGAAGACAACGCCGCCGCTGTTGTTACCGTAGAGCCAGAAGCTGATGCCGGTGAAGCTCTGCCAATCCTGGGTCACCCACCCATCCAGTGTTTCGTTGGGGAACTTGTAGATGAATCCGGAGTAGCCACCTTGTACAACTGTCAGGTTTTCGCGCAGTGCGGTATTGCCGTCCGCACTACCCGGCACAGGTGCGGGCAGATCCGTCGTGGTTGTGATGGCAACGGTCGATGTACCGTCAGTGAAAAACTCGTAGCCAACGACATTGCCATATTGATCTTCACCGCTCTCGATAACATGGTTCTCGTAATCCTGCAGCACCACGCTCTTGCCGGAGGGTAGATCGACTTCATTGTCCTGAATGGTGATGACGGCAGAGGGGGGTCGGCCGATTTCCGCATTGACCGGATCGCTGAGCGCCAGCAGCACGGTGCGCGGATCGTCGTTGACGTCGTTATCAGCCGTCACCACGCTGAACGTCTGGCTCGTTTCACCGGGGGCAAATACGAGTTGACCAGTCGTTGCGGTGTAATCGGTGCCGGCAACGGCAGTACCATCGCTGGTCGCATAGGTCACGGTGACAGTTTCGGTCGCAGCCACGCTAAGCGTTGCCGTCACCGTCGCCGTACCACCCTCAACAATCTGATACTGCCCGCGGTCAAAAGCAACTTGCACTGTTTGACCTGGAACGTCTGTAAAGAACGTGAAATAGTCAAAGTCCACCTCAACGGTGGTGCCGTTATCGGCATTCGGAACACCGGCTATGACAATGACGATTTCATCGAGTGCGCCGTTGAAGGTACCGTCACCGCCGTTGCCGTCAACGAGCACGAAGTCAGCCAACGGCGCTGTAATCTGCACCCACTGGTCGTTGTAGTCTGCGCTGGTGAAGGTGGTGTCAAGCCGGAAAGATTCATCCGTGCCACCCCAGCTATTCCAGCCGTCACCTTCCACGTCTTCACGAAGGGTGATTTCGAGCGTGTAGCCATCCGATGTCGCATCGCTCTGGTTGTAGACCCAGACGCTGAACTGAGCGTTCGCCGGCGGAACCGGCTGTGCAGCATTGTCGAAGTTCTTGAATGCGCCACCGAAAAAGCCACCTGACGGTGCGCCTGCACCCCATCCCGTGCTGAAGTAATGGCTACCTTCGTAGGGACGGTCGTCGGCCACACCACCGCCGCCGCCAGCATTATCGCCTCCAAAGAAGCCCCAATCGCCGACGTCGCCGTCGTTGAAGTCATCAATGACGACAGGCGGCGGCGTACCCGGAGTAAAGGCGAAGTAGTCAAAGTCCACCTCAACGGTGGTGCCGTTATCAGCATTCGGAACGCCGGCTACGACAATGACGATTTCATCGAGTGCACCGTTGAAGGTACCGTCACCGCCGTTGCCGTCAACGAGCGCGAAATCAGCCAACGGTGCTGTAATCTGCACCCACTGGTCGTTGTAGTCTGCGCTGGTGAAGGTGGTGTCAAGCCGGAAAGATTCATCCGTGCCACCCCAGCTATTCCAGCCGTCCCCTTCCACGTCTTCACGAAGGGTGATTTCGAGCGTGTAGCCATCAGATGTCGCATTGCTCTGGTTGTAGACCCAGACGCTGAACTCGGCGTTCGCCGGCGGAACCGGCTGTGCAGCATTGTCGAAGTTCTTGAATGCGCCGCCGAAAAAGCCACCTGACGGTGCACCTGCACCCCATCCGGTGCTGAAGTAGTGGCTACCTTCATAGGGACGGTCGTCGGCCACGCCACCGCCGCCGCCAGCATTATCACCTCCAAAGAAGCCCCAATCGCCGACATCGCCGTCGTTGAAGTCATCAATGACGACAGGCGGCGGCGTACCCGGCGTAAAGGCGAAGTGGTCGAAGTCCACCTCAACGGTGGTGCCGTTATCAGCATTCGGAACGCCGGCTACGACAATGACGATTTCATCGAGTGCACCGTTGAAGGTACCGTCACCGCCGTTGCCGTCAACGAGCACGAAGTCAGCCAACGGCACTGTGATCTGCACCCACTGGTCGTTGTAGTCTGCGCTGGTGAAGGTGGTGTCAAGCCGGAAAGATTCGTCCGTGCCACCCCAGCTATTCCAGCCGTCCCCTTCCACGTCTTCACGAAGGGTGATTTCGAGCGTGTAGCCATCCGATGTCGCATTGCTCTGGTTGTAGACCCAGACGCTGAACTGGGCGTTCGCCGGCGGAACCGGCTGTGCAGCATTGTCGAAGTTCTTGAATGCGCCCCCGAAAAAGCCACCTGACGGTGCGCCTGCACCCCATCCGGTGCTGAAGTAATGGCTGCCTTCATAGGGACGGTCGTCGGCCACACCACCGCCGCCGCCAGCATTATCCCCTCCAAAGAAGCCCCAATCGCCGACATCGCCGTCGTTGAAGTCATCAATGACGGTCGAGGCATCAACCACCGCTACTTCTGCTGGAGAAAGAGCTAGTTGCCCCGCCTCCGCCGTGTTGAACGCTGCAAACATCTGCACGGTGAGCAATACGCCCACGAGTGCCGCAGCAAGTACAAAAAGGGAACGCTTAAATCTCATCTGTTTTTCTCCTAGAGTAATGATACGATGTGCGAGACGATTGGTACGTAAAACGTGAAACGTGATACGTGTTATGGGATATGAGTTCGCAAAAGTCCGCCGGGGCAGGCTGACCCCGGCGGACTCTTGCGAACTCAACGTAGATTATTCAAAGCGTAGCTTGTCCAGCACCAACGTGCCCGTGCTCTCGGCGGGCAGGTGCAGGGCCATGCCCCAGACCTCGGTCAGGCCCAGGCCGTCTTCCGGTGCGCCGTCGGGTTGGAGGGTGCTGCGGGTGAAGTCGGCGAAGGGCAACATGATCTGCTGCCAGCCCTCGAAGTCGTCGGTGAAGGTGGCCTCGAAGCGCTCGGAGGCATTCTCAGCGCCGTAGACCCGCACATAGTCCACCAGCATGGTCTGGGGGAAGGTGGTGGATTCGTCCGGGTTGCCGGGCCAGTTGCCGCCCACGGCCACATTCAGGATGATGAAGAAGGGGTGGTTGTAGACCCACTCCGCGCCGCCGGGGAGGCTCTCCGTGGTGGCCGTGAAGAAGTTGGTGTCGTCCACAAACCAGCGGATCTGGTCCGGGGTCCACTCGATGGCGTAGGTGTGGAAGTCGTCGGAGACCGGCGCGCCCACTTCGTAGTCCGCACCGATGCCCTGGCCGCCGGAATAGCCGGGGCCGTGGATGGTGCCGTGGGTGGTCTCCGGCTCTCGACCGATGTTTTCCATGATGTCGATCTCGCCGGACTGGGGCCAGCCGACCGAGTCTAGATCCGTGCCCAACATCCAGAAGGCGGGCCACAGCCCTTGGCCGGCGGGCAGCTTGAGCCGAGCTTCCACTCGGCCAAACTCGAACTCGGCCCGGTGCCAGGTGATCAGCCGGGCAGAGGTGTACTCGCACGGGCCATACCAGCAGGGCAGGGTCGATCCCTCGTCCACCTGCTTGGCGGTGATGACCAAGTTACCCTCGCCATCCGTGGCCGCGTTGTCGGCGCTGTCCGTGTAACATTCCAACTCGCTGTTGCCCCAGCCGGGGTTGCCGTTCATGGTGCCGTCGCCGATCTCCGGCTGCCAGATGGCCCGATTGGGGACGGTGCCCGCCGGGGTGTCGAACTCGTCGCTCCAGGTCAAGGTCCAGTCCGCCGGGGCCACTTCACCGGTCGTGGCCGTCGGGGCCTGGTTGTCCAGCAGTTCCACGGTGTAGATCTGGCCGCTGTTTTGGCCATAGACCCACATGCTGAGCCCCGTGCTGCCGCTCCAATCCGCGGGGGCGGCCAGGGTTTGGCCGAAGCTGCCGCCGGCCGCGCCTGTGGCGAAGTCCACAGCCAGGGCGTTGACCGGGAAGTTCTGCTCCGGTTGAGCGAAGTCAGATCCCGGCTCGATGGCCTGAACGGTCAAGGTCACGCCCTCCGAGACCAGGAAGGGGGGCATGGCGTCGAAGTCGTCGATGATCTGGGCGTCGCCGGGGGTGCGGTCCACGATGGTGAACAGGATCCGGCTTTGGAAGCCCAGCACAGCATTGGTCGGGTCAACCAGGACGATCATGGCAGATTCATTGCCTTCCACAAGCCCATCGGCCAGGACCGGCACCTTGAAACTGGCGTTTTGGCTGCCCGGCGGGAAGACCGCGGTGCCCCGCTCCAGTTCGAAGTCCGCGCCGACCGTGGCATAGCCGCCGCTGGCGACGTAGTCCACGGTCACGGTCATGGCCGAGGCTTTGTTTAGTTTCAGATAGACCGTGGCCTTGCCGCCTTCCCGGGCCGATGCCTGGGCGTCTCGGAAGCTGACTTCCAAGGGGCGATCCGGGGCCTGGCCGTAGAGGGTGACGTTGTCCACATAGTTGGTCTGCGCGCCCATGTCCGTGGAGCCGTAGACGCCCACCGCGTAGCCGTGGACCTGCTCCAACGCAAAGCCGTCATTGGGCGCGCCGTTGCCGATTTCCTTGCGGTTGAAGTCCTCGAAGGGCAGTTCCACATATTGCCAGCCCTCAAAGTCGTCCGCAATGTCCATGCTCCAGCGCTCGGCGTCGTCCCCGGTGGAGTCCGGGGCGCGGTTTTCCTGAATGTCCACAAAGAGGGTGCCGCCCGTGGCGTTGCCATAGAGCCACATGCCCAGGCCCACATAGCTGCTCCAGTCCTGGCTGACCCATTCGGTCCCGGCCTCGTTCATAAAGGCGTGGGTGAAGCCCGCCCAATTGCCGTTGCCGATGGTGGTGTCCAGCTTGACCGCGTGGGTGTCGCCGGTTTGGTCGGGCTGGGCCAGGGCATCCCCGGCGGGAATGGTGACATTTTCGATGGCGACCGGGCTGCCGTCGCTCCAGGTGACGAAACCCACGTCCACGGAACCGGCTTGGCCCGTGGGCAGATCGCCGCTCTCGAAGTCGTCCACCACGTCTGTGCGGCCGCGGGCTTCCTCGGCCACGGCTGCCGCTTCCACGGCTGCTGCGGCTTCACCACAATCCAGGACTTGGAAGGGCTCGGTCTCGGCCCCGGTCAGGCCGTAGCCGTAGGGGAAGAGGGGGGCATCGCAGCCGCCGGCCGCCACCTGGGCGGGCAGGGCGGTGAAGTCGAAGGGCAGTTGGTCCATGTTTCGGGGCCAAGTGAAGGGCAGTTTGCCCGTGAAGGGGGTGAGGCCAAAGAGGCCATCGGCCACGCCTTGGCCTTCCGTGCCGGGAAGCCATGCGGCCACCCAGGCGTCCGCTTCCCCCACCACATCGCTGATGATCATGGGCCGCCCAGAGAGGATGACCACCACCACCTTGTCCGCCTGCTCGGCGGTGCGCTGGATGGCCTGCTTGTCCGCATCGGTCAGGGCGAGATCGTTGCTGTCCCCCCGGCCCTCGGCATAGGGGCGCTCGCCCACGACCACGATGCCCACATCCGCCCGCAGGAGGTTGCCGGCGTCGTCGGTGATCTTGTCAAAACGGCCAAAACGGTTGAACTGCACACGGGTCTCCGGGGAGACCGTGGCCTCGATGGCGTCCAGAATGGACGTGCCGGGGGTGATCTTGCCCGTACGCCCCTGCCAGTCGATGGTCCAGCCGCCGGATTGAATGCCGATGTCATCCGCGGCCACACCGGCCACAAAGATCACCGGGGCCGCCGGGTCCATGGGCAAGGCTTGGTTGTCATTTTTGAGCAGAACCAAACTCTTGGCCACGGCTTCCTGGGCCAAGGCCCGATGCTCGCTCGGATCCCACCACCGCCGTCGTATCCGGGGTGCCGTAGGTTTGATCAAAGAGACCGAGCTCGGCCTTGACCGTGAGGATGCGGGTCACGGCGTCGTCGATGCGCTCTTGGGAGACATCCCCGGCCTCGACCGCTTTGGTCAGGGTCGAAATAAACTTTTTGTAGTCGTAGGGGACCATGATCATGTCCAGCCCGGCGTTGATGCTGGTGACCACGTCGGAATAGTAGTCGCCGGGGATCTGGTCGATGGCCTCCCAGTCGGAGACGATGAAACCGCTGAAGCCCAGCTCGCCCTTGAGCACATCGTTGATCAGATAGCTCTGGCCGTGCAGCTTCTCGCCGTTCCAACTGCTGTACGAAATCATCACGCTCTGGGCGCCCGCCTCAATGGCGGCGACGTAGGGGGGCAGGAAGAGGCGGCGCAGGGTGGCTTCGTCCATCACCGTGTCGCCTTGGTCCATGGGATAGTTTGAGGAAGATCCCCAAACCGTGCCGCCGTCGCCGATGTAGTGCTTGGCCGTGGCCAGGATCGTATCGGGCGCGGCCAAATCCTCCCCTTGCAAACCCTGTTGATAGGCCACACCCAGGCGCGGTCACCAAGTCCGTGTCCTCGCCAAAGGCCTCATACGTGCGGCCCCAGCGGATGTCCTGGACCACGGCCAGCACGGGGGCAAAGTCCCACTGGATGCCCGTGGCGGCGACTTCCGCGGCCGTGGCCGCGCCGATGCGCTGCATCAGTTCCGGGTCGTTGGCCGCACCCAGGCCGATGTTGTGGGGGAAAATGGTGGCCCCCATCACGTTGTTGTGGCCGTGGACCGCGTCCACGCCGTAGATCAGGGGAATGCCCAGGCGGGTCTCGGTGGAGGCGGTCTGGAATTCTTGCACCATTTCCAGCCACGCCTCGGCGCTGTTGACCCGGGGCGATCCGCCGCCACCGCTGAGGATGGAGCCGATGAAATAGGCGGTCACATCCGCCGGGGCGATGCTGCCCTTTTCCACCTGGGTCATCTGGCCGATCTTTTCGGCCAAGGTCATCTGGGCCAGGAGATCCGCCACAGCCTGATCGCCGCTCGATTCTGCGGCGGGGGCTTCGGGCGCAGGCTCAACCGTGGGCTCAACCGTGGGTTCAGCCACGGGTTCGACTGCGGCGACTTCGGCAGTGGACGCTTCGGCAACCGGTGCTTCGGCAACCGGCGGGGCGACAGCCTCCACAAAGGGGGTGCTGGTCGCCAAAATGGCAATCGGCGTCGGGAGCGGCGCAACGTCCGCTGGCTCCGCGTCACCGCACCCGGCCAGGATCACCGCTAGGATCAGCGCCGCACAAATAGCGACATAGGGTTGGCGAATACGGAGAGGCTTAAAATGCGCTAAAAACATGAAGATACTCCTTTGGTTTGCTAGGGGTCTGCCCGTATTCCATCCCAAACAGTGGGGAGTCGACAAACGCCAGAGCCTGTCGGAGGCCTAACGTAAAAAACGCATGACCCAGCTTTCTGATCAGACTGGATCGAGCGCTTTGAACCGATGTACAAACAGGCACATTAGCAGAAAATGATACAAAAAAACATCTACGCACGGCTGACGAAATCACTCTATTAATTTGTCTGGCTGCCTGGTCGTGAGAGGGGACGCACCAAATGGCACGCCCCCCTCACTAACCCAAGGAGACAAACACCTGCATGTCGTACTGCCGCCGAAGCGACAAGGATGTGGTCGTGTGTTGGCTCAATCCTGTTATTCTCAACAGAATCGCAGCCGGCCAGTTATAGAAAACATAGACTGACGTGGGGCATCTTGGTGCGCTAATGCCTCCTGCCAACCTACGGATTCAACCGAGGGCTTACTTCTCAACGCCAGCGCCGCCTTGAACGACCACACCTTCGAGGAAGGTCTTCTGGGCCAAGAAGAAGACGACGATGGGAATCACCGCCGCAACCAGGGCGGTAGCCTGGATCAGATTGGTCTGCTGGGAGTACAGATTGTTAAAACCAGTCAGACCCACGGTAATGGGGAACTTATCAGGATGACCGGCCAGATAGATCAGCGGGCCAAAGAAGTCGTTCCAGGCAAAGAAGAAGTGGAACAACGTCACCGCGGTCAGGGCCGGAATGGCGTTGGGCAGGATGATCTGGAAGAAGATGCGGAATTGGCCAGCGCCGTCAATGGTGGCCGCCTCATCCAGATCCCGGGGCACGCCCAGGAAGAACTGTCGCAACAGGAAGATGTTGTAGGCATTGGAGAAGTAGACAGGCAGGATTAGGGGTAGCCAGGTACCCACCCAGCCAATTCGACTGAATACGGCGTACATAGGCAGCAGGGTGACGGCACCGGGTAGAATGATCGTGGCCATGACCGCACCGAAGAGGATGCCCTTATACTTCACATCGAAGCGGGCAAAACCAAAGGCGACCAAGGCGGACGAGAAGACAGCGCCAAACGTACTGAAAATGGAGTAGAAGACTGTGTTGTACAGTAGAGTCCCAAAATCAATCGCATTCCACGCATCTCTAAAGTTGCTCCACTGAATGTTCGATTCCCAGACCGGATCAAGTGTGCGCCAACGTCCTTCCCACTCGATAAGGCCCGCTTCTGGGTTTTGCGTATCAATGAAGCTACTGTCCTCGCGTCCCTTTCTGATCAAAGCCCACTCTTGCATGCCATCCTCTGTGGGAACCTCATAGACGTCGTATACTGCACCCTCATAGGTATACGTCACGGCTGACGAGGGCAGAATCGGCGCGTTTAGCGTGGCGATTTGGCCATCCGTCTTGAGCGCCGTGACAATGCCGTAGCCGAAAGGCATCAGGAAGACCGCCAAGATCACCAACACGAGCAGCGTAAAGCTACCGTTACTCCAAATCTTTTGGAGTGTACGCTGCCCTTTGCTATCTGCATATTGCTGTACGTTAGTAGAAGTAGTCATTTTATTCTCCTGCGTAGTAGACCCAGCGATTCGCAGTGCCGAAGAGCACACCGGCCAAAACGACACCAACCAGGAAGATCAACCAAGCCAGGGTCGAACCATACCCCATGTTGAAGAAGTTGAACGCCTGTTTGTAGAAGTAGATCATGATAAACCGGGTGCTGCCATCGGGGTAGCCGTCACCGCCATTCATCACAAAGGGTTGCAGGAAATACTGCATCAGGCCAATCACCCCAAGCACCAAGTTGTAGAAGATCACCGGAGAGACCAACGGCAAGGTGACATTTCTCATTTGCGACCAAAACCCTGCCCCATCGATCTCCGCAGCCTCGTACAGCACAGTCGGCACACCCTGCAGACCGGCCAGGGTGATCAGGATGGTATTGCCAATGGCCCAGATACCCAGCAACGTGTACGTGACATAGATGATGGATGGATCCGCCAACCACCGCACACCGTCGATCCCGATCGACTTCAGGAAGAGGTTGACCCAGCCTGATTGCTCATTGAGAATACCGGCCCAGATCAACACAGCGGCGACGAAGGGGAAAATGGTCGGCATGTAGAAGAGGGTACGGAAGATATTCTTGCCACACCAGTCGTTTCGAATTGAGCAGCAGGGCGACGCCCATGGCGAAGATCAGACCGATCGGCAAGGAGATCAGGGCGAACTTGAATGTCACCATGAAGGCTTGGGGCACCAAGGGATCATCAAACAGGGCGCGTTGCCAATTCGCAAGACCAATGAATCTCGCCTGTTCCGGATTGACAAGATTGAAATCGAAAAAAGAGAAGCCGAGCGAGGCTATAATCGGTAAAGCGTAGAAAAACGTAAAACCAACTATCCAGGGACTGATAAATATGAGAAACCACTTGGTTTGGAAGCTCATACCCTTCCGCCGTTGGACTGGGGGCTGGATGGGTTGGGCCGAGCGGATTTGTGTAGTCATCGCTTACCTCCGGCAATGGGATAGCTTGTGGTGAGAGGAAACAGATCAGGAATAATCTAAAAAGAGAGGTTGGTCTCGTTGAACACGAGACCAACCTCTCTACATGCTGAGGCTTACTGGGCGGCGTCGAAGATGCGCTGCAGATCTACCTGCAATGTCGCAATCTCGGCGTCCAGATCCAGGTCACCTTCCTGCTGTCATCAGGTTCCAGAACTGGTTGTAGCGATCGTTTGACTCCCGGAAGCTGGGCATCCAGCTCTCGTGGTTGGGGTTGTCGGCGTAGGACATGCTCGCCACAACCACGTCCCAGTTGATGTCGTTCTTGTTCGGGAAGTTGGTCTCGTTCAGGATCGGGAAGAAGGCATCCTGCAGGGAGAGACGGGCCGGCATACCACCGTAGATGGTCAGCAGTTCGTTGGCGTGTTCGGCGCTGATCATGTACTTCAGCACTGTCCAGGCCGCATCGGGCGTGGGCGCAGCCCTTCAGGATACCAAAGGTGTCGGCGTGCATCTTGGCAGTCGTGACACCATTGTAGGATGGCGTGGCCGCCAAATTCCAATCAAAGGTCACACCACCCAACGCCCACGGCGCCACGTACCACAGGTGATTGAGGATCATAGCACCATTGCCCGAGGCGAAGAAGCTGGGCTGCAAGAAGTCGGCGCCAGCGTAGGGGCCATTGGGGGTGAAGGGGGTATCGCCCCACATGGCGTCGTATCGCCACTTCCAGGCTTCGACCCACTGGGCCGGAATCTGAGCATTGCCATCAGCATCGACAAAGGAGCCAGCGCCGAAGAAGGTGCCCATACCCCGGGCATCCGTGTCCTGGTTGTTGAAACCGAACTGGACGATGTTCTCTTTATCGAACTCTGGCATGGTCGCATCGTTGCCGTTGGCGTCCACGGTCAGCTTCTTGGCCAGCTCGGTCAGGGTGTCCACGTTCCACTCCAGCTCATTGCCGTTCTCATCGATGTAGGGCATGCCGTACTCGGCGGGCGGATAGGGCAGGCCAGCCTCGTCGAAGAGGTCAGCGTTGTAGAGCATCATGGACGGGTAGATGGCAAAGGGCAGACCCAGCTGACCTTCGTCCGGCACCTGGTAGAATTTGACCAACGCCGGATCGAAGTCGCTCAGGTCGTAGCCCTCTGCATCGATCAGCGGCTGCACGTCAAGCCAGGCACCCTTGAAGCTGTCACGACCGGCGATGCCAACGGGACCCGCAATACAGGGAGCGTTGCCAGCAGCGATCTGGGTGGCCAGGGTGTTCTGGGCCTGTGCGTTGTCGACGATCTCCAGCACCAGCTCGACACCGTCCTGGCTGGCGTTGAATCGCTCGACGAAGGCGGTCTGAGCGTCAAACGTGCCGGAATCGGAACCGGCACCCAGACCCACAAACCAGCGCACCTGGCGCACGGTCACCACTGGCGGCCGGGGCTTCGGCAGCCGGGGCTGCCGTTGGCGCCGGGGCCTCAGCGGCCGGGGCTTCGGTTGCAGCGGCGGGGGCTTCGACGGCTGCCGGGGCTTCTGCCGCCGGGGCCGGTTCAGCGCCGCCACAGGCAGCCAGCATCAAGCCGACTACCATGAACAGAGTGAACAAAACAGCTAACTTAGACTTCTGCATTGCTTATTCCTCCTGGAATAGGTTTTTGAGAACACTCCCAACGAGCGTCCAAAAAAAGGAACTTCATTTATTCACAGCCTGACCGTTGCTGAAATGCTGTTGACCTGTACACCTTACCCATCCCCTTGGGTAGACGGGGGAAGATGTGGTTGATCTGGACAGGATTGCGTCTTCGGCCTTTGGCTTAGAATACGGATAGATGGTTTTTCTCAGGGACGTCCCCAAGAAATGGTCCAAAATGGGGGCTACCAGACGTTGCTGGCCTTCCTTCGCCACCTGGGATCCATTACGCCCCACAGGATTCCCGCACAATTAACTCCGTGGGCAACATCAAGCTATGCGGTGCGGTGTCTGGGCTCTGGATCAGGTCGATCAACATGGTGGCGGCGGCGGCCCCAGCTCGGCGCTTTGGCTGACGCACCGTGGTAAGAGCGGGCTGCACCTGGGAGGCTACGGGCATATCATCAAAGCCAACCAAGGCCACATCCTGGGGAACGCGCAACCCGGCCTGGGTGATGGCCCGCATGGCCCCAACGGCCATGATATCGTTGGCCACGAAGACGGCATCGGGGTGCTGGGAGAGCAGAATCTGCATGGCCGCATAGCCCCCGGCCTCGGTGAAATCCCCCTCGACAACCAGCTTCTCATTCACAGGGATATTGTGGCTGTCCAAGGCCTTGGTATAGCCAATCAATCGGTCCAGACCGGCCACCATCTTGCGCGGCCCGGAAATGGTGGCGACACGCTGGCAACCCAACCCCAGCAGGTGGGAAACAGCTGACTCGGCCCCGGCCACGTTTTCCACATCTACATAGCTGGAATGGTCAAGCTCGTGATGGGCGCCGATGGTTACAAAAGGCATCTCGCTTTCGATCAGCGCATTCATGACCGGCTCATCCAGCAGGGCTGACGCTAATACAATACCACCGATTAGACTGCTATTCAAGATTTGGTCTGCCATTTGGCGCTCATATTCAGGCTCGCCCAGCCAGAGCATCAACAGATAATCCTTGGCGTTGCATACGGCGCTCACACCTTGAATCAACAGAGGAAAGTAGGGGTCAGAAAAGAGGGCCGAGACCTCAACCGGAATCACCAGGCCGATCACCCGGGTGTGGCCGGTGGCCAGCCCCCGAGCGGCAATGTTGGGCCGATATTTCTCACGACGAATCACGCCCAGCACCCGTTCTCGGGTGGAATCCTTGACGTTCAGGTCGTCATTGACGACCCTGGAAACGGTGGAACGCGAGACGCCACTGAGACGGGCGATGTCTTCCAGGTTCACGGTAAATCACCTTGAATAGGTAGAGCCACGACAATAGTTTTTTGGGAATTTGGAATCAGTTGAGATAAAAGGCTTGAACATCTTGTTGGAAGCGAAGAAGAGGTTTTGTGCATTGGGAGCGCTCCCAAAACAAGTATATAACGATTGTTGGCGGTTGTCAAGAGGCAAAATTGACAAATTTTGGGGCAGTTTTGGTCACTCAAGTGTATCCAAGCCCCATTATTTTCCCAGAGCCAGGGGCAAATGGTAGAATAGAAAGCTAAACCGGATTAGAAGCCGAACCGACCCATGACCATGCAAGGAGTTTTTATGGATCAGACCCACATCCCCATCCCCCGCCGCTTCAATGTCTATGCACGGTTGGCGGGCTATCTGCGCCCCTATCCGTTTCAGGTGAGCGTGGCCTATACGGGCATGGTCTTTGCCGCCCTGCTCAACCTGTTTGTGCCCCAGATCATCAAAAACGCCATCGACAACGGGCTGGCCGCGGGCCAAGCCAGGGCGCTCTTTGTGGCCGGCGGGCTGATCCTGGTCATCGCCGTGGTGCGGGGGGTGGCGGCCTTTGCCCAGCGCTACTACGGCGAGTGGCTGACCAACCGGGTCGCGTATGACCTGCGCAACCACTTTTACGAGAGCGTGCAGAGCCTCTCCTTCGCCTTTCACGACAAGGCGCAGACCGGGGATCTGATGAGTCGGGCCACCAGTGACATTGGCGAGACCGAGCGCTTTGTCGGCATCGGGCTGATGGACCTGCTGGCCACCCTCCTTCTCCTGATCGGGGTGATCGTGGCCATGTTGCTGGAAAATCGCTCCCTGGCCCTGCTGGCCCTGATCCCAATTCCCGTGCTGGTCGTTGCCACGTTGCGCTTTGGCAATGTGGTGCGGCCCATGTTCAAGGCCATCCAGGAGCAGATGGGCGTGCTTTCGTCCACCATGCAGGAGAGCCTGACCGGCATCCGGGTGGTCAAGGCCTTTGCCCGGGAGCCCCACGAGTTGGAGAAGTTCGACCGGAGAACGACGAATGGTTTGACCGCCGCTACAGCGGTGATCCGGGTCTGGGCCAACAACTGGCCCTTCTTCACCTTCACCTTGGCCGTGAGCATCTTTCTGCTGCTCTGGTTCGGCGGTCCCCAGGCCTTGAGCGGCGAAATGACCGTCGGCACGCTCTTTGCGCTGATCTCCTATGTGCTGATGCTCAACGGGCCGGTGCAGCGGCTGGGCTTTCTGGTCAACCTGGCGGCCACGGCCAGCGCCAGCGCCACCCGTGTCTTCGAGATCGTGGACACGCCCAGCGAGATGTGGCCGACGCCCCCGACGCCCAGGAATTGGATCGGGCCACCGTGCGGGGCGAGGTCATCTTTGAAGAGGTCAGCTTCGCCTATCGGGAAGACGGGCGCTCCATCCTGGAAGGGGTCAGCTTCCGGGCCGAGCCGGGGCAGACCGTGGCGCTGATCGGCCCGACCGGGTCGGGCAAGTCCACGGTGACCAATCTGATCCCCCGCTTCTACGATCCCGTCCGCCGGGCGGGTGCTGGTGGATGGCGTGGACATCCGCGGACGTGACGGTGGAGAGTCTGCGCCACCAGTCGGCATTGTCCTGCAGGAGCCGTTTCTGTTCAGCATGACGATTGGGGAAAATATCGCCTATGGGCGAGCGCGGGGCCACCCAGGCAGAGATCGAGGCCGCGGCCACGGCGGCCAGAGCGCATGAGTTCATCCTGTCGTTCCCGGACGGCTACGACACCCGGGTGGGCGAGCGGGGCGTCACCCTGAGCGGCGGCCAGAAGCAGCGCATCGCCATCGCCCGGGCCCTGCTCTACGATCCCCGCATCCTGATCCTGGACGACTCCACCAGCAGCGTGGACACGGAGACCGAGCATCTGATCCAGCAGGCCCTGGAGGTGCTGATGAAGGGCCGCACCACCTTTGTCATCGCCCAGCGGCTGCTGACGCTGAAGAGCGCGGATCAGATCCTGGTGCTGGACAATGGGCGCATCGTGCAGCGGGGCACCCACGACGAGTTGCTGGCGTGCAGCCGGGCTCTACAGGACGATCTACGATCTGCAACTGCAAGGACCAGGAAGAGTTCGTGGCGATGAAGGAGCGGCGAAATCATGAGCAAAGATGACGCAAGCAGCGCAACACGCAACGCACCGCAGGATCGCTCCACGATCGGTCCGATCCGACCGATGGCAGCAGCGTCGGCAGGAGCTGGCCCGGCATGCGCCGGGAGCGCAAGATCCAGGACCTGCTTGGCGGACGACAGACGAGGACGATCTGCTGGGCAAGGCCTACGACGGGCGGCTGGTGCGCCGGCTGCTGACCTATGCCTGCGCCCTATCGATCCCAGATGATCGCCGCGGTGGTCTTTATGATCATCACCTCCCTGCTCAGCGTGGCCGGGCCGTGGATCATCGGCCAGGCCATCGACAGCGGCATCCAGGGCGGCAAGCTGGCAACCCTGCGCATGTGGACCCTGATCTTCGCCGGCGCGGCCCTGGTCGAGTGGATCACCAACCGCACCCGCATCGCCATCATGGCCTATGTGGGCACCAAGATCGTGGCCGACATGCGCAGCGAGCTCTTCCGCCATCTGCACCGGCTCTCGCTCAACTTCTACAACAACTACAGCGTGGGCCGGCTGATGAGCCGGCTGATCAGCGATGTGGGCGTGTTGCAGGATTTTGTCACCTGGTCCATCACCGGGCTGTTCCGCGCCTTCTTTCTGCTGATCGGCATTGTCATCGCCATGTTGGTGCTGAACTGGCAGTTGGCCCTGGTCACCTTTGCGGTGCTGCCCTTGATGGTTCTGCTGACCAACTATTGGCGCACACCGGGTGCGGGCGGCCTATCGGGCCACCCGGCAGCGGCTGTCGCTGATCAACGGCTATCTCAACGAGTCCATCTCCGGCATTCGGGTCACCAAGAGCTTCACGCGGGAGCCGGACAACTTCCGCCACTTTGACGACCTGAACCGCTCCTATTTTGACGCCAACGTGGACGCGGCCTGGCTTTCGGCCATCTTCTTCCCCGGCGTGGACTTCATGGGATCCCTGGCCACGGCGCTGGTGGTCGGCGTGGGCGGCTGGCTGGTGATCGGCGACGCCCTGACCGCGGGCACGCTGGTGGCCTTTGTGCTCTACGTGGACCGCTTCTTCGAGCCGATCCGGGAGTTGGCCCAGCGCTACAACACCTTCCAGGCCACCATGGCGGCCAGCGAGCGCATCTTCCATCTGCTGGACACGGAGCCGGATCTGCTGGACGCGGCGGACGCCCAGGATCTGCCCGACATCCAGGGCCATGTGCGCTTTGATCGATGTGGTCTTTGCCTACAAAGAGGACGAGCCGGTGCTGCGCGGCGTCAGCCTGCACGCCGCGCCGGGGCAGCGCATCGCCCTGGTGGGGGAGACGGGCGCGGGCAAGAGCACCATCATCCGGCTGCTGGCCCGCTTCTTCGATGTGACCGGCGGCGCGGTGACCATCGACGGCTACGATCTGCGCCAGGTGACCCAGGCCAGCCTGCGCCGCCAGTTGGGCATCGTGCTGCAAGACACCTTCCTCTTCGGCGGCACCATCCGGGAGAACATCCGCTACGGCCGGCTGGACGCCACGGACGCCGAGATCGAAGCGGCGGCCCAGGCCGTGGGCGCGCACGAGTTCATCCTCAAGGCTGCCGGAGGGCTACGAGACCGAGGTGGGCGAGAACGGCGTCAACCTGAGCGTGGGCCAGCGCCAATTGATCTCCTTTGCCCGGGCCCTGCTGGCCGACCCCCGCATCCTGATCCTGGACGAGGCCACCAGCAGCGTGGACACCGCCACGGAAAAGGTGATCCAGGTCGCCCTGGACCGGCTGATGGAGGGGCGCACCAGCTTTGTCATCGCCCACCGGCTCAACACCATCGTCAACGCGACCAGATCGTGGTCCTGGACCAGGGCGAGATCGTCGAAATGGGCACCCACGCCGAGCTGCTGGCCAAGCAGGGGCGGTATTACAATCTGTACACCATGCAGTGGGCCGCCGAAGCGTAGGGGTTTGAGTGGCGGGCGCCGTCCATCCCCTCCGCCCGCCACTCAAACCCCTACAGTCCCCATT
Source organism: uncultured Chloroflexia bacterium (assembly GCA_963704975.1). GTDB lineage: Bacteria > Chloroflexota > Anaerolineae > Caldilineales > Caldilineaceae > JAGNDO01. The sequence goes on along the minus strand of CAVPIK010000016.1, from coordinate 62,555 downwards.
TCCCCGCTCCTGTGCTATAGTTTCCTCTATGAATCACGACCTATCCCACGAACACAAACCATTTTTAGACCAGAACCACCGGCTGCTGCTTTTGACCGGGCTGCTGTTGGGCTTCGCCTTGCGTTTGGTGCGCCTGGGGGCCGAATCCCTGTGGTATGACGAGACGGTGAGCGTGGTGCTGGCTCGCAAGTCCATCCCGGATCTGATCGCGCATACGGCGGGGGACATCCATCCGCCGGGGTATTATTTGCTGCTTCATGCGTGGCAGGGATGGGTCCATCCCACCTTGGCCCACGGGTTGGAGTTTCTTTTTGCGTGGCCGAGTTTGTGGTTTGGGCTGTTGATTTTGCCCCTGATCTACGTCTTGGGCCGTCGTTTGTTTGACCGTCGGGTGGCGTTGATGGCGGTGTGGCTGGGGGCGGTGCATCCCTTTCATGTGTGGTACGGCCAGGAAGTGCGCATGTACACCCTGGGCGCGGTGCTGGGGTTGCTGGCTTTTTGGTGCATGATCAAGGCGTGGGATCGGGTCAAAGGGGGCAGATCGGCGTGGCCGTGGCTGTTTGGCTATGCGATCTGGGCGGCGCTGGGGATGTATGTGCTCTATTATTTCCTCTTTTTGCTGGTTGCGCTGAATTTGATGGCGCTGCCATTTGTGCTAGGCGTGGGTCAACCCGCCGGGTCACGGACCCGGCTAGCGCACGGAAGGATATGGCCGTGGCTGGCGGCGCAGGGGATCGCCCTGCTGTTGTGGCTGCCCTGGCTGCCCACCTTTTTGCACCAGTCGTTTGATCCGCCGGTGCCGCCGTGGCGAGTGCCGTGGCAGAGTGGCGCGGAGTTTGCGCACACGGTGGTCGAGGTGCTGGCCGCCCAGATCATCGGGCAGACGCCGCCGGGGATGGTGTTGTGGCCCTATGCTTTGGCGACAGTGGGTTTGGTCATTGCTTGTTTTGGCTATGCGAAGCAGACAGGGCAAACTTAGCCACGCTTACCTAATTACTCTTTACGCTTTCCTCCCCCTGGTCCTGATCTTCGCCCTCACCCTCTTGGCGACGCCGTTGTATCATGTGCGGTATGCGTTTACGTATGCGCCGCCCATGTTGTTGATTTTGGCGGCGGGGATTGTTGGGGTGGTGGATGGACAAAAAGGGAATGGTGGGCAGAGCCGTTCGCACCAGGGGGTGCGAACTCCGCAGGGCACAAATACCCGCACCCGCCGGGTCATGGACCCGGCTAGAGCCAGGTTGGGCGGGATTGCTTTGGCTGCGCTGTTGATTGTGAGCGGTTTGGGGCTGGCCCAATTTTGGACCAATCCGCTCTATCGGGCCGACGATCACCGGGGGGCGGTGGCGGAGTTAGCGGACCAGTGGCGACCTGGCGACGTGATTTTGGTCAACGCGGGATGGGCGTACACGGTGCTGGAAACGTATTGGCCCACAGAGTTGACCGGGCCGGATGCAGCGTTGCCGCCGCCATTGGCTGGGATGACCCGGCTGGGCGACCCCAGCGGTGACGGCGTGGCCGTGGTGCGGGGCGGCAGTGTGGACGGCGGGCCGGCTTTGGGGTGGGGGTCTGCGGATAGTGATTTCTTTCCCATCAGCCGGGCGGAGACAGAAGAAGCCCTGACCGGACTGGCCCAGGGGTATCAACGGATCTGGCACTATCGACTATACGATACGGTGAGCGATCCCACGGGTGTGGTGCGGGATTGGTTGGCGGTGAATGGGGAGATGGTGCTGGATCAGCCGGTGGCGGGACGGGATTTTGGCCGGTTGCAGCTTTTCGATGTTGCGGGTCCGGCCAAGCCATTTGGCGAGACCTTCCCGGACGACGGCCAAAGCCCGGATCGGGTGCAGGCTGGGGAGGCGCTGCTGCTTTTGGGCGTGGATTTGCCCAGTCAAGTGGCCGCGGGGGAGACGCTATACATTCGGACGCTGTGGCGGGCATTGCCAGGCTTGGCCCAGCAGACGGGGGATTTAAGCACAAGCCTGCGCATTTATGATGGGACCGGCCATCTTCTGGCCCAGAACGATGGTGGATTCCTGCCCCCGACCGGCTCTTGGGATGGCGTAGATCGCCAAACTGAGACTTTGTCTCTGCCCTTGCCGGTCGCCTTGCCCCCCGGTGACTACACGATATCTATGCTAATTTATCACCAAAAAGATGGCCAACCGCTGCCGTTCATGGGAAGACAGGCGGGGGAGAGTGAATTGGATTTGGGTCAGGTGACGGTTCAACCACCGACCCGTCCAGTGGGGCCCGGCCCGGCCCTGGCCCGCTTCGACTATATCGATCTGGTCGAGGCTCAGCTTGCGCGGACGGAGCAAACGGCGGGGGAGCCGCTGGATCTGCGGCTGATCTGGCAGCCGGGTGCGAGCGACTATCGGGACACGTATGTGTTGACGTTGGGGTTGGTGGACGAGGCGGGAGCTGTTGTCGCCCAGTGGCAGGATGCGCTGGGCGGCTGGGGCTATCCCAGCGGTGAGTGGCCCGCTGGGGTGCCGGTCTTGGAGTGGAAGCGCTTTGTGCCAGACTCGCCCCTGGCGGCTGGGGAGTACACCCTAATCTTGGGTGTGAGTCGGGCGGAAGATGGTCAGCCGATCGAGGCTGTCACGGGGCTGTGGCCGTGGGCTAGAGGCGCAACGATAGATCTGGGGCAGATTCACGTTCGTTGACCGCTTCGGGTCTCGTGCATGACCAATAAGTTAATGAATGATAGTCAGACCCGTCACAGCCTTTGGGTCATTTCCTCGGCGATTATGGGCAAAATCAGCTCTACCTCGACGCCGACTTGATGCGCACGGTTGCCCAGGCGGCAACTGCCCCCGACGCCCCAAACCAAGGAAGCCACGGTGGATAGCCCCAACCCCCAGCCTTCCATCTCGCCGGAAAAGCCCTTCTCTGCCTGAAAATAGGGATGCCAGACCTGGGCAAGTTGGTCAGGATTCAGGTGAACCCCATCATCCCGCACAAAGATGTGGACACGACCGTCATCGTCAGGCGCGGTGACCGTGACCTGCACCGTGGGGGTGTGGTTGGGGTGGAACTTGCGGGCATTTTGCAACAGTTCCAGCAGAATCAGCCCGGCAAAGTGGGGTGATATCACGATCCGCACGTCGGCAGGCTCAGTGGGGCGTATGTCGGTCGGCAGATGGGTGGTGACGAGGAGGCAGACTAAGTCGTTGGCGCAGGTATCGACCAGGTTGGGAAGAGTGCTCAGCCGCATTCCTCTTTCCGCCATCATGACACTGGGGGCTTTCAAATAGGCCAGGATCTCTTCGATATCCTCGTGAATTCGTTGCGCGCCGCGCTGAGCAATTTGCACCAATTCCGACAATTCAGGATTTCCAGCCACCTCGTAGCCGACGATGCTCAGGCTGCCCAACATCAAGGTGATCGGGGTGCGCAGGCGGTGCTGGATCAGGCCGTGAAAGGTGCGGTGCTCTCGCACCATCCCCACTTGATCCGAAACATTTTGCAGACGTACCAACGTCCCGGCGTCGGAGCCCTGGGGCAGGGCGATAACCTCCACCGACAGCCAGAAAGGGGGCGCGGCATCGGTCTCTGGGCGGACCAGGAATCGTTCGACTGGGGTGGGTTGAGCGGACCCCGAAGAATTCGAAGGGTCCACATTGGGCCAATTTTTCCAGGCTACGGCAGGTTCACGGATGTACTGACGCTTTACCAGCTCGGTGAAGGTTGGGAGATCCGCCAGCTGATCCTGGCCCTCTTGGCCCAAGAGGAGGCGGGCTTGGGAATTCATGTACTGAATGTGGTCGGTCTCGTCCAGAATGATGTATCCCTGTTCGGCCTGCTCCACCACCCACTCGAATTTGGTGCGTTCGGTCTGGATGCGGCGGTAGCGGTTGAGGCCCAGAATGGTTTTGACCCGAGCCCGCAGTTCTAACCGATCAAAGGGCTTGGCAATGAAATCATCCGCCCCAGCTTCGATACCCCGCAGACGGGATCCGCGATCATCCAGCGCCGTCACCATGACGATGGGAATGGTCGCCAGCTTGGGATCAAGCCGCATCTGCTCGCAGACCTGAAACCCATTCATATCGGGCATCATCACATCCAACAAGACCAGATCCGGGGCATTGACCTTTGCCGCGGCCAGAGCCTCCGGCCCACTTGCTACAAGCTGGATGGCATAGCCCAGGTCAAGCAACAGGACCCGGAGGGTTTCCCTGGCGAAGGGTTCGTCATCAACGATTAAGATGGTGCCGGTGTTCTGGGTCATGGATCTCTTTTCGCAGTTACGATGCTTTGGTGTATTCGGCCAACTGGTGCCGGATGGCGGCAACCAGCGAGCTGAGACTAACGGGTTTGCTGAAATAGTCATTGGCCCCGGCTTGCAGACAGCGCTCCCGATCCCCAACCATGGCCAAGGCCGTGATGGCAATGATGGGGGTGAATGCGGTGGCCGGGGAGGTGCGTAGCACCCGAATGGCCTCCAGCCCATCCACAACCGGCATTTGCACATCCATCAAAATCAGGTCTGGGCTATGGATGCGGGCCATCTCGATGGCTTGTTGACCATCCCGAGCGATGACCAGATTGAAACCGTGGGCGTGCAGGTAGCCCGAAAAGGTGGCCACATTGAACTCGTTGTCCTCGGCCAGCAACAGGGTGAATCCGCTCCCGGAGTTAGATGGCTGAATATAGGCTTTTTCATGGTTGGGATCCACCGGATTCGAGAGTTCCTGGCTAATCGAGCGCAAGCTCTCTCGATGCCAGGGCAGGGAAAAGCTGAACTCGCTGCCCTGGCCAACCACACTTTTTAGCCCCACGCTGCCCCCGTGCATCTCCGCCATGCGATAGACCAGGACCAGGCCCAACCCCGTGCCCGTATAGCGCCGGGTCAAGCTGCTGTCCAATTGAACAAAGGGCCGAAAAAGCCGCGTCATGTCCTGTTCGGCGATGCCGATACCCGTATCCCACACGGTGAAGGTAACACTGTCTTCTTGCGGATTGCCCGTGACCCGCAGACCGACTTTGCCGCCTTCTGGGGTAAATTTCACCGCATTGCTAAGTAGGTTAATCAGCATCTGCTTAAGCCGCCGCTCATCAGCCATGAACAGGACCACATCCTTGGCGATGTCCAAGCTGGTGGTCAGCTCTTTCTTGGTGGCCTCCTGGTGCACAAACTGCATGCTGGCCTGGGCTACCGCCGCCACAGAGACGGGGGCAATGGACAGATCCATCTTTCCGGCCTCAATTTTGGACAGATCCAATATTTCGTTGATCAGATCCAGGAGATGGCGACCGCTGTCCACAATGGCCTTGAGGGGCTTATCCTGATCCGGGTCCACCTCGCCGTAGATGCCCTCTTGGATGGCTTCGGACATGCCCAAAATGGCATTGAGGGGGGTACGCAGCTCATGGCTCATGCTGGCCAGGAACTCGTCTTTGAGCCGAGAGGAGCGGGCCAGTTCGGCATTGGCCACGCTCAGCTCACGGGTGCGCTCTTCCACCCGCTGGGCCAGGGAGGCCCGCTCGGCCTGCAACGCGGCTTCGGCCAGCTTGCGATCGGCGATCTCCTGCTGAGATTGGGCGTAGAGCCGGGCGTTGAGGATGGCAATGGCGGCCTGTTGGGCAATGCCTTGGGCCAGGCCAATTTCATCCTCGCTAAATTCCCGGCGCTGAACCGTGTCCCATAGTTCCGCATAGGCGTTTGTCTGGCCCCCCACCCGCAGGGGCACAATCAACATGGTCTTGACCCCAAAGGTGGCCATATATTCGGATTCGGAGAGGCTGAGATTGGGATCTTCGGCATAAAAGACCCCGGCTTTGCCCGATTCCAACATCTGGGCAATCCGCACCAAATCCTTGGTCATGTCATGGGCATGGCCCAAGTGCAGGGGTTTGGGGGGCTTGGTGATCTGCGCCCCGCTTTTGATTGTATCCGAAGAGGGGGGCTTGGGGGAAGATATGGCTTCATCCAGCAGGGCGGGGTCCTCGAAGCGCGCCACCAGTTGAGCCCGCTTGGTGGCGGCGGTGAAGCTGTAGAGATTGATGCTGCTGGTGTTCAACGCGCCCTGCATTCGATCCGCAATGTGATGCAGAACCGATTCCAGATCCAGGGAAGAAGAGATGACCGCACCGGCTTCCCGCAGGGCCGTCTGTTGATAGAGTTGGCGCTGGGCCTCGGCATAGAGCCGGGCATTTTCGATGGCAATGGTGGCCTGGGCGGCAAAGGCAGAGACCAGATCCGTGTCTCGATCCGTATAGAAGGCCCGGGTCGTCTTGCTCAGGTTGAGCAGACCGATCACCCGGTCCTCCACCATCAGGGGCACCCCTAGCCAGCAGCGAATCTGCTGGGTGCTGGGCAGATCCAGCCAGCGGGGATCGTTGGTCGTGTCGGTGATGATCACCGGACGTTTGCCCACAATCACATCTTGGACATGGGGGAATTGCCCCAAGGGGATGGCCAAAAAGGGGCCCCGGGTGGTATGGGTGGACCGTCGCACGGCAGAGCGCAGCAGTGTGCCTTCCAACAACATGATCGAGGCGCTGTCATAGCTGACCACCCTGGCCAACTGTTCCAAAATCAGGGGCAGCACCCGGTCCAGGCTGAGATCCGTGTTCAGCTCTCCGGCCACCTCCAACAGGGTTTCGGCGATCTCCCGCTGGGTGCGTTCGCTCTTCTCCGACTGCATCCGCTCCGAGATATTGTGAAGGACCAGCACCCTGCTGACGATATGTCCGTAGTGGTCGGTCAACGGGGAGATGCGCACGTTGTAAAAGCGCGTCTCCTCCGCCTCCGCTTGACGGTCCATCGCCAGATCCGCGCTCATCTGCTCGGCCAATGGGGCGTTCAATAGAGACTGGGGGAAATCTGGCCAGACGGCAGTCAAGGTCTGGCCCAGCAGTTCCGGTTTTGCCCAGCCCAAAAATTCTCCTGCCGCGCTGTTAAGATCGATGATGCGATCTCGATCATTCAGCACGATCACCCCGTCGATCATGCTATCCAGAATCAACACCCGGGAGACGGAAAGAATATCGCCCCGATTTTGTTGCGAGATGTTCCAGTAAACGATCAAGCCGGCAACACAAAAGGCCAAGGGCGTGGGTCGAAAAAAGGTGTGGGCACTAAGGGTCATAACCTCCAGGAAATGGGCCAGCCAGGGGATAAAAGCGGCCACCAAGAGGGAAATGACCTGGGCTCGATGAAGACCCTTTGAATTTAGCCCGGCTTGGATCAGGAACCAAGTGGCAAAAACAAATAACAGATAGGCATAGACAGCAAACAGCCAAATGCCCGGTCCGTAGCGCAGGTCCAGAAGAGCGTAGCCGTCCATCTGCACCAGTTGGCGCGAGGTCCAGATCAGGGTATGAAGTGGGTTGGAGAGGATGAGCAGAATGAAGAGGAGGGGAACAATGCTGAGTATCAAGAGGTTGCGCCGTTTCAGCCAGATTTCTCGGCCTGAATAGAGGGCAACATAGATAAACCAGGCCAGGGGCACAAAGGCGGCCCCAAGCCACTGAACCGAGTCCCAAAACAGTTTGGGCCTCAGGCCACCAGCCAGCAGTTCGAAGCCATAGCCCAAAGTCCAGATCGCCGCGCCCCCCAACAAGACGCCGCCAGCAAGGGTAATCGGTTCAACATCACGTTGGATCAGACGCAGGGCCAGGGCAGCACAGAGCAATGACAATCCAACCAACAGATAGGCAAAAATAGAAATTGACCAAGCCATGAGTTCGCTGCCTTCATCCGGCGATTGCTCTCAAATTCCGATCTCGGCAAAGAGAAAGTTCAATGCCGCTGTGCGGTACACCGAGCCGAGAAGGTAATAATCAGTCAGGAGACACGTTGCGCGTTACCTACCACGACGCAGTGCTGAGGGGAAAGATACTGGTTGCGCCACGAGCTGTTACACGAGGGATCCCTTGCCGATCCATCCGCCGGTCTCCGACACGGATCGGGAGACATCGTCCTGGCTCAAGTCCAGCGGGCGGCAGGGGAGCCAGACGCTGAATCGACTGCCGACACCCAGTTGGCTCTCGACTTCCACGCTGCCGCCGTGCATTTGGGTCATGCGGTGGACCAATGCCAGCCCCAAGCCCGTTCCATTGTAGTGGCGGTTCAGGCTACTGTCCAACTGTGCGAAGGGTTGAAAGAGGTGGGGCAAGTTTTCCGGGGCAATGCCGATACCCGTATCCCACACATCAAAGCGCACACCCGTGCCCGTAGAATCATAGCTCACTTCCAAGCCGATCTCTCCCCCTCCGGGGTAAACTTTACGGCGTTACTCAACAGGTTGACCAGGATCTGCTTGAGGCGTCGCTCGTCTGCCCAAACAGGGGTGGCATGGTGCTGCACATCTTCCGCCACATCAATGTTGATCTTGATCTGCCGTTTCATTGCTTTCTGCTGTACAAATTGCAAGCTGCCCTGGCAGACCGAGGGGATATGTACCTGTTCCAAATAGATTTCCGCCTGTCCCGCCTCGATCCGGGACAGGTCCAAGATGTCATTGATCAGGGCCAAAAGATTGCGACCACTCTCGCGCACAGCTTGGATCGGGTAGTGCTGTTCTTCGGAAATGGGGCCATAGATTTCTTCCAGAAGCGACTCGGACATGCCCAGGATAGCGTTAAGCGGGGTGCGCAGTTCATGGCTCATGCTGGCCAGAAAGTCGTCCTTGAGCCGGGCGGCTCGGGCCAGTTCGTGGTTGGCCTGTTGCAGGGTTTTGTAAAGTTGCACGTTGGAAACAGCCAACGCCCCCCGGCGAGCCAGCGCAAAGAGAAAATCCATCTCCGCCGAGGAGAATTGGCGGGCATCCTTGTTCAACACATACAGCACGCCCACCACCTCGTCCTGGGCCATCAGCGGCACCCCGGCAAAGGCGCGCAGCCCGGCCTCGGCCATCATTGGGTTAAGCGGGATGGGCAGGGCGGAGAGCAGGGCCGCATCTTCCCGATCCGTCACCACCAAGGGTTGGCGGTGAGTGGCGATCCAGCGTGTGGCCCCACCCTCTTGACGCACCCACGTCATCACCTCTTGAGCAGGACGCAGTGCGGGGGTGGCCGAAATGGTGGCGAAGCGATCCGTCTCCATGTCGCGCAGCAGCACGCTGGCTCCGGTGGTGCCCAGGACCTCAGCGGCTAACTCTACCATGCGGTTGAGTACACCGGCCAAGTCGTCCGGCTGCCCAATGTTGGGCTCGATGCTGGCCAAGGCCGCCTCCCGACCATACTGGATTTCCAGTTCGGCGGTGCGCTCCTCCACCCGGCGAGCCAGGGAGAGACGCTCGTCAGCCAGGGCATCCTCGGTTTGACGGCGCTGGAACGCGCTGACAAAGATATCACCCAACAGTTGCAGCAGGGCGATGCTCTCCTCGTCCCAATCGATCTGGCGGCGCACGCTGTCGAAGCCCACAAAGCCCAACTCTTGGTCGCCTATGCCCAGGGGCACAGCGATCAGGGATCGGGCATCCAAGGCAGAATAGAGTTCCCGCTCCTTGGTCGCATCTTCGGGCAGATCGGTCAGGCTGCGGATGAAGACTCGCTTCTGGCTTCTCATGCTCTCCCGCCACCACGCAAAGGCGTGGCGAGGCATTCCCTGTAGGTGAGCCTTGTGGGAGGGGATACCGGCGGCACACCATTCATAGGCGCTGTCTACCAGCCCCGACCCGTCAGTACGATAACAGAAGATGTAGCTGCGATCCACACCGACCATCATGCCAACCTCGGCCAGGGCGGATTGCACGGCGCTGTCCATTTCGTGGGATCTCAGGTTGATGAACTCGGTGGAGATGCGGGCGATCAATTGCTGCATCTGCCCCCGCTGGCGCAACAGTGCATGGGCCTGCTTGTGGCCAGTGATGTTCCGCACAAAGATGGAGACCCCCTGAACCCGGCCATCCTCCCCGATGATCGGATTGAAGCTACTCTCCAGGACAGCTTCGCCGCCGCCCAATGTGTGGTGAAATTCCTCGGTGACCGCTTCCCCCTTCATGGCCCTGGCACCGGTGCGTTGCCACAGCGCGCGCAAGGCATCCGGCAGATCTTTGGGGCAGGCGTCCTGATCTCGATCCAGGTTAACGCCATAGACCTCGAACAACATGCGCTTGAAGACCGAATTGGCAACCAGCACCCGCCCCCGCCGGTCAATGGAGGCGATGCCATCTTGGGTATGTTCCATGACGGCCAAGAGGTTGGTCTGGCTGTCCCGCAAGTCCGCTTCCGTCTGGTCCATGTCATCCACCTTGGTCGTGTGCGGGGTCTCAGCGGGCCGGGCCGCTGAAGACGCGCTTACGTCGTGCTCAATCTGTCGGGCCAAGAGCAGGCCGCCGAGGGTCAACAACAAGCCCATTCCCCCACCTAGGACCGTTACGATCCACCGAGCTTGGGGTGAAACCTGGGGCAGAATCAAGAGCAAACCAACCAGCACGGTCAGGGGCACAAGGATCACGGCCAAAGCAGAGAAGATCCAGCGCCGGGAGTAAAATCCGGAAGAAAAGATAAACACCGAAGGGAATGCACGCTGCGTCATGGGTGAATCTTTCATAATTCGATTAAACCACAGGGCTTTGAGGCCACAGCGTTGTACGCGCCACGCATGGCGGTCACAGCACAGTGGGATTGGCAACAATGTCATTACCTATCTTACCCTCTTTGACCTAATATGTCCTCCAATATTTGACCGATCAATTCCCTATCCAGCTGTCCAGGATTGATCCTAGCGAAGTGGGTACCGTAGGTGCGGTTTTCAACCGCACGACCCTGGTCTGGCCGTATGTGCGGTTGAAAACCGCACATACGATTCACCGATATTGAAGAGATGTAATGCCCCATGCCCCCAAACGAGATGGCGGCGTTCGCCCCCCTGGTGCGAACGCCGCCATCTGGTTTTACCTATGCCCTTGCTCTATGACTCAACCCAAGCTCGTCGATCAGGCTTTGCCCAGGACCGCGGCCAGCAGGGCCATGCGAATATACATGCCGTTGCGCATTTGGCGGAAATAGGCCGCCCTGGGATCGTTGTCCACGGTGTAGGCGATCTCACCCACTCTGGGCAGAGGGTGCATGACGATCATGTTGGATTTGGCCCTGGCCATCAGGGCGTCATCCACCACATAGAAATCTTTGACCCGCTCATATTCCTCCAGATCGGTAAAGCGCTCTTTCTGCACACGGGTCACATAGAGCACGTCCGCGTCGGCCACCACAGGATGCACATCCTCGATCTCTGTGAAGGCGCGGCCCGATGCGGCCACCACGTCGATCACATCCTTGGGCATGCGCAGGTTTTCGGGGCTGACAAAGCTGAATTCCACGTCATAGTTGATCAGCAGCTTGGTCAGGCTGTGGACCGTGCGCCCATATTTCAGGTCGCCGACCATGACCACCTTCAGCCCGTTGACCCGCTCCAACTCTTCGCTGATGGTGAAGAAGTCCAACAGGGCCTGGGTCGGGTGCTCGCCCACCCCGTCCCCGGCGTTGATGATCGGAATGTCCGTGTAGCGGGCTGCCGTGGCCGCGGCCCCCATCTCCGGGTGGCGCAGGACGATGATGTCGCTGTAACATTCCAGGGTACGCACGGTGTCGGGCAGACTCTCGCCCTTGCTGACCGAGCTGTATTGGACATTGTTGATGGGAATCACCTGCCCGCCCAGGCGCAGCATGGCCGCCATGAAGCTGGAACTGGTGCGGGTGCTGGGCTCGTAGAACAGGTTGGACAAGATCTTGCCGCTGAGCAGATCCGCGCTGCCAAAGCGCTCTACCAAGATGCGCATCTCGTGGGCCACTTCCACAATATATTCCAACTTGGCTTGATCAAACTGGCTGACGCTGAGGATGTCCTGTCCATAAAATCCATTGTCGTGGTGATCCGAAGGCAAGACGGTGGATCGTTTTTGTTTTACCATGATTGGCTCTCCGTTTGGTATCTGAAATGCTTTTTGAGTGACTGCGTTGAATGAACCACGAATTTTGCGAATGACACGAATTTTCCTTTGAAATTATTCGTGCCATGCGTGCCATTCGTGGTTTCGTAAGCCTGAACAGTACGCGCGATTCGCTACACAAAAAACCGACGAGAAGCACTTCCTCGTCGGTCAAAACAACAGATCAATTTGGGGCAAATAAGACTTTGCCCGATCCTGGCTGGGCCAGAATCACCCCATCTTCGTAGACCACTTTCCCTCGCAAAAAGACCCGCTGCACCCGGCCAAAGAGCCGCATGTCGGCAAAGGGGGTCCATCCCACCCGGGTCAACATCGCTTCGTTTGTCACCGTGAACTCGGCATCCACATCCACCTCCACCCACGTGTCGGGCTGGGCGGGCAGTCCATAGATGCGCCGAGGATTCTCCACGCACCGAGCCACCACATCATCCAACGTGAGCCGCCCGTCGTGCACGGCGGTGAGCAAGAGAGGGAGCATTGTTTGGACGCCGGGAACGCCGGGGGGCGGGGTCTCCTGCGCCTTTTCGGCCAAGGTGTGGGGGGCGTGGTCCGTGGCGAAGACGTCCACCACGGCCAGGTTTTCCCACAGGGCGGCCACATCGTCCGGGCTGGACAGGCGGGGACGCATATCGCCCCGGGCACCCAGGCGGGGCAGATCTTCGGTGCTGAGGAAGAGGTGATGGGGCGTCACCTCCGCGGTGACGGCGTGCCCCCGCTCCTTGGCCCGGCGGATCAGCTCGATCTCGCTGCGCCGGCTGACATGGACGATGTGCAGGGGGACGCCGTACAGATTGGCCAGGTTGAGACAGACGGGCAACATCAGCTCTTCGGCGTGGACGGCCACCGGCCCGATGCCCGTGGGGTTGGCCGGGCTGCGATAGCCCACCTCATCCGCCTTTTCGGCCCAGGTGCGGAAGAGACGATGCAGCAGGCCCAGTTCGTCAATGCGCAGGCTGCCAAAGGTATCGCTGACATAGATTTTGAGGCCGCACGCCTGTTGGGCCGCCGGGCAGATAGGCGTCCACATGGGTGTTGGTGGCCCCCACAAAGATGCCCACATCGCACAGGGTCTTGGCCGCGGCCAGGGCGATCTTCTCGGCCAAGAGGGCTGGCGTCGCCGTGGGCGGCAGGGTGTTGGGCATATCCAACAAAGTCGTGACGCCCCCGGCCAAGGCGGCCGCCGTCCCGCTGGTGAAATCTTCCTTTTGGGGATACCCCGGCTCCCGCAGATGCACATGGGCATCCACCAGGCCGGGCAGGGTGATCACAGTCATGCTCGTCTGCCTTCCGGTGTGCCGCACTTTGGCCAAAATTGGCGGGTATTTTGAACGCGGCTCAAACTTTCCTAATTTTAGTGACTTCTCACGGAAAGGCAAATCTTGGGGCCAGAGAAATTCAAAAAGGTCTGTTCAAAACGAATCGGCGTGAGTTTGCACCAAGGGGTGCAAACTCACGCCGATTCGTTTTGAACATTCTCAATCTCAACCCACTGCAACGAAGGGAAACACAGGGAAGTGGTTTCCCGACTCGCTACTGTTGCAACTGGGGAATGAAGACATTCAGGGGGTTGATGGTCACTTCCACTGGAATAACGATGGCCTCAGGCAGATCTGGGCTAGTGATGGTCACAGTGCCCAGCAGCTCACCGGAGGGGGGGCCACCCGTCCAGTTGATCGAAGTCCAGTTGATCGAAGTCCAATTGATCGAAGTCCAGTTGATCGAAGTCCAGTTGATCGAAGTCCAATTGATCGAAGTCCAGTTGATCGAATAGGGAATGCTGTCCGGCGTGGTGCCGCTCGTCTTGCCCAGCACCAGCCAATCCTGATCCGACACCGCGGTCCAGTTGATCGAGCGGGTGATGTTCTTGTTGGTCACATAGATGCGCTGGAGGGCGATGTTGTCCAGAATGCTGGGGGCCAGGAAGGTGGGGCCAACGACCAGGCCATCCGGGGAAGAGGCCGTGGGCAGGTTGGCCACGTCCGCTACCACCGTGACCTGCACCGTGGCAATGCCTGATGCGCCAGACCCATCCGTGGACCGCAGGGTGATGGTGTGGGTGCCCACGCTCAGGTTAACCCGACGCAGCAGACGCCCCGTGCCCAGACTGCCGTCCAGATTGGAACTCCAGATCAGCTCACCGCCAGTCAGGGGACCGGTGTCCACATCATACCCAGTGCCCATCAACGTGACCGTTTGGCTGACCGCCACGGTGGGGGCGGCATTGTCGGTGCGAATCTTCACGATCGGTGTGCGGTTGGGAATGATGAAGGAAGGCGACTCTTGGTAGGTGGTGTTGATGCCATCGCTGGCCCAAACCCGCATGCGCCCCGTCTGGGTGGCAGCCAGATCGGTCAGGCTGATCCCCACATCCGTGCCGGTGAGCCCTTGGGCCACCATCTCCCAACTCTGGCCGTTATCTGACGAATACTGCACATTGTAGAAAAGCTGATCTCCATCAGCATCCTCGCCCGTCCAGTTGACCGAGAGGGTGGCACCGAGGAAGGTCTCTCCCCCAACGGGATGGGTAATTTTGACCTGGGGCTGGCTGGGATTAGCCGTCACACCCGTAATGGACGCGCTGTCCGGCGAGAGGATCTCCACCTTTGTCGTCCCCGCCACATAGGGCACCAACTCGGTGATGATGAGCAGAGTCTCGCTGCGGTCGATGGGATCTTCGGATTCGTCCTCTTCAAGCCGGGGCGCCCCACCCACAGAGATTCGGGGGGTAAACGGATATTGGGCCAAGGTTTGACCCGTGCTGTCTTTCAGCACAATGGTATAGGGACCGGGCACGATCTGGGCCAAATCCCCGGCATTGGGGATCACAAAGAACGGCTCCAGGTTGATGGCCTTGGTTGTCGGGTTGATGGATCCAGTCACAAGCAGTCGATCCATGACGGTCTCGGTGCGCCGATCCCCCAGATTTTGGGCCGCGGCGGTCAGGGATCCCGATTGGAAGGTGTCCATCAGCCCTTCGTAGGTGAAATCGCCGATCCACTGAAACCCACAGTGGGTCATCAGATCCTTGAAGGCGGGGCTGTAGAGGGCCTTGGTGCCAATGTCAAACCCATAGATGGCGTCGTCCCCGGTGAGGCTGGGGCTGATGCGACCCTTGGCATAAGGATAGGCGGCTCCCTCGGTGGCCCCGCAGAAGCCTGCATGATCACGGCCATAGGTATGGGCCAACTCATGGGCCCCATACCAATCGCCGTAGCTGCCGTCGTTGTCCCATCCCCAGGTCATCTCCCCTGTGGGGCCGGAGCCGACAAAGAAGGGTGCGCCCAGGGAACAGCCCCGCATAAAGCCGCCGCCATCATCCATCAGCCCATAATAATGGGCATCGACAGGCACACCCGTGGCCCCATAGCTTGTGTCCCACAGCTTTTTGGAGACCAAGGTAGCGTTCACCGACGCACAGGTGGGGTTGGTCAACTCACCATTCTGATTGACCGCTGCATCACCTAGCCAGAGGGTCCGATCCCACACCCGCAGATCGCTGACCGGGTAGGCTCGGCGCAACCAATCGGCCAACTGATTGCGGTCGTCCACGGAGGCCCAATACTCGACCCCGTCCAGTTGATAGCCCAGCCGATAGAGGACCAAATTGATGGTCGGCACAGCCTCAAAAACAACCGTGGTGCTGATCTGGTTGTTATCGTAGTTGCGCTCTCGATCCGTCGTGTCCCCAGGATTGAGATAGCCGGTCAGGATCACCGTGCCCGTGGTGAAATCATCGGGCAGCTCAAAAAGGAATGCGTGATCCAAGACGCCCCGGTCTGGCTTGGGCTGCAAGACAAGTTGATTGGCGTTGAGGGGCACCAACCAACTTTCATTGCCCCCTTGTTCCACCTTCAGGAGGGCGCGCACCGCATCCGCTGGCTGATCTGCCGAGTGGACATGAAAGCGCACAAAGGTGCGTTTGTTTTGGACCAGCCGCACGGAGTTGTTCAGATCCTGGATGGCCTGAGTGACCTCCAGGCTATCGGCGACGAAGTCGGGTTTGGCGGCCACATTATCGGCCTGCCCGCTCCCCACAACTTCGCCTTGCGCCCACACAGCCGGCGACGACCACCGAGCAGGCGCAAGCCCACTCGGCCACAACAAACTTATAATTAACAGCACGACGAGTCGTGCACCACGCATATGGGCCAAAGCAGGCAAGGAGAGTGATGTGTCGCCACACCTGCTCGGTCTGGGAAATAGATTGCCGCTGACTACGGGGAATCGGTGACATGGGTAGCTCCTTATGTGAACACTGTTTTGGACTGCAAAAATGCAAAGGATCCAATATGCTGTAATCGAAGACACGCGGATTGGGCAGAAAGAGACCCCAGACCACTATTCATTTTACACGACTATTTATGCAAGAGGCAATCACGTATTTTACGTACTAACGCGTGTGAAATTACGTAGTCGCTAGGATTTTCGGCGCACTCGCCCCTATTATGACACAAATGTACCCAATCCACGCATGGGCTAAACTCAACAGCAGTGACAGGTTGCTCAAGGTTGGTTGGTCCAATGCGGCGGCAGAGGCCATCAAATCGAGGGATCCTGAGTACGAAACCGGATGGGAACCTGGGTGAGGCACACTGACTGGGATCGTCTTTGACCGCCAAAGCCCAGAATGCCGGGGCCGACCAGATTCTAAGGAGCAGACCATGACTTCCGCACCCCATACCCCTGTGCTTGCGCCAGCCCAAACCAGCCCCCTGGCCGGGCTGTATGTGGTGATCACCCAGGCCGAAGAGCAATCCACCGTCTTTTCCCAACTTCTGCGTGATCGGGGCGCCACACCCGTTTTCTATCCATGTATTGACTTTGCGCCGCCCCGAAATATAGATGCCCTGGACGCCGCCCTTCAACACGCGGTCGCCGACAAGTTTGATTGGCTGATCGTTCCCAGCACGGCCAGCGTGGATAGCCTGGCCGAGCGCATGGCCGTCGCAGGGCTGACTGGTCCGGACCTGGCCGGTCTGCGGGTGGCAGCGGTCGGCCCAAGGGTCGCCCAGGCTGTCACCGAACGCCTGGGCTTGGTCGTAAAGATCATACCTGAGGGCATTGTCGATACGGAGCTGGCCGAAATTCTGACCATCCGGCCAGGGCAACGGGTTTTCCTGCCCCAATCCGCCCAGGCCAAAACCGATCTGGCGAATGGGCTCATGGTCGCCGGGGCAGACGTCACCGCGGTGACCGCCTATCGCCCGGTCCTGGCCGAAGGGGGAGACGATGTACCCACTCAACTCTGGCGGGGCAAGATCGACGCCATCACCTTCGCCAACCCAGCCACCGTCCGCTACTTCCGCAAACGGTTGGACATTATGGGCGGCAATTTGAGCATGTTGCAGGATGTAGTCGTGGCCTGCATGGATGCCGCCACCGCGGACGCGGCGCGCCAATACGGGCTGCGGGTGCGGGTCATGCCAGAGGTGGAGACGGAGGAGGGGTTGGTGGAAGCGTTGGTGGGGTATTTTGGGGAGAGATAAGACGGCCAACTATCCAGGCTACTCTTCGCCCGCCATCCTGATCTCTTGAATCAGCGTAACAATCTGTTGAAGTTCGGAAGGCGAAAGGTTCTGGCGGCGCACCTTATCGTAGACGTGCAAAAACCAGATCCGATCTCCGATATGCACGTAGTAGATCACACGATACCCGCCACGCTTCCCCCGCCCGCTGATTTTCATGCGGGCCTTGCGGGCACCGGCAGCGCCCGGAATCACGGGATGATGATCGGCATCAAAGGTATCCAAAAAGTCGGCAAGATCCTTGCGAAGATGAGGATTTCGCTTTGCCAAACCTTTAATCTGGCGGTCGAACAGTTGGGAGTAACTGAATTGATAAGCCATAAGCCACTACTCCGAAGCTGACTCAGGACCAAACAAATAATCCAAATGATCCTTGACGGTATAGGTGGCCGACGTCTCGCGAAAACGCCCCTCTTTGATGTCAGTCAGACCAGCAATGATCATCTCACCCAAAGATGGTTCGTCGTCGAGCAAATCATCCAGTACAGTCACCAACAAGGTTGTATCGTCTGGCAACAGCAGCGGTTCTAGCAGTTCAACTCGTCCCTGGCGCATAACGGCTTTGACAGTGGAATACATATTATCTCTCTCCTGAAACAGAAATCTGGCACTGACCTTATTGTACGGGATGAAATCAATCCAGTCAATCCATGTCTTTAGATCGCCCCCCAAATTTGCCCAAAGCCGCCAAAAACGATATACTCTTGGGACGGTCTGGAGAGGTCGCATAGCCTGGCCGAGTGCGCGGGCCTGGAAAGCTCGTAGGGTGCAAGCCCTCGAGGGTTCAAATCCCTCCCTCTCCGCCTTAACAAAAGAGATCGTGTGTCCACACCGCTCCGTCAGGGGCTGGGTCCTGTGCGGCAGAGCATCGTGAACCCCGTCAGGGCCGGAAGGCAGCAGCGGTAAGCGAAACGTTCTGGGTGCCACGGGTACGCCTGGTTTCCTGGCGGCGCGGTGTGGGCACACGATCTCTTTTTATGTCCAGGAGGAAAATATTATGTCAAAACAAACCATCTACCTCACCCGCCATGCCACCCCGGATTGGTCCCGCACGGACATCCGCTATGACATCCCGCCCGGGCCGCCCCTCACCGCCCAGGGGGAGGCGGAGGCCGAGAAGTTGGGGATCTTTCTGGCCTCCGCCGGGGTGACCCAGACTCTTCGCCAGCCCCTTGGAACGCACCCAACACACCGCAACCATCGCCGCCCAGGCCCTTGGCATCCCCGTCACCACCGTGGACGCCATCGCCGAGTGGCAGCGCGGGGAAGATGAGGCGCTGGTGCTGGCCCGCATCCACACTTTTTGGGAAGAGTTGACCGCCAAGACCGGGGACAATGGCCCGGTGGCCCTGGTCTCCCACGGCGGCCCCATTCGCCTCTTGCTCGAAGCCCTCTCCGGCGACCCAGCGCGGATCAGCGAGTATCTCCCCCGCTTCGACCACCACAATCCCCTACCCCCCGCCGGGGCCTGGCGCGCCCAGCGCCAAGACGATGGATCCTGGGAAGTCGATCTGGTCTTCACGCCCTAATCGAATGGATGATCCACGAAGCTACACGAATCGGCACGAATCTTTTTCAATTCGTGTAGATTCGTGTAGATTCGTGGATCATCGGCCAATTGTCACTCACACACCAACTTAGCCTTTGGGCGGGCTTGGTGTATAATTTATGCTTGGAACCAGATGTTGTTGTTCTAACCGGGCACAAAGATGTGCCCAGGCTGGCCAAGGAAGCCCTCCGCACAACTTCGCACCCTGATTCCGGCTGACCCGATCCCATCGTTGGGTTCTCGATCAGTCCACGATCAAACAGATTCAACCCATCAAATCCCAATTCAAGCGAATAGTTCAAAAAGGAGTGTTTCACCATGACCAAAACCCTTGGCCTGCTCACCGGCGGCGGCGATGTCCCCGGTTTGAATCCCTGTATGAAACAAGTTGTGACCCGAGCCATCGACCAGGGCTATCGCGTCCTGGGTATCCGCCGTGGCTGGGGCGGGCTGCTCAACTACGATTTGGACGAGCCTTCCACCCACGACTATTATGTCTCGGAGTTGACCAAGAACGATGTGCGCAAGATCGACCGCACGGGCGGCACCTTCCTGCACACCTCCCGCACCAACCCCCAAAAGGTGAAGGCTGACGATGCACCCGCCTTTTTGAAAGGCTCCAAATGGGGCAAGATGGTCAACGAAGAGAAGCAGATCGTGGACTACACCGCCTACATTCTCCAGGTGTTGGGCCATTTGGGCATTGATACCATGGTCACCATCGGCGGCGACGACACCCTGAGCTATTCCGCCCGCCTGGACAAAGAAAACGTCCCCGTGGTGGCCATCCCCAAGACCATGGACAACGACGTTTTCGGCACAGACTACTGCATCGGCTTCTCCACCGCCGTCACCCGCAGCGTGGAGATGATCACCAACATGCGCACCTCCGTGGGCTCCCACGAGCGCATCGGCGTGGTGGAACTCTTTGGCCGCAACTCGGGCGAAACCAGCCTGATCAGCGCCTATCTGGCCGGCGTGGACCGGGCCATCATCTCCGAAGTGCCCTTCAGCGAAGAGAAGTTGTGTCAACTGCTGGTGGAAGATCGCCGCAACAACCCCTCCCACTACGCCATCATGACCATCTCCGAAGGGGCCAAGATGATCGAGGGCGAGATCGTGCAGCGGGGCGAGGCGGACGCCTACGGCCATCAGAAGTTGGGCGGCATCGGCCAACTCACCGCCGAGGAGATCAAGCGCATCACCGGCCAGAATGTCATGTATCAGGCCCTGGGTTATCTCATGCGCTCCGGCGCACCGGACTCCCTGGACCGCATGGTGGCCATGTCCTATGGCAACCTGGCCATGCAGTTGGTGGAGAGCGGCGAGACCGGCAACATGGTGGGGCTGCAAAAGGGCCAATACACCTACGTGCCCATCGAATACACCATGACGGGCAAGAAAATCGTAGACATCGAACACCTCTACGACTCGGAGAACTACCGGCCCAAGATCAAGGACTTCAAAAACATGCCCATGTTCCTTTACTAAGGGGCGAGGGACGAGGGGCGAATTGCGAGGGATTCCTGGCGATTCGCCCCTTTTTTGTGTCGAGTGATCGGGGATTGGAGATCGGACATAGCGTAGGTTGAGTAGACCGGGGCAGTTTCCGGTCGTATCGAAACCGGATTTGGGAATTGGGTGCGACGATATGTAACTCGCAATTCGCCCCTCGCAACTCATAGGGAGAAAATCATGAACTTTTTTGATAAATTGACTGCCGCCGTCGAACGAAATCAGAGTCTGCTGTGCGTGGGGCTAGACCCAGACCCAACCAAAATCCCCCTCCGCTATCAGGGGGAGGACGGGGACATCGCCGCCATCCTGCGCTGGAACCAGGCGGTGATCGCACAGACCGCGGATCTGGTCTGCGCCTTCAAGCCCAACATCGCCTTTTACGAAGCCCTGGGCCTGCCGGGGCTGCAACTGCTCCACGACACCCTGGCCGCCATCCCGGCGCACATTCCCGTGATCCTGGACTGCAAGCGCGGGGACATCGGCAGCACCGCCGCGGCCTATGCCAAGGCCGCCTTCGAGCAGTGGGGCGTGGACGCCGTCACCCTCAGCCCCTACCTGGGCCGGGACAGCATCGACCCCTTCGCCGCCTACGCGGACAAGGGCCTCTTCGTCCTCTGCCACACCTCCAACCCCAGCGCGGGGGAGTTTCAGAAGCTGAACCATCGCCAGAGATCCCCTCATCCTCTTAGCTGGTGGCCGAGACCGCCACATCCTGGTCCCCCAACGTGGGGCTGGTGGTGGGGGCGACCTATCCCCAGGCCCTGGCGGATGTGCGGGCCGTGGCCCCGGACGCCTGGTTCCTGGTCCCCGGCATCGGCGCCCAGGGCGGAGATCTGGAAGCCATCCCTGGAAGCGGGGCTGCGGGCGGATGGACTGGGGCTGATCATCAGCAGCAGCCGGGGCATCTGCCTGGCCGCAGATCACCGGGCCGCGGCGGAGGAGACGAGGCAACAAATTGAAAATTCAAAATTGAAAATTGAAAATTCAAGCGTGACGAACACCCAATCTCCCAATCGCCCAATCTCCCAATCCCTCATCTCCGGCCTCCACGACCTGGAAGCCATCAAGTTTGGCACCTTCACCCTGGCGTCGGGGATGCAGTCGCCCATCTATGTTGACCTGCGCCTGCTGGTCAGCCGTCCCCGGCTGCTGGCCCAGGCCGCCCAGGAATATGCCCGGCTGCTGGCCGATCTGCCCTGTGACCGGGTGGCCGGGGTGCCCTATGCGGCCCTGCCCATCGGCACCGCCGTGGCCCTGGCCGCGGACGTGCCCCTGATCTATCCCCGCAAAGAGGCCAAGGCCTACGGCCTGGGCAAGGACATCGAAGGCGCCTGGCAGCCCGGGGATCGGATCGTGATCATCGAAGACCTGATCACCTCCGGCGGCAGCACGGTCAAGACCGCCCAGCGCCTGCGGGAGGCCGGGCTGATCGTCGAGCACGCCATCGTCCTCATCGACCGGGAGCAGGGGGGCGTGGAGAATCTGGCCGCCGCCGGCATCACCGCCCACGCCGTCTTCACCCTGTCCGAGATCCTGGAAACCCTGACCGCAGGCCGGACGCCTCAGCGCCGAAAAGCGGGCGGAAGTATTGGCCTTCCTCGGCAAAAGCTAGCGCCGGTTGAGTAGCCGCCGCCGAAATCTCCGCTGACCATTCAGGTACACGGCGGCGTATCGAAACCAGAGCGGGTGCCATCGACCCACTTCGGTTTCGATACGCCCTTCTTCCTTGGGTCGTGTGAGAGGTTGGGTCAAGCCGGGCTACTCAACCTGCGTTGGCTTGCTCAGGGACTAGCGCCGGTTGAGTAGCCGCCGCCGAGATCTCCGCTGACCATTCAGGTACACGGCGGCGTATCGAAACCAGAGCGGGTTGACCCACTTCGGTCAACCCACTTCGGTTTCGATACGCCCTTCTTCCTTGGGTCGTGTGAGAGGTTGGGTCAAGCCGGGCTACTCAACCTGCGTTGGCTTGCTCAGGGGCTAGCGCCGGTTGAGTAGCCGCCGCCGAAATCTCCGCTGACCATTCAGGTACACGGCGGCGTATCGAAACCAGAACGCGGGTCGACCCACTTCGGTCGACCCTTCGGTTTCGATACGCCCTTCTTCCTTGGGTCGTGTGAGAGGTTGGGTCAAGCCGGGCTACTCAACCTGCGTTGGCCCTTGGGGTGACGACCCTCGACCGAATACCTTGCGCCCCAACCCAATCCGCCTTACAATGAAGACACAAAACTCGCATCTCGCATCCCACATCTCGCCCGGAGGAAACCCATGTTTATCGCCCACGTCTTCATCCACATCAAGCCAGAATTTGTGGAACCGTTCAAAATCGCCAGCCTTGGACAACGCAACCAACAGCCTCCAAGAGCCGGGCGTGGCCCGCTTTGACGTGATCCAGCAGATGGATGACCCCACCCGCTTTGTGCTGGTGGAGGTCTATCACGACGAGGCCGCCACCTTTGCCCACAAGGAGACCGCCCACTATGCCCGCTGGCGGGACACGGTGGCCGATATGTTTGCCGAACCTCGCTATGCCATCAAATATCACAACCTCTTCCCCGGCGAAGAGGGCTGGGCCGTTTGACGTCAGGTACAAGTTCACACTGCACCCCTACGCGGAGAGACCCCAATGAACTTTGAATTTGCAACAGCCAATCGAATCATCTTTGGGCCGGGCCGGGCCGGCGAAGTCGGCGCGCTGGCCGCGGCGCTGGGCAGCCGGGCCCTCCTGGTCACCGGTACGGATCCCCAGCGGGCAAGCTGTGTCGAGGAAGCATTGGGCAACCACAAGCTGACCGTGACCCGCTTCACCGTCAGCAGCGAACCGACTACCGATCTGGTCGCCCAGGGCGCAGCCTTGGCCCGTGCGGCCGAGCTGCGATCTGGTGATCGCCGTGGGCGGCGGCAGCGTGATGGACGCCGGCAAGGCCATCGCCGCCCTGGTCACCAACCGAGCCGACATCCTCACCTATTTGGAGGTGATCGGCCAGGGCCAGCCCCTGACCCATCCGGCCCTGCCCATCATCGCCCTCCCCACCACCGCGGGCACGGGCGCAGAGGTGACCCGCAACGCCGTGCTGGCCTCCCCCGAACACCGGGTCAAGGTGAGCATGCGCAGCGCGTCCATGTTGCCCGCCATCGCCATCGTGGACCCAGAACTGACCCGGCATCTGCCCCCCACCCTCACCGCCACCACGGGGATGGACGCCCTGACCCAAGTGCATCGAACCCTATGTCTCCGGCTTCGCCAACCCCCTCACCGATGGCCTGTGCCGGGAAGGGCTGTGGCGGGCGGCGAACTCGTTGGAGCAGGCTTTTTATGACGGCGAAGACCCCGCCGCCAGGGAGGACATGGCCCTGGCCAGTCTCTTTGGCGGCTTGGCCCTGGCCAACGCCAAACTGGGAGCCGTGCATGGCTTCGCCGGCCCCCTGGGCGGCCTGTTCGACGCCCCCCACGGGGCCATCTGCGCCGTGCTGTTGCCCGCGGTGATGGCGATGAACGTGCAAGCCCTGGTCGCCCGCACCCCCATCAGCCCCTATCTGCGCCGCTACAGCGAAGTGGCCCAAATCCTCACCGGACACCGAGAGGCCACCCCAGGAGACGGGATCACCGACTTGCAGGCGCTCAACGCCGCCTTCGCCATCCCCGGCCTCAGCCGCTACGGCGTCACCCCGGCGGACTTCCCCCGCATCGTCGCCGCCGCCAAACCCTCCAGCAGCATGAAGGGCAACCCCATCGTGCTGACCGACGAGGAGTTGACCTGGATTTTGGAGCAAGCCTTGTAGTCAATGGCCAATGCACAATGGACAATGGACAATGTGTTATGTCCACCACCCATTGTGCATTGTTCATTGTGCATTGTTCATTGAACCTATGACTGAAACCCTACTCATCTGGCTGGCCGGGCTGTGGCTGTTGTGGCTGCCCGGCGTGGCAATTCATCGAGGACTGGTGCGCCTGGGGCTGCGGCCCACGCCGGACGCCCTGCACAGCGGCGCCATCCAGATCGGCCTGGGGCTAGCCCTGTGGCCGATCCTCTTTTTATGGACATCAAGCACGGGCCTGGTTTGGCAACCCCCGATCGCCCAGATCGTAGCCGTCGGGTTGGGGGGCGTGGGGCTGGTGTGCCTGCTGTGGACCTCTGGATCTGCCTGGCGGGGACGGCTGGCGCGCCTGCGCGGCCGCAGCGTCGAGATGCTGGCCTGGGGCGCGCTGATCGTGCTCACGGTCAACAGCCGCCTGGCCCAGATCCGGGAATTGGTCGTGCCCAACTGGGTGGACAGCGTCCACCACGCCATGATCCTGCGCATCTTCGTGGACGGCGGCCACCTGCCCGCCACCTTCGCCCCCTTTCTGCCCAACAACAACTTTCTCTATCATTGGGGCTATCACGCCAACGCCGCCTGGCTGGCCTGGCTCCTGGGCTGGTCCGACCCGTTCCAGTTGACCGAGTTGATGCTCCACTTCGGCCAACTGCTCAACAGCCTGACCCTGATCATGGTCTACGCCGCCGGCCGCACCCTCTTCCACAGCCGCCGGGCGGGGATGTTGGCCGCGGTGCTGGCCGTGCTGGTCTCGTGGTATCCGGCCTTTTACGTCTCCTGGGGCCGCTACACCCAACTCTCCGGCCTGCTGATCATGGCCCCCTTCATGATCCAACTCTGGAGCCTGCACCGCACCCGGCGCATGACCTTGGGCGATCTGCTGGCCGTCATCCTGCTGGGCGGCGGGCTGGTGTTGATCCATGTGCGGGTGGCCTTCTTCGCCATCACCCTGGGCGTGGTGCTGGCCGGGGTGGTCGTGCTGGAAGAGCGCTGGCGCACCTTTGGCCGCTGGACCCTGGCCGGGCTGGGGATTGTGGCCATCAGCGGACCGTGGCTGTGGCGGCTGGTCTCCAGCTCGTGGATCCAGCGCTTCTATGCCCCGATGACCGTGGTGGACCCCAACCCCCTCTTCAGCGATTACAACGCAATCCAATGGGGCCTGGTCTGGGTCCCCCGCAGCCGAGAGCTTTTCGCCCTGGCCACAGGCGGCCTCAGCGGGCTGTTGGGGTGGGGTGACCCGTCCCAGACTTGTGCGCATCGGGTCCGGGATCTGGCTGGCCGTGTTGGTGGGGCTGGTCGGATGGATGCTCGCTCGTTCCCACGCTCCGCGTGGGAACGCAAACGGACGCTCTGCGTCCCTCGGCGCAGAGCGCCGGGTGGACCATTCCCACGCGGAGCGTGGGAACGAGAGCGGGACCCTGCGTGGGCTGGGCCAAGTGTGGGGACCGGTCCTGATCCTGTGGGCCTGGGTCGGGGTGACCGCGGTACTGCTCAACCTGGAGATTTTCGGCCTGCCCCCATTGCGCATCTCCAACAACAACGCCGGGGTGATCACCCTCTTTGTGCCCTTGGCCTTGGCCGGGGGCGGGCTGCTGGCCTGGGCCTTGGGCAGGTTGACCCCCAAAGCCTGGGCCTTGCCCATCACAGCCCTGGTCGCCGTGGGGATCGGGGCGTGGGCCGGGCCGGGCATGGCCAGCGTGATCAACCCGGTGACGACCTTGGCCCGTCCGGCGGATCTGCCCGCCCTGGCCTGGGTGCGGGAGAATGTGCCGGAGGATGCCCTCTTCGCCGCCCGGCCCTGGCTCTGGCTGGGGGACATCTACGCCGGGGTGGATGGGGGCTACTGGCTGCCCATCCTCACCGACCGCCGCTCGGTGCTGACCCCGGCCCTCTACAACATCGGCACGGACCAGGCCAGCTTTGACGCCGCCAGCGCCATGCTGGCCGCCCTGGCCGCGGCCACAGACTTGGACGACCCAGACCTGCGCGCCCGGCTGGCCGCAGCCGGGGTCACCCACCTCTACATCGGTCCCCGAGACGGCAACGGCTTCCAGATCGACCGTCTGCGCAACAGTCCCTTCGCCCGGCTGATCTACGAACAGGACGGCGCCGCAGTATTTGAGTTTTTGCCATAGGGTGGTGGACGAGGAAGTGGGAAACTGGGAGAACGGGGAAGATCTGTGGCGCAGAATGAGAGAGTCGTGCTAAAATAGCCTTGTGGATCAACACGATATTTGGAAAGAATCACGAAAGGAGACGCACAAATGGCCGTTCAAGCTTTAGATATTTCCGGTCGAGTGGCGCAAACATTGCAAAATACAGCGCTCTTTTCCGCTCAGGAACGCTTGGTCTTGGCGAAGCTATTGCTGGATAGTCTGCTACACGACGAAGCGGAATCCGACTTGGACTGGATGACCTTAGGTCTGGCTTCATTTGAAGAAGACTGGCACAACCCTGAAGACGCAATTTATGACAACTGGAGGGCGATTTATGGCATTTCAGAGGGGTGACGTCGTTCTGATTCCCTTCCCGTTTACAGATCTATCGGCAAGAAAGACACGTCCTGCAATCGTGGTGAGCAGCGAACTGTACAACACGACCCGGTCTGACTTACTTCTTGCCTATGCCTCATCACAGATTATCCGAGCGCATGATGAACTTGATTATGTTCTGACCGGTTGGAAAGCGGCGGGTTTACCCAAACCTTCATTTGTTCGTCCAAAGATCGCTGCCATAGAATCCAGCATGATTGTGCACAAAGTTGGACAACTTTCTAAAGTGGACCTCGATGAGGTAGATCAACGGTTACGATTGGCGCTGGATTTAGCCGAGCGGTCCGTATCTTCGCAATAAAACGGGGCTGGTTAACCCAGAAGTTCGACTTTTGGCAAAAGTCGAACTTCTTCGCTTCTGCCCACGCACCCAAACCCCTACGAAGATGTCACCCCCGCAACAATCTGGGACGCCCCTTTGGTTAGCCCTATCTTTGTTCGCGCCCATTGCCGTGCTATAATTCTGTCTACCATAAACCAACCGCCGACCCACCCAATCAACCAATCAACAAAACCCACCATGCCCAAAACCTTCTCGAACGCTGAAATCGCCCAAATCCTCGAAAACATCGGGGACATCCTCAAACTGCAAGGGGCCAATCGCTTTCGGGTGATTGCCTTTGAGAACGCGGCCAAGGCCATTGCGGAGCTGGGCCAGAGCGTGGCCGGCATCCATGTGGACGGCAAGCTGACCGACATCCCCGGCATCGGCAAGGGGATTGCCGCGGACATCACCCAACTGCTGGAGACCGGGCAGATCGACTTCTACGAAAAGCTCAAGGCCGAAGTGCCCCTGGGCGTGGTGGCCATGATGCGGGTGCCCGACGTCGGCCCCAAGACCGCCAAGCGCATGTGGGAGGAGCTGGGCGTCACCTCCGTGGCCGAGCTGGCCGAGGCCGCCCAGGCCCAGCGCATCCGGGAACTCAAGGGCTTCAGCGCCAAATCCGAGGAGAAGATCCTCAAAAATATCCAGCAACTGGCCCTGCGCAAGGACGACCGCACCCCCATCGGCGACGCCCGGCCCGTGGCCCTGGACATGATGGCCGCCCTGCACGCCGCGGTCGCCCCCGGCGTGATCCAGCAGATGGACGTGGCGGGCAGTCTGCGCCGCTGGAAGGAGACCATCGGCGACATGGATCTCCTGGCCGCCAGCGACGAGACCGAGGCGGTGATGGACGCCTTTGGCAGCCTGCCCCAGGTGGCCGAGGTCTTGGCCCGGGGCAGCACCAAGAGCCGGGTGGCCCTGCACAACGGGCTGCAAATGGATCTGCGGGTGGTGGCCCCCAAACATTGGGGCGCGGCCCTGCAATATTTCACCGGCAGCAAAGAGCACAACGTGCAACTGCGGGAGATCGCCCAAAAGCAGGGCTGGAGCCTCAACGAATATGGCCTGACCGCCACGGAAAAGCACGCGCGAGGTGGCCGAGGGCGAGCAGCGTTTCTTCGACACGGAAGAAGCCCTCTACAATTTCCTGGGGCTGGATTGGGTGGCCCCGGAGCTGCGGGAGGCCACGGGCGAGGTGGATCTGGCCCGCAAGCACGCCCTGCCAGATCTTGATCGTACTTTCGGATCTAAAAGGCGAGGTTCACGGCCATACGACGTGGAGTGATGGGCAGGCTTCTGTTAAAGAGATGGCCGAGTCGGCTCGACAACGGGGGTACGCCTATTGGTCCGTCAGCGATCACAGCGTGGGGCTTGGGGTGGTGCAGGGGGTGGATGGGGCGCAACTGGTCCAGCAGGCCGCGGAGATCGCTGCGGTCAACGCCGAGTATGCGGCCCAGGGTATCGACTTCCGCCTGTTGCACGGCATCGAGGTGGAGATCTTGGCCGATGGCTCTTTGGGCTTGCCCGACGAGGTGTTGGCGACCTTGGATGTGGTCGTCGCCTCCATCCACAGCGCCCAGCGCCAGGACCGGGAGACCATCACCGCCCGCTGTTTGAAGGCCGTGCGCAATCCCCATGTGGACATTTTGGGCCACCCCACCAGCCGACTGTTGGGCCGCCGCCCGCCCACAGAGCTGGACGTGGACGCGGTGCTGCAAGCCTGCGCCGAAACCGGCACGGTGGTGGAGATCAACGCCAACCCGGCCCGGTTGGATCTGAAGGACAGCCACGCCCGCCGAGCGGTGGAGTTGGGCTGCAAGATCGCCATCAGCAGTGATGCCCACGAGACCGGGGGCATGGAGATTATGGAGTATGGCATGGCCACCGCTCGCCGGGGCTGGATCGAAGCCTGTGACGTCATCAACACCCGATCCGCGTCGGAGATGTTGTCTTTTTTGAAAAAATGATGCGAGATGCGGGTTGCGAGATGCGAGTTAACGATTCGCATCTCGCAACTCGCAACTCACACCCACCAAACCAGGGAGAAAATCCGTGACCCAACCCAACCTGCCCGCCCACGAAAACGACATGCCCGATGAATTTGAGCCGGAGTACGACCCCCAGGCTTTTGAGCCGGAAGCCACCGGCCCGGATCGAAACAGCCCGCCCTCTCCGGCAGTGAGCACCTTGCCCAACCCCAACCGGCGGCTGGGACGCACCGGCCCCCTATGGGCGGCGATCTTCCTGATCCTGGCGGTGATCCTGGTCCTCTTCCTGCTCTTCCGGGGCGGGGATGACACACCGGCAGTGCCCGCCATCCAGGTCACCGCCGGCGCGCCCGGGGGGATGATTTTGCCCACGGAGGTGGTGGAGCCGACGGCCACGCCCCTGCCGCCCACGGCCACGCCCATCCCCGTGCTGGAAGTGGGGCAGCGGGTGCAGGTCGCCAACACAGACGGCGAGGGCATCCGCCTGCGGGATGAACCCAGCACCAGCAGCCTGACGTTGGACATCTACAAAGACGGGGATCTCTTCACCGTGGTGGAGCCCAGCAGCGACTATGCGGGCTATCCCGTGGAGGCCGAAACCTACCGCTGGTACCGCATCCGCGCCGAAGATGGGCTGGTGGGGTGGACGGTCTTCGAATATCTGGAAGCCGTCAGCGGCGAATAGCAACCCAACAATCCTTAAAAATAGAACACGGATTTGACGGATACGACGGATAAAAACGGATTTTTTCTCTATCCAAGAAATCCGTAAAAATCTGTTCAATCCGTCAAATCCGTGTTCTATTTTTTCTCAAGCGTACTCAAAAGGAAATGAACATGAACAATCCAATTCGAATCGGCGTGATCGGCGGCAGCGGGGTCTATCAGATGGAGGCCCTGCAAGATGTGGAGGAAGTGACCCTGGAGACGCCCTTTGGCGCGCCGTCGGACGCCTATATGGTGGGCACGTTGCACGGGCAGCGGGTGGCCTTCCTGGCCCGGCACGGTCGGGGACACAAGATCAGCCCCACCCGGCTGAACCAGCGGGCCAACATCTACGGCTTCAAGATGCTGGGCGTGGAATACCTGATCGGCGTCAGCGCCTGTGGCAGCCTGCGGGAGCATGTGGCCCCTGGGGACATCATGATCCCGGACCAGCTTTTTGACCGCACCAGTGGCCGGGCGTTGAGCTTTTTCGACGATGCCGCCGTGGGCACGGACGGGCTGGTGGTGCATGTGGGCGTGGCCGACCCCTTCTGCCCTTTCCTCAGCGACATCTGCCATCAAGCCGTGAAGGAGACCGGGGCGACGGTGCACCTGGGGGGCAACTTTGTCACCATCGAAGGCCCCCGCTTCAGCACCAAGGCCGAGAGCCGCGCCTATCGGCAATGGGGCATGGACATCATCGGCATGACCACCACGCCGGAGGCCCAACTGGCCCGAGAGGCCGAGATGAGCTATGCGGTCATGGCCCACATCACCGACTATGACGTGTGGCACGAGACCGAGGAAGCCGTCACCGTGGAGGCCGTGGTCCGCACCGTGCGGCGCAACGCCGAGGTGGCCAAGCAGGCGGTCGCCAACGCCATCGTCCGCCTGGCCAACGCCCCGGCCAGTCCGTATGCCGAGACGCTGCGGGATGCGATTATGAGCGACAAGTCGATGGTGCCGGCGCGGGCGATTGAGCAGACGCGGTTGATGGTGGGGAAGTATTTTGAGTAGGGTAGGGGCGTTCTGGACTGTCGAGGCGATGTTGCTTGTTGAATTCCAAAAATGAGCGCTTTCTAAACATTGCGATCAATCGGGCTAATAGCCGACTACTTCAAAACATTAGCGAGGGAAACAGATGTCTCAAACTTTCACGCATGGTTATGCTGTTGTCATTGGTGTTGGGGCTGACCTCTCAGTTACCATCGACGATGCTCAAGGTTTCGTTAATCTGTTACTTGACCCCACTCGTTGTGCTTATCCCGTCGAAAATGTGCAATTACTTACCAGTGAAAATCCGCGTCGGGACGATATTCTGGCTGCGCTAGATCGCTTAGCTCAACAAATACAACAAGACCCAGAAGCAACAGCCGTGGTCTATTTTTCTGGTCACGGGATTGAAACACCAAACTATTTCTTAATGCCGTTTAACTATAACAAGGAGGACCTAGAAAACACAGCCATATCTGGAGATGAGTTTACACAGCGGCTGCGTGCTATCCAAGCCAAAAAACTCTTGGTTCTACTGGATTGCTGCCATGCTGGTGGCCAAGCTGAGGCCAAATCCTTACAAGGCATAAAATCACCTTTGCCCCTCTCATTTTCTACCGAATTAGGGCAGAGTAGTGGCAGGGTGGTCATTGCCTCATCTCGCAAAGATGAAGTGTCCTGGACAGGAAAACCCTACAGTGTATTTACAGCGGCCCTTCTCGAAGCATTAGCTGGTTACGGATCTCTAGAAGGAGATAGCTATGCCCGCGTTCTAGATGTCGTTACTTGGGTGGCACGAAAGGTACCGGAGCGGACGACAGAGCAACAGCACCTATAGTTAAGATCAGTGGGTTAGAAGACAATTTTGCGTTGGCTTATTATGCCGCTGGCGACGAAAACTCCAAAGAAACTTGACTCGGGCAACCAGCGTGCTTACAGTAACGCCAAAACTGAATGATAAACTCAATTCCGACCAAGTTGCCGCTTGGCACCGTATGTTGATCAACTATCGAGAAAACCTGCTGATTCTTGAGGAGCGAATGAGCGAGTATATGGAATTCACCGCCATCCCTTTGCAATGGACAAAAAACAAGCATCTTGTTGAGGCAAAGGTTGCCGAGTTAGAACGTAATCTGAGGTCGCTGCAGGAGACAACAAATGGATAATCAGCAGGCATCATTGCAGAAACAACTCACTAACGCCAAAGATCACCTTTTACTTATTCAGGAGCGAAACTCCGGGTATGTGGATCCGAATAACATTCCTTTGGAGCAAGGTAGTAACGAACGCCACTGGAAAAAGAGATTTTCGATCTAGAAGCACAGCTTGCTCAACTATCAGAGCGTGAACCTACGTCTCAATCAGATTTCGAGCCGGAATTCCCGAATCTTTGGCATTCCTTTGCGCCAAGATCCAGAAATTTTACCGGGCGCGAGGATTTTATTGCGGAAATCAGCCACAATCTAAACGCTGAAGGTACATCCGTCCAGATCCAGGCCATTACGGGTTTAGGCGGAATCGGTAAGAGCCGACTAGCCGTCGAATACGCTTTCCGCCATGCCGATGCATTCGATTTGGTCTGGTGGGTCCAGACCGAAACCGAAGAAGCCCTTACCGCAAGCTATCTGGATCTGGTCAATCAACTGAATTTACCCCGTAAAAACCGGTGTTGAACAGTCGATTTATATTAATATTGTCTCCGGGATTGGCTAAAGCACACAACACGAAAATGGTTATTGATCTTTGACAACGCGGAAGCGCCAGAACAATTGCGCTCTCTTTACCTGTAAATGGAAACGGGCAAGCAATTATCACCTCACGCAATCCCAACTGGGGAAGTTTGGCAAAGGTCTTGCCTTTGCCACGCTTTTCGCCCCTGGAAGCTCGACAATTCCTATTCAAGAGAACGGGTGAAGATGATGAGGCCGCTGCCAATCGAATTGTGCGTTTGTTAGGTGGCTTACCACTTGCTTTAGCTCAGGCCGGTGCATATATTAGTGAACGGGGTCTACCGCTTAAACAGTACTCTGACTTGTACAAATCCCAACGGCAAGAACTCTGGCAGCGAGAAAAACCCCCTTCAGGATACGAAGCCACGATCACCACCACCTGGGAACTGGCATTTCAGCAGGTCAAGCAAGACAGCCCGGCAGCAGTAGCGTTGTTAAATCTTTGCAGTTTTCTGACCCTGATGATATTCCACTAGCAATGGTGCAAGAGGGGGTTTCATGCTTACCCGAAGTGCTGGTCAAGGTCGTTAAGAATTCTCTTGAGCTAGAGGATGCAATTGCCTCTTTGCTCCGATACTCGCTCATAGAGCGCCGGGGAGACGACTTGGCCATTCATCGGGTGATGCAGGACGTGGCCAGAGATCGCCTAGGACAAGAGAGAGCAGAAGAATGGCTGAAGATTGCCCTCAACTTGCTCAAATTAGTCTTTCCCTTTGACAAGTATAATATAAAAACCTGGCCGACCAGCGCCCATATGTACCGCATATCCTGGTGGTGGTTCCGCGCTCGGATAAGTACCTGGTAGCGCCTGAACTTTCAGCCACTCTCTGGCAGCTGACCGGTGAGTTTTCGCGTTTCAGGGAGATTATACCGGGGCACAGACTGCCATCGAAAGTGCCCTGACATTACGGAAACAAAACCTTGGGGGCGAGAATTCGGCTGTGGCAGAAAGTCTGGACTATTTAGGTGAGTTGCTACAGGAGCGCGCGAACTATGAGCAAGCCCGTATTCTTCATGAGCAGGCCCTACATATTCGACAGGCAATATTTGGTCAGGAACACATGGATATCGCTTCAAGCCTCAATAACCTTGGCGCTTTGTTCCTAGCTCAAGGCGAGTACGATCGCCAAACCTTATTACGAAGAAGCATTAACTATTCGCAAACGGATACTGGGGGACAATCATCCAGATACCACTACAAGTCTCAACAATCTGGGCTTTCTGCTCGAAAACCAAGGCGAATACGAGCAGGCAAAATCTTATTTCGAAGAAGCATTAACTATTCGTAAGCGGGTACTGGGGGACAATCATCCAAATACCGCTGCGAGTCTTATCAACTTGGGCGGATTGTTCAAAGCCCACGGCAAATACGCGCAAGCCAAATCTTATCTCGAAGAAGCAGTAACTATTTACAAGCGGGTACTGGGGGACAATCATCCAGAAATACTGCCATGGGACTCAACAACATGGGCGCATTGTCTTAAGCTCAAGGCAAGTACGATCAGGCCAAACCTTATTTCGAAGAAGCGCTAACTATTTCTAAGCGGGCGCTAGTTGACAATCATCCAGATATCGCTGTAACTCTTAACAACTTGGGCGGATTGTTCAAAGCCCACGGCAAGTACCACGCAGGCCAAACCTTATTTTGAAGAAGCAGTAACTATTTACAGGCGGGTGCTAGGAGACAATCATCCAGCTACCGCCATGGGCCATAAACCTGGGCGCATTGTTCCAGGCTCAAGGCGAGTACGATCAGGCCAAACCTTATTTCGAAGAAGCATTAATTATCAACAAGCGGGTGCTGGGGGACAATCATACAGATACCGCTATGGGGCTCAATAACCTGGGTTCATTGTTCCAAGCTCAAGGCGAGTACTTGAACGCAAGGATATATTTCGAACAAGCTGTAACGATAATTGAAGCGGCACACGGGGAGAAACATCCAACACTTGTTAGTCTTTTCACAAATCTTGGCAGTACCATGCTCGCCTTAAAGCAGTTCACGAGCGGAAGTACCTGGCCAGAGCATCGGAAATTTGCAGCGAGCGCGAGCAGTATGCTGAATGTGAACAAATAAAACAAATGTCCAAATCGTTACCCGGCACAATAGGACGCCGCAAAGGGAAAGAGAAACGCAAGAAGAAAAATCGTCAGAAGAAACATTGAGGTTGATAACCTATTTGATGTTTCAACTGGCTAAGTTGCTGGTGCCAGGTGGCCCAGACGACATTGAAGGGTAACGGTTGGCTTCATTTAGCCACTTGTAACCGTTAAAGCACGAAACCACCAGGCTCCATTCACCCGTACCTGCGCATGCTGACCCGCTGCATCCGTAACCAAATCGACCACGATTGGGACACGTTCTGGACCGTTGAGATTTCAGATCCACAGGAGAGAATCGAGCCATTGATCTATCGGGGTCATCCAAAACGCCGGATAGCCTCCATCCAGCGTTTTCGTTATAATTTGACCCAGAACCCAGACCATTTGACCAAACCTGGTCGAGTATCCGCAAGCCTATTGGCGATGGAGGATGGGGCATCATGGTAAACGACGACCAAGTTTCCGAGGAAGAAGTGGCTGCGGAAGATGCACTCCCCGTGTTCAACGAAGTGGATCCAGTAGCGGTGGGACGCCAGTCAAGCCAAAAGGCTGATGGCCGTCGCCCTGGAAGCGCCAAAGGACTGCTCAGGATTGTGACCGAAGACGACGAGCATTTGGACGCTTTTTGAGACATACATGCCATGAACCCTCCCGAAACCCATATGAAACCAGAATACGATTTCAGCAAAGTCAAGCAGGGTAACGATGATGGAAACGATGACGCATTGGTAACATAAAACCAACTGAGAAAAACTCAAAGTGGTTTAGACCGTGACGATAACACATACGTTTGAAAAGGGACCTTCACCCTATGCCAGGCATTGAGTACTATGACAAATTTTCAAGGGTCTACGACCTGTTGTCCCCCAAGAGCTACTATCACAAGGCACGCAGGTATGCGGTCAACGAGCTTGGCCTAAAGGCAAACCAAACCGTCCTCAACGTCCCCTGTGGCACCGGTCAAAACCTGGCCTATTTTCAAGAAGACCTCAAGAAGAGTGGACTCATCATTGGCATCGATCTGTCGCCGGGTATGCTTGAAAAGGCTAAGGCCAAATGCCATCGGCATGGCTGGGAAAACATCCGATTGTTCAATGCCAACGTGCTCGATGTTGACCCGGCTTGGGTCAAGAACAACGTAGATGAACCCTCACCCGTGGCTGTTGATGCGGTGTTATGCGATCTAGGGCTATCAGGGTTTCCAGAATGGCAGACGGTTGTCGATAATCTTCTTGGGATTCTCAAGCCCGGTGGCAAGATCGTCGTCATGGATTGGTACCTGGACAAACCCAGTTTGCGCGGGGAATTTATCAAGTGGATTGGCAAGGGCAAAGTGGATCGACCGATTTGGCAATACCTGGAGCGAGAGGTCGATGACTTTCGGCTGACCAACACATTCAACCGAGGCGGCGTCTTTGTGGCGTCGGGAAATAGACGAGTTGCGTCACCAAACCAGCGTTTATGAGCATTCGGTGCAGCACCCGATAACTTCACAAAAAGCCGGATAGCCCCCATCCGGCTTTTTTGCTATACTTCAACCGACTGATGGCGTCCCCAGCGCAAAACCAAACTGCTTGACCTTTGGAACACAACACGATCTGACACCCCCCAACAGGAGACACCCATGACCGCCAAGTACAACGTGATCCCCCGGGGCAACCCGTCCAACCCAGCCGCACCGGTGAAGTATTACCCCTCCTTCACCAGTTCGGGCAAGATGAGCCTGCGCCAACTGGCCAAAGAGATCGCCGCCATGTCCACAGTCAGCGCCGTGGACACGGTGGCCGTGTTGGAGGCCTTTTTGCAGATTGTGCCCAGAGAGCTGGCCAACGGCACCATTGTGGAGCTTGGCGACTTCGGTTCCTTCCGCCTCAAGATCAAGAGCGACGGGGCCGCCACCCCAGAAGCCGTCACCGCCAAGCAGATCACCAGCATCCACCCCCACTTCCGGCCCGGCAAACCCTTCAAACAAGTCATCGCCCAGACCGAGTTCAAACGGGCATAACTTCGTGATCTATGTGTCAACAGATCGGGAAGTTATGCCAAAGTGGTTTAGATCACATGGCAAAGTGGTTTAGACCACAATCGAAAGTGGTCTAAACCACATTCAATTGTGGTCTAAACCACTTTAACAAAATGTGCTGACCTTTTCCCCACCCAGACGATAAGAACTTGACCCCTTGACGGGCAGGGAAGGCACGACAAGCATGGCAAAGTTGGTATACTCCATGCTCACTTCCCTGGACAGCTACACCGAACCAGGGGTGTCCGGCACGCCATTATTCCCGGACACCCCATGATCAATGAGTACAAAGAGGCCTTTGACCGCCCAAGGAGAAGTACATGGCAGAAATAACAGCGTCAATGTTTGTCCTGGCCGTTAAGGATCTCGACGCATCGAGGCAGTTCTACTGTGAAAAGTTGGGCTTTGCCGAAGACTTCAGTGTGGAAGGCTGGTCATTTCTGAGCCGTGGGGCCTGCAAAGTGCGCCTTGGCCACTGCCCAGACGCCAAGCCCATGTCCCAGTGCCAGGACCATTCCTGGTTCGCCTATCTTCATGTCCAAGATGCAGCCGGTCTGTATCAAGAATATCTGACCCACGGCGTAGAGATCTGGCACAGATTGGAAGACAAACCGTGGCAGATGCGTGAGTTCGCCATCGTCACACCGGACGGCCACCGCATCGTCTTTGGGGAAGAGATCGCCCAATGAACATGGCGTTCACCGAAAAAATCATCTTCTGGCGCGGCCCGTCCCCCTGGTTCTTCGTCCCCGTCCCGGCGCAGCAGAGCCGGGAGATCAACGGGATCTCCAAACTGGTGACCTATGGCTGGGGCGTCATCCCGGTCCATGTGCGGATTGGCGACACCTCGTGGCAGACCTCCCTCTTTCCCAAAGAGGACCGCTATCTGGGTGCCTATTAAAGCCAGTGTCCGCAAAGCCGAAGCCCTTGCCGAAGGGGACAGCGTGACGGTTCAGCTCGAAATTCGGTTGGCGAAGGTATCGGAGGCAGGGCGATGAGCATCATCGACAATGACATGTTGTGGCGACAATTTGCCACGGCCATCGACTCGTTTGGCGATGCCCTGCGCGCCTGCCCGGACGACCTGTGGGAAGCGCGCTTGTGGGCGGACGAGCCGGAGCAGTGGGTGGCGGAAGGCTTTTCGGCGTACTGGTATCTGTGCTACCACACCCTCTTCTGGCTGGACCTCTATCTCACCGGGGCGGAGGAGGGCTTTGTGCCCCGCCTGCGCCCTTTGATCTGGTGGAGATGGCACGACGACGAAGCGCTGCCCCGGGTCTACAGCCGCCAAGAACTGCTCGGCTATCTGGAAACTCTGCCGCCAGCGCTGCCACGACACCATCAGCACCCTTTCCACCGAGCAGGCCCAGCGCATCTGCCGCTTCCCCTGGGGCGACGTGCCCTTTGGGGAGTTGCTGCTCTACACCATGCGCCATGTGGTGGAACACGCGGCCCACCTCCACCTCTTCCTGGGAAGGGCTGGGGTGGGGTTGGCAGTTACATTCAAAAACGATTCAACCAGAAAGGAACCACGATGAAACTTGGTGCATTTTCCATCAGTTTGGCGGTCAAAGACATCGCAGGCATCCCAACACTTCTACGAAGCCTTGGGCTTCACGTCCTTTGGCGGGGATGTGACCCAGAATTGGCTGATCCTGAAGAACGGGGACGCGGTGATCGGTCTCTTCCAGGGCATGTTCGAGCGGAACATCCTCACCTTCAACCCCGGCTGGGACGGCAACGCCCAGCCCCTGGCCAAGTTCACCGACGTGCGCCAGCTTCAGCAACAGCTCAAGGCCCAGGGCATTACGCTGGAAGCCGAGGCCGATGAAAGCTCAACCGGCCCGGCCAGCTTTATCGTCCTCGACCCCGACGGCAACCCAGTCTTGGTGGATCAGCACGTTTAGGACCGATGAGCCGTGGCGCAAAAAACCTACTTTACGTCCGCAGAGATTCCAGTTATAATAGGACATCCTGCCAGATAGCTCTGCGCAGGTACCCCACAGACCACGTCCAAGCCAGCACCTCTTATGGTGTCTCACCCCGGTCGAGTCTGTTTTCCGAACTTCCGTCCAATTTGAATTTTTCGCCGACTTTATCGTTCCCCTTTGGAAGGAGACACTATGGCACGCCAATCCTTTGAGTCTGAATTTTTGTATGGGTTTCACGAGCACGGCGGTGAACACCACATGGCCGATCTGGGGGTGAAAGGGTGGATCCTTTTCACCGACGCCATCGGCAGTGACCCCAACAACCGGGCCGGGGGCGATTATACCCCGTGGAGCAACCAGGGCTATGGGATCATGTCCCGGCTCAACAATGGCTACCAGCCGGCTGGCACCATTCCCCACAGCAGCCAATATGGGGATTTTGCCAAGCGCTGCGGCAACTTTGTGGCCGCCACCCCTGGCTGCAAGATCTGGATCATCGGCAACGAGATGAACTATTGGGTGGAGCGGCCCGGTGCCAACACCCGGGGCATCCTGCCCGCCACCCGGGGCTTGACCGCCGAGGACGAACACAACGTCCTGCGCGGGCTGCCGGACCGCTTCAACGCCCTGCACCCGGACCTGCCCCAATCTCGCTCCACGGAAGCGGGCGAGGTGATCACCCCGGAGATGTATGCCCGTTGCTACAAGATGTGTCGGGACGCCATCAAGGCCCAGCCGGGGCATGGGGATGATCTGGTGTTGATCGGCTCTGTGGCGCCGTGGAACAACCAGACCACCTATCCGGGCAACGACAACGGGGATTGGGTGCAATATTTCGCCGACATCCTCAAGGCCCTGGGGCCGGACAACTGCGACGGCATCACCCTCCACACCTACACCCACGCCGCGGACCCCAACCAGATCTTCGACGATGTGAAGATGAGCCCGCCCTTCCAGAATCGCCACTACAACTTCCGCACCTATCAAGATTTCATGAAGGCCGTGCCCCAAAACATGCGCCATCTGGCCTGCTATATCACCGAGGCGGACCAGGATGTGGCTTGGGACAATCGCAACACCACCTGGGTGCAGCGGGCCTATGGGGAGATCGATTTCTGGAACAAACAGGCGGGCAACCAGCAGATTCGGGCGTTGATTCTCTATCGATGGCCCAATGTGGCTGGGGATCGCTGGGAGATCGACGGCAAGGCCGGGGTTCACGAAGACTTCCGCGAGGCGGTCAAACATCAATATCGCTGGAACCCCAATGCCGTGGCCGCGCCGGCCGCAGCCCCGGTCGCAGTCCTGGCGGATCTACGCACGGGCGGACAGGTGAGCATGGCCACCATCGTCAACCTGCGCAAGTCTGCGGGCTACATGGGCAAGCCCCCCTCTGACAAGATCGGCGAAATCCCGGAGGGGGCGGCGGGCACAGTGTTGGCCGGTCCCCAGCAGGCGGATGGTTTGGTCTGGTGGCAGGTGCGCACCCAAGATGCCAGCGGACGCCCGGTCACCGGCTGGGCCGCCCAAGCGGACGGAGAAGGCAACCTGCTCCTGGCCGCGGCCAGTGGGACAGTCGCCCCCAGTACGCCATCCCAACCGGCCGCCCCGACCGCCCCAACCGTCGCAGTCTCAGGAGGAAAATCCGTGAACCCAAGCGATGTCAGACCCGGCATGCACGTCTCTACAGCCAACATCGTCAACCTGCGCCAGTCTGCCGGATATGTGGGCAAACCGAGCATGGATCTGGTGGCCGAGGTCCCGATGAACACCCAGGGCGTGATCTTGGCCGGTCCACAACAGGCCGATGGCTTGCTCTGGTTCCGGGTGAGCTTGATTTTGGCCGACGGCGGCAAAGTCACCGGCTGGATGGCGGCGGCGGACACGACGGGCAGCCCCCTCTTCCTGTCCAGCGGGACGACGCCCCAGGCCGCGGTCAGTGCGCCCACGGCAACGCCCCCTCGGCCTGCCCCGGTCTCGACGCCCCCAGCGGCTCAACCGGCGATCCAGGGCAAATTTAACAAAGGACAACAGATCACAGTTTCCAACTTCGCCAACATGCGCAAGAGTGCTGGATACGTCAACAAGAACCCGGACGATGTGGTGATCGACATTCTGATCAACACGGCGGCCACGGTGCTGGGCGGACCGGCCCTGGCGGACAACTTGACCTGGTGGCAGATCCGCAGTACCGGCTCCAACCGGGCCACGGTGGAGGGCTGGGTGGCCGAGGCGGACCCCAACGGCGTCACCATTTTGTCGGCGGGGGCACCGACGGCGGCTGCGCCGGTCGCTACCTCGGTTCCCTCCACGGCCCAGATCCGCACGTACAGCGTGGCGGACATGGTGGTCAATATCAGCGGGGACATTGTCAACCTGCGTAACAGTCCGGGCTATGTGGGCAAACCGGCCAGCGACGTGGTCTCTCAACTGCCCGACCAGGCGGCCTTGGTGGTGAAGGAAGGGCCTCGGGATGCCGATGGGCTGGTCTGGTGGAAGGTAAGCGGCTCGGTGCCGGGTGCCAGCCGGGTGGAAGGCTGGCTGGCCGAAGCGGCCCCCAGCGGGGTGCGGCTGATGGCCCCCTCCCAGTTCAGCCGCATCCTCAAGGTGGGCACGCCCTTTGTGGGTGCCTTTGCCATGAGCCAGGGCTGGGGCAGCAATCCTCAGTTTTATGCCAGGTTCACCTATGACCAAGTGGCCCTGCGGGGCCACAACGGGTTAGATTTTGCCACCCCCACCGGCACCCGCTTGGTGGCCGCGGACAGCGGGGAAGTGCTGAAAGTAGACTTTGAGCCGAATGGTTTTGGCAACCATGTACTGATTCGCCATCGTTGGGGCGAGAGCCTCTATGCCCACATGAACCGGGTCACCGTCAGCGTGGGCCAGAGCCTGGAACGGGGCACGATTATCGGTGAATCCGGCAACACAGGCGCGGGGAGCGGGCCGCATCTGCACTTCGGCATCCGCATCAGCCCATACCGCCGCACGGATGGCTGGGGTGGCTTCACGGATCCTCGCCCCTTCATGGACTTGAGCGATCTGCCCCAAAGCCGGGCACTCGTGGAGGAACCCGTGCCCATGGCCCCGGAAGTGCTGGGCCGTTCGCGACCGTAGTTGTATGAGCGGGTGAAGGGGTGAAAGGGTGAGCAGGATGATATTCTCGCTCCCTTCACCCCTTCGCCCCTTCACCCCTCTCACTTCCCCGCCCCTCGCACAAAAAGGAGACTACATGAACCACAAATACGGCTTTCACTGCAACCGCACGGGGGATGATATTCTGGATGCGGCCCGACGATTGCAGCCCAAGATCATCAAGGTGATGGATTCCAACGTGGGCTTTCTGCGCCAGTTGCGGGATACGGTGCCCAATGCCCTGTTGATCGGGCGTTTTTATGTCACCAACAATGAGCAGAGCGCGTTTGTGAAGGATCCCAAGGGCGATGGCATCCGCTATGCGGACCGCTGCTTGGGCACAGAGGCCAGCCGCACGATCTACAAGGGCAAGCCCCTGGTTGACGCCTGGGAGACCTACAACGAGACCTTCCCCCAGAGCGTGGGGGCGGACGTGAAGAAGAAGTACGACGACTTCCAGGTGGCCTTTGCCCAGCGGCTGCGGGCCGGGGGCAGCGGGCTGGAACCCATCGCCATGAACTTTGCCACGGGCAACCTGTTGGCCGAAGATTTCCTCAACTACTTCCCCGGCACCATGGAAAGCTACACCTATCTGGGCTTTCATGAGTACGATTGGCCGGATATGTGGCGGGTGCACTGGCAGAACATCAAGGAGAAGGACGAGGGGGGCATGTGGCTCACCCTGCGCTATCGCCGGGTGATGCGGGAGGTGCGCAAGGTCTATGGCGACAAGCACAAGGTGATCATGACCGAAATGGGCATGACCCAGGGGGTCTCCGGCGGCGAGGATGTGGGGCCGTGGCACGAGAGCCATCCCATCCCCGAACAGCGCTATTGGGACTCGTTGATGTGGTACAACTACGAATTGATGCGGGATCCCTATGTGATGGGCGCGCTGCTCTTTGTGGTGGGCGCGGTCTCCCCGTGGCACAGCTTCGAGCATCTGGGCGGCATCATGAACCGGCTGGTGGCGTTCCAAGAGCAGCGGCCAAGCGGCCTACATCCCCGCCGGTGCGTCCGCCCCCGGCAGACGCCGACCCCACCGTGGGCGGCGTCCCCACCCCAGCGCCGGTCCCGCGATCCTCCGTGCCGGTGATCAACCCGCCTGCGCCCAATTTGGAGAGTGCGCTGAAACAGACCG
The DNA here is from genome assembly GCA_963704975.1 of uncultured Chloroflexia bacterium. Lineage (GTDB taxonomy): Bacteria > Chloroflexota > Anaerolineae > Caldilineales > Caldilineaceae > JAGNDO01. The sequence goes on along the minus strand of CAVPIK010000016.1, from coordinate 19,609 downwards.
CGGCGGAGAAGCAGGTGATCCAGTTCAACCCCAACGCGGCGCTGCAAAAGGTGATCTTTGCCGCCAATTTCGTGCCCAACTCCGGCGAGTTTGAGCTGGAAAATGGGGGCAAAAAGTACATCGCCCAGCGCTCCGAGCATCTGGGCACGGGGGAGGTGCGGGTCTATTATGTGCCTGTGGGCGATTGGGGCAATGTCAAGTTCGTGGTGGACAGTTCCGCACCGGGCAGTCGAGGGCTTCCACCGGTGCAGAAAGGGCCCAAGCCGGGCGAGCAGATCGTCTGAAGGGAAGGCGATAAACTTAACCGCAGAGGACGCGGAGAACGCAGAGGGCGCAGAGGATTCTTCTGTCTCCTCTGCGCCCCTCTGCGTTCTCTGCGATAAGTGCGACAAAGATTTCAAATGGACTGGGGCGCGCCCTTGGCCACCAGGAGGTCAACCAGCCCCGCCTCCTGGGCGGCGATACGGCCTCGCCACGATACGTACCCCCATTCAGCCAAAAGAGAGACGGACAAGGCCACGGCAGCCACCACCGCGCCGGGCAGGTCGGTCAGCCCGATGCCCAGCGGCCAACATGGTCACCAGCACGGTCAGGCTGATCATCACCGAGCGGGAGACGTATTGGGTCTGCTTGGTGTGGACCAGGACGCCCCGTTGCCAGGAGATCAACGTGGCGATGGCCGGGGCCAGGGCGGTGATGGCGGCGGGCAGCAGGGCAAAGCTGACCAGTTCGGGCGGCAGACCGGCCACGGAGGCAAACCAGATGCGGGCCAGGGGCGTCCAGGTGACGCCCACGAAGATCAGGGCCAACACACCGGCCACCACCTGGGCAAAGCGGCGCAGTTGGCCATAGCTGGCCCGATCCGTCAGCAGGGCCACGGCCACCTCTTGAAACGAGAGGGAGATGGAGCGGCCCAGAAAGATCAAACTCATCACCACGGGCCAGACGGCCAGGGAGAGCAGGGGGTCGGCGGCCCGGGCCAGGGCGGTGGAGAAGAGGGGCTGGTTGGCCAGGACGATCAGGGAGGTCAGGGCCAGGGGGACGTAGAAAGTGAGCAGATCCGGCCAGGTGAGCAGGGTTTCGCCCCCGGCGTCCGTGGTCAGGTGGGCCTGGATGGTGGGGCGGGCGAAGGCATACGAGACGATGGCCGCCACGGTCACCCCCAGGCTGAGGGCGACGGAGGCCACATAGACGCCGGGAAAGCGGGCCCAGACCAGCCCGATGCCCAGCACGATGGTGGTGGTGATCAGCCGGGCGGCGATGGTGAGGGGCACCACGTTGGTGCGGTTGAAGCGGATCAGCACCCCCTGCCACAGCCGCCGATAGGCAATGGCCGCGGTCCACGGGGTCATGAGCAGAAAGCCCTCTCGGCTCAGTTCGATCACCTCGGTGGGTGCGCCGATCAGCTTGCCCACCAGCAGGCCATAGAGGGGGGTGAGGGCGATGAGCAGGTGCAGGGCGGTCAAGCCCCCGGCCATGAGATGGGTGAAGTGCATCAGCCGCCGATAGGATTGGCGATCCTTGGGCAGGGCCGTGCCCGCGGTGAGGAGCATGACCACCGGCCCTTCCACCAACAAGGCCAGGGCAAAGGTGACGCCAAAGGCGGCCAGGTTCAACGCCGGTTGGGGCAGCCGGGCCATGACGCCGGAGACCACGGGCTGCTCGATGGCCATCATGATCCACATGGCGGCCAGGGGCAGCCAGAACCAGAAGATGCGGCGTTGGGTGACGGTTTGGGAAAAAGGCATGAAGTATCTCGCTAACGTGAATGACGGTTTGGGTGTTGGGCAAAGAAGTATTCTAAACCGCTTCAGTTGAGACAGCACAAATCTCGCTCCCACGCTCCGCGTGGGAGCATAAACCGGCGCTCCTGCGCCGAGGGACGCAGAGCGTCCAGTTGCATTCCACGCGGAGCGTGGGAACGAGAGTGGTTATTCACCGATTCAGCCGGGCGTTGATCTTGCGATTGCGCTTGTAGATCTCCTGAAAGACCCCAAACCGCTCGTCGTACAGCCGCCGGTGGGCCGGGGTCGGCTCGAAGATGCGGTCGATCTCCACGACCTCGCCCATCTGATCCACCCCCAACTCCCCCATCCCCACGGCGGTGAGCAGGGCCACGCCCCGGGCGTTGGCCAGGATGGGCGCGGCCACCCGGTGCATGGGCCGGTCCAGGATGTCGGCGTAGATCTGACACCAGATGTCCCCCTTGGCCCCGCCGCCGATCATGTTGAGGCTGGGGAAGGGGCTTGCCCACGAAGTTCTCCACGGCCCCCAGCAGCCAGCGGGCGTTGAGGGCCACCCCTTCGTAGACCGCCCGCACCAAGTCCCCCCGGCTGTTGCTGATGGACAGATTGTGAAAGCCGCCCCGCAAGTGGTGATCCTCCACGGGCGAGCGTTCGCCGTTGAGCCAGGGGGCGAAGATCAGGCCGTGGCTGCCGGCTGGGGCGGCTTCGGCCAGACGGTCGAAACGGGCGTAGACATCCGGGCCGGGTGTGCCGGTGGCCAGGGCATCGTCGGCAAAGAAGAGGGACTCTTTGAGCCAGGCCAGGCAGCCCCCGGCCATCTCCTGTTCGTTGATCAAATAGTAGCGGCCCGGCAAAGGGGAGGGCAACGAGGCCATGTTGTGGAAAAGGTCGGTCTTTTTGTAGGGCACAAAGCAGGAAAGCCAGCCGGAGGTGCCCACGTAGACATGCCCCGCCCCATCCGCCACCGCGCCGGAGCCCAGGGCGGCGGACTGCACATCCGGCGTGCCCATGCCCACCTGCACATGCGTCGCCCAGCCCCAACTCTTCCGCCACATCGGGCAGGATCGGTCCCAACATGTGGGTGGCCGGGAAGAGATCCGGCAGCTTCTCCCGGTCCAGCCCGGCCATGCGTAGGAGGCGGTCGCTGTAGCGGACGTTGTGGATGTCCCGGTTGTCCGTCACCCAATGCAGGACGATGGAGTCGGTCCCGGCGGCGAAGTGGCCGGTCAGTTTGAGGTTGAGGTAGTCCTTGGGTTCCAGAAATTTGTGGGTGCGGGCGTAGAGTTCCGGGAAGCGATCCTGGATCAGGCGGATGTGGGCCACCGGGTCTTTGCCGGAGCGACCGGGGAGGCCGCCGGTCATGCGGATCCAGGTCCACAGCTTGTCCGCGCCGTAGCCCTCGATCTTGATCGGGCCGTCGGTCATGGCCTGGGCATAGGGCGCGCCCCGGTCATCCATCCAGATGATGGCATTCATGAGGGGCTGTCCGGCCCGGTCCACGGCCACGGTGCCGGACCATTGGGCCGTCACCCCCAGGGCCAGGATGCGCTCCACCGGGATCAGCCCCCGGCTCAACAGGCGGCGGGTGGCGGCCACGATGGCCCGCCACCACTGGGCCGGGTCCTGCTCCACGCCGCCGCCGGGCAGGAAGATCACCGGGGTCGGCTCGCGCTCCATGCCCAGGAGGCGGCCCGACAGATCCATCAGGGCCACCTTGGGGCCGGAGGTGCCAAGATCGATGGCCAAAATGGCGGCACGGGGGACGCTGAACAGGGAAGATAGGTTCATGAGGTTGCCTGTAGATGAGCGGTACAGAAGTGAGGTGAGCGAGGAAGCATTTGCTTTTCGTGAAGATTTCTAAAAAGCGGCGTTTGCATCGGACAGGTTTCTTACCTGCCGCAGTTCGGCGGATAAAAAATCTACCCTATGAAAACTCCCACTTTCTGTCAAACTTTGCTATAGTTTAATCCAGGCAGAATGCTTTGGCAAGGCAAAAAACAGGTACTCTCAAAACCAGCAGGTCAGGTTCATCCTGATATGGAGGTCGACATGAAAGTAGCAGTCATCGGCGGTGGTTCCAGCTATACGCCGGAATTAGTCAAAGGCTTTTTGGATCGGGTGGACAGCTTCCCCATGACCGAGTTGTGGCTGGTGGATGTGCTGCCCGAACGCTTGGAGGTGGTGGGCGGCTTTGCCCAGCGCATGGCCGCCGCGGCCGGGTCGCCCTTCACGGTCCACCTGACCACGGACCGGCGGGCCGGGGTGGCGGGCGCGGACTATGTCACCACCCAACTGCGGGTGGGGTGGATGGCGGCCCGCAAGAACGACGAATACCTGGGTCTGCGCCACGGCCTCATCGGCCAGGAGACCACGGGCGTGGGCGGCATGGCCAAGGCCCTGCGCACCATCCCGGTGATTCTGGGCATCGCCGCGGACATGCGGGAGCTGGCCCCTGGCGCGCTGCTGGTCAACTTCACCAACCCGGCGGGGCTGGTCACCGAGGCCCTGGCCCGGCACGCATCCGACGTGCCCTCCGTGGGCGTGTGCAACGTGCCCATCACCACACGCATGCACATGGCCGAGATGCTGGAAAAGCGCACGGGCCAGCCCATCGACCCCAACCGCACCCGGCTGGACACCTTGGGCCTCAACCACCTCTCGTGGCACCGGGGCTTTGAGGTGGATGGCGAAGATGTGTGGGCCGAGATCATCGCCGGCACCTTGGCCGAACTGCGGGCCGACGACCACCCGGCCTGGGACCCCGCCCTGATCGAGCAGTTGCAGATGATCCCCAACTACTATCTCAACTACTTTTATCAGACAGCCAAAAAGCTGGCCGAGCAGGACAGTTGGGCCACCGAGGGCTCCCGGGCCGAACAGGTCATGGCCATCGAAAAAGACCTCTTGGCCGAATACGCCGACCCCAACCGCTCCACCCCGCCGGACGATCTGATGAAGCGGGGCGGGGCCTACTATTCCACCCTGGCCACCCAACTGCTCAACGCCCACTACAACGACCTGGGCGAGACCCACGTGGTCAACCTGCCCCACCGGGGCGCGGTGGCCGGCTGGCCGGCGGATTGGGTGCTGGAAATGCCGGTCAAAGTCAACCGCGCCGGCATCACCCCCCTGCCCGCAGAACCGCTGCCCCTGGCCTGCTTTGGGTTGATCGCCCAGATCAAGAGCTACGAACTGCTGACCGTCGAGGCCGCGGTCCACGGTGACCGCAACGCCGCCTACGAGGCCCTGCTGGCCCATCCCCTTGGGCCGCCAGCGGACCAGATCCCGGCGGTGCTGGATGATATGTTGGAGACGAATCGGGCCTATTTGCCCCAATTTTGGACCTAATCGTGCTGGTTCCCACGCTCCGCGTGGGAACCCAAACCGGCGCTCCTGCGCCACGGGACGCAGAGCGTCCATTGCTGTTCCCACGCTGAGCGTGGGAACTAGAATAGGAAATCAACCATGAACCCAAACCCATTTTTACGCAAACTCGGCTATTCTGCTACGGACCGCGTGGTGATCCTCCACGCCGACGACATCGGCATGTGCCACAGTTCCCAGGTGGCCTACGAAGACTTGATGGACTACGGCATTCTCTCCTCCGCGGCCACCATGGTGCCGTGCGGATGGTTCCCGGCCACCGCGGCCTATTGCCGGGCCAACGCCGACAACCCCAAGCTGGACATGGGCGTCCACCTCACTTTGACCAGCGAGTGGGACGTGGTGCGCTGGGGACCGATGAGCGGACGAGACCCCGCCTCCGGGCTGCTGGACGACGAAGGCTACTTCCACCGCCAGGTCGCGCCCGTGCAGGAGGGGGCAAAGCTGGCCGCGCTGGCCGAGGAGTTGCGGGCCCAGATCCGCCAGGCCCTGGCCGCCGGGGTGGACGCCACCCATGTGGACACCCACATGTTCACCCTGGGCCATGCCCGGCTGCTGCCCACCTATCTCGCCGTGGCCCAGGAGTTCGGCCTGCCCGCCTTCTTGCCCAATCTGAAGGAAGAACACCTGCGGGAGATGGATTACGACGGAGAGTCCGCCGCCATGCTGGCCGGGTTGGTGGCCCAGGTCAACGGCGCCGCCATCCCTCTCTTCGATCATGTGCATGTCATGTCTCTGGACGAGCCCGAAGACCGGCTTGGGCAGATAAAGGCAGTCCTGGCCGAGCTGCCCGCCGGGCTGTCCAACATCATCATCCACCCCTGCGTGGACACGCCGGAGATCCGGGCCATCGCCCAAGATTGGCGCTGCCGGGTGGCGGATCATGCGCTCTTCACCAGTCCTGGGTTGCGTCAGGCGTTGGATGAGGCCGGGGTGCAGGTGATCGGCTTCCGTGCCCTGCGGGATGCCATGCGATGAGTCAGTACTTTTTGGGCATCGACATCGGCGGCACCAAGAGCCATGCCCTGATCGCCGACGAGAGCGGGCGGGCCGTGGGCTTTGGCACGGGGGCCGCGGGCAACCACGAGGTGGTGGGCTATGAGGGCCTACGCCAACGGCTGACCGAGATCACCGACCAGGCCCTGGACGCCGCCGGGATTCAGCGGGCGCAGATAGCCGGGGCCGGTTTTGGTGTGGCGGGGTACGATTGGCCTTCGGAATTGGCCCCAACTTTGGACGCCATCGCCGTGCTGGGGCTGCCCGCCCAGGCCGCGGGCAAGATCGAGGTGGTCAACGACACCATCATCGGCCTGGTGGCCGGGGCCGAGGCGGGCTGGGGCGTGGCCCTGGTGGCCGGGACCAGCAACAACTGTTGGGGCTGGGACGCCCAGCACAACGTGGGGCGGGTGACCGGCAACGGCAGCATGGTCGGCGAATATGGCGGGGCCGGGGAGATGGTGACCCAAGCCCTGACCGCCGTCGCCGCGGCGTGGACCCGGCGGGGACCGGCCACGGCCCTCACCGACGCCTTCATCCGCCTGTGCGGGGCCGCCTCGGATGCGGATCTATTGGAGGGGTTTAGCCAGGGCCTCTACGACATAGACGCCTCCGCCGCCCCGCTGATCTTCGAGACCGCCCAGGCCGGGGACGCCGTGGCCCACGAGGTGATCCGGTGGACGGCCCAGGAGTTGGGCAGTCTGGCCGTCGGGGTCATCCGCCAGATTGGGCTGGAGCAGGAGACGCTTTGACATTGTGCAGGTGGGCAGTCTTTATAAAGGCGGGCCGCTCTTTACCGAGCCGCTCTACGCCACGGTCCACCAAGTTGCGCCGGGGGCGCGCTTTGTGCCCCTCACCGTGCCGCCGGTGGTCGGGGCCGTCCTCTTGGGGATGCAACAAGTTGGGCCGGTTTCTCCCGCCCAACGCCAAACACTGATCGATTCAACGCGAAATTTTCTCGACAACGCGTAGGGGTTTGAGTGGGCGGGAGGTCGATAGGTGACACTCACCTTGAAGGTGAGTGTCACCTATCGACCTCCCGCCCACTCAAACCCCTACCACCATGCAAAAGGACCCTTCCCAATGAACTACGGTCATTTCGACGACAAAAATCTAGAATACGTGATCACCCGGCCGGATACGCCCCTGCCGTGGATCAACTATTTGGGCAGCCAGGCCTACTTTGGCCTGATCTCCAACACGGCGGGCGGCTACTCGTTTTATCGAGACGCCCGCCTGCGCCGGTTGACCCGCTTTCGCTATAACAACGTCCCCGTGGACAGCGGCGGGCGCTACCTCTATGTGCGGGACAACGCAAGTGGCGCGTATTGGTCGCCCAGTTGGAAGCCCACCCGCACCAAGCTGGACCGCTATTGGTGCCGCCACGGCATGGGCTACACGATCATCGGCTCCGAAGCCCAGGGCATTGAGGCGGAGACCCGCTACTTTGTGCCCCAGGACGCCAACCTGGAGATCTGGCAGACCACGGTGACCAACCGGCGGGCGGAAGCCGCGGATCTCTCCCTCTTCTCCGCGGTGGAGTTCGCCCTGTGGGAGGCCTGGGACGACCAGACCAACTATCAGCGCAACCTCAACACGGGCCAGATGGAAGTGGACGAGGCCGGGGGCATCATCTATCACAAAACCGAATATCGAGAGCGGCGGGATCACTTTGCCTACTTTGCCTGTTCCGAAGCACTGGCTGGTTTCGACACGGACCGGGAATCCTTCTTGGGGGCTTATCGGGGCTGGGACACGCCCGCGGTGGTGGAAGCGGGCCGCTCGGCCAACTCCCAGGCCCACGGCTGGTCGCCTATGGGGTCCCATCATGTCAAACTGCACCTGGCGCCGGGGGAGAGCCGCCGGATCACCTTCATCTTGGGCTATCACGAGAACCCCCAGGACGCCAAGTTTGATCCGCCCGGCTCCCAGACCATCAACAAGGCCACGGTGCTGCCCATCATCCAGCGCTATCTGGACCCGGCCGCGGCGGATGCGGCCTTCGAGGCCCTGGCCGCCCACTGGCGCACCCTGCTGAACGTCTATCAAGTCGAGACGCCGGACACCCACACCAACCGCATGGTCAACATCTGGAACGCCTATCAGTGCATGGTCACCTTCAACCTCTCCCGCTCGGCCTCCTATTTCGAGTCCGGCGTGGGTCGGGGCATGGGTTTCCGGGATTCCAACCAGGATCTGCTGGGCTTTGTGCAGATGGCCCCAGCCCGGGCCAGGGAACGGCTGCTGGATCTGGCCGCCACCCAGCTCAAAGACGGCGGGGCGTACCATCAATATCAGCCCATGACCAAGCGGGGCAACGACGCCGTGGGCAGCAACTTCAACGACGACCCCCTGTGGCTGATCCTGGCCGCCTCCGCCTATCTCAAGGAGAGCGGCGACTGGTCGATCTTGGACGAGTCCGTGGTCTATGAGAACGAGCCGGGCACGCGAACAGCCCTTCCTCGACCACCTCTTCCGGGCCGCCCAATACACCTTGGACCGCATGGGTCCCCACGGTCTGCCCCTGATTGGCCGGGCGGATTGGAACGACTGTCTCAACCTCAACTGCTTCTCGGAGACGCCGGGGGAATCTTTTCAAACCACGGAGAACCACGGCGAAGGCAAGATCGCCGAATCAGTCTTTATCGCCGGACAGTTCGTGCTGGCCGCTGGTCAATTGGCGGAGATCGTCGAACACGCCGGACTGGCCGACCGAGCGGCAGGCTATCGGGCCGCGGCCGCGGACATGACGTCCGCCGTCCTGGCCCACGGCTGGGACGGAGAATGGTTCCTGCGGGCCTACGATGCCGCTGGCAACAAAGTCGGCAGCCACACGGACAGCGAGGGGCAGATCTTCATCGAACCCCAGGGCATGTGCGTGATGGCGGGCATCGGCGTGGAGAGCGGGCAGGCCCAGCAAGCCCTGGACGCGGTGGCCGAACGGCTGGCCACCCCCCACGGCATCGTCTTGCTCGACCCACCCTTCACCCACTATCGCATCGAGTTGGGCGAGATCTCGACCTATCCCGAAGGCTACAAAGAGAACGCCAGCATCTTCTGCCATTCCAACCCCTGGATCGTCGCCGCGGAGAGCGTGCTGGGCCACGGCGACAAAGCCTTCGACTACTACCTGCGCATCAACCCCTCGGCCCGGGAAGCCATCGCCGAGATTCACCGGACAGAACCTTATGTCTACGCCCAGACCATCGCCGGCAAGGGTGCCCCCACCCACGGCGAGGCCAAGAACTCCTGGCTCACCGGCACCGCGGCGTGGAACTACGTGGCCATCACCCAATACATCCTCGGCGTGCGCCCCAGCTACGAAGGGCTGCAAGTCGCCCCGGTGATCCCGGCGGAGTGGCCCGGCTTCAAAGCCACCCGCCTCTTCCGGGACGTGACCTACCAAATCGAGGTCGTGCGGGAAGGCACCGGCAACACCGTCGCCCTGACCGTGGACGGCGTGGCCGTGGCCGGAAACGTGATTCCGCTGCCCGCCGCGGGCGTGCGAGACCGTGTCCGTGCGAGCGGTTTTGAAATGAGCAAACGATGACCCTCTTTCACCGCAAAGACGCAAAGAATGCAAAGAGAAAGGCACTCCTTTGCGCCTTTGCGGTGAGCCTTTTCCTTCTGTCCGCCTGTACGTCGCCACCGTCCCCCATCACCACGGAGCCATTGACCATGACCCACCTGATTCCTCTGCCCGCCGCCATCACCGCCGCGGACGACGCTTTTCTTTTGAAAAAAACGACCCAAATTACCGTTGACCCGGATCTGGGGGCATCGACACCCCTCGCCGCGGAATTAGCCCGGCAGATCCAAAACGCCACGGGCTTGGCCCCCACCGTGCAAAGCGGCGACCCGGTCCCCGGCGGCATCCACCTCACCACCGCGGACGTCGCCCCGGCCCTGGGTGCCGAAGGCTACGAACTGACCATCACCGACCAGGGCATCACCCTGCGCGGCCAGCCCGCCGGGATCTTCTACGGCATCCAGACCTTGGGCCAACTGCTGGTCCAGCCCGAACCCGGCGTCTGGGCCATCCCCGGCGGGGTGATCCAGGACCAACCCCGCTTCGCCTATCGGGGCATGATGCTGGACGTTTCCCGCCACTTCTTCGGCGTGGACGACGTGAAGCGGCTGATCGATCTGCTGGCCCTCTACAAGATCAACACCCTGCACCTGCACCTGAGCGATGACCAGGGCTGGCGGCTGGAAATCAACTCCTGGCCCAAGCTGGCCGAAATCGGCGGCAGCACGGCTGTGAACGGTGCCCCCGGCGGCTTCTTCACCCAGGCGGACTATCTGGAGATCGTGGCCTATGCCCAAGCCCGTTTCATCACCATCGTGCCGGAGATCGACATGCCCGGCCACACCAACGCCGTCCTGGCCGCCTACCCAGAGCTGACCTGCGACGGCGTGGCCCCGGCGCTCTACACCGGCACCCAAGTCGGCTTCAGCTCGCTCTGCATGGACAAAGAGAGCACCTATCAGTTTGTAGACGACGTGATCCGAGAGCTGGCCGCCCTCACCCCTGGCCCCTACATCCACATCGGCGGGGACGAGGCCCACAGCACCCCCAAGGCCGACTACCTGGCCTTCGTCACCCGTGTGCAGGAGATCGTCCACGCCCACGGCAAGCAGATGATCGGCTGGGAGGAGATCAGCCAGATCCAACTGGCCCCGGACACCATCGCCCAGCAATGGTTCAGCGACGGTGCCACCCGGGCCGCGGCCCAGGGCGCCAAGGTGATCGTCTCCCCGGCCAGCCGTATCTATCTGGACATGAAATACGACGATCGCACGCCCCTGGGGCTGAACTGGGCGGGCAACGTCAGCGTCGAGCACTCATACGCCTGGGATCCCGCCGAGGCGTCCCCCGGCGTAGGCGAAAAGGAGATTCTGGGCGTGGAGGCCCCCCTGTGGACCGAGACCCTGCGCACCTTCGACGACTTGGCCCACATGGTCTTCCCCCGCCTCCTCAGCCTGGCCGAGATCGGCTGGACGCCCCAGGATCGGCGCGAATTGGGCCGATTATCGGGAACGGCTGGCCGCCCACGGTCCCCGGCTGACGGGGTTGGGGGTTGATTACTATCGTTCGCCGGAAGTGGATTGGCCGTAGGGATGAGAAGATGAAATCGAACGCGGATGACGCTGATTTGGCGGATCTACGCGGATTCTTTTGGGAAGTATGCAGTGATCTGGAAGCGGAAGTGAGGGAAGGCGAGGGAAGATCGGCAAAAGTGCGTATTGCCTCCGTCTGGGATTCTGCTATGCTCAGGGTAAGTCGAGCAACACGGCCCATTCATCCTGCAAAGGCGGACCCGATATGCCCACACCCGAACCCCTGATCCCCAAACACGGCGGCTACCGCAACCTAAAGAGCTTCCAGATCGCCCAGTTGGTCTACGACGTCACCGTACGTTTCTGCGACCGCTATGTCAGCAAATTCAGCCGCACCCATGATCAGATGGTGCAGGCGGCCCGCAGTGGCGTGCAGAATATCGCCGAGGGCAGCCAGGCGTCCGGCACCTCCAAGAAGATGGAACTAAAGCTGACCAACGTGGCCCGAGCCAGCCTGGAAGAACTGCGCCTGGACTACGAAGACTTTCTGCGTCAACGGGACCTGCCCCTGTGGGAACAGCGGGACCCCCGCCGCCAAAACCTGATCAACCGCCGCTGCACCACCGCCGACGAAGTAGCGCGCTGGGTAAAGGAGTGTCGGGATAGTGGACAGGGTGGACCTGGTGGACCTGGTGGACAAAGCGCGCCGCCCACATCCAAGCCGTCCACCGAGTCCACTGAGTCCACCCCGTCCACCGAGTCCACCTACCCCGAAATCTCCGCCAACGCCGTATTGGTCCTCCTTGCCGTGGCCTGCGCCCTGCTAGATCGTCAGATTGCCGCGCAAGCCAAAGCCTTTGAGGATGAAGGCGGCTTCACCGAGCGCCTCTACCGCGTCCGCACCGACCGCCGAGCGCAAGCAAGTAGGGCCCTCCTAAGCCATCCTTCATCCCCCGCCCATGCACCTGCCCCAACATCCCCGTCACCGTCTCCGCGGGCGAGGCGGGTAGCTGATTCTCTTGAAACGACAGAATCCCCAACACGGTCATGTCCATCAAGAAACCGAGCATGTCCATGCCGATGGACGGCTTTTCCCCATCCTCTTTTTCGTTCCCAGCCTCGCCGCCCAACAACCCGCCGCCTTGGATCATTTGGAAGAGGGGGTCGATCACCTGCCGCCCGACTGGGTCGGCCAGCCACTCCCGCAGGGTGGACTCGGCGTGGAGCAGGCTGGGCAGGGCCTGGGTGGCGATCAGGCTGGCGCTGACCGTGGCCCGGATGTCCGTGGCCGAAGCCCCGAACAGGATATCGAACTCGCCCGCCTCGCTGATCCAAGCCCCGTGGCCGGGGTGCCAGAAGGCGAAGGCCCGCTGATCCAGATGCACGGAGACCGTCTTGGTTTCCCCAGGCTCCAGGTCCACCTTGGCGAAACCTTTCAACTCCTTTTGCGGGCGCACCAGACCGGAAACCCGGTCGTGGACATAGATCTGCACAGTCTCTTTGCCCGCCCGCTCGCCCGTATTCGTCACATCCACCGAGACCGTGACGCCGTCCACATCCCGGAACTCCGCCGCCGAGACCTGGGGATGGCTATACGCAAAAGTCGTGTAGCTCAGCCCGTGGCCGAAGGGGAACTGAACGGCCATCTGCTTGGCGTCGTAATAGCGATAGCCGATGTACAGCCCTTCGCCATAGCGCACCTGCCCGCCCTCGCCGGGGAAGTTGAGGTGGGCCGGGGTGTCGCTCAGGCGCACGGGGAAGCTCTCGGCCAGCTTTCCGGACGGGTTGATACGGCCATACAAAATATCGGCCACCGCCCTGCCCCCGGCCTGACCCATCATCCACGCCTTCCAGCACCGCGGCCGCGCCGTCGATCCAGTCGGCCACGGCCACGGGGGAGCCGTTGTTGAGGATCACGACCGTGTTGGGTTGCACCGCGGTCACGGCCTTGATCAGGGCGATCTGCTGTTGGGTCAGGTCCATGTGGGCCCGGTCATAGCCCTCGGATTCGATGAAGCCGGGCAGGGCCACGAAGAGCAGGGCCACCTCGGCCACCTGGGCCAGGGCCACGGCCTCTTGGATCAGATCCGGGCGCTGGCTGTCGTCCGTGGGATAGCCCTCGGCATAGGTGAAGCGGGCATATTTGGCCGAGGCGGTCAGGGCATCCCAGGGGTGATCGATCTGGGTGGGGTTGATGAAGGAGCTGCCGCCGCCCTGGAAGTGGGCGTGTTTGGCCGAGCGACCGATCACGGCAATGGACATGGGGGCCGCACGGGATCCACCCAGAGGCAGGATGCCGTCATTTTTGAGCAAAACCATGCCCTCGGCGGCCACCTTGCGGGCCAGGGCGTGATGGGCGGCGGCATCAAAATCCATGCCCGCCGGGTTGGTGACCGGATCGTTCTTGGGGGTCTGGGCGGCCAACAACGCTACCCGCACCACGCGGCGCACAGCTTCATCCAACACGGCTTCATCCAGTTCGCCAGCGCCGACGGCGTCCATCACCGCCTGGGTGCGCCGGGGCTTGGGACCGGGCATCTCCAGATCCAGCCCACCTTCCAGCGAGGCCACCCGGTCATGCACCGCCCCCCAATCGGAGACGACCAAGCCCTCGAAGCCCCACTCATTCTTCAACAGATCGACCAACAACGCATAGCTTTCAGAACAGAAGACGCCGTTGATGCGGTTGTACGCACACATGATGGTCCACGGCTGGGCATTTTTCACCGCCGTCTCGAAAGCGGGCAGGTAGATCTCCCGCAGGGTGCGCTCGTCCATCTCCGCGGAGATGCTGAAACGCTGATATTCCTGGTTGTTGGCGGTGAAATGCTTGAGGGATGCGCCCACCCCCTGGCTCTGAATCCCGTTGATCCACGCCGCGGCCATCTGGCCGGAGAGATAGGGGTCTTCGGAGAAATATTCGAAGTTGCGGCCACACAGGGGGGTGCGCTTCATGTTGTTGCTGGGGCCAAGCAGCACATCCACGCCCAGGGTCACGCTCTCCTCGCCCAAGGCCACGCCCACCTGGCCCAACAGCTCCACATCCCAGGTGGAGGCCAGACAGGCCGCCGTGGGGAAGGCCGTGGCCGGGAAGCTCTTGGCCGCCATGTCGTTGAGGTCCGCAATCCGCCGCACGCCGTGGGGGCCGTCGGAGACCAGCATGCGGGGGATGCCCAGGCGATCCACCGCGGGGGTGGTCCACGACGTCTCGCCGGTGATCAAGGCGGCTTTTTCGGCCAGGGTCATCTGTTGAATGAGGGTGGAAATTTCAGAATTGAGGGGTGGTTTGGGGCTAGGCATAACAGTCTCCTTTGGGTATGGGCAGATTGACAACGATTTCCCATTATTATACGCCAGGATCGGGTCGGGGCTAAAAGCAGGGGTTGAGTCATGGTCTGGAAACGAAGCTGGCAATTCCCTAACCGTATCGTACACAATTCCGCCGGTCTGTGCTAAACTTCTTGCCATAAACGTCAACAACCACTGAACAATCGAAGACTTCACGGAGGAAATCATGGACAAGAAAAACGACGAAAAAGAAGACAAAAGCGCAGCCTGGATCGCCATCGGCCTGGGGGTCGGGACCGCCGTGGGCGTGGCGCTTGGGCAACATCGGCCTGGGCATTGCCCTGGGCGTGGCCGTTGGGGTGGCTATGTCCACCAAGCAAAAACGTCAAAACGACTCATAGTCGGGAGCCACAGCATGACCCAACACCTCTACTACACCGACAGCTACACCACCGAATTTGACGCCCAAATTCTCTCCATCACCACCGTGGACGGCCACCCCGCCGCCCTCCTGGACCGCAGCTATTTCTACCCCACCTCCGGCGGCCAGCAGCACGACACGGGCAGCCTCAACGGCGTGGCCGTGGTGGATGTGCAGGTGGGCAAAGACGGCGAAATCCTGCACATCTTGGCCGCCCCCCTCTCCCCCGGCCCGGCCCACGGCGTCATCGACTGGCCCCGCCGCTTCGACCACATGCAGCAGCACACGGGCCAACACCTGCTCTCCGCCGCCTTCACCCTGCGCCTGAACATGGAGACCGTCTCCGTCCACTTCGGCGCGGACATCTGCATGTTGGAGCTGGACACGGACTCGGTCAGCGACGCCCAATTGGCTGAAATCGAAACGGTAGCCAATTACCTAGTCTTGACCCAACTCCCCGTCACCGCCTACGAAGTGGACGAATCCCGCATCGCCGAAATCCCCCTGCGCCGCCCGCCCAAGGTCAGCGGCTCCATCCGCATCGTGGAGATCCAGGGCTTCGACTGGTCCGCCTGCGGCGGCACCCACGTGCGCAACACCGGCGAGATCGGCCCCATCAAACTCCTGCGCTCCGAGCGCATCCGCGGCCACAGCCGGGTGCATTTCCTCTGCGGCAACCGGGCCTTGGCCGACTACACCGCCAAGCACAATCTGCTCACCGCCACGGCCAACCTCCTCGACACCCGGCCCGAAGAAGTGCCGGATCTGGTGGCGAAGCAGATGGCTCGGCTCAAAGAAGTGGAACGGCTCGTGCGCGACCTCCAAGCGGCCCAGGTGACTTTCGTGGCCCAGGACCTGTTGGTCGCTGCCCCAAGAGAAAATGGCGTGCGCATGGTCCTCCACCGCAGCCCAGATCTTGACCCGGCTGGCCTCAAATCTCTGGCCCAAGCCTTGACTCAACAGGCTGGCGTCATCGCCCTCTTGGCCTGCGAAAGCAATGGCAAAGCCACCGTCCTCTTCGCCCGCTCCGCGGACGGGGACGCCCACATGGGCAATCTCCTGCGCGCCACCCTCACCCACTTCGGCGGCTCCGGCGGCGGCCGCCCCGACATGGCCCAAGGCGGCGGCGTGGACCCGGAGACAGTTGGACGAGGTGTTGGCGTTTGCGAAGGGGATGTTGACCAACCCGTAGGGGCACGAGGTGGGATGGCGGAAGAATGCCCGCAAAGAAAGACCATTTCCATCGCCATCCCACCTCATGCCCGGCACACGTACCCCTACCATCGGGGCCGCACAGCCGGGCACGAGGTGTGGCGGATGGAAAATTCGCCGTTGAATGACAAGTCGTGCCGCCACACCTCATGCCCCTACGCCACCATCCACCCAATCCAAACCACCCGCCCATGAACGCGCAAATCCAAACCGTCGAAGAAACAGCCTTCCATGCCGTACCTGCGGCCATCAACCTCCACTTTGACGGCTGGCGGCTGCGCTTCAACCACAACGTCACCCGGCGGGCCAACTCCGTCTGGCCCAACGCCGACTTCGGCCACCATTCCCTGGCCGAAAAGCTGGACGCCGTCGAGACCTTTTACCGGGACCACGGCGCCACCCCCCGCTTCCAGATCACCTCGGCGGCCCTGCCCACAGGCCTGGACGACGTCCTTGGCTAATCGTGGCTATGCGAAATCACGCAGGTCAACGACGTGCAGACCGCCGAGATTCCCCAAGTCCTGGCCCGCCTCCGCCACCGCGCCCTAACCGTCACCCTCACCCCCTCGTGGACCCCCGCCTGGCTGGACACCTACTGCGCCATCGAGCATGTGTCCGCCCACCGTCGCCCCATCTACGACGCCATGTGGGGACGAGTGCGGGCGGCCAAAGCGTTTGGGCTGGTCGTCCTTGACGGTCAACCCGCCGCCGTGGGCCTCTGCGTGGCGGATGGGGAGCTGGGCCGGGCTCTTCAACATCGCCACCCACCCGGACTTTCGACGGCGGGGCGCGGCCTTGGCGTTGATCCGCGGGCTGGCCGGTTGGGCGTCCGCGCAGGGCGCGAGCCAACCTCTATTTGCAGGTGCGGTCGCAAAACGAACCGGCTTTGGCGCTTGTATGAACGGCTGGGGTTCAGCACGTTGTATCAATACCATATCGGGAGTTGGCGTGGGATCGGGAGAGAAAAGCCAACGCAGGTTGAGTAGCCCGGCTTGACCCAACCCGCCACATGACCGCAGAAAGGGCTATCGAAACCGCAGTGGGTCAGGTTACCCGCTTTGGTTTCGATACGCCGCCAGTCCCTGAATGCGCAGCGGAGATCTCGGCGGCGGCTACTCAACCGACGCTGGATTGCGCAAAGGCCAACGCAGGTTGAGTAGCCCGGCTCGACCCAACCCGCCACATGACCGCAGAAAGGTAGGGCGTATCGAAACCGCAGTGGGTCAACCCGCTTTGGTTTCGATACGCCGCCAGTCCCTGAATGGTCAGCGGAGATCTCGGCGGCGGCTACTCAACCGACGCTGGATTGCGCAAAGGCCAACGCAGGTTGAGTAGCCCGGCTTGACCCAACCCGTCACATGACCGCAGAAGGGAGGGCGTACTCGAAACCGGCGGATGGGTTCTTCGAGTCGTGGCGAGTTTTTTGGGTGGCACAGCCACCCCGGAAGAATCTCGAGCTGCCTTGGCTTGGTCGTATGTGCCCCAGATCACCCTGCTTGTGCTGGCATTCGTGCCCATGCTCATCCTGTATGGCCCCGAAACCTTTCATTCGACTGCCCCGATTTATGATGCAAAGGCTGCCGCAGATGCTACTTTTGGTTTGGTAAGCGGCATCACTCTGATGGCTTCGGGTGTCGTTTCCTTGGTGATGACTATCTGGACCGTGGTGATTTTAGTCGCCAATATCTCCGTTGTGAACCGCTTCTCCACCTGGCGGGCCTTCTTCACGATACTGATCCCTGTTCTGCTGTTGATCGGGGTTCTTCTCTTGGTGGTTGTTGTCGAACTGCTGTAGCATTTCGATCCGTATAAAATGAGGAGCCGGGCATCTGGAGATGCCCGGCTCCTCATTTTATACGGATGTGCTTGCGTTGCGTTGATCCGCGGAGTCGGCACTTCCTAACGCCGAGCCGTTCGCACCAGGGGGTGCGAACTCCGCTGCGGCTTACCACACGACGCGCCCGGCATTGGTTTGACGCGGTCCAGGGTGTCCATCCCGGCGTGGACCAGGCGGAAGAGATTGACCAGGGCGCGGCTGAGGTCGGCTTCCGGGACAGCGGCATATTTGGTCATGGCGGCGATGATGTAGGGGCGGCGGGGGAGGTGGACGAGGCCGATGTCGCAGGCGGCGGCGTCTACGGAGCCGGGTTTGTGGGCCACGGGGAGGTCTTCGGGGAGGGCTTGGTTGAGGTAGCCGTTTTTGGGCTTGGCGAGGATGCGCAGAGTCTCCGCGCCCACCCAGGGCGTAGGCTGTCCGGCGTGGAGACGGGCCAGGGTTTGGGCCATCTCGTTGGGGGTGGAGACGTTTTCCTGATCCCGCACCGCGGCCAGGTTGTCCATCATCTTGCGGCGCAGGTGGGTGTGGGTGAGGCCGAAGTCGCGGATCAGGTCGTTGACCCGGTCGATGCCGACCAGATCGATGCACGCGTTGGTGGCCGTGTTGTCCGAGGCGATGATCATGAGGATGGCCATGTCTCGCACGGTGAGGGTGGGGGCGTCTTCCAAGTAGGCCAGGACGCCGCTGCCGAGGACAAACTGGGTCGGGTCCACGACCACGGGCGCGGAAAGGTCGATCTCCCCGGCCTCGGCTTGGGCCAGGAGGGCGGCGAGGATGTGGATCTTGATGCTGGAGGCGGTGGGGAAGGGCTCGTCCCCGTTGATGGCCAGGGTGTGGCCGCTGGTGATGTCGAACAAGGAGAGGCCAGCGACACCGGGCATGGCGTCAACCGCCCCCTGGATCTGGACCTCGAATTTCTGCCAATACAAGGCTTGGTCTTGTTTCATTCGGTCACTCCTTTCAAAAAAAATTCCGTCCCCAATTGGAACGCTATTGACTGATTCGCCGGGGCATGAAGCGTACACTGAGTTGGTGTGACGGACCAACCGTAATCATTTAATCATCGAACATAGGAGCAGATTATGCAAGGCAAGGTTTGTATCGTGACCGGGGCGACCGCCGGGATTGGGGAAGTGACGGCGTTGGAGTTGGCCCGCAAGGGGGCGACGGTGGTGGTGATCAGCCGCAGCGAGGCCAAGTGTCGGGCCACGGTGGACCGCATTCGGGCGGAGACGGGGAATGGGACCGGAAGATCCGGGAACGTGGACTATTTGGTGGCGGACATGGCGTCCCAGGCGTCTGTGCGGGCGGTGGCGGCGGCGTTCCGGGCCAAGTATGACCGGCTGGATGTGTTGGTGAACAACGCGGATGTTCTTTGCCGGGCGCACGGAGAGTGTGGACGGTATCGAGCAGACCTGGGCGTTGAATCACCTGGGCTATTTTCTGCTGACGGAACTGCTGCGGGACATGCTGATCGCCAGTGCGCCGTCCCGGATCGTCAGCGTCTCGTCCGGGGCGCACATGGGGGGGACGATCAATTTTGAGGATGTGGAAGGCAAGCAGAAATATAGCGGGTGGGCGGCCTATTCGCAGTCCAAATTGGCCAACATCCTCTTCACCGCTGAGTTGGCTCGGCAGCTTGAGGGGACCGGTGTGACGGCCAAT
>CAVPIK010000015.1:0-36901 GCA_963704975.1 uncultured Chloroflexia bacterium | reverse complement strand
AAAAGCCGTGCGACCCTCAGGAAAACGGCATGACGATCACGCCGGTCAGCCAGGGCTTCCGCAATGAACTCAACATGATCGGTGAAAAACTGCGCGCGGAATGGGCTGAAAAAGCCGGTGCCGAGGCACAGAAGCTTTTGAAGGAGTATGACGCCATAACCGGGCGCTGATGCCCGGCCAAGGCCCGACTGACAAAGCGTTCCGGGCGGTTGCATGATCGCCCGGAACGTTGCCGATGTTATTGTACCCACAGCTAAAAAAAGAGATAAGCCAATGACCCCTATCATCAACGGGACGGAATGGATCAGCGACTGGATGGCGAAAGTTTCTGCAGTGATCTTGGGTTTGATGACCGTACTTATCCTGCTTGAGATCATTCTCTGGAATATCTTCGAAAAAACCACTCTCATCGCCGATGAGTACTGTGCCTATGGTTTGGCCGCGATCATTTTCCTTGGTGCCGGCTATTGCCTAAAGGAAAAGGGACATATCCGCATCACATTGGTGTTGGGATTCCTGCCGCAAAAATTGTCCGGTTTGATCACCTGTGCCGCCACCGGTCTCACGACTATTTTCATGGGTTACCTCTGGTGGTATTTATTTAAAATGGTACGCGCGACCATTCGGTATCATTCGACATCAGGCACCTTGACCAACACGCCGCTCTGGATTCCACAGACGGTTATGCTCTTTGGCGCGGCCTGTTTCTTGTTGCAGCTGATCGGCATGACCATAAAAACGTACCATGCCATTCATACCGGGGAGGAAGTCGTATAATGGATGTTAGCATGGCGACCATGTCTATCGTTGTATTCGGCTTTCTTTTTCTGACATTGGGATCCGGCATCTGGGTCGGCTTTTCTCTTTTTATCGTTGGTTTTTTGGGAATGGTTTTGTTCGGCACGCTGCCTGCCGGAAGCAACATGGCCTCATCCTTGTGGTCTACGGTGGAGAAATGGGAGTATGTTGCCCTGCCCCTGTTTATTCTCATGGGAGAAATCCTGTTCCGCTCCGGGATTTCAGAAAAACTGTTCAAATCTCTGGTACCGTGGCTGCATCGATTACCCGGCGGGCTGCTGCTCATGAACATCATATCCTGCACATTGTTTGCGGCAGTGTCCGGCTCCAGTGCCGCCACAACCGCCACGGTGGGGCGCATAACACTGGCTGAATTCGACAAGCTGGGGTATGATAAAAAACTGGCCATGGGCTCCCTGGCCGGAGCCGGCACCCTGGGATTTCTCATCCCCCCGTCGCTTATCATGATCGTTTACGCAATCTTGGCGGAAGTTTCCATCGGCAAAATGTTCATGGCTGGCATCCTCCCGGGACTTTTGTTGTCTGGCATATATTCGGCCTATATTATTTATGCCGGGCTGAGACATCCTGAGATCGCTCCTCAAACACAAGACCACTATTCCTGGAAAGAACGTCTGGTGGCCTTAAAAGATCTTGCTCCCACCATCATACTCATCCTCATGGTGTTGGGAAGCATATACGCAGGAATTGCGACGCCCACTGAAGCGGCTGCACTGGGTGTCTTGGGTGCAACGATATTTGCCATCATTAATAAACAGATGAACCTGAAAATTATGCTGGAGTGCCTGATGGGCGCCATAAAAACGAATGCAATGATCATGCTGATCGTGGTAGGCGCCGGTTTTCTTTCCCGCGTAATGGGGTTTTTGGGTATTCCGGCGGCCATTACAACGGCCATCACTCAGATGAATCTTTCGCCATATATGCTAATGATTCTCCTGGGATGCGTCTATGTCGTGCTGGGATGCCTTCTGGACGGTTTTTCCATTGTGGTTATGACGCTGCCGATCGCTCTGCCCATGGTTACTGAGGCGGGTTTCGATCCGATTTGGTTCGGCATCTATCTCATTCTGATGGTCGAAGTGAGCCAGATCACACCGCCTGTCGGATTCAACCTTTTTGTCATTCAAGGGTTGACTGGAGAACCCATTATGTCAATTGCAAAATATGCGCTTCCATTTTTCTTTCTCATGCTTCTCGACCACCGGCATCATAACGGTATTTCCCGAAATTGCCCTTTAGCTGCCCCAAATGATGACGGCCAAATAGAAACGAAGACGGGCAGGTCTGCGTGTGTTTTTCCATCTGGCCCAGGAAGCACATGCCGGCCGGTTGCCCGTGAGAAGGAGATATACGGTGAAAGCCATCGATCTCAACTGCGACATGGGCGAAAGTTTTGGCGCCTATACCCTGGGTATGGATCACGAGGCCATCCGCTACATTAGGTGCTGGCGCGTCAATGCGCACGGCCTTGTTCCCGCACGCAATATCGAAGCCCACGCCGGACGGGCTGATCTTGTCCCCATACCCGATGACGCCCCCAATCGGCACCGCATAGCCCAGGTGGTGATCCGCCATCAACGCCGCGGCCTCCCCCGTGCGCGGCACAGTTGACGATCTGGTCGACGGCCCCAGGGTCCGGCTCGCCCCAGACCGGGATGTTTTGGATAAGTTGATAGGTCATGGCGATTCCTCCTCTGATTTTCCGTTGCCCAAACCGGGCAGTTGAATTTCCAGAAATGGCGCAAGGGGCGCAAAATCCGCCCCGGCGTACATCCCCACCAACAGCCGGGCTGGCGCTTCTCCCCCACCCCAGGCCAGGGAATGGACATCCGCCAACACCTCCCCCACCTTCCACAGCCCCGTGGGATAAAAGATCCCGCCGGGCCGCCGGTCATCCTGGGCCAGCCGCTCCCCGGCGGCGTCAAAAAGCTGCACCGTCGTCGTGAAATTCCCCGGCACGGGCGCATCCACCCGCCACGTGAGCGTCACCGTTGCCCCGCCATCGGTCTCGCCCACTCATACCCCCAAAGGGTCAGCGGACCATAGGCCAGCTCCATCGGCTCTTTCGGGCAGACTCGGCCGCGGAACCGGTCACCGCCACCAAGGGCGAAGCCAAAGGGGTCAACGCAAAGCGCACGTCCAACCCAGGCATGGGCTTGATCAACACCACCGGGCGACCTGCCCCCAACGCCGTGGCCACCGTGGCCCCCACATCGGCGAAGCGCTCCTCCGGCGTCAACAGGGGGAAGATGCCGGTCAGGTCCGGGCGCACCCCATCCACATTTTGCAGATAATAGAGGGGCACAATCTCGTTGCGATCATTGCTCACCAAAATCGCCCCGTCCGGCGGCTGCCGCGGCCAAGATCTCCGCCCACATTTCGCCAGCCTTTTGGTTGGCCGACTGATCGATTTGGGGAAAAAAGTGGAAGCTCAGGTAGACGGGAATCAAGAGGAATAGGAGGGTAGCCTGTTGCAGGATGCGGGGGCCAGACGAACGTCGCTTCTGCTTCGGGTCATCCCTGCCAAAAACGGAATACGCCACCCGCCACACGCCCTCCACCCCCAACCCGGCATAGATCGCCCCGATCAAATAGAGCGGAATATAATAGACATAAATATCGCCGATGCCATAAAATAGGTTAAAAACTTGCAGCATCACCGCCGAAGGGCAGGGTGAGGGCCAACAGCACCCAGCGCCGATCCCGCACCAAAACGATCAGCCCCAGCCCCAATCAACCCCACCCCGACCCAAGTAAAGTGATCCAGCCACAACATCCCCGGCTTCGGGCAGACGGGCCAACGCCTGACTCGGCCCAAAAAAGCTGACCGCGAAGACACTGCCCGTCAAATAATCGAGAAACCCCTGAAAACTGTTCGTGTACAGGGGGATTACCGCCTCGCCCAAACGGGGAAAATACCACGGCGAGGCCTCCGGCGTCCCCCGCAAAGGAATGTACAAATAGAGCAACTGGGGCAAAGCCACCGCCAACCCCGCCCCCATCCACAGCCGCCACCGGCCCATCTTCGCCCGCTCTAGCCGGGTCCGTGACCCGGCGGGTTGACCCACCCCTGCGTAAATCAACCACACCGCCAACACCACCCCAGGGATCACAAAAACCGTCGTCCGATGATGGGCCAACCCCAGCCCCACCAGCCCGGCCAACAACACCGTGCGCCGCATGGACCCATCCCACCGTCAACGCCGCCAGCAGGATCAGCACCATCAACAGCCCATGCAGCGCATAGACCTCGGCGATCAGCGCCTGGCTCCAAACCGTGGGATTGGCCGCCAAAGAGCGCGGCGCTGAACAAGGCCACGCCTCGGCTGACCCCCGCCGGGCCAGGGACGATTTTGCGCATAGTCACAAAGAGCAGCGCCACCGTGACCGCCGCCGTGACCGCGCTGAACAGGTTCAACGCCCACGCCGGGTCCGCCCCAAAGAGAGCCAGCCCATGCTGCCACACCCCGCCCAAAATCAAATAGAGCGGATAGCCCGTGGGGTGGGCCAGCCCAAACCCCCAGGCCGCAAACTGAAACTCCCCCGCGTCCCCGTCCAACAGGCCAGGGGCCAGGGTGCGCACATAGAGCGTGAGGGCCAAGCAGTCCCAAGCCAGCGGCCAGGACCCTGTCCCAACGAGAATGAGGTGTATGTTTTTCAGAAAGAGATCGGGCAATCGGTTTGGTCATCACAAGCGAAATTGTACCCGAACCCAACCGATTGTGGAATTCCCAGGATCTTGGATGTGGTCGGCAGGCGTGATAAGATGGGGCTTTGGGGGAATGCACAATGAGCAATGCGCTGCACAATGAATTGTGGGTATTGATACGGAACACGGACTACGCACTATGATCCCATGGCAAAGTCGGGCGTTGATGATTGTGCCCACGTACAACGAGAAAGAAAACCTGTTCCGGCTGGTCACCCAGTTGCGCGGCCTGCCGGGGGATATTCATGTGCTGGTGGTGGATGACAATTCACCCGACGGCACGGGGGCCATCGCCGACGGCATGGCCGCGGCGGATCCGGGGGTGCATGTGCTGCATCGGGCGGGGAAGTTGGGGTTGGGGACCGCCTATCGGGCGGGCTTTGCCTATGGGTTGGCCCAGGGCTACCAATACCTCTGCACCATGGACGCCGACTTCAGCCACAACCCGGAGCGTCTGCCCGTCATGCTGGACAAGGCCGAGTCGGGCTATGATCTGGTGATCGGCAGCCGCTATGTGCCCGGCGGCGGCGTGGTGGGGTCAACGCCCTTTCGCAAGTTTGTCAGCCGGGGGGCCAACTGGCTGGCCTATCTGCTCCTGGGCGTGGGGTCACGGGACTGCACCGCCGGTTTCCGCTGCTACCGGCGCACGGTCTTGGAGACCGTGGATCTGGACAGCATCTTCAGCTCCGGCTACAGCTTCCTGATCGAGATGGCCTTCCTGTGCCAGCGGGCGGGCTTTCGCATCGGCGAAGTGCCCATCACCTTTGTCAACCGCACAGAAGGGGCCAGCAAGATCAGCAAGGCCGAGATCTACAAAGCCTTCTACACCCTGATCCGCCTGCGCACCTCCCTGTTGCCGTGGGAGCGCATGGTGGCCTTCGTGCGCCGGGTGCAGGGGCGGGAAGTGGAGGGGTAGGACTGCATCCCCTCGTCGGATCACCACGGGTCGGCCAGAAATCGCTTTGTCTTCTCCTTCATCCTTCTGGCGACGAATTGCTCTTCGCTTTCTTCTCCCGAAGTGCTCAGCATAATCGGCGTGCGCCTCGTTGATGGCTTGGATGATGGCTGCGTCCCGTCGGTCCAGAAATTCTTCAACTGCCAAGACGAATAACTGGTTGAGGGAAATCCCCATTTCAGCCGCTACCTTCTCGGCTTTGGCAAAGAGTTCTTTATCCAGCGAAATCTCAATTTCGATCTCTGGCATTGGTATCACCTCCTGGTCAATCCAGACGTTCGCGGGCAAAATAAAAATCCGGTTATGCCAATAGCATAACCGGATTTTTTGTATTTTTCAACTGGCAAAACACACTTCGTGGGAATATCAGGGTAGACTCGCTGCGGTTTCGATACGACCGGAAACTGCCCCGGTCTACTCAACCTGCGCTGGCTCGCCAGATTCCCCAATCCCCAATCCCACCCCCCTACTTCCCCACCTCCACCCAATCCACCGCCCCGGCCAGGGTCCGTCGATCCCGGTTGAGGCTGACGCGCAGGAAGGCGTCCGCTGGGTCGATGACTTGGGCCGCGCTGCCGGGGGCGGCATCCTTGACGCCGACGATGGCGAAGAATTGACCGGCCAGACTCTCGGCGGAGACGTCCGCGCCCAGGCTGCGCAGGGCGGAAACGGCGTCCGCGGTGAGGAAGGCGGTGGCGTTGCCCCGGCTGGCCACGATCACGGGGGTGCCGGGGGGGATGTCGGCCACGAAGCGGGCCAGACTTTCGCTCTCGAAGGCGTTGGCCGTGGTGTCGAAGCCTTGCATGGCGGTGACTTCGCCGGTGGCCGGGTCCAGCACGGTGACGTTGATCCCTTGCCGTCCGGCGGAGCCGTCGGACTGGTCGCCGTCCTCGTCGAAGAGGGCGATGAACGCGCCGTCGGCGAAGGCTTTGATGTCCGCGTCCACGGGCAGGTTGACGCCCGTGCTGCCGATTTGGCGGCTGCCGGGGATCACCTGGCGGGGGACGGCCAGTTCGGCCCATTGCAGATCAAAGTGATTCAACCCGTCGATTAGCAGCGAGCCGGGCACGTCCCAGGTCACTTCCTGCCAGCTATCCGCTAACGGCTGACTGCTCAACGCCAGTGCCGTTCACCGTCAAGGCAATGGACTGGGTCGGGCCCCCATAGGCGAAGGGGTGAACATGAACGGTCACCCGATAGGCGGCGGAGGGGCTGATGTTGCCCAAAGGTAAAAAGAGACGGCTCTCCGGCTCGGTGGCCCAAACAGCCGTGGCGGAGAAGGGCTCGTCCACCTCGGCGGCGTCCCAGCCCTCGCCCCGATAGGCGAAGGTGCCGGGGGTGCCCAGGTCCAGGCGGAAGGTGTCGGCCACGGGCGGGCAGGACGACCCGGTAGGCTTCGATGCCGTCGCCGGTCCAGAAGGGGGTGGGTTCCAGGGGCAGGGTGGCTTTGACGAAGTCCCAACTGGCCTGCCATGTGTCGACATAAGGATAGCGTTGTTCGATGGGCGGGTGCAGAAGCACGTAGCCCACGTTGTAGAGGGCCATGAGATCCGGGGCCTGGGCCGCGGCCTGGGCGGTGGCTTCCGGGGGCAGGGGTTGGCCCTCTTCGACCCGGAGCAGGGCGTCAAAGTAGGGGATGCGGGCGAAGTAGTCCATTTTGAAATCCGGGGCCCGGCTGATGTTGCCGCCCAGCATGGGCTTGCCGTGGCCGATCTGGAAATATTGAAGCTGGGTACGTTCCGGCCCCAGGGTGCCGAAGCTGTTGCGCCAGCCCAAGGGCACGTTCAGCACGCTGATGGGCCGGGGATCCGCCTGGATCTGGGCGTAGACGGCAGGGATGCGGGCATCCGACAGGGGCAGCGGCAGGGCCAGGTGCTCGAAGATCACCGCCACTGCCAGTACCACCGGAATCCCAATGGTGGCAAAACGCCGAACGCCCTTCGCCATTCGCCATTCGCCATTCGCCATTTTTCGCATAATCCACGCTACGCCATACCCCGCCAGGACGGCCAGCCCCAGCATGAGGAGGACGCTGTTGCGGTTGGGGGCGCGGTTGGCTTTGATGATGGGGAGGTAGTGCAGGATGGCGAAGGGCAGGGGGAAGGTGGCCTCGACGCCGTCCAGATCAAAGCGATAATTGCCGTCGATCTGGAGGAAGGGGCCGAGGGTGAAGATGCCAAAAATCAAGGTCGTCCACACCCAAATCCGCACGCGCTTGCGGAAGGCCAAGGCGCCCACCAGGGCCAGGGCCGCGCTGGTCCAGCCCAAAAAGACCGTGTTCACATCCCGGGGGCCGGTGACGCCCAACTCCAGCGCCCGCAGTTGCACCCGGCGCAGTTCGCTCACCAGATCCCCGCCGAAGATCGGGTGCAGCACCGTGGGCTTGAACCAGCCCAGCAGATCCGTGCTCAACGGAATGGCCTCGCCCCAGCCTTTGAGGGAGAAGTCGTTGGTCAAGAACTGGTTCAGGATCGGGCACAGCGCCGGTCCCCAGAGCAGGGCGGCGATCCCGCCGATGATGGCGAGGGATTGGAGGAAGCGGGTTGCGAGTTGCGAGTTGCGGGTTTCGCTGCCCTTGATCCCCTCCCAAATCTTCACGATCACGACAATCACCGTGAAGATGGCCAGAAAGACGGCGGTGATCATCTCGGCCAGGCCGTTGAAGGCGAAGAAGATGCCCGCCAACAGCGCGGCCTTGCGCCGTCGGGCCGGGGACAAGTCGCCCGTCCAAACTGCGCAGGAGGGTGAGGGCGTAGAACGGGATCCACTGGGTGGTCACCATGTCGTAGTGGCCCAAGGTGGCGTAGATGGCCCGGTTGCTGGCGAAGGCGTAGAGGAGCCCGGCGAGGATAGCCGGGAGCAGGTAGCCGTTAGCCGTTAGCCCGTGTTTGGCTTCGCCATTCGCCATTCGCCATTCGCCATTCAACAAGTATCGGACGAGCAAAAAGGTCCCGTACCCGCTCATCACCGTGCTGAACAGGACGGCGATGTTGCTGGCGAAGGGGTAGTTGACGGCCAGGGCCAGGGGCTGGGCGATCAGGGCGTGGAAGAAGTTGTAGGTGTAGAGGATCAGGTCAATGCCCAGGGGATACCAGATCAGCTCCGAGTGCAGGGGGCTGGCCAGGTTGTCCACCACGGCCTGTTTGAAGGTCCAGATATTCCACACAAAGGTGGACTCGTCAAAGGCCCACTGGGCCACGCCCGGCACCTTGGTGGTCAGGTTCGCCGCCAGGGGCCAGGACAAAATCAGGGCCAGGACGGTGAAGAGGCCCAGGACCCAGAGGTGTTGGTTGATTGGTTGATTGGTTGATTTTTTCATGGGTTTGGGATTGGGGATTGGGGATTGGGGATTGGGCAGGTGAATACTGCCCAATCCCCAATCCCCAGCCTCACGGCCTTTCGGCGATGCAGAGAATGCTGGTGCCGAAGGGCAGGCTGACGCGCTCCACCAGTTCGGCTTCCAGCCAGCCCACGCTGTGGAGGAGGGTGTTGACCGGCTCCGGGGTGGGTTCCATCTCCACCTGATAGACCTCTTCCTCTTCGGTGAGCAGGGGGCTGTCCAGATCCGGCGCTTCGGGGCGCAGGAAGCGCACCCCGGCGATCAGGGGGAAGACGAAGAAGTTGTTGTAGCTCTTGCGCTTGACCCGGAAGCCGGAAATCTCCAACTTTTGGGCCAGTTCCGTGGCCGTATAGCGGCGCTGATGCTCGTTGATCACATCGTTATAGCTCCACAGCCACATAAAGGCGGGCACGGTGATCATCACCTTGCCGCCGGGCTTGAGCACCCGCAGGCACTCGTCAAAGACGCCCAACTCGTTGGGGATGTGCTCAATCGTGTCCAGCATGGTGATCAGATCGAAGCTGTTGTCCGGGAAGGGCAGGGCATCCCCGGAGCCTTGGAAGCTGGTCAGCCCCCGCATTTTGGCCATAGGCAAGGGTCGGGCGCTAAAGTCGATCCCGATCACCCGGCCATAGTGGGCCAGGTGGTGGGCCATGTTCCCGGCCCCGCCGCCGATGTCCAGCACCGTGCGCTCTTGGCCGGGCTGGGCTGGGCCGACTTCGGCATCCAAGTATTTCAAGATGGCCCGGGTGCGGCTCATGAACCACCAATGTTTGTCTTCTTCTAGTACGGTCAATGCAGGTGTTGGCATAGGTTTCCTCCCAATCGTGCATGGGTTTGGGTCGATTGCATCCAGCCATTATACATGAAAGCGGGGCAAACCCGCTTTTTTACCGCAAAGCCGCGGAGATCGCGTAAGGAGCGTCTTGATTCTTTCTCGACCACGGAAAACATCCGTACCGAATACACGGACATTTTCTCTGGCCCTTCCGTGTATTTCGGGTATTCCGTGGTCGCAAAAATCCCAAAAACACTTTTGCACCCCGCCCAACTTGTGATAAACTATCTCTGTACGACTTGTTCGTCCGGGGGATGAAAGGTTTCGACGGGGCAGGAGGCCCTGCAATTGCAAGCCGTAGAGCGTCGGCTACGTTAAAAAGGCGCAAACACTATAAATGCCAACAACACTGGCAAGGTCTTCAACTTCGGGTTTGCTTCCGCCGCTCCGGCGATGGCAGTAGCCTAGGTTAGACCAACCCTGATCCCGTAAGACGGATCACGGCCCATCCTCATGGCACCGGCAGGTGAGGGTGAAGCCGACATAATCTGTAGGTTGCTGTAGCCTCACGCCGATGCGGCTGCCTAAGACTATCGGCTAGCTGGTTTCCAAACCCTACGTCATCAAGGGTTTTACCGGCGAACCTCTCAAACAGATGACTACGCTTGTAGACGTTGCAGCGCAAATGTTTCGGACGCGGGTTCAATTCCCGCCATCTCCACTGGCCCTCCACCCAGGGCCAACCCCAAACCCTTTGACGGCCCGACAGTCCACCCACTGTCGGGCCGTCGCCCTTTCTACGGCCAAAAAGTAACAACAACTTAACCGCCAAGAACGCAGAGAGCCGCAGAGGATTCCTGAGAACACGCCTCTTTCCTTTGCGTTCTTGGCGACTTTGCGGTAAAAATCAGATTGTTGCATCGACTTTTCTTCACTTCACCCATTGGACCTGCTCATGCCCCGCACCCTCTCACGCCGTCGTTTTTTGCGCCAGACCGGTTCGTCCGCCCTGGCCTTGGCCCTGCTCGCCGCTTGCGCGCCGGATTCCGCGCCAACGCCCGTAGCCGCCACCCCTGCGCCTACCCTGTCGGCGGGCAGCGGCATTCCGGCCACGGACCCCCACAGCCTGGACTCCCTGGCCGACTCCACCCCCACGCCCGCCCCAGAGGTCACCCTGGCCCAAAAGGTGGGGCAGATGATCATGGTGGGCTTCCGGGGCACTGAGCGTGGACGAAAACAGCCCCATCGTGCGCCACATCCAAGAATCGCACGTGGGCAGCGTGGTGCTCTTCGATTACGACGCGCCCACCCGGACCTATGACCGCAACATCCAATCCCCGGCCCAGGTGGCGGCGTTGACCGCGGCCCTGCAATCCTTTTCCCCCACGCCCTTGCTCATCGCCACGGATCAAGAGGGCGGCAAGGTGGCCCGGCTCAGCCCAAGATGGGGCTTCCCCGCCACCCTCTCCGCCCAGGAATTGGGCGAGATCGACGATCTGGAATATGTGGCCTTTCTCCTGGACGAGATGGCCGCCACGGTGGCCGCGGCCGGCATCAACCTCAACCTGGCCCCGGTCGTCGATCTCAACACCAACCCGGACAACCCGGTGATCGGGGCCATTGGCCGCAGCTTTGGCGCGGACGCCCAGGTGGTGATCGACCACGCCCTCACCTTTATCGGTGCCCACCGCCGCCAGGGCGTCCTCACCACCCTCAAGCACTTCCCCGGCCACGGCAGCAGCACGGCGGACTCCCACAAGGGCTTCGTGGACGTGACCGACACCTGGTCCCGCCGGGAACTGACCCCCTATCGCACCCTGATTCAGCAGGGGGCTGTCGA
This sequence comes from uncultured Chloroflexia bacterium, assembly GCA_963704975.1. Lineage (GTDB taxonomy): Bacteria > Chloroflexota > Anaerolineae > Caldilineales > Caldilineaceae > JAGNDO01. The sequence continues at coordinate 25,457 of CAVPIK010000015.1, read as the reverse complement.
CACCATCATGACCGCCCACGTCTTCAACGAAGAACTGGACCGCACCTACCCCGCCACCCTCTCCAAGGCCACGATCACGGATCTGTTGCGGGATGAGTTAGGGTTCAAAGGGGTCGTCATTTCAGATGACATGCAAATGGGGGCGATTGCGGACCTCTATCCCTATGCGGATGCCGTCGCGTTGTCAATAAACGCCGGCGTGGACATCCTTGCGATCGCCAATAACTCGATCTATGATGAAGAAATCGCCCCCCGCACCGCCGAGCTGATCCTGGGCATGGTGGCCGACGGCCGCATCCCGGTCAGCCGTATCGACGAATCGTATGCGCGCATCATGGCGCTGAAGGCAAAGGTGAAACGTGTTGCGTGAAACGTGAGATTCGCCACGCAACACGTTTCACTTTCTACGTTTCACGTTTCACGTTTCAGAAAGGACCCACCCATGAACCTACACTTGACCCACCGCGTCGCCGCCATCGCCGGGGCCAGCGGCGGATTGGGCTATGCCAGCGCCCTCACCCTGGCCCAGGAGGGCTGCCGGGTGGGGATCTGCGCCCGACGCCCCGACAAACTTGAGGCCGCAGCTCAGGCCATCCGGGACGCCACGGGCGCAGAGGTCTTCGCCATCGTCCTGGACATGAGCGAGGCGGGCGCGCCCCGGCAGTTTATCCAGGCCGTGGCCGAGCATTTTGGCCAGTTGGACATGGTCGTCGCCAACGCCGGTGGCCCGCCCAGCGGCCCCTTTGCGTCCATGAGCGATGACCAATGGCGCTATGCCGTGGACCTCAACCTGCTCAGCACGGTCAGCATGTTCCACGAAGCCCTGCCCCACGTCACCGCCAGCGACCAGGGGCGGCTGATCGCCATCACCAGCATCAGCGCCAAACAGCCCCTGGAAAATCTGGTCCTCAGCAACGCCACCCGGGCCGGGGTGCATGGCCTGGTCAAGACCCTCAGCCGGGAGATCGCGGCCACGGGTACCACGGTCAACGCCGTCTGCCCCGGCCTCACCCGCACGGACCGGCTGACCGAGTTGGCCCAGCAGATGGCGGATCAACAGGGCATCAGCCTGGAAGAAGCCTTTGCCAAGCGCTCCGCGGGCGTGCCCCTGGGCCGCCTGGGCGATCCCATGGAATTTGGCGCTGCCGTCGCCTACCTGTGCAGCAAACAAGCCGCCTACATCTCCGGCGTCGCCCTCCCCGTGGACGGCGGCTTTTTGACCGGACTGCCGTGAGCGGGGATTGGGATTTGCGATTGGGATTAGGCTTGCCATCCTGAATCCCAATCCACCCAATCCCCAATCCCAATCAAATGGTGAATCCTCAAATGCAAATCGAATCCGACATCTATATTCATGCTGCGGCTGCGGCCGTGTGGACGGTGGTGAGCCGGGTGGATACGTGGCCCGACTGGCATCCCCAGGTGATCAGCGCCAAATGGGCCGAGGGCAAGCCTTGGGCCGACGGGGCCAAACTGCGTCTGCGCCTGCGCTCGCCCGTGGGCCTGCCCGTGACCAACACGGCACTGGTCCGCATGGCCGTACCGGGCAGCACCGTGGTCTGGGAAGGATCGCTCTTCGGCGTGGTCGCGGTCCACACCTTCCGCTTCGCCGACGAAGTGGGCGGTTGCCGGGTCACCGAGCGGGAGACCTATCATGGGGTCACCTCGCCGGTGATGGCGTTGTTCCGGGGCAGTCAACAGCGGGCCTTTGACACGGCGTTGGCCAATTTGAAGGCGCAGATTGAGGGGATGCCCCGGCGATAACGACGGCACATCCCAATGCCAGCGCAGGTTGAGTAGGCCGAGTCAACCACGAATCTACCTGACCCTTGGAAGAAGGCCGTATCGAAACCGCAGCGGGTCAACCCGCTGCGGTTTCGATACGCCGCCGGTGAGTGAATGGGTTGCGGAAATATCGGCGGCGGCTACTCAACCTGCGCTAGTCTCGCCGCACATACCTGTTGAGCGTGAAAAACAATCCAAACTCCACAATCGAAAATCCAAAATCCAAAATCACCATGAATCTCTCCGATCTCTTCGCCATCCCAACCCAGCGCACGCCCACGAAGACTGCCCTGTCGTATACGCCCCCCGGTGGTGCGGAGATGCACCTATCCTATGCCGATCTGTGGTTGCGGGCCGAGAAGGTGGCGGCTTTTTTGCAGAAAAAGGGCATTGGCAAGGGGGATCGGGTGGCTTTTTATTTGGGCAACCGGCCTGAGTTTTTGATTGTCTATTTGGCCCTGCTGCGCCTGGGCGCGGTGATGGTGCCGATCAATCTGCGCTATCGGCGGGGGGAGATTGCGCCGTTGTTGGCCGATTCCACGCCCAAATTGATGGTGACGGAGGCGGCGCAGTTGCCGATTTTGCAGGGGCTGAACCTGGACAATCTGCCCTTTGAGACGACGTTGGTGGTGGAGCAGCTGGCCGAGTGGGAGGCGGACCCGGCGGGCGTGGTCTGGCCCACGGTGGACGGGGATGATGCGGCCATGATCATCTACACGTCCGGGACGACGGGGCGGAGCAAGGGGGCGGTGATCAGCCACAACAATGTGCTGGCCACGGTGACCGGGCTGCTGGCGGCGTGGGCGTGGCAGGCGGACGATGTGCTGCTGCTGGTGCTGCCGCTCTTTCATGTGCATGGGCTGGTGGTGGGGCTGCACTGCGCTCTGGCCGCGGGGGCGACGACAATTCTGCGTCCCAAGTTCGCCGGGGAGGAGACCTTGGCCGAGCTGACCGGGGCTGGGGCGCTGCGGCCCACGCTCTTTTTCGCCGTGCCCACGGTCTATGTGCGCCTGGTGCAGATGCTGGCGGACGCGCGGAGGCACCCCGGACCTGTCCCACATGCGGCTTTTCTGCTCCGGCAGCGCGCCCTTGGCCGCGGAGACCCATCAGGCTTTCCACGACCTCGACCGGTCACACCATTCTGGAGCGCTATGGCATGACCGAGACCGGGATGAACTTCTCCAATCCCTACGCCGGGCCGCGCCTGCCGGGGACCGTGGGCACGCCTTTGCCCGGCGTCTCCATGCGCATTGTGGACCGCAACAACCAGGATCTGCCGGCGGGGGAAGAGGGGGAACTGCTCTTGCGGGGCGGCAATGTCTTTGACGGCTATTGGCAGGCCCCGGAGAAGACGGCGACCAGCTTCAGCCTGGACCCGTCCGGGCGGCGCTGGTTCCACACGGGGGATCTGGCCCGGCTGGACCCGGAGACCGGCTATTTGACGCTGCTGGGCCGTCGCCATGAGTTGATTATTTCCGGTGGTTTCAACATTTATCCCCGGGAGATCGAGGAGATGCTGGCCGCGTATCCGGGCATTTTGGAGGCGGCGGTGGTCGGGCGTCCCCATGCGGAGTGGGGCGAAGTGCCCGTGGCCTACGTGGTCTGCGCCGGTGCGCTGGACGAGGCCGGGCTGATCGCCCACTGTCGGCGGGAGTTGGCCAGTTTCAAGGTGCCCCAGGGTTTTCATGTGATCGATGAGTTGCCCCGGAATGCGATGGGGAAGATTCAGAAGCATTTGTTGCCGAAAGAGGACTGAGGGATGAGGACTGAGGTGGTGGTGCGCCGGTTGGGGCCGACGGATGTGGAGATGGCCCAGGCCCAGGTGGCGGCCTTTTGGGATGAGACGCCGAGCGAGGCGGTGATCGGCGGCTTTTTGGCGCATCCGATCACGATTTTTCTCTCGGCGGAGGACGGGGCCAAACCCGTGGGCCAGCTTTTGGGCTATTTCCTGCCCTGCTGGGATCGGGCCGATTTCATGCTTTTTCTCTATTCCATTGACGTGGACGAAGCCTATCAGCGCCAGGGCATCGCCACCCGGTTGATCACCCTGTTTCGGGAGATCGGTCAGGCCGCGGGCTGTTGGGAGGGCTTTGTCTTCACCAACGCGGACAATGCCCCGGCCATGGCGCTGTATGAGAAGATGGGCGGGGTGCGGCCTAATCCGGACGATGTGATGTGGGATTTTGCGTGGAAGTGAGCGCAGGAAACTGTTTGCCAGATGGCATTTCTAACCTGATTGACAGAGATGTCTGCCTTGGGTTAAACTCATGCATGAGCAGGTACCCCTTGATCATTTACGGAGAGTTTTATGGCAGTCATGATCGCTTCAAAACCAGTCGAATCAATTCCCTTGATCGTGTCCTTGAACGGCACTATCACGGTCGGCGAGACGCGAGTTACCTTGGATACGGTTGTGGACGCATTTCAGACTGGGGCAACACCAGAGGAGATCGCCTATCAATATCCGTCGCTTCAGTTAGCGGATATCTATGCTGTGGTGGGTTACTATTTAAGCCATCCTGACCAGGTTGCCGCTTATCTGCAAGGACGTCAAGATCTGGCTGCGCGTGTGCGGCGAGAGAACGAACTGAACGCATCCCCGCACGGTGTTCGAGCACGGTTGCTTGCTCGGCAGTCCGCAGAACGAATGTAGATTCAAGGGTCGAACTTCTGAGTAGCCACTACGCGACGAGGCCCACGGGAAATCCGTGGGCCTCGTCGCGTAGTGGACCAGTTTTACACCAACTCTTCCTCAACTTCCCCCGCCAGATCCTCCGCCATCCCATAAAAGACCAACAACACAGACCCATATTCCCGCCGGTCGTATTCCACCAAATTGACCAACTCCACCGCATGGCTCTCTTTTGGGTGGATCTGCACGATCACCGTGGCGTCCACGGCCAGGAGGTCCGGGCGGGCGTCCACCAGGAGCAGGGCCTGGCTCCACATCTCTTTGTATTGGGGCGGGGCGATGAAGACCAGGTCGTAGGGGTCCGGGTCTTTGGGGTGACGCTGGAGAAAGGCCATGCTGTCCCCCACCTGGACCGTGGCCCGATCCGCCAGGCGGGTGTGGGCCAGGTTGGCCTTGATCACCTCGGCGGCTTTGCGGCTGCGGTCGATGAAGTGGGCATGGGCCGCGCCCCGGCTCAGGGCTTCGATGCCCACGGCCCCGGTTCCGCCGAAGAGATCGAGGAAGCGGGCGTCCATCACCCAGGTGTTGAGGATGCTGAACAGCGCCTCTTTGGCCCGGTCGGTGATGGGCCGGGTGGTGTCCCCGGGCACAGATTGCAGGCGCATGCCCCGAGCGGTTCCTGCGATGACGCGCATGGTGGTGCCTTTCCAATCGAGATAGAGATAGAGGTAGAGATAGAGATAGAGAATGGGAGTGTGCTGGCGTCAACGATCTCTCAAACTCTGCCGTGAGTATACCAATCTCGACCCAAATCGGACAGTTTTACCCCGCCCACGATCCACTGTTTTTCAGCCCTGTGGCAATTGACATCCCCCATTACCTCGGCTATACTGTTGTTCAACATAGCCAAAGACGGTTATACACTTTGCCCCATAGATTTGCCCCGGCAATGACGCCACCCAACAAAAATCAATGTTTTGGTGCGGCCATCTCCTCACTTCCCAATTGTTCTGTTCCAGAGATTGACCCACCCAGCGCTAATCCCTATCCGCTCACTGCTTTCGGCTAAACGCTATGATTCACTTCAACCTTGTCCTTATCGTTATTGTACTTAGCGAACTTCTGCTTGTAGGTATCCTACAGCAGAGGACATATTTGGTTGGAGAGCGAGTCAAGCACTAGACGCTTAACTCTCAGGTCGCTGAAGACCCTTCCCAACTGGGAAGGGTCTTTTTTATACCCAATCTTCTTACCCACCTCCCCCAATTCACAGGAGAGATCGTATGTCCAAGCAAAAGGAACGTCAAGGCAGGCCTCAGCCTTCCCCTGCCGCAGAACCCAGACCCATGACCGGTGCCCAGATGGTGTGGGAAGCCTGCTATCAGGAAGGGGTCACCGTCGTCTTTGGTCATCCGGGCGGGGCGATTTTGCCCACGTATGACGCCCTGACCAACTACGAACTGGAAGGTAAGATCCACCATGTGCTGGTGCGTCACGAACAGTGCGCCGCCCACATGGCCGATGGCTGGGCCAGATCCAGCGGGGAAGTGGGGGTCTGTATCGCCACCAGCGGACCGGCGGCCACTAACCTGGTCACCGGCCTGGCCACGGCCCAGATGGACAGCGTGCCCATGGTCGCCATCACCGGCCAGGTGCCCACCAATCTGCTGGGCACGGACGCCTTCCAAGAGTCGGACGTGGTGGGGGTGACCCAGCCCGTCTGTAAGCACAACTATTTGGTCACCGATGTCAACGATTTGGCCCAGATCATGAAGGAAGCCTTCTATATTGCCCGAGAAGGCCGCCCCGGCGTGGTGCTGGTGGACATCTGCAAGGATGTCCAGAATGCCACGGGCATGTTCCGCTATGACTTCGAAATGAACTTCCCCGGCTATGAACCCTACCCCACCATTGATGAAGATGCCGTCAACGCTGCAGCTGCCCTGATCAACAACGCCGAACGACCCCTGAATCTTGGCCGGCCACGGCATCCAGTTGGCCCACATGAGCAAGGAATTGCGGGAATTGGTGGAAAAGGCGGAGATCCCCGTGGTCACCACCCTGCTGGGCACGGGCAACATCCCGGAGACCCACCCCCTCAGCCTGGGCATGGGCGGGATGCACGGCGAAGCCTTTCGCCAACCGGGCCATTCAGGGCTGTGATGTGCTGATTGCCATGGGCATGCGCTTTGACGACCGCATCACCGGGCGGCTGGATACCTTGGCGGCCAGGCCAAAATCATCCATTTGAACTGGACCAGGCCGAAGTGGGCAAGAGATCGATAGCGCCATATGGGGCCGTGGTGGAAGATTCTGGCAATCCCTGCCCAGTCTGCTGCCCAGAATCGACGCCCGCCGCCACCAACTTTGGATCCAGCGCATCTACGAATGGCGCAAGGAGACCGAAGAGGTGGACATCCTGTCCACTACGAGGTGGACGAGTTGATCCCCCCCTATGTGATCCGCCAACTGTGGGAGAGTACCCGCAACGCCCCGGCGGCTTCCCCATCGTGGTCACCGATGTGGGCCAGCACCAGATGTGGGAGTGTCAGTATTTCATCCACGACCACGCCAATATGTTGCTGACCAGTGGCGGTCTGGGCACCATGGGCTACGCGCTGCCCGCGGCCATCGGCGCGCGAGATGGCCAACCCGGACAAGCTGGTCTGGGCCGTGGCCGGTGACGGCGGCTTCCAGATGACCCTGCAAGAGCTGATCGTGCTCAAGCAAGAGAATCTGAACGTCAAGATCGCCATCATCAACAACGGCTTCTTGGGCATGGTGCGCCAGCGAGTCAGGCGGCATCTTCTACGAAAAACGCTACACCGGCACCCCCATCCTCTCCCCGGACTTTGTGAAGTTGGCCGACGCCTACGGCATCCCCGCCCTGCGGGTGACCAAGCCCGAAGAGGTCGGCCCGGCCCTGGAGGCGGCCAACGCCCACGACGGCCCCTTCCTGATCGACTTCCAGGTCATGGAAGAGGTCAACGTCTATCCCATGGTCGCCCCCGGCAAGGCGGTTGACTGACCTGATCCGCCGCCGCCCAACCCCTCGGTGGTCCAGGGCTTCAGCGGCGTCAAGCCGGCGTGGTAGGAAGGAATGCACAATGGACAATGGACAATGCACAATGTGCGTCGTTCAGAACCATTGTGCATTGGAAATTGTCCATTGTGCATTGCCAATTTGCATTTACATAAAAGGAACTAAACCATGAAACACACCCTCGTCGCCTGGATGCGGGACAAACCTGGGTGCTGAACCGGGTGTCCGGCCTGTTGCGCAGGCGCAATTTCAACATCGACAGTTTGCAGGTCGGCCCCAGCGAAACAGCGGGCATCAGCCGCATGACCTTTGTGGTGGATGGAGATGACCGCATGTTGGATCAGGTGGTCAAGCAGTTGATCAAGCTGCGTCGGATGTCACCCGTGTGAGAACATCACCGAGAAGCCCAGCGTGCTTCCGAGAGATGGCCCTGGTACGGGTCACCGCCAACCGAGAGACCCGTCCGAAATCATGCAGATCGTGGACATCTACCGTGGCTCCATCGTGGATGTGGCCTCGCGAAAGCATGGTCGTCCAGATCGTGGCGCAGAGGAGAAGGTCGACAGTATGCTCGACCTGCTCCAAGGTTTTGGCATCCGAAGAGATGGTGCGCACGGGCCGAGTGGCCCTGGAACGCGCGCACCGTGGGCCGCAGCGACCCGCCGCATGGGCAGCGCCGTCTGGAAAGCCCGCTCCAACGGCAAGGCCGAAGACGTCACCGCCGGTCGGCAGACCACGGGCGGCGTGTAACGTGAAGGGGTGAGCGGGCGAGGGGTGAAGGGGTGAAGAATCGCCAATCACCGAATCGCCCCCCCCAAATCAACCATCAAAGCGAATCAACAAACTAGCCAACAACCAATTCAGGAACTCTCATGGCAACTATCTACTACGAAAACGACGCAAATCTGGACAACCTCAAGGGCAAGAAGATCGCCATCATCGGCTATGGCAGCCAGGGCCACGCCCACGCCCTCAACCTGAAAGACAGCGGCATGGACGTGATCGTCGGCCTCTATGACGGCAGCAAGAGCTGGGCCAAGGCCGAGGCCGACGGGCTGAAGGTGATGACCACCGCCGCCGCCGCCAAGGCCGCGGACACCATCATGATCCTGCTGCCCGACCAGGTGCAGGGCGAAGTCTACAAGGCGACATCGAGCCGGGGCTGGTGGCGGGCAACACCCTCATGTTCGCCCACGGCTTCAGCATCCGCTTTGGCCAATCGTCCCCCCGACAGACGTGGATGTCTCCATGCTCGCCCCCAAGGCCCCCGGCCATCGGGTGCGGGAGGTCTTCACCGAGGGCAGCGGTGTGCCCGCCCTGGTCGCCGTCGCATCAGGACGCCAGCGGCAAGGCCCTAGCGCCAACGCCCTGGCCTGAGGCAAGGGCATGGGGTGCGCCCGAGCGGGCATTCTGGCGACTACCTTTCGGAAGAAGCTGAGACCGATCTGTTTGGCGAGCAGTCTGTGCTGTGCGGTGGGGTCAGCGAGCTTGTCAAGGCCGGCTTCGAAACCCTGGTTGACGCTGGATACCAGCCGGAAATCGCCTACTTCGAGTGTATGCACGAGCTCAAACTGATCGTGGACCTCATGTATCAGGGCGGCCTCAGCTACATGCGCTACAGCATCAGCGACACCGCCGAGTGGGGCGACTACCAGAGCGGCCCCCGGGTCATCACCGACGACACCCGCACAGGCCATGAAGGCCATCCTCACGGACATCCAGACCGGTGCCTTCGCCGAAGCGTGGATGGACGAATATCACAGCGGCATGAAGACCTTCAAGGCCCGCCGGGCCGCCGAGCAATCCCAAAAGATCGAGGACGTGGGCGAGCAACTGCGGGACATGATGAGCTTTTTGAAGGCGAAGAAGGTTCGATAGAGAGCGTATCGAGTATCGTGTATCGAGTATTTTGATTGTCCGACAACCAAAAATACTCGATACACGATGCTCGATAACCCACCCCCACAGACGGGAATCGTTATGATCCAAGTGATCGCCACCATCGGCCCGGCCAGCCGCCAGGTTGAGACGTTGACCGAGATGATCCGCAGCGGCATGACCATCGCCCGCATCAACCTGAGCCACGGGGACTATGTGTTTCACACGGAATCCGTGGCCGCCGTGCGCCAGGCCGCTCAGATCACCGGCAAGCCCGTGGTGATCCTGGCGGATCTGCAAGGGGCCAAGGTACGCATCGGACGGCTGGACGGCGAGGTGGAGGTGGCGGACGGCCAAGAACTGCGCCTGATCTACGAACACGCCGCCATCTCCTTGCGGGATCTGCACCGAAGCGAGATGGGGGGCAGCGAGGCCGGGGCCAGCATGCGCCGCACCCTGCCCATCCTGCCCGTGGACTTTGACCTGGCCCCCCACGTCAAGCCGGGCACCACCGTGCTGATCGACGACGGGCTGATCGAGCTGCGGGTGGATGGGGTGTTGCACGGCAACGTCCACGGCGCGGTCTGCTGCACGGTGATCCACGGCGGCACCATCAAATCCCGCAAGGGGGTCAACGTGCCCTATGTCAGCCTGCCCATCCCGGCCCTCACGGACAAGGATCGGGCGGATGTCACCTTTGCCGTGGGCCTGGGCGTGGATTGGATCGCCCTCAGCTTTGCCGGCAGCGCCGGCGGATGTGACCGAGCTTCACGGTTTGGTGGACAAAGCCCGGCAGATCCAGGCCCCGGCAGGCAGCCTGCCCCCCCGCATCATGGCCAAGATCGAGCGGCCCGACGGGGTGCGCAATTTGGACGAACTGATCGACGCCAGCGACGCGGTCATGGTGGCCCGGGCGACTCTGGCTCTGGAGACCAGCCCGTGGGAACTGCCCTTGCTGCAAAAGCAGATTGTCAAGGCCTGCATGGCCGCGGGCAAGCCCGTGGTCGTCGCCACCCAGATGCTGGAAAGCATAATCCAAAACCACCGTCCCACCCGGGCCGAGGTCAGCGACGTGGCCAACGCCCTCCTCGACGGCGCGGACGCGGTCATGCTCTCCGGCGAGACGGCGATGGGGGCCTACCCGGTCTTTGCCGTGCGCACCATGAGCCACATCATCGGGCGCATCGAAGGCTCAATGGGCTATCGCCCGGCGGCCACGGCTTTGACGGGCGCACGGTCCCGCCCGTGGCCGAGCCACCCGTGCCCGAACCTCGTCCCCGCCGAGCCGGTCCTGCGCCAGATGACCCGGCAGCGGTATGTGTTGTAGCTGTCCTCGCTCCCACGCTCCGCGTGGGAGCGTTCGTCCGGCGCTCTGCGCCGAGTGGGGCGCAGAGCGCCCATTTGCATTCCCACGCAGAGCGTGGGAACGAGAGATAACCCACGAAGGGAGGTGATGACTCATGGACGATAGTCTTAGTGACCTTATCGGTCAATCAGCACGCCAATCAACCAATCAACCAATCAACAAACCCGTCCAACCCATCACCTTTTCAGGAGAAAAATCATGACTGTACAAACCGAAGAGCCTGCCGTAGACCTGCGCACGGTGGATGTAACCCAATTTGCCATCCCCGATATTGCCGAACACGCCCGAACCATCGCCCACGGCAAGACCGTGGTCGTTTTTGACACCACCCTGCGGGACGGCGAGCAGAGCCCCGGTGCCACCCTCAACGAGCAGGAGAAATTTGAAATCGCCCGCCAGTTGGCCCGCCTGGGCGTGGACATCATGGAGGCCGGTTTCCCCGCCGCCAGCGTGGGGGATCTGGCCGCGGTCAAGCGCATCGCCGAGACCGTGGGCCGGGAGGTCCGCATGGGCAAGGACGGCAAGCCTGCCGCGCCGCCCATCATCGCCGGGCTGGCCCGCTCCAACAAAGCGGACATCGACAAATCCTGGGAGGCGGTGAAATCTGCCGTGCGTCCCCGCATCCACACCTTTATCGCCACCAGCGATATCCACATGGAGTTCAAGCTGGGCATGAGCCGGGACGAAGTGCTGGAGACCGTGGGCGACATGGTCCAGTATGCCCGCAGCCTGTGCCAGGATGTGGAGTTCAGCCCAGAGGACGCGGCGCGCAGCGACCCGGCCTTTTTGGAGCAGGTCCTCTCCGTGGCCATCCAGGCCGGGGCCACCACGCTGAACATCCCGGACACCGTGGGCTACACCACGCCGGATGAATATGGCGGCCTGATCAAGCGGCTGCGGGAGAACACCCCCGGCGGCAAGGATGTGATTTTCAGCGTCCACTGCCACAACGATCTGGGGCTGGCCACGGCCAACACCCTCTCCGGCGTGGTGAACGGGGCGCGCCAGATCGAGGTGACGCTCAACGGCATCGGCGAGCGGGCGGGCAACACCAGCTTGGAAGAGTCGGTCATGGCCCTCTTCACCCGGCAGACCATCTATGGCCTGGAGACCAACATTGTCACCCAGGAGATCCACCGCACCAGCGACATGGTCAGCCGCTACACGGGCATGGTGATCCAGCCCAACAAGGCCATCGTGGGCGGCAACGCCTTTGCCCACGAGGCGGGCATCCACCAGCACGGCATGTTGAAGCACAAGCGCACCTACGAGATCATGGACGCCGCGACCATCGGCCTGAACCAGAGCAGCCTGGTCTTGGGCAAGCACAGTGGCCGCCATGCCCTGCAAGCCAAATTGGGCGAGATGGGGTATCATCTGGACAAGGACGAGCTGAAAGAGGTCTTCGTCCGCTTCAAAGAGTTGGCGGACAAGAAGAAGACGGTCACGGACGCGGATCTGGAGGCCCTGGTGGGGGATGAACTCTACCAGCCCGTGGAGACGTGGGAACTGTTGAGCGTCCAGGTGCAGTGCGGCAGCGGGCTGATCCCCACGGCGGTGGTGAAGTTGCGCAACAACATCACCGGCGAGATCCACACGGATGCTGGGCTGGGCACGGGGCCGGTGGACGCCATCTATCAGGGCATCAACCGGCTGGTGGGGGTGGAGAACGAGCTGGTCGAGTTCCTGGTCCAGGCCGTCACCGAGGGCACGGACGCCAACGGGGATGTCACCATCCGCATCGAGGTGCCGGACAGCCGGGGCTTCAGCCAGACCGCCCAGGGCCGGGCCCGTCGCCGCCTCTTCAGCGGCCGGGGGGTGGACACGGACATCATCGTGGCCACGGCCAAGGCCTATATGCAGGCCTTGAACAAACTGATCGCCGCCGAACATGACACGGACAGTTCCTCCGCCGTGGGGATTCCGGCGAATGGGTCGGGGCGTGTAGGTGTTTGGGATTGGTACCAAGGCTGGCTAGACCCGCCGGTTGGTAGGAGTTGCTTTAGAAATGGGGGCAGTTCCGACCGATATCGAAACCAGTGGGTGGCGGGTTGACCCGCTACGGTTTCGATACGCCGCCAGTGAATGAACTGGTCCATGTCGAATTTCGTTGGCGGCTACCAACCTGCGCTCAATCCCAGGAGAAAATAGATGGCCCAACGACAACTTTCCCTCTTCCCCCGCATGATCATAGGCCTGGTGGTGGTGTGCCTGCTGGGCGGCGGGGTGATGGGGGAGGCTGTCGGCGCGCAATCCCCCACGCCGGGAAGTGACCAGAGGAACCTGCCCCGGTCTCGACGCCCCAAAGTTCGCCGACCCCGGAGCCGCTCTTCGTTTTTCAAGAATGCGAAGAGGTGGACGAGGCGACTCTGCGGGATGAACTGAATCGCATCACCCAGGAGGTCTTTGCCAGCGGCCAGAGCGGGCTGGAGATCGAGGCGCTGGTGGAGGATCAGTGGGTTTTGCCCTGGGCATCGACGGGGTGATCGACAGCCAGATCGACCTGGCCGTGGAGCGGGTGGCCAGCGAGGAGGACTATTGGAGCCGGGTGGTTTCCGGCTGGTCCGCGGACAAGGCCGAGGAGTTCACCACCAAGGTGGCGACCTATGCCTTCGATTCCGAGCCGTTCCGGGTGGCGATTGAGCAGCTTTCCGCTGGGGGTGGCGGACGGGCTGACCGCGGGCATGGAGACCATGTCGGCCCGGTCGGCGTCGTCGGCCTTGTTGTGTGTGCAGGAATTTATCGGCAAGACCTATTCGGAGACGATGGTCGGTCTCTTTGTGGAGGATGTGCAGACCGGGGTGGCCGCGGCGGATCTGACCGATGTGGACGCTGGGGTCAACCCGATTTTGGACAGCCGCACCAAGACTTTGGCCGGGATCGGCATCATTATCGGCGCGCAGATTGCCAAGCGGCTGGCCAAGGCGATTGCCCAGCGGGTGGCGGGCAAGGTGGCCGGGCGGCTGTTGGGCCGAGCCGCCACCACGGTGATCCCCCTGGCCGGGTGGATCATCGGCGGCGGGCTGCTGGTGTGGGATCTGGTGGAGGCGGGGAATGGCTCGTTGCCCCAGATTCAGACGGCGCTGAAGGGCGCGGATGTGAAGGCGGGCATCCGCACGGAGATCGGCGAGGCCGTGGGGGTGGAGATGGCCGCGGCGTTGCCGGAGATGGCCCGCACGGTCTCGAATGAGATCTATAGCCAGTGGCTGGACTTCCGGCGCAAGCACAACCGGGTGCTGGCATTGGCGGGGGAGAACGACCGCTTCCGCACGATTTTGGACGGTGCCGATGTGGGGGATGTGGGCCGGTTGGGGGATCTGGTGGCCTTTTACGACCAGACCATGGATCAGGCCACCTTGGACCAGGACATTTCCAACCGCCAGCTTGAGCGGCTGCTCTATCTGCCCGACTCGGCCATGACCCTGCTGCAAGCCACGGCCAGCCCCGCTGTCGTGGTGGCCTGGGCCGAACTGGCCGGGGAGAGCATGGACCAAGTGGTGGCGACCGAGCTTTTCCAGGTGGCCCAGCCCGCGGACTTCGCCGACCGGGACGCGCTGGATCGGGTGCTGGCCTTGGAAGATCCGGCGGCCATCGCCCAGATCATGCTCCTGTCCACGGCGGACCGGGTGACGCTGCTGCAATTGCCCCCGGCCCAAGTGCGCACCCTGGCCGCGGCCTATTCGGTGGATGACCTGACCTGGCTGGCTTCGTATGTGACGGCCTTGGCTCCTCAACAGCGGGCGCAGTTGGTGGATCGGCATCCTGCGGGAACCGGCCTTGATGCCCCGGCTCAAGTTTGAGGACATCCGCAAGGCCCTGTTGGAGACCGACAATATGCCGGAGAGCCTGACCTTCCTGGCCCCGGAAAAGCCCGCCCAAAACCCCGATTGAGCAGGTGACCGGGGTGATCGAGGACACGAGCCAGGTGTTGAATGGCGATGTGCCGTGGCGGCTGTTTTTGCGCAAATATGGCACCCTGCGCAATGGGTTGATTTTGTTGGGGCTGTTGATCGGGCTGTGGATTCTGATTCGGCTGTTGTTTCGGCGCAATCAGGGGGTGAATGTGACGATCAATATGCCGGACAAGGATAGAGATAATTGAGAATGGAGATTTGAAAATGGGGAAGTTTTATTGTGGGTTGACGACCTCGATCGGTGCTATGTGCCCAGTCATTAAGAATTTTCAATTTTCAATTTTCAATTTTCAATTCCCATGTTAATTGCCTTGGATGTGCCTCACGAAGACGTGGAGATCGGCGAACTGCTGGTCGTGGTGACCGTATACACCGCCAACATCGTCAAGGATGTGCGGGAGAACCTGCGCAACTTGGTGGGCGGGCGGCTGGTCCACTACGAACAGTTGATCCAATCGGCCGCTGGAACAGGCCCTGGCAGATCTGGAAACCAAAGCCCAGGACAAAGGCTACGACGGTGTCCTGGGCGTCAAGATCAGCCACCCCTCTCTGGTGGACGGGGGCGTGGAGGTGATTGTGTACGGGAACGGGTATCGGCTGAAGGGGTGAGCGGGTGAGCGGGTGAATCGGTAGTGCAGTGAAAATCTCCCCTTCACCCCTTCTCCCGCTCACCCCCTCAGCTTTCCCCCTTTGCGCAAGTGGCGAAATCAAGGTATAGTCAAGACTTACCCACAGCTACAGACAGGATCCCCGCTGCGGGTTTGAATCCACTGACCGTACCTACTGACCCCATCGGCCTCGTTTGGCCGAACTTGTGTCGAAGCCCAGCCCCCAATTCTGGGGGAGGTCGTGGACAGTTCCCCCAAAGTTGGGGGCTAGGGGGCAGTTCCCACTGACGGAAATCCGACAACGACGTCGTCCTGAATTGAACATGCGCTTCCAATTATGCGGGACGCATCTTCAACATCTATTTATCGAATCCAGGAGGCGTTATTTTGAACAATCAGCACTCTTCCCAGCAAGATCCAGATCAAGACTCTTCCCTCTTTCCCTCATCCCAGCGCGGACTTTACCCCCATCGCCGTTGACCCAGCCACCGGGCTGCCGCCCAAGCAGGGGTTGTACGATCCCCGCTTCGAGCACGACGCCTGCGGCATCGGCTTTGTGGCCCATGTGGAGGGACGGCGCAGCCACAAGGTGTTGGAGATGGCCCTGGAGGCCCTCTGCAACCACGCCCACCGTGGGGCCGTGGCCGATGACCGCAAAACCGGCGACGGGGCCGGTATCCTCACCCAACTGCCCCATGAATTTTTCATGCGGGAGCTACAGCAGTTGGACATCCCCATCCCCCACCCGGCGGATCTGGCCGTGGGCCAACTTTTCCTCTATCGCCAGGATGCCGAAGACCGGGAAAAAGCCCGGCGGCATCATCCGCCAGGTGTTGGAAGGGCTGCATCTGGAGGTCTTGACCTTCCGCTCGGTCCCGGTGATCGACTCGGCCCTGGGCGACCGGGCCGAGGCCAGCCGCCCCTGGTTGGGCCAGGTGATCCTGCGCCGCACGCCGGAAGCCTGCGAGGCGGGTGAACCCTTCGAGCGGCTGCTCTTTATGGCCCGCAAGCGCATTGCCCACGAGGCCCGGGCCGCAGGGGTGCAGCGTCTCTACATCCCCAGCCTGAGCAGCCGCACCATTGTCTACAAAGGCTTGGTGCTGGCCGAGGAGTTGGAGCACTTCTATCCCGACCTCAGCGACCCGGACTTCAAGACCGCCATCGCTGTCTTCCATCAACGCTACAGCACCAACACCTTCCCCACCTGGGAGCGGGCGCAGCCCTTCCGCATGGTCTGCCACAACGGCGAGATCAACACCTTGGAGGGCAACGTCAACTGGATGCACGCCCGCCAGCCGGATCTGTCCAGCCCCTATTTCGAGGACGCGGCCACGGATCTCTCCCCCATCATCGGCATGCACGGCAGCGACAGCGGCAAGCTGGACAACGTGCTGGAACTCCTGGTGCGCAACGGTCGGGACATCCGCCACAGCCTGATGATGATGGTCCCCGAAGCCTGGGAGCGTCTGCCCGACGGCGACGTCACCCCGGAGCGCCGGGCCTTTTACCAATATCACAGCGCCCTGATCGAGCCGTGGGACGGCCCCGCCGCCCTCACCTACACGGACGGGCGCATGGTGGGCACGATTTTGGACCGCAACGGCCTGCGCCCGGCCCGCTATGTGGTGCTGGACAACGGCTATGTGATCAGCGCCAGCGAGTCCGGCGCGGTGAGCTATGACGAGAGCCGGGTGATCAAGAAGGGCCGGTTGGGGCCAGGCGAAATCTTCGCCGTGGACACTGGCCGGGGCGTGATCATGGGCGACGAGGAGATCACCCGCTACTTCGCTGCCCGCCGGCCCTATGGCCAATGGGTGCGGGAAAACCTGCTGCCCCTGGCCTCGGTCATGCCCAAGCCGACCCCCAATCAACCAATCAACACAATCAACCAACGGCGTAGCCACCAACGGCAAACCCACCAACGGCAAAGCCCCCAAAGCCCCCGCCTCCGGTTTGGTCAAACGTCAAGCCGCCTTTGGCTATACCAGCGAAGAGATGGTCGTGGTGCTGCGGCCCATGGTTTTGGAGGGCAAGGAGCCCGTGGGCTCCATGGGCGACGACACCCCGCCCGCCGCCCTCAGCGCCCTGCCCCGGCCCCTCTTTCACTACCTCAAACAGCGCTTTGCCGAGGTCACCAACCCGCCCATCGATCCCTTGCGGGAGACCATGGTGATGAGCCTGCGGGTGCTGCTGGGCCGACGGGCCAATCTGCTCTCCGAAGAACCAGAGGCCACCCGGTTGGTCGAGCTGAAGTCCCCCGTGCTCTATCCGCCACAGATGGCCGCCCTGGCCGCCCTCACCCAGCCGGAGTTCAAGCTGGAGACCGTCTCTGCCGTGTGGGAAGCCCCCACGGGCGCGGAGGTATCCATGGCCGAGGCCGGGGATGCCCTGCGGGCCGCGGTGGAGAAGCTCTGCTTGCAGGCCGAGGAGAAGGTGCGGGCCGGGGCGCGCATCCTGGTGATCAGCGATCAAGCCGCGGACCAGCACACCCTGGCCATCCCGGCCATGCTGGCCGTCGGCGCGGTGCATCATCACCTGATCGGCCAGGGCTTGCGCATGCACACCAGCCTGATCAGCGCCAACGGCGAAGCCCGGGAGGTGCATCACTTCGCCGCCCTGATCGGCTATGGGGCCAACGCCGTCTATCCCTATCTGGTCTTCGAGAGCATCGAAGAGATGATGGTCGAGGATCGGCACACCAGCCACCTGACCTTGGCCCAGGCCCAGGGCAACTTTGTCTCTGCCGTGGACAAGGGCTTGCTCAAGATCATGAGCAAAATGGGCATCAGCACCGTGGACAGCTATTGCGGGGCCCAGGTCTTCGAGGCCGTGGGCGTGGGCAAAGAGCTGATCGACGTGGCCTTCCGGGGCACCCCCAGCATCATCGGCGGCGTGGGCTTTGCCAGCGTGGCCGAGGATGTTCTGGCCTGGCATGGTGCCGGCTATCCGGCCAGCGAGACGGCCAAGACGGTCAAGCTGACCACGTGGGGTCTCTTCAAATCTCGGCGGGGCGGCGAACTGCACCAGTGGAGTCCCCAGGTGGTCCACGCCCTGCACGGTGCCGTGCGTGCCGACCACGGACGACGAAAGCGAAAAGCACTATCTGACCTATCGCAACATGGTCAACAGCCATGAAGTTGGCCCCCCGGCATCTGCTCGACCTTCCGCCGCTGCTCGGCCCCCGGTCCCCCTGGAGCAGGTGGAGCCGGTGGAGAAGATCACCCCCCGCTTCAGCACCGCGGCCATGAGCCACGGCGCGTTGAGCGCCGAGGCCCACCAAACCCTGGCCATCGCCATGAACCGCCTGGGCGGCATGTCCAACAGCGGCGAGGGCGGCGAGGCCAAGGATCGCTACTTCACCGAGCGGGCCAGCAAGATCAAACAGGTGGCGTCGGGCCGTTTCGGTGTCACCCCCGAATATCTGATGAGCGCGTCCGAGTTGCAGATCAAGATGGCCCAAGGCTCCAAGCCCGGCGAGGGCGGCCAGCTTCCCGGCCACAAGGTCTCCGTGGAGATCGCCACCCTGCGCCACAGCACGCCGGGCGTGGCCCTGATCTCGCCGCCGCCCCACCATGACATCTACAGCATCGAGGATCTGGCCCAACTGATCTTCGACCTCAAGACCATCAACCCCAACGCCAAGGTCAGCGTCAAGCTGGTGGCGGAGATGGGCGTCGGCACCGTGGCCGCCGGCGTGGTCAAGGGCTTCGCCGACGTGATCCACCTGAGCGGGGCCAACGGCGGCACCGGGGCCAGCCCCCTCAGCAGCGTCAAAAACGCCGGTCTGCCCTGGGAGATCGGTCTGGCCGAGATCCACCAGACCCTGTTGGCCAACGGCCTGCGCACCCGGGTCACCCTGCGCACGGACGGCGGTCTGGCCAGCGGGCGGGACGTGGTGATGGCCGCCATGCTGGGCGCGGACGAAGTCAGCTTCGGCACCAGCGCCATGATCGCCGAGGGCTGCATCATGGCCCGGGTCTGCCACAAAAACACCTGCCCGGTCGGCGTCGCCACCCAGGACGAGGAGCTGCGGGCCAAGTTCGACGGCACGCCGGAGATGGTCATGCGCTTCATGACCCACATCGCCCAAGAGGTGCGGGAGGTGCTGTCCGAGTCTGGGCTTCCGCAGTTTGGACGAAGTGGTGGGCCATCCCGAAATGTTGGAGCAGGTGCTCTTTGGCCGGGAAGCGGGCTTTATGGACTTGGCCCCCCTGCTCTACGTGCCGGACACGGGCAGCGCCCGGCGCAATGTGCTGCCCCGCAACGAACTGATCGCCAACCCCACCGTGGGCGACCGCATTGTGGAGCAGGTGCTGGCCAGCCTTCAGGCCAACCCGGACGCCCCCGTGCGTCTGGCCCACAAGATCCGCAACACCGAGCGCTCCGTGGGCACCAAGCTCTCCGGCCAGTTGGCCCTGCGCTACGGGGACACGGGGCTGCGGGACGGCCATGTCCAGATCACCTTCACCGGCTCCGCGGGCCAGAGCTTTGGGGCCTTTGCCATCAGCGGCCTGCAACTGCGCCTGATCGGCGAGGGCAACGACTATGTGGCCAAGGGCCTGGGCGGCGGCGAGATCATCATCCACCCCCAGGAAGAGGCCAACTTTGTCTCCCATCAAAATGTGATCATGGGCAACACCGCCCTCTACGGGGCCACCGGGGGCCGACTCTTTGCCGCCGGCGTGGCGGGCGAACGCTTCGCCGTCCGCAACAGCGGTGCCGTGGCCGTGGTGGAAGGCGCAGGCCAGCACTGCTGCGAATACATGACCGGCGGCACCGTGGTCGTCCTGGGCAGCAGCGGGCGCAACTTCGGCGCCGGCATGACCGGCGGCCAGGCCTTTGTCTACGACGTCAGCGAACGCTTCGAGCGTCGCTACAACCCCGAACTGATCGGCATCCGCCGTCTGCGGGGCGGTGCGGACGAAACCTTCGTGCGCAGCCTGATCGAAGAACATCTGGCCAAGACCGGCTCCCAGCGGGCCAGCCAGATTCTGGAAGACTGGGAAGTCCAACGCCAATACTTCTGGCACATCGTCCCCAAGGAGCGGGTGGCTGCCATTGAGGCGGCGGCGGAAGGGTCGGATGTGGAGGAGGAAGAGGCGGTGGGGGTCAAAGGCATGAAGGTTGTTCGCAACGCAGGCTAACGCCGGTTGTGTAGCCCGACCGATCCCGCTACCAAGTAGCTCTGCGGTTGGAACCCAGCGCGGTCTTCGCAACCGAAGTGGGTCAACCCGAAAGTGGGGTCAGATTCGTTCCGGGGAAGGAGTAACATGATCACAAACACAATCCAAGCCATCTGATCAGATCGCAATCAATCCACGAATTCGTCAACGGTCGACCGTTCATCGTCGGAACAACGATCACGGTGGCTGACATTGCTGTGGCAAAAGTCTTTCACGATGATGGAAGCCGAAGAAATCGCTGAACACTATCGTCTCACATTGCCACAGGTCTATTCAGCCCTTGCGTTTTACTACGACCACAAAGCCGAGATCGACCAGAGTATCGAAGATCGCCGCCGCTTGGCCGATGAAATGAAGGAGAAGCGCGTTGGCAGCCGCCATTCGTCTCTACTTGGATGAGAACCTATCCCCAAGGATTGCAGACCAGTTGCGCAGACGGGGTGTCGATATCGTCACGGTCCACGATCTTGGCATGGCAGGCGATTCGGATCAGGATCATTTTGAGCAAGCCGTTCGTCTGGGTCGTGTTTTGGTTACGTCTGACACTGATTTCCTTGTGTTGGCCGCTTCGGGAAAATCTCATGCTGGGATTGTGTTTGGGGTGCAGGAAAGACATAGAATCGGCGACTGGGTGAGTGCTTTAGACCTGTTATGTGCCGTATACACGCCAGAAGACATGGCAAATCACGTTGAATACATTTGAATTGAACACACCTAAAATGACGGAGGAATTTGTGGCAAAAACGCTATTTGAAAAAGTATGGGACGCCCACGTGGTGGCCCAAGAGCCGGGCGCGCCGGTCGTGCTGTACATCGACGCCCACCTGATCCACGAAGTGACCTCGCCCCAGGCCTTTGGCATGCTGCGGGAGCGGGGACTGTCCGTGCGTCGCCCGGACAAGACCTTTGCGACCATGGACCATGCCATCCCCACCCGCATCGGCGTGGGGATTGACCTGTGGCCGGCGGACGCGGCCACCCAGGTGCGCACCCTGCGCCAGAACTGCGCCGACTTCGGCGTCACCCTCTTCGACATCGACGGGGCCGTGCAGGGCATCGTCCACGTGGTCGGGCCGGAGATGGGCATCACCCAGCCGGGCATGACCATCGTCTGCGGGGACAGCCACACCAGCACCCACGGCGCGTTTGGCGCGCTGGCCTTTGGCATCGGCACCAGCGAAGTGGGCCATGTGCTGGCCACCCAATGTCTGCTCCAGACCAAGCCCAAGACCTTCGCCATCACCGTGGACGGGGAACTGGGCTTCGGCGTCACGGCCAAGGATGTGATCCTGGCCATCATCGCCAAGAACGGGGCCAACGGCGGCATCGGCCATGTCTTCGAGTACCGGGGCAGCGCCATCCGCGCCATGAGCATGGCCAACCGCATGACCATCTGCAACATGAGCATCGAAGGCGGCGCCCGGGCCGGCATGATCGCCCCGGACCAGACCACCTACGACTATATCCAAGGCCGTCCCTATGCCCCCAAGGGCGCGGATTGGGACAAGGCCGTGGCCCACTGGCAGACCCTCTACAGCGACGAGGACGCGGTCTTCGACCGGGAACTGACCCTGGACGCGGCGACGTTGGCCCCCATGGTCACCTACGGCACCAACCCCGGCCAGGGCGTGCCAAGTCACCCAGCGCATCCCCACGCCGGAGGAGTTGGACGATCCGGCGGAGCGGCGCAGCCTGCTCAGCGCCCTGGAATACATGGGCCTGCACCGCGGGCCAGCCCATGGAGGGCCAGCCCATCGACCTGGTCTTCATCGGCTCCTGCACCAACGGCCGCATCGAGGATCTGCGGGCAGCGGCCCAGGTGATCCAGGGCCGGCAAGGTGGCGGACAACGTGCAAGCCTTGGTCGTGCCCGGCTCCAAGGCGGTCAAGGCCATGGCCGAGGCCGAGGGGCTGGACCGCATCTTCAGCGAGGCGGGCTTTGAATGGCGGGGCGCGGGCTGCTCCATGTGCCTGGCCATGAACGATGACAAGGCGGGCCGGGGCAAATATGTGGCCAGCACCAGCAACCGCAACTTCCAGGGCCGCCAGGGGCCGGGCTCCCGCAGTCTGTTGATGAGTCCGATCATGGCGGCGTCCGCGGCCATCAACGGGCGGGTGGTGGATGTGCGTCAGGAACTGAAGCAACCTGTGACGGCGTAGGGTTTTGTGCGAAGGGAGAAAATCATGTACGGCGACCAACGTCACGTTGCGGCCTGACTTGAGCGACACGCTTCAGGTCCAGACGCGCACGCAGCAGGTACACGTTCGTGGCAACGTTATCAGGGCTACGGAGAGTCGGGCTGAAGTCTCGTCGACGAACGGCAAAGTTGTGGAGATTCAGGCATCACACGTCAGTGCGCGGATAGGCGCCGTATCGCACGCTACGCCGAGCCACATATGATCGTACGGCTGTCCTGATCCGCCAAGTCAAGATAGATGTTGCCGAGGAGATTTGGATGCGCACGCCAAATACAGGACGAGTGAAAGCCTTCAATGTTTACACCGGATCACGGATTCGATACTGGCAGTGGTCGTGGGTCAGAACACAAGGGGAAATACGTCCTTCGGATTCACCTTTTCCGATGGGGTGACGCGAGACGTGGATTTCGGTCCATTCTTGGCAACATCCACCAATCCGCTGATCCGCAAATATCTGGACCCAGAATCTGTTCCAGGACTTCACAGTCCAAGACGGCGATCTCTTTTGGAATGACTACGATCTCTGCTTCCCCGTGGCGGATCTTTACGAAAATACAATCTGACGATTATTCAAAACATGCGGGTCGGTGACCGAGAAGTTCGACTTTTGAAAAAAGTCGAACTTCTGTGACCAGCCCAGAAACAGGAACGAGACCATGCAACAATTCACAACACTTAACGCCACCGCCGCCCCCCTGCGGGCGGAGAATGTGGACACGGACCAGATCATCCCCGCCCGCTATTTGACCGCGGTGACCAAGGAGGGCATGGGCGATGGCCTCTTCTCCAGTTGGCGCTATAACCCGGACGGCAGCCCGAAGCCGGATTTTGTGCTCAACCACGACGAGTACAACGGCAGCGAGATCCTGCTGGCCGGGCGCAACTTTGGCAGCGGCTCCAGCCGGGAACATGCGGTGTGGGCGCTGACCGAGTACGGCTTCCGGGCGGTGATCACGCCGGGTTTTGCCGACATCTTTTACAACAATAGCCTCAAGAATGGGCTGCTCCCGGTCACGTTGCCCGAAGAGACCGTGGGCATGTTGCTGGATCTGATCGAAGAAGCGCCGGAGACCCGCATCGCCATCGACCTGGCCTCCCAGACCGTCACCCTGCCCGACGGCCAGGTGATGGGCTTCCAGATCGACCCCTTCCGCAAGACCTGTCTGCTGCGGGGGCTGGACGATCTGGGCTATATCCAGGCCGTGGAAGAGAAGGTCGCCGCCCACGAAGCCCGCCAACCGGCTTGGGCCTAAAGGTCAACATGACCATGCGGCCGGGGAGCAAAGTCAAGGCCAGGGTCTGGTCCGTGGACGGGGCGAGCAAGCGCCTGCGCACGGACGAGATCGCCACGGAGGAGCCTCTGGAGATCCGCCTGCTGGCCGGGGGCGAGACCAAGACCGTGGCCGTCACCATGCGCACCCCCGGCGCGGACTTTGAACTGGCCGCCGGTTTCCTCTTCTCCGAGGGGGTGATCGGCCACCGGGACGAGATCTCGACCATCGCCTATTGCGTGGACGTTGAGGCCGAGCAGCAGTACAACATCGTCAACGTCAGCCTGCGGGCCGACACCATCCCGGATCTGCCCAGCTTGGACCGCCACTTCTTCACCTCCAGCGCGTGCGGGGTGTGCGGCAAGGCCGGGCTGGAGACGTTGCAAATTCGGGGTTGCCCGGTCATCCCCCCCGGCCCGGTTTTTGAGCGAAAGCTGATCGTCGATCTGCCCCGACAGCTTGAGGCCAACCAGCGCCTCTTCACCCTCACCGGCGGGCTGCACGCCGCGGCGCTGTTTGATGAAACCGGCACCATGCTGGTCTGCCGGGAAGATGTGGGGCGACATAACGCGGTGGACAAATTGGTGGGCTGGGCGTTGATGGCCAACAAACTGCCCCTCAACCGCTGCGCCGTCATGGTCAGCGGGCGGGCCAGCTATGAAATTATGCAGAAATGTTTGGTGGCCGGGGTGCCCATGGTTTGCGCCGTCTCCGCCCCCAGCAGCCTGTCCATCGACGTGGCCCAAGAATTCGGCATGACCCTGGTCGGCTTTCTGCGGGGCGAACGGTTCAACATCTATGCCGGGCGAGAACGCATTGCGGGGATGGTCGCATGAGCACCCTTGACTTGAAATGGCCGGATCTGGCCGAACCTTACGCATCGGCCTTGCGGGATGCCGTGGCGTTTGTGCTGGATCGGGTGGACCCCGTGGGCATCGTGGCCTGCGGCAGCGTGATCCGGGGCACGCCCAGCCCGAACAGTGATCTGGATATCTACGTGGTCCACGAAGCGGACTGGCGACAGCGTATTCAGCGCCGCTTTGGCGGCGTCCCAGCGGAGATCTTCATCAATCCGCCTACGGCCATTCGGGGCTATTTCGAGACAGAGCGACGGGCGGGCCGACCCATCACCGCCCACATGCTGAGCACGGGCTTTGTGGTCTTGGACCGGGATCCCGTGGTGCAAGGGTTGGTGGACCGAGGCCGAGGCGGCCCTGGCCCAGCCGCCGGACATGGCCCCGGCGGATCTGTTGTTTCTGCGCTATCTGACCGCGGATCTGTACGAAAACGCCGTCGACATGCAGCACGCAGACCCGGCCACCGGCCTGCTCATCCTGGGTGAGGCCATCAAGCGCATGGTGGACTATCGTTTTCTGGCTGCCAATGTCTACCTGCCCCGGCCCAAGGATCGGCTGACCCGTCTCGCCGCCCTGGACCCCGTGGCCGAGCGCCTGGTCCGCCAGTTCACCCAAACCGGCGACATCAACGAACGCTATCGACTGGCCGGCGACCTGGCCGACCACATTTTGGACACCCAAGGCTTCTTCGAATGGGAATCCGCACGGCTTCCGGTGGGGTA
>CAVPIK010000014.1:90000-259784 GCA_963704975.1 uncultured Chloroflexia bacterium | reverse complement strand
TGGCCGAACCTTCGAAGAGCACCAACACAAAAAAAGATTAGGTAAACCTCCGGCCCCAACGCCTGGACTTGGCTGGACTGGAAGAGCAACATCAAAGGTGCTGAGATCCTGTTGCAAGGAATCCAACATGGTCAACTTGTCCGATCCGGGGCAAGCAGATCTGCGAGCGTGACGGTTTCGGCGCTCCACAAACCGGCGGCCGTCAAACGTTTCTGTTCCCGGCGCAAGAAGTCAGCGAAGCGGGGAATGCCTGACCCAACACCGAAACGTGGGCGTAATGATCCCAGATTCGCTTCAGCCCGCCCACAAAGGCCGCAGTGGGGGGGATCACCTGGGCCAACCGCTGCCAAAACGCAGTGCCCGCCCGTGCCCCATCCTGCCCGGACTGCGGGCCAGGGTGACCTCCATCTCCTCGGCCAGTTGGTTGGCGGTATCCCGCTGGTCAGGGCTGAGGATCAAAATGGGTGCGGTAGAGGCAAGGATATACTCGGTCTTGCAGGGCGTGGTACTGTCTGCCTCGTGGCAGACTGTAACTGTCAACTGTCCGCCAAAGCTAAAGAGGTGGACAAGGACTTCTGAGCGACCTTAACACAATACGCCCCATGCCGACCTGCCTTGCCTGCTCTGTGGTCGGGATAAGCCCAAGGGAGACAAACCGCATCCCTTCGCCGCCTGATCCGCCACCGGAAGGTGAAGGAAGGCAGGGTCGTAGTGGGCATCTGTCTCCTGGTGCCGAATAATCACATGGAGTTGGGCGGGGGGCCAGGGCGTCGTGGACTGTTCCACGCTTGATGTCAAAAAATAGCCCAGGTCGGGGTCAGCCACGGGCAGGGTTGAGGTAGGGATGAGTGTGCTCGATATGAGCTCCACCTGAGAGTTTAAAGGCGTTAGCCTCGAACCTTTCTGCGATTCTCCGCTCCCTCGGCGGTTAATTCGCTTCGCAGGAAAATCACGAGGCATTTGGGGCGGCGGACCCATCTTGGCCATGCCAGCCACGCCGGGTTTGCCCTCGGTGACATTGTTGTAAAAGCGTTGGGTCGGATAGGCCAGATCGATGTCCGGGTGCTGGCGAACTCGTCCAAAATGGCCTCCCACAGGGCCTGGGTCGTCCCCCGCCGCCGCCGGGGATCGGTCAGATAGCGGATGGTGAGGACCACGCCGCTGTCCGCCACGCTGGTGTAGACCGTGGGGGTGAGGGTTTTGTAGTAGATCATGTAGTGGCGGGCGGCCTGGCGCAACTTCTTGCTGGCTGTGGAGGAGAAGTCCCCCTGCTGCTCCATGACCAGATGCAACAAGATCTGCTTGGCCTGTTTCCAATCGCTCTCAAAGGTGACCATCACCGGGATCTCGTGCCAAATATATTCGAAAGCCCCGGGTATAGTTGGCCAGGGGTTGGGTGAAAACCACGCTGTTGTTGATGTGGATCACCCGGCCCGTGCTTTGGTCCGCCTGCACCCAATTGCCGATCTCGTTGAGGGTGAACTGGAAGAGGCGAATGTCCACCACATCTCCGGCGTTGTCGCCCACCTGGATGCGGTCCCCCACCTTGAAGGGGGTGCGGCTCAGGATGAAGACCCAGCCGGCCATGTCCTTGATCAGATCTTGCAGGGCGATGGCCAGACCGGCGGAGAGCAGCCCGAAGACCGTGGCCAGGGATTGAAAGCCCTCGGACCACCAAATCCGGCCCACGGAGAGCACCATCACGACCGCGGCCACATAGCTGACAAACTTCTCCAGTTGGTAGACCCGGGTCTCTTCCTCAACCGGTGATGGACCACCACGCGCACCAGTCGGCGCACAACCAAATGCCCACCAGCACCGCCAGGGTGAGCAGGAACTTGTTGACAAAGAGCGAGTCCAGTGGATTGGGCCGCTGTTGCAACAGTCGGTCAGGTTTGATGTGGGCATAGGGTTGAACTTGGAAATGACAATGAACAATGGAACAATGGCTAACTGCTGGCCTGCTAACTGCTATCTCAGCGCGTAGACGCTGCCGTCGGAACTGCCGAAATAGACGACTTGATTGGAGACGATGGGCGATGAGATGACGCTGTCTCCGGTGGCGTAGGACCACTTCTCCGGCCCGTGGCCGCGTCCAATGTACGGGCATAGAGGCGGCCACTGTTGCTGCCCATGTAGACGATGCCGTTGACATAGGCCGGGAGGATCCCACCTGATCCCCCGTGGCGAACTCCCACAGCCCCTGGCCCGTGCGCCGGTTGACCGCATAGACGTTGCCATCCAGGCTGCCGAAGAAGACCGACTCCCCCGCCACCGCCGGGCCGGAGAGCACGCCGCCCTGGGTCTCAAATTGCCACAGAAGTTGGCCGCTCTCGCCATCCACGGCATAAAGAGTGCCGTCAAAGCTGCCCACATAGACCGTCCCCCCGACCCCGGCCGCGGCAAAGCCGATGGCCCCCTTGGTGGCAAATTGCCAGCGCAAGGCCCCTGTGGGGGCGTCCAGGGCATAGAGGGTCTGGTCGCTGCTGCCCACGTAGATCGTGTCGTTCATCAACATGGGCGACGAACTGACCTCGCCCTGGGTGGCGAAGCGCCAGATCTCCTGGCCCGTGGTGATGTCCAGGGCATAGACATTGCCGTCGTTGCTGCCCACATAGAGGGTTTTGGCCGTCACCAAGGGCGAGGAGATCACCGGCCCATCGGTCTTGAAGCGCCACTTCTCCTGGCCCGTGGCCAGATCCAGGGCATAGACGCTGCCATCCATGCCCGCCAAAGGTGACCTGGTCCTCAAACACTCCGGGCGAGGAGAGCACCCCGCCGGGCACGCCAAAGCGCCACAGGCCCAGGCCCGTCTCCGTGTTGATGGCGTAGAGATTGCCGTCGTTGCTGCCCACCAGCAGCACCTGCCCGGCCAGGATGGGGGAGGATCGCACCGCGTCCCCGGTGTTGAACTTCCACTTGGGCTGCCCGCAAAATCCGCACGCCCAGGGTGGCATAGACCCCCGTGCGCTGGGGATTGCCCCGGAACATGGCCCCCGTCACCCCGGTTTGCAGGGAAGTGACCGGCGTCTCCACCACGGCCGTCGCTTGAAGATCACCTGTTCCTCGCCCCCAGCTCGCTCCCCGGCAAGCGCGCCACCCATTCCCAGCCGTCGCTGCCCAGGCCGGCCAGCCGTTGGGCCAACAGTTCCCCGGGGCCGGGTGGGACTGGCGTGGGCGTGAGGGTTGGGGTGGCGTTTCGTTGAGAGATCGACTCCTGCTCGCGCCGCGTCTTGGGGTCGCTGGCTGGGGATCGGCCTGAGGGTTCGACCGCCGGGTGCCATCAGGGTGGCCAGGGGGACCACCTGATACTCCCACTTCTGGCGGCCATTCGCCACAGCAGCCGAGGTCGGCGACGACCCCGGCGGCCGGCACTTGGGCAACCGCCGCCGTGGCTGGGGGCCACCGTCGGCGCATGGGGCATCACCCGTGGGCAGCCCCGCCCCAGACGTGCAAGCGGCCAAGAGCCACCGGCAGCCGCAACGGCATCCATAAATTGACCCCGCCGGAGCGGGATGGGCGTGTTGTGAAAAACAGACATGGGAGTTGCGATGGATTTGGATCTTGGATTTTCGATTGAAGATTGGACGTGGAACATTATCGGCACCGAATCCAAAACCCTCTACGGGAATCGCCGCCGGGCCTGTTCCAGCTCGATGGATTGGGCGGTGAACTGGTAGAGCTTGGCCGGGCGGTGGTCGCCTTCCCGGAAGGCGCCCGTGGGTTCCAGCAGACCGGACGAGAGGATCTTGCGGCGGAAGTTGCGCTTGTCCAGAGGCTCGTGCAGGATGGTCTCGTAGGCCTGTTGCAGCTCGGACAGGGTGAAGGCTTCGGGCAGGAGCATGAAGCCCAGGGCGGTCCATTCCAGCTTCCAGCGCAGACGTTGCAGGGCATAGTCCAGAATGGGGCGATGGTCAAAGGCCAGGTCCGGCAGCTCGTAGATATCCCACCACTTGGCGGCGCTGGCATCGTCGTTGCCCTGGATCTGCCCCCGCTGCTCCATGTTGATCACCTGATCCGCACTGAGCAGGGCAAAGTAGCTCACGGTCACCACCCGGCCCCTGGGGTCCCGGTTGGGGTCGCCAAAGGTGAAAAGCTGCTCCAAATAGACATCCCGCACCCCGGTCTCTTCGCCCAATTCCCGCAAGGCCGCGGCTTCCAGCCCTTCGTCCATCTGCACAAAGCCGCCGGGCAAGGCCCACTTTCCGGCAAAAGGCGGATTCTTGCGCTGGATCAACAGCACCTGCAAGGTGCTTTCCCGAAAGGTGAAGAGGATGATGTCCACGGTCACCGCGGGGCGAGGATAGTCATAGATATAAGTGCCGGGTTGAACAACCGAAGACGGGGCGGATTGTCCCTGGCTTTGATTGGATTGGCTTTGTTGGTTGGTCAGTTGGGTCACAGGAATGCCTCTTGACGTTGAAAGAACACTAAGCTTCATCCTAAACAGCCACGGGAGATTTGTCAAACTTGCACGGATTCGCTTATGCTCATGCGGGGCGAATGGCAAATGGCAATTGGCGAATGACGAGCGAACAAGGGGCAGTGATGGTTGATAGCCAAGTGAAGAATCAGCCATCCGGCACAGTGTGGCGACGCAGCGTGTCGCTGATCAAACTGGTCTTTTTGATCTTGGCCCTGCTCTTCGTCGGGCTGCTGTTGGCAGAGCCAATGGGATGAGTCTGCGCACCCAGACCTGGCGGCTGCATGGCGGATGGCTGACCGCGGCCATCCTGGGGCTGCTCGTTACCTGGGCGGCGGAGATCGGTCTGTGGCGGCTGCTTTTGCGCCTGATCGACGGTCCCTTGGACGGGCGGCTGGACTTTTGGGCCGCGGCCCGCATCTGGTTTGCCAGCGCCATCGTGCGCTATATCCCCGGCAACATCTGGCAGCCCCTGGGCATGACCGTCCTCTGCCGAGAGCGGGGCATCCGGGCCGAAGCCACCCTGATCAGCGTGGTGCTGATCCAGGTCATCACCCTGCTGGGCGTGCTGCCCCTGGCCGCGGTCTATCTGCTGTTCACCGGCAATTTGGGGATGCTTACCGTCGAAATGACCGGGGCCATCCCTTGGCTGGCCGGGCTGGCCCTGGGATGCGTGCTGCTCTTTTTGTTGCGCCCCGGCTGGCTCTTTGGCCTGCTCAACTGGCTGTTGGTGAAGGTGGGCCGCCCCGCCCTGCCCATCACCTTTTCCAGCGCCCGGCTCCTGGGCCTGCTGATCATCGGCATGGGCATCTGGATCCTGTGGGGGTTGACCTTTGCCGCCGTCACCTTTGCCGTGGTGGACCTCTCCCCGGCCCAGATGGGGACAGACCTCTTCCATTTGGTCGGCACCTATCCCATGGCCTATGCAATGGGCTATCTCAGCTTCATCACCCCCAGCGGCCTGGGCGTGCGGGAAGGGGCCCTCTTCTTCTGGCTGGAACCGGTGATCGGCGGCGGCGTGGCCACCCTGGCCGCCCTGGCCATGCGCCTGCTCATGACCGCCTTGAACTGGTGTTGGCCGGGACTGAGCGCGCTGTGGGGGCGAAGAAGAAAAGGCAAAAGGCAAAGTGCAAAAGGCAAAAGGCAAAAGTGCGTGGTTGTGAAAATCCAGGGTTTTCACCCACATCTTGGCAAGCCGACCATCGCCGGGGGCTGAAGCGCCCCGGCTGGACAAAACAAGCCCGATGAATCGGGCTGGGTTGACCCCAGATCTTGTTAAAAAACAACCCGATTTATCGGGTTTCCCCGACCAGCCGGGGCGCTTTAGCCCCCGGCAGACTTTAGCCCCCGGCGGACGATGTCGCCCAACTCAGCGTGAGCACACCATTTTTGCCTTTTGCACTTTGCCTTTTGCCTTTTGCCTTAACTCCGTCGCATCACAACCAAAGGTCATTTCGTGAAAACCCACGTCCAAGCCAAAATTTCAATTTTCAATTTTCAATTTCCTC
This sequence comes from uncultured Chloroflexia bacterium, assembly GCA_963704975.1. Classification (GTDB taxonomy): domain Bacteria; phylum Chloroflexota; class Anaerolineae; order Caldilineales; family Caldilineaceae; genus JAGNDO01. Next base: position 253,853 of record CAVPIK010000014.1, on the reverse strand, counting down.
TTCGCCGACCCGCTACCGCACCGCCCTGCTCCTCCTCGTCCTGGCCTTCGTGGTGATCTTCACCGGCCTGGCCTGGGATTTCCACGCCGGGATGCGCACCCACAAGGCGGATCTGGGCCAGATCGACCAGGCCGTGTGGAACAGCAGCCAGGGCCGCTTCCTCCAATTCACCGAACGAGAGACCACCTCCGTCCGCCTCACCGACCATGTGGAGCCGATCTTCGTCCTGATCAGCCCCATCTATTGGCTGTGGAACGACGTGCGCGCCCTGCTCCTGCTCCAGGTGATGGCCGTGGCCGCCGGGGCCTTCTTTGTCTATGCCCTGGCCCTGGAAAAGCTGGATCAACTGGTGGCCGAGTCCAAGCGCGCCCTGATCTGGCACAGGGAACCCCTGCGCCAACTCACCCGGCCCATTGCCCTGGCCCTGGCCGCCGCCTATCTCCTGGCCCCCCAACTCCAATCCGTCCTCCTCACCGAAGTCCACGCCGTGGCCTTTGGCGTCCCCCTGATCCTGTGGGCCTTCTGGGCCGTCGAACGCCGCCGCTGGGCCCAATTCATCCTCGCCGCCCTCCTCGTCGCCGCCGTCAAAGAAGAAATGGCCCTCCTCGCCGCCGGCCTGGGCGTGTGGGCCATGTGGCGGGGGGTGGGAATGCACAATGCACAATGGACAATGCACAATGGGGTCGATCGGCCGAGTCCAACCCATCACACTCAATTCTCAATCCTCAATCCTCAATTCTCAATTCTCCCCGGCCTCCTCGTCACCATCACGGCCCTGGCCTGGTTCTACGTCGCCACCTTCGTGATCGTCCCCCACTACGCCGCGGATTGGTATGACGTGGCCGAGAGCACCTATTTTCAGCGCTATGGGGCCTTGGGCAACTCGCCCGTGGACATCTTCAAGAGCTTCCTCACCCAGCCCGGCCTGGTCTTGCAGATCAGCCTGGAACCGGCCCGGCGGGACTATGTGCTGGGCCTGCTGGCCGCCTTTGGCTTCTTCAGCCTCCTGGCCCCAGAGATTTTGTTGCTCTGCCTGCCCGTGCTCCTGGCCAACAGCCTCAGCGCCTTCCCGGCCCAATATTACAGCCAATTTCACTACGACGCCCCCATTGTGCCCTTCGTGGCCGTCAGCGCCCTCTATGGCGCGGCCCGGCTGTGGCGCTTTGCCGCCCGGCGCATCACCGGATCCTCGGCCAGCTTCCAGCACCTCCCCGCGGCCAGCCCGGCCAAGATGGCGCTGATGGCCTTCGTCCGCAACGCCGGCGCGTCCGTGCGCCCCCTCCTGGCCCTGGGCCTGATCTTGTGGAGCCTGGCCTGGGCCGGGGGCGTCTATGCCCAATCCGGCCGGGGTCCCTGGGGCGGCAACCTCGACCCCACCCCGGTCACCGCCCACCACCGCCTCCTCGACCGCTTCACCGCCCAGATCCCCCCGGACGCCGCGGTCACCGCCACCGCCGCCGTCCACCCCCACGTCAGCCACCGGCAGCACATCTATCAATTCCCCAAGGGCCTGGACGCCCCGGCCAACCCGGCCACCTGGGCGCTGATCGACGTCACCACCAACACCGACCTGCCCCCCGGCGATGTCAAATTCACCGTGGACACCCTCCTGGCCGCCGACTGGGGCATCATCGACGCCGCCGACGGCTTCCTGCTCCTGGCCAAAGATGCCCCCACCAAAACCATCCCCGACGCCTTTTACGACTTCGCCCGGGGCGACGGCAATGCACAATGCGACAATGGACAATCCCCAATCGTCGCTTTGGGCCGCTCACCGCCACGGGCATCGAAATCGAAGATTGGCCCCGCTGGCGGCAGACCAAAGTCACCACCTTTTGGCAAGTCGGCCCGAGACTTCGTGCCCGGCTCCGTGCGCCCGTGGCTAGAACTCCGCACCCCCGGCGGCGAGACGGTCTACACCTTCGACCAAGTCGCCGCCCCGGCCCTGGTCTGGTATCCCCCCGACCGCTGGCAGCCCGGCGAGACCCTCCGCCTCACCACCCTCTGGCTCTTCCTCCCCCGCACCTGGGGAGCCGTCGTCGGCGCGGTCCACGGCCCGGACCCCGCCCAAGCTGCCGATCGTCTGCCCATCGTCAATCCAATTTCTGAAAAAAAGAAGGAACCGTCAGCGTCAACACCGCCGATGGTTCCCTGGGTCTACTCGCCGTCTACCAACGGGGGGCGCAGACAATGTCTCAGATCTTCCCCACCTCTCCAGCCGTGACGTGGACCGCGCCCGACCCCGTCACCGCCACCTTCACCACGCCGGACGGCACCGCCCTCGCCTTCACCGGCGGGCTGGCCCACCCCACCATGCGTCCCGGCCAGCCCCTGGACATCTGGCTCGCCTGGGGCCAGGACAACCGACTGCCCCCCGGCTACGTCCCCTTCATCCACCTGCGCAAGGACGGCCAAACCGTGGCCCAAAGCGACGGCCCGCCCCGCTTCTTCGTCCAAGGCCCCACCCTGCCCGTGGACTGGCGACAACTCACCCTGCCCGCGGACGCTGTCTCCACCCCCGGCGACTGGCAGATCGTCGTCGGCCTCTACAACCCCACCGACGGCAGCCGGGCCGAGATCGACGGCGGGGGCGGCACCGAACTGCTCCTCGCCCGCCCCACCTTCGCCCCCGCCCCCATCCCCGACCAAGCCTGCGCTCTGATTCCCCTCACCTGTGGGGCGCAGAAATAGTAGGGACCCCTACCCAGCCGCGCTTGATCTGGTCGAGCAAACTTTCCACCTGGTCGCAGATCTCGCCCAGTTCCTCGCTCACCCGTCTGCTATTGGCATGGTTGGACTCGGCGGCCAACCAGCCGGTCAACTCTTCCAGCTGAAAGAGGGTCATGGAGAGAATGCGCTGGTCGCCCTTCTTTCTTGGCCGTCTCCAACTGATCCCCAATCATCAGGGCAATGATCTTGCTGTTGGTCAGCACCCGATAGTCGTAGGCCGAGAGGGGGACGGAATATTTTTTGGTGTCCATTTGGGGTTGTCCTTGGCTTTCAAAAGCAGTTTGAATCGATTAAACCTGTACTATCGCAAACGGGCCAAGGCGAGCAATGCATAGGCCGTCGTCTCTGTGTTAGCATCCCCCTGGGGCGTGCCTGTGGGGTCATAGAGGGTGATAAAGCCGCCAGTCTCGGTCTCTTGTTTGGCCAGCAATGCTTGAAGAAGAACCAGATCCAAGGGTTGACCAATGGCTGACCCCACATAGAGCGCCAGGGCCAACTTATAGGTGGCATAGAGGGGGCCGCCCTCTCTCTCCGTAAAAGCCTTGTCGGGAAAACCCACCCCATCAAACTGGGCCAGGGCTTGGTCATAATGCTCCAGAGCCAGTTCGCTGTCACCGGCGTTGTGGGCAATCAACGCCCTATAAAGAACAAAATCCGTATAGTCGGCCCAATCTTCGTACGTCGGCCCCGTCACACGCTGTTCCATCTTCACCAGCGGCCCCACCTCGGACTGCGTCTCCACATGGGGCGGCCAGTCCACGGATTCACCGACCAACGCCTCAATCAGGCCGTGATGGACATCGCCATGCTGGACCAGTCCGGTCCGCACGGACGCTGCCAACGACCGGCGCGCAATGGCGTCCAGCGCATAGGTCGCCAGCAGATTATCTGTGGTCAGCCAATAGCTATTATACGCAACGATGCGGGATTCTCGCAGCAGGGAAAGGTCGGGATTGAATTGGTCGGTCAGAAAGCGCAGACCCTCGTCAATGGTTGATTGCAGACCGGGAATGGGCGTCGGTGTGGGCATAGATGTGGACACGGGCGTGGGCATCGGGACGGGTGTAGACGAAAGGGCCACCGCGGATTGGGCTACATCTGCCGGCAGGCCCAGCACCGATAACGAGTCGCCAAGTTGGTGTGTCCCGTTGAGCGTACTCAGGGCCAGCAGGGCGAGGGAAGTCGTCTCCACGTTGGCGTCGGCCAATTGGGGTTCGTCAGCCCGAAAGTGGGTGTGGAAGCCGCCGATGTCCGGGTCTTGTTGTGCCAACAATTGGGAAAGCACCTGCCCGTTGACCGGTTCGCCCAGCAGCGCCCCAGCATAGAGGCACCAGGTCAGGCCGATGGTTTCGTAGACCCCATCCCGCTTCCGCCAGGCTTCATCGGGCCAGCCCTTGCCGTCAAAGATGGTCATTTCGGTCCGATATAGCCAACGGGCTATATCCAGATTGCCCTTGTTGACCTCGTTCACCGCGCCCATGCAGGCCAGGTTGGAGAAGCTGGACCAATCGTAGAAGACGCCCAGCTCCGGGGTGTGGGTCTCCTGCAAAATGCAATCCCCCACAGGCTCGGTTTCGTCCACGTTCAGAAAGTCGCATCGCCCTATCGCTCAGCTTCTGCACCACCAAATCCTTGTGATGCAGGGGCGGCCAAGGGATCACCTCGCCCCAGGCCACTTCGACAAAATCGTTGCCGTGATAGCCGTAGCGGTCCAGGCTGGCGCGCAGGGTTTGGGCAAAGTCAGCATCGCCCATCTGCTCCACCACATACGCGGCCAGGGCGTTGTCGTTGGTCAGATAATAGCGGTGCTGGCCGATGTCGGGGGACTCTTGCAGCAGCCCGACATCGGCGTTGTATTGAGCGGCCAGAAAGCCCAGCCCTCTGATCAATGGCCGGTTGCAGACGCGGATCGGGCACAGGCATCGCTTTGGGCGTCGGCGTGGCCGTGGGAACAAGTGTCGAACCTGACTCAGAGGTCGGCGTAAACGTTGCACGCTGAATCGGGGTCGGAACCGGGGTGGGACTGCGGGCGTGCAGGCGGTGAGGAGAAAAATCAGGAAGATCCATGCTGACCAGTGTCGATTCATTGTCGTTTCCCCCGTTCCAAGTCCAACATCATCCGCATTTTGTTTGAATCATCGTCTGGCGAAACTGATTGATCATCTTCTCGGAATGAGATAAACTTGCCTTGCGTATGACGAAACCCTCAGCGCTAGGAGAAACCGATGGAGATCGTAACCGTATCGCCCAAGTACCAAATTGTGATTCCGCGCAAGATTCGGGAAAGCTTGCAGATTAAACCGGGCCAGAAACTGCAAGTCATGGTTTATAAAAACCGCATTGAGTTAATGCCCCTCGTCCCCGTTCAGCAATTACGGGGATTTCTAAAAGGGATCGATACGACGATAGACAGATAGTATCATCTTGGCAACGGCGCGGGCAAACAAGGGTGTGCGGCATATTTCTGGAAACGAAAGCGGACAATCCCGGAAAGGGCCGGTTCGTTCTGCGTTGACGTAGATCCCTTGGCCCATTCCGGGATTGATAGGCGGATCGCCCCCACCTTTCCGGGAATGGGCCAAGGCTATCCACTCGACCCAACAAGAACCGGCCCTTTCCCGGAAGATCAAGGTCCCTCCCACGCGGACAGCCTCCACAAACCGGGGGTCCACGGGCGTCGTGGGGAGGGCTAAAAACCATAGCGATCTGTTTGGAAAAAGGTCCCGACCTTTTGGGAAAAAGGTCCCGATCTGTTTGGAAAAACATTTAGAAGTTTTCGAGAAAACATTTAGAAGTTTTTTCCGACCGAGACGCCGCCCACCCCCAACCGCTGACACGCAGAACGACCCAGACCCGGTGATGGGGCCTGAGTCGTTCTGTGTGAATGGATGATCTGGTTGTGTTGGCGTTACGAAAACCCGGCAGGGTCTCGTTTGATAGACCTGGCCTGCTGTGTACCAAACAGCGCCCATCAAAAACATAATGACGATAAACCCGGTATAGAGGATGGCCTGGGGAGTACGCCACTCTAGCGTGGTCGGGAAACGCAAGAGGTTGATGATTTGCAGCGCACCGTAAAGCCCGTAACTCAACATGGTCGGAGATAATCGACGCCAATCGTTTTCCCATGCGGCTTGAAGGGCGATGAGGCCCAGACCCATCCCCCAGGCGCCGATAGCCCGGCAGGTGAGTGGGGATAGGGCCCAAGGCCAGAGGGGAATCACCGAATCAGGCGAGATCAACATGACCAATCCAAGCAGCAACATGATCACGCCTTGCCCCGTCAGGACGACAAGAAACCATTTGGGCAAGCGGGCCACACGGGGCGGATCAATGCCCGGCTGTCGCGCTTGATGAATCCACAGCAGACCCATTGCTATGGGCACTCCCACATAGATGGCCAGCCAGACCCAGGTCCCGGCCACAGTGATGAAGGCCGGGCTATTGAAGTGAAACCGATCCAGGTGGAGCAGGGTAACGATCAACGTCAGCAAGGTGAAGAGCCACACGCCCGGCACAGCGGGGCGGGCGTTGGCCCAGACCCGTTCTCGGGCGGAGAGGAATTCGAAGAAGAAGCTGGCCAAATAGCCGGCCCCCAGAAAGGCGGCGGTTAGGGGCGGCTTGATTGTCCAGGAAAAATAGACCTCCGTTTGCCCAGGAAAAAAGAAAAGCGAGAGGCTGACGCTCAACACCAGAAAACTGGCCGCGTACAAAATCACTCGAATCCCCAAGGTTGTTTGCTTGATGTTCGCATTCGACATGCAATAATCTCCGATTATGGGTCAAGGGTTGGCACTGTCCAACACAGCCAGCCATCAAGGTGCGTGATGCACCATTATACAGACCGGTTAGCTTAAGTCAACCAAGCATAATCTGATTGCCCCCTAACCGCCCTCAAATCACCTCACTGTGGCCCAACACCCCAGCCGATGAACCGGGGATGGCAATTCATCCCTCGGCCACAAACTATGTGAACTACTTGGGACAACGAACTCCCCCGACACAAAAAACGACCCAGGCCCGGTGATGGGGTCTGGGTCGTTTTGGTCTTGATGCGGGGGCTGGCTGTTGGGGGTCAACTTTACGCGCAATCAGCTCCCTGTCGAGCCAGACGGGCCAAACTACTCGCGATAATGCTGCTCCCTGTTCATCCAAAAAGCACGCCGGCACGCCCAGGATCTGTTCCAGTTGTAGGGCAGTTTGGGCGCGTCAGGATGGTGTTTGCCCTTGATAATCCCATTGACCGTTTCTCGGACGTCAGGCCCATGCGTTCGGCCAGATCCGTTTGGGACATGCCAATCGCTTCGAATGATTGTACTCCAAAATGGTTTCTCCGGGAGGAGAACGGTGTCTGGACGTATGCGTTGCCCGGTAATTTACTCATGTGTATTCTCCACACCTATCACAACAATCTGGGTCGTGCGTTCACCAGCTCGAACCGCCGTCGTCTCGCCGTGGAATCGGCTCTGCCACGGTAAAAAGCAACCGATAGGAGATGATCCAGATCCACGGATAACTGCCCGGCACGATTTCCATGCAGTGTCGTGAGCATCTGGGTCGTCAGGCAGAAACCCGCATGTCTTGACCAAGGTGGTCGCAGCTCTAAGCTCATCCAACCGGCGTCGAATCAACTTTGCCCGTCGGTCTCCGTGGCGGCGTGATAAACGCTTGGTACTCGTTGAACTCTTCGCTGAGTCTGGCAGGGTCAAATCCAATTTCCCACGGGAGGGTTCCTCCGAAATTGTTTATCAAAACAGTCTTCAATAATTCTCGGGTAACTTATGCTATCCGCTCCAATACTCATCTATCCAACAAGGTTCGGCACATTGGTTGGCAATCTGCATCTCATCCCCCACCCCGCCCCAAATTCAACGCCAGCAGACGCTCCAGGATCGCCTCGTCGCTGAGAGCAGATGGCCATGTCTTTGGGGAAGGCATGGGGCTTATTGCCAATTTACAAACCATACCGAGTAATCATCCAACAATCGATAATTGATTCGAAGTTTTATCATCCGCTTCTAATTCCGACAGCGGAATCTCAAAACGCTTACGACTCGGCACTCGATTTACAACGACAACAATATCCAAGTTTTTTTCAACCCTGGCATCGCCCATTGCGCTCAACTCAAATTTGTCTTTGAGCGAACCTCGTTCTTTTCGTAGCTTCTCGTACTCGCTCTTGCTCCCATACCCAAATTCAAAACGCTCTTCCCAGCCAAAGAACCCGATACTCTCGATACCCACAAGAATACAGGGGAATGACAAGTGTTTCTGCAAATATTCGAGATAGATTTTCACTGTGTTCGACGTCACATCCGGGACTTCGTCGGTGCCGAAAATTTGCTTGATCCTATCGGACTGTAACTCACTTTTTGTTGCCATCTGCCACCACCTTTACACCGTTCACGGAAATAATATCGTTTGCCAATTCATCAGCCATCATCGGAATGAAGAGCTTTATATTTCTGGTATAGGCGGGCTGCGGCCAAAGTGCCCGTAATTTTGCTCTCGCCCCTTCGTTCACATAGACCTCCTTCGCCTTTGTGATCAATACCATCGCTACGTCACCCGAATGCTCTGTCACCACAAAAACAAAGTCTTCCTTATCCCTTAGTAGACCGGCGTACCAATAGTCAAGATGTTCTGCCAATTCATGGTCATACAAAGCGGCGGCCATGCTGCCGTCTTTCAGCAATGCTGTACGCAATAGATTTTCAATTTGTCTTTTTCTCATGATCATTCTGTGCCTTCTTGTGTACCAAAACATAGGGATGTAGACGCAATCCGCACACTAGAATGATGGCGTCATGTTTAGATCATTTTGCAAAGTGGTTTAGACCACATTGCAATGTGGTCTAAACCACTTTGTGATGTGATCTAAACCACTTTGCAGTGCGATCTAAACCACTTTGACCAACAGTAAGGTCTTGATTCGACACAGTTCAGTCACTCCGGCCCAAGTTCAACGCCAATAACCGTTCCAAGATCTCGTCGTCGCTGAGATCATGGGGCCACCCATAGGCGGTGAAGACGGCTTTGTCCAGCTTGTCATGCGCCAGGCTGAGCCAGGTGGGGCGCTGGGTCGTCCTCTGTCGTCCACTCCGCCATCTCCTCGCGGATGACCCGGCGCAAGGTGACTTCCAGGGGTTCATATTGACTGGCCATGAACGCCCGGAGGGCCTGGTTGATCAACGTCTGGTAATTGCCGCCGCCCGCGGACTCCACCTGGGCGCGGAACCAGGCCAGCACGTCATCGTCCACGCGGATGGTGATGCGTGTCTTGCCCGCTGTGGGTACCACAGCCCCTCGTTTTGCGCCGCTGAAGTCGTATTCTTGTTGCATGGTCTCTGTCATTTGCCCAAATACTCCCTTCGCTCCCGTGGTGTTGCCTTTCGAGCAGAGATGATCCGAATCTCATCCGCCCGCCATGTGTACACGACTACCAATAGACGCCCCAGAAAATCCATGCCAATGGTGATGGACCGATCCTCTTCAAATCGTGGGTCAGGAAGGGTCAGGGCCAGTTCATCTTCAAACACAGCCACTGCATCGGCAAACCGGATACCGTGCTTCCGTATGTTACCTTTGGCCTTGTCGAAATCCCACTGGTAGTTCACACGCTCATTGTACATACGTTTGTACACTTTCGCAAACACATCGACGTTTTTTGTTCCGAGCTATGCGGTATCTATGCCCCCACCCCGCCCCAAATTCAGCGCCAGCAGACGCTCCAGGATCTCCTCGTCGCTGAGATCATGGGGCCAGCCGTAGGCGGTGAAGACGGCTTTGTCCAGCTTCATCTCAATGTTCGGTTGGCCCAAACCAGAAAATCACTCAGGCTCATTACTCGAATGTCTTTGGTCGGTTCAACCGTATACTGATTCGACTCTGCCGCTCTGTATAGCCATTCTACCGCCCCGGCTTTTGCGCCACCCCCATCAACGATCACAAAAATGGTCGATTCCGGCATCTTTTCGACGCAGTTGAGGTAGAGGTAGGGGAACTTCTCGTCCACACTGCCGGGGGATTGTTGCCATTTGCATTCGACTCGGATTTCGAGGCCATACGCTTCGGACAAAATCAAGAATTCAGTGTTGCCGTGGTGACCGTAGATGGTTTCGTAGGGGACATGCTTCAAGAGGAGTTCTTTGCCGTATGCTTGTGGGTTCGCTTCCCACTTGCGATACATTTCAACCTCAAAGCCTTTGCTTTGAAGCGTAGCAATAATTGTGCGTTCCAACGTGTTGCCAGAACTATTGGCCAGACCGCCCTGTTTGCGAGCCATTAACCTGCGCCTTTCTCCTGAAGAGAATGTCAATCAGGCAAAAACAGCCAAAACCTCTGCCGCTTTGCCTCGGTTGTTGCCATTACGGCTAATGTATCGCTGCACATCAAAATCGAAGATTGTGGCCTGGGCATACTCTGCGCGCACAAACTCTGTGTCGTGGTTCGAGATCACCACGGTGATGCCCTGAGCCGCTAGCTTTTCCGCTTGTCGGGCAACTTCACGCTTGTTCATCTGCGCCAAAGCTGCCCGCACTATAACTGGTGAAATTTGCAGTTGCAGATAGGGGCACATAGGGCGGATCGCAGTATACAACATCGCCAGAAACTGCCTGGCTCATAGTTTCAACAAAATCAGCCTGAACAAATTGGGCTGTCTGGGCCTTTTCGGCGAAGAAGTTCATCTCAACTTCGGGAAAATAGGGACGCTTGTACCGACCGAACGGCACGTTGAACCCGCCGCTGGCATTGTAGCGACAGAGGCCGTTGTAACAATGTTTGTTCATGTAGAGAAAGAGGGCCGATTTGAGGCGGGAGTCTTCGGTAGCGTTGAACTCGGTGCGAAAATCATAATAGCGGTCACTATCGTTGTTTTCAGGCACAAAGAAGGTTCGGCAATACTCAATAAACTCAGGGCCTTCGGTTTGCAGATGTCCGTACAGATTGATCAAATCCGGGTTGGCATCGGCCAAGAGATACCGAGGAAAGTCAGTGTTGAGGAAAAGAGCACCCGATCCCACAAAGGGTTCAATCAAACGATTACCGGCGGGCAGAACCTCGATAATCCGCTGCACAATCTGAAATTTATTGCCTGCCCATTTGAGAAATGGTTTCATGGTTTCCGCTCGCTACCTGTCGCTGATAATCACTTGATGGACGGGATGATTATAGCACAGGTGTGCGGAGAATGGGGCGTAGGTTGGGCGCAGAGGTCAACGTCTCACGGCATGTGTCGGCCCAAGCTAGCCGAACATAGCCTCTTCCCGCCGCCAAACCTCGTGAAATGCTGGGGATTTCGGTGACTCCGGCACAAAGAACGACCCAGGCCCGGTGATGGGGTCTGGGTCGTTTCTTGAATAAAATGGTCTAGTTTGGAGTCGCTGGCACTTATTAACCCCCTAACGCTACTGGACGATTTGGATTTGAAAGCCATGTGTCTTTACGAATCATTTCACGTGCCAAGGAGTAATTGTCATTTGGTGAAAACAGAGATTGCCGAGAGTAATTGACTTGCCCCTATTAGTGAAAGAACATTTGGAACGCATGTGGCAATTCCAGAGCCAAATTTGCCGACCCAACTGGGTCACAAATTATTACCGCCAAAGTAGGAGAAATAGGAATGTGTAGTTGAATACCAGGACTCTGCAAGCCTAAGATTCCTAACGAGTTCCGAATCGTGTGGATTACGAGACAATTGGATTATCGGAAGTCAAAACCGTAAATCCGTCCCATTTGAGACTAGAGCCCATTTCATTTCTAGTAGAGCGTTAGTCAAGAATTTAGTCGTATTCTCAAAAATAGCGAGCTTGAAATTCCTTTAAGTCGTTCTCTGTTGGACTTGAAAATTCAAGCTCGTCTGGATTAAGGCGTTGATTTAGGAGTCGAATTGTGTCGTCATGCACATTACGAAAAACAGGGGATCCTTCTTCCTGCAAGGCAAAACAATGGTCAATTGCTGGGCGATTTTTTAATAAACGTAGATGCAGTTGGGCTTTTGTTTAGTGCTTGTATTGCAAACTTCATTTGTGCCTCTGCATCATTGAAAAAAATTTCGATCGATGCGGTCTCGCCATTGTCTTCCGTAAAATTATAGAAACCGGTCTGGCTGGCAATATTCTTTATATTCGACTTGAATATTTTGTGAGTCGCCTTATCAAAGCAACAAACAAAGTATCCCTTTTTTCGCTTAATGGCGAAATTTCGCAAATAAACTTGAGGTACATAATGTTGCACTTTTGGTTGCATTTTTAAAAATCGCTGGTTAGCTACTAAGGATGATTTTTGTGGACTGGGGTGGGTGACGCAAGGAATGCCCGGAATTCAAACGCAAACAACCGCTCCAGGATCTCCATCGCTCAGATCATGCGCCCAGCCATACGCTGTGAAGACGGCTTGGTCCAGCTTGTCATGCACCAGGCTGAGCCAGGTGGGCCGCTGGTTGTAGAGGTTGGTCAGTATGCACCTTTTGAGATGCTCGTGGCTCCGCCCGTGTTGAAGCCACGGTTGCTTCAGTTTGCAAGTTAAAACTAGGGTCTATTACCGACGACCATAGGTAAAAACAAATCTCCTGTCACTTGTACATAGTTTTCACGAATTCCTATGTCCTCGCCGCCAGGACCTGACGCAGTAAGACTGACGGTAAACTTGCCCCCATGAGTGTAGGCATGCGTAGGGTTTGGAAGGGTACTGAAATAGCCATCTCCAAAATCCCATAAAAGTGAATCATATGAACCTAAAGATTCATTTAAAAACATGACGTAGAGAGGGGCTGTTCCTTGGGTTGGAGAAGCAGAGAAACCAGCATACACCCTTTCAAATACGTTGATGTAGTTCGGATAACTCGACATATCCTCCCCACCATTGCCAATCACCGATAAAGTGACGGTGTATGAACCAATAGCGTCATAAGTATGTTGAGGATTCAACTGTGAGCTTTGGGTTCCATCTCCAAAATCCCACATTGCAGAATCAAAATCTCCTTTTGACCGATTTGTGAACGCAACAGTTAGTGGAGCACCGCCTGACTGTTTATCCGATGTAAAATCTGCAACAACTTTGCTATAAGCAGTGATCAGGTTGGTTTTAGTTATCGTGCTTACTCGACCATCTCCGTACACCTGCAATGTTACGGTGTAGACACCGCCTTGACTATAGACATGAGACGGGTTTGCAAGCGTGGTTTGAAAACCATCCCCATAGTCCCAACGGGAGAACCTATAGTCCCCAGTCGAAGTGTTGGTAAAACTCACAGAAAGTGGTGCAATTCCGATTGTAGGTGAAACATCAAAACTAGCAATCACTGGCTCATAGACACGAATGAAGTCAGATTTTGTGATTACACTTGACCCTCCCAAGCCCGTAGCACGTAGAGAGACGGTATATACTCCAGACTGAACATAATTTACCAGCGGAGCCACCTGATTGCTTTGGACGCCATTGCCAAAATTCCACACTAAGGAATCATAGTCTCCAGTCGCTAAGTTCTGAAACTGAACCCCCAGCGGAGCAATTCCAGCAGTGGGACTGGCAGAATCTACAACTACCGGACTATAGACAGAAACGGCATTCGGCTGAACAGCGGAATCGGTTCCGCCACCGCCTGTTGCGGTCAGAGTTACGGTGTAAACACCAGGATTAAGGTAAGTATGGCTTGGATTGTTTTGGGAACTCTGCGAACTGTCACCAAAGTCCCAATTGACGGTATCAAACGAACCAGCAGACAGATTTGTAAAAGATACCGTATGGGGTGCGACACCTACTGCTCCATCAGTAGAAAAATTGGCTACGACTGGCTCAAAGACATTGATGTATGCAGTCTTAGTAATGATATCTAGCCCGCCAAGTCCATTGGCCTTGAGAGATACTGTGTAGTTGCCGGGATACTGATAGATATGAAACGGGTTATCACTACCGCTCTGTATTCCATCGCCAAAGTTCCAAAGTATTGTCGAATAGTCGCCTGTCGAAAGATTACGAAAACCAACTGTCAATGGAAACATGCCCGAAACTGGTTCGGCTTCAAACTGAGCCGAGGTTTTCTCAAGTACCTCAATGAAGTCCGTCTGGCTTATGGATCGACTTGTCTCGAAATCTGTAACTTCTAGTGCTACAGTGTAAACTCCAGAGTTGGCATAGATATGTGTCGGACTTTGTTCGGAGCTTCCAAAGCCATCCCCAAAGTCCCACAAACTGACAATAAAATCGCCTGTACTCGTGTTTTGAAATTGTACACTCAAGGGATTTGGGCCAGAACGAGACTTGGCTGTAAATGACGGATTCGCAAGCGTAAATACCAGAGTAGCAGTAGCCCCACTCGGTGCCCAGTCTTCAATATTGCCCGCACTGTCGATCGCCCGTGCACGAAAATCATATCTACTGCCATAATCTCCTGTGAACAACGTAGAAGTTTGCGTTGAGCGGGACAACAGATTCGTCCACGCTCCGTCATTAACCCGATACTCGACATCGTACGCATACACTCCAGATAAGTTATCAATTGCAAGCCAGCTTATTGGAATCTCACGGGGTGACAAGGCGGGCAATGCAGTGATCGTCGTGCTAGGTGCATTGGAATCAACATCTACTGTTCCATCAACTACCGGTAGAATCCGTCCGTTGGTGTCTCGCAGGCGCAGATAAATGTTTTTGCCTATACCATCAGTCTGCACACTCCACGCTGTTTCTAGCGGAATTTCATTTGCCACAGCAAACCATTCCCCATAGTTTACACCGTCATTACTTAAGGAGATGTCTGAAATCGATGCTGCGAGGCTATCTACCGTAATACTGATTGGCACATGAGTAGAGGTGTACCAGCCACTTGGCAAAACCAATGTTCCTGTCATCGTGTTTGCTGGCAGGAAGTTGCCCAGTTCCACTGTGGCGGAATTCTGGGTTTCATTGAGTTGACCACCAACAATCAGGACTTGACCATCATCAAGCAAAGTTGATGTATGCCAAGATCGGGCCAAATGCATGTCCTCAGTCGCAACAAATTGCCTTGACAGTGGATCAAATAGCTCGGCAGCCGCGAGGAATTCGGTGTTCGACTTTGTGCCACCGGAAACCAACACTCGTCCATCCTGCAACTTGACAGACGTATACTTTGCACGGGCGCTCAACATTGGTGCCAAAGCAGTGAACATCCCAGTACTCGGATTGTATCTCCATGCATCGTCTAGCCAGGTCCAACCACCCTGGTAACCGTATCCCCCTGCAATCAGGACTTGACCATCTGAAAGCAATGTACTTGTATGCCTAATTCTCCCTTGCGGCAGGTCTGTTGTCCGACTCCATAGAAGCGTTGTTGGATTTATCTCAACGGCAGTGGCAAATGTTGAGGAATCCCACCACCCACCAAGTATTATGATGCTCCCATCATCTAGCATAGTGGCCGAGTGCTCATAGCGAAGTTGAGCGATGCTGCTGATGGTCGAAAATGAATGTGTTTGCGGATCATAAAATCTGAACGGAAGCAGTCACACCATTTTGGGTCTTGCCACCAACAATCAACACCTCTCCACTCTGCAAGAGTGTTGCCGTATGCAATATCCTGCCGTTTTTAGGTTGCCTACTTCACTAAAACTACCAGTCAATGGATTAAATAATTCAGCAGATGCCAGAATATTTGAAGTACTACCACTATTGTAGTAACCACCCACAATCAAGACATCCCCGTCTTGCAGTAATGTGGCTGTGTGATAGTATCGTGGGATAAGACATCTTCCAGTTCCAATAAATTTCCTGGTTGCAGGGTCATATATTTCCGCAGTTGCAAGCACGTTATTATCCCAACCACCAGCTATTAGGACGCGGCCATCCTGAAGAATGGTGGCTGTATGCCTGGATCAGGCGGCTCATTGAGCCTGTATACTCAAAGACGGCTGTTGAGCGACTGCCTGTGAATTGGTTGTAGGTTTCGGATTGAAATGCGCTGAAGGATTGTGGAGAATTCAGTAATCGATTGTTCGGGGCAACCGCATTAAGCTCAGGGGCAAATGCCATCAGCAGGATCGTAGTTATGATGAGCAGTTGTGTTTTTAAGAGGCTCTTCATAGGGGGCTCCTCCCGTTTCATGTGTGGATCGAAAAAATTAGCTGGAAAATCCTTTTCAAAGTCGTCGCATGGTTTACTGAAATGAGATATGCCTGATGAAAAGTAATTGATCGGAGAGGGGAAGAAATCATCAAAATGCAAGCCGGCACATTTACGAGTTAGGGATACTTTCGAGGTGTAGACGTTCATCACGTCCGATCCTGCGAGGTCCTGGGGTCCGCGCCAGGGTTTGGCAGACACCTCATCTATCAGTATAGCGGCATGGGAAAAATTGTTCAAGTGAGGCGTGGAAAGCGAGATCTTGGGGTAACGACGAGGTGATTAATGGTGCCGAATCCGAATCTCCCGCTCGGCAACGGCTTCCACCTTGCGCCGCAACACGACTTGGCCGGGATAGTTTGTGCGGACACGGTGCAAAAGCGCCACCGCATCCGGGTCATGGTCAACCAGTTTGCCAGCGTGGATGGCGACAACCTGCCCCAAATAGCGCGCCGCCAACTGAGGATGCAGCCGATGATAGGCCGCCACATTGGCTTCCATGGCTGACCGTTCAGGATCAGCCGACGCCACGACAAAGGAACGGGTGATGGACTCGATCAGCAACTCATCCACCCGGCGGCGGGTGTCGGCGGCGACCGCTTCCACGCGCTGATAGAGATCGTCGGGGACTGTCAACACAACTTGGGTGCTCATGGTCGGCCTTCTTTCTTGTCGTCAGTCTTGCCACAATGCGGCAGGTCACCCCGCCTTGGCCACGTTTCGATCGTATTCTCTCAACATCCAGGGGCGAAGAAGTTCGACTTTTGATCAAAAGCCTCGCTCCTAGAATCAACCGGCATGGTTCGACCTTTCGCCAGAGGATGCGTAGACAGTTGCTTTACCAGTATAGCGGTATGGGAAAATTTGTTCAAATGGGGATCGGGGATGGGGGTGCGTCGAGGTTTTTTTGCGCAGGGGCATTCCGGGAAAGGGCCGGTTCTTTGTGGGTTGAGTGAGCGGTTTTGGCCCATTCCCGGAATGAGTAACGACGGGCCGGGGATCTTTCCAGCGGGCCGGTTGACACCGTCCCCCCCCGGTCGTCAAACACAAAAGGTCCTGGGACGAATGGAGATTCTGCCCAGGACCCTTTTCTTCTTTTTCAAAAATGCTTTGACCCACCCAGCACAGGACGGTTTACGCGCCGATGATCTTCTGGCGATAGTGCTCGTCGGGGCGGGTGTGGATGCGGGCGACGTTGGCCGGGGTCATGAAGTGGGGGCCGCCCAGGGCGTAGGTGCCGACCAGGATGCGGGCGGTTTTGACCATCATGGCCGTGGTGTTTTCCACCTGTTTGGCGGTCTTGGCCAGGACGAAGAGGCCGTGGTTTTGCAGGTGCAGGACCTTGGGCACCTCGCCGTATTCGTCGATGTAGCGGTGGATGCGCCGGTAGACCTCCTGGGCCAGGGGCAGGCCGGGGTCCGTGTAGGGGACCAGGACCGGGGCGGGACCGCAGAGCACGATCTCGTCGGGGAAGAGGCGACCGGCAAAGGCGTCCTCGAAGGCGACGGAGCAGGTGAGCATGTTGATGGCCGTGGGGTGGGTGTGGCCGACAAAGTTGACGCCGTCCAGGTCCAGACAGGCGGCGTGGAGCACGGTTTCGACCGAGGGATGGCCGGGGGCGGCGGGGTCGATCTTGACGTCGATCAGGGCCTGGCGCACGTCGTCGTCGGAGAGATCCGGGCCGGTGAGCATGGCCCTGGCCTTGGCAAAGTTGACCTGCACAAAGCCATCCGCCGAGATGGTGCGCAGTTCCGTGCCGCTGGCCTTGACCCAGAAGCTGTCCGCGTCCACCTTGGCCGAGGTGTTGCCTTCGCCCAGGATGACGTAGTCGTTGGCCGGGTCGCCCAGGCTGCGGGACATGGCGACCAGTTGGGAGAGCAGTTCGTTGTTGATCATTGTTTCAGGCTCGCTTTGCTTGCACGTTTTTTTCGTAGATTGTGATTTCGTCCATAAAGCCCATGCCAATGGGCACGTTCTGGCTCAGGCAATAATAGTCCCACACCGCGGCGTGGGGCAAACTTTTCAACTCTTCCAGCAGGGCCAGGCGGGTGGTGAAGTTGCCATCCGACTTCCAATTTGCGCAGGGTATTCGATGGGTTCGAGCAGGGCCATGTTGCAGGGCCTTGAGGGCGTTGCGGGTGCCGATGGCCCAGGCCGCCACCCGGTTGATGCTGGCGTCGAAGAAGTCCAGGCCGATGTGGGTGCGGCCCAGGAAGTCGCCCCGCACCATCTCCTGCATGATGGCCTGCAGTTCGTCGGTCAGGGTGACCACGTGGTCGCTGTCCCAGCGCACGCCCCGGCTGACGTGGAGCAGCAGTTCGGGCACATAGAGCAGGACCGAGGAGATCTTGTCGGCGATGGTCTCGGTGGGGTGGAAATGGCCGGCGTCCAGGCAGAGCAGGGTCTGGTTGGCGGCCGCATAGCCCAGGTAGAACTCGTGGGAGCCGACCACATAGCTTTCGGAGCCGATGCCGAAGAGCTTGCCCTCGACGGCGTCCAGGTTGTGGCGCGGGTCTAGAGGCTGGGCCGAAGATCTGCGTCCAGCGAGTCCTCGCAGGCGTTGCCGGGGGGCCAGGCGGTCGGCTGGGGTGTCCTTGTAGCCGTCGGGAACCCAGATGTTGGTGACTGCAGGGCGTGCCCAGTTCGCGGCCAAAGTGCGGCGCCGATCTCGCGGCTGGCGCTGGCAGTGTTCGATCCAGAATTGGCGGATGCCGGCGTCGCGGATGGGCCAGGGTGAAGCCGTCATCGGCCAGGGGGTGGGAGAAGCAGGTGGGGTTGAAATCCACGCCGTGGTGGTTGGCCTTGGCCCAATCGATCCAGGCGCTGAAATGCTTCGGCTCGATCTCGTTGCGGTCCACCTTGGCCGTCGGCTTCCAGATAGATGGCGTGCAGGTTGAGCCGATGGGTGCCGGGGATCAGGCTGTAGGCCTTGTCCAGATCCTGGCGCAGTTCGTCCGCGGTGCGGGCCTTGCCGGGATAGTTGCCCGTGGCCATGATGCCGCCGCTCAGTTGGCGGTTGGGGTCTTCGAAGCCGACCACGTCGTCGCCCTGCCAGCAGTGCAGGCTGATGGCGACTTCTGCCAGCCGGGCCAGGGCGGCGTCCGTGTCCACGCCCAGTTCGGCGTAGCGCTCTTGGGCCAGGGCATAGGCGCTTTGGATGTTGGAATCAGAAAGGGTCATGGGTGCCTCGCAAATGAATGTAGACGGGTTTGGGTCAGGTGAGTGCGCGGGAAAGATTTCGTGCCGTTGCGCACAAATCTCTGTGCCCGCCACCACCTACCCCAACCCCTACTGAGCGTTAAATCTTACCAGTTGAAGTTGTCGATGTTGTCGGCGGTGTAGATGAAGGGCAGGCCGAGCAGGATGTTGGCACCCAGGGCCTCGTCGGTCTCGACGGTGTAGTCGCCCAAACGACCGGCGGTGAAGGAGTCACCCGCGGCGCCGGTGATGGCCCCATCAGCCAGGGCCTTCAGCACGTAGACGGAGAGGTAGCCCAGGTCGGCGGGGTTCCACAGAGCGAACTCAGGGGAAGCGCCGTTCTTGACGTATTCGCGCATCTGGTTGGGGGTGCCCAAGCCGGTGACCATGACCTGGCCGATCAATTCCTTGTCGGTGACGGCCCGAGCGGAGGCGGCGATGCCAACCGTGGTGGGGGAGATGATGACCTTGAGGTCGGGATACTTGGTGAAGAGACCCAGGGCTTCGTTGTAGCTCTTGGTGTCATCGTCGTCGCCGTAGACCACTTCCACCAGGGTGAGGCTGGCGTATTCGGGCTTGGCCAGCTCTTCCTTCATGACCTCGATCCAAGCGTTCTGGTTGGGGGCGGTGGAGGTGGCGCTGAGGATGGCGATCTCGCCGCCCTCCGGGGCCAGGTCCAGGGCCATCTTGATCTGGATGGCACCGATGTCACGCAGGACAGCCTGGTTGATGTGCAGCACACGGCCACCCTGACCAATGGCGGAGTCCCAAGAGACGACGGGGATACCGGCATCCATGGCGTCCTTGCCCGTGGGGACCAGGGCGTCTTCGTCATTGGCCGCAACCGCCAGGCCGTTGACCTTCTGGGCGATCAGGGAGTTGATCAACTGGATCTGCTGGGTGGCGTCCGCGGCGGAGGAGCCTTGGTAGAGGACGGTGACGCCCAACTCGGCGGCGGCTTCCTGGGCACCGTTGTTGGCGGTGTCAAAGTAGGGGTTGCCCAGGTTTTTGGGGACCAACACAAAGGTCATGGCTTCGG
Organism: uncultured Chloroflexia bacterium; assembly: GCA_963704975.1. GTDB lineage: Bacteria > Chloroflexota > Anaerolineae > Caldilineales > Caldilineaceae > JAGNDO01. The sequence goes on along the minus strand of CAVPIK010000014.1, from coordinate 233,788 downwards.
CAGCCGGGGCCTCGACGGCAGGAGCCTCAGCAGCAGGGGCTTCAGCCGCAGGGGCCGCGGCAGGGGCCGGGGCGACCACTGCACAAGCGCCCAGCACCAGGCTGAGAACAAGCAGAACTGCCAAGACGGAGAACAGGGAACGCTTTTTCATTTCTTTCTCCTTTGAAATTGTTTGGATCTGACGTCAAGCCAACAAGCACGGTGCTTGTTGTAACTTGCAAAAATGGGATGAACTGCCACCCCTCCCTAGCCCTCCCCAGGTTTCGATACGGCCATTCGGCCTACTCAACCCAAGGATTGGGGAGGGGACAGATCGTGCGTACCGGATTCCCGACTACGGCGATCCGGCTCCTCCCCCAATCTGGGGGAGGTTGGGAGGGGGTGGCAGTTTCTACAGACCAATCAACCAGCCAACAACGCCGCCCGTGACCAGAAGAAGTAGCCGATAAAGAGCACAAAGGGGATGATGATCCCCAAGGCGGTGATGACCGTTTCTCGGGTCAACTTGGTGTTGCGGATGGAAAGGTTGCGCACCAGATGGGGGATCAGGATGGACAGAATCAGCATGAAGCCGATGGCGATGCCCTGGACCTGGCCCTGGATGTTGAGCAGACTCATGCCGAAGCGCATCAGCCCGATCAGCAGCAGGGCCAGCACGGAGCCGGTCATGGAGCCGCTGCCGCCGTTGATGTCTACTCCACCTAATACCACAGCGGTGATCACGGCCAGTTCCAGCCCCATGCCGATGTCCGGCCGGGTGCTGCCAAAGCGGGCGGCCAGGATCAACCCGGCCAGGGCCGACATGAAGCCGGAGAGGGTGAAGATGATCAGCTTGATCTTGACCACGGGCACGCCGGAATAGATGGTGGCTTCTTCGTTGTTGCCCATGGCATAGAGATAGCGGCCAAAGGCGGTCTTGTGCAGCACAAAGCCAAAGATGATGGCCAAGCACCACAAAGAGGGCCACGGAAAAGGGGATCAAGCGAGTCAAAGACCTTGCCCTGGCCAAAATAGGTGAAGGCCTCTGGATAGCCCCGGGCCGCCTGATCCCCCAGGAAGCCGTAGGCGATGCCCCGATAAAAGGCGTAGGTGCCCAGGGTCACCACCAGGGAGGGCAGTTTGATGCGGGCCACCAAGACCCCGTTCAACAGACCGCCCAGGGTGCCGAGAATCAGCCCGGCCAGGGCGGCCACCCACACGTTCACCCCCATGTTGTGCAACAAGCCCATAAACGAGGCGCTCATGCCCATGTTGGAGGCCACAGAGAGGTCGATGTTGCCCGTGATGATGATGAAGACCATGGGCAACATCATGATCCCGATCTCCATGAAGTCCGAGGAGGTGCGGGAGAGGTTGCGGGCGTCGAAGAAATAGGGCGAGAGCTGGGTGTTGACCACCACGTCGATGATGATCAGGCCCACCAGCATCCACTCCCAGCGCTGGAACTGGGCCAGGAAGGAGCGCTTGGGGGCCTTGGCGCTGATGGTGGCGGTGGCCGTTGATTGGCCATTTTTTGATTGCACAGGTGTCGTTGCGCGTCATTATTTCGACTTCTCCACGCTGTTCAAAATCCACTTGTCCGACATGACGGCCACCAGAATCAGCAGGCCCTGGGCGGCCAACTGCCAGAAGGGGGAGATACGGACCAGGGTGAGGGAGTTCTGAATCACACCCAGGAGCAGCGCGCCCAGCAGCACCCCCGGCACAGTCCCCACCCCGCCGCTGATGCTCACCCCACCCACCACGGCCGCGGCCACGGTCTGCAGCTCAAAGCCCAAGGCCGTGTTGGTCTGGGCCGATTCAAAGCGGGAGGCCCACAAGCACCGCGGCCAGGCCGGAGAGCACACCGCTCAACATATAGACGATAAAGAGGATGCGCTGCTTTGCGGATGCCGGCAAATTGGGCGGCATCTTCGTTGCTGCCCACGGCATAGATATCCCGTCCCGTGCGGGTGTGGTTGAGGAAATAGTAGACGACGACGGCCACGACGATGGCGATGATCACCATGTTGGGCAGTCCCAAGGCCGTGCCCTTGGAGAACACTTTGAAGCTCTTGGGCAGTTCAAAGGAGTTGACCCAAGTCCCCTGGCTGTAGAAGAAGACCAGCCCCCGATAGATGCTCAAGGTGCCCAGGGTGGCGATGATGGGCGGCACATTGCCCAGGGTGATGATCAGGCTGTTGAACATCCCCAGCACCCCGCCCAGCCCCATGCCCAAGCAGCACCACAAAGATCATGGACATCTCCGGGTTCTGCTTGACCAAAAAGGCCACCATCATGGCCACCAGCCCGATCATGGAACTGACCGAGAGGTCGATGCCGTGGGTGATGATCACCATAGTCTGGGCCAGGGCCACGATGGCCAGGATGGAGATGTTGAGCAGAATATCCTGAAAGTTGTCCGGGGTCAGGAAGGAGGGTGCCCGCAGGGTGACGAGCCACCACCAGGATCAGGATAAAGACGCTGATCCCGGCCTCGCGGAAGCGCACCAGGGCCAGCAACAGGTTGCGCAGGGAGAAAGATGATTTTTCGACAGCAGAATTTTGAACGGTCACGATGGCTTATCCTATCGTCACGGATTTTGTGGCGGCGGAGATGATCTTTTCTTGGGTGGCTTCGGCCCGCGTAAAGTGGGCGGTGACATGCCCCTCGTGCATGACGATCACCCGGTCGCTCATGCCCAAGACTTCGGGCAATTCCGAGGAGATCATCAGGATGGCCATGCCCTCCGCTGGCCAATTTGCTCATCAGGGCGTGGACCGCGGCCTTGGTGCCCACGTCGATGCCCCGGGTCGGCTCGTCCAAAATCAGGATGCGGGGATTGGTGGAGAGCCACTTGGCCAGCACCACCTTCTGCTGGTTGCCGCCGGAAAGCTCCTGGGCGTTCTGCCAGATATTGTTGGCCCGCACTTCCATCTGCTGGGCCGCGGCGTAGGTGGCGTCCAACTCCATCTTGCCGTTCAGTCGCCCGCCCCCTTGGGCATAGTCCGCAAGCATGGGCAGGCTGATATTCGAGGTCAAATTCATGGCCGGAATCAGCCCGTGCAATTGGCGATCTTCGGGCACATAGGCCAGCCCCAGCCCGATGGCCTGCTGGGCCGAGGTGATGGTCACCGCCTTGCCCTCGATCTGGATCGTCCCGGCCGTGGCCGGTTCCACCCCGAAGATGGCCCGGGCCACGTTGGTGCGCCCCGCGCCCACCAGCCCGGCCATGCCCAGGATCTCCCCCCGGCGCAGCTCAAAGCTGACATCCGTAAAGCTCCCGGTCCGGCTCAGATGGTCCACCTTCAGCACCACCTCCCCGGCCTCCACCTCCTGCTTGGGGAAGAGGTCCGTGATCGTGCGCCCCACCATCATGCGGATCAGGTCGTCTCGGGTCACCCCCTGCATGGGCTTGGTGTCCACATAGGAGCCATCCCGCAGCACCGTCACCCGGTCCACCAACTCAAAAAGCTCTTCCAATCGGTGGGAAATGAAGACGATGGCCGTGCCGTCATCCCGCAGGCGGCGCACAAGCTGGAAGAGATCCGCCACCTCGTTCAGGGTGAGGGAGGAGGTGGGTTCGTCCATGATCAGGATGCGGGCGTTGATGGAAAAGGCCCGGGCGATCTCGATCATCTGCTGTTGGGCGATGCTCAGAGTGCGGGCCTTGCGTTTCAGATCAAGCTGCACGCCCAAGGAATCGAGCAACGCCCCGGCGTCGGCATAGAGTTTGCGCCAGTCGATGCGTCCGCCCAAGGTCGTCGGCTGACGGCCCACAAAGATATTCTCGGCCACATCCAGATCCGGGAAGAGGGTCAACTCCTGATAGATGGCGGCGATGCCGGCCTGGCGGGAGGCACGGGCGTCGGCAAACTGTACGGGCTTGCCCGTTCAGCAAAATCTCCCCGCCATTCGGGCGATGCACACCGGTGATCACCTTGACCAGGGTGGATTTGCCTGCGCCGTTTTCGCCCAACAGGGCGTGGACCTCGCCGGGGCGCAGGGTAAAGGAGACGCCGTGGAGCACCTCGACGCCGGAAAAGCTCTTGGAAATGTTTTTTAGTTCAAGGATGGGTTTGGTGATTTCACTCATTTGGGGTGGCCGCCGTCTCTTTTTCGCAACTCGTATAGTTGATCCCTGCCCGCTGCAAGGCTTCCGCCCAGGTTGCCGATAGGTCACAATCGGTAAAGAGATGGAAGATCTCTTCGGGGCGGGCAAAGGGGGTCAAATCTTCTTTGCCAAACTTGGATGAGTCCACCAGGGCGAACAGTTTTGCCGTAGACGCAATCACCTTGCGTTTGAGCTGGGCTTCGGCCAGGTGAACCTCGGTCATGCCCCGCTCCAAGCTAAATCCGCTACAGGCCAGAAAGGTCTTCTGGAAATGAAACTCCGAAATGATGCGCTCGCTCAACAGCCCGGTGACGGACGAGGAGCCCGTGTCCACCACGCCCCCCAGCAAGATCACGTTGTTGGAGTGGTTTTTGGCCAGTTCCTTGGCGACTTCAAAGCCATTTGTCACCACCCGCAAGCCCCTGCGGGCGGCCAAGGCCCGGGCAAAGAAAAAGCTGGTGCTGCTGGCATCCACAAAAATCGAATCGCCGTCATTCACCAAACGGGCTGCCCCTTGGGCAATGGCAAGCTTGGCGACCACGTTTTCTTTATGCCGACGATCAAAGGAATGGCTCTGAAATTGATCCGGCTCGTTCAACACCGCCCCGCCATGCACCCGCTTGAGCTTGCCCTCCTCCTCCAGCGCGTTCAGATCATTGCGCACGGTACCTTCGGAGACATCCAACGCCTGGGCCAACTCCAAGACGCGCAAACCGGGCTGCTGGCGTAGCATCTCGAAGAGAAATTGGCGGCGTTCGTGAGTCGTCACGGGGCACTCGTTTGTTGAAATTTATTGAATTTTGTTGAAATCGGTAAAAATATCATACCTGAATTGTTGTTTGTTGTCAATACCCAATTTTTGACGCCTATAACCTTCCAGGAAGCTTAAAGCTTCCTGGAAGGTCGCCGCCCAACAAAAAAGGCCCCGAAGCAGACAATTCGTCCGCCCCAGGGCCTTCGCCATTCGCTATTCGCCATTCGCTATCTGATCAATACTTCCCCCCCGTGTCCGCCCCCACCTTCTGGCCGGAGACTTCCTTCACAATCCGCACCCCGGCGCTGGCCCCGATGCGGGTGGCCCCGGCCGCGATCATGGCCTTGGCGTCTTCGGCGTTGCGCACGCCGCCGCTGGCCTTGACCCCCAACCCCGCGCCCACCACCTTGCGCATGAGGGCGATGTCCTCCGCCGTGGCCCCGCCGCCGCTGAAGCCCGTGCTGGTCTTGACGAAGTCCGCGCCGGCGGCCATGCTCAGGGCGCAGGCCTCCACCTTTTCCTCGTCGGTGAGCAGGGAGGTCTCGATGATCACCTTGACCGGCACGCCGTGGCTGTGGGCGGCCCGCACCACGCCCAGGATGTCATCCTCCACGGCCCGATACTGCTTGCTCTTGAGTCGCCCCACGTTGATCACCATGTCCACCTCCTGGGCACCGTGGCGGATGGCCTGTTCGGCCTCAAATGCCTTGGACGTGTCCAAGGTTGCGCCCAGGGGGAAGCCGATCACCGTGCAGGTGAGGACCGGGCTGCCCCGCAAAAGCTCGGCGCACAGGGGCACCCAGGTGGGGTTGACGCAGACGCTGGCGAAGGTGTATTCCAACGCCTCGGCGCACAGTTGGCGGATCTGGGGCTCCGTGGCGTCGGGCTTGAGCAGGGTGTGATCGATGGTGCGGGCGATGTCCGCGGCCACGTTCTGCACCCCCAGCCGGGTGGAAATGCGGCTGGCCCCGGAGTCCAGCACCTGGCGCACCACGTCGGGACAGTTGCCCGCGCAGTTGCCCTTGCACGTGGCGCATCCGCTGCACGCCTGGCCGCCCAAGCCGTTGCTCTGGCCGTTCATGGCCTGAAGCACTTGGTCGGTGATCTGTTGGACCAGGGATTCCATGTTGAAAGAAGTGAGTTGGGTCATTTTTTGCCTCGTTTTAATGGTTAATGGTTGATGGTTAATGGTTTATGGTTAATTTGCAGTGCGGCTTGACACACCCATTAAAAATTAACCATCAACCATCAACCATTAACCATTGCTTGATCTCCCCGTCCAAATTCATCACCGGCACCCGGCGCACGGTGCAGTCGGGGAGGGCGTCCAAGAAGCCCTGGCCGTAGCCTTTGCGCCAGATGCGGCTGTCCAAGAGGATCACCGACCCCCGATCCGAGGCCCGGCGCACCAGGCGGCCAAAGCCCTGGCGGAAGCGCAGGATGGTCTCCGGCAGGGTATATTCGCGGAAGGGATCGTCGAAATGCTGGCTGCGGGCGGCCACCAGGGGATCCGAGGGCACGCTGAAGGGCAGCTTGACGATCAACAGACATTCTAACTCATCCCCCGGCAGATCCACACCTTCCCAGAAGCTGCGCGTGCCCAGAAGCACGGCCTTGGGCGTCTCTTTGAACTCCCGCAGGAGGCGGCGACGGCTGCTGCCCCCATGTTCCAGCACCACAATGCCGCTGCGGTCCAGGGGGCCGCGGATGGCGTTGGCCGTGGTGCGCAGGTGGGCATAGCTGGTGAAGAGGGCCAACGTGTGGCCGTCCGTGGCCTGGGCCGCCCGCACGATGGCCTGTTCCACGGCCTGTTGATAGGCGGGATGGTTGGGCAGGGGCATGTCGGTGGGCAGACAGAGCAGCACGTTGCGTTTATAGTCGAAGGGGCTGGGGATGGTGATGCAGTTCACCTCCCACAGACCCAGCCGCTCCCGCACATAGCCGAAGCCTTCGTCCGTGCGCAAGGTGGCCCCGGTCAGGATGGCGGCCCGCAGATTTTGGACCAGATTGGTGTTGACCAACTCGCCCACATAGACCGGCGCGCTGCACAGAGAGACCCGCTCGCCGTCCGTCTCCAACTCCAGCCAGCAGACCCGCTGGCCGTTGACATCCCCCCGCTGGCCGCTGGGCAGATAGATAATCTCGTCCATGTTGCCCAGCAGGTCGGCGAAGGCATCGAACAGCCCCAACAGGTCGCCCAGATGGGTGGCCTGGGGTTCCATGCTGTCCCACCCGGCCTGACGCAACCGATCCCCCAGGCTTTTCAGCCCGTCGGCCAGCCGCCCCAATTCGGTGCTCACCGACTGCCACTCCACCTCGATCTGGCTCCACCGGGGCTGGCTGCGCACCGCGCCGTCCAAGAGCAGACGCTGGGTGTATTTGCTCTCTTTGCGCATGTCCGGCTGGCGCAGGGTGAAGCGGGCCAGGGCGGCGGTGAACTCCTGCAAGCGGGGCAGGATGCGCTTGGCCTTGCCGGAGAGGGCGGCGGCGGCCTCGGCGCTGGGCGGATGGCGGCGCAGGAGATCCGCCAGTTCGCCCCGGAAATCCAGGCGGGCCAGGAGCCGCTCCATGCTCTGGGCGTCGGCCCGATAGGTCATCTGATCCGTGGCGGTCTCTTCCAGGCGGTGGGCTTCGTCGATGATCAGGTGATCGTAGGCGGGCAGCACCCGGCCCCCGGCGGAGATGTCGGCCATGAGCAGGGCGTGGTTGACCACCACCAAATGGGCGGCCTCGGCCTCCTGCTTGGCCAGCAGAAAAAAGTCCACAAAATCTTCCCGGCTGCCGTCCACCCGGGAGCGGGCGTGGCCAAAACAGCGCTCCCGGCTGCACGTGGCCGGGTCCGACGCCATGTGGGACCAGATGGCCTGTTCCTGGCTGCCGTAGAGGAACAGCTCGGACACGTCCCCGGTCTGGGTGATGCTGATCCAGACCAGCACTTTGGCCAGCACCCGCATTTCCAGGGCGGAAAGCTGGTGGTTTTGCTGCCAAAGATGCAGCCGCCGGGTGCAGAGATAGTTGCTGCGCCCCTTGAGCAGGGCCGTGCGCCAGTTCTGCCCGGCCAGCCCCAGATCCCCCAGCACTTCCCGAATGCGGGGGATTTCGCTGTCCAAAAGCTGATCTTGCAGGGTGATGGTGTTGGTGGCGACCACCACCCGCTGCTCGTTGGCCACGCTCCACAGGGCCGCGGGGAGCAGATAGGCCAGGCTCTTGCCCGTGCCCGTGCCCGCCTCGGCCAGGAGATGATCCCCCACGTTGAGGGCGTTGAGCACATGGCCCGCCAACTCGCTCTGGCCCACCCGATGCTCGTATTGATCCCCCAGGCGCTGGGCCAAAATGCCCCCTGGCTCCAAAATGCGGGTCAGTTGGGCCGGGTCCACCTGGACGCCGGAGCCGCCGCCTTGGTCCAGCGCAGCCCCGGCGGCCACGCGCCGATCCGGCGTGGGGCCGTCCGGTTGGGTTTGGGCCAGCCAATCGTCGCCAAATTCGGCCCGGCGCAGACGGATTTCGTCCTCGAATCAACAACATGAGGCGGCCAGTCCACCTGGGCGCCTGCGGTGGAGAGTTGGGCCAAAATCCGCCCGTCCATGCGCTGGATCTGGCCGTTGAGCATCATGAAGAGCCGGGCGCTGGCCTCGGCATCGTCCAAGGCCCGGTGGGCGTCTTCCAGCACAATGCCCAGCCCCCGGCACAGTTCGCCCAGGCTATAGCTGGGCATCCCCGGCAGCAGGATGGTGGACAGTTCGAAGGTGTCCAGGGCCGGGCGGTGGAAGCGGATGTTGGCCGCCTCTAAAAATCCCAGGTCGAACCCGGCGTTGTGGGCGATCACGCCGGTGACGCTGGCATCCACAAAGGCCAGGAGTTCCGGGGCGATCTCGGCCAGGGTGGGCGCGTTGGCCACGTCTTTGTCGGTGATGCCGGTGATCTGTTCGATGCGCAGGGGGATCTTGCGGCCGGGGTTGATCAGCGTGGAAAAGCGGTCGATGACCTGATCGCCCTGGATGCGCACCGCGCCGATCTCGATGATGGCGTCTTTTTTGGCATCCAAGCCGGTGGTTTCCAGATCCACGGCGACGAAGATGCGCTCGGTGTTGTGAGGCATGGGGTTGCTTTCTAGGGGGAAGCGGAATAGAGGAATGAGTAATGCGTACGGCGGGCGGTCGGGGCCACGCCGACGCCGGGATATTATACCAGTTGGGGCGGGGGTTGGCGAACCGTCGCGGGCTGTCACGCGTGGGGCGCTTGAGCCTGCCCTCCTCCTCCAGCGCGTTCAGATCATTGCGCACGGTACCTTCGGAGACATCCAACGCCTGGGCCAACTCCAAGACGCGCAAACCGGGCTGCTGGCGTAGCATCTCGAAGAGAAATTGGCGGCGTTCGTGAGTCGTCACGGGGCACTCGTTTGTTGAAATTTATTGAATTTTGTTGAAATCGGTAAAAATATCATACCTGAATTGTTGTTTGTTGTCAATACCCAATTTTTGACGCCTATAACCTTCCAGGAAGCTTAAAGCTTCCTGGAAGGTCGCCGCCCAACAAAAAGGCCCCGAAGCAGACAGTTCGTCCGCCCCAGGGCCTGTTCTCGCATAAATTGCCACATAGATTGCCACTTACTCACCGCAATCCAAAATCAAAAATCACCAATCCAAAATCAATACTTCCCCCCCGTGTCCGCCCCCACCTTCTGGCCGGAGACTTCCTTCACAATCCGCACCCCGGCGCTGGCCCCGATGCGGGTGGCCCCGGCCGCGATCATGGCCTTGGCGTCTTCGGCGTTGCGCACGCCGCCGCTGGCCTTGACCCCCAACCCCGCGCCCACCACCTTGCGCATGAGGGCGATGTCCTCTGCCGTGGCCCCGCCGCCGCTGAAGCCCGTGCTGGTCTTGACGAAGTCCGCGCCGGCGGCCATGCTCAGGGCGCAGGCTTCCACCTTTTCCTCGTCGGTGAGCAACGAGGTCTCGATGATCACCTTGACCGGCACGCCGTGGCTGTGGGCGGCCCGCACCACGCCCAGGATGTCATCCTCCACGGCCCGGTACTGCTTGCTCTTGAGTCGGCCCACGTTGATCACCATGTCCACCTCCTGCGCACCGTGGCGGATGGCTTGCTCGGCCTCAAATGCCTTGGACGTGTCCAAGGTTGCGCCCAGGGGAAAGCCGATCACCGTGCAGGTGAGGACCGGGCTGCCCCGCAAAAGCTCGGCGCACAGGGGCACCCAGGTGGGGTTGACGCAGACGCTGGCGAAGGTGTATTCCAACGCCTCGGCGCACAGTTGGCGGATCTGCGGCTCCGTGGCGTCGGGCTTGAGCAGGGTGTGATCGATGGTGCGGGCGATGTCCGCGGCCACGTTCTGCACCCCCAGCCGGGTGGAAATCCGGCTGGCCCCAGAGTCCAGCACCTGGCGCACCACGTCGGGGCAGTTGCCAGCGCAGTTGCCCTTGCACGTGGCGCATCCGCTGCACGCCTGGCCGCCCAAGCCGTTGCCCTGGCCGTTCATGGCCTGAAGCACCTGGTCCGTGATCTGCTTGACCAGGGATTCCATGTTGTATGAAGTGAGTTGGGTCATTTTTTGCCTCGTTTTAATGGTTAATGGTTGATGGTTAATGGTTTATGGTTAATTTGCGTGGGCTTGACACACCCATTAAAAATTAACCATCAACCATCAACCATTAACCATTTCTTGATCTCCCCGTCCAAATTCATCACCGGCACCCGGCGCACGGTGCAGTCGGGGAGGGCGTCCAGGAAGCCCTGGCCGTAGCCTTTGCGCCAGATGCGGCTGTCCAACAGGATCACCGACCCTCGATCCGAGGCCCGGCGCACCAAGCGGCCAAAGCCCTGGCGGAAGCGCAGGATGGTCTCCGGCAGGGTGTATTCGCGGAAGGGATCGTCGAAATGCTGGCTACGGGCGGCCACCAGGGGATCCGAGGGCACGCTGAAGGGCAGCTTGACGATCAACAGACATTCTAACTCATCCCCCGGCAGATCCACACCTTCCCAGAAGCTGCGCGTGCCCAGAAGCACGGCCTTGGGGGTCTCTTTGAACTCCCGCAAGAGCCGCCGCCGGCTGCTGCCCCCATGTTCCAGCACCACAATGCCGCTGCGATCCAGGGGGCCGCGGATGGCGTTGGCCGTGGTGCGCAGGTGGGCATAGCTGGTGAAGAGGGCCAACGTGTGGCCGTCCGTGGCCTGGGCCGCCCGCACGATAGCCTGTTCCACGGCCTGTTGATAGGCGGGATGGTTGGGCAGGGGCATGTCGGTGGGCAAACAGAGCAGCACGTTGCGCTTATAGTCAAAGGGGCTGGGGATGGTGATGCAGTTCACCTCCCACAGACCCAGCCGCTCCCGCACATAGCCGAAGCCTTCGTCCGTGCGCAAGGTGGCCCCGGTCAGGATGGCGGCCCGCAGATTTTGGACCAGGTTGGTGTTGACCAACTCGCCCACATAGACCGGCGCGCTGCACAGAGCGATCCGCTCGCCGTCCGTCTCCAACTCCAGCCAGCAGACCCGCTGGCCGTTGACATCTCCCCGCTGGCCGCTGGGCAAGTAGATAATCTCGTCCATGTTGCCCAGCAGGTCGGCGAAGGCATCGAACAGCCCCAACAGGTCGCCCAGATGGGTGGCCTGGGGTTCCATGCTCGTCCCACCCAGCCTGACGCAAGCGGTCGCCCAGGCTTTTCAGCCCGTCGGCCAGCCGCCCCAATTCCGTGCTCACCGACTGCCACTCCACCTCGATCTGGCTCCACCGGGGCTGGCTGCGCACGGAGCCGTCCAGGAGCAGACGCTGGGTATATTTGCTCTCTTTGCGCATGTCCGGCTGGCGCAGGGTGAAGCGGGCCAGGGCCCCGGTGAACTCCTGCAAGCGGGGCAGGATGCGCTTGGCCTTGCCGGAGAGGGCGGCGGCGGCCTCGGCGCTGGGGGGATGGCGGCGCAGAAGATCCGCCAGTTCGCCCCGGAAGTCCAGGCGGGCCAGGAGCCGCTCCATGCTCTGGGCGTCGGCCCGATAGGTCATCTGCTCCGTGGCGGTCTCTTCCAGGCGGTGGGCTTCGTCGATGATCAGGTGATCGTAGGCGGGCAGCACCCGGCCCCCGGCGGAGATGTCGGCCATGAGCAGGGCGTGGTTGACCACCACCAAATGGGCGGCCTCGGCCTCCTGTTTGGCCAGCAGGAAAAAGTCCACAAAATCTTCCCGGCTGCCGTCCACCCGGGAGCGGGCATGGCCAAAACAGCGCTCCCGGCTGCACGTGGCCGGGTCCGACGCCATGTGGGACCAGATGGCCTGTTCCTGGCTGCCGTAGAGGAACAGCTCGGACACGTCCCCGGTCTGGGTGATGCTGATCCAGACCAGCACCTTGGCCAGCACCCGCATTTCCAGGGCGGAAAGCTGGTGGTTCTGCTGCCAGAGATGCAGCCGCCGGGTGCAGAGATAGTTGCTGCGCCCCTTGAGCAGGGCCGTGCGCCAGTTCTGCCCGGCCAGCCCCAGATCCCCCAGCACTTCCCGAATGCGGGGAATTTCGCTGTCCAAAAGCTGATCTTGCAGGGTGATGGTGTTGGTGGCGACGACCACCCGCTGCTCGTTGGCCACGCTCCACAGGGCGGCGGGGAGCAGATAGGCCAGGCTCTTGCCCGTGCCCGTGCCCGCCTCGGCCAGGAGATGATCGCCCACGTTGAGGGCGTTGAGCACATGGCCCGCCAACTCGCTCTGGCCGACCCGGTGCTCGTATTGATCCCCCAGGCGCTGGGCCAGAATGCCCCCCGGCTCCAAAATGCGGGTCAGTTGGGCCGGGTCCACCTGGACGCCGGAGCCGCCGCCTTGGTCCAGCGCAGCCCCGGCGGCCACGCGCCGATCCGGCGTGGGGCCATCCGGTTGGGTTTGAGCCAGCCAATCGTCGCCAAATTCGGCCTGGCGCAGACGGATTTCATCTTGAATCAACAGCAGAGGCGGCCAGTCCACCTGGGCGCCGGCGGCGGAAAGTTGGGCCAAAATCCGCCCGTCCATGCGCTGGATCTGGCCGTTGAGCATCATGAAGAGCCGGGCGCTGGCCTCGGCATCGTCCAAGGCCCGGTGGGCGTCTTCCAGCACAATGCCCAGCCCCCGGCACAGTTCGCCCAGGCTATAGCTGGGCATACCCGGCAGGAGGATGGTGGACAGTTCGAAGGTGTCCAGGGCCGGGCGGTGGAAGCGGATGTTGGCCGCCTCTAAAAAGCCCAGGTCGAAGCCGGCGTTGTGGGCGATCACCCCGGTGACGCTGGCATCCACAAAGGCCAGGAGTTCCGGGGCGATCTCGGCCAGGGTGGGCGCGTTGGCCACATCTTTGTCGGTGATGCCGGTGATCTGTTCGATGCGCAGGGGAATCTTGCGGCCAGGGTTGATCAGGGTGGAGAAGCGATCGATGACCTGATCGCCCTGGATGCGCACCGCGCCGATCTCGATGATGGCGTCTTTTTTGGCATCCAAGCCGGTGGTTTCCAGATCCACGGCGACGAAGATGCGCTGGGTGTTGAGGGGCATGGGGCTGCTTTCTAGGGGGGGCGGAGATAGAGAAAATGAGATAGAGATGAGAGAAGGATCGTGCGTGCGGGAGGCGTACGGGACGCCCACGCTGACGCCGGGATATTATACCAGTTGGGGCGAGGGTTGGCGAACCATCGGTTCCGCGCCCTCGCCAATCATTCCGGGAATGGGCCAAAACCAATCACTCGACCCAAGAAGAACCGGCCCATTCCCGGAATGTCCACCCCCAGTCAACGCAAATGATCCGACCCGGTCCAACCTTCCAGGAAGCTTAAAGCTTCCTGGAAGGTTCGCTACCCCCCCGGATCCAAACAAATTGCCCCATCCAATGTTTTGGGGCACAATGGAGAGAGCGTATAATGCGTGTTCATCACCAAAGGTCTATCAACTCATTGCCTATGCCTATCTCTGCTCTTGCCCAGCCAACCCAATCGTCCAGACGCCCCCAGCCCTGGGCATTTCCCTGATCGTCACGGTCTTCAACGAAGGCACCGCCATCCACCGCCTGCTGGAGACCATCGCCGCCCAAACCGTGCGGGCGGACGAGTTGGTGATCTGCGACGGCGGCAGCACGGACGACACGGTGGCCGCCATCCACGCCTTCGCCGCCGCCCATGTGGATCGTCTGCCCCCCCTGCGGGTGCGGGTGGAGCCGGGGGCCAACATCAGCCGGGGACGCAACCTGGCCATTGCCGCGGCCCACGGGCCCATCATCGCGGCCACGGATGCCGGGGTGCGGCTGGAGCCGGACTGGCTGGAGCGGTTGACCGCCCCGTGGCGCACGGCCCACGCCCAGGGCGACCCGTTGCCCCTGGCCGTGGCCGGTTTCTTCGTGCCGGATGTGACCGGGATCTTCCAGACCAGCATGGCGGCCACGGTGCTGCCTTTGGCCGAGGACATTGACCCGGCCACCTTTTTGCCCAGCAGCCGCTCGGTGGCCTTCACCAAAGCGGCGTGGGAAGTGGCGGGGGGCTATCCCGAATGGCTGGACTATTGCGAGGATTTGCTCTTTGACTTTGGCATCAACCGGCAGGCGGCAGTCTAACGAAGTCCGACTTTTTGCAAAAGTCGGACTTCTGGGTCGGCGGCAGCGGCTTCATCTTTGCGCCGGACGCCATCGCCCATTTCCAGCCCCGCACCACGTTGAAGGGCTTTTGGACCCAGTATTACCGCTACGCCCGGGGCGACGGCAAGGCGGATCTCTTCCGCAAACGCCACGCCGTGCGTTATGTCATCTATTTGATCGCCCTGCCCATCCTGTTGATCCTGACCTTTGCGGGCGGATGGCTGTCCATTTTGGGCGGGCTGGGCCTGATCGCTGGCGTGATCGGCTATTGTCTGCGCCCGTGGCAGCGTCTGGTCACTTCTGAGCCGGGGCCGCCTCTCCGCCGGGGAAGCCCTGGCCGCCGGGCTGCTCGTCCCCCTCCTGCGGGCCGTGGGCGACGCCGCCAAGATGGTCGGCTATCCCGTGGGCCTGCTCTGGCGTCGCCGCAACCGCCACCGTCCCGAAATCCATTGGCGCTGAGCGCGGAGGCGGGATCGGGGACAATCCCCGGCACCCCCTCGCAATTCGCCCCACACCATTGTCCATTGTGCATTGTCCATTTCTCATTGATCTCCCATGCCCATACTCATCGACGGCCACAACCTCATCGGCTCCGGCGTTTTTCCCGACATCAACCTGGCCCAGGAAGATGACGAGCTGCAACTGATCGCCCGGCTCAAGGTGTGGCGCAGTCGCTATCGGGGCAAGTTCATCATCATCTTTGACCGGGGCATCCCCGGCGGCAAGGATGTGAAGCTGGGCGGCGCGGGCGTGGAGGTGATCTTCGCCACCTCCCCCACCCAGGCGGATGACCTGATCCGCCGCCGGATGCAGCGCAAAACCCAGGGGCTGATCCTGGTCAGCAACGACGCCGCCCTGCGGCGGGAAGCCCAAATCTACAACGTTGAGTGTTGGAGCAGCGCGGACTTCGCCGCCAAGCTGGGACCGCCCACCGCCGCCGTCACCCCGGCCCAGACCGATCCCGGCGATGCCGACCATGTCCAGATCTCCGCCGACGAGGTGGACGAGTGGCTGAAGCTCTTTGGCAAACGCCGCAAGAAAAAGAAGAGACCCAAGAAACCATGACAAACACAAAACCCGTTCGCCGCACCGTGCCCGCCAAGCTGATGGAATCCACCCCGGATCGCCGGGGGCTGGGCCATTGGGCCTTGGCCTCGCCCATGATCATCTACGCCGGCTGGCTGGCCGTGGACATCTTCGCCGCCCTCAGCCCCATCCCCTGGCACTGGCTGGATCTGATCCTGGGCACCCTGCTCTACATGTTCCTGATCGTCCTGCCCGCCGGCGTCCTCGCCCACAGGCTGATCACCGCCTTCCCCCGCCTCTTTCAACAGAGCGGCTGGGACGTGATCCCCCTTGAGCCCGTCGGCCCAGGCGAAATTTACTTGGTACGCTATGATTATGTCGAGCGTCAACGGGCGGCCACAACTTGGCCCCGGCTCTGGCTACGGGCGGCCCAAGGCTGGGTCTATCTCGAAATCTTCGCCATCTTCGCCGGGGCCATCCTCATGATCCCCCTCTTCTTAAGCGTCACCGAGTTCGGCTTTGGCCGATAGTGCAACCGCGCATTTTGCAACCACGAATTTCACGAATGGCACGAATTTTTCTTCGTGAAATTCGTGCCATTCGTGGTGGCAAAGAGTCGTGGTTCAGTTCTTTGAGGGACAATGATGAAAATTGGGAAGTGTAAGGGTTGGCGGCTGGTAGCGTTGGTGGTCCTTTTTGGGGTCATGCTCCTTGGGGGCGGATCGGTAATGGCTGGGGCGATTGACGAAGGCGTGGTGGCAGAGACCGCCTGGCCCCAGGTCACCGTCGCCACCATCTCCTTCCGCGACCGGGCGGACCTGGACAAGCTGGCCGAGCGGTTGGACATCCTCACCGTGGACCACGCCGCGGGCACCTTCGATGCCCTGCTGCGCCCGGAACAACTGGCCGCCCTGCAAGCCGAAGGCCGCGCCGTGCGGGTGGATGTGGCCCAGATCGCCCAACTCAACGCCCCCCGCACCCTCTCCCCCGGCCAGGTCAGCGGCATCCCCGGCTATGCCTGCTATCGCACGGTGGAGGAGACCTACGCCAGCCTCGGCCAACTGGCCGCGGATCACCCCGATCTGGCCACATGGAGCGATGTGGGGGACAGTTGGGACAAGGCGACGCCGGGCGGCAATCCGGGCTACGATATCAACGCCCTGGTGCTCACCAACCAAGCCGTCCCCGGCCCCAAGCCAAAACTGTGATCATCTCGCGCCATCCACGCCCGGGAATATGCCACGGCAGAGCTGGCCACCCGCTTCGCCGAACTCCTGGTCAACAACTACGGCATCGATCCGGAGATCACCTGGCTGCTGGACTATACCGAGCTTCACCTGATCCCCCAGGCCAACCCGGACGGGCGCAAACAGGCCGAGAGCGGTCTACTCTGGCGCAAAAATGTGGACAACGACGACGGCTGCAACTTCGCTGGCTATTTCGGCACAGACCTGAACCGCAACAGCAGCTTTATGTGGAACAATGGCGGCAGCAGCGGCTATGCCTGCGACGAAACCTACCGCGGCCCCAGCGCGGCGTCCGAGCCGGAGGTGCAGGCCATTCAGAATTACGCCGCATCCATCTTCCCGGATCAAAGGGGACCAAACATTAACGACCCAGCCCCAGAGACGGCCACGGGGGTCTTTCTGACCCTGCACAGCTACGGCCAACTGGTCCTCTACCCTTGGGGCCATACATCCACACCCGCGCCCAATGGCCCGGCCTTGGCCACCTTGGGACGCAAGTTCGGCTTCTTCAACAACTACACGGTCTGCCAGGATTGCCTCTATTCCGTCTCCGGCAGCACGGATGATTGGATGTACGGCGAGTTGGGCGTGCCCAGCTACACCTTTGAAGTGGGGACCCGTTTCTTCCAAAGTTGTGATGATCCTACGGATTGACTTCGAGAATGAAATCTTACCCCAGAACATCCCCGCCCTGCTCTACGCCTTCAAAGCCGCCCGCCTGCCCTATCAGGTGCCCCAAGGGACCGGAAGTGATCCATGCAGCCGTCTCATTGGGCGAAGTCGCGGCGGGCACAGAAATCACCCTTACCGCCAGCGCAGACGATAGCCGTTATGACAGCAACGGCTATGGCAACGAGCCGGTGCAAAATGTGAGCGCGGCCCGCTACAGCGTGGACGCCCCTCCCTGGGCAGCGGACGTCGTTTTTTATCCCATCCAGGCCGCGGACGGCAACTTTGACAGCTCGGTGGAAAATCTGACGGCGACCCTTGACACCGCGGGCTGGGCATCGGGCCGCCACACGGTCTATCTCCAGGCCCAGGACAGTTTGGGCAACTGGGGCGTGCCCAGCGCCCTCTTCTTGACCGTCGCCGGGCCGGATCCTATGCCTTTGGCTTGGCAGCGCCGCCAGCCGTCAGTGCCGCGCCAGGGACCACGGTCAGCCATACCGCTGACCATCATCAACCGGGGCAACGCGTCGGACAGCTACACCCTCACCCTGGCCGGGGATGTGACCTGGCCGGTGCAGATGGCCACCAGCGCCGGCCCCGTGGCCCCAGGCGCATCGGCCAAGATCCCGGTGACGGTGCAGATCCCCCTCACCGCCACCCACGGGGAGAGCCAGCGCTTCACCGTCACCGTCACCTCGGCGGGGGATGCGGGCCAGGCCATCTCCGTGCCGGTGACCACGTCAGCGCAGATCTTGCGCGGGGTGACCATGACCCCCATCAGCACCAGCGTGAGCAGTGGACCGGGCGCGGCGGTCTTTCTCACGTTCAGGCTGCACAACACGGGCAACATCACCGACAGCTTCGACTTCACCTATACCAGCACCCAACAACTTGGCTGGGAGCCGCCCATCATGCGCTCAGTCACGTTGGGCGCAGGCGAATCCGTCCAGATCGGCGTGGCGATCTCTGTGCCAGCGGGCACCCCGGAAGGGACCTACGCTGGCCAGTTTCAAGCCACCTCCCAGGCCGACGGCGGGGTGATTGCCACGCTCCCGGTTTCGGTACAGGTCGTGTGGCATCACCTCTATTTCCCCGAGGTTGGGCGACCGTAGCCAGCCGTTTCATCCCACTCGTTATCGCCCCCTTCATTTCGCCTTTTGCACCTTTGTTCTCTACAGGAGTCATCCATGCCCCATCCATTGCACCGGGTCAGCCCCCGTGCTATTGTCACCGCAATTTTTTCTGCCTTGCTTGTCGTCACCATTCTGTTGACCGTCACGGGCAGCAGCTTTGCCCAGGGATCGACCCCCACCACGCCGGAAAGCGTAGCCGCGGGTGCTGCGCGCGTTGCGCCCCACGGTCAGCAGCGCCGCCCGGCACGATGTGTCCCCGCCCTTGCGGGAAATGGCCCCCCTGCCCCCGATCAAGAATGCGGACGTGCAGCCCTTCTTCGCCCTGCCCAAGGCGGAAAAAAGCGAGCCGTTTGGTCCCCAAGAAGCAGGGGCGGCAGAGAGCGCGGGCATTCTGGCCGGCCTCAGTACAACCTCGGTGCCCGGTCCCCTGATCACCTTTGAGGGGGTGAACAATGTCAACGGTGTGCTGCCCCCAGACCCATCGGGGGATGTGGGGCCAAACCACTTTGTGCAGATGGTCAACCTCTCATATGCCATCTTCGACAAGCAAGGGAACACCCTCTATGGCCCGGCCAACACCAACACGGTGTGGAGCGGCTTTGGCGGTATTTGCCAAACCCAAAATAACGGCGACCCCATCGTCCTCTACGACCAGATGGCCGACCGCTGGATGATCTCCCAGTTTGCCCTGGATTTCCCGGACAACTTCCACGAGTGCATTGCCATCAGCCAGACGCCGGACCCTATGGGGGCCTGGTATCGGTATGACTTCAAGATCAGCAACACAAAGATGAACGACTATCCCCACTTTGGCATCTGGCCCGACGCCTATTATATGGCGGTGAATCAGTTTGACGGCACGGCCTTTGGTTGGCAAGGGCAGGGCGTGGTGGCCTTCGAGCGGGAGCAGATGTTGCAGGGGCTGCCCGCCCGCATGGTCTATTTCGATCTCTACGGGGTCAGCGATCTGCTGGGGGGCATGTTGCCCGCGGATTGGGACGGCATGTCCACGCCGCCAAATGGCGCGCCCAACCCCTTTGTCATGATCGACGACGATGACTGGGACGACAGCTACCCAGTGGATCAGTTGGAGGTGTGGGAATTCCATGTGGATTGGAACAATGTGGCCGCCAGCAGCTTCACCGGTCCTCTGCTGCTGCCCACCCAGTCCCCCTTCAGCACCAATGTCGCCAACATCCCCCAGCCCGATACCGGGGTGCGATTGGATGCTATCGCCGACCGGTTGATGCACCGGCTGCAATATCGCAACTTTGGCACCCACCAATCTTTGGTGGTGAACCACACCGTGGCCGTGGGTGGGCAGGCCGGCATCCGCTGGTATGAGCTGCGGGATACGGGCGGCGGCTGGCAGATCTACCAAGAGGGCACCTATGCCCCGGACTCCAGCCAACGCTGGATGGGCAGCATGGCCATGGATGGATCGGGCAACATTGCCTTGGGCTACAGCGTCAGCAGCAACAGCCTCTATCCCTCGATCCGCTATACGGCGCGGGCCGCGGGGGATGCCCTGGGCACGTTGAGCGCCAACGAGCAGGAGATCAAGGCAGGCACCGGCTCCCAGACCCACTCGGCGGCGCGCTGGGGGACTATAGCCAGATGTCCGTGGACCCGACGGATGAGTGTACCTTCTGGTATACGACGGAATATATGGCGACCACGGGCAGCGCACTCTGGCGGACCCACGTCGGGTGCCTTCCGCCTGCCCGAATGCACCGGCTCTGACGCTGGCACCCTGGCCGGGCGCATCACCGAAACGGGCAGCGGGCAGCCGATCCGCAACGCCCAGGTGCGGGCAGGCTCCTTCAGCGCGGTCACCGACCCCAGCGGGGACTATGCCATGCGGATGCCTTCAGGTGCCTACACGGTCACGGTCTTCTGCCTATGGCTACGAACCCGCCACCGCCAAGGATGTTCAGGTGGGGACAGAAGTGACCACGACCTTCGATGCAAACCTGGCCAAGATCCCCCTGGTCCCGGTGCAAGGAACTGTCGTGGACGGGTCCGGCACGGGCTGGCCCCTCTATGCCCAGATTCTGATCGAGGGCTATCCCAACAGCCCGATCTACACGGATCCCCTGACCGGGCGTTATTCGGTGGATCTGCTGGATGGCGCGGCGGTCACCTTCACGGTCCGCTCCGCCCTGGCCGGTTATCTGTCCCAAAGCCGCGTCATGACCCCCACGGCCAACTATCCGGCAGAAGACTTCACTCTGCTGGTGGATGGCACCGCTTGCACGGCGCCGGGCTATGCCATCACCAACGGCGGCGGCATTTTCGAGGATTTTGAGGCCATCCCCGAAGGCGAAACGCCGGCCGGGTGGAGCTTGGTCGACAATGTGGGGAACGATCAAGTCTGGCAGTTCACAGACCCAGGGGATCGAAGCAATCTGACCGGGGCCAGCGGTGACTTCGCCACGGTGGACAGCGATGACTATGGCACGGGCGGTCTGCAAAACACAGAACTGCGCACACCGATCCTCGATTTTAGCCAACGGAGCGAGGTGCGGCTGGCCTATAACCATCTCTACCGCACATTCACCGGCGAGGACAAGGCCAAGGTAGATGTCAGCAATGACGGCGGCCTGACCTGGACCACGGTGATTACCCATCCGACCAATACCTCGGAAGGCGTGCGGGTGAATCTGGATATCTCTGCCCTGGCGGCCAATCAAGCCGCGGTGCAGGTGCGCTTTCACTACTTTGATGCCATCTATCAATGGTATTGGCAGGTGGACGATGTGCTGGTGGGGGTGCAGTCCTGCGTGCCCACCGGGGAGGGGCTGGTCCTGGGCCATGTGTATGATGCCAACACGGGGCTGCCGGTCAATGGGGCCACGGTCAGCAATGGGATCAGCGGTGAGGGCGGGAAGACGGCCACCACCTTTGACACCCCCCAAGACTTTAACCAGGACGGGGGCTTCTATCTCATGCCCCTGCCCCAGGGCAGCTATACCATGACCGCCACAGCCAACCGCTATGGGGTCGTCACACGCCCCCTCACCCTCACCGACCCTGGCCCTCTCCGAGTTGGATCTCAACATGCCCGCCGGGCGGTTGGCCGTCGTCGACAGCGTGAACCTCACCTTGCCGCTCCACGGCCCCACCCAAGCCTTGCAGGTGGCGTTGGACAATGTGGGGGGCATGGGGGTCAACTTCAACCTGGTGACCATTGAGGGGGCACAGTATCTGCCTCCCCCGGCCCTGGCCTATGCCTCTCGCAAACGCAAGTTCCCGTCCAAGCTGCTCAACGATGCCACGGCGATCAATGTCTATACCCATGCGGCCCCTGTGGCTCCCGCCCTGTCCGGCGGCGATCTGCTGGGCTATTGGGATGGCGGGCTGGCCGACGCCTGGGGCATCGCCTATGACATGGACACGGACAGCCTGTGGCTGAACAGTCGGGCCGACGAGCGCGCCCGGCGCTTCCAGCCCGACGGCACAAGCGGCGGGACGCTGGCGGCGGATCTCTCCGGCTGGGTCACCGCCTTTGCCGCGGACATGGCCTATGATCCGGTCAGCCGCCAGGTGTGGGCGCTGAATGTGGGCGGGGACAACTGTCTGCACGCCTTTGACGCCGTCCCCGGCCCCAATCAGGGCGCGGACCACGGCGACCGCATCTGCCCCGACTTCACCGTCACCCAGCGGGGACTGGCCTACAATCCCCTGCGGGACACCTTCTTCTCCGGCTCGTGGACCAACGAGATCGTCTACGAATTTGACCGCCAGGGCCAAGTGGTGAGCGCGGCCAATCTGGGGCTGGCCATCTCCGGCCTGGCCTACAACCCGGCCACGGACCACCTCTTCGTCCTCACCAACGCGGACACGGGCTTCGATGTCTATGTGGTGGATGTGAGCGGGGATGGCCCAGGCGGCTACGAAATCCTGGGCGGCTTTGACATCCTGGGGCTGGGCGGCTGGGATCAGGCCGGGCTGGCCTTGGGCTGTGATGGCAGCCTGTGGGCGGTGGATCAGGTGACGGGCACGGTGCTGCGGGCCGCATCCGGCGAGACGGATGTCTGCGCCTGGACGGCGTCGGAATGGCTGATCGTGACCCCCACGGCCGGGGCCGTCAGCGCCGGCGGCCAAAAGATCTTGACCTTCACCTTCAATCCCCAGACCCTGCGGCCGGGCGTGGCCGTGGGCGCGGTGCGCATGGGCACGGACACCCCCTATGGCGTCTTCTCCATCCCCGTGACCTTGACCATCGCCAATACCTATGGGGTCTCTCTGGCCGAAACCACCCAGGATCGCTCCGGTCTGCCCGGCCAGGTGGTCACCTACACGGTGACTGTCCAGAACAGCGGCACCGTCACCGACAGCTATAGCCTGAGCTTGAGCGGGCACAACTGGAGCAGCCAAGGCCCGACCAGCGTCGGCCCCATCCCCTTGCGGGGCAGCGAAACCGTGGTGGTGAGCGTCACCATCCCCGCCCAGGCCGCGCCTGGGGATCGGGACACGGTGACCGTCAACCTGACCTCCCAAACCGACCCGACTGCCCAGATCAACGGCAGCCTGACCACCACCGTGGGCGACTTTGCCGTCTCCCTGGCCCCCGACTCGTCCAGCCTGAGCGCCAACCCCGGCACCACGATCACCCACACCGTGACCATCACCAACCAGGGCACGGTCACCGACAGCTTCACCCTCTCGAAGGTGGGCACCACATGGCTGACCAGCGTGCCGGCCACGGTTGGCCCTCTGGCCCCCGGCGCATCGGTGCTGATCTCAGTGAGCGTACACATCCCCGCGGGCACGGCGGCAGGGGCAGCGAACAATGCCACCCTGACCGCCACCTCCATGGCAGACAGACGACGCTCGGCCAGCATCGTCCTCAAAACCACAGCCAAAGCGGTGTATCAAGTGAGCATGACCCCCAACGGCGCGACCGGCAAAGACCGGCATTCCCGGCACCCAGGTGGACTACAGCCTGGTGATCACCAATCAGAGCAATCTGGCCACCAGCTTTTCTCTGGATTGGACAGGAAATCTCTGGGCCACGGGTGCCCCGGTCCAGGTCGGTCCCCTGGCGGCCTATGCGGGCAGCGCCACGGTCAAAGTGCGGGTGAGCGTCCCCATCACCGCCCCGGCCAACGCCACGGACCAGATGACCCTGACCGTCATGGCTTTGATGGACAACACCGTCAAGGCCCAAACCATGATCTCCACAACGGCCGGGGTACTGCGGGCCGGGACGTGGGGCGAAGCGGCCTATACGGCCCAAGATCTGCCGGGCCGACAGGTCACCCTGACCTTGACAACCACCAACACGGGCAACGTCAGCGATGCCTACACCGTCACCCTCAGCGGGCCGGATCAGGATACATGGCAGGCCCAGGTCACCGACCAACTGCTTCCCCTGGAACCGGGGAGCAGTGTCACAGTCCCCGTGCGGGTGACCATCCCCTTGGTTGTGCAGGCCAATGAGCTGCGAACGTGGACGGTGGATTTGGTCTCCCAGGCCACGGGGCAAGTAGTCGCCTCCACGATCGTGCAGGTCACTTCCCAAGATGGCGGACACGCCCTCTTCCTGCCCCATCTGGTGCGGTAACCGCACCAACCCGCAGGAACTCTCGTTCCCACGCTCCGCGTGGGAACGCAAACGGGCGCTCTGCGCCCCTCGATGCAGGAGCGAGTAAAAAGGGCGTAAAAAGAGGGGGTCTTGGCGGCGGCATGAAGATTCATGCCGCCGCCAAGACCCCCTCTTTTGTAGTGAATAGTTGTGGCCGATTCGGACAGGTTTGAAACCTGTCCCTACGGGGTGGGCATCGATTACGGCCTGGGCACGAAGGCCAAGATGGTGGAGGGATGTTTGTCCGTCACCAGCAAGAAGCCCAGGTCGTCCATCAGCACCAGCCCCTCCCAGTTGCGGGCGATGATGCCGCCGATCAGGGCCAATTGCACCGGGGGCACGTCGGCCAGGGTGATGCCCTCTGGGGTGTAGCGCATGGGCAGCAGTCGTTCGACCACCGCGGTCTGGCTGTGGGTTGGCCCGGCTCCCCACTTGGCCGCAATGGGATCCGGGATGGGCAGCAGCTTTTGGTCGCCGGGCCAGAAGTAGTTGATGGCCCAGAAGATGCCGTCAGCGTCAAGCAGGGTGGCGTCGTTGATGCGATATTCCACATTGGGGAAGGGGATCGAAGGCTGCTCGATCAGGTCCGTCCCGAAGACGTGGGCCACGGGGTTGGGGTTGACATTGGCCCCGTTGGCCTCGTAGATGGTGATCACCCGATCGTCCACCATCAGGATGGTCTCGTCGGTCATGTTGGCCAGCTCCGCCTGGGGTTGGATGGGGACCAAGTTGGTCGTGTCCACCCGGATCTCGCTCATGTCCGGGGCAATCTCCCCGGCCAGGAGGTAGCCGAGCATGGTGTCGGGCCGAGATTCCACGGTGAAGAAGGCCTGCTCTCCCAAGAAATCGATCCCCTCCAGCCCTTCATAGCCAAAGAGGATGGTGGGCAGATCTTCGCCTCGAAAAGGGATGGGGGTTGGGACGAGAGGGCCGGGGATCTCGTTGTACAGATAGGCCAGGATGTCAGCCTTGGCCAGCCAAAAGAGATTGTCGCCAAAGCGGTTTGGATATTGGGGCATGAGGATCAAGTAGTCTCCATACCAGGCCATGCTGGAGATCTCCGCGTCCGGCTCGGCCATAGGGCCATCCAAGAAGATCTGGCGGATGGGCTGTTCGGGCTGGCCTGAAGCCGATTCCGTTTCAGAAAGTTGGCCCATGGCCGCAAGGGGAGTTGGCGTGGCAGGGCCGATCGTGGGTGGACCCTGATCAGGCAGGGCGGTGATGGCCGCCTCCACCGTATTGACAGCCGCGGGCAGATTTTCCGCCGGGGTGGCGCAACCCGCCACGAGGAAAAGCAAGAGCAGGGACAGCAGGGTTCGAGCGATCCGTATGGGCTTGGGTATCATGAGACTAGGTTGTCCTATAAAAAGGGGGAAAGAGGTGAGCGGGTAAGGGGGTTACGGGGTGAGGGGGTGAAGGGGTGAAAATCACCCTTTCACCCCCTCACCCCTTCATCCTTATTCAGGCACTTCGGGCAGGGGGTAGGCGGCAATGGAGGCGGTGCGGGGGAAGTTGCCATCTGTGTAGGTGATCAGCCAAGAGGGCAGCCAGGCCAGAGCGGCCATGTGGATGTCCACATCCGTGCGCCGGGGCTTGATCTCGTCGGTCTCCAGGTGGTCCAGCAGGTCGGCCCACTTGCGGGTGATGTCGTCCGTGGCGTCCTTGAACTGGGCTTCCAGGTCGGTGACCTCTTGCTTCAGATCGGCGATGGTGTCGTGGCTTTCCTCGATGTCCAGCTTGGCCTGGGTGGTCATGCGCCGCTTGGTGGCGGCCTTGCTCAGGCTGGTGGTGCTGCGCCGACCCATGAAGAAGCCCAGCACGCTTTCGCCGATGCCGATGGCCTCTTCCCGCTTGCGAGCGCCGTAATCGGCCTCGTCCGCGGCCAGATCTCGCTCTTCCCGCTTGAGCTTGTCCTGGATGCGCTCGATCTCCCGGTCGGACTTGACCTTGAGGGCGTCTACTTCGGCGTCCCGTTTTTCCCGGGCCGCCTGTTGCAGACGGATCTTGAAGTCCCGTTCCCGCTCGTCCGGGCGCTGGAAGACATCCAGATCCGGGTGGACTTTGATGGTGAGGCTGCTGTTATAGTAGATCCAATCCGAGAGATCCTTGGCGATGTCCTTGAGTTCCCGGGCGCTGTTGGCCCCTTCGGGCGTGGGGGCGAAGAAGGGGCCTTGGTCCGGGCCGACCCGCTCCGGGCCGCTGGTCAGGTCGCCCAGGCGGATGGGCAAGCGCTCGGCGCGGTCCCAATCCGCGCCCCGGATGCTGTCGGGCGCGGGGACGAGGAGGATGCGGTCGCTCTTTTCGTCGATGCTGCGGCGGCGGTCCACATAGCGCACGGTGGCCGCGCCCAGAATGGCGGGTTCGTAGACCAGTTGCACGCTGGAGACGTCCAGGTTGCGCCCGGTCTCCGTGGCAAGCTGGCGCACCGCAGCCTGTTCGCCCATCTCCACAGGCAGATAGACGCTGGGGATGGAGGGGTCCAGGGACGGGGCCAGAGGGGAAAAGCCGGCTGGGGCTATGGGCGTCGGCGGCGCAGCGGGGGCAGAAGCCGGGATCTCTCTCGCTAGCCCCCCTGTTCTGCCGGGGGCAGGGGCGATCACAGACCGAGAAGGTGCAGGCGGGGGCGGAGCGGCAGCCGCTTTTCGATCCGCCATCAACTGGCGCACCTGGGGCCGGGTGAGGGGGCCGCGCAGATAGCTCATGGCCCAGCGGGTGTTGAAGACGATGGGCCGGGGTTCGTTGATGTTGTGGAGCAGGAAGACCCGGCTGCCCAACTGGCTGATCAGGGTGTCGTAGTCCACATCCGTGCTGCCGCCGGCCTCGGCGATGGCGCCCTTCAGCCCTTCCAGCACGCGAGCCTTGTCCCGCTCGGCCTGGAGCTTGCCGATAAACCAGGTGCCGGCGTTGGTGAGGCCCTTGTAGTCGATGTCCACCGGGTTTTGGGTGACCAAAATCACGCCCACGCCAAAGGCGCGGGCCTGTTTGAGCAGGGTGAGCAGGGGCTTTTTGGAGGGCGGGTTGGCGACCGGGGGGAAGAAGCCGAAGATCTCGTCGAAGTAGAGCAGGGCGCGCAGGCTGGTGGTGCCGGACTGGCCCCGCACCCAGGTCAGCAGGTTTTCCAGCAGCAGGGTGACAAAGAACATGCGCTCGTTGTCGCTGAGGTGGGCGATGTAGAAGATGGCGTGGCGGGGCTTGCCCTCGGCGGTGTAGTAGATCTTGTCGATGTCCAGGGCATTCGCCGGTCAGCCAGCTCTGGAAGCTGGGCGAGGCGACCAAATTGTTGAAGGCCATTGCCAGGCCAAAGCGATCCTTTTGGGGGAAGAAGGTGTCCACATCGAAGACGCCCAACTGGCGCACGGGCGGGGTTTGGATGGCCATGATCAGCCCGGCCAGATCCATATCCTGGCCCTGTCGCCAGAAATGCTCGAAGATGTTGGCGAGCAGGATGGATTCCCGGCTGCGCACGGGGTCGGCGTCCACGCCGACCAGACCCAGCAGGGCCGAGACCGTGCCGGAGATGCGGTCCCGGATCAGCTCGGCGTGGGTGTCAAAGTTGAGCTTGGGGGCGGCCAGGCTGCTGAGGATGCTGATGGGCATCCCGGCGTCCGAGCCGGGGGTGTAGATGGTGTAGTCCGTGGTCTCGTTGAGCAGGCGGATGCGCTCGCCGGTGATGCCCCAGTCCCCCAGCCCCTTGCGCCACATGTCCGACGGTGGAGACGGCGAACTCGTCGATGGTCTTGCCCTTGCGCCGGGCGTCGTCCGCGTTGATCCAGGGCCGGAAGTCATCGGGCTGCAGCTCGGGGAACTGGAGCAGCAGGTTGGTGATGTCCCCCTTGGGGTCGAGGAGGATGGCGGGCACCTTGTCCAGGGCCGCCTCTTCCAGCAGGCCGATGCACAGGCCGGTCTTGCCGGAGCCGGTCATGCCCACGCAGACGGCGTGGGTGGTCAGGTCTCGGGCGTCGTAGTTGACCGCGTTCTCCGACAGGGTGCGGGTGGCGAGATCATATTCCGCGCCGAGATAGAAGGAACCGAGTTTTTCAGGAGGTAGTTGCATAGATCATAGCTCCGTGGGTGGGGCGAGGGGCGAGACTTGGCCCTCATGTGCCCAGTTGACTTTTGGCAAAGAGTTCAATAAAATGTACAAGACGATGTACATCAAGATAGACAGCTATTCGACCTTTATGTCTGATTCCAGAGTGAGGCAACCATGACAATTGCATCCGTCAGCGAAACTCGACAACAGTTAAGCCAATTCCTGCGCGTAATTAAAGCGGGCGGCGAAGAGGTTGTGATCCAGAACCGGGGCGAAGCCGAGGGCGTACTCATCTCTTATGAGGATTATGCCATCCTGCAGGCCGCCCGCATTCGGGATCAACGCCAAGCCGCCGTGGACAATCTCCAACGTCTGGCCGAGAGAGAACGCCATCAACAACGCGGATCTCTCCGAGGCGGAGGTTGAAGCCCTTGCCGACGAGGTGACCCGCTCGGCCATTGACGCCCTAGTTGAAAAAGGTCTCGTTCGTTTCCAGGATTGATCCATGCGTATTCTGGCGGACACCAATCTCTACATTTCTCACTTGCTCAACCCCGGTCGGGCCGGAGCGGTAAAGTCGCTCTTCCAGGCCGCGGTGGATGGGCAGATCACGCTGTTGCTGCCACAAGTGCTGTTGGCCGAAGTCATCACCGCTGCCACGACAAAACCTTACCTCTCCCAGCGCATCGACTCAGAGACATTGGATGCTTTACTGACGATCCTCTCACTCGTTGCTGAGGAGATCCCCAGGATCGATTTACCGTTGCCCCACTATTCCCGAGATCGCAAAGACGACTACTTGATCGCCTACGCTATAGTCGGCGGGGCCGACTTCCTGGTCACTGGGGACAAAGATCTGCTTGTGTTGGGCGCGGTGGGCGATCTGTCCATCATTACCGTGCAGGAATTTATCAGCACCCGCCTCTAACTCGCCTCCCTCGCCCCTCGCAGTTTACACCAACAACCTCTCGATTGCGCTGTCATTCACCTGTCGCCTATTTTGAATTTGTTGCCGCTTGCCCAACATTTTGGGGATGCCTAAAATGCCGTCCAGTTGTCCGCGCAGGCGGGCTTGGGCGGCTTCGCCTTGGATGTTGGCGAGGGCGTCGGCGGCGATCTTGACCTGGGCGGCGATGATGGCGGGCAGGTGCTTGATCAGCAGACCGCCGGGCATGTTCTTGACGATGTTCCAGATGGTGTTGCGGCCCACGTAGTAGCTGGCCAAGGTGTCCCCGCCGCTGCCGCCGATCTTGTGATAGACCACGGCGTCCGGGGCGTAGACCACCTCGTGGCCTTGGAGCCGGGCCCGGAAGGCGAAGTCCACATCCTCCAAATACATCCAGAAGTCCGGGTCGAAGCCGCCCAGGGATTGCCACACATCCCGGCGATAGGCGGAGCCGCCGCCGCAGCCGCTGAAGACCGTGGTCAGGGCGTCGAACTGGCCCGTGTCGGCTTCCCAGACGCCCCGGTTGCGGGGGATGCCGTCCGCGCCCAGCATGTCCCCGGCGGTGTGCAGGGTGTCCCGCTGGTCGAAGAGGCGCATCTTGCTGGCGACGATGGCGGCGTCCGGGTGGGCGCAGATGGTGAGGGCCAGCTTCTCCAGCCAGGCCGGGTCCGGCTCCGTGTCGTTGTTGAGCAGGACGAGGATGCGTCCGGTGGCGGCGTCCGCGGCGGCGTTGCAGTTGCCGACGAAGCCCAGGGGCCGCCGGTTGACCAGCACCCGCACGTCCGGGTAGTTGGCCTCCACAAACTCCACGGAGCCGTCCGTGCTGCCGTCGTCGGCCAGAATCACCTCGAAATCGGTGAAGGTCTGCTGGGCCAGGGCGGCGAAGAGGTCGGGCAGGTGCTGCTTGCCGTTGAGGTTGGGCACGATCACCGAGAGGAAGGGGGGCAGCTCGGCTTTCAGGGTCGGGTAGGTTTTGACTGGGCGGGATGCGAACTCGTCCGTGGCGGGCTTGAACGCGTCCAGGTTCAGGGCGATGGCATGACGCATGACCAGTCGGTTGTCCGAGCGCAGTTCGATGTAGGCCTCGTCGTCGATGGCCTCGTCCACGGAGCGGATGCGGTTTTTGGCGTTGCCGGGCATGCCGTTGTGGGCACCCAGGGTGGCTTTTGCTTGTTTTTTGGTTTCGTTTTCAGACATAGGAATAGTTTGCTCAACTCTCGTTCAGAAATAGAGAAGGATGGTTTTCTACTTACGCCGGTTCAAGGACCGGAACATCCTTTGCGTAAAAGGTGACGCCCACGCGCTGAATATGGTCGCGTACGTCAGGGTCGCTGATATGTCGGAAGATGGACAGATCCATCATGTATGGGTGGAGAAGGTCGTCGATCTCCTCCATGATTCGGAAAAGCACAGTCAAAGTCAAATCGCTCTCGCCAACCAGGGTCAGATCGATGTCCGACCCGCGTTTGAAGGTGCCTTTGGCTCGGGAACCGTACAGAATCGCCTGATCCACTTCGGGATGGGCGGCCAATACAGCGCAGATTTCGTTTATGGTCTTTTCGGTCAAGCCAAAGCGTAGGGTCATTGGTCATCGTCCCGTAACGTCTGCGCTGTTTCGTGTAACTTCACGAATTGGAGGAAGCAGACAATCCGTCCTCTTGTAGCGCCAAAATGTATCCCCAAAATAGCTTCCTGGATATTGATGACAGCATCTTCTTTCGATTTCCCTTGGCTAATACAGCCGGGCAATGTGGGACATTCCGCCACCCAGAAGCCGTCTTCGCCAGGATATAGAATTACTTGCCGCATAGTTCTTTCTCCTTGAGGAAATTTATCTGCAACGTCTTGAAATAGTTCAGGTCTCATTTCTTTTGAAACCGCTCCCCTTCCACCGTCACATACTCCGCCAACGCATCCCGCCACGGACGCAGTTTGATGCCCAGGGCCGCGCCGGCCTGGTTGATCAGCACGGCGTGGGGCGGGGGGGAGGCGGGGCGATCCCACTCGGCCAGGCTGACCGGGGTCATGGGGACGTCCCGGCCGGTGAGGTCCATGACGGCTTGGGCCAGGTCGAAGCGGCTGCAATAGCCGTCGTTGACCAGATGATAGTTGCCGTAGCGCTTGGTTTGGATCAGCTTGGCCACGGCCTCGGCCACGTCGGGGGCGTAGGTGGGGTTGCCGAATTCGTCCGCGGTGACTTTGAGGGCGCCGAACTTGTCCGCGGCTTCGGCGATCTTGATGGGGAAGTTCAGCCCCCCCGGCCCGAAGAGCCAGGCGATGCGCACGATGTAGACCCGATCCCAAAGCTGGCGGATGGCGCGTCTCCGCGGCCTGTTTGCTGCGGGCGTAGACGGTCTTGGCCCCCTGTTGGTCATATTCCCGATAGAAGCGGCCCGCCTCGCCGGGGAAGACTTCGTTGGTGCTGATCTGGAGCAGATCCGCGCCGCAGCGGGCGCAGCCTTGGGCCAGATGGAGGGGGCCCAGGGTGTTGGCGGCGAAGGCCATGTCCGGGTTGGCCTCGGCACCGTCCACGTTGGTCCAGGCGGCCACGTTGATCACCAGGTCCGGGGCCAGGGCGACGACTTGATCCACGGTGATGGGGTCGCCGATATTGTAGTCGGGCATGTCCCAGCCGGTGACGTCGTGGTCGGTGAGGGCGGCTTGCATGGCTCGGCCGAGTTGGCCCAGGTGGCCGGTGAGTAGGATTTTCATGGCGGATCTCGAATGGTTGATGGTTAATGGTTGATGGTTAATTTTTAATTTTGATGTGCTGCGCCGGATCGTCTAAGAGCGGCGAAACCAGGGGGACGAAGCGCACGCCGCAGAGGGATTGGGCTGTGGGGGACGCCGTCCTGTTTGCGCACCAGCCACAAGGTCTGGGTCTCGTCTCTGGGGCCGATGGGGATGACCATGCGTCCGCCTTCGGCCAGTTGGGTGAACAGGGCAACCGGCAGGGCCACGGGGGCGGCGGTGACGATGATGGCATCAAACGGGGCCATTTCCGGCCAGCCCCCCGCCCCATCCCCCACGCGAAGATGGGGCGCGTAGCCCAGGGATTCCAACACCAATTTCCGCCTTTTTCGCCAAAGCAGGAAAGCGCTCCACCGAGAAAACCGTCTCGCCCAGCACGCCCGTGGACGTTTTGACCAGCTCGCAGAGCAGGGCGGTTTGATAGCCGGAGCCGGTGCCGATCTCCAGCACCCGCTGGCCGGGCAAGCAGATCCAGGGCCTGGGTCATCAGCGCCACCACATAGGGCTGGCTGATGGTCTGGTCCTGGCCGATGGCCAAGGGAATGTCGGCCTTGGCCCAAGGGCGCAGTTCTGCGGGCACAAACGCCGCCCGATCTACCCGGCTCACCGCATCCAGAACCCGGTGATCGGTGATCTCGGGCCAGGGGGGCGGCCAGGGTGCATTGGGCGGCGGTTTCGGCTTCCTCACGTGATTATCCTCGAACGGTTCACGTTTCACGGTTCACGCCGATTGTATCATGTTCTGGGCAATCCTCGAAAGGTCAGGGGGAGTCGGCGAGCAGGGCCTGGACCAGGCCGGGGAGGCGATGGTGGGGGGCGGGGAGATCGATGTAGCCCACATGGCCGCCGTGGGGCTGGATGAGGGTGCGCAGCATGGGGCTTTTGGGGAAGGCGCGGAAGTCGTCCACGGGGATGATGGGGTCATCTGCGGCGGTGAGGACGGTGGTGGGAACGGTGAGGTTTCGCAACATATCGGGCCGCACGGCATAGGCGTTGAAGTACGCCTCGGCCCCGGCATAGTCGCCCGGGCGATAGGTGCGGACCAGCCACTCGGTCATGTCCCAGAGCAGGGGCATTTTCTCCAAGGGGGAGAAGTCGTATAGATCCGGGAAGAGCCGCTGTTTGGTGCGCAAGGTGTTGAGCCAGCGGCGGCGGAAATAGGTGCGATAAGGAGGCTTGCGATCCAAAATGCGGCTGGTGCGGACCGGGTCCAGGGCCGGGTTGATGGCGATGACCTGGCGCAGGTTGGGGATGGGGTGGTGGGCTTGGTTTGCGGCCAGACGCAGGGCAAAGTTGCCGCCCAGAGAGGCGCCTACCACATAGAAGGGGCGATCTCCGGCCATCTCCGCCACCCGGCCCGCGGCCACAGCCACCTCGTCCAAGAGCGTGGAATAGAAGATGCCCCGGTTCAGCCCCACATTGGGCCCGTGGTCCCGCATGTTGAGCCGGAAGACATCGTATCCGGCGGCCAACAGCCCCTTGGCCAACATCAGATTATAGACCGAGTGGCTGCATCCTTCCCAGCCGTGGAGGGTGAGGACCAGTCCCCGACTTGGGCTGCCCTGCTGGGTAGCCGCTCCAGCGTTGAAGTAGCCCAGCAGCCGCACGCTGCCATCCGGCTCGTAGCCTGTGTGATCCGGGCCGGCATCCAGCAGCACCGCGGATTCCCCGGCCAGCACAGAGGCGGGGTCGCCCTTCACAAGAGAGGAAAGCACGGTCTGGGCCGTGGCCCCGCGCACCAGGGGATGGGGGTTGAAGTCGGTCATTATATGGATCCTTTGTGTATCGTGTGTCGAGTATCGTCTGTTTTGTCTCAGCTCACCCATTGTGCATTGATCATTGTGCCTTGTCTGTGAATCACCGTCCATTGTCAGTTCCCCCTCCCCCGGTAGCTTTGCGCTGCGGGGTGCAATGGGCTACAATTGCGGGAAGGGGTGAAACGTCCCTCTATTTTTAACAAATGACTCATAAAGGAACGAACATGACTCGCTATCAGGACAGCGCTTGGCGGGAGAGCCAGCGGATTTCTCTGGATTACAGCTATATGATGGCCAAATTTATCGGCCATGATCAAGGATTGACCCAAGCCGAGCTAAACGGCTTTAGCGAAATGGCGGCGAAGGCCCTGGTCGGCTACAACAGCTTTCGGGGCACAGGCGAAACCGTCTGGGCCGATCTGCCTTACACCGACGAGATTGTAGCCGAAATTTTGGATGCGGCCAAAGAGATCCGGGCCAAGTTCAAGAATTTTGTGGTTTTGGGCATTGGTGGCAGCGCTTTGGGCACCATCGCCTTGCAGCGGGCCCTGTTGCACCCCTACTATAATAATCTCTCCGACGCCAAGCGGGGCGGCCCCCGGCTCTTCATTTTGGACAACGTGGACCCGGACTGGCTGACCTCCCTGCTGGACATTGTGGACCCGGCGGAGACCTGCTTCAACGTGATCTCCAAGTCGGGCAGCACGGCGGAGACCATGTCCCAGTTTGTGTGGATCCGGCGCATCCTCAAGGAGCGCCTGGGCGACGGCTATGCGGACCACATCATCGCCACCACAGATGCGGCCAAAGGCAGTCTGCGCCCCGTGGCCGTGCAGGAGGGCTACCGCACCTTCGTGGTCCCCGACGGCGTGGGCGGGCGGTTCAGCGTCCTTTCGCCCGTGGGCCTGTTGCCCGCCGCGGTGACCGGGATGGACATCCGCGAGCTACTGGCCGGGGCCGCCTATGCGGACGAAGCCACCAAGGGCGGGGATCTGTGGAGCAATAGCGCGCTCATGTATGCCGTCCTCAACTGGCTCAGCTACGAACAGGGCCGCCCGGAGACGGTGATGATGCCCTACGCCCAAGCCCTCAAAGACATGGCCGACTGGTTCTGCCAGCTTTGGGCCGAAAGTCTGGGCAAGGCCACCCATCGCAATGGCAAACCGGCCCATGTGGGCGGCACCCCCATCAAAGCCCTGGGGGCCACGGACCAGCACAGCCAGGTCCAGCTCTATATTGAAGGCCCCTTCAACAAGGTCATCAACTTCATCCGGGTCGAAAAGTTCGACACGGAATTGACCATCCCCAACGACCAACTGGGCCAGCCCGCCTTCGACTATCTGGCGGGCCACACCTTCAACGAGTTGATCAACGCCGAACAGTTCGCCACCGCCGTCGCCCTTGGCGCGGCCGGTCGGCCCAACATGACCTGGAACCTGCCCGCCATCAACGCCTTCACCGTGGGCCAGTTGATCTATCTGTTGGAAGTGGCCACCGCCTTCGCCGGCGAACTGTTCAACATTGATGCCTTTAACCAGCCCGGCGTGGAAGCAGGCAAGGTTCGCACCTATGCCCTGCTGGGTCGCCCCGGCTTTGAAGAAGAACGCAATACCATGCAGGCAGAACTGCGCCGGGTCCAGGAGACAAGCTTCCGGATCTAGATCCTATTAACCAAACGAATGGTGAAACCATGACCAGTGTGCAAACAGACAACATCAAAACCCAGCCCCTTGTCCAGACCCCTGCCCAGCCCGCGGACATCCGAAACGGTGCCAGCGCGCCCGACGCGCAGGAAAAGCAGGACGGCTTCACCTGGAAGATCGACGCCTGGTGGGACCGCATCGCCGCGGTGAAGGAGCAGGGCACCTACTACTACTTCCAGCCGGTGGATGAATTGGACGGTCCCTGGGTCCACACCGAGGGCCAGCGCAAGCTGATGTTTGCCACCTATAGCTACTTGGGGCTGATCAACCATCCCCGGGTGGTGGCGGCGGCCAAGGCAGCCTTGGACAAATATGGTGCCGGCACCCACGGCGTACGCATCCTGGGCGGCACGCTGGATCTGCACGACCGCATGGAGAAGCGCATCGCCGACTTCATGGGCCGAGAGGACGCCATCGTCTACGCCACGGGCTATGTGACCAATCTGGCCACGGTCAGCACCCTGGTGGGCCGAGGCGATTGGGTGATCTCGGACAAATGGAACCATGCCAGCATCGTGGACGGCTGTGTGCTGGCCCGGGGCGAGTTCAAGCGCTTCCAACACAACGACATGGCAGATCTGGAGCGGTTGCTGGCCAAGGCCCCGGCAGATGTGGGCAAGCTGGTGGTGGCCGACGCCGTCTTTAGCATGGACGGGGACATCTTCGACCTGCCTGCGGCGGTGGCCCTGTGCCGCAAGTACAACGCCCGGCTGATGATCGACGAAGCCCACAGCTTGGGCGTGCTGGGGGCCACGGGTCGGGGCATCGAAGAACATTTCAACATGCCCGGCAGCATCGACATGAAAATGGGCACCCTGAGCAAGACCATCCCCGGTGTGGGCGGCTACATCGCCGGCGACGCCAAGCTGATCAACTTCCTGCGCCACACGGCCCGAGGCTTTGTCTTCAGCGCGGCCCTGCCCCCTGCCGTGGCCGCGGCCATTCTGGAAGCCTTCAACGTGATTGAGGATGAAGGGGTGGAGCGCAACAAGATCCTGCGCCGCAACGTGGAGCAGTTCATCGGCGGCTTGCAGGCCGCAGGCTTTGACACCGGCGTCACCGTCACCCCCATCGTCCCCATCATGGTGGGCGACGAAGAGCGGGCCATGATCATGACCAAGTATTGCCAGGATCGGGGGGTCTTTGTGCTGCCCGTGCTGCCCCCGGCGGTGCAAGAAGGGGCCGCCCGGCTGCGGGCCAACGTCACCGCCGCCCACAGCACAGAAGATATCGCCTTTGCCCTGGAGGTCTTCATCGGCGCAGGCAAACTTGTGGGGTTGATCTAATGACCGTCTTGGTGACCGGTGCCAGCGGCTTTCTGGGCGGTGCCTTGGCCCGAGAACTGGTCCACCGAGGCGAGGATGTGCGCATCCTGGCCCGATCCACCAGCAAGCTGGATCATCTGGCGGACCTAAACTTGAGCGTCGTGCGGGGCGGCCTGGCGGACAAAGCCGCGCTGGCCGTCGCCGTCGCCGGGGTGACCCACGTCTACCACTGCGCCGGCCTCTCTGCGGACTGGGGAAGTTGGGACGCTTCTTTGGGACCAACGTCACCGGCACGCAGAACCTCCTGCACGCCGCCCACGCCGCCGGGACCGTGGAGCGCTTCCTCCACATCAGCACCACGGATGTCTACGGCTACCCCAAAGTCGCCTGCGACGAGAGCTATCCGATCACCGACGTGGGCCTGCCCTACAACAAATCCAAGGGCATGGGCGAACAGGCCGTGTGGGACTTCGGGGCGGAGAGCGGGCTGCCCTTCACGGTGATCCGCCCGGTGAACATCTACGGTCCCCGCAGCAAGGATTTTGTCGTGGAGATCGCCAACCTGTTGGCGGATCGCAGCATGATCCTGGTCAACGGCGGTCGAGCGGTGGCCGGGCTGCTCTTCATTGACAACGGCGGTGGCGGGTATCATCGCCGCGGCCAACTCGCCCAACACCGTGAGCAAAGCCTACAACTGCGGGATGAATCCAACGAAAGCTGGCGAGACCTACGTGGATGCCCTGGCCGACGGCCTGGGGATGCCCAAGGCCAACATCAGCCTGCCCCAAGGCATGGCTCTGGGCGTGGGCCGCCTGTTTGAAGCTGTCTACGGCGGTCTGCGCATTTCCTGCCCGCCCCCTCCTCACCCGCCACGCCGTCTACCTGATCGCCGTGGACCAAGCCTATCGCCATCGATCGGGCCAAAACCGACTTTGGTTTCCGCTCCGCCGTCTCCTACCCCCAAGCCATGCAGAAAACCATCGAATGGTGCACCAGCCCGGAGGGTCGGGCCATGATCAAATTTCCCAAAACGAAATGATGTCGGCGTAAAACAGTCCATGAATCAGCGCAACGCTTCACGAATCGTAACCAAAAAGATTCGTGCAGCGTTGCGCTGATTCGTGGATCTCGTTCAAGGAGGTCCACATGAAGCATGTCGTGTCTATCAGTTTGGGCAGCAGCACCCGGGACAAACGGGTGGAGACCGAGTTTTTTGGCGAAGAATTTGTGATCGAACGCCGGGGAACCAACGGGGACGCCGCGGCCATGCGTCGGCTCTATCA
The DNA here is from genome assembly GCA_963704975.1 of uncultured Chloroflexia bacterium. GTDB lineage: Bacteria > Chloroflexota > Anaerolineae > Caldilineales > Caldilineaceae > JAGNDO01. Next base: position 195,959 of record CAVPIK010000014.1, on the reverse strand, counting down.
AGAGTTGGATGGCAAGGTGGACGCCTTCGGCTTCGGCGGCTATGACCTGGGCTTGACCGTCAACGAGCGCTATTATCCGTTCTATTCCGTGGGCGGGCTGGTGGAGGGGCTGAAAACCCCCGTGGTGGACGGCGGCGCGGTGCGGGCCAATGTGGAGCGACGCACGGCCAAGGCCATGACCGCTATGCTGCCCCAAGCTCCCTCTCCCAAACGGGCGCTAATCACCATGGGCGTGGATCGCTACGGCTTGGCCCGGGGCTTTGTCGACGAAGGCTACGAGATGCTCTTCGGCGACCTGGGCTTTGGCCTGGGGGTGCCCGTGGCCATCCGCAGCCTGGGGACCATCCACACCCTGGCCCGCATCCTCCTGCCCGTGATGGGCCGTCTGCCCTTCCAATGGCTCTACCCCGCTGGCGACAAACAGACCCAAATCATCCCCAAATTCCCCGACTGGTACGCCTGGGCCACGGTGATCGGCGGCGATTTCCTCTACATCAAACGCCACCTGCCCGCCCGGCTGGACGGCAAAATCATCGTCACCAACACCACCACCGCCGAAGATGTGGATCTTCTGCGGGATCGGGGCGTGGCCGCCCTGGTCACCACCACCCCCCGGCTGGACGGGCGCAGCTTCGGCACCAACGTGATCGAAGCCGTCCTCACCGCCCTGGCGGACAAAGGTCGCCCCCTCACCCGGCAAGAAGTGGCCGAGATGGTGGGGGAAGGGGATCTGTTGCCGACGGTGACGGTATTTTAGATTTTGGATTGGTAATGTAATGGATTTTTGACCGCACTGGAATCAACCCCATGCCCAACCCACCACCTCCGTCCTCTTCATCTGCCTGGGCAATATCTGCCGCTCGCCTATGGCGGAGGCGATCTTCCGCAAGCTGGTGATGGACGCCGGGCTGGCGGATCGCTTCGAGATCGACAGCGCGGGGACCGGGGAATTGGCATGTGGGCAGCCCGCCCCATCATGGCACCCAGGCCGTTCTGCGCAAAAACGGTGTCTCCTTTGACGGACAGAAGGCCCGGCAGATCAACCCGGCAGACCTGGGCCACTATGACTATCTGATCGTCATGGACAGCAGCAATTTGGACGACGTGCAGGCTCTGGTGCGCCGTCACGGCACGGGGGACCACAGCCCGATCATCGCTCGTCTCCTCGACTACGCGGACCCATCCATCGCCGGGCGGGAACGCAACGTGCCGGACCCGTACTACACCGGGAATTTCGACTATGTGTTCGAGTTGGTCACCTCCGGTTGCCAAGGACTCTTGAAAGAGATCACCCAATGAATCATCCCACCCTCGCCGATGTGCTGATGGCCCAAAAGACCATCGCCCCCTATTTGGCCCCCACGCCCCTCTTCACCTATCCGGCCCTGGATGCATTGATCGGGGCGAACGTTTATGTCAAACACGAAAACTATCAGCCCATCGGCGCGTTCAAGGTGCGGGGCGGCATCAACTTCATGGCCCACTTGGCGGACGGGGAGAGGGCCAAGGGCGTGGTCACCGCGTCCACGGGCAACCACGGCCAGTCCATTGCCTATGCGGCCAATCTCTTCGGCGTGCGGGCGGTGATCGTGGTGCCGGAGGGGGCCAACCCGGTCAAGGTGGAGGCCATGCGCAGCTACGGCGCGGAGGTGGTCTTCTTCGGGGCGGACTTCGAGGCGAGCAAGGCCCACTGCCTGACTTTGCAGCGGGAAGCAGGGGCTGCGCTTCGTCTCCTCCGGGGACGAGCCGACCCTGATCAGCGGGGTGGCCACCCACACCTTGGAGATCCTGCAAGCCCAGCCGGACATCGACGTGATCATCGTGCCCGTGGGCGGGGGCAGCGGTGGCGCGGGCACGGCGTTGACAGCCAAAGCCATCAACCCGGCCATCCGGGTGATCGGCGTCCAGTCCAGCCAGGCCCCGGCGGCCTATCTCACTTGGCGGGATCACACGGCCCACACCGCGCCCATCCGCACCATTGCCGGGGGCTTGGCCACAGGCGCGCCCTTCATGATGCCCCAGGCGATCATGTGGGAACACATGGACGATTTTGTGTTGGTGGATGATGAGGAATTGATGCGGGCCGTGCGGATTTTCTTGGAAAAGGCCAAAACCCTGGCCGAGCCAGCCGGGGCGGCCCCGTTGGCCGCGGCCATCAAGTTAAAAGAGGAGTTGGCGGGGAAAAAGGTGGCGCTGATCCTGAGCGGCGGCAACATCGCACCGGATCAGTTGGTGGAATGTCTCACTCAAAGCTGATGCCAGCCATCATCAAAGCTAACGCCGGTTGAGTAGGCCGAGTTGACCACAGAACTCCGCTGACCAAGGAATGAGGCCGTATCGAAACCAAGTGGGTCAACCCGCACCCGCTGGTTTCGATACGGCCGGAAACTGCCCCCGCTTTCTGAAGCGACGCCTACTCAACCGGCGGGTGCTAGCCCAGGCTGTTGACTTCCTGTTGCAACATTTGGGCCTTGAGCATGATGACAATATGCTCGATTCGTTCCAGTTCGTCCATTTCTTTCTCTTCAGCTTCTCCGGCTAGGCCCGCGGAGTTGAGCGCAAGCAATTGCCGCACGCGATTTTGCCCCCGTTCAGAGGCATGGTAGGCCAAGATTTCCTGGGGCGTAGGATTGCCCGTCAGAAACTCAACGGTTTCCACCGCAGTGGGATGGGTTGACAACCTCAGTTCAGCCAAAGTTATCTTCAAGATAATCATCCATTCGTTCCCGCTCCAGTCCAATCTCCCAATCTCACGCCCTCGCCCGTCTTCGCCAATTCAACACCGGCACAGAATACCGCACCTTCTCCGCCACAAAGACCTTGACCAACTCCGCCACGGTGTGATCCCCAAAGAAGTGTTGCCGATACGCCCCTTTGCCCATAAAGCCCTCGTCCCGCTTGAGCAGGCTGAGGCGGAGTTTGTTTTTGGGCAGATAGGTCTTGCCGTCCAGGGTGGCGAGGAAGGCTTGGGGCACCCAGGGATAGCTGTGAAAGATGGCCCGCATCTCGGCCACGGCTCGGTCCACCTGGGCCTCGTCCGTGGGGTCCGTGGCCTCCATGATGGTGTCGATGCGGTCGGCAAAGGTGAAATACTCGGCGAATCCGCCCCCGGCCAGGGTGAGGCAGGTGGCCTTTTCCACATAGTCCGCCCGGCTGGTGGCCATGGCCCGCACGGTGTTGAGCTTGAGAAACTCCAGATAGGCCCCGGTCAACCACAGGGCCGAATAGACCTCCCACAGCTTGACGTTGCGAAACGAATGGAACGAATTGGCGATCAGCCGGTCGTTGGTGCGCACAAAGGCCAGGGTCTTCTTTTCCAAAGGCCGGAAGCGCTCGGTGGCGTAATCCCCGGCGGCGTGGGCGTCCAAGAGCAGATGGGCCAGGACCAACGTGCTCATCATGGACTCGTACAGCCCTTTGGAAAAGAGGGGGTCGATAAAGCCCACGGCATGGCCCAAGAGGGCGAAACGATCCCCCACCACCTTTTTGGACGAATATTGGATGCGCCCGGCCCGTGTCCACGGGCGCACGGAGCGGGCCTTGCCCAACTGGGCGTGGATGCTGGGATAGCGGCCAATAAAGTCGAAAAACTCCTCCTCGGCGGTCAGGTCGTTGCGTTCGGGATGCATCCTGGGGTCCAACAGCAGGCCCACGCTGCACAGGGGATTGGTGGACCGGGGATGGTTGTCGAAGGGGATCACCCACAGCCAGCCGCCGTCAAAGATGTGGTGGAGGGTGCCCTGTTCCACCGGGAAGGGCAGATCGTTGGCCTTGCCCGCCGCCGCCGGTTTCGTGGAAGCTGGGCACGTCCACCATGTGGGTGAAGAGGCCCCGGGAGTGGGTGAGCAGATCCCGGTCCCGCAGCTCAAAGCGCTCGGCCAGGATGGAGCGATAGCCCCCGGCGTCCACCACATAGTCGGCCCGCACCCGTTCGCCCGTGCCGGTGATCACATCCACCCCGTCGGCGTCGATGGCGATGTCCTGGACTTTGGTGTTTTGACGCAGGTCGGCCCCATACTTCACCGCGGTGGCGGCCAAAAAGGCGTCCGTGTCCTGGCGGAAGAGGTGGAGTTCGTGGCCGTGGGGTTGCTTGGGGATGACGGCCTGGAGGCTGCGTTTGGGGTCGTGGGGCTGGCCGGGGCTGTGGTGCAAAAAGCTGAAATGGCGTTTGACCCCGTGGGAGGTGCCCGCATAGTTGAAGTAGTTTTCGCTGCTGAAATAGGCCATCTCCGGCACATCAAAAAGCTCGGCCATGGCCCGCATGGTCTCGGAGGTCTCCAAGATCATGCTTTCGCCGATGGCGAAGCGGGGATGGCTGCCTGCCTCGAAGATCACCACACGCAGGCCATGCCGGGCCAGGATGGCCCCCAGGGCCGACCCAGCGATGCCGGAGCCGATGATGGCGATGTCATATTTGTCGGTTTGATGGGTGGCGTTGGCCGCTGGCACGATAAATCTCTCCCTTTTGGATGGAACACGACTGCGAAATCGGAGTTTACGCCAGATCCCGGCCCGACGTCAACTGGCCAAAACCACGCATACCCTCGAATTCACCCATTATCCCCCAAATTTAGTCCCTGCTGTGTAAGCCCGTCCACTTCCTCCGGCGCAGCCTTCCCGTATGCTCAAGGACAGTGCTTTCTATCCATGAATCTGCACGAATCCACACGAATCAAAGGAGATCACCATGTCTACCCCAACCATCACCCTCTACGGCGCCCACTGGTGCCCGGACTGTCGGCGCAGCAAGCAGTTCTTGGGCGAACATCAGATCCCGTACAACTGGGTCAACATTGAAGAGGACGCCGAGGCCGAGCAGTTTGTGATCGCCAAAAACGATGGCAAACGCATCATCCCCACCATCGTCTTTGAGGATGGGTCCTTTTTGGTCGAGCCAAGCAACGCGGATCTGGCGGCCAAGTTGGGGCTGAAGACCACTGCCTCCCGCACGTTCTATGATGTGATCATCATCGGCGGCGGGCCAGCGGGGCTGACCACGGCGCTGTACACGGCCAGAGAGGGCATCGACACCCTGGTGATCGAGCGGGCGGCCTTTGGCGGCCAGGCCGCGGCCACGGAGAAGCTGGACAACCTGCCCGGCTTCCCGGAAAGCATCGCCGGCATTGACTTTGCCAACCGGCTGCGGGAACAGGCCGAGAAGTTCGGCGTCGAACTGCTCCAGGCCCAGGACGTGCTCTCCATCCACAGCCACGACAACTACCACTGTGTCACCACCGGGGATGGCAGCGAATATTCGGCCAGCGCGGTGGTGATCGCCACGGGCAGCCGCTATCGTCGCCTGGGTGTGACCGGGGAGAGCGACTACATCGGCGCGGGGGTGCATTTTTGCGCCACCTGCGATGGGCCTTTCTACAAGGGCAAGCAGGTGGTTGTGGTCGGCGGCGGCAACAGCGCGGCGGAAGAGAGCCTGCTCCTGACCAAGTTCGCCGACAAAGTGACCATCCTGGTGCGCAAGGATCACTTCAGCGCCAGCCAGATCATCCAGGAGAGCGTGCTGACCCACCCCAAGATCGAAGTGATTTGGAACACGGAGGTGCAGGAATTCCAGGGCGCGGCGAGCAAGTTGACCACCCTGGCCCTGCTCGACAACAGCACAAACGAGGAGCGAGAAATGGCCGTGGACGGGGCCTTCATCTTCATCGGCCTGGACCCCAACACGGGCTTCTTGGCCGACAGCGGGGTACGGCTGAACGAGTGGGGCTTCATCGTCACCGGCCACGAGCTGGTCCACGACCCGGCCAACCGCCCCGCCGCCTTCGCCCAGCGGGAACCGGCCATGCTGGAGAGCAGCGTCCCCGGCATCTTCGCGGCCGGGGATGTGCGCCAGGGCAGCACCAAGCAAGTCGCCTCCGCCACGGGCGAAGGGGCCGCGGTGGCGCTGTTGATTCGGGAGTATTTGAAGACGGTGTAGGATTTTGGATTTTGGATTGGTGATTTTGGATTTCGGCGGGGGTGAGGGGAGTAGTTTCCTTCACCCCCGCTCTGGTTTCGATACGCCGCCACTTCTTGGATGGTTAGCGGAGATTTCGGGGCGGCTACTCAACCGGCGCTAGTCACGACAAGAATCCAACGTAGGTTGAGTAGCCCGATCCGATCCCTGCCAAGTGCTTAACCCACAAAAAAGGGCGTATCGAAACCGGAACAGGTCAACCCGCTCTGGTTTCGATACGCCGCCACTTCTTGAATGGTCAGCGGAGATTTCGGCGGCGGCTACTCAACCGGCGCTGGAATTGTGGCCTGACCCAATCCCCGTCTCTCACTTGTGAAAATACGCACAAACGTGACAGATGTCCCGTGATGCACGGGACGTATGCCCCGTGATATGCAGCGGGGATGGGTGTAGACTGTGCATTAGATGCAGATGATGCATCAGATGCACAGTAGAGAGCCAGACGGATAGGGCAACTAGGCAGATTCAAGGCAAACGAGGACATTGTGACCAGCTTTCTCACCACCCGACAACTTCAAGAGATTCTCCAGGTTGACCGCACCACCATCTATCGCATGGCGGACAGCGGGCGGATTCCGGGGATGAAGGTGGGCAACCAGTGGCGTTTCCCCCGCACCCAGATCGAGACTTGGCTGAAGGCCCAAAGCCCGGCGGGCACGGTGGAGATGACCGGGATAGCCCAGGCGCAGCGCCACGAATGGCAAGGCCAAAGCGACCTTGGCCGACGTCCTCCCGGCGGACTGTGTGCAGTTGATCCAGGATACCTTCGCCGACACCCTGGGCGTGATGATTTTGGTCACGGACTTGGACGGCAACCCCATCACCGAGCCGAGCAACCCCTGTGGACTGTTCACGGCCATGGAGACCTCGGCCCAGGCCCACAAGCGCTGTTTGCAGATGTGGGCGGATCTGGCCCGGGTGCCTAGCTTTGCAGCCCACTTTCACCCGCAGCCATTTGGGGCTGATGTGCGCCCGGGGGTTGATCCGGGTGGGGCTGGAATTGAAGGGGATGTTGGTGGTGGGTGGCATCGCCCCGGCAGATTGGCCGCCCAGCGAGGCGGAGTTGCAGCGCATCGCCCAGGATCTGGATATTGATCCGGGTCTGATCCGCCAACAACTGAATGAGGTTTTTGTGGTGGAGCCGGACGAGCAGAAGCGAATCTTGGGCACGGTGCAGCGGATCGCCGACATCATGGCCCACATTGCCAGCGAGCGCAGTGCGCTCTTTGCCCAGTTGCAAAACATGGCCAGCTTGCCCCAATAGGCCCGCCCCCGCAGACGCGACATTCTGCGGGCATTTTTCCATCCTGCGGTTGTGATTTTCATCACAACCGCAAGGGATTCAACACACGAAGAGTCCGGTACACGCCGGAAACGCCATATATTTTCAAAGGAGACAGAGCCCGATGAAGCGCATTTTGATTCTAGGAGCTGGCACCGCCGGCACGATGGTAGCCAATCGGCTGGTCAAGGAGTTGGACCGCAGCGAGTGGAAGATCACGATTGTGGACCAGAACGAAACCCATTATTATCAACCCGGTTTTCTGTTTATCCCCTTCGGCATTTACAACCTGAACGATGTTAAGAAGCCGAAACGGGACTATTTGCCCCCAGAGGTTGACGTCATTATCTCCCCTATTGAGCTGATCGAGCCTGAAGAAAAGCGGGTCAAAATTGAAAAAGACAACCGCTATTTGACCTATGATTATCTGATTATTGCCACGGGGTCTCGAATTGTGCCTGAGGAACTGGATGGGCTGATGGGGGACGAGTGGCGCAAGAGCATTTTTGATTTCTACACGCCGGAAGGCGCGGTGGCCCTGCACAAGTTCCTGCGCACGTGGGAAGGGGGCAAGTTGGTGCTGAACATCGCCGAGATGCCCATCAAGTGCCCGGTGGCGCCGCTGGAGTTCCTCTTCCTGGCGGACTGGCATTTCCACGAGCGGGGGATGCGGGACAAGGTGGAGTTGACCCTGGTCACGCCTCTGCCCGGTGCCTTCACCAAGCCCAAGGCCGCCGCCATGTTGGGGGACATTATGGCCGAGAAGGGCATCAATGTGGTGACCGAGTTCAACGTTGGCCGGGTGGATGGCGAGGAGAAGGCCATCTATTCCTGGGACGAGCGGCGGGTGGAGTATGACCTGCTGGTCAGCATCCCGACCAACATGGGCGACCCGGTGATCGAGCGATCTGGCATGGGCGATGACCTGAACTTCATCCCCACGGACAAGCACACGTTGAAGGCGTTGAACCACGAGGATGTCTTTGTGCTGGGGGATGCCACCAACCTGCCCAGTTCCAAGGCTGGCTCCGTGGCCCACTTCCAGGTGGATGTCTTTATCGAGAACTTCATGCGCTATGTGGACGGCCTGGAGATGGAGCCGACCTTTGACGGCCACGCCAACTGCTATATCGAATCTGGCTTTGGCAAGGGCATTCTGATCGACTTCAACTATGACGTGGAACCCCTGCCCGGCAACTTCCCTCTGCCCGGTATTGGCCCCTTCCATTTGCTGAAGGAGTCCCGTTCCAACCATTGGGGCAAGGTGATGTTCCGCTGGATGTACTGGAACTTGCTGCTCAAGGGCAAAGAGCTGCCCATCCCGGCCCAGATGAGCATGGCCGGAAAGTGGAACTAGGAGACTGACATGGTACCAGCAACGACAGTCGTGATGGAAGTAAGCCAGCTTGAGGCGCTCAACGCCAAGCTGGACGCCCTGACCGGTCAGATCTCCGGGTTGACCGAGCAGGTGACCTATTTGCGAGAAAAGGCGTACAAAGATAGCCGTCGGCAGCAGAGTATGGACGAGCTGATGGAGGACGCCACGCCGGTGGTCCAGGACATGTATAACATGACCGTGGATCAGTTGGAAGAGATCCAAGGCTATGTGGATCTGGAAGACATTGGCTTTCTGCTCAAGCGGTTGGCCCGCAACACCCGCACCTTCACCGGTATGTTGGACCAGTTGGAAAGCGCCCAGGACTTTGTCAAGGACGCCGCCCCCTTGGTCAACGACATGATGGAGCAGAGTGTGGAGACCTTGCAACAGATGGAACAGAAGGGCTACTTCGGCTTTGTGCGCCAGGCCGGGTATATCATGGACAACATCGTCTCCTCCTTCAGCGAAGAAGATGTGCGCCTGTTGGGCGACAATGTGGTGCTGATTTTGAACACGGTCAAGGCCCTGACCCAACCCGAGATCATGAACCTGGCGGGCAACTTGACCACCGCCTTCCAAGAGGCCGAAGCCCACGCCGACGAACTGCCCACCTCCCTCTTTGGGATTATGGGACAGATGCGAGACCCGGATGTGCGCCGAGGATTGGCCGTGACCATGCAGGCGTTGAAGACGATTTCCAAGCAGCAACCCCGTGCGGGCGTGGCGAATGGCAAGCCCGCCAATGGCCGACAGAACTGATCAAAGCAATTCAAACTGAGCGCTCTGCTCTGATGCAGAGACCAACTTTCAACCGAAAGGAACAAAAAAAATGACTACTGCAACCTTGAATGTCAAGATGGACGCCGAAGGCTTCATGACCGACCCGAACGAGTGGACCCAAGAGATCGCCGACATCATGGCCGTGGAAGAGGATATCGCCCCCCTGACCGAGCGTCATTGGGTCGTGATCAACTTCGTGCGAGACCAGTTTGCCAAGACCGGCGACTTCCCCTCCCTGCGCTCCATCGGCAAGCAGTCTGGCGTGGACACCAAGGAACTGTATGCCCTCTTCCCCAAGGGACCGGCCAAGAAGGTGGCCCGGGTATCTGGGTTCGGCAAGCCGAAGGGTTGTATTTAGCGAGTTGCGAGGGGCGAGTTGCGAGTTAGATCGCTTCTTGCCTTTCATGACTCCAATCTCAGGACTCGCAACTCAAATCTCACAACTCATAACTCGCACAAAGGAGAATTAAAATGTCAGACGAACGCATGCTCGCCATTATCGTTTCCAAAGGCAGCCTGGACATGGCGTATCCGGGGTTGGTGTTGGCCAATGCGGCCCGCATGATGGGGATTGAGGCTAAATTGTTCTTCACCTTCTGGGGTATGGACGTGATCACCAAGAGCCGGGTGGATCATCTGAAAGTCACCCCTGTGGGCAACACGGCCATGCACATGCCCCAATTTGTGGGCGGCCTGCCCGGCATGACCGACATGGCCACCACCATGATGAAGAAGGAAATCGCCAAGCTGGACATGCCCCCCATCCACGAATTTTTGGAGATGGTGCATGATGCCGGCACGGAGATCTATGCCTGCCGCATGTCCGTGGACATGATGCATCTGAAGAAGGAAGACATGATCGACGAGGTAGACGAGATTGTGGGCGCCATGGAATTCCTGGAGATGACCGAAGGCGCGCAGATGCTCTTCGTCTAGATTTTGGCCAACCAAATCGAAAACAAAAAAGATGGAGATGCCCGGTGCGAAATATGCCGGGCATCTCCATCTTTTTTGTATTTTCGATTTGGAGATAATCACACTATACTGTATAATCAACAACGAAAAGCAGATTATTTTACAATTTTACTGCTTTTTCCAAGACCTTCTCCGAGTTCTCTCCTCTCCTCGTGTTTGCAGGTTGTTGGGCCAAATGCCGTCGGTGTGGTTTTCTCCTCTCCCCCACACCGGCGGCATTTGTGTTTGGATCACCCGCAGCCGCCCCCGCCTTTTGCCCCGGCAAACTGCAGTTCTACCTTCGGGATATAGAAAACGCCAGTGTCGTGCTGGCTGGGCGCGGCAGCCGGGGCATTGGCTCCCAAGGCCCCGCCGAAGGCATAGCGTAGGGTCTCGTCACTGCCCATGGAGGCCAAGAGGGCGTACTCTCCGTGACCATAGACGGAGATCCAGTTATTGATGCCACCCTCCAGGATATAGGTATTTTTCAGACCTAGGGCAGTCAGCGTCTTCCAAGCTTCGGTGGAGAGGGTCTCGCCATTGCTGACCAGGATATAGACCGTGTTGGCGGGCAGGGCTTGCAGATCCCGCACGGCTGTGGGCAGATCCGCCAGGTCCATGCGCACGGAGTCCCGCAGGTGGAAGAGGTTGAAGTTGGCCTCATCTCGCACGTCGATCACTGCCAAATTTATTCTGACATCATAGGTGAGCTCGCGCAATTCCCCCGGGTGGATCTGGACCTGGCGCTGGGTCAGGCGCACCTGCTCGGTGGCGGCCACCCGCTGCCAGAGATCATCCACGTCTGGCTGGCCCATGAGGAGCACACCCAGAGCGCCCAGGGCCAGGACGCCAGCACCTGCAAAACGCCAAGGGCTGGCTTCAAGCTTCACAGCGACCAGTTCGCCATCTGCCTGATTAGCCGCCTGCTTTAGGGTGTAGATGCGGGCAATCTGCTCGGATCCCCACAGCAGGAAGATGGCCACCACCACGACCACGAAGACCACCCAGCCCACACTCACGCCCAACCAATCGGGGATCATAAATCGCCCCATGTAGCTGGACTCGTAGAAAGTTACAAAGCGGTTGGTCTCTTCGCCAAAGATCACGATCCCGATCAGGGTCCCTCCCAAGAAGAAGAAGGCATCGATCTTGCCCGTGGCCGCGGCCATGACCGAGGTGCCGGGACAGAATCCACCGATGATGAAGCCCACGCCGATCAAAAAGCCACCGATGATCCCTGGCCACATGTAGGTCTCTGGGACCCAGATGCGGTTGATATCCAGAAAGCCCAGCCCGGCAGCCCCAAAGACCAACACCATTGCCACAATCACACCGGTAAACATGACCTGAAAAACGGTCTGATCCCGCAGGTAGAACTGGCCGGTCAGCTTGGTCGAAACCGAGAAGCCGGACATTTCCAACGCCACGCCAAAGCCGATACCGACCGCTATATAGATGGCGTACATACCAAATTTACCAAAAAGTTCCATTAGATCAAAAGGTGCCATTTCAAATTCTCCTTAAAATCGTCCCTGCAAAACCACCCCCGCCCAGCCTCCCCCAAATCTGGGAAGGGGTAGGGTGGGGTTAGTCGTTGCTTGAAATTAGTTCCACAACCGACGCACGGCATAGGCCAACACATAGCCACCGGCAAAAAAGGCTAACAAGAAGGCCCAACTGCCCACAGAGAGGGTAGCCGAGCCGGACAACCCCTGGCCGGATGTGCAGCCCCGGGCTAGCCGTGCGCCAAAGCCTGTGAAAATGCCGCCAAAAACGGCCATTATCCAGCGTGTACGCACGCTGATGTTGGGGCCTTTGATGGTCGTCCAGGTCAGCCGCCGGTTCATCCAGGCCGAGGCAAAGCCACCCGCAGCAATGCCCACGGTCAAGAGGACAATCCAGTGATCCAGGGCGTTTTTGTCACCCCCGGCATAGGAGACCAGATAGGAGACCCGGGCCGAGTGTTGGGGGGCCACCAGTCGATGACCCAGATGATCATGCGGTTCAGGCCACCGGAGGCCCCCAGCCCATTCCCCGTGAAGAAGAAGGCGGCAAAGAGGACCAACCCCAGCAGTGCCCCCGCCACATACGGGTTGCTGAACGGGCGGGCAGTCGGTTTTGTTTTGAAATCAGATGGTGCTTGGGTCATTGCAGTCATGTTTGTTACTCCTGAATGAGCTTCTTAGAAGTGGTTCGTGTTGCGTGGGCCTCACGCGTCCAATTGCTTGATATTCCATAGTCCACGATAAGTGCTCTGGCCCGGTCCGTGACCGGGCTAGAGCGCAAAAGCGCAGGTTTCAAACTAATCACAATTTAGAGCGTTTTTTCTTAGACGCACTTACGCCGGGCTGTACTAGTGTCCTGTCACGCATCAAGTGATGGAATCAAGGAATTCGCATCCTCAGATGCCCGACTCCGCATTCCATCAAGTCAGCGTTGACAGAACACTAGAAGCTGGCGTTACGGTCTACGGACACCCATTACTCGATACTCATGACTTTGCCATCCTTCCCCGTGATCAGCTCCACTTCTTCCCAACCCAGCGTCATAGCTTTAAGGGCGGCTGTGGGGGTATGACCCGTGGTGATGAGATAGACATGCAGGACCACAAAGGTGGCAAAGAACCAGGCAATCAAGGTGTGGAAGGGGGCCAGCCAGGGCAACCCGCCCAGGCGAATCGTGAGAGTCGGCCATTCTTGGGCACCCCACATGAGAATGCCCGTGATCACCTGCAACGGCAACAGCACATTGAGAATGACCAGATAGGTTACTTGCTGAAGGGGGTTCAGTTTGCGACCCGGCAACTTCTGGAAGGGGTGAGGCTCGCCCCGGAAGATGCCTCGCAAATAGTATTCCGCCTGGGTCAACAATTGGGGGAAGTAGCCCACAGGTTCCGGCAGATATTGGCGGATCTGACCACTGGCGAAGTGATAGAAAGCGGCAAAAAGGGCGTTGGCCAGAAGCAGGGCAGCCAAAACATTATGGATAGGCACAACCAGCCCCAAGTCCATAAAGCCCAAGGTGTCTGGACGATGGATAATGGTGCCCGTGGCCAGCAACAGCAGAATCACAATGGTCTGCATCCAGTGCCAAGCCCGCTCGTAGAAGCTGTACATGTAGAACTTATGCAGAGGTCCTTCATGATGAGGTCTGTTGGCCTGGCGACTGGCCTGATAGACCCGCAGACCACCGTGGACGAAGACCCCAGCCAGGGTGAGCATGAAAGCAGAGAGGCCGACCCATCCCACCCAATCGACCCGATTGTGGCCGGGCAGATAGAAGCCTAAGGCGGCGGTGTTGGGAATGTAGTTGACCGTGCTGTTCTCACTCACTACCAGCTCCCCGACAGGGGCCATGCTCGACCCCTGGGTGAACTGGGGCGAGACATCTCCCGGCAGATAGGCGGCCACTGCGAAGGGGCGATTCAGGCGGGAATCCTCGTTATGGCACGTTCTACAGTCGCCCGTGGCAAAGGTGTTGTTGGTCACATTGTGGCTGATGGCGTTGGGCTGAATCTCACCCTGGATCTGGGGGTCTGTCAGGCCAAGAGCGGCCAATTCGCCCTGCACCAGCTCGACTTTGGCCGCGCTGTCCAGACGCAGCTCCACTTCGTCCAGTTGGCCGTTAGCGTCCCCGTCAAAGAGAGCCAGAATCTGGGGGCGATAGCTACCGCCCGCGCCATCCTCGGTCAAATAGACCCGGCGAAGATCCTCCAGCCGTACAGGTCTTTCCGGATCGCCATAAGTCCAGAAGTAGGTGGTGACCAGGTTGAAGGGGGCCAGTTGGGACTCCCCATCCACGCCCGTGCGCAGCATGAGCACCGGCTCATAGCCAGTGATCATGGAGGTCATGTCGTTCACATCGCCATTCACGCCCCGATAGGTGGCCAGACCCGCCCCATCCGGCTGGATGACGGTCCAGTCCATCTGCTCCAGGGTGGGGGCATAGAGTTGGGGAATGTGGCAGCTCTCGCAGCTCAGGGCGGAGAGATGCAGGTCCGTGTAGGGCAGCCAGTCGTGAGTACTCTCCGCATCGTGGCAGGATTCGCAGCGACGCATGGCGTCGGCATATTGGGGGGCCACCAAGTATTGGGCTGCCTCTCCCCGGGCGAAGTTGTGTTCTGGCTGTATCAGATAGTAGTCATAGTCCAGCCGTCGGGGATCGAAGAGCAGATTGTCCGGGCGAGTCCCCTCCGGCTCTTGATGGTAAATGGGATTATTAACCGCAAAGTGGCAGTTGGTGCAGACAACATTACGCTCGGCGTGGATGTCGTAGGATCGACTCAACTCATCCTTGTTCTCCACGTTCAGCCCCGTGTCCATGATGCGCTGGCCCGTGAAGATTTGGCCCGTGCGCTGGGTGTGCAGGTCGTCTTCCGTGATCTCGTCGGGCATCAATGGATCTGAACCGGTGTGGACCGTGCCGTGGCAGGCACCACAGTTGTCCGGCGTCGGATCCTGAATAAAGATGCGGTCTGCGGACAACGCCCCGTTGGGGGTGAATGCGTCCGGATTCCAGGCCCAGCCCTCTCCATCTTTGACCACGATGTCCGTGCCGGCGAGGGTGGCCGTATTGGCCCAGCCAAAATTCCCGGCGGTCAGCTCATCGGCTCGAGCGGCCCGATCCGGTTCAGCCATGTGACAGAGGAAGCAGTTCATCTCTTCCACGCCGGACTCGTTCCAATCCCAGACGGAAAGTTGGCCCGTGGCCGGGTCATAGCTGTGGGTGACGGGGTCGCCGTCCACCACGGCCATGTCGAGCAGGGGTGTACCATTTGGGGCGGTCATGGCCGGGCCACCGCCCACGTGGCGCTGACCGTAGAACTTGATCCAGTCGGCCACGCCCAAGTCGTAGAGTTCATCCCCTGGCGGGGTGAGATAGCGATAGGTGATGGGGTCCCAACCGCCGAAGAGACCGGTGCTCATCTCCCAGGGCAGGCTGCCCAGGCGGGTACCGGGGGGAGAAAGTTCGTCCAGCCCCACGTTGACATGAAAGCTGTGATCGGCGATGAATTCCGTGTCATGACAGGCACCGCAGGTCTGCATGGTGGAGAGGGACGGCCCGACGTGAGTACATTGACCCCATCCGCATCCAGCAGGGGGAAGGTGGGATGCAGGGGCGAACCGAGGCGTTGGGCCGCGGGGGCCGTGGCGGCGGGTGTGGCTTCCTGGGCTTGGACGTCCCCGATGCCCCAAAGCACCACACCCATAAACAGGGCAGTCGTCAGGATCAGCCCAACCAGCCGACCGGTTGATAATCGAAAGAAAAATCTGGATGGCATAGAGAGGTGGTTCACTTTTGCGCTCCCTGGTTGCTGGAGATGGTGGTGGATGAGACGCCCAACTGCTGTTCCCGGCTCCCAAAGAACATGGGATCGCCGTTATAGCCCAGGGCTTTCCAGTCCAGCCGCCCGACTTGGCCATTTTCTACGTGGCAGGCTTCGCACTGAAGGGCATCCTCTGACGGGGCCACCATGTGGGTGATGGGCCAGTACATCACTGTGGGGGCAAAAGCATACTCACCGGAATAGTCCATCCCCACGAGCTCCGAGCCGAGGCGGGCGGCTAGATCCCAATCAAACTCGGTCCAATAGCCGCCTTCGCCCACGGTCTTGGGCTGGAGCAGGTAGCTGTTGACGGGGTCGTAGATCTGATCCGCCATATGTACTTTGAAGGGGAAGATCTTGGCCTTGGGGTCGGTCACACTGCCCTTGGGCTTGGTGATCAACGTGGGTTGGGTGGGGTCGATAATATCGCCCAGAATGTAGCGGTCCGCGGTGCCCGAATACCAGGCATAGGTGGGCACCACATTGCCTTCGTAGACA
Organism: uncultured Chloroflexia bacterium; assembly: GCA_963704975.1. Lineage (GTDB taxonomy): Bacteria > Chloroflexota > Anaerolineae > Caldilineales > Caldilineaceae > JAGNDO01. The sequence goes on along the minus strand of CAVPIK010000014.1, from coordinate 179,770 downwards.
AACGCGCCCTTGATCTTCAGATATTCATGCACATTTTCGGGGATATCCTGACCGGCCTGGGACCAGAGCCATTCCACTTTGGTGGCTTCCTCCCGGGCAAATTCGGGGATGTGGCAGGTCTGGCAAGCCACAGCGGCCGTATGATCGTTGAGCCGATCATCACTGTGGGGCTCGGCGGCGTGGCAGTCGGTGCAATAGATCTGGTTTGCATCATCCAGGCTGACGCTGATGGAGCGCCCGGATACGGCGTGGTCCTCTGTGGTGTGGCAATCTGTGCAGACGAAGTCGTGTTCGCCCATGTGCACGTCCAGATCCGGGCTGGGATAGAAGAGGCTGTTGTCCAGATCTCCATGCTTGACCGCATCGCCGCCGCCGCCGCTGAAGTGGCAACTACCGCAATTGTTTCGGGTGGGGTTGGCCACACTCTCCGCGGCCAGCACCAGATCCACGCTCTCGGCGGGCAGACCGCCCTTGGACTTGATGTATTGGCCGGATTGATCGTGACAGGCCAAACAGTCCACGGCTTCCGGGTCGGTGAAATCGAAGGTGTTGTCCACCCAGCCATAGCCGGCATGACAGGAGGTGCAGGAGGTTTCGTTGCCCTGGATGCCGATGCAGAAGTTGTTGATCACATTGGCCTTGCCCGTGAAGATGGGGTCTTCGTAGCCGGGCAGGTCATAGGGGCCGTGGGACCAAGTCCAGTGGGAGGTGGCCATGACCTCGGTGGACGCGTCTTCGTGGCACTCCAGACAGGCGGCTGTCACCTCCGGGCCGGTGGTCAGGGGGTCAGTGAAGAGGCCGGCGTGATCCGTGTGGGCCGGGTGATCCGGGACGCCATCCCAGGGATCAATCGTTTTTGGGCTGGCCGTGGCGGTCACGTAGGCGATGGGGAGGGCAATGATCAATAAAGTGACCAGAGCACCGATAATCCATGCATTTTTGGGAAGTTTCATAACAACCTCATTTCATTTCGAATGGAACAACTACTAAACGTTCAAAAGTTCAGCATGGGCGCTAATGCGATCATGCAGAATAGCACGTAGGATATCCATGGCCTGAATCACCCGACGATCCCCCAGGCTGTAGTAGATATGCCGCCCATCGCGCCGGGTGCGAACCAATTCCGCAGCGCGCAAAACCCCCAGGTGTCGAGAAATCGACGACTGGGGCAGATCAAGATGGTCAATCAATTGGGAAACCGTGTGGGGATATTCAGCCAGGAGATAGAGTAGCCGGATTCGCACCGGATCGGAAATGGCTGAACAGAGATGGGCATGTAATTGGTTGTCGGCCACACAAGGTGGAAGATTGGCTGGCATAGCTAAAATTCAACTTATATTATGAAATCCGGATATCTAAATTCATAATATATTGTATCATGCCGGCATGGGCTGAGCAAATGGTCAAGTGTCCCTTCTTTTGCGGGACATGGAGAGGAGACTGAAGAGGCGGACTACCAAGAAGTAATTGCGAGGTAATATGGGGAAGATTTTTTGGCGGTGGTAACGAACCAAGCTTATACTGCATCCAACTTGCTGAGTGACTGGCTCGTTTGAACTATGTCCCATTACTAGATGCACCCAACGTGCAATTCGTTACAGGAGAAACCCTATGAATTTTGCCAAGTTTCGTATGACCCTGCTCATGGCCCTGTTGATCCTGGCCACCGTCGCCCTGGCCGCTTGCGGCGGAAGCAGCGCCCCAGCCGCCCCGGCTGCCGTAGCCGAGGCTCCGGTGGTGGAGCAACCCGCGGCCCAACCGGAAGCCCTCAACTTGCCCGTGGACATCAACCCGGCCAAGACCAACGAAATCCGCAGCCGGGATGACGTGGTGATCTTGGATGTGCGGGAAGATTGGGAATACGCCGAAGGCCATGTGCCCGGCGCGGTCTGGATCCCCCTGGGCGAGCTGCCCACCCGGCTCAACGACATCCCCAAGGACAAGACCGTGGTGGCCGTCTGCCGCAGCGGCAACCGTAGCAGCCAGGCCACCAGCTTCCTGCGCGGCCAGGGCTTCGACAACGTCCACAACATGACCGGCGGCATGAACGACTGGCAGCAGGCCGGGTACGCTGTAGAGAAATAGCCCAAAAGTTAACCGCAGAGGGCGCAAAGTAGACGCGGAGAGGGGCGCAGAGAATAACATTTCTCTGCGCCCCTCTCCGCGTCTACTTTGCGCCCTCTGCGTTCTCTGCGGTTAATCTGTTTGTTCGGTCTGTTTCCGCATGGCCCGTTGAATCCCCATGCGCAGGATCATAAAATAGCTAAATCCGGCCAGGAGGGCGAAGCTGAACCACTGCACGGCATAGCTGAGATGGGTGCCCGCGCTCATTTCGATGGTGGCCTCTTCCCGCAGGGGCAGGGCGTCGAAGGGGCGGTTCGGCTCGGCTTCCTGATGAACGAAGAGGGGGAAGAGCGCAGGCCCCACATAGCCGTCCATGGCCGCCACATCCATCTGCGTCCATTCGGGCGGGATGGAGCCGGATGTCTCCGGGGTCAACCCTGCGGGCAGGGGCTCGGACGGGCGCAGGGTGCCCAGGATCGTGACTTGCGGCCCTTCGTCGAAGCGGGCCACATCGGCCGCGGGCAGACTTTCGTAGGGCACCCAACCCCGATCCACCAGCACGGCGGAGCCATCCGCCAGCACCAAGGGGGTGATCAGTCGCTGGCCCAACTGGCCGTCGATGATCTGGCCGCGGATGCGCATTTGATCCGCCAGATCATAGGTGCCGGAGAGCGTCACCTGGCGATAGGCCAGTTCGTCCGGGGTCAGTCCGGCCACGTCACCGGGCAGGGCGAGGACGGGCAGGCGGTAACGCTCCACCACCAGGGCGTTGTAGGCCTGCTTCTCCTGCATGCGGTCCAGTTGCCACAGGCCCATGCGCACGAAGAAGACCATGATCAGTAGCACCAGCACCGTCACCCACCAAAGTTGGCGAGAGATCATTTTCTTGAATACAGAAAGGGTCATACGATTAGGCTCCCTGGAATTGCGTAAAGGGTTATCAATGCCATCAGTTTACCCCCGAATCCGCAGGGATACCAGTAAGGTCACGCTCAAAATGGCAAATATGTCTGGGGGTTTCCCCCATTCAAATAGCCAAACAACCGGGGCGCGGAACCGGGACAGCACTCATCGTTGACCAAAAAGAAGGGTGCCCGTCCACCCAATCCGCCCCGCTTGCGGGCAGGCCGCTGGGCCTTGTGGATGGCGGCCAAATAGTGGGCGTTGAGCAAATGGCCCCAAGCGTCCGGGTTTTCGTAGCGGGGACCATCGATGTGGATGTCATGCAGGTCCGGTCGAGGGGCCAACATGCCCAGGCGGGCCACGATGTCATTTTCGTTGCCAAAATGCTCGATCCACGGGATGGGCGGGACGCCGGGCGTGGGGGATTGCCAGAAGGTCATCTCGTCCGCACAGGTGGCGAAGGCGTAGATCTCCAGCTTGGCCAGTTGACTCTCTTCCAGGGGGGCGAAGTCTTTGAGGTCAAGGGGCGCATCTTCGGGATAGACAAACTCCGGCGCGGCCATGCGAGAAAACTCGGCATCATCAACCGATCGCGCCGGCGCGGGCTGACGGGTCATCTCTTTGAGCAGCCGCAGCACATCCGCCATGATGATGGTGCCCTGAGAATGGCAGACCACCACGACCTTCTCCTTGTGGGGATCGGTCAGGGCATCATAGATGGCGGGAAAGGCCACCTTCACCGGCTCCGTGGGATGGTGCCACTTTTTGCCCAGAGCGCATTGCAGCAGGTCAACGAGCAAGGCGTCCGTACTATTTTGGATCAGGGTGATGGGCCGATGAAAGAGGAAGGCCAAATAGGCGGCGTTGATCTGGGCCATGTTGTCATCGGTCATGATGCCGTTGACAAAGAACCACTTTTCCTCCGGGAAGCTGGTGTAGCCGCCATCGTGGTCCGGGCGTTGGAGCACGACCGTGGGGTGCCAAAAGAGGTCGTTGAGGATGGGCGGCCCAAAGGGCAGCGGGGTCACAGGCAAAGAAGGCACCGTTGTGTTGAGCAAGAACTTCAAAGTGCGCCGCAGCCGCCACAAGCTCAGAATTGAGAACTCGGAATACCGATCATAGGGCGGAATCCAACTCCACGGCGTGCCCAGAATGGAAGCGACCAGGGCCGGTGGGCGCAACTGCACCGCATCCCACAGAGTAGACGCCAAATCCCCCAGCCCTCGGCCCACAATCGCCAGATCTTCGACCGTCTCCGCCAAATCCGTAGCAGGGAAGGGCAGCGTGGCGCGCTCCCCAGAGCCGTCCGCAATGGGGATGGAAATTACACCCGTGCCATTGTGTCCGTCCGTTGTGTCCGTTGTGCCCGTTGATCATTTTTGTGTTTGTCATGGGTGATCTCCTGCGATCATTCAAAGGACTCCGTCAGGCATTGAGGAATTCGTCCGGAGAGATGTTTGCCTGTTTGAGGATGGCGCGCAATGTTCCCTCAGGCATATCGCCGGGGTGATTTGGGATCGTGGTATACCGCTGGGTCAACGCGTTATACCAGATCTCATGGCTTCCGGCGGCCTGTCGATCAAAGGCGAAGCCCAGTTTCTTGAGCCGCTTGGTGATCTGGTGATACTTGAAGCCAGCTAAACGTCCCATTACGCCCCCACGATAATTGGATAGTCAAAGGCATCCCCCAAGACTGCCAACTCTATGCCGGACGCCCGTTCACTCTGGGCTTCCATAAGTTTGCGTGCCACATCTCTGGCAATCTCAAGCGTTTCGGCGATGGTACGACCCTGAGCGATCAGGCCGGGGATGGCTTCAGACGTGGCTAAATAGACCCCTTCGGGCAGTTTTTCAATATGTAGATTGACCATTCTCTCCATCATATTCCTCCGTGGTTATGCATCTTTGCCTACGCAACTGAGTTGATTTTTGGTTCCCTCTTGTCCTATTATACCACCGCAATCGCGCCGGTCAACCGGTTGCCCCCGCTTCACCCCTACCCGTTCACCCTCACTCCCCCGGTCGATACGCCCGCTCCAGATGCGCCCGGATCTCCGCCTCGTCCATCCAGACGGGCTTGAGCTGGCGGGCGGCGAAGAGCGGGGCTTGGTCCGCGTAGTGGGGCGAGCTTTCGTCCAAGGTGGCGCTGCCGAACTGGTGGAGGCTGTAGGCGTCCATCGTGCCGTCGGGCAGCCAACGCACCATGCCCACATAGCAATCCCCGGCGATACCCGACAGCACCCCGGCCTCCTTGTCCAACTCCCCATAGACCGCGTGCAGAATGTCCGGCCCGCCGCCCAAAGCCAGGTCCACATCGCCCCGGTGCATGCGGTTGACCTCGCCCCAAGGCACATCCAACCGCCCGTGGTGTTCCATCAAAAAAGCCGCGGCCTCGCCAAAGCTCTCCATCAGCACCTCGGTCTCCACCGCCTGGCCCACCATCTCCGACCCCTTGAACTTCTTCACCCGCTCATCCAGCCCGTACAGGGTGAGCACACCTAGCGCAGCGGCCTTGTTTTCAGGAGAAGTTGACAGATCCCAGGAAGCAAGAAGCGTCAGCCCATCGCGCACGATCGGGTCGGCGGGCGGGGGGCGTCCAGGAGTTGTCGAACATAATGGGCCACATCCGAGTCGACGGAATAGGCCATGTCGAACTTGTAGGCCAACACCTCGTCCCAGGTGATGGACGTGTCCGCCCCAAAAGTTCCCGCATGCGCAAGGCCCGGTTGGACATGCCCATGTCGATGCCGAAGGTTTCCGAATAGCGGGCCGGGTCCGGGTTGCCTTCGCCGATGGTGGTTTGGAAGGGCGTGGAGTTGGCATTCTGCACAAAGCCCGACGGCGGATTCAAAACCTGGGGCAGATCATCAAAGGGCAAATAGTCGGTCCACAAGGTCTCGGACGTGTCGCCGGGCAGATAGAGATCCCAGTCATAGCCCTCGGCCCGCATGGGCAGTTTGGCGTTGTAGAGATAGAAGATGTTGCCCGTCTTGTCCGCATAGCCCATGTTGAAGCTGGCCAACCCCTGGCTCGGTCGCCGCCGCCCGCCACTCGGCATAATTGGTGGCCTTGTTCATCTGAAAAAGCTCCTGCCACAGATGCACCTGATCCATGGCCGCATAGCGCACGGCATAGACCCCGTGGTCCGTGCGCACGGTCGGCCCATAGACCGACCAGAGCAGTTCCCGCTTCACGGTCCAATGCAGACGGCGGAAGAGTTTGACATCCAGCGGCGGCCTCGCTCACTTCCAGATCCCGCCATGCGCCGTCGAAGCGGTATTGGTTGGGGTTGTCGGGGTTGATGTCGAGCACAAACACATCCACCAGATCCGGGTGGTTGACCGTGAACGACCAGCCCAGATCCCGGTTGTGGCCCAAAATCATCACCGGGCTGCCGGGGAAGAGACCGCCCGTGGCGTCCCAGCCCTCTTCGCTGTGGACATGGGCCTCGTACCACGCCACCGGCCCGGTCCACGGCTGGTGGGAGTTGACGGCGAGAAAGGTCGAGCCATCATCCGTGCGGCTGGGCGCAATCGCAAACGTGTTCGACCCATACCGAGTCTCGGCAAACATGCTGTCGCCAACCCCGATCCCCAATCCCCAATCCCCGATTCCACCGCTCCCTTCACCGCCACCTCGCTCTGCCGTTCATCCTTGAACAGATCCCCCAAGCGTGCCGTCCAAGCCGAAGAAGAGGGGCGATTTGTGCACCGATCCGGCCACAATATCCTTGCCCGTGACCGGGAAAGCGGCGGCGGTGAGTACCTGATCCGGGTGCAGGGCGGCGTAGTGGTTGATGCCCGCGGCGTAGCCCTCCATCACCGCCCGCGTGGCCGGGGTCAGGTCGCTCTCGTAGCGGGCGTCCACCAGTTCCCAAATGCGCAGAAGCTGGACCATGTAGTCGTTGGGCGCAGCGTCCGGCCCATAGACCGAGCCGAGCAGCCCCCGGGCCGCAATCAACCCCTGCTGGATGGTCAGAAAGTCGTCCTCCGCATGGGCAAAGGCCAGGCCATAGGCCGCGTCCGCGTCGGTGACGCCGAAGATGTGGGGCACGCCGTACTCGTCCCGCAGGATGGTGACATCGTAGGGATCCCCGGCGTCGGCCAGGGTTGAGAGATTCGCCCGCTCCGGCCAAAAAAGCCAGGCCGCCGCGCCCACAATCACCACACCCAGCCCGATCAAGATCGACTTCCACGGCAAACGACGCATAGTAGACAACCTTCCAAAGAAATGGAACACGGATCTGAACGGATTCTAACGGATCTGAAAACGGATCGTTCTTGCGCATCTGGTGAGAGATCCGATTACGATCCGTTCAATCCGTGGTCTATTTTTTAGTAAACAAACTCCCGCACATCGTAATGGGAAACCCGCACGCCCCGACCTTTGGCCCAGGGCAGGAGAGCGGACTTTGAAGCGTTGCTCCTCGGCCCGGATCTCATCGTCGGTCATGGGGGCGAAACCGGCCGCGGCCAGGTCGGTCACGTAGGGCGAGTCCGGCCCGGCCACGAAGGGGGAGAGGTAGATCAGGTCGTCCGCGTCCAGGGGGAGGCGGTGGAGCAGGGCCACCGTGTCGGCAAAGTGGGCGTCCCGGAAGTGTTGGCCGCCGATGCCCACCATGAAGATCAGCCCCACGCTCACCCCGCCGGCTTTGATGGTCTGCACCGCGGCCAGGACATCCTCGGCCTGGCCCTGCTTGGCCAGGAAGGCGCGCAGGGGATCGTGGCCGGTCTCCAGGCCCACGTAGACCCGGCGCAGGTTGCGCTCGGCCAATTCCCGAAAGTCCGTGGCGGACTTGCGCAGGGCGTCCGGCGCGGAGATGAAGGCGTAGATCCCGTTCAATTCTTGGCCGGGGCCGATGGGGAAGGCAGCGTTGACCGCGTCCATCAAGGGCAGCAGCCGGGGTTGGGGGATGATCACGGCGTTGGCATCGGCCAGAAAGACCATGCGGCGCAGGCTCAGTCCCCGGCCCAGGAAGGTGCGAATTTGGGCCATGTGATCGGTCAACTCATCCACGGATTTGATGCGGAAGGGGCGGTCCCGATAGAAGGTGCAGAAGGTGCATTCGTTGTACGAACAGCCCTCCGCGGCCTGGACCACCACGGCCATGTACTGGTCCGGCGGCAGGATGGAGACGGGTTTATAAATGGCGCTGAAACGGTCGGCTTCGGCCTCAAGCCGGGGGAAATCCCAGGCGGTGATGCGGGCCAGCCAGGCGGGGGCGAGGGGCGAATGGCGAATGGCGGGAAGCGAAGAGACCTCGGCGGCCAGGGCATAGGCCCGATTGAGGAGGGTGCGACGTTCGTCCGCATCCAAAAAGCGGCGGATGCGCTGGCCGGGTCGTTCCGGGTCGATCCACTTGGCCAGGATGCGGTTGTCCAAGGCCCGGCGATAGGTGATCTTGTCCATGAACACCCCCACCATGCGCCCCTCGCCGTCAAAGGAGAGGTTGATGGCCCCGTCAAAGCTGAGGGTCAACGTCCCCGCGGCGGTGGAGAGGTGGATGGGGCGGTCGTGGGCGTCAAGAAGTGTGAGCATGGGTGCCCGCTTTGCGAGATTGGGTCATGACTTACCCTTGAGGGATTTGCCGAGGAGTTGGGTCAACCAACCCGACTTCTGCCCAAATGGTCCGGAAGATGCCCGACTTGAGGAAGGCAATATGAAGACGCAGTCGATCCTGGGCCGGATGGTCGTCTTCGACGCTCTCCCACATCTTCATCCATTGTTCGGCCCCCTCCACCTGCTCTTGGGCCAGGAAGAGGCGGGTGAAGCCTTCGGCCATGGCCCGGTATTCGGTGATGTGCAGCTTTTCTCGGGAGAGCAGGGGAGTGAGCAGGGCGTGGGCTTCCTCAAAATCCTCGTTGAGGAGCGCCAGGTTGGCCCGGGCAGTGATGCCAAAGAGATAGTCGGGAAACTCGGCGGTGATGCGATCTTGGATCACCTGACTTTCGGCAGCCCGATCCAACCGTTCATAGGCCATCGCCAAGTTGTTGAGGATCGATGGTTCGTTCGGGGCCAGATTGGCCGCCTTCTCCAATAACTGGGCACCCTGCTCAAAATCCTCTGCAAACAGCATCTCCATGGCCGGGATAAAAAACGCTTCGGCAGCTTTGGGTAAGTGACCAATCGGCTCCTCGGAGATAGTGAACCCCAGCAAGAGCAGCTCTTGCTGCTTGCCTTCAAGCCACATAGAGACCGTGCCGGATGGCAGAATCCCCTCCCGGACGGCTTTTTGGGCGGTTTGGGCACGCAAGGCATCCGAACCGTTGGGGCCGGTGACAAAGTCGCGCACGGCGGTGCGCAGGGCGGGTGTGGCAATTTGTAAGGCCAGGTCAAGGGCCACGCGCCGGGTGCTGGGATCGCTGCGTTCCAGCAAAATTGGCAGCACGGGCAGGATGTCTGGGTGTCGCTTGAGGAAGCGTTGAGTCTCTCTTTCCACTGCCTTCGGGTGTGATTTGGCCTCCTGTCGAGAGAAAAGCTGTTCCAGACCGTCGATTGTCTTTTGGGAAATCCAGGATCTGGCGGTCAGCGGCCACGCCCCCTCCCGTTCACCCACAGGTTTCTTCAGATCGGCCAGATTCTCCTTGGCCAGATCAAAGGTGGGATCGATCTTCAAGACCATTTGCCAGGACTGTCGGGCAAGACGAGTATTGCCCGTGCGGGCGGCGGCGACCCCCCGGTAGTGGTACAGAATGGGATTGACCACCACTTGTGCAAAGAAACCGGCTGCCTCCGCTGCGTCCACCACGGCCAGCACATCCTGATTTCGATCCAAATAACGTGAGCGCTTCCGCCTTTTTGAGCCAGATGTCCATGTCGTCTGAGGTGACGGCCAAGAGGCGATCTGCGGTCTGGGTGGCCTGCTCTGGATGGCCTGACACGAATTGGAAGTGGGTCAGATTGGACAAGGCCTGGAAGTTGTCCGGCTCGATTGCCAGCACTTGTTCGGCCAGTTCAATCCCCCGGTCCGTCTCGCCCAGGGCTGAATTCGGCCTGGCTCAGGTTGTTCAAGGCCGGGATGAAGGTTGGCGCCAGGGCCAAGAGTTGCCGAGCCGTGCTGCGTACGCCCAAGAGATCTCCACGCTGCAACTGAGCGCGCATGCGATCATGCAGCGCCAGCACGTCAAGGGCGATGTCTTCCGGGAGATTGCTCTTGCTGACCGTATCGATCAACAGAGTTTTCAGAAGGGCAAGAGTCTCTTCCACCTCAGCCGCTTTCGGATGGTCCGGGAACTTCTGTAAAAAGCGCTGGCGGGTGGTCAGTGCCAACCAGGGAAAACTATTGGCTATGTACGCCCCGCTCAACCCAAGCAGTACGTCCGCGTTGTCAGGGTCCAGGCGCACAAACCGTTCGGCGTGGGTCTGATAGGCGTGCAAATCATTGGTTTCATAGGCCAGGTTGCCCAGTTCCCCCACGACTTCGATCCGGTTGGGATAGGCCCGATCCAGCTCCGTGAGCAGGTCCAGAGCCTCCGCCCACTGGCGGCGCTGGGTCAGCTTGTCCACCTCTTCCAGCCGGGCCAGCAGTTTGGGGGACGGCGGGGTCAGGAGGGCAGATCGCTGGGGCCGGGGCGTGGCATTTTTCGATTTGGTGCGGCTCTTCTTCTTTGCCATGATGGTGGGTCTTTCGGATTGGTGGGTGGATTGTTGGTTCGTCGCCATCATAGCACAGTGGCAAAGTGCATGACAAAGCATACGGGGGATCGGCAAAAAGCGGGGTCGCCTGGAACGGTTTTTTCTGCTATACTTTGGGCGTAGTAAGATCATCTCCGTGTGTTGGCTAACGACCATCGACACAGAAAGGAACCCGTCATGGACCTTACCTTGCAAACAGAAGCTCCACCCCTGCGTCAAGATGCTACCGGTGCGATCCGGATCGGCCAATCTCGCGTGTTGCTCGAATTGGTCATCCACGCCTTTGAAGATGGTGCCACGCCGGAAACCATTGCCCAACAATAGACAGCGGTTTTGTCGAATATCTACAGTGTGATCGCCTATCAGTCTCCAAACAACCCCGGCGCAGCCTGCTTGCCTCTGCGCAGATCCCGCCGTACACATCAGCGCGGACAATATCGCCGAAGCCCGCCGCGAGACGTGGGGCGACTTCCCACGGGAGATCGGGTCATGACCACCTACGTGGCGGATACCCATGCCGTTATTTGATATCTTCTGGATGCGCCCGACTTATCATGCCCTGACACGGACGCTTCCTTCCAGTCGGCTAATTCTTTTTAATTATTATTATTTTTTTATTTATAATACACTATACATATCTTTATAAATTTCATTGCATCTAAAAAGCGCGGATGCGATTCCAGTTCGTTTCGGATCCATCACTTGGTCAGGATGCTTGTCCAACTCTGCGATATATCTTTCTTATAAACACCTCACCTTGCGCTCGCGACAAAGGAAAGCTTGATCCCCCGTCAAAATCAATATCCTCCACGTTATATATGCTTCTTAATCAAAAGTTATCATATACTTTCAATTTTTAAATACTTATTTATTTCATATTTACAGCACGCCCACATGCCTCAGATCCGATTGATGACGCAAACAAAGGCACTCGTGCGGTCCGGTTACAAAGCGGGGATCGCCTCCAATCGTGCCGCTGCTATACTTTTCATTCTTAGCCAACTTTACCTTGTAACTCGAGCAAGAGCAGTCTTCTGCTTGCCTTCAATCCACATAAGACGTGCCGGATGGCAGAATCCCTCCGACCTTTTTCTGTTTCACGCAATCATCCAACCGTTCCGTACAAATCGCGACTCGTGCGCAGGCGTGTCAATTTGTAACCATCAACCACGCCCGGTGTGATCCTGCGTTCAGCAAAATTCAGCACCAGATTCTGTTCTTAAAGCGTTAATCTCTCTTTCCCTGCCTTCGGTGTGATTTGCCTCCTGTCGAGAGAAAAGCTGTTCCAGACCGTCGATTGTTTTTTGGAAATCCAGAATCTGGCGGTCAGCGGCCACGCCCCCTCCCGTTCACCCACAGGTTTTTCAGATCGGCCAGATTCTCCTTGGCCAGATCAAAGTTGGGATCGATCTTCAAGACCATTTGCCAGGATTGTCGGGCAAGACGAGTATTGCCCGTGCGACGGCTGCGACCCCCCGGTAGTGGTACAGAATGGGATTGACCACCACTTGTGCAAAGAAACCGGCTGCCTCCGCTGCGTCCACCACGGCCAGCACATCCTGATTTCGATCCAAATACGTGAGCGCTTCCGCCTTTTTGAGCCAGATGTCCATGTCGTCTGAGGTGACGGCTAAGAGGCGATCTGCGCTCTGGGTGGCCTGCTCTGGATGGCCTGACACGAATTGGAAGTGGGTCAGATTGGACAAGGCCTGGAAGTTGTCCGGCTCGATTGCCAGCACTTGTTCGGCCAGTTCAATCCCCCGGTCCGTCTCGCCCAGGCTGAATTCGGCCTGGCTCAGGTTGTTCAAGGCCGGGATGAAGGTTGGCGCCAGGGCCAAGAGTTGCCGAGCCGTGCTGCGTAGGCCCAAGAGATCTCCACGCTGCAACTGAGCGCGCATGCGATCATGCAACACCAGCACGTCAAGGGCGATGTCTTCCGGGAGATTGCTCTTGCTGACCGTATCGATCAACAGAGCTTTCAGAAGGGCAAGAGTCTCTTCCACCTCAGCCGCTTTCGGATGGTCCGGGAACTTCTGCAAAAAGCGTTGGCGGGTGGTCAGTGCCAACCAGGGAAAACTATTGGCGATGTACGCCCCGCTCAACCCAAGCAGTACGTCCGCGTTGTCAGGGTCCAGGCGCACAAACCGTTCGGCGTGGGTCTGATAGGCGTGCAGATCATTGGTTTCATAGGCCAGGTTGCCCAGTTCCCCCACGACTTCGATCCGGTTGGGATAGGCCCGATCCAGCTCCGTGAGCAGGTCCAGGGCCTCCGCCCACTGGCGGCGCTGGGTCAGCTTGTCCACCTCCTCCAGCCGGGCCAGCAGTTTGGGGGACGGCGGGGTCAGGAGGGCAGATCGCTGGGGCCGGGGCGTGGCATTTTTCGATTTGGTGCGGCTCTTCTTCTTTGCCATGATGGTGGGTCTTTCGGAATAGTGGGTGGATTGTTGGTTCGTCGCCATCATAGCACAGTGGCAAAGTGCATGACAAAGCATACGGGGAATCGGCAAAAATCGGGGTCGCCTGGAACGGTTTTTTCTGCTATACTTTGGGCGTAGTAAGATCATCTCCGTGTGTTGGCTAACGACCATCGACACAGAAAGGAACCCGTCATGGACCTTACCTTGCAAACAGAAGCTCCACCCCTGCGTCAAGATGCTACCGGTGCGATCCGGATCGGCCATTCTCGCGTGTTGCTCGAATTGGTCATCCACGCCTTTGAAGATGGTGCCACGCCGGAAATCATTGCCCAACAATATCCCACCGTTTCTCTGTCCAACATCTACAGTGTGATCGCCTATTATCTCAATCACCCCGAAGAGATCGATACATATCTGGTCGAACGAGACAAGCAAGCGACTGAAGTGCGCCAACGTATCGAGCAACGCCAAGGGGATTTATCGGGTATCCGCAGCCGATTGTTGGCCCAAAAACAGGCAATGGTGGCCTGAACAGTTTTGGGGGACCATCAAAGAAACTCAACGGCCACATTCTCTGTTCCACGAGAATGTGGCCGTTCGCTTTGCCACCCACGCGGAGTTCGCACCCCCTGGTGCGAACGGGTCGGCGTCAAACAAAATGGATCATCCCGGAAAGGCCGTTCTTTCTGCGGTGGGAGATCTGTTGGCCCATTCCGGGATGGGCGACGCCCCATCTTTCCGGGAATGGGCCAACGCTATCCACTTGACCCAAAAACGCCCGGCCCTTTCCCGGAATGCTCAATGTGTGTCCAATGCTGGGCATCATGCAGCCAGCATTGCGCATGCCCAAAAAGATGACGCTCACCCCAACACGCCAGGTCGGGCAGCGGCCCAGCCGCCGGTCACGGACCGGCTCAGAGCTATCAAAACGGCAGGCCGATCGTGAACGTTTTGTAAAATGGGGAGGAATCGTGCAACCATCCTGGGAAATGGGCGTATAATGGAGAGTGGAAAAAAGGCAAAAGGCAAAGTGCAAAAGGCAAAAGGGGTGGGTGTCAATCACCCAATCTCTCAATCGCCAATCAACAAATCAACAAACCAACAAACCAACCCGAAGGACAACACAACCCATGACCCCACCCATCATCAACGCGACCAACATTCACAAGACCTTCCGCAACGGGCAGATCCAGGTCCACGCCTTGCAGGGGGTGGATTTGACCATCACCCCCGGCGAGATGGTGGCGGTGATGGGGCCGTCGGGCTGCGGCAAGACGACCCTGCTCAACTGCCTCTCCGGGCTGGACAGCTTTGATCTGGGCGAGGTGCAGATCGAGGGCACCTCCCTGGCCCAGATGAGCGACCGGGTGCGCACGGACTATCGGGCCAGGCGCATGGGCTTTGTCTTCCAGACCTATCAACCTGCTGCCGGTGATCAGCGCGGCGGAAAATGTGGAACTGCCCCTGCTGCTCTCCGGCGTCAAGCCCAGGGAGGCCCGGCGCAAGGCCTTGGACGGCCTGGCCGCGGTGGGGTTGAGCGATCGCTCCAACCATCGCCCGGCGGAACTCTCCGGCGGCCAGCGCCAGCGGGTGACCATCGCCCGGGCCTTGGCCAACCAGCCCGCCATCATCTGGGCCGACGAGCCGACGGGCAACCTGGACAGCCAGTCCGCGGACGACATCCTCACCCTCATGCGCAAGTTGAACAAGGAAGCAGGGCCAGACCTTTGTGATCGTCACCCATGACCGGCGCATCGGCGAGTTGTGCGACCGCATTGTGCAGATGCGGGACGGGAAGATCACGGATCAGGGGCAAGCGGCGGTGGGACAATCATGACGCTAAATCTCGGACTGGGTTCGGCCCAGCAATGGATGTTCGTTTTGCTGGCCCTCATGGGGCTGGCGTTACTCTATATAATCGTGCTGGGGCTGCGGCGCCGCATCATCTTCAAGATGGGGGTGCGCAATATCACCCGACGACCTGGGCAGACCGGGCTGATCATCCTGGGGCTGACCTTGAGCACGGTGATCATCGTCAGCGCGCTGAGCATCGGCGACACGTTGACCTATTCCGTGCGCCGCCATGCCATCAACGCCTTTGGGGAGATCGATCAGGTGATCTCGCCGCCCCTGCTGTCGGCGTTGGCTGGCTTTGCCGCGGACGCCGGGCCGGGGGAGGATCCGGCGGCGGCCCTGGCGGACACGGAGTTGGCCGGGCTGCTGGATGGGGATATTGCTCAGCATCCTCACCCTGCTCCAAGACGGCCTGCCGGGGATCAGCGAAGAACGCTATGCCCAGATGCGGGATGAGGCCAAGGCCGATCCGGCCACCGCCGCCTTGGTGGATGGCCTGGCCCCCTCCATCGCCTTCCCCACCATCATCCGGGACCGCACCAGCGGCCAGGGCATTCCCCTGGGCTTTATCGTGGCCGTGGACAATGAATACGACGAGCAGTTCGGCCTGACCACGGTGGACGGCGAGCCGGTGCAGATGGAGGATCTGCGCACGGGCGTGGGCAACATCTTTGCCCAGGCCAGCAACCTCTTCCGCTGGGCGGACAGCATGGGCATCAACGTGGACAGCGGGGCCGCGGCCATCGCCCAGGCCGGCGCGCTGCTCACCCAGGGCCAGGATCTGCTGGGCCAGTTCACCCAGCCTGCCCCGGCACCGCAGGCCGAGCCGGTCGTCGAGCCACCCGTTCAGCCGACAACCCAGCCACTCGGCGAGCCGACCACGTCACCAACCAAACAGGCCGCAGCTCAACCAACCGGCGAGCCGACCCCCCAATCAACCAATCAACAAGCACCGCCACCAGCCGACTGCCGACCAACCAAACAGGCCGCCGTCCAACCGACCGTCGAGCCAACCCCCCAATCCCCGATGCCCCAAACCCTGGACTTGCCCGCCATCGGCAACGCCCTGGGCATCGATCCCAGCACGATCCTCTCCCAGACCCTGGATCTCTCGGCCATCGGCCTGGGCACGATTGATCTGGGCGCGCTGAGCAGTGCGGTGTTGACCGACACCTTCGACATTGCCGCCATCGGCAACGCCCTGGGCATCGACACGGAGGCCGTCCTCAGCGCGGTCAACCTGAACACCCTGGGCACGGAGATCGACCGGGTGTTGGAGCAGGTGGGGCTGGAACTGCGCCAGGGGGATGTCTACCTGAACCGGCTGGGGGCGGAACAGCTCAACGCCCAGCCGGGGGATATCCTGGACATCTATATCGGCCCCATCCCCGTGCCCTTCCGGGTGCGGGCCATTGTGGAGGAGGCCGGGCCGCTGGGCGCGCTCACCCCGGTGGTGATGTTGCGGCTGGACGAGGCCCAGGAACTGCTCTTTATGCGGGGGCGGGTGAACAATGTGCTGGTCTCCAACACCGGGGACGCCTACACGGGCATGGAGAACACGGCCGCGGCGGCCCGGCATCTGCGGGCCTTGGCCCTGAACGAAGAGGCCCTCACGGAACTGGTGGCCCTGCTGCGGGAACCGGCCATGCTGGCCGGGGTCCAGGCCGGGGCGGATGGCTCCGACGCCCTCCATGGAAGAAGAGTTCATGCCCGGCCCAGCGCTTATGTTTAGCGCCATGACCGGTTTCCTGGCCGGGAATGTGGGGGTGGGGATGCCCGAACGCCAGATCGCCCTGGTCGCGGAATTGGCGGGGACCGGGCATCTCGCAGGATCTGCGGGTGCTCCTGGCCCAGCCGGACATGCAGAGTCTGGCTGTGGGGCTGCCCCTGCCCACGGGACCGGGACGGAGCGCATGGGCGAGATCCTGGGCCGGATCAGCGATCTGGAAGTGCTGGATGTGTTGAGCAAGAACGCGGTGGTCGCAGGTGGCGGAGATCGGCGGCTCGGTCTTCACCACGGTCTTCACCATCTTTGGCATCTTCTCCATCTTTGCCGGGGTGCTGCTGATCTTCCTGATCTTTGTCATGTTGGCGGCGGAGCGGCGCAGCGAGATGGGCATGGCCCGGGCCATCGGCATGCGCCGGGGCCACCTGGTGCAGATGTTTGTCTCCGAGGGCATGATCTACGATCTGTTGGCCGCGGCCCTGGGCATTGTGCTGGGGCTGGGCATCTCGTATGCCATGATCGGCTTCCTGGGCGGCATCTTCAACACGGCCACCCAGCAGATCAGCTCGGAACTGAGCAGCAGCCTCTTCACCTTCCGCTTCAACGTGGCCCCCACCTCGGTGGTGATCGCCTACGCCCTGGGCGTGCTCTTCACCTTTGTCGTGGTCACCGTCTCGTCCTGGCGGGTGAGTCGGCTCAACATCGTCTCGGCCATCCGGGACATCCCGGAACCGGAGGGCAACGGGCGCTCCGTGGGCAAGATCATCGGGCGGCTGATCACCGGTCCCCTGACCGTGGCGGATTGGGGCGTGGATCTACTTCGGCGTGGCCGGCGGCCAGAGCGGCACCCTGCTGCTGACCGCCCTCACCCTGATGCTGGTGGGCGGGGTGCTCAGCCTGGGCTGGCTGCTTTCGGCCACATCCATGCGCACAGAGCGGCGGCGACGGCTGATCTATTCCCTCATGGGGCTGGGGCTGGTGGTGGTGTGGGGCTTGCCCTGGGAAACCTTGCTGCCCGGTGCGGGCTTCGGCCTGTTGGAGCAAGACCCGCGCTGGACCTTGCTCTCCTTTGTGGTGAAGGGACCGGCGCTGATCTTGGGCGGCATTCTGGTCGATCATGTTCAGCGCCGACACCCTGTTGAATGGATTGAGCCGACTGCTGGGCGGCATCGGCGCGCTGACCCCGGTGCTCAAGACCGCCATCGCCTATCCCCTGAGCAGCCGCTTCCGCACGGGCATGGCCATGATCATGTTCGCCATGATCATCACCACGGTGGTGCTGATGTCCGTGGTGATCCAGGCCACCCAAAGCGCCATCACGCCGGACGCCAAAAGCAGCGCCGGGTTTGAGATCCGCACGTCGTTTGGCCTGCTCAGCTTCTTCGACCGGGAGACGGATCTGGCGAAGGCCATCAGCCCAGAAGCCCGACTTCCCCCTGGCCGACGTGGCCGGCGGTGGGGGCCATCACCGCCCTGGACGCGGACGTGCGCCAGGTCGTGCCATCGGCCTCCTCAGCGGACTGTGGGCCTTCACCGAAATGACCGGGATGGACGCCGGTTTCATGGCCCAAGCCGCCGAGGTCTACCCCTTCCAGCAGCGGGCCGCCGGCTTTGCGGACGACGCCGCCGTGTGGGCGGCGCTGGCGGAGCGGGACGACGTGGCGATCGTCACCCCGTCTGTGGTGGCCAATGCCGACGGCAGCTATGGGGCCTTTGGCAGCGGCGAACCGGGATGTCTTTATGGAGGAAGACCACGAGCGGCAGGGGCAACGTTCCGGGCACCCTGCGGCTGGACCGGCTTCACCCAGGCCGATGCCCTGCCAGAGGTGTGGCTGGAGCTGCGCAACGAGTTGACCGACGGCACGGTGGTCACCCACCGGGTGCAGGTGATCGGCGTGCTCGCCGACAACACCACGGTCTCGCGATGCAACCGTCCACCTCAACGACCGGGTCATCGCCACCCTCACGGGCAAGGCCGTGCAGCCGGACACCTTCTACATCAAGGTGGCCGAGGGCGCGGACGTGCGCACGGTGGCCCAAGCAGTGGAGCGGGCCTTCCTCTCCTCCGCCCTGGACGCCACGGTGATCGCCGACAGCTTCGCCCAGGGCCAGGCCCTGACCCGCGGCATCCTGCAACTCTTCCAGGGCTTCCTGGCCCTGGGGCTGCTGGTGGGCATCGCCGCCCTGGGGGTGATCAGCTCCCGCACGGTGGTGGAGCGACGGCAGCAGGTGGGCATGTTGCGGGCCATCGGCTACCAGCCGGGCATGATCGCCCTCTCCTTTGTGCTGGAGGCCAGCTTTATCGCCCTGGTGGGCATCGGCCTGGGCACGGCCACGGGCATCATCCTGGGCCAGGCCATGATCGGCCAGTTCTTCAGCGTGATCACCGCCGGGCGCACCCTGGCCATCCCGTGGGGGCAGATCGGCGGCATCGTCGTGGCGCGCCTATCTCTTCTCGCTGCTGGCCACCATCCTGCCCGCCATCCAGGCCTCCCGCATCTATCCGGCGGAGGCGTTGCGGTACGAGTAGCCAACTTGGTGCCCCTCGCTTCCGTGAGGGGCACCAAGTTGTGACATATTTTTGTTCCATCAAATCACCAAAGAAAGGGATACCCCATGAAATTCATGCACGTTAAATGGCTGTCTCTGTTTTTGACGCTTGTCATGTTGACAGCCTGCACAGTGGTTGCGCCCCCGCCCGCCGCCAACTCAGAAAGCACGACACCTGCCATGCAACCGACGCCAGAACCCACCGCCCTCCCCACCGCGGAGCCCACCGCCGAGCCAGCCCCGGAGACCCCGGCGGGCGGGCCAGTCTCCCCGGTGGTGGGCCGCTGGGAGGGCCAGATCAGCATCGCTGGCCAGGCGCTTGACATCGTGGTTCACTTTGCCGAGCAGGACGGCGTGCTGTCGGGCACCATTGACGTGCCCCAGCAGGGGGCGGCGTCGCCCTGGACAACATCACCGTACGATCCGCCGCAGATTGAGTTTACCATGCTGCCTGATCCCCAGAAAGCCGCCTTCGCCGGGCAGATTGTGGACACGGACACCATCACCGGCACCTTCAGCCAGGCGGGCTACGAGGGCACCTTTGATCTGACCAGGGCCGAGGAAGTAGCGACCCCGGACGCGCCGCCTGTGCCCTACACCGAGGAAGAGGTCACCTTTCAGAATGGGGAGATCACGTTGGCCGGCACCCTGTCCATCCCCGAAGGCGACGGCCCCTTCCCCGCCGTCCTCCTGATCAGCGGTAGCGGGGCCCAGGATCGCAACGAGAACGTCTTCGGCTTCGAGGTCTTCCGCACCCTGGCCGACGCCTTGACCCGCAACGGTGTGGCCGTCCTGCGCTACGATGACCGAGGCGTGGGCGGTTCGTCCGCGGGCGGCCCGGACGACACCAGCGTTGACTATGCCGACGATGTTCTGGCCGGGGTGGAGATGTTGAGCCAGCGGCCTGAGATCGATCCGGCCCACATCGGGCTGCTGGGCCACAGCGAGGGCGGCATCATTGCGCCTATGGTGGCCAACGAGAGCGATAAGGTGGCCTTTGTGATCCTGATGGCCGGGCCGTCCGTGCCCGGCGACCAGATCTCAGCCGCCCAGTTGCGGCTGATCATGCAGGCCGATGGGGCCACGCCGGATCAACTGGCCCAGGCCGAGGCCCGCCAACAGAAGATGTTGGCCGCAGTGCGCACGGGCGAGGGCTGGGATGCCTTAGAAGCGGAGGTCCGAGCCGAGCTTCAGACCAGCATCGACGCCCTGCCCGAAGCCCAACGCAGCCAGATCCCCGATATTCCGGCCTACATCGACGGAGTGATGGAGATCTCAGTTTAGCCGCGGCGAAAAGCGCATGGTATTACTACTTCATCACCTATGACCCCGCCCCGGCGCTGGAAACTCTGACCGTGCCCATGCTCGCCCTCTACGGCGGCAAGGATCTTCAGGTCCCCGCGGATGTGAATGAGGCTGCCTTGCAGGCCATCATCGACGGATCCAGCAACCCGGATTTGACCATCAAGGTTTTCCCCACGGCCAACCATCTTTTCCAAGAGGCCCAAACCGGGTCGCCCACGGAATACGGCGCGCTGGACAAAGCCTTCGTGGCCGATTTCCTGGAGACCATTACGCAATGGATTCAAGCGCATAGCCAGACCAAGTAGGTCGGAATGACGCCTGGGTAGGACCAAAAATTGAGGCTAAACGCAATGATGCCCGACTTTTGAAAAAGTCGGGCATCATTGCGTTTATTGGAATACGCTCACCCGTTCACCGGGCGGAGGGATGGGGATGATCTGATCCAAAACCGTCTGTTCGGCTTGTTGCGCATGGTATAGATCCCAACGCTGTTGAAGATTCATCCAAAAATCGGGGGTCATGCCGAAGAAACGGGCCAGACGTAGGGCTGTGCCTGGGGTGATGCCACGCCGTCCGTTGACGATCTCGTTCACCCGCTGGTAGGGCACCCGGATCCCATGCGCCAGTTCCCGTTGGGTAATGCTCATGGGAACCAGAAACTCCTCCAAAAGCATCTCCCCAGGATGGGTGGGTTGTCGGTTTGTGGGTATGCGAATCATACTATTTTCCCCTTGGGACCATGACCGGTCCGGCTAATGATAATCGACAATCTCGACAGCATCCGGCCCCGCTTCAGTCCAGATAAAACAGATCCGGTACTGGCTATTGATGCGGATGCTGACCTGTCCAGAGCGATCACCTCGTAATGCTTCTAGTCGATTCCCTGGCGGCACACGTAGCTCTTCAAGAAAAACGACTGAGTCGAGTTGCTCAAGTTTGCGGGCAGCGACACGCCAGAGAGACGGCGGGCATATCTTGCGCGCCTCCCGAGAGTTTACGCCATTGAAGACATCCTCGGTTCCGGCATTCTTGAACGAGCAGATCATGATCACATTATAGCATGGGTTCCATGCTATAACAAGAGGATTTTTTGGCCCTAGAGTCAGCCTAACGGCAGAGTGCTGTCAAGCTGGCTGCGGGCGTATGGTGTATCCTAAAGCAGTCGTTTGATTCAACCCCACTTTTTTTTAGGAGACAGACCATGAGCGTCAAAACCTTCACCCCCAACCCAAAATATATGACCAAACAACGGGTGGCCTTTGGGCTGATCGCCCTGTTCCCCATCGCCTTCTTTGCATTCCTGCCACGGTACCACCCTGGACGGTGACCGTAATTGGGCTGACCGGCGGCTGATCTTCACTGGTGCCTTTGCGGCCATTGTCGGCTCTTTTGGGCTCGCTGCCGCTTGCTGGTGATCCCCTATTACAAGAGCCTGCGCTACGAGATCCACGACGACGAGGTGATCGTGCATGTGGGGGTCATCACCAAGTCGGTGAAGCATGTGCCCTATCGCACGGTGACCAACATCGTGGTCAATCGGGGCATCCTGGACCGGCTCTTCGGCCTGGGCACCCTGAACATCCAGACCGCGGGCATGAGCGGACAGACCGGGGCCGAGGAAGCCCTGGTGGGGCTGCCCAATGTGCAGGAAGTCTACGATCTGGTGGCCACGGAACTGCGCCGCTTCCGGGCGGGCATGTCCCCCACGGGCGCGGATGCAGATGCGTCTCAGCCAATGGTCAGCGAATCCGCCGCCTTGGCCGCTATCCTGGCCGAGGTCAAGGCCATTCGCACTACCCTGGAAGCGTAATTTCACAAGAGGTCCGGCTTTTGGCATAAGCCGGACCTCTGCTATTTCACCCATTTACAGGAGGCAACCCCGCCCATGTCAGTCCTCAACCCGCTCGACATCGTTCCCCACATGGTGGATAATTTAGCCCTCTACGATCTAGGCCACGGCGTAGGCCAGGAGGAGCCGGTGCTGCTCATGCCCGGCCCGACGGAGCCGGAAGAGGTGCGGCAGGCACGTCACCGGTTGGCTTTGCTGCTTGTGCGCTTGGGCAAACGGGTCATCACCTTCGATCCGATCGGCGAGTCGGGCGGGGAGATCGCCCCTTTGCTGCGCCACGCCCGGCAATGCCTGGACCTATCGCTGATCGACGATCCCATCGATGTGGTGGCGGACGGGCAGGCGGACGGACACGCCAACTCCCTTGCCGTCGCCTTTGCCCAGGCCCACCCAGACCGGGTGCGGCGATTGGTCATGGTGGGCAGCCCGCCGGACAGGCTCGGCCAAAATACGCCAACCCTACTTTATGTCGATGGAGATGACCCCAAAATCGTGGCCCAGGCCCAAGCCCTGACCGCCCTGCTGCCGGATTGCCGACTGGAGATCAGCCCCCACAACGGTCAGCGGCCCTTTGACACAAACCCTGTCCATTTCGGCTCCGTCCTGCGGAACTTCCTCGCCCCAGGCCACCCGGCTCCATGCAAACCCATTAGTGTCGAACTGTAAAAAAAACGTGTTGCGTGTTGCGTATTGCGTGTTACGGGTGTACGATCCGGTTGTTACACACGCAACACGTTTCACGTTTCACTCAACACGCACCAGGAAACCCCAATGACCACCATTATTTCAACCACAGATCTGACCCGGCGCTTTGGTGACACCACAGCGGTGGATCGGCTCAACTTGACCGTCGAGGCCGGAGAGATCTTCGGCTTTCTGGGCCACAACGGCGCGGGCAAGACCACGGCCGTGCGCCTCTTCAACGGCATCCTCACCCCCAGCGGGGGCAGTGTGCGGGTGCTGGGCATGGACCCGGTGGCCCAGGGCGCGGAGCTGCGCCGCCACACGGGCGTGCTCACCGAAACCCCCTCCCTGGACGAGCGGCTGAGCGGACGGGAGAGCTTGACCATCTTCGCCGATCTGTACGGCGTGGCCGTGGGCCAAGTAAAAAGTCGGGTGGAGGCCCTGCTGGGGGTCTTTGAGTTGGCCGACCGGGGAGACGAAAAAGTGGGGGGCTATAGCAAGGGCATGAAACAGCGGCTGGCCCTGGCCCGCGCCCTGATCCACGCCCCGGAGCTGCTCTTCTTGGACGAACCCTCCGCGGGGCTGGATCCGGCGGCCACCCGGCGGCTCCACGACCTGATCCTGCGCCTCACCCGCAGCGAAGGGCGCACGGTCTTTCTCTGCACCCACAACTTGGACGAGGCCCAACGCCTCTGCCATCGGGTGGCCGTGCTGGAAAAGGGGCGCATGATCGCCCTGGGCACCCCGGCGGAGTTGGCCCGGCAGGTGGGCGGTGTTCAAAAACTGGAGATCACCGTGGGCGAGACCCACGTGGCCCCGGCCCTGGCCCTGGTCAACAACCGCCCCGGCCTCTCCGCCGCGGCCCACGAGACCGGCACCCTCACCATCAGCGGCGCGGCCCCGGAAGATGTGCCGGATCTGGTGGCGGCCCTGGTGGCGGCGGATCTGCCCATCTTCCGGGTCATGGCCCAGGAGCCGACCCTGGAGGATGTTTATTTCGCCCTTCAAGGCCGCTCGGCCCACGCTCACCCTCATCAAGAAGCAGGTGTCCTATGAACAAACGCGCCATCTTCGCCGTCGTGCGCAAAGATCTAAGGGTAGTCACCCAGAGCAAAGGGGTGATGCTTCCCCTGATCATCGTGCCCATCGTCATGTTGGTATTGCTGCCTGCCCTGGTGGCCTTTATCCCCCTGTTGGATGCCCAGTTCGGCGCCACAGAAATGCAGGATATGCAGGCTTTTCTGGCCAACATGCCCCCCTCTTTGCAGACGGCCATCGCAGGATTCAACCTCAACCAGCAGTTGATCTATCTCCTGCTGGTCTACCTCTTCGCCCCCATGTATTTGATCGTGCCCATGATGGTGGCCAGCGTGATCGCCGCGGACAGCTTTGCCGGGGAAAAGGAGCGCAAGACCCTGGAAGCCCTGCTCTATACCCCTACCACAGATTTTGAACTGGTGGCGGCCAAGCTGGTGGCGGCCTGGGTGCCGGCCATCATCGTGGCTTGGGTCGGCTTTATCCTCTATGGAATTGTGGCGAATGGGGCGGCGTGGGGTACCATGGGACAGATCTTCTTCCCCAACACCATGTGGGTGGTGCTGGCCCTGTGGGTGGCCCCGGGCGTGGCCGGTTTGGGCCTCAGCGCCACGGTTCTGGTCTCCGTACGGGCCAACAGCTTTCAGGACGCCTATCAAATGGGCGCGATGGTGGTCCTGCCCCTGGTGATCCTCATGATCAGCCAGGCCGTCGGCGTGCTTTACCTCAGCGTGGGCTTTGTCTTCCTCTTGGGGTTGGTCTGCTGGATCATCGACGCCGTGCTGCTCTGGTTGAGCGTCAAACTCTTCCAGCGTTCGGAGATCATCGCTAGATTGTAGATTTTGGATTTTTGATTTTGGATTGGAGTTTAGCCCAGTCCATGCCAGCACCCGCCGGTTGACCCACTCTGGTTTCGATACGGCCTTATTCCAAGCGCAGCGGATATTTGTGGTCAACTCGGCCTACTCAACCGGCGTTGGCTATGAGCCTTGATACAATCCAATCCCCAATCCAAAATCACCCAGGGAGTGTCCATGTTTAGTCTCGGTTCCGGTCGGTCCATCACAAAGAGTCGTCCGCCGGCCGTGGGGCGGCGCTGGGTTTTGGTGGGACTGGTGCTTTTTCTGCTCTACTCGGTCAATTTTTGGGGATTGCGCATTATGCCCTTTTCCCAAATATCCCCCATCAACGTGCTGGGGGTGGCCATGCTCCATGCCGCGGGTCTCAATATCCTGGCCAGCGGCGCGGCCTGGCGGGGATGGCGGCTGGTGGGCGCGCTCTTCGCCTTCCTGTGGGGGTTGATGGGCGTGATCCCCTTTGTGGACGCCCTGATCCTGCCCCAGCTTCTCCCCAACCTCCCCCTCAGCCCGACCTTGGCCCCGCAGATCTACGGCAGCCCTTTGGCCCTGCTCGTCAACAGCGGGATCAGCGCCGGGGTGGCGGCCTGGGTGACGGTGCAGGCCTATGCCAAGTTTGGTCCTGGGGACAGCCCAACCCCTCAACCAGCCCCCTCATTTTCACCAAATTGGCGCCGCTTTGCTCTTGTTGACCCTGGCCGGGACCGTCCTCTTTGGCCTGCTGTGGGGCGGACTCTATCCCCAACTGGCCGGGCTTGAGGTTGACCTCTCTGCCAGCCTGTTTGGCGCACAGGCCATCCGGGCCCTGCTCTGGTTGACCTTCACGCTCCCCGGCATCCACATGTTGCAAGGCCAACGCACCCAGGTCAGTTTGCTCACCGGTATCCTCTACGCCCTCTTCACTGGGGGCCTTTTGCTTTATCCCAGCGATCCCCAAACCCCGATCATCATCGTCACCCTGGCCGCTGGGCCTGCTCTTTGGCTGGCTGGTGGGGATGGCGCGTGATGGGTGAGGTGCAATGAGGGTTTTGGGTGGACGTGAGCTCGCCCCAGTGGGCGAATTTAGGTCTACACGAAATACCTGTTACCCTCACCTCTTGCCCCGAATCCATCTACACGAAATAACCCATTACCCCTCACGCCTTGCCTCTGAAAACCAATTTCGGAATTCGCAATATTGGTGCTTGACAAGCGCCTATTTCTCATGGTATTCTAATGACAACGTTGTCGTCATCGTTAACGACAGCGTTTCCCACGCAAAAACACCATTTTTAGACAAGTTAAATCGTTTAGCCCATCCACTGGAGTTGACCTGTGCCCGTGACCATGCGCGATGTTGCAGAGCGAGCTGAAGTCTCGATCAAGACAGTCTCGCGGGTCGTCAACGAGCAGGGGGAAATTTCCGAGTCTACCCGGCAGAAGGTGTTGGCGGTGATCAAGGAATTGCGCTATCGGCCCAACCTGCTGGCCCGGGGACTGGTGACTCAGCGCACCAACACGATTGGGCTGGTGATCGGCGACATCACCAATCCCTTCTTTTCCGAGGTGGCCCGAGGGGTGCAGGATGTGGCCCGGGCCGAAGGATACAACATTTTCCTGGCCAACACGGACTCCCTGGCCGAGGACGAGCGCAAGGTGTTGCGTTCCATGGCGGACCATGCGGTGGATGGCATTATCATCTTCCCCATCTCAGAAAACGAAGAGTTAATCGGTGAAATGGCCAGCCGGGAACAACCCATTGTTCTGGCCAATTATTTGCTCAACCACGAGCATGTGGGGCTGGTGACTACGGATCTGTATGCCGGGTCCAGGTTGGCGGTGGACCATTTTGCCGCCAAGGGGCATCAGCATATCGGCATGTTGGCCGGGCCGAATCTGATTGTGGCGAACAGTCAGGGACGCCGACTGCGGGGCTTTCGGGATGGGTTGATGGCCCACGGTTTGCCCAACAATCCAGATTATGTGCGGACCTCTCCCGGCAATTTGGAAGGCGGGCGGATCGCAGCCCTGGCCCTATTGGCCCAGCATCCACAGATCACAGCCATCTATGCCTACAATGATCTGCTGGCCATCGGAGCGTTGCAGGCCTGCCGGCAGATGGGCCTGCGGGTGCCGGATGAATGCGCCCTGATCGGCTTCGACGATATTTTGATGGCTTCCTTGCTCAATCCGGCCCTGACCAGCGTGCGGATTGACAAGAGCAATTTGGGCCAACAAGCCATGCACCAACTACTGTCCATGATCCGCAACCCGGATCAGCCGCCCGCTCCCATTGTCTTGGGCGTCGATCTGGTTATCCGAGAGTCTACCTAACCCTGCGATTTTGTTTGACCATCCACAGGAGAACGCTTTATGGCAGTCAAAGCACCATCCCTTCCCACTCCATCGAACAACCAGCGGCTCGTCAAGCGCTGGCTGAGCGGAGAGGCCCTGATCGCCTTTCTGTTCATCATCCCCAGCCTGATCGGCTTTGTCACTTTCTATGCAGTGCCGGCCGGGCGGGGCATCTGGATCAGCCTGACCAACTGGGATCTGTTACGGGATCCGAAGTTTATTGGTCTTGACAACTATGTCAAGCTAATGGGAGATGCAGAATTTATTAACTCCCTAAAGGTGACCATCTATTATGTGATCCTGAACATCCCCGTGCAGACCATCCTGGCCATTGTGATTGCGGTGATGATGTCCCGGTTGACCAAGTCCATGATCGTGCGGGCCATGTTGATTCTGCCCTGGCTGATGCCGCCGGTGGTGGTGGGGCTGCTCTGGTTGTGGTTGTTGGACCCCAACATCGGCATCGTCAATGTGGCGCTCAAGGGGCTGGGAATGAATACGATTGCCTTTCTGGGGCTGCCCAAATATGCCATGCCCTCGGTGGCCATGATCAATATTTGGGAATATGTGGGCTATACGGCCCTGCTGGTCTTTGCCGGGCTGCAATCCATTCCCAGTTCGGTCTACGAGGCGGCCTCGATTGATGGGGCGTCGGAGATGCAGATGTTCTGGCAGGTGACCATCCCCCTGCTGCGCCCGGTGCTGGTCTTTGTGTTGGTCACCTCGGTGATCGGCTCCTTCCAGCTCTTCGATGTGGTGGCCATCACCACCAAGGGCGGGCCGGTCAACGCCACCAAGGTGATCAACTGGTATATCTACGAACAGGCCTTTTCCCGCTTCAACATGGGCTATTCCACAGCCATCTCCATTGTGCTCTTCGGCATGTTGGTCTTTGTCAGTCTGGCCCAAATGCGCTTCATGCGGGCCGACGAATCGGACATGTAGGGCGAGTTGCGAATTGCGAGTTGCGAGTTAGCTATCAGCAAGCCGAAGATTACGAAAGGGCACGTAAACCATGACCACACAAGCGCAAATTAACCTCAACACCCCCTATCGCCGTGGATTTCCCTGGGGCAAGACCCTGGCCTGGATCGGGTTGGTCCTCCTGCTTTTTATCACCATCTTCCCCTTTTGGTGGATGCTGCGCACGGCCCTGACCGCGCCAAAGGCCGTGTTCCTCAACACCGGCTCCCTGTTGCCCGTGCAGGCCACCCTCATCAACTTCCAGCGGGTTTTGGGCTTGGTTGATGCCCAGACCGCCGTGGCCACTGGGCGGCTCCGGTCAGTCCATCAACTTCATGCAGGCCATGATCAACTCCATCATCGTCTCGGCGATTGTGGTGGCCGGGCAGACCACCTTGAGCGCCATGGCGGCCTATGCCTTTGCCCGTCTGCGCTTTCCCTTCAGCAACACCCTCTTCACCATCTACATTGCGGCCTTGATGGTGCCGGGCATCGTCACCACCATCCCCAACTTCATCCTGATCC
The DNA here is from genome assembly GCA_963704975.1 of uncultured Chloroflexia bacterium. Taxonomy (GTDB): domain Bacteria; phylum Chloroflexota; class Anaerolineae; order Caldilineales; family Caldilineaceae; genus JAGNDO01. Next base: position 151,069 of record CAVPIK010000014.1, on the reverse strand, counting down.
GCAACCTGGGATGGTTGGACACCTACGCCGGCATCGTGGCCCCAACCTTTTTGATGACGCCCTACGCCGTCTTCTTCCTGCGCCAGTTCTTCTTGGGGGTGAACCGAGAGGTGGAGGAGGCGGCCCGCATTGACGGGGCCAGCATCTTCACCATCTTCTTCCGCATCGTCGTGCCCATCACCATGCCGGCCTTGACCACCCTGGCCATCATCACCCTGATCGGCACCTGGAACAGCTATCTGTGGCCCCTGATCGTGGGCCGGGACGAGAGCGTGCGGGTGTTGACCGTGGCCTTGGGCATCTTCCGCTCCCAGACGCCCCAGGGCGCGCCGGACTGGACCGGGCTGATGGCGGGCACGACCCTGGCCATCATCCCCACCTTCATCATCTTCATGCTCTTGGGGCGCAAGATCTTGGATTCGATTCAGTTTTCCGGGTTCAAATAGAGGAGGTTCAACCTTCCCGGAAGGGGCCACCTCATCTCGCTCAACCCCAGCGGGTTCTGGCCCCTTCCGAGAAGGTTTTGACACCCCACCCTTTCGAGGTCTTCTCCACACATCCGCAACGCCCAGTCTGGACGGGAACGGGTCGAGGAGTCACCATATTGTTCGTTTGCTAGTCAGTCCGTTAGTTTAGTCGTTCGTCATTTCTGATTCACCATTTCACATTCGGAGGAAAACATGCAGAAAAAGTTCGCTCCTATCGTTGTTCTGCTCATTGTCCTGAGCATCCTGGTCAGCGCTTGTGGTGGGGCCGCCCCGGCTGCCGCACCTGCAGCGTCCGAATCGGCGCCAAGCCGCCGCCCCGGCAGCCAGCGCCGAAGTCGTTGACATCAGCTATTGGCTGTGGGATTCCAACCAGCTTCCCGCCTATCAGCAATGCGCGGATGCCTTCATGGCCGCCAACCCCAACATCAAGGTCACCATCACCCAGAGCGGGTGGGACGACTACTGGGCACGGCATCCAGACCGGCATGGTCGCCGGCACTGCACCGGATGTCTTCACCGACCACCTGGCCAAGTATCCGGAGTTCGCCGCCAACGATCAGTTGGTTGACATCCAGCCCTTTGTCGAGCGGGACGGCGTGGACGTGGGCGTCTATCTGGGCGAACTGGCCGACCTGTGGGCCCGTGACGGCGCTCGCTTCGGTCTGCCCAAGGACTGGGACACCATCGCCATCGTGGTCAACCAGCCTGCCATCGAGGCCGCCGGTGTCAGCCTGGACGACGTGAACAGCCTGAACTGGAACCAGACCGACGGCGGCAGCTTCGGCGAGATGATCGCCCAGCTGTCCGTGGACGAGAACGGCAACAACGGCCTTAGCGCCGACTTCGACAAGACCAAGGTCAAGCAGTATGGCCTGATCATCAACGGCGCCGGCGAGGCCTATGGCCAGACCGAGTGGAGCTGGCTGACCGCCACCACGGGCTGGACCTACAACGACGGTCTGTACGACACCAAGTACTACTACAATGACGCCCGCTTCATCGACAGCATCCAGTGGGTGGCCGACCATGATGGCCAAGGGCTTCATCATGCCCCTGGAGCAGGTCACCAGCTTGGGCGGCTCCGCCTCCTTCAACGCTGGCATGGGTGCCCTGCACGCCAACGGCTCGTGGATGATCGGCGACCTTTGCCAACAACGCCACCTTCCCGGTCGCCTTTGCCCGACTGCCCGAAGGCCCCGAAGGCCGCAAGAGCATGTTCAATGGCCTGGCCGACTCCATCTGGGTTGGCTCCAAGCACCAAGAAGAGGCCTGGCAGTGGGTGAAGTACGCCGCCTCCCAGGATTGCGCCGACGTCGTGGGTACCTATCGGCGTGGTCTTCCCGGCCCAGCAGAGCGCGGTGGACAATGCCCTGGCTGCCTATGCGGCCAAGGGGCTGGATGTCTCCGCCTTCACCCTGCAGGCCACTGAGGCCGACGGCACCTTCCTCTTCCCGGTCACGGACAACGCGTCCGAGGTCACGGCCATCATGAACTCCGCTGATGCAGAGCATCATGTTGGGCCAGGCCACCGCAGCGGATGCGATTCCCGCCGCCGCGGATCAGGTCAACGCCCTGTTCCAGTAAGCTGAATCGTTAGTTTGAGTCCAGATCGCCGCCCTTTGCCCACGTGCAGGGGGCGGCGATCTGGATCAAAGACGGGGTTCATGGAATGATTCGGCTACAAAAATGCAGGGTGATTGGAATACTGATGGCCGTGCTGACCCTGAGCGGCTGTCTGGCCCCCGGCCTCGTTGACAAGCCCCGCCCGTCCGCCGCGGCGACGGTGACAAGCACCCGACTGGCCATCCTTTCCCCCTGCACCGGCCGATTTGTGGCCCACGATCTGGATCACATCACCACGGCGCCGGGGGAGATTGTGCGGCTTTTCGACAGCAACGGGGCCGGGCTGGCGGTCAACGACCTGGACGGGGACGGGGACATGGATCTGGTCCTGGCCGACCTGGCCGGGCCGGTGACCGTGTTGTGGAACCAAGGGCGATCTGCGCTTTCGCAAGCAGTCCATCGGCCTGGTGCGCCGGGCCAGGGCGGTCAATTTGGTGGATGTAGACGGGGACGAGCGGCTGGACATTGTGCTGACCACAGGCCGTTCCGCCCCCATCTGGCTGCGCAACGTGGCCAGCGCAGACGGCGTAGACTTCCAGTTCGCACCCTTGCCCGGCATCACAGCCCCAACCTATGCCATGAACTGGGCCGACTTGAACCAGGACGGCAGGCTGGATCTGGTCACCGGCAGCTATGATGCGGGGATGATGGTGGAGATGGGCAGCAATAATCTTTTTGCCGACAACGCTGGGGTTTATGTCTACTTGCAACAGACTCGACGGGGTGGGGTTTAACGGCCAACGGTTGGCCACCAAGGCCCAAACCCTGGCCGTGGCCCTGGAAGATCTCAACCAGGACAGCCGCCCGGACATCTCCGTGGGCAACGATTTTGACGAACTGGACGGCTATTGGCTGAGCGCCGGGCCACCGTCCCAGCCCGACTGGCAGGCCGCCATGCCCTTCGACACCATCAGCCACAGCACCATGAGCTTTGACTGGGGCGATGTGGACAACAACGGGCAGCACGGAACTCTTCACCACGGACATGAAACCGGTCAGCCAGGACATCGCCACCCTGGCCGAGTGGCTGCCCATGATCCAGGAATCCTACACCGAGCGCCCGCCCCTGGACCCTCAGCGCATGGAGAATTCTCTGCAAGTGCCGGGGCAAAGTGGGAAGTTCCAAAATCTGGCCTACGACCGGGGCATTGACGCCACGGGCTGGAGTTGGTCGGGCAAGCTGGGGGATCTGGACCAGGATGGTTTTTTGGACATCTACGTGGTCAACGGCATGATCGCCGCCGATCTCTTGGACTATCTGCCCACCCACGAATTAGTGGAAGCCAACCAGGTAGTACACAATGATGGCACGGGCAATTTTGCCCCCGCGCCGGAGTGGGGCCTGGGGTCCACCCGCAGTGGCCGGGGCATGAGCATGGCCGATCTGGACGGGGACGGGGATCTGGACATTGTGGTCAACAACCTGACCAGCCCGGCCCAGCTCTTTGAGAATCAGCTCTGTGGCGGCGAGAGTTTATTGGTTGATCTGCGCCAGCCGGGAACGCAGAACCCCTTTGCCATCGGTGCCGTCGCCATTTTACACACGAGTATGGGCGATCTGCGCCGGGATGTGCGGGTGGCCAGCGGCTATCTCTCCGGCGACCCGACCCGGCTGCATTTTGGTTTTCCCCAAGGGACAACCCTGGATCGTCTGGAAATCCAGTGGCCGGATGGGACAGTCAGCGAAGTCGGCGACCTGTCCGCCCACACCCTGTTAATCTCGACTCGATCCGCCAATTAAATCCGCAGGGACAGGTCTAAAACCTGTCCCTACGGATGGCGGCGTCGTATTTTGATGTTCCAATTCACCCATCACGAAAGGTCTTACCCCTATGCCAAAAATCACCTTTATCGGTGCGGGCAGCACCGTCTTTGCCAAGAATCTGCTGGGGGATATCCTCAGCTACCCGGAGTTGGCCGACAGCACCATCAGCCTGCACGACATCGACCCGGAACGGCTGCGCACCTCCGTGATCGTGGCCGAGAAGATCGCCCAGGCTTTGGGCGTCAACCCCACGATTGAGGCCACCACGGATCGGCGCAAATCCTTGGCCGGGTCCGACTACGCCATCGCCATGTTCCAGGTGGGCGGCTATCCGCCCCAGCACGGTGGTGGACTTCGAGATCCCCAAGAAGTACGGCCTGCGCCAGACCATCGCCGACACCCTGGGCATCGGCGGCATCATGCGCGGGCTGCGCACCATCCCCGTGCTGCTGGACATGGCCAAGGACATGGAAGAGTTGTGCCCGGACGTGACCTTTTTGCAATATGTCAACCCAATGGCCATGAACATGTGGGCCTTGGACCGGGCCAGCACCATCAAGAGCGTGGGGCTGTGCCACAGCGTCCCCCACACGGCGGGCGAGTTGGCCAAGGACATCGGCATCCCCGTGGAGGAGATCGACTACAAGGTGGCGGGCATCAACCATGTGGCCTTCTACCTCAAGTTTGAACACAAGGGCCGGGATCTCTACCCGGAGATCCGCCGGGTGATCGACGAGGGCCGGGTGCCCGATTCCAACCGGGTGCGCTACAAACTGTTCGAGAAGTTCGGCTACTTTGTCACCGAATCCAGCGAGCACTTCAGCGAATATGGCCCCTGGTTCATCAAGCGGGACCGGCCCGACCTGATCGAGGACGTTCAACATCCCCCTGGACGAATACATCCGCCGCTGCGAGTTCCAACTGGCGGGCTGGGAAGCCCTGCGGGACCGCTTCGAGGCCGCGGACGTGCAGTTCCGGGTGATCAAAGAGGGCGAAGAGCCGGAAGAGATCCGCACGGACGGCAGCGAGCGGGACATGGAGCGGCTGCTCAACCATCTGCTCCAGATCAAGCGCAGCGTGGAGTATGGCTCCCAGATCATCTATGCTCAGGAGAGCGGCACCCCGGCGGTGATCTATGGCAACGTGGGCAACCACGGGCTGATCGACAACCTGCCCGCCGGTTGCGCGGTGGAAGTCCCTTGTTTGGTAGATCGCCAGGGCATCCAGCCTACCCGTATCGGCAGCCTGCCCCCCCAGTTGGCCGCCCTCATGCAGACCAACATCAACGTCCAGGCCCTGACCGTGGAGGCCGCGCTCACGGGCAAGCGGGACCACATCTACCACGCCGCCATGCTCGATCCCCACACCGCCGCCGAACTGGACATGGACCAGATCACCAATCTGGTGGACGACCTGATCGAGGCGCATGGGGATTGGTTGCCGGCGTATAAGTAGCGAGATGCGGGTTGCGAGATGCGAGATAGGGTTTAACGTGACCTACATCTCGCATCTCGCAACCCGCATCTCATAACTCATAACAAAAAGGATGCTCACATGAAAGTGCTCGTCACCGGCGGGGCCGGGTATATTGGCAGTGTGGCTGTGGAGGAGTTGATCCGGGCCGGGGAAGAGGTGGTGGTTTTTGACAATCTGTATCAGGGCCATCGGGAGGCGGTGCATCCGGCGGCGGCCTTTGTGCAGGGGGATCTGGCTGTGCGGGGGGATATTGACGCGGCCTTGGCCGCGCACCAGCCCGACGCCATCATGCACTTCGCCGCCTATTCTTTGGTGGGCGAGTCCATGCAGAATCCCTTCAAATATATGGGGGAGAACGTCACCAACGGGCTGAATCTGCTGCACAGTGCGGTGGAGCACGGGGTGCGCAAGTTCATTCTGTCGTCCACCGCGGCCCTCTTTGGCACGCCGGACGAGATCCCCATCACCGAAGCGACCCGCATCGATCCGGGCAGCCCGTATGGGGAATCCAAGTTCATTTTGGAGCGCTATCTGCGCTGGCTGGACGAGATCTACGACTTCCGCTATGCGGCCCTGCGCTACTTCAACGCGGCCGGGGCCACGGCGCAGCGGGGCGAAGACCACACGCCGGAGAGCCACCTGATCCCCCTGGTCCTCCAAGTCGCCCTGGGCCAGCGGGAGAAGATCATGGTCTTCGGCGACGACTACCCCACCCGGGACGGCACCTGCATCCGGGACTACATCCATGTGGTGGATCTGGCCCAGGCCCACATCCTGGCCCTGCGGGCGTTGGACGGGGGCAGCCGCACGTACAACCTGGGCAACGGCCAGGGCTTCACGGTCCAGGAGGTGATCGACACGGCCCGGGAAGTCACCGGCCACCCCATCCCCGCGGAAACCACCCCCCGCCGCCCCGGCGACCCGGCCATCCTGATCGCCGGCAGCGACAAGATCCGCGCCGAGTTGGGTTGGGATCCGCAAGTACCCGGACCTGCGCTCGATTGTGCAGACGGCATGGGACTGGCATGTGGCCCATCCGCAGGGGTATTGAGCAGGGATCAGCGGAGGGGCATCACAGCAAAAGAGGCGGGGCGATCTACTGGATCGCCCCGCCTCTTTTTGGGCTGTGATTCGTGAGTTGAGAAACTGGACATGCTTAGAGGATCGGGTCAAGGGAAGTAGCGGTAAATGTCTTTGCGGTGCAGAATACGCACGAAGATGATCACATCCCCGACGACTTCAACGCCGATCCGGTAATCGCCAACCCGGATACGGTAATAGGCATCGTGGCCGCTCAGTTTGCTGAAACTCAAGATGTCCAGCAACTCGTCGGCCTCTTTGACGTTCGCAATCGCCTGTTCCACCCGGTTCAAGAGCGGCTTCTCCCGAATCTTTTTCAAATCTCGGGCGAAACTGGCCTCAAAGGCGACCTTCATGTCTGGCCTCGCAAAATGGCGAGAATCTGCTCCTCCGGGACAAACTCATCTTGGCGGCCCGCCCGGATGGCATTGGCCAGACCGATCTCTTCCATGGCATCCAACACAATGGCGGTGAAAAGATCCCGTTTTTCTTCGAGGACTTCGCTCAGCGCCTGTTTGAGCAGGACTTTGGTCTGTTCTTCGCTTGCAGTGAGGGCCATATCAGTTTCTCCTTGCGGCAGTCATAGGGGCACATCCATCCTGTACAGTATACCCCCAGCTTTCATTGGAAGCAATGATGAAACAACTGATCACTTTTTGTAGTGAGCAACATGATGGTAGGGCGATAGGGCTTGTCCGGCTGATAGCCGGACCTACGAAATATCACCTGAAACGTAGGTCACTCTACCAGCGTGACGAGTTCCGAAACCTTCACCATCTTGTTGACCACTACAAAATCCGCGAGAATCCGTCAAATCAGCGTCATCCGCGGCCTATTTCAAAAACCCCCGCGCTAGATTCCAGCGACTTTTCGATCTGAGCAAAACGTGGCAGAATAGGCCTGCCCCTGCCCTCTTTTTATCTCATGACGCCACAACCCATTATCCACATGCAAACACCCACAAGGAGGAGATCCATCTATGAGTGGAAATCTGGAGACCGTACACCCGGACAGCGAACGGGAGAGCCAAATGGTGGCTGCCGAAAGCGAAGTCTATACCCCGGCGGACGAAGTGGTGGCCGCGGCCAATGTGCCCGACTATCTGGCCGTGCGGGAAGCCGCCTGGGATGACCAGATCAGCTTCTGGGACGCCCGGGCCAAGGAGATGTTGGACTGGTACGAGCCCTACAATCAGGTGGTGGACGAGAGCAACGCCCCCTTTTACAAATGGTTTGTGGGCGGCAAGACCAACATTGTGCTCAATGCCCTGGATCGCCATGTCAAAACCTGGCGCAAGAATAAACTGGCCATCATCTGGGAAGGGCGAGGACGGCGAGCCAGCGCACCTTTAGCTATTTCCGTCTGTGGCAGGAGGTGAACAAGGCGGCCAACGTGCTCAAGAGCATGGGGGTCAAGAAGGGGGACACGGTCACCATCTATATGGGCCGGGTGCCCGAACTGCCCATCGCCATGCTGGCCACGACCAAGATCGGGGCCATCCACAGCGTGGTCTATGGCGGCTTCAGCGAGCAGGCCCTGGCCAGCCGCATCGAGGACGCCCAGAGCAAGGTGCTGGTCACCTGCGACGGGGCATGGCTGCGGGGCAAGACCATCGACCTGAAGCAGATCTCCGACGAGGCGGTCAAGCGCTCGCCGGTGGTGCAGAAGGTGATCGTCTTCAAGGCCACGGGGCAGGATGTGCTCATGGAGGCGGGGCGAGACTATTGGTGGCACGACCTGATGGGCCTGCCCGTCGCCAGCCCCTATTGCGAAACCGAAGTCATGGACGCCGAAGATCCCCTCTTCATCCTCTACACCTCCGGCACCACGGGCAAGCCCAAGGGGGTGCTCCACACCCACGGCGGCTATCAGGTCCAGATCTCCACCACCCTCAACTATGCCTTTGACCTCAAGGACGACGACCGCTGGTGGTGCGCCGCAGACCCCGGCTGGATCACCGGCCACAGCTACATCGTCTACGCCCCGCTGATTCTGGGCGCCACCAGCCTGATCTACGAAGGCGCGCCCACCCATCCCTACCCGGACCGCTGGTGGCAGTTGGTGGAGAAGTATGCGGTCAGCGTGCTCTACACCGCGCCCACGGCCATCCGCGGCCTGATGCGCTTTGGCGAAGCCTGGCCCGCCCGGCACGATCTGAGCAGCCTGCGCCTGTTGGGGACCGTGGGCGAACCCATCAACCCGGAAGCCTGGCGCTGGTATCACCGGGTGATCGGCAAGGAGAAGTGCCCGATCATCGACACCTGGTGGCAGACCGAGACCGGCGGCTTCATGATCACGCCCACGCCGGTGGTGCCCCTGAAGCCGGGCAGCGCCACCCTGCCCTTCGCCGGCATTGTGGCGGATGTGGTGCGCCCGGACGGCACCTCGTGCGATCCCAACGAGGACGGCTATCTGGTGATCCAGCGTCCGTGGCCGGGCATGTTGCGCACGGTGTGGGGCGACCCGGACCGCTATGTGCAGCAATATTGGAGCGAGTTCGCGGATCAGGGCTGGTACTTCACCGGGGACAGCGCCCGCAAGGACGAGGACGGCTACTTCTGGATCATCGGCCGCATGGACGATGTGATCAAGGTCAGCGGCTATCGCCTGGGCACGGCGGAGGTGGAGAGCGCCCTGGTCAGCCACAAGGATGTGGCCGAGGCCGCGGTGATCGGCATCCCCGACGAGCTGCGGGGCAACGTGATCCACGCCTTCTGCATCCTCAATTCCGGGCTGACCGGCAGCAAAGAGTTGGAAGAGGCGCTGAAGCTGCACGTGCGCCACGAGGTCGGCCCCATCGCCGTCCCCACCTCCATCGTCTTCGTCAACGACCTGCCCAAGACCCGCTCCGGCAAGATCATGCGCCGCCTCCTGCGCGCCCAACTCCTGGGCCAGCCGGTGGGGGATACGAGTACGCTGGCGGACTGATTTTTGTGGGGGTGAGCGGGTGAAAGGGTGAGCGGGTGAAAGGGGGAGACTAGCGCCGGTTGAGTAGCCGCCGCCAACATCTCCGCTGACCATTCAGGTACTGGCGGCGTATCGAAACCAGAGCGGGTTGACCCGTTCCGGTTTCGATACGCCCTACCTTTGTGGGTCAAGGGCTTGGTTGGGATCAGTCGGGCTACTCAACCTACGTTGGTCTCCTGGGGAGGAAGCGCCGGTTGAGTAGCCGCCGCCGAAATCTCCGTTGACCATTCAGGTGCTGGCGGCGTATCGAAACCAGAGCGGGTTGACCCGTTCCGGTTTCGATACGCCCTTTTTTGTGGGTTGAGCACTTGGCGGGGATCGGTCGGGCTACTCAACCTACGTTGGTTTCACCCCTTCAAGTTCTTGAGCGCTTCCCGCACGCTCAGGCCGGAAAGTTGTTCGGTGTGGGCGTCCACGAAGGCCCGCACCCAGTCGGGGTCGGTCTTGGCGTATTCTCGCAGGACCCAGCCGATGGCTTTGCGGATGAAGAATTCTTTTTCGGGGGCCAGGTGCAGGATGGCGGCGGAGAGCATGGGCAGGTTGGTCTCTCGTTTGTGCTTGAGGTGGATGAGCAGGGACGTGCGGCGCACCCAGAGGTTGGGGTCGTCCACCCAGGCGCGCACGTCGGTCTCTTTTTCTCGATGGTGGCGCAGGAGATCCCCCAGGAGGATGGCGGCGATCCAGTCCAGGGTGTCCCAGTTGGTGGCGGTGCGCATCATGTCGACGTAGAGGGGCCAGGAGGCCAGATCCCGGTACGCCTTGGCCCCCTGGGCCAGATCCAAAGCCAGATACATCTCCTCTCGATGCACCCCACCCCACAGATCTCGCACATTTTCCTCATATTCCTCTCGGCTGCGGATGGGGTGTTTTTTGAGCGCGGCCCGGAAGATCTGGCGACGCGGTCCGGCCATGCACGCCGTAGAAGGGCTGGTCGGTTTTCATGTAGGCTTGCATGGACGGGGCCTTGGCCGGGTCGGCGGCCTCTGACATGGCCTGGCGCAGGGCGGTGGCCAGGGGATGGCTCATAGTCGATCCGCCGGTTTCCACTCGACCAGGGCGCCGGCCACCCAGGTGGGGGCGGGGGAGTTGTAGAGGGCGGCGGCGTCTGTGCAGGCCAGGTCCAGGATGCGCCCGTCCAGGGGGCCGCAGAGATAGCGATAGACCGCGCCGGCGTCACGGGCGTCGCTTTTGCTGACCACGCAGTGCTGGTTCCAGCCCCAATAGTCGCCTCGGCCCAGGGTGTCCAAGCCGTGCTCGATGCTGCGGCGGGCCAGGGTTTCTCCGCCTTCGGCAAAGGGGCGGGCCACGAACTCTTGGTCGCCGTAGCCCAGGCCGTGATGGTAGTGGTCTTCGGTGGAGACGATGACCGCGCCTTCGCACAGGCGGGCCAGTTCGTCGATGCCGGGCAGGCGGTCCGGGCGGCCCCCGGCCAGCCAGGGGTAGCGCTCGAAGACGGCGGGGACCTGGCTGGGTTTGAGTCCTCGGCGGGCGACTTCGGCTTCCCAGAGAAAGCGCCAACTGGTGAGGGCGTGGTCCTCGCGCCAGCTTTGGGGACCGTCCAGCCCTGGGCCTTGGATGCCCCACTGGGCCTCGTGCGCCGGGTCGCCGCCCCGGGCCACGCGGATGCGGGCTTGATCCATGAGCGGGATCGATGGCGTGGAGGACGCTGATCACCACGACCCGGTCGGCCCGGCCATCCAGGCAGGCGTCCAGGGCGCCGTGGACGGCTGCCGCGGTCTGGTGGCCGCAATCCGCCACCCCGGCGTGGGCGAAGACGGCCACGCCGCCAGCGGCCAGGGTGTCGGCCAGGGGGAAGGTGCGGCCTTTGTCCAAGCAGGTTTTGCACGTCTTGACTCGGTCAGCGCGGCGTGTTCTGCGGCGTACATGGCCTGGATTCGGGGGCGTAGGGTTTTGCGATCCATGATGGGAACCTTTCTTGGAGTGGGTTTTTTGAGATTGGGAGATTGGGACGGGGGAAACCGCTCAATCTCTTTTCTTTATGATACTCGGCGCGGTGAGGGTGGTCAAACCGCCAAATGCCTTTCGGCTTCACCCCTCCCACACCACCGGACATGCGGGTCCGCATCCGGCGGTTCGGTCAGGTCCGACGAAGTTCGTATTGTTGCGAAAAGCTGACTAATCCGACTTTCCGCCAGTAGTCATTGCCCAGTGCTTTGTGGAGCGGTGGGGATTTGACAGCCGCCATACTCCCTTACTCGTTCCCCCTGCACGAATGGCCCAGTACTCTGAAACCCCTCGTGATTTGAGTTGCCGGTATCGGTTCTTTGGCGTCTTCCATTGCTTCCACGCCATCTGGCGCATCCGCCGCCTCAGCCACTCGTCCAGTTGCTTCATGTGATTCCCCGCATCTGCCAGCGCATAGTAGTTCACCCACCCCACCACCGCTCGTCTCAGGTCGTCCCGGACTTCCGTCCAGCCCTTCCCTTGACTGCGTCGGGTCAGTCCCTTCACTTTGCGCTTCATCCGGGCCAGGCTCTGGGCGGCGATTCGTATCCCCACCCCGCCCCCGGCCCTTCAGTAGAAGCTGAATCCCAGAAACTTCCGTCGTGTGGCCAAATCCACTGCGCTCTTCTGCTCATTCACCTTCAAGCGCAGCTTCTTCTCCACGTATTCCCGGATACTCGTCAGCACTCGCTCTGCCGCTCGTTGACTGCTCACATAGATGTTGCAGTCATCCGCATACCGCACAAAGCTGTGCCCACGCCTCTCCAGTTCCCGGTCCAACTCATCCAGCACGATGTTCGACAGTAACGGCGACAACGGGCCCCCTTGCGGCGTCCCTTCCTCTGTCCCCATCACTACTCCGTTCACCATCACCCCCGCTTTCAGGTATTGATTCACCAGCCACAATACCCGTTTGTCTTCTATGTCCAGCTTTCAGCCGGGACATCAAGCGGTCATGATTCACTGTGTCGAAGAACTTCTCCAAGTCCATGTCCACCACCCACTTCTTACCGCTCTCGATGTACCCCTGGGCTGTCCGCACTGCATCGTGCGCACTCCGCCCCGGTCGAAAGCCGTAGCTGGCTTCGCTGAACTTCGGGTCGTATTCCTCGCTCAGTACCTGGTGCATCGCCTGTTGAATCAGTCGGTCCTGCACTGTCGGTATACCCAGTTGCCTCTCCCCTCCATCCGGCTTCGGGATCATCACCCGTTTCACCGGACTCGGTTCGTATTCCCGCGCATCCAGCTTCGCCCGGATTGTCAGCCAGTGCGCTTTCAGGTGGGCGGGCAGCTCTTCCACTCTCATCCCATCCACCCCCGGCGCACCTTTGTTGGCTTCCACTCGGCCTAATGCTTTCAGCATGTTCCCTCGGCTGAATATCCGTTCCCACATACTACCTTCGTGTTGAGTCATTTCTTTCTCCATTCGCTCTGATGACGCCTCCACCCTGACCGCTATCTCTCGACCCTCAGTCTACCCTTCACGGCCAATCTGCTTCTCAGATGTCGGTTGCTTACGTCACCCTGCTCCTTTCCACTCAACTTCCCTTCCGTTCGGCCCTTCGCCCTGTAGAAGGCTTTCGCCTCCCGCCCTGGATGGTCGTTACTCCATCGACTACTACGGCCTCGGCTGACTTCTGCACCCACTCGCATGGATACAGACCTCCCCGAATAAGGTACGGTCTCTTTCCCCTGACCCTTGCTGCGTTTACATGGAACTACTTTGACCTGTCTGGGCTTCACTGTCTCATGCCAGCTTACCCCGCATCCCATGCCTCTTTACGCAGTTCTTGTCCATCAAGTCCAGGTTTTGCTCTCCGGCTTCCTCCCCACGCCCGTTCACACGCACGCAGTTGCCTTCGGCTAGCGGTTCGCCAGGTCAGCGCCCGCAGGAGACTCTCACTCCCTAGATACCGCCCATGTCGGGCGTAAACAATGGGGGACGATGCGCGCATCGCCCCCCATTGTTATTTGGGACCGGACAGCTTTTTCCGGTCAGTCGAGACTACCGGATAGTCAAAGGCAGGTAGATGCGGGGGGGCAAGGGCATGGTGATATCATCCGTGCGCTCGCCATCGCCGCAGCTCACCTGCAGGTGGATCTTGATCTGATCCGGCAAGGTGATAGTCTTGTCGCCCACGTAGGGACCGCTGACCAGCCGATCCAGCCCTTCGTTGGTTTCGGAGATCAGCCAGGCACATTCTGTGGTGACCGAGAGGCTGCGGGCCGCGTCATCCTTCTCCCAACTGCTTTCGGCCAGGGTGCCGAAGTTGGGCGGATATTGGCGGCCCTCCAGATCCGCGGTGTTGACCCCGGCGGGCAGAGTCACGAACGAATCCACAACGTAGCCCGGATCGGCCTCATAGGCGGGCACCACAATGATCTGCTCGTCCGTCTCTCCCGAATTGAGGGTCATCAACGGGCCAGTGGCGGTGTCACCCAGGCTGGTATGGGCCAGGTTGAACTTGAAGAGATCCGGCCCCTTGGTCCACATGACCGGGTTGTTTGCCAAGATTTGCACCGCAGAGAGGCTGGACGCAAAGCTACCCACCTTGGTCCACCCCTTGGCCCCGGTGAAGGGCGACAGACAGCGCACCCGATAGTCCGAGCCCAGGCCGTAGGGATTGCTGTTGCCGTAGCTCATCAAGGCGTCGCAGTCGTTGCCCGTAAAGCGAAGCCGTTCCCACGTGCCCGCCTGGGTGTTGCCCCAGAAGGTGGCTTCCTCGGGGAAGGTTCGGGTTGCCCCATAGGGCCATGCCGGGTCCGGGCCGGGTGCGCCGCCCACATGCTTCAGCCCCAGCAAGCTGTGGAGCAATTCATGGATGTAGGTGGTGGGGTGTTGCAGGAAGAACATGCCCTTCCATGTGTTGAACGGACCCTGGCCGAAGTAGAGCTCTTTGCCGGGGGCGCTGGAGGCGATCAGCACATACGCATCCGTGCCCACCACGGCCGGCTGACCGTTCATGGCGGTCTCCATGTTGTTCCAGATCTGGTTGGCCGTGCTCCCCGACACGTTGATGGTAGATTCCCACTTGTAGCTGTAGGAGAAGTAGGGCAGGTTAATCGTCTCCAACAGCAAGGGAATGTAGTCCACGCCCGAGGGCGCAGAGATGCCCACGTCCACCAGATTGACCGGCACAAAGTGGATCTTGATGGCCAGGGGATCGTGCAGGGTGGCCGTCAGATCCGTGGCGAAGAGGCTGCCGGGCCGCACTCGATTGACCCCGGCAGGGATGCTGGTATATCCGCTGCTGACCGTACGGGTGACGGAGCCGCCCGCTTCGTAGTACGCGGTCACCGTGCCGTCATTTCGGCACCAAAGATGGGACGAGCGCTCCCGGCTGTGGTCCACGGTCTCTGTATTCTGGAACCATACACAGTCCAGATCCAGATAGAAGACCGACCAGTCGATGACGATGGCACCGATCACCGAACTCCATTGGGGGCGGGAGTTGGCCAGAATGGCATAGTCTCCTCGACCGCAGTCCCGTACATAGACGTTCTGCAGCCGCAGGCTGGTGAGCAGAGAATCTGCGTCCGGTAGACGCAGACGGATGCCCACGCCATCCCCCAGGGGCAGTTTGCCGTTGGGCTGTGCGTTGATCTGGTTCCACTTCTCCTGGGCGACACAGGCTGATTGGCCTGCCAAAATCGGCTGCCACTGCACAGGGTGTTCTTCCCCAGCGCCGACGCCCAGGAACTTGAGGCTGATCTGGCCCGTGGGCAGGGCTGCCCAGGTGGCCGAGATGCTGCCATAGGCCTTGGCGAAGTTGGCCGGGCTGTTGGACCAGAGCACCCACAGGCCGCCGCCGCAGTCCGTCAGTTGGGTATTGCCATCCAGTTCCAACGCTTTCAAGCTGTCCCCAGGGGCCAGGTTGAGCCGCACACCGCTGAAGTTGGCGGTCTGGGAATCGGGGTTCGACACCACAGGCAGGTAGTCCCCGGATTGCATGACCAGGTTTGACCAGTCCTTGGGCCGAGCTTCACAGATGGGTTCGTTGGCCACCCGGTGCTGGAAGCGCAGGGTCTGGGTCTCGCCCTTCTGCCCCTCCCAAACCAGGGTAATGCCCGGCGTGCGGGGCGGGTTCCAGTCAAAGAGCAGGACGCCCAAGCCGTTGGCCCAACTTGCCGGTCTGGGGGACCAGACGGCCCACAGCCCGTTGCCACATTTGGTGAGGGCAGGCCCGGACAGCCCTGTGCCATCCAGAGGGATGTTGCTGTCGGGCAACAACAGACGCGTGCCCCGGATGGTGCCGCCCGTGGTCTTGGGCAAGAGATCCCCAACGTTCAACGTGGCATCCTGCCAATCTGCGCGTGGGCTACAGATCGCTTCGTTGCTGTAGATCGGCTGCGTCTTGAAGGTGTGAGGCCCCTTGGGCGACCAATTGACCGTGATGGGATTGGCCGGCTGGGTGTTTTCGTTGCAGCTTTCCGGCAGATCAAAGCGCATGACCCGATCCAAATCGAAGCTGCTGGCCATCATGTCGTAGCCGGGCAGGAAGGCCAGCCCGCGCATGTCTGCCATCGGCCCTGCGAAGGAGCAGATGATGGACTGGGTGGTCGGGTTGATCTTGTAGATGCGGGTATCTTTGCTCAGCCACAGGGCGCTGTTGGCATAGGCCAGGCCGAAGGTTTGGGTCTGGCCGGGAACAGGGCTGACAAAGCTGTCCAGGGTTGCGCCCGTGGCGGCGTCTATCTTATAGAGCTTGGGATCGGGCCATCCGCCCGCGGCTTGCCACAGGTTCGTGCCGTCGAAGGCCAGATCCCCGCCGCTCTTGACGGCGAAGGGCAGCGTCATCATGACATTGCCCGTGCCGGGGTCGATCTTCTGGATGCCCTCGCCGTAGATGTTGGCGTGATAGAGAATACCCCCGGCATTGTCATAGGTCAGACCGCCATAGCGAGACGGGCCGACCCCTGCCGGCAGCAGAGTCTGGCGGGGATCGCCGTTGGCCGCATCCAGACGATAGATGCCCGTGTCGTAGTAATAGCTGGACATCCACACAGCACTGCCGCCAAAGGCCGCCAACCCCAGGGGCTGGCGATCCGCCACTGTGGCGAAGTTGCCGTATCGGACCGGATTGACCGGGGAGGTGATATAGAGTTGGCGCATGCCCACATCGTTGGTGGTGCCATCTCGATCCTTGAAGCTGGCGGCGGGGTCTCCCATGTTGATGGCCGGGGAGCCGGTGTCGAGATAGCTGGTCGTGGTCAGTTTCGGGTCGACCAACTGGTCGTAGGCCCCTGGGGCAAGGCCATCGTAGTTCGTGTTGTTGTTCCACAGGATGTTGTAGTCTGCCATGGATTGGGGGGTGACCGTGGGGAAGAGCACCCAAATGCCCCGGAAGGCATCGCTGATGATATTGTTGCGGATATCCGCCTGCACGGCGCTGTTGTAGATGGCGATACCCGTGCCCACGCGATTTGTCCCCGTGTCGCCCAGGGATGTTTGGCGCACGGTGTTGTTATAGATCTTGGCCGAGGAATCCTCGCTGGCCCAGATGGCGTAGCCGCCGCCTTGGTTGTTGCCATTGTTGCTGAACAGATTGCGCGCGATGATGTCCGGCCCGTAGCTGATAACCCCCATCAGCCCGTTGCCGGTGAACCAGTTCCATCGTGCATAGAGCGTACTGCCGGGGTAACTCTTCAACCCGGCATCAGAGTTCGCCGAATCACTGCCCGCTCCGGTGATGCGAAAGTGCTCCACCGAAACGGTCAGACCAGCTTTTCTGTCAACCGAAATCGTATTGCCCTTTCCGCCACCGTCGATGGTGGTGACATCCAAGCCGCTACCCCGCAGGGTCAGACTCTTGCCGATGACAAGATTTTCAACATAGGTGCCGGGTGCGACGAGCACCAGGCCATCGTTTGCAACTGCGTTGATCCCAGCGGCGATGGTGCGGAACGGGGCATCCACTGTGCCATGTTCGGTCGCCAGAAAGCTCTGGTCCACATAGACGGTATTTGGGTTGGGGGGAGGATAGGCATCCGTATCGGATGCAGGACGCGCTTGGGTTTGGGCGCTGATTGCCGTCATGCTCAAGGCCAACAAGGCCAGAAGCAGGCCCGCAACAAATAGCTTCGATCGAGGTTTCATGGTTCATCTCCTTTGAATCAGTCGAATTGTCAATTCATCTTTGGACGGACAAGCGATCAATGTAAAGGGTGATGGGTGGGCGGACGGGGCATGTTCTTGACGATGGTTCGACCGGTCGCTCAGAAACATGCAGAGCACAGGAAGTGAAAACATCAACAGAAACGGATGGACAGAGGAACAGAGGAACACCAGATTCAGCCGGGAATCGCTTTACTCAACGCTTGGTTCGACACTGTTTCGACGGTCAACAGGATCGGACAACGACGGACCCTTCTATTCTACACCCAATGTCAACCATTTTGGTGACCAAATTCGTAAAAAATCAAAACTGCCTCTACAATACGGCTCTTCCCAAACAGATCCGGACAAACGATACCCATTCACGCCCCTAGGTTCATCCGTGTTCCATTTTTGAAAGGACCTATCCATGCCCAAGCCCAACCATGAATCCCTTTCCGGTTATGTCGAGTTTTCGCCAGAGGAGATGAAAGAGAGAGCGGCGGATTTTTACGCGGAGATCAAGCGGCGGCGGACCGTGCGGGATTTCTCGGAGCGGGCGGTGAATCGAGGTGTGATCGAGGACTGTCTGCGGGCGGCGGGGACCGCGCCCAATGGGGCCAACATGCAGCCCTGGCACTTCGTGGCGGTGGCGGACCCGGCCATCAAGCGCCAGATCCGGGAGGCGGCGGAGGAGGAGGAGCGGGAATTCTACGCCGGTCGGGCGTCCGAGGAGTGGCTGGCGGCCTTGGCTCCCCTGGGCACGGACGCGTCCAAGCCCTTTTTGGAGACCGCGCCCTATTTGATTGCGGTCTTTGGCCAATCCTACGGGGTGGGGCCGGACGGGGGGAAGGTGAAGCACTACTACGTCCAGGAGTCCGTGGGGATTGCCGTGGGCTTTTTGATTGCGGCCCTGCATCATGCGGGCTTGGCCACCCTCACCCACACGCCCAGCCCCATGAAGTTTCTGAATCAGATCTTGGGGCGTCCGGTGAATGAGAAGCCGTTTTTGCTGCTGGTGGTGGGCTATCCGGCGGCGGGGGCGGAGGTGCCGGTGATTGGGAAGAAGCCGTTGGGGGAGATTGCGACGTTTCTATAGTTCGCGGTAGGCGAGCTTTCCGGAAGGTGGTCGGTTAACGGAGGATCGGAGTTAAGCTTCCGGAAAGCGGTGAGGGATGAGGTGGGCGTCAGGACGTTTGTTGAGTGGGATCTAACTCCCCAAGGCTATGTTGGGCAATCTGATCCAGCAGCCCGATGGTGCGCTCCACCTGCCCCGCCCACGGACGCACAAACTCGGCCAGGGCAGGAGACTCTGCGCCCACGGCGTTGTATGCGGTCTGCCAATCTGCCCCCACCTCTCGCAAATTTCCGATCAACTTTTCCCACAACCCATAGGTCACCGCGGCCCGCATGAGGTTGGTGAGCATCTGCACCCGATCCCCGAAGCCCCGGGGCAGGTCCAGGCTGCGGCTGAGGCGGGTGAGGTCGTCCCGGCTGAGGGTGAGGCCGCTGTGGACCGGGCGCAGGAGGTGCTCGGCGATGTCCTTGAGGCTGGTCTTTGCGTCGGCCAAGAGATCCGGCGGGGTGGGGAGGACGAAGCTGGGGGCTGGGGCCAGCAGGTCCTGGACCGCGCCCGCTGCTTGTTCGCTCGCATGGTCGGCGACCTGAGAGAGGGTCAACTCTGCCAAAGCGGTGTAAAAGGGTTGTCCTTGCTGCTTCACGGCCAAGGTGAGGGGCGCAATCCAGCGCAGGAGATGGGCGTGAAGGAAGTCGGCGGCCAAGCCCTGGATGCGTTGGGCCGTGGCGGGCAGGCCATCCTCCCAGGCGTCGGCCTCGGCCCCGCAGAGGAAGGCGAGGAAGGCCAGTTGGTGGCCGATGTGATCCCCGGCGGTGTCCGCGGTGGCGAAGTCGAAGCCGGCCGCGGCGTAGGCGTGGAGCACCCGGTCGGTCTGCGCGCCGCCCAGCAGACCGGAGGGGTCCAGAAAGATGCTTTGGAAGGGGAAGACGTCAAAGCCCAGGATCTGTTGATGGGTGGCGGCGAGATCGTCGAAATCTGCCGGGGCCTCGCTCAGGGCGGCGGCCAGTTCAGGCACCTGGATCACCATGCCGATCATGTCCGGGGTGAGGCCGTGGAGCCAGAGTTGGCCGAGAAAATCGTAGCCGTGGCTGCGGGCCAGGGCCAGTTCGTAGGGTGAGGTCACAGGATCTCCGTTTTGGTCGGTTTTGAGGGTTCACACTTTGGACAGGCTAGGGTATAATGGCTTTCAATCGATGCTTTCTACCCACATCTCTGGAGCTTGTCATGAAAAATCTGTCCGTGTTGGAAGCCAAACGATTTGGTGTCTTTTCCTGCCAAGCCAATACCCTTGTGGGCGATGCCGCCAACCAGATGGCAGACCGGGACATCAGTTGCCTGGTGGTGGTGGATGAAGAGGGCTATCTGGAAGGCATCATCACCCGCACGGACCTAATGCGGGCCTGCGTAGACAGTGATTGTTGGCGCAAGCTCTTGGTGAGCGACTATATGGCCCGGGGCGTGGTCACGGTCAGCACGGAAGACAGCTTGGACACGGTCATGCGCCTGCTGGTGGAAAAGCACATCCACCGGGTCGTGGCGGTCCAGGAGGAAGAGGGCAAACTATGGCCCATGGCGGTGCTTTCGACGGCGGATATTGTGTATCACATGATGCGGACGGCGAAGGACTGCTGAGCGGTTGATGGGTTGGTGGATGATTGGTGACAAGCGAATGGGCAGGGGAGGGATACATCATTGTATCGATCCCCTGCCCGTTTTTTGATCATCTGGTTAACCGCCGTGGGGACAGATTTGAAACCTGTCCCTACTTTTTGGTGGTGGGCTTGGCCTTGGACTCATCCCCTGGCACACTGGTCCAGTTGACCGAATCGGTGCCGAGCGGCTGGCTTGGCGGTGGGTTTGGCTTTGGCCTCTTCCTCCGGCAGCACCGGTCCAATTGACCGAGTCGGTACCGATCTCCTCACCGGCGGTAGGCTTGGCTTTGGCCTCTTCGCCCGGCACGCGGTCCAGTTGACCGAATCCGTGCCCACGGCGCACCCTTGTCCGCTGGGGCGGCTTTGGCCTGTCCTTCCTTTGGCACAGCGGTCCAATTCACAGAATCTGTGCCGACTTTTTCTTTTTTCGCTTGGCATCTCCTTGGTTCCTTTCTCTGGTACACCGGTCCAATTAACAGAATCACCACTCACGCTACCGGATCTTGCGCCCAAAGGGTCGTTCCGGCAACTTGAACGCCTCGGCCACGGGCTTGAGCGGACGCTTGAGCCACAGGGGGCGGCGGGTGCCGTCGGGGCTATGGTCCACCGCCGAGCGGGTCATGGCCTTCCACTCCCCGTAGACCTGCCATGGAGCGGTTCGTGTCCACCCACACATCGCCGTGCTTGTCGCCCGGGGTCGGCCTTGCGCACGTTGACGGCCTTTTGCAGCCAGCAGTGGGCGCCGCTGATGGGGTCGGGATGGACGGCGTGGGTCAGGTTCTGATGCACGCCCACATCCTTCCACCAGATGCGGCTGGTGTCCGGATCAAAGGTCTTCCACGGCCTGGCCCCCCTCGAATAATGTTGAGCGTGTGACCGCCGTGGCCGTCGTCGCTCAAGCTCGGCCAGGCGCGGACATGCCGGGGTTGACGCCCTGACCGTCCTGCAAGCGCCAGCGGCCCAGGTGATGGCTCATGGCGATGACGCCGGGCTTGATGCCCTCGGTGACCCACACTTTGTCCACAAAGTAGCCGATCTCCGTCGTCGACCCGCACCAGATCGCCGCGTGTCCACGCCCAGGCGCTGGGCATCGGACGGGTGCATCCACACCGGGTTCTTGTGGCTGATCTCGTAGAGCCACTTGGCGTTGGCGCTGCGGGTGTGGATCAAGCGTGGGCAGGCGGAAGTTGGGCAGCAGCAGCATCTCGCCCTTCTCGCGGTCGATGTTGTCGGGATGGACATGGCTCTTGAGCGGCCAGGGAATGGTGTACTCCTTCTCCGGCCAGCCCCAGTCGGTGCAGGGTCGGGCTGAAGAACTCCAGCTTGCGGCTGGGCGTGTCGAAGCCGATCCGGCCTCGCCATCGACCATCACGCCGACTGCCTTGCCGTCCTCGACGCACGCGGTCTTGGACGTCACGTCGTGGCCGTTGCTGCATCCAAGTGTAGCACCGGCCGGGCATACGGTGTGTAGTTGTCCGCTTGACCTCGAAGGCCCCATACTTGCGCATGTAGGCCAGGGCGTCAGCCCTTCCTTGGCCGCGGCCTCGGGCAGACCGGGGACGCTGTTCTCGAAGATCCAGTGGTAATATTCGTCCACGGTGATCAGCTCGCCGGGCCGGTAGGGGCTTTCGAACCACTGGCGGATGCCCAGGCTGCCGTCCGGGTCCATGCGCACGGAGAGCTCGATCCAGAACTCGTTCTCCTCCCACACCTCGCCGGGGTTGGCCTCGTAGGTGAAGCTGCACCGGCTTGCCCGCCCGCTCCATGGCCACCCGGCGCACGGGCTGGCGGAAGGCGATCCACTGGCCGGCGTGGGTCTCCTGGCTCATCAGGTCGTGGCGTTCGCCGGCGTGGCCCATGGGCAGCACGTAGTCGGCAAACCAGGCCGACTCGTTCCAGGTGGGCGTCAGGGCCACGTGGCACTTCATCTGTCTCCTCGTTTTGCAGATGCCTTGAGCCACATGAAGCCGTCCGGGTTGATCCACATGGGGTTGTAGACGCGGGTGAAGTAGACGTCGATCTCGCCCCGGCCTTCTTCCAGGAAGTGGGGCAGCAGGAAGCTCATTTCGTAGTGGGCCAAGGGCCATTCGTGGGGCAGATGCAGCTCGTTCCAGGCGTTGAAGGCGGGCGGGCTCTTGAAGGGCTTGGGCACGAACTTGTTCCAGCTGTTGGCCGAGGTGCCGCCGGGCGTGCCCACGCTGCCGGTCAGCACGTTGAGGAAGAAGAGCGCCCGCGCCACCTGCCAGCCGCCCAGGTTGCCGATGCTGGCGCTGCGCCACGTATGGGTCGGCCAGCTTGCCGTCGCAGTTGGCCACATACTCGGCGGCCTCCGAGATGCGCTCGACCGGCACCTGGGCTTCTGCGGCCGCCCGCTCGAAGGTGAACTCGGCGTAGAGCGCCTTTGAGGCACGGTCGAAGAGGTCGAAGAACGTGGAGATCTGACGGATTGGGCGATTGGCGATTTGATCGCGCCGAGTCGTCAATCGTCCAATCGCCCGTCCGCAATCGCCTGCAGCGTCTCTTCCCAATTCACCCAGCGCCGCACAAACTCCTTGTCGTAGAGGTCGTTCTGGATCAGGTAGTTGGCCATGGCCAGCAGGACGGTGGTTTCGCTGCCGGGCCAGGTGGGCAGCCAGATGTCGCTCATGCTGGCCGTGTTGCTGAGCCGGGGGTCGAAGGTGATGAGCTTGGCCCCGGCCATCTTGCCTTCGATGATGCGCTGGGCGTGGGGGTTGAAGTAGTGGCCGGTCTCCAGATGGCTGGAGATGAGCAGGATGGTGCGGGCGTTGGCGTGGTCCGGGCTGGGCCGGTCGAAGCCGCCCCAGAAGCGTGTAGCCGGCGCGCGCGCCGGCGGAGCAGATGTTGGTGTGGCTGTTGTGGCCGTCCACGCCCCAGGCGCTGATGCAGCGATTGGTGTAGCCGTCCTCGCCGGGCCGGCCCACGTGGTACATGATGCCGTCGCGGCGCTGCATGACGGCTCTCCCGCATCTTGCTCGCCGATCTCCTCCAGCGCCTCTTCCCAGGTGATGCGCTTCCACTTGCCCTCGCCCCGTGCGCCCACCCGCTTGAGCGGGTAGAGGATGCGCTCGGGATCGTAGATCTGGTTGTGGGTGGCCGGTCCCTTGGCGCAGTTGCGGCCCCGGCTGCCGGGGTGGATCGGGTTGCCCTCGAATTTCTTGATCTCGAAGGTGGTCTTGTCCACATAGGCCAGCAGGCCGCAGGCGCTTTCGCAGTTGAAGCAGACGGTGGGGACCAAGCGTATAGCGGCGGGCGACCTTTCGCGGCCACGCCTTGCCGTCCTACTCCACCCAGTCGTCCCACTTCTTCGGCGGCGGATATTGGCTCATGCGCCCGTCCGGGTGGACCACGGTGGTCATGTCCACGTTTTGGGGCACGGCGTCCGCCTGGGCAAAGGTGGGCAGCGCCGTCCCGGCCACGTTGGTCATGGCCTTGGGATTCGGCCGCTTCGTCCCGCCCAGGTTCAGCATGGTGGAGAGGAAAGAGGATAGTTTGTTCTCGGACATGGTCGGTTTCTCCGTGCGAGATGCGAGTTGCGAATGCGAGTTGCGTTCATGTGTCGCAGTCTCGCATCACGCATCTCGCTTCAGCTGTTCGGAATTTCCTGGGGGGCCATGACAAAGGCGTACTCGAAGAAGTACAGCCCGACCATGGCGGCGACGGCGGCGATGGCGGCGGTGATGGGCCAGCCGGGCCAGAGCAGGGTCAGGGGCACCACGATGGCCCAGGACGATGCTGCCGGACCAGAAGTGGCTCTTGTATCGTCCGTGGCTGATCTCGTGGGCGGCCTGGGCGGCCACTTCGCTGGCGTGGGGCATGCCGAACTCGCCGAAGAGCGTGACCAACAGGTCCAGGATCAACATGGCGATGAAGGTGAGGCGGGCCACGTTGGCCAGCTCCGGGCCGATGTCCATGAAGACGATCCAGCGAGCAGATCAGGCGCGCTGCCCATCATCAACGCCTGCACCATCAGGTGGAACGGCAGCAGACTGCTCTGCCACAGGTCCCGGCCCTCGGCTTGGCCAAAGAGGAAGGCGGTGTAGACCGCGGATCCCGCGGCCAGAATCAAGCCCAGCCCACATGAACAGGGGGCGTAGGGCAGCCGTCAACCCAGCGAGGAACCCGGCAAGGGCGACCAGCTCCAGCAGCCACCAGAGCCCGGCCACCACGGTGAAGCCGATCAGCAGGAATGCCCCTCGGGTCAACCAGCTCTTCCATTGGGGCCGAGTCAAAATGCTAAAGAAACGTTCGGGTCGGTCCAGATCATAGGACCAGCAGCCCGGTGGTGATGCCGATGAAGAGCAGAGACAAGAAGCCAATCACCACCGCGGACAGACCGCCAACCGGGAAGAGGCCAAGAATCGACGCCCAGGGCCAAGCAGCATAAACGACGCCGCTGCCGATGCCCTTGGTGACCAGATAGGCGGGCACGGGCCAGTGCCAGGGCATCTTGTGCTGGGCATTGTAGCGAGGTCTGCACCATCTGCTCGGCCATGCGGCCCTGGCCAATCTGGATCGGGCCAGCGGACGGCACGCCCTGGGTCCCGCGGCGTGCGGATGGCGGTGCCGCTGTTGGAGAGCGTTGCGGGTTGCGAGATGCGACGATGCGGGTTGCCCACCGTTGTGGCCATTGCCATTGCTGCCATGTCGCGATTCGCCATTCGCCCCGTCAGCCGGCTTGGCGTGGAGGGGAATCACATCCGCCCACAGTAAAGCTCTCCGGCGTGCGCTCGGTGGCGGTGGGGTGCATGACCGAGATCGTTGCCGTCGATGTAGAAGAGCTTGGGCGCGGTGCCCTGTTCCGGCTTGCGCACGGTGACGTGCTGGGTGGCCAGCAGGTGGCTGATCTCCGTGGTCGGGTTGTCCATGTCGCCGGCGATGATGGCGTGTTCCGGGCAGACGACCACGCAGGCCGGCTCCAGGCCGATGTCCGTGCGGTGGGCACAGTAGTGGCACTTGGCCGCGGTGTGGCTTTCCGGGTCGATGTAGATGGCGTCGTAGGGGCAGGCCTGCATGCACGCCTTGCAGCCGATGCAGATGTCCGTGTCGAACTCGACGATGCCGTCATCGCGCTGATACATGGCCGTGACGGGGCAGATGCGCACACAGGGCGGGTTGGCGCAGTGGTTGCAGCGGGTCACCTGGAAGTGGCGGCGGCTGTCGGGATAGGCGCCGGTCTCCACATATTTGACCCAGGTGCGGTAGACGCCCAAGGGCACCTCGTTCTCGCTCTTGCAGGCTGTCGAACAGGCATGGCAGCCGATGCATTTGCGGTTGTCGATGATGAATCCGTAGTTCATGGGCAGGGTCCCGGTTTGAGGTTGGTTGATTTGTGGATTTGTTGAATTGCGTGTGGGCGATGGAGATTGGGTGGTGGGTTGGTTCTATTGTACGCCAGTTTGGGTTCTGGTTCAATGTTGGCTGAGGGGCGAATGGGCACGAGGCGGCCGAATTGCGAGGGGCGAGGTTCGATGTGCGATGAACCTCGCCCCTCGCAATCTCGCCCCTCGCCCCCTCGATCTAAATAAACAACGTCACCCGGCTCTCCAACGCGTCGGCCAGATAGGTGGCGACGCCGCCGGTTTCGACGCCGGTGCGCATTTCGGCGGGGTTGATGCCCAGGACGTCCCGGCTCATCTCGCAACTGACCATGCGCACGCCCATCTCCTCGCACAGGTCGATCAGCCCCTCGACGGACTCCACATTCTTCTTGGCCATCATCTGGCGCATGAGCCTGGAACCGGCCCCGAAGAAGTTGAGGTTGCTGACGCCCATGGTCTGGGTGCTGGACGGGGTCATGATGGAAAGCATCTTTTCGGGCAGGGTCTTGCCGTCAAAGAGCCGCTGTTGACGCAGAGCGTTCAGCCCCCAGAAGGTGAAGAACATGGAGACTTCCTGGCCCATGGCCGCCGCGCCCGTGGCGATGATGAAGGCGGCAAAGACCCGGTCCATCTCCCCGGAGAAGACCACCATGGTGACCTTGTCCTTGGGCATACGCTCTTCCAACTCTTCGATGCGGGACTCTAAAAAGGCCAAGCGCTCTTCCATCTTGGCGGGATAGTCGAGGGCGAGGGCGTTCACTGTGGGCAGGGTGGCGACGGTCATGGGTGGGTTTCCTTTTGGATAGCATTTCGGCGATGAGACGGGGTTGTGAACTACTTCGTGCGCTGCACAAAATGGGTGTACAACGTCTTGCCGGCGGCGGCCTCTTCGGCCTGCTCCAGCAGATCCACATTGCGGGCAGTCTTGGCCCAGCCCTGGAAATCGGCCACGCTGCCCCGGTCCGTGCTGATCACCTTGAGCACCTGGCTGACCTCCATCTTCATAATCGCCTGGCGCGCCTTCACCAAAGGCATGGGACAGTTGAGGCCCTGGACATCCAATTCTTGATCGACGGTGAGTGTGGTCATGGTTGGGTTTCCTTTTGGGAAAATGTTGATTGGTTGATTGGTGTGGTGGTGGGGATTGGGGATTGGGATTGGGGCGATCGTCTCCTTGTCTCCCCTTCTCCCGCTCACCCCTTCACCTACACGCCCGACAGCGCACAAATATTCTTCCCCAACTCCAGCTCGTCCGCCTCATCCAACGTGGGATGGGAGAGACCGCCGTTGACCCGCTTGATCTCGATGTACTGTTCGGGCATTTTGGGCAGGTGGCTGAGGACGAAGTTGATGAAGTCGGCCCGCTCGTTGTGTTGAAGATGGACATTTTCTTGGAAGAGGGCGTCCAGGGGCTTGGCGAAGATCCCGGCGGCGTTGGCCTCGTCCGGGCTGGCATAGTGGCCGGGCAGGACCAGGGCATGGCCCGGCACCCGGCGCTTGGTGATCTCGAAGATGGTCTCGTAGACAATGGGGGCCCAGCGCTCGCCCTGGCCACCCAGATCCGGACGTCCGAAGCTCTCGATGAAGAGATTGTCCCCGCTGAAACAGAAAGCTGTGCCATCCTCCGCCGTGGCCAAGAAGTTGACCTGCCCCAAGGTGTGGCCCGGCGTGTGGATCACCTCGATGCCCAGCTCCCCCAACTGGAAGCGCTGACCGTCCCGGAGCATTTCATAGTCGAGCTTGGCGGGCAGCATGTCGAAGGGGTGGATGCCGTCATAGGGGTGCAAATAGTAGGGCGCGCCCGTGGACGCGGACAACGCCGGTCCGCCGCTGATGTGGTCGGCGTGGGCGTGGGTGTCCAGAAGCAGGGCCAGGGTCGCCCCCTTCTCGGCCAGGAAGTCCGTGTATTCATCCACATTGCGCAGGGGGTCGATGATGGCCGCCTGCCCGTCGCTGATCAAAATGTGGCTGACACAGCCCCGGGCCACCCGGTCCATCTGATAGATCTGGTAGCTGTCGTTCTCCACCACGGGCCGGATCACGTGCAGATCCCCCCAGTCGATCATGCCCCCGGCCAGGTTGACCGCCCGCACGCCCTGGGCGCGCAGCACGTCCGCCACATAGTCGCTGGCCCCGCCCTTGGCGCAGACCACGAGGATCTCCCGGTCCGCCGGCACCTTGGCCGACGCCCCCTCTTCGTCCTCCAAAAACTCAAAATAGGGCAGGTGCAGGGTCTCCGGCGTGTGCTTGGACTCGATGCGCCAGGCCTCGAACTCCTCATCGTTGCGCACATCCAAAATAAAGATGGCGTTGGGCTGCTGGATACGGGCGTGGAGATCATCGACGAAGATCTCGACCATGTCGTCGGCAAAAACGGGTGCGGATACGCTCACAAGGTCCTCCTTGGCAAGGGTGGGGATCAGGGATCTGGGCAGGTATGAGATTGGATTGGGCTTGGGTTCGGCAGCAGTATAGCGGAGAAGCGGGGAGAAAACATCACCCGATCGGGTGAGATTTAGGAATAGGTACGCGGATTGAGCGGATTTGGCGGATTTCAGCGGATTTTTCTTGTTTAAAAAAGATCCGTTTTTATCCGTCCAATCCGTTCAATCCGCGTATCCATTTCTTTCACAACTCAATCAACCCCATGCGCACCGCCTCCACCACGGCTTGGGTGCGGTTGGTGCAGGAGAGTTTGCGCAGGATGTTCTTGACATGCGTGCGCACGGTCTCTTCGCCCAGGATCAGCCGCTCGGCGATCTCTCGGTTGGTGGCCGTGCTGGCCATGAGGGCGAGGACTTCCTTCTCCCGCCGGGTGAGGGCGGGGCGATAGACCGGGGCGTCCGCCGCGTCCACGGGGATGGCGGGCTGGACCTGGCGCAGCAACGCGGTGATCTTGGGGTGCAGATAGCCGTTGCCCCCGGCCACCTGGCGGATGGCCTCCACCAGATCCGTGGGGCTGACCTCTTTGAGGGTATAGCCGTCCACCCCCGCGGCCACCACGTCGAAGATCAGGGCCGAGTTCTCCACCCCGCTCAAGATCAGGATCTTGCTGTCGGGGCTGACTTGATGCAATTGGGGCGTCAATTCCGCGCCGTTGGTGTCCGGCAGCATCAGGTCCAGCAGGATCAGATCCGGCTGGGTCTCCGCCGCCACCTCCAAGCGCCTCTGGCCCCGGACCCCGCCTCCCCCACCACGGCCAGACTCCGGCTGCAAGGTCAACACCATGCGCAGCCCGCGGCGGACCACCATGTGGTCCTCGACGATCAGGATGCGGATGGGGTGGGTGGATGAAGGCATTGGTTGATTGGTGAATTGGAATTGTGAGAATTTGGGAATCTTGGTATAGCGGCCATTGCGGGGCTGAAGCGCCTCGGCTAGCCGGTCCGTGACCGGCGGGTGACGAGTTGGCGGCCCTTCAGCACGATTCATCCTGCTTCGACCCGCCGGCGTTCAGCGGCATCCGGCTTTACGCCAGCGTGATCACAGAGGCTGGAGGGATGGGATTATGATCAAACGATTGAGTGTCACCGCGACACAAATCACCCAATCACCCGATCACCATCACCCCGGCAACGGCAGCGACAACTGCAACCGCGTCCCCACGCCCAAATCGGACTGGGTGACGAGGAAGCCGCCTAGGCCTTCGATGCGGTTGCGGATGCTGCCCAGGCCCACGCCGGGGAGGGAGGGGGCGGTCTCTTGGTCGAAGCCCATGCCGTCGTCGGAGATGGAGAGCAGGACCCGGTCGCCGCTGTCGTGGAGCTGGACCCAGGCGTTGCGGGCCTCGGCGTGCCGGGCGATGTTGGCCACCCCCTCCTGGGCGATGAGCAGGAATTGGCGGCGAGTTTCCAGGGGCCAGGTGTCAAAGACATCGGTCACTTCCACGGTGAGCTGGACCGGACGGCCCAGGCGCATGGCGGACAACTGCTTGTGCAGGCTGTTGACAAAGCGCTCCCGGCTCACCTCCCCGGGCAGGATCTCCAGGATCACGCTGCGGATCTCTTGCAGGGCGTCCAGGGCCAGGGGCTGCAATTCGGCCAAGTGTTGCTTGACATCCGCCACGGGGCCGGGCAGGTCCGGCAACATCTCGGCGCAGGCGTTTAGCCCATAGGTCAGGCCAAAGAGGCTCTGGCTGACCGTGTCGTGCATGTCCGCGGCAATCCGGCTGCGCTCCTCCTCCACGGCCAGGCGCTGGGCCCGGTTGATGCACAGACGCAGACTGCCCAAGGCCACCCCGGCATGGCCCGCCAGCAGATCCAAGGCCATCTCCCCGGACGCCGCCATCTGGGGCCGACCGGCCAGATCCAGCAGCAGCACCCCCACCTGTTGACCCCGCAACTGCATGGGGAAAATCAAGGCCGGGCGGCCCAGGGCCAGGGCGTCGTTGAGGGCGCCATTGTCGCTCAACGGGGTCTCGTCGTCCAAGAGCAGGGGGGTGCGATTGCGCATGGCTTGGGCCACCGCCCCCTGATCCAAGGCCACCTTGAGGGAGACGGCGTGGCTCACCGCCCGTGTGTTGGCCAGCTTCTGGGCCAATGCCTGAGGCCCGCCCCGGCTCAGCCAGCCCGTGAGCGCGCCCCGATCCGGGTCGTAGAGGGCCACCACGGCCCGGCGAAAGTGCATGTCATCCACCAGCCCGGCCAAGAGTTGATCCTGCAACTCCGACGGGTCCGTGGAGGATTGCAGGATCAGGGTCAGGCTTTGGATCAACTGAAGTTGGTGGTTGATGCCTTGGAGATCTTGATTTGAAACAAGAAGATCCTGGCTGGTTCGGGTCAGATGCGCGGTGCGAGCCTCTAGCTGGGTCAAGAGCAGGGAGGCATAGCCAAAGACCAGGGCCATGAGATACAGTCCCAGGATTTGGACCGCGGCCAATTGCAGATCCGGGGCCAGTGCCGGGGCACGGTGGGCCACGGTCAGGGCCACCCCATAGAGGATCGTATACGCACCCGCAGAGAGCAGACCGCCCCGAATGCCGAAAAAGAAGGCCGCGGCCAACACCGGGGCCAGGCTGTACAGATAATAGGGACCCGCCTCCCCGCCCGTGGTGGCCATGACCACGGCCACCAGCCCCAAATCCCCCAGCAGCAGCCAGGGCCGGGCCATCAGCGCCCGGTTGATCTCGTCCGCAAAGAGGGTGATCATGCCGTTCAGCCCGGCCAGCACCACAAAGAGCCAGATCGGGCTGCCCTCTGCGCCGCCGAACCATTGGGGGACCAGCCAATAGGCCAGGGGCAGCAACAGACTGACCCAGCGAAAGAGCAGCAGAAATTGAAAGACCCGGCGCTTATAGCCCGCCACCTGGGCGGCGGGGGCAATGGGTGTGGTCATGGGCATCTCGTCTCCCTTTCACGCTACGACAATTGCTGCAACGCCGCCTCAATCTCATCGATCAACCCCTGCGCCTTGGCTTCGTCCGATCCGCGGCCCGGCCCTGGAAGGACTGGAAATCGCGCAGGGCGGCCTGGGCATAGGCCCGCCCCCGGCGCAGCAGATCCCCCTGCCGGGCGGGGGATGCCTCGCGTCCGGCGGCATCTCGATACATCAGGGCCAGGTTGAAGCGCGTCTGCCCAGCATCGTAGCGATTGCCCGACTGTTCGAAATAGTCGGCGGCTTTCTCGTAGTGCTGACGGGCCTGCTCGGTCTGGCCGACGTCATTGTACAGATTCCCCAACTGATTGTGCATCGGCCCCAGATCGGCGATGGCGGTGGGGGGGCAGAGGGCCAGGGCCTGCTGGTAGTGACGCTCCGCGGCCTGGGCGTGGGCCAGTTGGGTGTCCGGGGGCGCGTTGCGCTGCCGGGCCTCGTTGAAGCGCTCGTGGTGCACCATGCCGATCTGTTTGATGGCACTTGGAACGGTCCAACGCATCATTCGGCGCATCGCAATTCCAGACTGCGCTGGTAGGCAGCCTCGGCCGCGTCCAGGTCGCGGATGGCGGGCAGGTCCATGTAGGCGTGGCCCAGGTTGTAGTGGGCGATGGCTTCGGCAGCCGTGTCGCCGATGCGCTGATACTGATCGAATGGCTTCTTCATACTGCGCCACACAGTCGGGGCTGCCCTGCTCCCTCAGGATCTGGCCCAGAGTGTAGACACGAGACCCCCAGCGTGCGGATGCGGTTGCGCTGCACCCCGTCCAGGGGCGCGTCGGCGGCCAGGGCCAGGGCGGACGCGGCCTGCTGGCGGTCCCAGTCGACCACGCTTCTCCTGCAGGCGGGCGGCCCGGTCCAGGTCGCGCTCCTGCTGCCGGGCCAGATCGACCCGGTAGCCCATGACCAGGCTGTACTGCTCCTCCCGGCCGGGGACGGGGTCGTCCTGGGCCGTGCAGAAGTCGGGGACGATCTCGGCCACCAGCCTGGCCCACTCCCCGCCCCGGCCCTGGTACTCGTAGAGCATGCTGCAGCCCCTGCATGGCGGAGGTGACCGCGCCCCACCAGCCGTGGCGGCGGGCCAGGCGGCGGGCGTGGAGCAGGTTGGCCTCCTCCAGGGCCAGGAACTGGATCACCTGCCGGTTGCCGTCGACTGTACTGGTCGTGGTAGTAATTGCCCAATTCCCCCATCGCCTCCACCCAGGCCCGCAGCGCGGCCTGGGCGCTGGGCCGCCCGGCCTCGCCGTCGTCACGTAGTGGCGGGCGAAGAGCTGGCCCAGGAACCAGGGCAGGGCCGGGTGGATGGTGTAGTAGGTCGATCCCAGATGGGTGAGCAGGCCGGTCTCCGTGGCCCGGTCGAGCAGGTTGGTCAGGGCTTCTTTGGTCTTGCCCTGCACCGTCGGGCAGCGCGTGGTCGCCGACTCGCCCATCAGGTCGCAGCGCATCCACATCCACCGTGCCCTGGAAGAGGTGGAGCAGGGCGATGATGGGCAGTTCGTCGTCCTGGAAGGCGTTGCGGAAGCCGTAGTCCAGGGACGCGCCCAGGGAGCGGTCCCGGCCCTGGGCCGCGTCGGCGTCGTGGATGGTCTGCTCCCCGTCCCGCACGGCCTGCACAAAGGCGCGGATCTGGCTCTTCCTGGCGCAGCCCCATCTTCACGGCCTGGCCCACCAGCACCCGCAGGGTCAGGGGGTTGCCGGCGCAATAGTCCAACAGGGGCTGCCAGCCGGCCATCTCGGCCCGGCCCAGCTTGCGCTCCTGGCCCAACTGCCGGGCCAGATGGGCCGCGTCCGCCGGGGCCATGCGGGGCATGGCCACCCGGTGGGGCACGCCGCCCAGCCACCCCCGCTCGTCCCGCCGGGAGGTGAGCAGCAGCCTGGCCTGGGTGGTCTTGTCCAGCACGATCAGCTTGAGAAAGTCGGCCAATGCCTGCTGTTCCCCCGCCGTCCACTGGGACTCGCTGCCCGTGGGGAAGCCCGCCACCGGCTCCACATTGTCCCAGATCCAGAGCACGGGCATCTGGCGCAGAAGCTGGATCACCAGACTGTGTCGTTGAGCCGGGTCGTTGATGGCGTGCCAGTCGATGTTGTTGGCCTGGAGCAGGGGGCCGAAGATCTGCCCCACCTGGGCCAGGGCATCGGCCAGGGTGGTGGGCTGCTCGAAGGAGGTGAAGAGGACCACGGGCTGGATCGCCCAGGCCGCCGGTCTGGGCCACCAGCGGGCAAACTCCACCGCGGTGCTGGTCTTGCCCTGGCCCGCATAGGCGTGGAGCAGGACCACCGGGTGGGCGTCAAAGGCCCGGTCCAGCAGGAGCAGGGTTTCGTCCCGGCCCACAAAGCCCGTGTCCGGCACATAGCGCACGCAGGGCCGGGTTGGCCTGCACCGGGTCCAGGCTGGGGGTCTGGGTCTGGCCCAGCCCGCCACCCAGGGTCGGGGCGGCGCGGGGGGCAACAGGGCAGGGGCATGGCCTCGTAGATCACGGGCACAAACCAGTCCTGCAGGGGGCGGGGGTGCAGCCCCACCCAGCGATCCGGGTTGCGGTGCAGATGTTTGCGGGCCTGGCTGGCGGCCTAGCCAAAGCTGCGCCCCTTGCCCAACCCCGCATAGAGTTCGCCGATGTACTGGGCCGCGGTGACCACAAAGACGCTGTAGCGCATGCCCAGCACGCCGGGGATGCCCTGGTCGATCACGGCCTGGGCCAGGGAGCCGATGGCCCGCACCTCGTCGTGGACGTCCGCTGGCCGCGCCTGGCGGGCGCTCCGTGGCCTCGTGCATGGCCGACTGGCAGGCGTTGAGGACCAGGACGGGCACGCCCGTGTCGTGGAGCAGCTTGCCCAGCTCCCCGCCGGCCACCGGGCGCATCCCCTCCGGGCTGTCCGGCTGCTCGAAGAGCAGATAGCCCTGCTTGCCCCCGTTCGCCCCGCCCATGCGCAGGGGCGACAGGTCGACCCCAGCCAGCCGGCCAGGGTCGTCCCGCTCAGGTCGGCATAGATGCCGTGGCCGTCAAAATGGACGATGTGATAGGGTCGGCCGCGGCCTTGGCGTCGGTCAACTCGGTCTGCAACTGTTCGAAGGTGGGCGGGCGCAGGGCCGTGATGTCGAAGCGATCCCGGTCCTTGCCCAACCCTTGCAAGCAGGCGGTTGGCCACCGCCCGCAGCGCCACATCGTTGCTGCCGTTGGGCCGACAGACCACGTAGAGCAGGCGCACCCGCTCCGCCATCCCCGGCGCTGGGGGGCGGGGCACAAAGCTGATGTTGGGGTTGGACTGCACCCGCACAAAGGCGGCCACCCGCAGGGCAATGGGCGAGTCCGACTGGGGGTCCCGCATCAACTCCCAGGGGATGGACGCGGCCTCGGCGATGCCCGTGGTGATCTCCACCCGCAGATCGGCCAGTTGTTCCCGCACGGCGAACCAGATGGCCTGGGTGTCCAGGTTGGCGGCCAGGACTTTGCGTGTAGAGTTCCTCGCCCCGGTCCACCATGCTGGCCTCGATCTGGGCCACCACCTCCTGCTCCACCGTGTCGGCGCGCATGAGATAGTCCTCCATATACCAGCGCAGATCCCCCTGCTCCTGGGGCGAGAGGGCGAACTCGATCTGGGCCTCGGCCTCCAAGGCGGCGAGGCCCGGTCGTTCCAAACGCAAACGGATGGGATAGACGCCCTCCCGCGGCGTCTCCTGGCGGATACGGAGGATGGTCTGTGTAGGCATTGGGGTTCTCCTGTGGGGTGGGATGGGACCGATGGAAGGCGGCTTGTCACGATGGGTAAACTATACAGCAAGCGGGGGCAAGAGGCAAGGGGGATTGGGCCACGGTAGGGGCTTTTCAAAAGTCGCCAGTGCCCGGAAGGCAAGCGCAGGTTGAGTAGGCCGGGTCGACCAATCTGGTGCAAAACGAATGAAGGCCAGGCCGTATCGCCTGTACTGAGTAGCAAAGCGTATCGAAGTGAAACCGTAGCGGGTCGACCCGCTACGGTTTCGATACGCCGCCGAGTCCGTGAATGGTCAGCGGAAATCTCGGCGGCGGCTACTCAACCTGCGCTAGCGTCTTAGGTCGGCTGCCAGGTGACTCCTGGAAAATCCTGCGCTCTAGCCCGGTCCGTGACACGGGCGGGTTGCCGCGGAAGGTTGTGTAGACCCGCACCGGATCATCGGACCGGGCTAGAGCATTATTTCCTGGACTTACTTCCGCCGTGGCGGTACTAGCTTCTTTTGTGCGGCTGCCCGGGCGATGGGAGCATTTTGTTGCCCTGCCGGGCATGGGCTGACGACTGTTCGCTCTGACCCAAGCACGCCCGGCCCTTTCCCGGAATGCGCAATGTGTCCTCAATGGGGGCTGGGTCATCATCGAAAAAGCCTGGTTTAGCAAGCGTGGCAGTTGCAGCCCCATCCCTTTCAGGGTGGGGCGGGAAGGCAATCCACGCTGCCCCGAATTGAATTGCCCCCCGCCCATCGCCCGTGTGATATAATCGCCCCATGCCCACCTATCCCATCCACATCCATCACCTGTTCATCTCCCCCGGCCACAACTATTTTGGTCACAAACCGGACGCGCCCGGTTCCCACCCCACCCACGCCGTGGACGCGGTCCAGGCCGTGGCCGGGAAAGGGCTGGTCGGGGATCGCTTCTTCAACGTGCGGGCGGAGTTTGACGGCCAGGCCACCTTCTTCAACTGGGAGGTCTACCGGGCGTTGGCGGATGCCCTGGGCGGGGACGTGCCGGGGGTGGTGGCCTGCCGGCGCAACGTGATCCTGGCCGGGGTGCCGTTGAATGGGCTGATCGGCCACGACTTCGAGATCGACTTTGGCGACGGCGACACCGTGGCCTTCCTCGGCACAAAACACTGCGCCCCCTGCCGGTGGATGGATCACGGCTTCGGTCCCGGCGGCCATGCGTTTTTGAAGGGGCGGGGCGGATCTGCGCACGCAGATCCGCGGGGGTGGGGTGCTGCGCACGGGGGATGCGATTCTGCGCACGGACGCCGTGCTGGATCTGGCGGCGCATAACGAATCGGCTGGCATTGCCCCGGTTGCCGTAGCGCGCAGAAGCCCGGCTTTTTTCAAAAGCCGGGCTTCTTGCGGGGGGCGGCTCAACCTTCCAGGAAGCTTTAAGCTTCCTGGAAGGTGCGGAAGGTGCAAACCATGCGCTCAATCAGCCACGGAGGTCAACTTTTCCCGCAAGGCTTCCAACTCTCGCTTCTTGGGCAGGTGGAACTTGCGGGCCTCCCAGCTGCTGCCGAAGTAGGAGGCGGGAATCAGCAGAATCATCCAGACCCAGCGTCAGAAGTCTCCCGGATTTGTTAAGGTAGATGACCACCAGAGCGGCCACCAGCAGAGGGAGCAGATACCAGAGCATCATGTAGCCCCCTGCTGCGATCAGATAGTCCACCTGCCAGATGGCCTTGTCCAGATCCCCCATCATGGTCTGGTGCAAAGTCGCACCTCGTCCTGGCGGCGGACGATACGTCGATAGAGACATAGACAGACGAAGGCCAGGTAACATGGGGCATCAGATACGTCGATGCATCGGCGTCGTTGTCCCGCAGGCTGTCGTATGAGCAGAAAGACCCCCACGCCCAGGTTGACGACGATCATGATCCACTCCACCATCTGCAACAGGTAGTCGATCTTGCGTCCCTTGCGCTTGATGGTGTCGTGCAGCGCGCTTTCGTTGATGGCAAAGAGCTTTTCTTGGGTCTGGCTGTTCCAAAGGACTTGCATGGCTTCAAACTCCATTTCCCCGATCTCCAGATCGGTCAGTTTTACGTTGTCTGTCTGTTGATTGCCTCCGGTTTCGTCATGCATTCTGGCATGTCTCCTCTTTTCGACGCACCAGCGCGGCCTTGATGCGATGAATCCGCACCCCGATGTTGCTTTCCGAGATGCCCACGATCTCCGCCATCTCTTTGTAGCTATACCCCTCCAACAACAGCAGGCTGATGGAGCGGTTGACCGGATCAAGCTGGGCGATCTGGTCGTAGAGCCAGTCCAGACGGCGGTCCGTGGCCAGGGGATTGACCGTCAAGCGTGTTCCACCTCGGCCATGGGCTGGGTGGCGGGCCGCTTCTTCTCCTTGCGAACCCACGAGATGGCGGTGAAGAGGGCCACCCGATAGATCCAGGTTGACGGCTTGGCCTCCCCCCGAAAGTCCGGGATGGATTTCCAAACGCTCAGGGAGATCTCCTGAAACAGATCGTCCTGATCGTGGGGGGTGAAGGCATAGGCCCGCACAATCTTGAAGAAGATCCCCTTGTGTTCATGCAGCCAATCGTCAAAGATCTGCTGCTGTGTTCGATCATCCATGCGCATGGTCTTTCCTGAAACGTGAGGGCAGTTGCGGCCCGGTTGTCTCGTTCGAGAACTCTGCTATAATTAGTCGCAGCCTGGGCACGATTTCTTACACGTCGCCAAAATTGATTTGTTTTCAAAAGGAGATTCATGCAAAGCCAAGCAAGCACCGTCGATCAATACCTGACCGAAGTCCCCGCCAAGCGCATGGAGGCGTTGGAACGTCTGCGGACTCTGTGCGTCACCCACCTGACCGGCTACGAGGAGAGCATGGTCTACGGCATGCCCAGCTATAGCAAGGACGGCACGGTGGCCGTGAGCTTTGCCAGCCAGAAGCAGTACATCTCCCTCTACATTCTAAAACAGGAAGTCTTCGACCGCCACCGGCCCGGCGTTGGCCGGTCTCAACCTGGGCAAGGGCTGCATCCGCTACACCAAGCCGGAGAAGATCGACTTCGCCGTGGTGGAACAGCTCTTGGCCGACACGGCGGCGTCGGATGCGGAGATCTGCTGATGGACTACGCCGCCTATCGCAAAGCCTACTTCACGGCTCCCCCGCCTCCGCCCCGGTTCGATTTCACCGGTCCCTTTGGGATTACGCTCTATTATGCGGACTTTGCCGAGGCCGTAAACTTCTACACCCAAGTACTCGGTCCACCCGCCTACATAGAGGGCACGGGCACCCGGGGCTGGCCCCTGGGCACAGGCTGGCTCACCCTGCTGCGGGGCAAATCGGGAAACCCGACCAACATGGAAGTCACCGTCAAAATGGCCACCCCCGCCGAGGCCGAACGGCTGCACCGGGCCTTCATCACCGCCGGTGGCACGGGCGAGGAGCCATCGGATCAACTGATTTACGTGCCCCTGCGGGCGTGTACGGTGCGGGATCCGTTTGGGGTGGAGTGGTTCATTGTGGGGGTGTTGGGGGAGGGGTGATGCAGGGTGGCGCGTATGGCCTAGATCGAAGTATACTTAACGGCGCACATGGATGGTGTATAACCAGGCCACGATATCGCACAACCGAGATATTTTGCCGAGGAGGTCCATAATGAGAATCTATTTGGACAACTGTTGTTTCAACCGGCCATTTGATGATCAAAGCCAGATGAGGATACAGATCGAAGCTGAGTCCAAATTGCATATCCAACGACAAGTCCGTGACGGAGAATTTGAACTCGCCTGGTCCTATATTCTGGATTATGAGATCCAAGCCAATCCATTTGATGAAAGAAGAGAAGCAATCCAAAGCTGGAAGAACCGTGCAGTTGTTGATACAGATGAAACCCAAGAAATCCTGAATGTCGCCCAATCCCTCACGAAGATAGGATTGAAGAGCAAAGATGCCCTTCATGTTGCATGCGCCATAGTGATGCAATGTGACTACTTTCTCACAACCGACGATCGGATTTTGGCCAGAATGAAAGACGCCGCAAACATCCTTGTTGTGGATCCAACCACATTTGTCCGGGAGGTAAACCCATGATAACCGATACCGAAATCAAAATTATTGGCGTGAGAGCATTGACAAATGCCCTTGGTGAAGTCGATGCCGAAAAGTTCATCAGCCTAATGCTGCGTGAGCCGTTCGACTACACAACCTGGCAGAGGGATCTGTGGAAAGACAAGAGTGTGGAGGAAATCAGCCGGGCCGCAATGGCTCTCCGCGACGACAAAAGGGCCGTCCTCAGCGAAACCCGATGAGGGGAACGTGATCCGAACCAAAGGAGGTGATTCAAATGGTCGCAATAGAGGTAGCGAAAAAATGCAAAGTGGCGCTTGAGCATCATTATGGCTATCAACTCAAGGGGTTGCTGCTGTATGGATCTGAGGCGCGCCACCAAGCTGACGCCATGAGTGACATTGATTTGCTTGTCTTGTTGAGCAGCCCTGTGGACTATTTTTCGGAAATTCGCCGAGTGATCGATGTGCTGTATCCCATCCAACTTGAATCCGAGCAGTTGATTTCCGCCAAACCCGTTTTTCTGCATGACTTTGAGCGCGGTAGCCTTCAACTCTACCGCAACGCAAAGCGGGAAGGGGTGCTGGTATGACGCCGGAGATCGAGCAGGAAATCATCGCCAACCTTGAATGAATGGAACAATCGATCTTGGCGGCCAAAGACCTGGCCGCCAAGGGTTATCACGATTTTGCGGCTTCACGGGCGTACTATGCCGTCTTTTACGCCGCCACAGCCGCGCTTTTGAACGAAGGATCGGAGTTCAGCAAGCACAGTGGGGTCATTGCCTCCATCCATCAACGATTTGTCAAGACAGGGAAATTGACCAAGGAACAGGGCAAGGAGTTGAACTGGCTGTTTGAAATTCGCAGTGTGGGCGATTATGGCGGCACGGCGCATGTGACTCAGATCCAAGCGGAACGGGCCATCCAAGCCGCAGAAAGTTTCGTAAGTGCGATGAAGGACTTGCTCAACAACTAAAGTCAGAATAACCCTTCCCAAATCCAAGCAAACCCACCACCACACCCAGTCGATCACTCACCGCCTTCCGCACCATCGTCTTGTCCCACGTTCTAGGATGACCTTTCTCGGGGGAATTATTTGCGTCACCCAGAAATGCTCTTCATTCCGACAATGTTGAACCCAGGAAGCTCTTTCATCCAACCATACCCCAGCCATAAGGACAAACGCCCATTATGCCTGAACCACAGCCTCAAGTGACTTTACAAGAACGGGTTGACGAACAAGAAGCACAAGTTGGCACCAAATTCGGCACCTTCGGAGGCGTTTTCACGCCCACGCTGTTGACGATTCTGGGCGTGATCATGTACCTGCGCGAGGGCTGGGTTATCGGCAACGCCGGGCTGCTCGGCGGCTGGGCCATCATCATGCTCGCCATCTTGATCACCACCTTTACGGGCCTGTCCATGTCCTCCGTGACCACCAATATCCGTATCGGTGCCGGTGGGGCCTTTTCGATCATCTCCCAATCCCTGGGGCTGGAAGTGGGCGGCAGCATCGGCATCCCCCTCTATCTGGCGCAAGCGCTGGCCGTAGCCATGTACATCTTTGGTTTTCGAGAGGGCTGGCAAAGCATTTTCCCGGATCATCCGGCGCTGGTGATCGATCTGATCACCTTCGCCGTGCTCTTCACCATTGCCTATCTCAGCGCCAACCTGGCCTTTCGCATTCAATACATAATCATGGCGATTATTATTGCCTCGTTGTTCTCCGTGTTGGGCACAGTCTTTACAGGCGCAGTTCAATATCAGCCGGTTCTATTCGGCACTTTTCCCGGCGCGCCTGAGACGGGATTCGGCGGCACCAATTTCTGGATCGTCTTTGCCGTCTTTTTCCCGGCGGCGACGGGCATCATGGCCGGGGCCAATATGTCGGGCGAGCTGAAAGACGCTCGTCGCAGCATCCCTGTGGGAACCATGTCGGCCATCGCCATCAGCTCGGTGGTCTATCTCGTCTTGGCCTGGTGGCTCGCTGTGGTGGCAACGCCCGAAGAGCTTGTCAGCAACTACACGATCATGATCGATCGGTCGCTGGTGCCGGGCTTGGTGGTAGCCGGACTGCTGGGGGCCACCTTCTCGTCCGGGCTCTCCTCCCTGGTCGGGGCCCCGCGTATTTTGCAGGCGTTGAGCAGCCACGGCATCTTGCCCGGCAGCAAGATCTTCGCCCGGCTTTCGACCCGGGGCGAGCCACGCAGCGCCATGTGGCTTTCGGGCGGGATCGTCCTCCTGGCCCTGCTTGTGCGGGATCTGAACGCCATCGCCCCGCTCATCACCATGTTTTTCCTGATCACCTACGCCATGATCAACGTGGTGGTGTTGATCGAGCAGAGCCTGGGCCTAATCAGCTTCAGGCCGCAACTTCGCATTCCTCGGATCATCCCCCTGCTCGGCTCCGTCGGCTGTTTCTTCGCCATGTTCATCATCAATCCCGTCTTCAGCCTGGTGGCGGTGGTGCTGGTGCTGGTCTTCTATGCCCTGTTGTTGCGTCGCCAACTGCAAGCGCCCTTTGGCGACATGCGCAGTGGCCTGTTCGTCTCCGTGGCCGAATGGGCGGCCAAGCGAGTCAACGATCTACCCATCGCCCAGGAACGAGCCTGGAAGCCCAACCTGCTTGTGCCTGTCTCCGGCGCACCCGAACTGCGCGGCCTTTTCCAACTCCTCGTCGATTTGACCCACCCCCGGGGCTCGATCAAGCTGGTGGGGTTGGCACCCGTCGATGAACACAACCACCTCGCCCGTCGCCTGCCCGAACTGGCCCAGGATTTTAAGGACAACGGCGTTTACACCACGTACACACTCATCGTCGATGACGACTTCGGCCACGGTCTCAGCACCAGTGTGCAGGCCCTCAGCGGCGTCTTCTTCCGACCCAATGTGCTCTTTCTCGTGCTGCCCTGGGAGGAAGACCCTGTCCATGAAGCGTCACTCAAGAAAATCATCCTGAAAGCCAGAGAGAACCGCCTGGGCATCCTCATGCTGGCTTCGCACCCCCAGGCTCGTCTGGGACGGCGCAAGCAGATCAATGTTTGGATGCACGACCAAAGCCCGCTTTGGCAGCTCAGCCTGCAAATGGGCAACATGGATCTGGCCTTGCTGATCACCTATATGTTGCGCCGAAACTGGAATGGCAAAATCAACCTGATGACCGTGGTGCGCGAAGAAGCGCAAAAATCCAACGCAGAGATCTATTTGCGCAATCTTTTAGATCTGGCCCGCATGCAGGGTGCCAAAGCGAAGGTAGACGTTGGCGATTTCTATCAGATCATCGGCGATGCCCCGGCCGCGGATATGCAAATCTTCGGCTTCCCGGACGAAATCGACTTTGCCTTCATGCGGCGTATGGCCAAAAACACCCGGTCCACCTGCATGTTCGTGCGCGATTCGGGCGAGGAAAACGTCTTCGCTTGAGTGGTGGGGCGTAAAGCGACCCTGGTGGCAGCATGGATGGACGCCTGGATCTGGGCAGAAGAAACGGTAACAGGCTTTTGCGGGTGCCGGGTTGACCCAGACGTCGTCTTAGCTTGGCCTAGCGGAGTTTAGCGCAAAGGAGATCCCACCCATGTACTTCGCCCCTTTCTACGAACTCTTCCCCGAACTTGCCGAAAAGGAAACCCGCACGTTGACCGCGTTCAACCATCCCCTGCTGCCGCGGGATGACTATGCGCTGGTCGAATCGTATTGCGACGACGTCAACTGTGACTGTCGTCGGGTCATGTTCAACATATTGCGCAGGTCAACCAATTCGATAGTTGCCGTGATTGCCTTTGGCTGGGAAAGCGAGGCGTTCTATGCCCGTTGGCTCGGCGATGATGATTTGATGGACGTCCGGGATCTTCAAGGGCCGATCTTGAACTGGGGCAGCCCGCAATCCGATCTGGCCCCGGCTCTGCTGGCCCAGATGAAGATCGTCTTGGGCGATGACTGTATGTGGACCGACTCAAACGCCACTACATGATGTACAAAGCAGCGATTGCGTATCAGGCAATCGAGCCGACCCGCAGAGCGCAAATCGGCAAGCGGGTCGAAAAACGCCCCAAACGACCGAAACCAACCAAGAACAAGAAAAGCCGCCGCCAGAAGAAGAAATAACCGGAGCCACCCCACCCTATGCACCACACCATCCAAGCCCGCCTGCAAGAGATCGCCCAACAGCAAGAGGTCAAGATCATCCACGCCATCGAGTCCGGCAGCCGGGCGTGGGGCTTTCCGTCCACGGACAGCGACTACGACGTGCGCTTCATCTATGCCCACCGGCCCGAGTGGTATCTGTCCATCGACATGGAGAACCGGCGGGATGTGATCGAGTATCCCGTGGACAACGACGATCTGGACATCACCGGCTGGGATCTGCGCAAGGCGTTGATGTTGCTCTACAAATCGAACCCGCCCCTGCTGGAATGGTTCAGTTCGCCCATTGTCTATGCGAGCGACCCGGCCACCTTTGGCCCCCTGCAGACCCTGGCCCCGGACTTCTTTTCGCCCTCCTCGTGCATGCACCACTACCGGCGGATTGCAGAACAACAGTACACGGGCTATGCCAAAGGCGGCAAGCGCAAATTGAAGCAGTATTTCTACGCCCTGCGCTGCGCCCTGGCCTATCATTGGATCGACCAGGGCCGGGGCATCGTGCCCATGCCCTTCGCCGATCTGGTGGCCGGGGTGGTGTCTTCGCCTGAAATGCAGCAACAGATCTGGGATCTGGTAAAGGTCAAACGCACCAGCCGGGAGTCGGATTCGTCCCCGCACATGGCGGAGATGGAACGCTATTTGGAGGCCATGATGGACGAGATGGAGACGGTTCACCTGACCGTGACCCACAGCGGCGGCACCCTGGATACGCTGAACGACTATTTTCGGGCCTCGTTGGGCCAGCTTTGGCAGACTTCGTAGGGGTTTGGGTGGATCAAAAGAGGGGGGAGGTGACACTCATTTTGAAAATGAGTGTCACCTCCCCCCTCTTTTGATCCACCCAAACCCTACCAGTTTCACCCCGCCCCAAACTCCACCACGAACATACTCCCCGTCCCCGCCTCGCTCTCGGCGCGGATGGTGCCGCCGTTCTGCTCCACCAAGGTCTTCACAATCGACAGCCCCAGCCCGGCCCCGCTGCCCAGGCCCGGTTCGGTCTGCCCGCGCCGGGATCGGGCCTTGTCCACCCGGTAGAAGCGGTCGAAGATGTGGGGCAGGTCCGCGGCGGGGATGCCGGGGCCGGTGTCCGTCACCCGGATCTGGCAGAGACCGGGCAAGCGGCGGGCTTGGACGATGACCGCGCCCCCCGCCGGGGTGTATTTGATGGCGTTGTCCACCAGGTTGACCAGCACGGCCTCCAATTGGTCGGGCCACACCCCCAGCCGAGGCAGTTCATCGGGCAAATCCAAAGAGAGCGCCACCCCAGCCCGCCCGGCTTGAAGCTGCATCACCTCGCCCACGCCCAGCAGGATCGGGCGAATGTCCACGGGCTCGGCGGGGGGGGCTTTGGCCCAGCGTCCAGCCGGGAGAGGTCGAGGAGGACGTTGGCCAGACGGCCCAGGCGGTCGGCCTCGCTGTCGATTTCGCCCAGATATTTGTCCAGCAGGGTCGGGTTTTCCTTGCCCAGCTTGACCAAGGCCTCGCTGCGCAGTTTGATGTTGGTGAGGGGGGTGCGCAGTTCGTGGCTGGCGTTGGCCACAAAGCGGCGTTGCTGCTCGATCAGGCTGCGCAACTCCTCCACCATGTCGTTGAAGGCTGTGCCCAGTGCGCCCAATTC
Source organism: uncultured Chloroflexia bacterium (assembly GCA_963704975.1). Lineage (GTDB taxonomy): Bacteria > Chloroflexota > Anaerolineae > Caldilineales > Caldilineaceae > JAGNDO01. The sequence continues at coordinate 106,665 of CAVPIK010000014.1, read as the reverse complement.
GTCCCCGCTGGTCACCGGCACCCGCAGGGAGAGATCCCCGGCGGCGATGGCTTGGGCCGTGCGCTCCATGATCTGCACGGGCTGCACCAGCCGACGGCTGAACCAGATGCCCAGCCCGGTCATCACCGCCAACACCAGTACGCCGACCAGGGCCATGCTCATCAACAGATTGCGTCCGCTGGCGGTGATCTCGGTCATGGGCACGTTCAACTGGACCATGCCCAAGACCTGATTCGCCTGTTGAATAGGGGCGGCGGCATACAGGGCCAGGGATCCGGTTTGAGGATTCAGGCGCACATCGTGTTGCTCCACGCCCTGAAGCGCGGCCTGTACTTCGATCTGGGTCAGTTGATTGCCCAGAACCGCATTGGAAAAGTGACTGTCCGCCACCACATCGCCGGAAGGATCCAAAATAGTGACTTGGGAGCCGGTATCCGCCGCGTAGGTCACGGCTACCTGCTTCAACCGGGATGATTCGGGCGCGGCAGAAACATTGAGCGTGCGCCCGCTATCGGTCTCACCGGCATCATCCCCGGCATCCTCCCTGTCCTCCTTTTCCTCACCGTCGTCCGAATGGCGAGAAAAGTCGTCAAACTCCACGGCATAGCCGCTGAGGGGATCTTCCAGGGCATTGGCGGCCAGAAAGGCCTCCACCTCCAAGTTATGCTCCGCGGCCTCCAAATTGCGGGCATAGACCATCTGCCCGACGATCAGGGCAAAAAGGGTGAAGACAACCACAAAGATCGTGCTGTAGGTCAGCACGATCCGGGTTTGTAGACTTCGTTGCCAGGGCCAGCGTTGGCGTGTGCCAGCGGGGATGGTCATGGTTGCGCCTCCACCTCAGGCCGAGCAATCTCATCTGGGGAGACCAGGCGATAGCCGACCCCCCGCACGGTCAGGATCAGCACAGGGTTGGCCGGGTCCGCCTCCAGCTTGGACCGCAGCCAGCGGATGTGTACATCCAGCGTGCGGGTGTCGCCGATCCAGTCGATGCCCCACACCTTGTCCAGCAGATCCCCCCGCTTGACCACATCCCCCTCCACATCCAGCAGAGCCATGAAGAGATCATACTCTTTCTGAGAAAGGGCCACCTCCTCGCCCTGGCGAAAGATCTGGTGGCGATTGCGGTTGATGACGAGATCCCCCAGGCTGATGCGCCCATCGTCCTCTTGGGCGGCTGTGGGCCGCCCATCTTGACCCGGCGCAGATTGGAGCGCACCCGGGCCAGCAACTCCCGGAAGCTGAAGGGCTTGACCACGTAGTCGTCCGCGCCCAGTTCCAGCCCCAACACCCGGTCCATCTCCGCGCCCCGGGCGGTGAGCATGATGATGGGCACATTGCTCTCCATGCGCACCATGCGGCAGACTTCCCAGCCCTGCAGCTTGGGCATCATCACGTCCAGCAGCAGCAGGTCCGGGGCTGCGCTGCGGGCCAGGGCCAGGGCCGCCTCGCCATCGTAGGCAGTGAGGACGGTGAAGCCTTCGTATTCCAATTGGTCTTTGAGGACGTCCACGATCATTTCGTCGTCGTCGGCTAGGAGTATGGTTTGGGTCATGGTGGGTTTGTTGGGTGGGTGGGTGGCTTGTTGGTTTGTTTGTTGGTTGGGGGAGTTAATGGTTGATGGTTAATGGTTGATGGTTAATGGTTGACGATCCGTGGCTCGACCACGCTCACTTAAAAATTAACCATCAACCATCAACCATTAACCATTGCTTGTCTTCCTGCTATTGTACGCCAACCGACGCATTCTGCCCATCTCGCTCAATCCGGGACTGGCGCTCGGCCTTGCCCGCGGTGAGGATGCGATAATAAGTCAGGAAGAGAACCGATCCGCCGGTGACCACATACAGGGCCTGCACCCAGAGTTGACCGGCGTCCGTGCCCAAGAAAAACGCATGGGCCAGGGCGATCCAGAAGGCGACAAAGCCCATGTAATGAAAGGCCCGCCACACCCGCTGGCTGATCCACTTGCGCACGTAGAAGCTGCCGATCAGCAAGGCCGAGAGCCACAGGCCGATCTGCCCGGCGGCCACCAAGCAGGGGTTCGTAGGTCCCGGCGAAGGGCACCAGCACGGCGGAGAGGGGGAAGCTCAGGTATTGGTCGCCCATGAGGACCAGCCCATGAAAGAAGGTGAACCCTAGCCCCACGGCACTCAAAAATTGGTGGGCGTCCAGCAAGACCGGGGCCTTCAACTTACCCCGTCCAATTTTTGTACTGAGCAGCAGCCCCCAGGCCACGGATCCCCACAAGAGCAGATAGGCCACAAAGCCCGCCGAGCGGCTCAGATACCAGAACGAGGTGGTCTGCCCGGCCACGCCAAAGGCCCCGGCCCCGATGATCATCCCCGCTGCGGCCAAAGCCAGCCCCACCAATCCGCCGTAGATGGCCCCTCGGATGGTCTCGCCGGGGTCGGTGGATTGGTTGATTTGTTGATTGGTTGATTGGTTCGACATGATTGCATTCCCTTCAAAAAAAGATATTACTCGATAAATGATTACGCCAACGCCATCACTGGCAACACGCCGACCCGCTCTTCCCAGCCATCCCGCTCCACCAGCAGTCCGCTGAGGCCCTGGGCTTCCAGATGGCGTTTGCCCGCCTTGCTGCCCAGAATCAACGCCACCTTGGCCGCCACCTCTGCCTGCACCGTGGTGGGGGCCAGGACGGTGACCGTGTGCAGGTCGCTGTCGCTGGGCCGCCCGGTGCGGGGGTCGATCAGGTGGTGGCGGCTCTCGCCGTCCCGCTGCCAGTGGCGTCCCCCGATGCTGCTGGTCGCCACCGCCCCCTGGCTCAGCCCCAAAACCGGGCCAGGCCGGGCCGGGTTAAAGGCATCTTCGATGGCCACGGGCCACGGCGTCCCCCCCGGTGCGCCGCTGGACCGCATGTCGCCCCCGGCGTCCACCAGGGCCTCGCCCCGGCCAGCCAACAGGCTGATGGCCTGGTCCACGGCCCAGCCCTTGGCGATGCCCCCCAGGTCCAGCCCCATGCCTTTGGGCAGGGAAATTGTGTGCCTGGTTGGGTCCACCACCACCCGCCGCCAATCGGGCATGCGTTGGGGTCACAGAGGTGGGGCCAGGGGTACTTCCCGCCGCCAACAGCTCAAAGCTGCGGTCATAGCCCGCGTGGATCAGCGCCGTCAGCACCGTGGGGTCATACACGCCTCCACTGCTGCGGGCCGCCGCCAGAGCCAAGGAGACCACCGTCCCCAACGCCTCCGACACCGGCTGGGGACCGTTCCCCGCTTCCCGGTTCAACCGGCTCAACCCAGAGTCCGGGCGGAAGCGGCTCATCTCGGCCTCCACGGCGGCGAAGTGGGCCTCCACCTGGCCCAGCACGCTCCCCGCCGCCGGGTCCAAGTTCCACAGCCAAACCGCAATATCGGTATTCATGGCTCGAAAACGATGTTCGTGTAACATGATGGTCTCTTTCGCTCAGCCAATCTCCCAATCTCCCAATCTCTCAATCTCGTGTCGAGATTGGGAGATTGGGAGATTGGGAGATTGGTCTCGTTCCTTAGGACTTGCGGGTGACGGTGACCGGTGCTTGAAAGGTCGGCGCAACCGGCATGGCGGGCATGACGATGGCGGGGGCCTGGGCCTGAACCTGGGCCGGTGCGCTGTTGAAGGAAACCTGGCTGTGCTGGCGGTTGGCCGCTGGGTTGCTGGCCCCCGACCTGGTTGACGACCTGCTGTCCGCCGTCGGTCATCACCGGCACCCGCACGATGACCGTGCGGGGCTGGTTGGCGGCGTTGGCCTGGGCCACCAGTTGGGCCGTGCGGCTGTTCTGAGCCGTCTCCAACGCCTGCACCACTTGCACGACTGCGGCGGCTTGGTTGGTGCGGGCTGCGTCGGCTGCGGCGTTGGCCTGCTCGATCTGGGTGAACATGGCCGATCCCAGCAACGTGGCCCCCACACCGGCGGACAGAATCATACTCTTCCAGCCCAGGCTGGTGTCACGCTTGCTCGAAACAGAGCGGCTTTGGGTGGCCCCGGTCTGCGATGACCGGGGCCGGGATGTCGTGCCGGTCGTGGATGTGCGGGTGGGTGGGGTCATGTCAGTCATCGCCGTGCTCGCTCTCGTGGGACTCGTGGCTCTCGTGCTCGTCGTGGTCGTCGTGGTCGTCGTCGCCTTGATAGCTGACGTTGGTATTGCCAGCGACGGACGGGGCAGCCTGCAAGGTATCGATCTGGGTATAGGCGTCCTGCAGGGCGGCGTAGGCCTGCTCCAAGTTGGGCCTGATAGGCGGCGGCCACTTGATCCGTGGCCGGAGCGGACTGGACCGGGGCGGCAGTCTGCGCTGGGGCAGAAGCCGGGGCGCTCCACTGTTGACCGCCGGAAGCGGACGCCTGCTGCTGGCCGGGCATGTAGACCGGTTCCACCGTCACCACAATGGGCGGCTGTTTGCCCGTGGCCGAGACCGTCTGCGGAGCCAAGGCCGAGCGCAAGGCCGACTTCAGGCTATCCTTCAGCGCCGGGTCCATGTTCGGGTCCAGGGCGGCGTCCAAAGCGGCTTCCAGGGCCGGGTCAAGGGCCACGTCCGGGGCAGTGGTCGGGTCCGCCGTTTGGGCGTCCAGGGCGTCGAGGGTGCCGCTGGCCAGGTCCGCGGCCTGGACTTGTTCAATTTTCAGCGGATTGGTCAGGGCCATGCTCCATCCCTGCTTGGTGAGGTTGACGCCGACAAGACCGATCAAGATCAGGCCGGTGAGGACGGCAGAAAAGCCCATGGCTTTCTTGCTGGGTTGCTGTTTCATGGTGTAGTTCCTTTTGGATAGTTGGTTGGTTGGATAGTTGGTTGATTGACCTGCTCGGTACCGATTTGCTTCTGGACTCAGTATGACAGAACTCTTACCCGCCTGGGTGAAATCGGTGTGGTGGGTACGTTAAGAGCAGGTGAAGAAAAGCGGGGGACCGATGATGATATCGATCCCCGCCCCAACCATAGTCCAACCATGTATCCGTCAGGATCGTCGGGTGCGGGTGATCCGTCCTCGAAAGACCGGTGCAGCGGGTGCCGACGACTGGGTCACAGTGGTGTCGGGCTGGGCCACAGTGGTATCGGACGGGGTCACGGTGGGGTCGGGCGGAGCCACGGTGGGGTCGGGCTGGGTCACGGTGGTGTCAAGCAAGCCCGTGCTGGTGACCTGGATCGGCTGAACATCCGCAACGGCTTGGGGGCTGACAGTGGTCTGGTCGAACTGGTCGACCAAGACGGCCCCAACAAGCGTAACCCCAAGCGCGGCGCCCAGCACAACGCTCTTCCAACCCGTGCCGGTCCCTCGCCGTCTGGCTGCTGCGGTATAGGATGGGGTCTTGGGGCTGACCCGGTCTGTGTTTTGTGTAAAATCACTCATCTTCGTGTTCTCCTTCATAGTAGTCCTGCTCGATGCGGTCATGATGACCAGGATAGGTGCGATTGGTTTGTTCGGCATAGCTGTTCGACAGGATGTCACGGCCCCGAACAGAACCCCGTCTGTCACTTTACCCAAATCAAGTAAAAAAGTTGTGGAAATGGTATTAAAGATGGGTAAAGCAAAACGGGGACCGGTTTTTACACCGGTCCCCGTTTCGCTTTACAACGTGCAACTGTTTGGGTTACGTCTCCTACCGACTGACCCCCGGCAAGAAGAGGCGCTTGGTTAGATTTGGGGGAACGGTGGGCACCGGCGTGGGCGATCCCTCGTTGGGATTGGCCATGCCATGAGGACCAGGACCGGCGGGGATGCTGTCGCCGTGACAGACCGTGCACTCCTGCAGCGTGCCCGCATAGCCCTGGAGCGCGATCACCTGCATGTTGTCCAAAGGCTCCGTGCTGGGCAGGATGGCGTGGGTGCTGCCATGACAGGTGGAACAGTAGAGACCACCGTGGCCCGTGGAGTTGCGGTAGAGGGTATCCGGGTTTTCGGCGTGGTCCGCGCCATGACAGTCGCCACACTGGGGCTCGTCCACCCAGGGCGTGCGGTTTTCGCTCGCCACATCCTGCATTTCGCCGTGACAGTCCGTACACCACATGCCTGCCCCGGCCATCACCCCGCGCAAGCAGGATGTCTCGTTGCCGGGGTGACATTGATAGCAGTCTTGCTTCCCCGCGGGCACGGGGACGGCGGGCGCGGCCAGACCCGGTGCTTTCGCCGCCGGGGACTCGCCTCGAATCCAGCCGATCACCTGGGTCACTGTGTTCCAGTCACCGTCGGTCTGGAGCGGGCTGGCGTCTCCGTCTTCCCCACCGTCCCCGCCGTCGGCAATCACCTCAGCGTGCTTGCTGTGCATGGCCCGAGAGAGATTGGGGACACCGGCCACGCCGGTGGTGCCCAGGGCGATGGAGGCGTGACAGCCAGCGCAGAGAACCGGTTGGCTGTTGCGCAGATTGGTGTCCTCCTCCTTGTCGTGCAGGGCCAGGATATTGACTCGCACATCCCCAGTGGCGATATTTTCCTGCTGGCCGTCGGAATGACAGTTTTTGCAGTCGATCTCGTTGGAAACCGGGGCCACAAAGGTAGTTTCGGCCAGAATGGCACCAGTGGTGCTGTCCTTGGCTACCAAATGGGCCAGTTGAAAGGGGTTGGGATTGACCGTGTCGCTGTCGTTGTAGGGGGTGAGGGGGACGCCGACCGCTTCAAAGTGGTCCGTTTTTGCCGCCATTTGCCCCGTCATCCCCAGACCGGTCAGGCCGATGTTCGGGGGCAGGGCGACGCCAAAGAGACCATCCACATAGTCCCAGAAGTTGGTTTTGCCGGCGGAGTAACTGTTGTCCACAAAGCCATATTCGATAGTCACGCCCTCGGTGACAATCTGGGGCGTGCCCCCGTCCGTGGGCTGGCGCACCAGTTGCGCCCACATGGTGTTGTACGGCGGCAGAATCGAGAAGACCTCGAAGCTGTCGTCCAAGCAGTGCATGCCCAGATCGTTCCAGCCGATCAGCTTGAACTCGCCAGTCTGGGTCGAAGGAGCCGGGGTGGCGGTAGCCGCGCCGGGGAGTGGGGTGGCCGTGGCGGGCAACTGCGTGGGGGTGGATGTCGCCCCCGCCACCGGGTGATCCGCGCTGTCACCAGGGAAGGTGGCCGCCTGAATCTCGACAATATTGGACCAGCCATCCCCATCCGAATCCAGCAGTTCGATGGAGGGGAAGTTGTGGCCGTTGTTTTTGTAGGCTTGGCCGTATGGGTTGAGGGTGGGGACGTTGGTATGGCAGGCCTGGCAACTATTCAGCTTCGTGCTGGCCAAGGTGGGATAGGTGTTCATCATGCTGGACAGATAGCTACTTTTGGCCTGCACTGTGGTTGGTGACTGGACTAACGCCAAAACCATGGCGATCCCTGCCGCCAAAACCACGGTGCCGGCCATCCACAGCCAGCGAGGACGTACAGAACGCAGGTGGGTCATGAGGTTGTTTCCTCCTTTTGAGAATAGGTTTTTCCGCACAATGCAGACATCACCTCGTGCAGAGCGACCAGGTGGGGTGGGTACGCCGCATAGCGTACCTTGATTAAGGAGATATAAGAGATGGAGAAAAATACACGGGTACGCGGCCAAATCTTCCCGGAAGGGGCCAGCAGATCCTTCTCCACCGCAGATCTGCTGGCCCCTTCCGAAGATGATCACAACACCGCCATGTCAGTCATCCCCATGCTCGGTGTGATGCTCAGAACTGTGCTCAGATTCGTGCTCGTCGTGATCTTCGCCGTCGTGACCGCTGGCCGCACCGTTTTGTTCCGCCACGCCAGGGGCAGGCGACGCACTCTGGGAGATAACGGGCTGGACAGATGCAGCGACAGGCGCCACGGGCGCGGGAGCCGGCGCGGCCATCACCTGGACAGGCTGCGGGGCTGACGCCTGGACAGAAGCGGGTACAATCACCGGCACAGCCATCGGGGCCAGCGCGGGGAGGAGGGCGGCAGGCACGGCAGGTTTCGCAGAGACGATCGGGCTGCTATGCGCCCCAACCACAGGCTGGCTCGACATCCTCCCCACATCCATCCCGGCCAGATCTTGGATCAGGGTGTCCCGATACCCGGTCACGCTGGTTTTGGGTGCGGTCACAACGGTCAAGGAGGATTCCGGGATGGTGGCCGCCCCGCTCAGGGCTTGGGCCAGGGCCATGCGCATGGCATCCGTGCGCAGACTCTCCACAACCGGGGGCGAGACCAGGACCGGGGCCGGCATAGTCAGGGAGGACTCCGGGATGGTGGCCGCTCCGCTCAGGGCTTGGGCCAGGGCCATGCGCATGGCATCCGTGCGCAGACTCTCCACAGCCGGGCAAAGGTTGGACAGGCAGGATGGCCACTGCCGCCTGGGGTTCCGGCGCAAACTCAACCCGCCGGGCGGGGGCAGCGGTCGTCACGCTGCGCCGTTGGGTGAGCTTTGCCTCCGCAGGATCAAGGGTGACGGTGCTGCTGCTTTCCCCCAAAGAGAGGTCGGCGGGCGAGCCCATCGTGTCAAACTGGATTGGGCGCTGGGGGAGCTGTCCCGTCCAGCCGGACTGGTCACGACCGCCACCCTGGGGGTGGACGGCACCGCCTGCGCCTGGGTAGGCAACACCTCCATCTGGGCAGGAGCCGGGATCGGGATCGGGGCCGGAACCGGTTGATTCATCCAGGTCATGACCAGGAAGATGGTCAGCCCCACCCCCGCGGCCAGGACGACCACCTGGCGTCCCAGCCCCTTGCCCGAGGGCAGGGTCAGGCCATCCGCCAGGGTCGCCGAACGATAATGTGCCTTCGAAATCATGGTGAGTCTCCTCTCAACATTGCGATATGCTCCTTTCGTAGAAAATAAAACATGGACCAAAGCGGAGGGGGCGTGCACACATCCCAGTATGCCAAAAACCATCACCTCCCTGGTGAAAGCGGAGGTGATGGGCAAGTTAGGGTTGGGTTAAGGGAGGCTGGGATTGGGGATTGGGGAAGACAGTTACCGAAGATTCAGAATTCGTCTGGCGTTGTCCGCGTAAATCTTGACCAAAACATCATCCGGCAGGTGCAGACCGTAGATGTGCCAACGTCCCTGTGACGGCGGATCCGTAGGGCTGTAATTGAAATATTCGTCGTCGGTTTCCAGAAAGCGATAATAAAGGCGATACGCATCCAGCGACGGCCCGGCGTCTGTGCCAAAGAGGATGCGGTCAGCATAGTCCATAAAAAAGCGGCGGGCCGTGTAGGGCTGGCGACCCAATTCACCCAAACGGGCGCTGATGTCGATGTGGAAATTGGGGCATTCATCGAGCAGTTGGCCGACCCAGCCCAGATTTTCGGCGTAGCAACCCACGTGCGCCCCAATAAAGGTGGCCGCCGGGTGACGCCGGATCACATTGGCGAACTGTTCCATGATGGTGCGAAAGGCGGGGAAGGGCGGGCTGGGAAAATGCCAGTCCGGGTGGGCGGCCAACTCCTCGATGCGCTCGTTTTGAGGGGTGATGGGGTCGAAAAAGGCGACGGGGTCGGCCACATGGGCGAGGATCGGCCAGTTGAGGGAGGCGGCCGTTTCCCAGATGGGGATCAATCGCTCATCATCGACCGCCACCAAGGCGCCCTGTTCGTCCCGCACATGCAGGCCCAGGGGCTTCCAGATTTTCAGCCCTTGCGCGCCCCACTTGGCCTGTTGGCGCAAACGACCGGCCGCCCACTCACCAAAACGGTGTCCCTTTTCCGCCCATTGGGACCAATCGACGCCGCCAAAGATCACGAATCGTTCGGGCGCGGGCTGCTTGAAGTAGTCCAGATGTCGTTGCAACAGATCTTCGCCCCAGCCGCCGTCGAGATCAACATAGGTGTCCACATGGGCCTCATCCAGACGGGCGATGAGTTGGGACAGGGGTCGTTTATCCCAGCCGCCGCCAAAGGGTTCGGCCAGATGATTGTGGGCATCGATCACCCGAAACCGGGGGTGGGTGACGGAGGTTGCCTTTGTGACCAGTTTGGGTTGAGGTCTAAACGCTTCGAGCTTCATGGCTCTCCTTGCGGGAATAGAAAAGACGGATCATTGAGATAATCGTGGTCCATAGACCAGCGCAGGTTGAGTGGAGCGGGGCAGTTTCCGGTCATATCGCTTATACTGAGTAGCGAGTCTACCACGGAGATTGTCAATGAACCAACAATCACAGGAGCAAAGCACTTGAGCGCATACGATGCAGTGGTCGTGGGATCCGGCCCCAATGGACTGGCCGCGGCCATCACCCTGGGGCGGGCGGGGCGGCGGGTGCTGGTGATCGAGGCCAAGGCCACCATCGGCGGCGGCGCCCGCACGGCGGAGGTCACCCTGCCCGGCTTCCGCCACGACATCTGCTCGGCCATCCACCCCCTTGGGCCTGGGCTCCCCCTTCATGCGCACCCTGCCCTGGGACCGCTTGGGCGTGGAATGGATTCAACCGGATCTGCCCCTGGCCCATCCCCTGGACGATGGCACGGCGGTGGGGCTGCATCGATCCCTGGCCGAAACTGCCGACTCCATCGGGCGGGACGGAGGGGCGTGGCGGGCGCTGCTTGGCTCTCTGGCCAGGGATTGGGACAAGTTGGCCCCGGCCCTGCTCGGTCCCCATCCCTTTTCGCCCCACCTTTTGGCCCTGGCTCGCTTTGGCGTCCCTGGCCTGCTGCCCGCCAATGTGCTGCCCCGGCTGATCTTCCGGGAAGAGCGGGCGCGGGCGCTCTTTGCCGGGCTGGCCGCCCACTCTTTTTTGGATTTCGGCCAGCCCTTTTCCAGCTCGTTTGGCCTGGTGTTGGGGATGTTGGGCCATGCGGTGGGGTGGCCCCTGCCCCGGGGCGGCTCCCAGTCCATTGTGGATGGCATGGCCCGCTATGTGCGGGAGTTGGGCGGGGAAATCGTGTGCGGGTGGGAGGTGGCCTCTTTGGCCGAACTGCCCAAAAGCGAGGCCGTGCTGTTGGATGTGACCCCCCGTCAGTTTTTGAACATGGCCGGACGATCGGTTGCCCGCAAGCTATGGGCGCAGATTGGCGGGATTCCGCTATGGGCCGGGGGTCTTCAAGATCGACTATGCCCTGAGCGATCCCGTGCCGTGGACCGCGCCCGAATGTCGCCGGGCCGGGACCGTGCATGTGGGTGGCACCTTGGCCGAAGTCGCCGCGTCCGAGCGGGCGGCGAATCGGGGGCAATTGAGCGATCGGCCCTACGTTTTGGTGGCCCAGCAAAGTCTCTTTGACGACAGCCGCGCCCCCGCGGGCAAGCATACCCTGTGGGCCTATTGCCACGTCCCCCACGGCTCCACCGCGGATCGAACCGAGGCCATCGAAGCCCAGATCGAACGCTTCGCCCCCGGCTTCCGGGAGACCATCCTGGCCCGATCCGCCCGCAATACCCAAGCTCTTCACGCCTACAACCCCAACTACATCGGCGGCGACATCGGCGGCGGCGTGCAGGACATCCGCCAGTTGTGGACGCGTCCCGTGGCCGCTTGGCCGCCCTACGCCACGCCCCTGCCCGGCGTCTTCCTCTGCTCCTCGTCCACGCCACCCGGCGGCGGGGTGCATGGCATGTGCGGGGTTCATGCCGCGCAGAGCGCGTTGCGTCAGCCTGGCGTGTGGCGATAGCGCTTCAGTAAAAAAGCTAGCGCAGGTTGAGTAGCCGCCGCCGAGATTTCCGCTGACCATTCAAGCACTCGGCGGCGTATCGAAACCGTAGCGGGTCGACCCGCTACGGTTTCGATACGGCCTAGACTCCATTCGTTTTGCACCAAGTTGGTCGACCCGGCCTACTCAACCTGCGCTGACCTACCGGACGCTGGCGATTCTTGAAAAGCCCTGATGGGACGCCGCTTGACAGAAACTGAAAGCGTGGTACAATCAGTTCAACATTGAACTGATTTGTTGGCTCACAGGGAGAAGATCAAAATGGGCACTCATTTTTGCGGCACGCCTGAACAGGTTCAGGCGTTGGATACCTATATCAAGCTGGAGCGGGCGGCGGATTCCGTGACGTCCCGGATCAACGCACATTTGTCGGATTATGGGTTGACCGTGAGCCAATTTGGCATCCTGGAATCCCTTCACCACCTTGGCCCCATGTGCCAAAAATCCTTGGCAGGCAAGATCCTCAAAAGCACGGGAAACATTACGTTTGTGATCGACAATCTGGCCAAACGCGACTTGGTGCGCCGCCAGCGGGACACCAACGATCGGCGTTTTATCACCATCCACTTGACGGATGAGGGGGCAACGCTGATCAGCGAGATCTTCCCTCGGCATGTGGAGATCGTGACCCGTGAAATGGGCGTGCTGGATGGGGCAGAACAGGAAAGCTTGGGTCAACTGTGCCGCAAGGTCGGTCTGGCCGAGATGGAGATGGTTTCTGCTGGGTAGATGACCACAAATGGTCACAACTTAAAAAAGAAAAAAAGCGCCCGACCATAAAATTGGTCGGGCGCTTTTTTGATCTGATTCAGCAGTTCTATTTTGCGCTTTATTTGCCCAGGCTTGAGCCATCAAAGGAGTCGGGGAGCAGGTCGGCGACGGTGGTGGTGCGGAACACGCCCTGATCGTCGCTGATGTAGACGGTCATCTGCGGCCCCAACTCGGCCATGACCTGGCGGCAGATGCCGCAGGGGGAGCCGCCATCTCGGGTGGCGACGGCGATGGCCGTGAAGGCGCGCTGGCCTTGGGCAACGGCCCCGGTCAACGCCACCCGCTCGGCGCAGATGCTGGCGGGAAAGGCGGCGTTCTCCACATTGCAGCCCAGCCACACGGATCCATCCGCGGCCAAGACGGCGGCCCCGACGTGGTAGTTGCTATAGGGCGCATAGGCGCGGGTGCGGGCCAACAGGGCCTGGGCTACCAAGTCGGATGGGGTCATGGGGCACTTCCTTTGATTAGTCTTGTCTCAATTCAAGACGATATTTGCAGACCGGGAATGGTGTTGCCATCGGGCGATTTGGTGCCGTTGTTATGCTGAAACCGAGACGACTCCTGGCCGGTCGCCGCTTGCTCCTCTTCGCCGACGAGGCTGGGGGAGGGTTCGGCCCGCACTTGGCGGATACGCCGGGACTCCACGGAGAGTACGGTGAAACGCCAACCGGCATAGGTCACGGTCTCGCCGGTTTCGGGCACGTGGCCTAGCTCGGCAAAGATGAAGCCGCCCAGGGTGTCCACGTCGGTGTAGGGCAGGTCCACGTTGAGCAGATCCGCCACCGAGTCCACATCCAGCCGGGCGTTGAAGACATAGGTATCCCTGGCGATCTTCTGGTAGGGCACAGGTTCCTTGTCATATTCGTCCTGGATTTCGCCCACGATCTCCTCAAGCAGATCCTCGATGGTGACCAAGCCGGCGGTGCCGCCGTACTCGTCCACCACGATGGCGATATGCACACGCCGGGTCTGCATTTCGTGGAAGAGTTCGTCCACCTTCTTGCTTTCGGGCACAAAATAGGCTGGACGCAGAATCGACCGGATCAGGACATCGGTTTGGTTGTCCCGATAGCATTTGAGCAGATCCTTGGCATAGAGAAAGCCCACGATACGGTCGGCGTTGTCCTCGAAGACGGGGATGCGGCTGTGCCCAGCCTTGATGATTACATCCAGGGCCCGGGCCAGAGGGGTATCCACGTCCAAGGCGACGATGTCGATGCGGGGCGACATGATCTCCCGCACCACGGTCTCGCCCATCTCGAAGATGCTGGCGATCATCTGCTTTTCATCTTCTTCGATGGTGCCTTCGCCATCGCTCATGTTGAGCAAGAAACGCAGACCGTCCTCGCTCAGAAAAATGCTCTCTTCCGAGGCCTCCGGGCCGCGCACGGCTGCGCCCAGCTTGCGCAGGCCAAAGGAGATGGGCAGCAGAATGGTCGAGAGTATCTGTACCGCCGGGGCAAAATAAAGGGCCGCCTTCTCCGCATCCCGCATGACCAGGGCGCGGCTCAAGATCTGGGTGATGGCCAGGATCACCCAGACGGCCAGCAAGCCGCCCAGCACGGTCATGTCCACCTGGGGCAGGCCCAGGAGCAGGGAGAAGGTGGCGATGCCCGCCATCAGCCAGCCGAGGCTTTTCACCAACATGAGGGAGAGAAGAAACTTGGGGGCATCCTTCAACAAGCTATCGATCACCACCGCCTGGTTGACCCCTGCATTCTTCAGTGTGCGCACTCGGCTGCGGCTGACCGAGGCCAGTGCTGCTTCTGCTGCGGCGGCAAGTCCTACCAAAACCAGGGCTACCCCTACCAATATCCAGGCTGTTAAATCACCAGCGTCCACGTTTTGTTGCTCCTTAAGAAAAGTTTCGCGTTGTTCTTCAATTTTCGATTTTCAATTTTCAATTCTTACTTTTCAATCTTCAATTTAGCTCTCTTTGGGCGGACGGGCCGGTACGCCATAGACCAACCCATCGACGGGCACATCCTTGGTGACCACAGACCCAGCCCCAATGCGCGCATTGGCGCCGATATGCAGCGGGGCCACCAACATGGTATCGCTGCCGATGAAAGCGCCCTTTTCGATCACAGTTTTGTGCTTGTTTTTGCCGTCAAAGTTGCAAGTGATGGTTCCAGCCCCGATATTGACGTCGCCCTCGATCTGGGCGTCACCGAGATAGCTGAAGTGGCCCATCTTGGTGCCGGGTCCCAAATAGCTGTTCTTGACTTCGCCAAAGTTGCCCATGTGGACCCCTTCGCCCAGGTGAGCGCCCTTGCGCAGATGGCCAAAGGGGCCGATCTCGCTGCCATCATCCATGCGGGCTTGCTCCACAACAGAATAGACGACGCGGCAGCCTGATCCGATGCGGCTGTCCACGATCTGGGTGTTGGGGCCGATGGTGCAGTTGGGGCCGATGGTGGTCTCCCCGTGCAGATGGGTGCCGGGGAGCAGGGTGGTGTCCACGCCGATGGTGACCGTGGCGTCCACATAGGTGGTGGCCGGATCGATGATGGTCACGCCCGCGTCCATGTGGCGTTCCACAATACGCTGACGCAATACCCCGGCGGCGACGGCCAAATGGCTACGGGTGTTGACGCCGTATGTCTCCTCGCCTGGCACTTGCATGGTCACCACGCCACGGCCTTGGGCCACGGCGATCTCGACCATGTCGGTCAGGTAATACTCACCTTTGGGGCTGATCTGAATCTTCGGTAAATTTTCCCAAAGCCAATCGGCATCAAAGCAATAGAGTCCAGGATTTAGCTCTTGAATACGCTTTTGCTCTGGGGTGCAGTCGGCCTCTTCGACGATACGCTGGACCGCGCCTTGCTCGTTGCGCACAATCCGCCCAAAGCCCTGGGGATCCTCCCGGTGGATGGTGATCATGGCGACGGCCAGGGGCGCGGCCTGGGTATCGGCAGCGCTGGTTTCATAGAGATCGACCAAGTTGGTCAAGGTTTCGCCCCGCACCAGGGGCATGTCGCCATAGAGGGCGATGACGCGATCGGTCTTGCCCCGGAGCAGGTCGGTGGCCTGCTGCACGGCGTGACCGGTGCCCAAGACGCTGAGTCTGCTGGGCATAAACAGCCCGGTCGCCCAGGAGATTTTGGACCAGATCGCCGCCATGACCGATCACCACCACAGGGGGCAGATCGGTGACAGACCTGGCGGCATCGACGACCCAGTCCACCAAAGGGCGGCCCGCAGCGTGGTGAAGGACCTTGGGCAAATCAGATTTCATGCGGGTTCCCTGGCCCGCGGCCAGGATCACAATGGCGGTTGTCATGGGGTCGCTCCTTGGCAGTGCTGTGGAATTGGGACAATTTCTCTGGACGCGCAAAAAGCCGGTGCGCCCGGCTGTATCAGCCAAGGTGCTCCGGTAGAGGTTGTTCGTATAAGTTTTTGTGTGGGTTGATAACAGATTGACCCGACAGAGAGGGTGCGATCGGCGGATAAGGGACCGGCGAACCGGGTATCCATCGAACAGCGGGTCATGTTAGGTTCTGGCGGGTTATCGTCCATCAATACTCAGTAACTCGGAACCAAGGTGCAATTTCTGGTCAAAATTCGACCCAGCTATTGTATCATGGAGTCAGGGCCGAGACCAATTTCGAGCGGATGACTGGTAAAAAATCATCCGTCGTTGAGAAACGGCCTTATTTTTGGGCAATAAAAGACGAGTTTTTGTTGGCGACGGTCTACTCTCGCACACAGTTACCCATGCACTACCATCGACGCTGGTGGGCTTAACTGCCGGGTTCGAGATGGATCCGGGTGTACCCCCACCGCTCTTGTCACCAACAAAAACTCGCACTTTCCAAAGTTTTTGTCTAGAGCGTGTCTAGATTGTTAACACTGCCTGATTATGCTCACACTTTTACGTGTGCACATAACCCACAAGTGCGTCTACCAGGCGTTCAACCTGGTACACTAAAAACCAAACAGGATGCTTGTACCTTTGTTACGTTTGTATACCTTCCGGTATCTTCTGGCAACCCATGACACATGATAAAAATCATTGTATAGGTTAAGCCCTCGTGCGTTAGTACGGCTTTGCTAAAGACATCTCTGCCTGTACACATGCCGCCTATCAAACTGGTCGTCTCCCAGCGCACTTACCAGATTATTCTGTGAGGGAACTTATCTCGAAGCTGGCTTCCCACTTAGATGCTTTCAGCGGTTATCCATTCCAGACTTAGCTACCCAGCTATGCATTTGGCAACACAACTGGCACACCAGCGGTCTGTCCACCCCGGTCCTCTCGTACTAGGGGCAGATCTCCTCAATTCCCTTACGCCCACAGCGGATAGAGACCG
>CAVPIK010000014.1:0-85000 GCA_963704975.1 uncultured Chloroflexia bacterium | reverse complement strand
TCGTGATTGTCAACCATGTTATGGTGCAACCTACTTTGGAATCAGCTTGAGCTTTCAAAGCCTTGGTGAAAAAGTTGACCTTTGTTACTTGGTGTTCACTGTTTCCGCAGATTGGTTTCCGTAAAGGCTACCATCTATAGAAACAAAACACCGCCAGTTTCCTGGCGGTGCCAACTACTCCCGAAATGACTTTTCAGCCATCAGGTGACTTGGGAGTATGTTATGCTTGGCACCAAAACAAAGGTCATATTAGTTCGCTTGTTAGTGAGCAGTCGTCAATTCCGCCGACCCCATAAATGTATCACAGGTGGGGGTGGATGTCAATTACAAATTCCAAAAAAACACGCCAAGTCTTGGAAACAGCGACCATGGCCACAAGCCTACTGGATCACTCCAGAACCATGAGAACAGCACCTTGCTCCATCCGGTTGCCTGCGCTTGTATCGATCTGCTTGATCAAACCAGAGCGTGGTGCCCGGATTTCGTTCTCCATCTTCATGGCTTCCAGTAGCACCAAGGGCTGGCCCTCCTCGACAGTTTGCCCCACTTCCACCAGGATTTTGACCACCAGACCGGGGATGGGGGCGCGGATGGCGAGATCCCCCTGGGGGACAGAAGGGCCGCGCCGCCCGGCGCTCAGGCGACGGGTGCGCTCGTCTTCTACCCGCACATGGAACTGTTCGCCCTTCAGGGTAACCGCATAGTCCTGGGCGGACGGCTCAATCAGCGCCTCGTAGCTGGCCCCGCCCAGGATCAGGCTGTATAGTTCCGGCACCCCGCTTTGGGCCAGATCCACATCGATCACCTCACCATTGAGGGTGACGGTGTCCTGGGAGATCTCGATCTCGTATTCGTTGCTGCCGATGGTGGCAAAGTATTTCACCAGCGACCTCCTGTGGCTTGGATGCGGCCGGCCTGCTTCCAGGGATTTTCCTGGGCAGTCGAGTCGGTGGAAGCGCCGATGTGGACGGCTTTGCGGCCCTCCTCGTGGGCGATGAGGGCGGCGGCGATGGCGGCGATACGGTCGTGGCCATCCTTGCCCGTGGGTTCTTTGACGAATTGGCGGCGGTTGAGGAAGCCGGTGTCAAAGGTGCCCCAGATAAATTCGGTGCTGTCCATAATGGATTGGTGGAAGGGAATGGAGGTCTTGATGCCCCCGATGCGATATTCGGCCAGCGCCCGGCGCATGCGCAAAATGGCTTCGGCCCGGGTCTCGCCCCACACCACCAGCTTGGCGATCATGGGATCATAGAAGAGGCTGACCTCATAGCCCCGATACAGGCCACTCTCCACCCGCACGCCGGGGCCGGTGGGCTCCTGCAGAAAGGTGATGACCCCACTGTTGGGCATAAAGTTATTAAAGGGATCTTCGGCGGTGATGCGGCACTCGATGGACCAGCCCTTGGCCACGATGTCCTCTTGGCGATAGCGCATACGCCGACCCGCGGCGATGGAGATCTGCTCCTTGACAATGTCCACGCCGGTGACAAACTCCGTCACGGGAT
This sequence comes from uncultured Chloroflexia bacterium, assembly GCA_963704975.1. Classification (GTDB taxonomy): domain Bacteria; phylum Chloroflexota; class Anaerolineae; order Caldilineales; family Caldilineaceae; genus JAGNDO01. The sequence goes on along the minus strand of CAVPIK010000014.1, from coordinate 83,495 downwards.
GTTCCACTTGCAGCCGGGTGTTCATTTCCAGGAAATAGTAGCTGTTGTCCCGGCTGTCGAAGAGACACTCGATGGTGCCGGCGTTGACATAGTTGACCGCCTCCGCCGCGGCCACGGCCATCTTGCCCATTTCGTCCCGCATCTTGGCGTCGATGGCCACGCTGGGAGACTCCTCGATCAGCTTCTGGTGGCGGCGCTGGATGCTGCACTCCCGTTCGCCCAGGTGGATGGTGTTGCCGAAGCTGTCGGCCAGGATCTGGAACTCGATATGCCGGGCGTTGACGATCATCTTTTCCAAATAGACCTCGTCGTTGCCAAAGGCCTTGCCTGCCTCGCGCCGGGCCGCTTCCAGGGCGTTTTGGAATTCTGCCGGCGCGTTGACCGCCCGCATGCCCTTGCCGCCCCCGCCCGCGCTGGCCTTGATCATGACCGGATAGCCGATCTGATCCGCAATCGCCTTCAATTCTTCATCGCCCAGACCCGGTTCGCTGCCCGGAATCAGGCGCACCCCCCGCTTGGCCACGGTCTGCCGGGCGGTGATCTTGTCCCCCATCTTTTCGATGGCCTCGGGGCTGGGGCCGATGAAGGTGATGCCGGCATCGGCACAGGCGGCGGCAAACTCGGCATTTTCGGCCAGAAAGCCATAGCCGGGATGGATGGCGTCCGCGCCCGAACGCCGGGCCACATCGATGATCTTGTCGATGCGCAGATAGCTTTCCAGGCTGGGGGCCGGGCCGATGTGATAGGCTTCGTCCGCCGAGCGCACATGCAGGGCCGTGCGATCCGCGTCGGAATAGACCGCTACTGTGGCAATGCCCCGCTCTTGGCAGGCGCGCAGGATGCGCACAGCGATCTCCCCGCGGTTGGCGATCAATACTTTTCGGAACATAGCGGCTCCCGGTGGGCGAATGGCGAATGGCGAATGGCGGTTGGGGGTTGAGGATTTGGGATTAGGATAGACCTAATCTCTACAACCCCTTGCGGTGTAGACGGGCGGTGACAAGAACCCGGTCGTGGGTGAAGGGTGAAGTGAGCAGTTCGGATGTTTCGTGCCAGTGGCCAAAGAACGGGTCGCCGGGCAGCAGGCTGAGGCGGCGGAAGTTCCACAGGGTGACGCCCACGGTGCCGCCGATGATAGTCGTGTACTCATCCTCGACCGTGGCGACCAGAGAGCCCACCCCAGTGAAGGTGCGGCCTTCCCAGGTGCCGAAGGGCAGTCGCCCATCCGCGCCCGGCCCGCAGGTGACGCGCAGCGGGACGCCCGCACACTCCACCAGCACCACGCCGGTCTGTTCATCCTGCTCCATGAAGTGTTCGGCTTCCAGAATCTTGCCCGTGAAGGCATACCGCGCCCGGCCCACCTGTTCAAAGCGGTCCGGCAGTGGAGCCTCCTGCACCTCGTACCAATCTCCCACCCCCGATTCGGGCAGCAACACCCCCACGTCCAAAACCAGGGACAAGGGCTGCCCTTGCTCCAAACGCGGATAGCCCATGCGCTCGTACTGGGCTTTGGTCAGTTCAAATTCGATCTCTTGTAATGCCATAGGATTTTGGATTTCTGATTTTAGATTTTGGATTTCCGTCTCAACACGATCCATTGTGCATTGAAAATTGTGCATTGTGCATTATTACAAAGGGATATTCCCGTGCTTTTTGGGCGGCAGGCTGGCCCGCTTGTTGCGCAGCATTTCCAGGGTGTTGATCAGCCGGGGGCGGGTCTCGTGGGGCATGATCACGTTGTCGATGAAGCCGGCGGCGGCGGCCACATAGGGGTTGGCCAAGCGCTTGCGATAGTCTTCCACCAATTCGGCCTTCTTGGCCACGGGATCTTCGGCCTCGGCCAGCTCCCGGCGGAAGATGATGTTGACCGCGCCCTCCGGCCCCATCACCGCGATCTCGGCGGTGGGCCAGGCCAGGACCAGGTCCGCGCCCGTGTGCCGGGGATTCATCACGCAGTACGCGCCCGCCATAGGCCTTGCGCACGATCACGGTCAGCTTGGGCACGGTGGCTTCGCAGAAGGCATAGAGCAGCTTGGCCCCGTGGCGGATGATGCCGCCGTGCTCCTGGTTGAGACCGGGCATAAAGCCGGGCACATCTTCGAAGACCACCAAGGGAATGTTGAACGCATCACACAGCCGCACAAAGCGGGCCGCCTTCTGGCTGGCGTCCACATCCAGCACCCCGGCCCAATGGGCGGGCTGCTGGGCCACGATGCCCACGGTGCGCCCGCCCAGTCGGGCAAAGCCCACCAGAATATTGCCGGCCCAATGCTCGTGGACCTCCAAGAACTGGCCGTCATCCACAATCCTGCGGATGACCTCTTTCATGTCATAGGGCTTGTTGGGATTGTCCGGGATCAGATCGTCCAGCTCCGTGTCCTGGCGCAGGGGATCGTCCTGGGTGATGACGAAGGGCGGGTCTTCCATATTGTTGGAGGGCAGATAGCCCATCAACTGCTGGGTGAGGAAGAGGGCGTCGGCCTCGGTGTCGGCCACAAAGTGGGCCACGCCCGATTTGCTGGCGTGAACGTGCGCCCCGCCCAGGGTCTCGAAATCCACATCCTCGTGGGTGACGGTCTTGACCACATCCGGCCCGGTGACAAACATGTGGCTGGTCTGGTCCACCATGATCACGAAGTCGGTGATGGCCGGGCTGTAGACCGCCCCCCCGGCACACGGTCCCATAATCAGACTGATCTGGGGGATCACGCCGGAGGCCATCACATTGCGGAAGAAGATGTCCGCATAGCCGGCCAGACTCATCACCCCTTCTTGGATGCGAGCCCCGCCGGAATCGTTGAGACCGATCACCGGCGCGCCGTTCTTCATGGCCGTGTCCATGATCTTGCAGATCTTCTCGGCGTGGCGCTTGCTCACACTGCCGCCGAAGACGGTGAAATCCTGGGAGAAGACATAGGTCAGCCGCCCGTTGATGGTGCCGTAGCCCGTGGCCACCCCATCCCCGGCGATCTTCTGCTCGTCCATGCCAAAATCGTGGGAATCGTGGGTGACAAAGATGTCCATCTCCCGGAAGGTGCCTTTGTCCAGCAGCAACTCCAGCCGCTCCCGGGCGGTCATTTTGCCCTTGGCATGTTGGCGGGCGATGCGCTCCTCGCCGCCGCCCTGCTTGGCCGCGGCCTTGCGCTCTTGAAATTCCTCAAAGCGTTCGGTGGTTTTTGTCTTTTTCAAGGGAGTCCGCCTTTGTTGTGATGGGGCTGGAGAGAACCAGGGGGTACATAAAAGAAGAGAGAGGTTACCGCCCTACTGGCGCACGGTTTGCGCCGGCTGACCACGACTCATCCACAAAAAGAGCAGAGGCAGCACAAAAGTCATGGCAATCGTGCCCCACTGAATCAGGGGCAGGGGGATGATGTCGGGCAATCCAGGATAGTAGCCCAACCCATAGTCCACATAGTCGCTGAGGGCAAACCAGAGAAATGCAATCCCGATACTGCCCACGCTGGGCTTGATGTAGGAAAGCAGGAAGATCCCCTGGGCGATCAGGCCAAGGTGGGCAATGGTCATCACTATGCTGTCAAGCGTAAATAGGGGCGCACCGAGAAGAGCGTTGGTATTATACCAAAAGATCAGCCAGACCGATACTGTCCAGATGCCGTAGAGGATCTGACCAAAGGCAAAGAGGGTGATCAGCCAGTTGGGGGCCTGCTTGAAAAGCAGACCGGCCAGGATCAACACCCAGGCGGCCAACCCGATCATAGATGCCTGCTGTTGCCACCAAATTGGGGCGGCGGCTATATAAGTAGTCAACCAGAGCACCCCAAAGACCCCGCCCAGGATCACCACCCAGCGCTGGCCCTGGGTTTGGCCCGCCTCGGTCCAGCGCTTTTTGGCGATCACCATGAGCAGCCCCAAAGCCCCCAACAGCCCAAAGAGCGGACAGTCCGGGATAAACGGCCACGCCCACATGGGCACCAAGGGGTCGGCCATCACATAGCCGTACCAATAGAGCAGCCCAGCAAAATAGGCAAAGACATCCACAATCACAATGATCGTGAGGATGGCCTGCTGTTCAACAAAGGGCTGGAATGAGCGGATAAAGCGGAAGAGTGCGTTCATAATTATCGAGTATCGTGTGTCGTGTATTGGTGGACTAAAGTGGTCGGTCCGTAGAGGAGAGAGCGCAGGTTGAGTAGCCGCCCCGATATTTTCGCAAACCATTCATTGACTGGCGGCGTATCGAAGCCGTAGCGGGTCAACCCGCTTCGGTTTCGATACGGCCTTTTTCCAATCGTCGAGCACTTCCGTGGTTGACTCGGCCTACTCAACCTGCGCTGACATGGCGGCCTACCGATACTCGATAATTCACAGCAACCGAATCGGCACGCCACCCACCTTGGCCCCCGGCGGCACATCCTTGTTGACCAAGCTCATGGCGCTGACAATGGCCCCGTCGCCGATCACCACGCCGGGGAGGATGGTGCAGTTGGCCCCGATGGTGACGTCCCGGCCAATCTGCACCGGGCCGGTGCGCCATTCGGCCCGCAGATATTCGTGGGCCAGGATGGTGGTGTTGTAGCCGATGATGGTGTTGGCCCCCACGCTGATCAGTTCAGGATAGAGCAGATCCGGCGTGGCGGTCCAGGCGAAGGCCACATCGGCCCCCACGGTCATGCCCCGGCTGCGGTAGAGCCAGCGCTTGAGGGCCACGCTGGGGGCGTGGCGGGCGATCATGATGGCGAGAAAGTTGAGCATCACCCGCACAAAGGGCACATGATCGTACATGAAAAGCAGACTGTTGCGCCCATCCGGCGTCTGGGTGACCGTGAGCCGAGCGTGGCGCACAGAGGCCGGGGGCAGCGCGTCCGGCAGGATGCCCGGCGGCACGGGATCGACATATTTGGCCACAGGTCTACCCGATCTCCACCAGGATTTTGCCGAAATGGTCCCCGGCCAGCATGTGTTCCACCGCCGCCCGATAGTCGGCCAGGGGGAAGACGCTGTCCACAACCGGGTCCAGCTTGCCCGCAAAGACCAGGCCCATGACCGTCTCGTAGTCGCCTTGGGTGCCCATGGTGCTGCCGATGATGCTGAGATGCCGGGCAAAGATCAGGTTGACCGGCACGTCGGCCCCATAGCCGCTGGTGCCGCCCACGGTGACCAACCGTCCGCCGGGGCTGAGGGCGCGCAGGCTGCTGGGCCAGGTGGCCGCGCCCACGTTGTCCACCACCATGTCAACGCCCTGGCGGTTGGTGGCCTTGAAGATCGCCTTGCCCCAGGCCGCATCCTGGCTGCGGTCGTGGACCCAATCGGCCCCCAGGGCTTCGGCTTGGGCGGCCTTGGTGGCGTCCCCGGCAATGACGTAGACCGTGGCCCCAATCAACTTGGCGATCTGGATGGACGCCGTGTTCACCCCGCCGCCGGCCCCCACCACCAAGACCCGCTCGCCGGCCTTCAGCCCCCCGGCCACCATCAAACTGTGCCAGGCGGTGACGTAGACCAACGAGGCCGCCGCGGCCTTCTGCATGTCATAGCCGTCGGGGATGGCGATCAAATTGCGGGCGGGCACCCGCACAAACTCCGCATCCGCGCCGGGGATGTGTTCGCCCAGGATGTGGCCCGTGGCGCACTGGTTGTGCTTGCCCCGGATGCAGGCGGCGCACGTGCCGCACCACATCATGGTGTTGGCCGTCACCCGTTGGCCCACGGTCCAGCCGGTGACATCCGCCCCCACTTCGGCAATCACGCCGCTGAAATCGCTGCCGGGGATGTGGGGCAGGGCCAGATCCAGCCCCTTCCAGCCCTGGCGCACAAAGTCGTCCAGCCGGTTGAGGGCGGCAAAGCGCACCCGCACCAAGACATCCGCCGGGCCGATGGCGGGCACGGGCATGTCGTCTACCACTTCATATACATCTAGACTGGGGCTGTGTTCACGAAAGATGGCTGCGCGCATGGGTGAGTCCTTTCAGAAGTTCGACTTTTGACAAAAGTCGAACTTCTTGACGAGGCTATCCCGCCAAGGTAAAGGTGGCCGTGATGGCCCCAATCAACAAACAGAAGCCAAAGAAGATGGCCGTGAAGAAGACCACTCCGCAACTGATCCCCATGTTCAACAGGGTGGCCTGGCTGTCGGTGAGCCGTCCCAAGACCGCGGCGCTGACCCCGATGCCGGAAAGCAGGGCCAAGGTGCCCAACGCCGCGCTGACCGGCGCAATCAGATAGAGCAGTTGATAGGCCACGTACAGCCCAAAGATCCCACACCCCACGCCCACCGCCGCACTGATCAAGATGATAGGGAGAGAGGGACCGGCATCAGCGGCTGACGCATCCGGGTAGGTGAAGGATAGGGGGTCGTTCGGGTCGTCCATCCACGAGGGGATGGGTTGCGGTGGAGCCAAGGTGGCGGTCCGTTTCAAGTCGACAAATTTGGGTGCAAAACTTGCTTTTCACCGCAAAGGCGCAAAGAGCACAAAGAAAAAAGAGGGAAGAAGAAGAGGGATTTTCTCTGCGAATCTGCGCGTCCTCAGCGTTCTCTGCGGTTAAATCGCTTGCAATGAGCAAGAGTGAATTGTGCCCAATTCTACACGATGGATGGGCAGATCACAAAGCATTGGGGCGGAAAGGCGTAAAATCACCCTGGCGCTCTCAGGGCGAGGTTTTGCTTTCCGCCGGATCTGGGGGACAATCTTGGAGCCCGTAGGTGCGGTTTTTAACCGCACAATTCACTTACCCGAGCGTTGTGCGGTTAAAAACCGCACCTACAAAATCAGAAAGAGACCTTATGTCCACCCCACCCGCGGATCTGCGTCTGTCCGACCTGACCGCCGCCCTATCCGGCAGCCCCATGGGCCACACCATTTATCACCACGCCAGCGTGGCCAGCACCATGCCCTTGGCCCACGCCCTGGCCCCCACCGCCCCCTCGGGCACCATCATCCTGGCCGACGAGCAGACCCAGGGCCGGGGGCGGCTGGCCCGGCGCTGGGACGCGCCGCCCGGATTGGGCCTGCTCCTCAGCGTGCTGGTCAAGCCGCCCCATCTGCCCCAGATGCCCGCCCAATTGCCCATGATCGCCGGGCTGGCCGTGGCCAATGCCCTGGAGATCGCCTGGCCCGCCACCCGGGGCCACGTCTGGCTGAAATGGCCCAACGATGTGCTTCTGGACACCGGCAAGGTCTGCGGTACGCTGATCGAAAGCGCGCTGACCGGGAGCGAAATGAGCCACGCCGTGCTGGGCATAGGCATCAACATCCACCAACGGGCCGAGGATCTGCCCCCCGTGCCGGATCATCGGCCCCAGCCCACTAGCTTGGCCCTTTTTGGCGAAAGGATAGGAAGTAGCCACCCATCAAGAGCCGATCTGCTCCATGCCCTTTGTGTGGCCTTGGGGGATCTTTTGGGGCCTGATGCACCCTCTGCGGTTGATCTGCACCGGCGTTGGCAAGGACGACTGATCACCCTGGGCCAGGCCGTCACCGTGTGGCCCGTGGCCGCAGCGTCCGCGGCGGGGGGCAGAGCCCTTCAGCGGCACGGCGGTGTCCACCACCCTGACCGGCGAACTGGTCGTGCGCGCCCCAACCGGCGCGGAGCGCACCTTCGCCGCCGGGGATGTCACCACAGGCGCCACCACTGGTTGACCGGCTGACCGTGACTCATTCGTCAACCTGGGCGGGTCGGTGTATAATACCCCCCATTCATCGCGTCTCAATTCTCACGGATCTATCAAAACCATCCGTGTCATTCTCATGGACTATCAATTTATGCACCAATTCTCATCTTTTCGCACCGGCATTGCCGGATCTCTTCAACGACTTGGCCTGATCCTGGTCTGTGCCGCGCTTCTGGCCGCCTTCGCCACCCCAGCCCTGGCCCAAGAAACCTATCCCGGCCCGGCAGTGGACGCAGCCGCCGCACCCACGGTGGTCATCGAAAGCTATCCGGGGGCCGATGCACCGGTTCCGGCGCAGATCAGCGAACCGGCCAATCCGACCGCCTATCCGGAACCGAACCAGCCCACCACAGGCCCGGCGGTTCCCACTACGGACTCCGGCAGCGCCGGCCAACCCGCCGTGGCCACGCCCGTGCCCATGCCCTCTGTGCCCGTGGACAGCGGCAGCCAGGTCAGCCTGCTCTTGGTGGGCTTGGTCCTGCTTGGGCTGCTTGTGGTCGTCGGCCTGATTCTGGCCCGGCGTCGCAAATAGCGCCAATCGCCATGTCTCCGCAACGTCTCGGACTGCCCCTCAACCCTACCCTTGCCTCGATCGCCCCCAATGCGTTGGCGGCGATCTTTGGCGCGTTGGCGACAAGGGGTCTGATCTGATGCGTCGTTCTTTTTTCAAAACAATCCAAACCGTGCGCGGACCGTTGGCCGTTTTGCTGGCGACGGGGTTGCTCTTCGCCTGGCTGACCGGGGGGCCGGCCAGCGCCGAAATGCTCTTTCAATCTCGCCCCAATCGCCCATTGATACCCCCACCCCCGCCCCAACGCCGCTCCCCACGGCGACCCTTGAACCGACAGCGACGGAATTTGTTGCGCCAGAAATAACGGCTACAGAAACACCAGTCGCCGAGACAATCGATGCCACGCCGACGCCCGAGGCGACCGCCACCTTGGACCCGGCTTTGCAACCGCCTGGCGCGGCGGACCCCACCCTCGTCCCCACCCCAACGCCCACAGTGGACCTGGCGGGCATGTTGTTGCCCCTGGTCATCCCCACCCTGCGCCCGGTGACGGTCCCCACGCCCACCCCGGCCCCGGATCGTCTGCTGGTGGCCGCCACGTTGATCGACCGAGCCGTGGGTTCCTTGGCCTGGCTGTGGCTGATCTGCGGATCGTTCATCTTCTTTGTGGTGGCGGGGATTGTGGTGGGCCTGGGTGTCACCGGACGGGTGGCCAACCGGCGCAACCAGCCATCCTACGGAGACTATACGGACTCCGCCTTCCACCCCTATTTGGACACGCCGCCCACCAACCCCGGACGCGCCCCCTATACCCCCCAAGATGACGACAACTGGCCCGCTTCGTTGCCCTAACCCGGCTCCTTGCTGCCATGCTGACACCTCTCGCCCCATCCCAAGCCCAATCCCAGTCACAATCCTCCCCGACCTTTGGCGGGGATTGAACGTCTGCTGCTTTTGGCCGGGCTGTTGGGGGCCTTTGCCCTGCGCATGCAAGGGCTGACCCGTTTTGGCCTGTGGCGGGACGAGGTGGACGCCATCTATTTTGCCGTGCGTCCCCTGGCCGAGACCTTGGCCATGTTTGTCAATCCGGCCCAGAATGGTCCCCTCTACTTTGTCAGTTTGCGGCCTTGGTTTGGCCTGGTGGGGACCGGGGAGTTTGCCCTGCGCTTCCCGTCTGTGTGGGGCGGGGTGCTGGCCGTGGCGTTGTTGTGGAGTGTGGGCCGCTTGCTCCTGCCCGCCGCCCGTGGCCGTTGGGGCAGCGCGCCTCTTTGGGCGGCGCTCTTTTTGGCCGTCAATCCCTATCAACTCTGGTATGGGCAAGAGGGCAAAATGTATGCCCTGATCGTGGCCATCTCTCTGCTCTCCGCCCGGCTGTGGCTGGTGGGGATGGCCCGGGGCGGCTGGCGGACGTGGCTGGGCTATGGGGTGGTGACCAGTTTGGGCTTTTACACCCACCTCTTCATGATCCTGCACATTCCCCTGCATTTTGTCTGGTTTCTGATCGCCCGCAGCCCAATCAACGCCACAGCCCAGGCCGACGGGGCTATCTGTTCGCCCTGGCCGGGCTGACCCTGCCCTATCTGCCCATGCTGGTCTGGCAGTGGGATTTTGTGGTGCGGGCGGACTACACCACGGGCTTCAACTTCATCCCCCTGGGCCAGATGGTGCGCACGTTGATCTTTGTCCACAACCGGGGCTTCCTCACCCCCCACTGGGCATGGATGATCCCCGGCCTGCTCCTCGCCGTGGCCGGGCTGCTGTTGAGCGCCCCCCGGCTGGAAAGCTCACCCCAAACCGGGTTGAGCGGCCCCCGCACCCTGGCGTTGATCACCACGTGGCTGGCCCTGCCCGTGTTGACCATCTATGCCATCAGCCTGATCAAACCGGTCTTCGTGGACCGTTATGTCATCTGGATTGCGCCGGCCCTCTTTTTGTTGATGGCCTTGGGGATGGCCCCCCGGCCCCCAATTCTGGGGGAGGTGCTGGACAGTTCCCCCCAGAATTGGGGGGCTAGGGGGGCAAAGAGGTTGGGGTTGGCTTTGGGGATGGTGGTCGGGGCAATCTGGTTGGGGATGGGGATACAGCAAAGCCACACCCCGCTCAAGGCGGATCTGCGGGGGGCCGTGGCTTTTGTGGAAAGTCAACGTCAGCCTGGGGATCTGCTGATTCTGCAAGTGCCCCACATGGCCTACAGCTACGCCTATTACACCAGCGACTTTGGCCCCAACCCGTTCCAAAACCAGGAAGACCGGCTGGCTCCCTGGGCCGAAGGGCTGTGGACCAACAACGGCTTCGGCCTGGAAGTGGCCAAACTTGAAGTGGACCGTTCCATGCAGTCCATGACCGCCGACCACGACCGCATCTGGCTCCTGAGCAGCGAGGCGGAGTTGTGGGATCAACGCGGCCTGATGACCGCCTGGCTCGACACCCACCGTACCCCCATCACTTCAACCACGTTTACTCGGACCGAGGTGTGGCTGTACGGGGATTGAGAGGCAAGGAGAGGAGAGGGAGACGGGGAGTCACGACTCCTCTCCTTGTCTCCTTGTCTCCTTGTCTCCCCCTTCACCCCCTCACCCCTTCAGAAATCTCCGGCTCCACAACAAGCCCACGCGGGCCGGGGTGGAGGCGACCGGTGATGGTTTGGCCGTCGTGTTGGAAGACGAGGAGGGCGTTGCGGGCGTGGGCCTGGCTGCGCAGACGGCGTTTGGTTTCGATGCTGGTCATGGGGTCGATGTCGAAGGAGGGCACCCAGGCCAGCCGCTCGAAGTGGACGGCCCAAGAGGCCGCATCGCCCAAAAAGAGCAGGCTTTCTCCACCGTCCTCCACCCAGACGACTTGCAGGCCAGGGGTATGGCCGGGCGAAACTTGGGTGCGCACACCGGGGCAGATCTGCTGATCCCCGTCCACAATCTCCAAGACGCCCCGTTCTTGCAGGGGCAGCCAGTTTTCGGACAGATAGGTGGCGGCGGTGCGCTCGTTGGGGAAGCTGGCATCGATCATGTCCAGCCGCTGCACCAGATAGCGGGCGTTGGGGAAGGTGGGCACGACGGGACCGGGGGTGTGGTCCGGCGTCTCCCAGCGGGTGCCGCCCCCGGCATGGTCGCCGTGGAGATGGGTCAGGATCACGATGTCCACATCTTCGGGCGCAACGCCCACCGAGGCCAAATCCGCCAACAATCGATCTTTGGATTGGCTGATCCCCAGATTGCGGCGGCGTTTGGCATCAAACTTGTCCCCATTGCCCGTATCCACCAGGACCAGCCCAGCGTCAGACTCAATGAGCAAACAGCGATAGTCCACAGGGATCTGATGCTGGTCGTTGGCCTGCACCACCCGCTCCCACAGCGCCCGGGGAATCAGGCCAAAAAAGCCGCCAGGATCTGCTGTGCCGTGGCCGTCGTTAAGAATATGACATCGGATCGAACCAATTTGCAGAGAATGGGCCACGATGGTGTCCTCCTGAGTAGGGTCGTTGTTTTGAGTTCGGGAGATTGGGCGATGGTGACTCGCTCATGCTAATTTCCACAAACTGAGTATAGCATTCAGCCAAATCACAGGCCAATCTCTTTGACAGAACAAAGGGTTGACAGCATACTACTCATTGCTGGTTGATAGCCTTGCACTCCCCTGCTCCCCCTCCCCCCAACCTTGGAGGAAACGGTCCACAACCTCCCTCGGTATTGGGGGCGGGCTTCGACGTGAGCTCTGCCGAACGGGGCCGCACGATGTGAATGGTCGCTTACCAATCAGGTCAGAAACCAGCGCAATAGCTGAAATATCCCATAGCGCTTTCGCTCAAATTGGGGTGCAATGGTCCTACCCCTTGCGTGGCGCATCCAGCGGCTATGGGTGACAGAGATTGAGAATCAGAGGAAAATCATGCCGAATCCGACAATTTTGGTGGTCGATGACGAAGCCACCTTGCGCAAATTGATGCAATTCCACCTGCGCCCCCACGGTTATAATGTGATGACAGCCAGCAATGGAGTGGAGGCCCTGGAAGCGATCAAGACAGAACTTCCTTCCTTGGCCATCATCGATGTGATGATGCCGGAGATGAACGGCTACGAGTTGACGCGCCAGTTGCGCAAAGATCCCCGCACGGCCAGCATGCCCATCATTCTGTTGACTGCCCTGAGCAATGTACAGGAAAAGGTCGAGGGCTTTCAGGCTGGGGCCGATGATTTCCTGATCAAACCGGCCGAATTGCCTGAACTGCTCATGCGGGTGGAGGCTTTGCTGCGCCGAGCCGCGGCAGCCAAGCCCACGGTGGTCACCCTGGCCGAGGCCCGGCTCTTTATGATCATGAGCGCAAACGATCCCAACCAGGCCATCAATATCGCCCTCAACCTGGCCGGGCTGACCCAGGCCAAACAGCAAAGCATCATCATTGAGCTGATTCCTGCCTTTACCAACACGGCCTTTCGCCTGGGCTTGCAGGCCAAGCAGACCCTGGACGATCTGCTTGGTCTCAACCCCGGCAGTATCGGCAAGCCCCAATTTGATGACGCCCTGGTCACCCACGAATCCAGCGGGATCAAACTTCTGGTCACCGCGCAAGATGGCAACGCGCCCAAGCCTCTGACCCAGGAACATACCCGGGCTTTGGTCAACATGGCCCAACGATCCAACAGCATCGTCTACTTTGTCACCCACTCCATGCTGGGTGATGCCCTGTTGCCCCTCTATGCCAGCGCCGAGGCGGCCCTCATGGTCTCGCGCAACTTCCAAGAGGATCTGGTCACGGCCATGGTGTTGAGCCAGCAGATCCAAAACCGGGGGCTGGCCCCGACCCGGCTGGGGCTGCTGGTCGAATACGCACCTTCCGTCCACAGCCCTGCTCTGCCCGACATGAGCGCCTTGGTCACCCGTATGCGCATGTCGTCCGCCGGTGCGGTGCCGGGGCTGGGCCAGGCCATAGCCGTGGCCAATGCAGAAAAAAAGCTGCCCATCCAGGTGGCACCGAACGAGGATCGCCAAGCCTATCAGCTCGTCGCCGATCTCTTCGGCGAGGACATCATCTCTTGGCCCCTGACGCCGGGACGGGTGGCCGCTCGCAGCAACGATCCGTCGCCCAACCTGCCTCCCCCTCGGCAAACCGTCTTGACTGCCCAAGATAGCGACGAGGTTGCACCGGCACCCCCAAAGTTTACGCCTGTGGCCCCACCCCCCTTTGCGCCCAGCGCCGCCAACCAACCCAAACCCGCCCCGCCCGCAGAGCCGCCGCCACCCGCGGATAGCGCAGCTGGCGGTTGGTTCCGTCGCCCAACTCGCCGCGGGGACAGTTAGCCCTTGTCGGCAGAATCCAGGAAACCCATGTCCGAAAACCCATCGCCTTTGGATCTGGACGAGCATGCCGCCCAGACGCCTTCAGCGCGCCCAGCACCCACGCCCAACATTGATCTGACCGACAACCCAGCCGGGGATCCTGCGGATCCCTTTCGCGAGGGCCGGGAAGCCGTAGCCGCCTTTCGCCAAACCCTGGGATCTACGCCGGATCAAGCCCAACGAGATCCCGCGCCGGATCTTATTTTAGATCCGGAAGACGTGGCGCGCCTGGGGCAGAATTTCTTTGCAGATTTCGAGGGAGCCCCCCCGCCGCCCCCCCGCTTGATCCAGGGCATCATCTTCGATTTCGACGACACCCTGGCCCAACTCAGCCGCCCCATCCACGAGCTGATGGTGGAGGGGGGCAAAAATGCCGTGGGCTACATGCGGGCCACGGGCATGGATCTCTATGACACCTTCTGGGAGCAGATGATCGAGGCCCGCACCTTCGCCGAGTCCAAATCCGACGAGGAGCAGGAGGAGCATATCGCCAACGACACCCTCAGCTTTCTGCTCCAATTCTTCAACTACCCGGCCAGCCGCATGGACCCCAACGTGCTCAAAAGCGCCGTGGACATGTTCTATGCCCCGGAGATGGTGGCTTGGCAGCTCCTGCCCCACGCCAAAGAGACCCTGGCCGAGCTGCAATCCCAAGGCTACAAACTGGCCTTGATCGCCCACCATTCCTGCGAACGGGTCTTCCAGCGCATGGTGGACTATCTGGGCCTGCGCCCCTACTTCGATCTGGTGGTATGCAGCGCCGGGGTGGAGTGGCGCAAGCCCGTGCCCGACATCTTCCAACTGGCCGCCACCCGCTGGGACGCCATGCCCCACGAGCTGGTCGTCGTGGGCGACAGCCTGGCCCACGACATCCTGGGCGGGCTGGAATTGGGCACCATGACCGTGCAAACCCAACTCGTCCCCGGCCTGATCAGCGAAGCCGACGCCCTCCTGGCCGACCAGATCGCGCCGGACGCCATCATCACCAGCCTGGACCAACTGCCCGCCGTCATCCACGAATGGGCTATGCCATGAGCACCCAACCGGTCACCGTGCGCCGGGAATACCCGGACGCGCCCCTGGTGGGCGTGGCCGCAGCGGTCTTCAATGTTGAGGGGCGTGTGCTTTTGGTGAAAAGGGGACGTCCGCCTGGGGTGGGGAATTGGGGGCTGCCCGGTGGTCTGCTCGACTTGGGCGAATCCCTGGAGGACGGAGCGCGGCGAGAAGTGCTTGAAGAGTGCGGCGTGGAGATCCAGATCGGCGGACTGGCCGGCATCTTCCAACCCGTGGAGCGGGACGACGACGGGCGCATCCGCTATCACTACATCGTCATCGACTACTGGGCCAGCCACCTCAGCGGCGAACCCATCGCCCAAGACGACGCCGCCGACGCCGCCTGGGTGGAGCTGTCAAAAATGGCCCAATTGCCCATGAACCCGGAGACCCGGCGGGTGATCCGTGAGGCGTTTGAGGCGTGGATATCTTCAAAATGACCGTTGACAGACCCCTCTCCATTCTGCTACACTGGTATCAGAAAAGCGGCAGACAACAGTTGTCGAGCCAAGATACAAAGGAGCATCCTATGAGCAAAGTGATCGATCAAGTCGTTCAAACTCTAGAAAAAATGCCGACAGAAGCACAGAACATGGTTTTTGATTATGCAAAAATTCTGTCTGCCAAGTTTCTAAACCAACCGATTATCGGGAATCCATATCCGCTGCGTGGCACAGCCTCGGTTATTTTGGATCCGTCCGAGAGTGTTTTGACCGCCGAAGAATGGGATGCCCAACGCGGGGTATTGCTCCATGATTCTGATTGATACCCATATCTGGCTTTGGTGGACCCTTGAGCCAAACAAATTGAGTTTAGCCCAACGCGCCTCCCTGTCCGAAAACGAGGCCGATATTATCGGCGTTAGTGCCATCTCGTGCTGGGAAGTGGCGAAATTGGCCCAGCTTGGCAAGATTCAGCTTAACCATTCTACGTCCGATTGGATCAGTACAGCCCTACAATATCCTGGTGTTCAACTGTTGCCGCTTACCCCGGCAATCGCCATAAGTTCCACACAATTGCCAGACGGACTACGTAGCGATCCCGCCGACGAAATTCTGGTCGCTACGGCGCTGACATATGATTGCCTATTCGTTACCTCGGACCGTAAACTACGTGATTACAAGCATGTGAAGACGGTCTGACCTCAGCAAAAAACCCCTACGATCCCACCGCTTGTCCAATCAAGATAAGCCCCAACACGACCAAAATCCCATAGATCAACCGCGTAAACCGTTGCGCCGGAATGCGCTGGTTGAGCCGGCTGCCCACAAAAAAGGCGATCAGCGCCACGGGCAGACAATACGCGTACAGGGTGAAAACCTGCTGGTTCCACAGCCCGCCCAACCCATGACTGGCCAAGATCAACAGCCCGCTGGGGAAGAAGAAGCCCTGCAAGGTGGCCCGAAATTGGGGCGCAGACCAGCGGCGCAACGTGCCATAGAGGATCACCGGCGGGCCGTTGGTATTGTAGGCCGCCCCCAGCACCCCAGCCAGAAAGCCCGCCGGGATCACCCAGACCCGGCTCTGCACTTGGGGCAGCATGGGTTGAGTCAAAGAATAGAGAGCAAAGCCCAGCACCAAGAGCCCCAACCCGCCGATCACCCATGCCTCCGGCGCGTAGCGCACCAGCCATACCCCCACGGGGATCCCCGGCAGGGAGGCCGCCACCAGCCGCCACGCCGACCCCACGTCGATCTCCCGCCAACTCTGCAACAAGATCAACGTCGTCACCGTGGTCGCCACAAGCGCCACCAAAGGCGTGGCAATGCGTACGCCCACAATCAGGGTCAAGAGCGGCATGGCCAGCAGCGCATCCCCAAAGCCCACCGTGGCGTGCAGGATCTGCCCCACAAAAACGATGGCCAAAATCAGCCCAATCGAGAGCAAGGACATGGTCAATCTCCCAGGGCGGGGAGGTGTGCGCGGCCCTGCACCCAGACGGTGCCAGCCACCAACACCAAGGTGGACGCCAAGCCAATGGCGCTGACAGCGATGATACCCCCAAAGGCAAAAGCCGTCCCCGTGCCCAGGCTGCCCGCGCCCGAGGCCAAGGCCACCAGCATCTCGTTGGTGCCCTGCACCCGCCCCCGCTCGTTGGCCGCCAGGGCATCCGACAGCAGAGAAGACCCGGCGATGAAGGTGAAGTTCCAGCCTAATCCCAACAAAAAGAGGGATGAGACCAGCAGCCAAAAGCCCGTGCCCAAGGGGATCATCAACCCGGAGACAATCAGAATCGCCGCGCCCAAACCGATGATAGGCACAGCCCCCAAACGGTCGATCAGCCGCCCGGTCAGGCTGGAGAGGCCAAACATACCCAGGGTGTGGGCCATGATCACCCAGGAGATGGCCTTGGTGTCATAGGCGTGCTGGCTCATGTGCAGGGGGGTGATCACCATGAGCAGGGTCATCACCATCTGGCCGATGACCATGGCACCGATGGCCAGACGCACCCGCTGCCCACGCAGGATCTCCCGGACAGGCCGGGCCGGGGCCAGGGGGACCGGATTCTCCTCCGCCGCGCTCTCCTCCGCGGCCAGGGCCAGCCCCAGCCGTAGGGGGTCCGGGCGCAGAAAGACAAAGATGATGACCAGGGCAATGGCCGTGAGCAAGGCAGCGGCCAGAAACGACCCCATTTGGGCGTCCAGGCCAAAACGCGCCGCCCACTGCTCAGATGGAGCCGTAAGCAAAGGACCACCCACCGCCCCCACCGTGCCCGCAAAGACGATCAGTCCGATGGACTTGGCACGCTGGGCACCGGTCACCACTTCCGCCGCGGCAAAGCGGATCTGCTCGCTGGCCGCCCGGCCCATGCCCAACAGCCCCGCGCCCAGGCAGAGGATCCAAAACGAATCCCAGCGCACCGCGGCGGCACTCAGCACCAGGCCGTAGACCGCCAACATGAAGCCCAGGGAAAAGCCCATGCGCCGCCCAAAGCGATCCATAAGCAGACCGATGGGATAGGCCACCGCAGCCCGCCCGATCATGCGAGACGGTCTGGGGCACACCCGCCGCCGCGTTCCCCGCCATGTTGGCCGCCAAAATAGTCAACACCGGGAAGGTGGCAATGGTGGCCGCGCCGAAAAGGCTTTGGGCGGTAAACAAGGTGGCGTTGATACGGCGCCGGGTGGCAACAGGGACGGCCTGGTTTTGAGTCATGGGCATGGTGGGCTATTTAACTTTCTGAAAGGTGATCTCATACGAAAAGTGTACGGCCTGGATAGGCCAGTCGCACTTGACGTCGATGGTGGGACAGACGGCGTATTCGTAGTCAAACCCGCCCAATTTGCCCACAATGTCCGGCAGATGGGGGAAGGCCAGCCCCATCTGGTTGGAGACCTGGCTGGACTCCCCGACCACGGTCAGCTTATAGGGTTCCCAAAACATGGTGATCTCCGCGGTGCCCGGCCCCTTGCTGCCCGAGACGACATCCAGCTTGTCCCCCACCAAATTGCGAATGGTGACGCCATCCATCGGGTTGCCCCCGGCGTCCAGCACCGTCACCAAAATGTAGTGCAACGAGGTGCTGCTGCGAGTGCCACCGTTGTTCTCGTTCAGCCCCAACACCCGAAACTTGGTGATCTGATAGGCCGCATTTGGATCAAAGAAGCCAGCGCTAGAGGCAGTCGGATCCGGGGGTTGGGCGGGGTTTGCCGCCGGCACGGCCGTGGGGGCCACAGCCACCGGGGCCGGGATGGGCGTAGGCGGCAGGGCGGGGATCTCCGCGGCCACGGCCACGCCCCCCACATCCTGCCCCGTGGTCAACGCCGCGTAGATCCAGCCCGGTTGATCCGTCAAAACAGCAGATCTGCCACCAATCCCCCGCGGCCGTGCGCCCGGTCACCGGGAAAATCTGCCCCGTGTTCCCCGTCCCCACAATCTCGTAGCCCGTATCCGGCCCACTGCGAATGTTCACCCCATCCCCGTCCACGGTGATCTGGGGCTGAGCCACCGGGATCGGCGTGTCCGTGGGCGCGGGCGTGGGTGGTTCCGCCACAGGGACCACGGCCTCAACCGGGGCGAGGGCGACCGGTGTCGCCGTCGCTACTGCCTGGCTCTGGGCCATGGGCGTGGGGGTGAAGGTGGGCAAAGGGGCGCGGGTGGGCGTCGGCGTCGGCTCCGGTTCGCCGCCGCAGGCGGACAGGAGCAGGATCAGCAGGAGGCCGGTCAAGACGAGGCGGGGGGTGAAGGTTGATTTTGGCATAGTATTGTACGCTTTCACTTCGTAAAATTCCCCATGTGATTGCCGGAACAAACTGCAACCCATACAAACGCCCGGCACATGGCCGGGCGCAGTGGAGTCGGTACCAACTACCGGATATGACTTATTTGGAGGATGACTTTTAGCGATTCCAATCCTCGATCGCTAGTCCTGGCACTTTTTCAAAATCTTGACGATTGCTTGTCACCAACGTTCCCCCGCTCGCCAACACGATGGCGGCAATACGCAAATCCTGTGTACCGATGCGTATCCGCTGATCACGTAGCTGCTGCAACATCGCTGCCGCCGTTGGGGTAAACGGCAAAACATTGACATGACAAAAATAGCGCACTGTAGCCCACAATCGCTCGTAAGCCAACAGCAGTTCAGATCCTTCGGTTGCCCGATCCACAGCAGCCAATCGGCCCCTCAATTGTTCGCGCAGGGTGACCACAGTCGTAAAGACTTCCTCGCTGGGCAGAGCAGTCAGTCTCTGCACCACAGACTCTCGCCCTGCTTGTTGGTACGTCAGCATATCGGTATCGAGGATATACCGCGACGTAGTCATGCCGCCAACCTCTCCGCGGCACGTTCAGCATAGATCTCTTGCAGCATCAGATCCAATGTGTCGTCATCGGCAAACAAACCCGCTGTGTCCAGCCATGGATTGCTCGGCAAGTCTGGCGCTGTCGAAGGTGTAGATACCTCAAGCGAAGTCACCTCGATCCCAAGCAGCCAATCTTCCAGAGATATTTTTAAGCGCGCCAACGCCTCATGTCGTGTTTTCCCCTCCACCCGGCAGTCGGGGATGGCAGGCGCTACGGCACTATAGTGTCCATCTGGACGCTGGCGCAGCATAACCGTATATTTCATCGCAATCCTCCAATCTACAGGTCAAAGACCGCTTGCCATCAGTCGCTATTTTCCAGGCTGTCGCAACTGCTCAACTCATCAAGCTTACGCTATATTTCCGGCAGCCACGCAATCCCAGGAAACACATTCCCAGCCTCTGGCCTCATTATACCCACCCCGCCTCAGACGGTCAATCGGCTCCGTTAGGGTGGAGTGGGGTAGGAATCAGGCGAAGGGCCGGCGTGGCATGATTTTCATCCGATTCTGGCCCAGTTAACGCACCGCCGTCAAGCCGCCACCAGTTCCGCGGTTGACCGCCTCGTGTTGATAAACTCCAAGCTCTGATGCCGGAAATAGGTATTATACAACTCGGCGTAATGCCCGCCCTTCGCCATGAGGGCGTCGTGGTTGCCCTCTTCGATGATGCGCCCCTGGTCCAGGACGATGATGCGGTCGGCGGCTTTGACGGTGGAGAGGCGGTGGGCGATGACGATGGAGGTGCGCCCGTGCAGGAGCAGATCCAGGGCGGATTGGATCTGGGCTTCGGTGAAGGGGTCGATGCTGGCCGTGGCTTCGTCCAGCACGAAGATGCCGGGGTTTTGGGCCAACATGCGGGAGAGGACAACCAACTGGCGCTGGCCCATGCTCAGGCGGGCGCCCCGCTCCCCCACGTCGGTTTGCAGACCCTCGGGCAGGGTCTCCAGCCAGTCGCCCCGGCCAATCTGGCTGGCGATGCGCTCGACTTCGGCGTCGCTGAGATCCGGCATGGCATAGCGGATGTTGTCTGCCACGGTGCCGGAAAAGAGGAAAGGCACCTGGCTGACAATACCCAGATTGCGCCGATAGCTCTCCAGATCCAGGCTGCGGATGTCCTGGCCGTCGATGCGCACGTCGCCTTCCTGAAACTCGTAGAAGCGGGTGACCAGCTTGGCGATGCTGGACTTGCCCGCGCCCGTATGGCCCACCAGGGCGATACTCTCCCCGGCCCGGATGTGCAGGCTGAAGTCGTCCAGCACCATCTCCTTTTCGCCGCTGTAGCGAAAGCCGACTTGCGTCAAACTCAATCTCTCCCCGCAGCCGGGTGATGGGCACATTGTCGGTCTGGCGCACGTTGGGGGCGGCGTCGATCAGGGCGAAGATACGCTCGGTGGCGCTGAGGCCGGCCTGGAACTGGCTCCAAAAGGCGGCCAAGTTGATCATGGGAAACCAGAAACGATCCACACTGGTCATGAAGAGATACCAGGAGCCAGCCCCGATCACGGCGGCGTTGACGCTGTGCCCGCCATAATAGAGCAGGATGGCCACGCCCAGGCCGCTGAAAAAGTTGAGGGTGGGAAAGAGCATGGAGAGCACCAGCCCCTTCTGCACGTTGATCTGGTAGCTCTGGGCGTTGACCTTCAGAAAGTCGTCGTAGACCGACTGTTCCCGGCGGAAGTTTTTGGTGACGCTGATACCGGTGACGGCTTCCTGGATGCTGGTGTTGACCTCGGCGATCACCCGCTGGCTCTGGCGGGTGACCCGGCGGGCCACGTTGCGGAAGCTGGTGGCGATCCAAAGGCCACCGGGGCCAGGATCAGGACCAGGAAGGCCAGGCGCACGTTGATGTTGAACAGCACCACCAGCAGAATCACCACCAGCAGCAGTTGGCTGACCAGCTCGGTGATCAGGGTGGAGACCCGGCCAAACTCGTCCGTGTCGCTGGTGATGCGGCTGACGATGCGCCCGGATTGATATTTGTCATAGAAGCTGAGGTCGTGGTTCATGGCCGCGGCAAAGGCGTCCACGCGCATGGCCAGGACCACATCGGCCACCAGCATGGCCGTGAGCCGTCGTTGCAGCCAGTTGACCGCCCACTGGCCCACGCCCAGCAACAGCACCGCCGCCACCAGAAGCACAACCAACTGCTCCACAGCCGGATCCCCGCCCGCTCGCAAGGAGTCCAACATGCCCACGCCCGTGGAAACCAGGATCGGGCTGACCGCGCCGATGATGGAGAGCAGGCTGACCGCGCCGACCACCGTAATCAGCCGTTTGCGCCACGGGGCAAAATAGTGGCCGATGCGGTGGATCAGATCCGGGGTGTCATATTCTCGGTCATACTCTTCTGCTTCCAGCCCTGCGCGTAACATGCCCATGTGGCGTCTCGATTTTGGATTGGTGATTTTTGATTTTGGATTGGGTTGGGGTCTCGCTCCTACGCTGCGCGTGGGAGCGTCGGTCCGGCGCTCTGCGCCGAGGGGCGCAGGAGCGCCCCCCAGCATTCCCACGCGGAGCGTGGGAACGAGATTCCCCTTTGCGTCTCTACGCGACGGCTTCCGCCGGTTTTTCTGTTTCCAGCACCAGGCTGACCACGGTCCAGCCAGAGGCAGGGGCGAAGATCTGGTCGGTGGTGGCGACGACCACAGTCTTCCCCTGGAAAGCCAGGATGGGGATGAACTGGCCCTGGTTTTGCTCTTCAAACGCTGCATAGGTGAACTGGGCGGTGAGGTTGGTGCGCTTGACAATCGCCCCCTCCTCCACCAGATCGGTCACCCGGTCATGGGTGGCATCTGGGCTGAAGAGCAGCCGGCCCATGATTGCCGGACGTTGGGCCTGGGTATCCCCGGCGTCAGCCTGCTTGGTGATCAACTGATAGACCTCGGATGACCCAAATTCCTCCCGCAGTTGCAGACAAGCCAAAGAATTGGCCTCGTCATTGCTGGTCAGGGCGAACATGCGCCCGATCCCGGACAAATCCAGTTCGGACTCTACAAACTCAGAGAGGATGTTCCCCTCATAGGCTTCCAGCCCCTGCATTCGGGCCTGGCGAACATTGCGCCGGTTCTGATCCACCAAGCGCACCACAAAGCCAGCCTTGGTCAAAATCGTTGCCAGTTGCATGGCAAATCCATGCGAGCCGACCAGCAAAAAGCCCTGGGGCTCCGCCTCGGCCACACCCAGGAAGCGGGCAAAGGGCTTGGCCGTCAGCCCTTGCAGCACCACTGTGCCCACAATCACCATGAAGACCAACGGCTCCAAGATTTCGGCACCGGGGAAGCCGATCTCCTTCAGCCGGAAGGCGAAGAGGGAAGAAACCGCCGCCGCCACGATGCCCCGGGGGGCGATCCACGAGAGGAAGATGCGCTCGGAGCGATTGAGATCGCTGCCCAGCGCGCTGAGTTGCATCCCCACGGGACGCAGCACAAAGATCACCACGCCCAACAGAAGCAGACTGCGCCAATCCAGCAAGGCCAACTGCTCCAGGCTGATGTTGGCAGCCAGCTCAATAAAGAGCACGGAGATGAAGATAACGCTCAACTTCTCCTTAAAATACCAGACCTCCCGCAGTTGATGCAGGTTGCTGTTGGCCAAAAAGATGCCCATGACCGTGACAGCCAATAGCCCGGACTCGGACTGCATGGTATCAGAGACGGCAAAGACCAGGGCCACCAAGGCCAACACCACCACATCCCGTAGATAGTCGGGGACCCAATAGCGCTTGATCATTTGGGCCACCACAAAGCCAGCCAACAACCCCATGCCCGTGCCGATGGCCACAATGGTCAAAAAGCCGACCAAGGCACTGGCTTGTAACTCGCCGGGGGCGCCTTCGGAGACGATGAAGTCGAAGATCAACACGGCCAGCAAGGCCCCCAACGGATCGATGAGGATGCCTTCCCAACGCAGGATGGAGGCGATCTTGGCCGTGGGGCGCACGTTGCGTAGAAGCGGGGCGATCACCGTGGGGCCAGTGACGACGATCAGTGCGCCAAAGAGAATAGAGATCTCCCAGCCCAGGCCCAGGATGAAGTGGGCCGCCACTGCGCCGCCGCCCAGGGTGACCGCGGCCCCTACGGTCATCAGATTGCGCACAGTGCCTACCACATGGCGCACGTCGCGCCACTCCAGGGTGAGGGCCCCCTCAAAGAGGATCACCGCCACCAGCAAAGAGACCTCGGGGAAGAAGAACTTTCCCAACATCTGTTGAGGATGCAGCCAACCCAACATAGGCCCCACCAGAAAACCGGCGGCCAAGAGGGGCAAAATGGCCGGCAACTTTAGCCGCCAAGCCACCCACTGGCACAGGATGCCCAGAGCGAGGACGCCAGCGATAACAAGCATTTCCATGTGTTCCACAGAGTTGACCCTTTCAGGACAGGTACCGAACGGTTTATGTCGCCATGATTACGCTTCTGCGCACTCCTGCCAGTGTACAGGGTTCTGGCATGGCGGTCAAAGTGTCACACAGAAAAGAATTCGGTGTGTTCAAAATGAATTAGAGGAGTTCACACCCCCTGGTGCGAAGGAGTCTGCGCCAGGGGGCGCAGACTCCTCGGTCTAACTTAAATTGAACACACCCAAAAGAATTCGGTGTATAGCCTAAATCAGTACCCCAGGCGCAGAATCACCTTCTCAAGGCTGGCAGGCTTGCCCAGCAGGGTCACCTCATCGTGCTGATGTAGCTCTGCATAGCCGCTGGGGACCAAAGATTGGCCCTTGCGGCTGATCTCCAAGAAGAGCACATCGCTGGGCAAACGCAGATCTCGAACGTACTTCCCCTCGATCTCTGGGTTGCTGATGGTAACCTGAATGATCTCCCGCTCTGGGTCTGTGTGCAGGAGAAGGGCCGCAGAGCGGGGGCGCGCACGGTTTGGTCCAGCAAGTTGACTATGGCCGACGCCGGATCCACCAAGGTAGCGCCCAGATCAATGAACTCCTGGGCTCGGCCCTGTTCCATGGGACGCACCACCAGCCGAGTGATGCCAAACTCTTCCACAGCCAGTTGACAGGCCAGCAGGTTGGCGTCGTCGTCGTGGAGCATGGCAACCAGCACATCCGTAGATCCGTTGATCAGCTCCGCCAGGGAGGCGCGGGAGATGTCGGGCAGATACCGTTCGTCCACATCTTCTACGGCCAGCCGCTCTACATGGGATCGATCCGTATCCGCCATGATCACCTGCCAGCTGTGGGCTTGCACTTGGCGGGCCAAGGCCAGGGACTGCTCTTCAATCCCCAGGATCAAGACATCGCGGATTTCGTCCAGATGGGCTTCTGCGGGCAGATGGGTCTCCCCTGCCCGGCGTAGAGCGGCCTTGAGGAACATGGGGCCAAAGACCTCGTTGAGCACCACCACCGCAATGATCATGGTGGCAAAATCATCGCCCAAGGCCGGGAACTCTACGGCCACCTCTCGGGCCAACCCCAAGGCAATCCCCGCCTGGGTGATCAAGCCCATCCAGGCCAGCCGATTAAACTTGGCCGGCTCCCCCGCGGCCACACCGCCAAAAAAGGAACCCAGAAAGATGCTGAAAATGCGGGTGCCGAAGAGACCCAGGGCAATGGGCCAGGTTGCCAGCAAGATATCCAACTTGAGGGAAAGCCCCGTCAGGGTAAAGAAGGCCACATAGACGGTGGGCCCCACATCGTGCAAGATCTCGTCGAAAAGGTCTCGGTGGGCGGTGAAGTTCGTCACATAGAAGCCCCCGATCATGGCCACCAACAGCGCCTCGATGTGAATCTCCACAGGCAGGTTGTCATGGCTGAACTCGATCAGCCAGTACGAGGAAGCAAAGATGCCCAGCCCCAAAAGCAGGACAATACCGGTCTTGATCCATTTGGGCAACCGTGCGCCCAAAAGCAGATCCAGCACCCGCCCCAAAAGAAAACCGGCCACAATCGCCGCGCCCAGATCCAGCGCCAGGATCAACAGAAAGGAGACGTCAAACGTGGCCCCGGTGAGCAAAATACTGGCTACGGCCACGCTGACGGCAAAGAAGACGATGATCACCACATCCATCGCCACGGTGATCCCCATGATCGTGCTGGTATACCCACCCCTGGCCCGCACCTCCTGAATCACCGCAATGGTGGAGGCCGGGGAGAGAGCCAAGAGGACGGTGCTGCCCAGCAGGGCGATGGCCACCCGGCCGGAAACGGTGAGATCTTGGGCAAAGGGCAGGAATCCGCTGAGGGCAAAAAGCACCCCTGTGCCCAAAATCAGCCCAAAGATCAACACCCCCAAGCTGACCGAAGCAATCGTCCGCAAACGGCTTTGCAGATCTTTGAGAAAAAGTTCGCTCCCGGCCACAAAAGCAATCACGGCCAGGGAAAGTTCGTCAATGTATCGCAAAGTGTAGGACGCATCTGCCGGTAGCAGCCCCAAGACAAACGGGCCTGCCACCATTCCGGCCAAAAGATACCCCGTAATATACGGCAGACCAATCTGAGAAAACCAGCCACCAATCTTCTTTGCCGCCAGGGCAATAAAAATAAAGCTGACAGTATAGAGAACTAAATTCATGGTATAACCCCTTTAGCAGACGAGAGAATTCTTGGATGATGACTGATTTGAGCAAGAAGTCAGTTTTTCATACATGCCAAGCCGTGTAAGGAAGATGGCTACCATAGTAGGCACTTCTTCCCAATCGTACTCAACCATCAGGAGATTTTATCAAGTTATGAAAATTTATCGAAATACTCGGGTAAACAATCTGTCATATTCCTTGGCTTTTCCCCCGCAAAAGATGTCACGCAGAAAAATGGGCGGATGGCTGGCCCTTCTGCTGGGTGTGATGATCCTGGCCGGCTGCCAGGGCCAACCCACCGCCGGCAACACAGGCACCGTCACCCCACCCCAGGTGGTTGTGCCGCCAGTTGTTCCGACGGTTATCCCGACGGTCGCCTCGATCCCCACTGCCGACACGCCCGTCGCCGCACCGACCCCGGAACAGGCCCCCACCGCCGCCCCCTTCCAGCCGGAGAGCGTGGGCCTCACCCTCACCCCAGTCATCACCGGCCTGGACCAGCCCGTCTTTGTCACCCACGCCGGGGATGGCAGCGGACGTCTTTTTGTTGTGGAAAGACGAGGGTTGATCTGGGTTTATGCGCCGGGGGGCACCACAGAGGCGCAACCCTTCTTGGACATCCGAGATCGAGTGAGCGCGGCAGGCCAAGAGCAAGGGCTATTGGGGCTGGCCTTCGACCCCGCCTTCGCCCAAACCGGGGCTTTCTTTGTCAACTACACCGATGGAGGGGGCGATACAACCCTCTCTCGTTTCCAAGTCATGCTCGATGCACCAGGCCAAGCCGACCCGGCAAGCGAGCAGATCCTGCTCACCATCGACCAACCGGCCAGCAACCACAACGGCGGCATGATCACCTTCGGGCCGGACGGCATGCTCTACATGGGCACGGGTGACGGCGGCGCGGCCAACGACCGCTATGGCAACGGCCAAAACCCGGCCACCCTCCTGGGCAAAATGCTGCGCTTGGATGTGACCAGCACCCCCGGCAGCTATGTGATCCCGGCGGACAATCCGTGGATCGATGCCCAGTGGAACGGCCAGGATGTACGTGACGAAGTGTGGGCCGTGGGGCTGCGCAACCCCTGGCGCTACAGCTTCGACCGCCTGACCGGCGACCTGTGGATCGGGGACGTGGGGCAAAACATATACGAGGAGATCGACTTTGTGGCCGCGGCCAGTCCCGGCGGCCTCAACTTCGGCTGGCCCATCATGGAGGGCACCCACTGCTTCCCCGACAGCGCCGCTTGCGACCCGGCTGGGCTGGAGATCCCCGTGGCCGACTACCGCCACGGGGCCGACGGCTGCTCGGTGACCGGCGGCTACGTCTATCGGGGCCACAGTTCCCGGCCCTGAACGGGGTCTATCTCTACAGCGACTATTGCAGCGGCAATATCTGGGCCATCTATCCAGCGGAATCCGGGGGCTGGACAAACAGCCTCTTGACCAAGGCCCAGGCCACCGTCAGCTCCTTCGGCGAAGACGAGGCCGGGGAGATCTATGTGACCGACCTGGCCAAGGGCACCGTCTTCCGGCTGGGGACGGAATAACGTTTGTAGGCGCTTTAGCGCCCGGACTATGCCAAACGAGAATCAGATTGGGATCTACACTTTTGCATGTCCAGCCCGGTCACGGACCGGGCCAGAGCGCAAAAGCGTAGGTTTCAAACCAATCTCAGTTTAACACCGAATCCGGGCGCTAAAGCGCCTACTACGAACGTTGAAATTGGGGATTGACATAGGTTTGTGTATATGATACACTTTCTTCAAGATTGTGTAATACGCACACTAACCCAATGGGAGATCCCCAATGTCACCGTTCGAGCCGACCCTACGCCCTCCTCCTGATCCTGGCCGTTGCCGTCATCGCCCTGCTTGCCGTGCAGATGGTGCGGCTACGGCTGGAGCTATGGGCCAACCGCAAGGTGATCCGCGCGCTGGAGCACGCCGGGGTCAAGCCGGAGGCCAAGTCAAAATCCCGCGCCCCGGAGTTGATGGCGTGGAGTGTGTTGCTGTTGGTGCTGCTTCAGATCGTGACGGGTCTGCTGGGGTCAGGATGACCGGGGATGGGGCAAACGGGGTGAATGGGCGAGTGGGTGGGGGCTACTCCGTGCTTGGGGTCGGGGGGAGATGGGTAGGCAGATCGACGATGAAGGTGCTGCCGACACCGGACGAACTGACCACATCAATCGTGCCGCCCATCATGGTGCAGAAGTGGCGATTGATGGTCAGCCCCAGGCCAGTGCCCCCAAATTTCTGGGTCGTGGAGCGATCCGCCTGATCAAATGGCTTAAAAATGTGGTCCAGTTCGGTAGGGGTCATGCCGATGCCCGTATCTTGGACGGTCAAGGTGATCCAATGGCTGGCCGTTCCGTTCTTTTCGACCAACTTAGGGCTGGCGGTCACAGAGATGACACCGTTCTCCGTGAATTTGGCCGCATTGCTCATAAGATTGAAGAGGACCTGGCGCAGTTTCGTCTTGTCTGTCTGCATGGGAATATCCGCCACGGCTTCGATCACCAGTTGATTCCCATTGCGGGCCACCAAGGGCAGAAAAGTAGATTGCACACTCTCCAACAACTCAGAGATGGCAAAAGGTTCCGGGAAGAGGACCACCTTGCCAGCTTCGATCTTTGAGATATCCAAGATGTCGCTGATCAAATTGAGCAGATGGCGCCCTGCCGTCAGAATATGGTTGACATCGTCCCGCATGGTCGTGTTTTCGCCGTAGGACAGCTCCTCATAGACCAGTTCGCTGTATCCGATGATGGCGTTGAGCGGGGTGCGCAGCTCGTGGCTCATGTTGGCCAAGAAGATGCTCTTGGCCCGGCTTGCCTTCTCTGCCGTATCTCGTGCCTCTTCCAGGGCCAATTGGGTGTGGCCACGGGCTTCGATTTCGGCCTGCAATTGCTGGTTGGCGGCCTGAAGTTCCTTTGTGCGGTCGGCCACCCGCTCCTCTAATTCCGCGGCAAGATGACGCAGATCCCCATTGACCTGATAGAGTTCAAGGCTCTTCTTTTCCAGAAGCGACTCGGCCTCGTGGCGCGCCTGGCGTTCCCGTTGAAGCCGGCGCTCAAGGCGCTGAATTGTGCCCGCGTCCGCTGGTTCGGGCGAATCGGGCTTGGCAGGTGTGCTGGGTGTGGTCATAGTCTGGTCTTACCCTGTTGCAATTTGGGAGGTTGGTGCCTCCTCGAAAGAACCACCGGCGGGGTAGACAACAAACCGGGCATGGGTGCCAGGGGGTGACGAGAGATCCTCCCGCTGCATGACCAAATTCTCGCCATAGTGGGCCATACACCCGGTGATCAGCCCTTCGGCCAGATCGGCAAAGGGTCTCTTCGATCGATAGGTCAACGCAAAGCGTCCATTTTCTTCTTCCACAAAGGAGAAGATGGGGAGTTCCGCATCGGCATACAGCTTGCGAACTTCCACATGAATATAGCCGTCGATCTTCTTCAGAAAATCGATCACGGAATGGATGTCGGTGAACATGCTGGGATAGAGCACAGAGAAGCGCCCGAACAGATGCTGGCCAAAAACCCGCATCAGATCAGCCACCGGCATCCCAGTCCTTGTGCTGAGGTGGCCGACCAACTGCACCATTTCGCCGTAGTCGTAGGTGCCCACGGTCGTGTAGGCCCCACCCGTCATCAAAGCTGATGCGTCAATGATATGGTCGGTCATCTCCGGCGAGAATGTTTCGTCCACCATCTCCAAAAATTCTGTAAAAACCATACCCTTCATAGGATTCGCCCAGTTCTGATGCTAGTAGTCGTGTACGATGTTATTTCAGATAAGTCCAGGTATTAACTTGTCTGTCACAGCAGGTTTGCGCAGAGGCATGGGGCAACTAAATTCCAACTGACTCGTCGAACCGCACGAACAGCTGTCAGTATAGGTGAGGGCGGTAGAGATGTCAACGAGACCTTTAGTTTTGCCAGGGCTTTTCAAAAGTCGCCGGGCAGCCGCACTAGAGAAGCTAGCGCAGGTTGAGTAGCCGCCGCCGAGATATCCGTTGACCACTCAAGGTCTCGGCGGCGTATCGAAACCGCAGCGGGTCGACCCGGCCTACTCCACCTGCGCTGAAGTTTTGCGCCCAGAGGGCTCTTTGCTATGATGCCTGCATGAACAAATCTTCCAAACTGCGCCAGCCCAGCACCCCAGATAGTTCGCCGACGGCCAGCCACCCACCCCAGCCCCCGGGAACCAGCCAGGTGGTCGTGGTCAACGGATGGTTTGTCGATCGCGCCGATGCAGGCAGCGGCCAATACACCGATCATCTTTTGGCCCACTTGCTCGACGCATCCCCCGCCCAGTGGATAGTTCTGCTGCCTGCGGGCAGAGCCCAGCCCAGCCTCGCCTCGCCTCGCCTGCGCGTTGTCTCTGTTGCCCTGCCACTCGGACCGAAAAACTTGGCCAAGCTGTGGTGGGAGCAGGTGACCGTCCCACGCATGGCCAGGAAATTGGGGGCGGATCTGCTGTGGGTGCCCTATTGGGCCGCGCCTTGGTGGCAACCAGTGCCCACGGTCGTCACCATCCACGATCTGATTCCCCTATTATTGCCCGCCTATCGGGGCGGACGGCTCAACCGGCTCTATACCCGGCTGGTCAGCGCCACCGCCCGGCGAGCCGCCCACATCCTCACGGTCAGCCAGGCCAGCGCCCGGGACATCACCGCCCACTTGGGCATCCCGGCCCAGCGCATCACGCCGGTGCATCACGGCCCCAATCAGGAAGCGACGGCTGCCCAAGCGTTTGATGCGGTCAAGGTGCGGACCAAATATGGCCTGCCCGACCGCTATTTCCTCTATTTGGGGGGGTTCGACATCCGCAAAAATGTGGATACTCTGCTTCTGGCCTACAAACGATTCCTGGAAAAAGGCGGCGACCCCAACGTAAAGTTGGTGATCGCGGGCAAACTGCCCCATCGCCCCACACAGTTCGCCCCAGACCCCCGACCTCTGGCCGTTGGACTGGGGCTATCGGACAAGATTATCTTCACCGGCTGGGTGGACGAGGCCGACAAGCCCGCCCTCTACGCCCTCTCCCTGGGCTACCTCTTCCCCAGCCAATACGAAGGCTTCGGCATGATGGTCCTCGAAGCCATGCAGGCGGGGACGCCGGTGGTGACGAGTCGGTGATAAAGGTGAGCGGGGAAAGGGTGAAGGGGGAGACGGGAGACAAAAGCAGGTTGCCTCCCGAGTCTCACTTGTCTCCCACCTCTTTTGTCACCCTTTCACCCCTTCACCCGCTCACCCGCTCATTCCGAAGGCACTACGTAACAGATCTGGCTGGCGGCCAGGGGGGGGTGGTTGTTGCCAAAGTTGTCGGTGATCTGCCAGAGCAGCTTGCTTTTGGTCAGGGCTGTGGTGACAGGTTCACAGGCGGCGGTGACATCACCGTCCGCGGCGTAGCTGTCCATCCAGGTTTTTGCCAGGTCCAAGTAAGGCGACTTCGGCTCGCTGACGGCGAAGTCGGCCAGCATACCGCCAGCCGTGTCGGCCTCCCCGTTCAACGTGAGGGTCTGGGCCAGCCGGAAAGCGGCCAGTCCCCGCAACAGGGAAAGCTCATCCGCCTCGGCCGTGCCCATGATGCTGCACGCCTCCAGGGAGTCATCCGCCAGGGCCAGTTGATAGAGCTGGATTGCCGGTTCATAGCCGATCAACGGCGAAGCCTGCAAGGCCACATCCGCCTCGACCAGACGCAGCCCCAGACAATTGCTCAACTTATTCTCTCGATCATAGGTCCAGGCAATGCGACCATAGGGGGAGCCATCCACACTTTGCCAGACTTCCGTATGGGTGATATCCAGACCACCCTGGGACGTGCCGTTGGCCCCGCCCACCATCACCAATTGCTGGCCTTGACCAAGGGCGTTTGCCGGCACAGCTTCCAGGCGCATCTGGGCCTCGATCATCATTGCGCCCGGCTCGATCCCGGTGGTATACGCCTCCCCATTCCAACTCAAGATCTGCACTTGGGTCAAACAGGAAACGCCGCACCCCTCTATGGTCCAGGCCAAGTCCAGCAAGCCGTCGTCGTTGATGTCGGCCAGGGCCAAGGGGGCGGGCAAGCCTCGGGTGTCGGACTCAACGGCCAGGGTGTAGGCCCCATCCGGGTTGCCATAATAGACCAGAACCATCCCCCCTGCACCGCCGGGCCCCTGTCCTGCATC
Organism: uncultured Chloroflexia bacterium; assembly: GCA_963704975.1. Lineage (GTDB taxonomy): Bacteria > Chloroflexota > Anaerolineae > Caldilineales > Caldilineaceae > JAGNDO01. The sequence continues at coordinate 51,468 of CAVPIK010000014.1, read as the reverse complement.
GCTGATCACCACGGGCATGACCACAAAGTCATCGATCTGGTCGTTGTTGAGATCTTGCACCAACACGGCCCCCAGCTCATCGGTCATGGCACCGCACAGACGCAGCCAGGTCTCCAGAATCAGCGGATCGCCCTCAAAGAGGACCAAGGCCTGGGTCGTGGCGTCGATATAGGCTTCCAACGAGGTAGGGCAGGTTGGCTGTTCAGCATCAGGAGCCAAGACACCTTCTGGGGCAGTTGCCGGGGCAGATTCGGGGGCAGATTCTGGGGCAGTTGCCGGAGCCGCTTCGGGCACTGGGGCCGGGGTGGATTCCGGGGCGGGCTCCGGGGCGGGCTGGGCTGTGGCCTGGACATCAACCCCGTCCGTGGCAGAGCTGTTCGTACCTGGCCCGTCACTGACGGTAATGGTGACCGTCTCAGTGACCGTCTCAGCGACCGCGGCAGCGCTGGTGATGACCTGGGTGACTGTGATAGGCAGCGTCGTGGTCAACGTCTCCGTGGCGGTGATGGGGGCAGTGACGGGGACAGTGACGGGGGCAGTGGTGGTGATGGGGGCAGTAGCAGTGACGGTGTCAGTCGGCGCAGTCCCCACGACGGGCACAAAAGTGGTGTTGGTCAGGGCAGATGCCAAGACCGGGCAGACGTCCTTGGCCGAGAAGGTGGGGTTGGCATAGCCAAAGTCGGCCAGGATCTGCCAGCTTTCCGGGTTCTCTTGGGCAAAGACCGTGGCCGCCTGACAGGCCTGGGCCGCATCGTTGCCCGCCGCCACATAGGCCGTGTTCCAGAACTGGCCCAAACGATCATAGATGCTGTCGGGGTAATCAGCGGACAGCAGACCGATCACCTCCGAAGCCGCAACCGCATCTCCGCTATAGCCGGAGAAGACCGCCAGCCGGAAGATGCTGAAGGCTCGTAGTTCATCCACTTCGTTCTCGCGGCTGCCACAGGCTTTCAGGCTGCCATCACTGACAGCCTGTAAATAGAGTTCCGGCGTCAACAGAGCGGCCACATCCACGCCGGTAGAGGCGGACAGATCGGGCAACTCTTTCAGGAAAGTAGCGTTGGCATCGATCACCGCAAAGTAGAGACAGTCGCTAGGCGCATACTCAGTGTTCGCCAAGGCATAGGGCGCACCATCCACGCTGACCCACGTCTCCGTGCGTTGACGCTGGGGACCGGCCCCGGCGCTGCCAAAGGCACCGCCCACCAACACCAGGGCGTCTCCCTGGCCCCCCTCTTCGGCGCCCAGCAAAGCCACCTCCGCATTGGCCAGGGTAATGGTGCCTGCGGTCCAATCCTGCCAGGCCGCACCGTCCCAACTGCGCACGTTGACCGTGCCAAAGCAGGTGCTGGCACCGCAGTTTGTCTCCATCCAGGCCAGATCCGGCAGACCATCCTCGTTGATGTCTCGGGTGGCCAACAGGGCTACCCGGCCGGCGGCTTTAGCCCGGAAGCTCTCGACAAAGCCATTTTCGCTCCCGGCAAAGAGGATCAGATCCCCCGGTGTATTGGCCGCTTCGCCGTCGGGGTTCAGATATTGCACCAGCAGATCGTCCAGTCCATCGCCCGTGAGATCCTGCACCAGGAACTCGCCGCCGGTCAATTGACCACAGCTCTCCAGCCGGTCCCGCAGCAGGGTCGGGTCGTTGGCCGAGGCCGTCAAGACCGCATCCATGTAAGCGGGCAGTTGGGCAAAATCCCCCGGGCAGAGGTTGAGGGGGTCGATCAGGGGGTCGGTCTCGACAATCGGTGCCACGGTTTCGGTGACAACCACTGTCTCGGTCTCAGTCATACCGGCAGTTTCGGTCACAGTGACCCCTTCCGTTCCGGAAACCGGCGGGGCGGGGGTGGCGGTGACAGGAACCAGGGGGAAGCCGGTAACGGGAGCAGCCGTGGGCTGGGTGGGCTGGGCGGCCTGACCGGTCTGGGTCAACCCGGCCATGTCCGCGGGCGGCGGCACCAAGACTTTCTCCTCCCGATAGATGACTTGGTTCGAGCGCATCAATTTGGGGTTGACCCCCTGGAGCAGACGCACCTTCACCCCATATTGCAGGGAGATGCTGCCCCAGGATTCGGCATATTGGACCACATGGGTCACCATCTCGGCCCCCGGTGCGGTGGGGATGAAGATCTTCTCGCCGATGGTCACCCAGCCGTTGGCCCGCACGGCCTGGGGGTTGGCGCTTTGCAGATCCGCCACGCTCAACTTCACCAAGTTGGCGATAGCCGGCCACGAATCACCGGGTTGAACCGTGTACTCATAGCCGCTGCGGCCTTGGGCTTGTACACTCCCCGCCCCGGCCACAATCAGCCCAAAGGCCAACACCAGGACAAAGCCCAGGGTCAAAAAGAGCGTTTTCGCCGAAATGGACAGGTTTGATTGCATAGTCATGGTCGCCACCTTTTGTGAAAATTGGGGATTGGGGATTGGGGACTGGGTCTCACCCAATCCCTATTCCCAACGCCTACTAATAACTGATCGTATCCGTGTCTCGCACCACTTGAATCCAGGTCTGGCCGGGTTTGAGGGGCACAATACCCTCACCGGGGCCAAACCAACGGGGCGGATTTTCCGGGTCTGCCCGCCACGTACCGGCGTAGACCAGCCCGTCCCGGAAGATGCGGAAGTCGCCAAAGTCATAAAGTTGAATGTCCACGCTGCGGGTGCCCAGGCTGTCCTCCACAATATCGGTCAGCGTGTGGGGCGCAAAGATCACCGCCACGTTTTGGCTGATAATGGGCTGGCCCGTGGCTTGGTCAAACTGCTGTTGCCCGCCCTGAAAACGCAGATAGCCGCCCTGGGCCGCATCGTAACGCCATTCCACCCCATTGCCGCCGGGATAGGGGATGGAGACCACGGTGGCCTGGCCTTCGGCATTGGGGCCGGGTTCCTGGCTAAAGAGGAAACCAGGCACGCTCCATTCTTTGCTGAGCCCGTTGTCCGTCAGCCAGCGGCGCACCCCTTCGGTGCTGATGGTGAGCCGGGTGCGGTAGTCGCTGCCTTCGGTGTTGAAATAGCGGGTGTTGGAGGGGTCGTCGATATCCGCATCCAAATAGGGGAAGCCGACCTCGTTCTTGAGCAGATAACGCACTTCGTCGCTGCCGCCGGAACAGGCCAAGACCCCGTCATACATATAGGTCATCCAGATGTTGGGCAACCGGGCGCTGCGCACGGGGCCAACCACCTGGGCATCCCGGCTCTGATACATGGCCGTGATGCGGGTGATGGTGAAGCCGTCCACGATGTACTCGTAGACCAGATCCGCCTGGCTCAATCCCCGGTGGGCCGAACGTCCCACGGGGTCGTTGTTGACACAGATGAAGAGAGGCCAACGCCGGGCCAGGGCCGCATCCGCCACGGGCAAGCCGGTGTAGGGGCCAATGTTGGCCGGGGGCGTGGCCGTGGGCGGGATCGGGGTCTCGGTGGCCGGGGCGGGGATGGGGGTGGCGGTGGCCGCCTCCTCCACCTGGGCCGCGGTGCCCACGGGCGTCTTGGTGGGCGTGGGCGTGGGCACCGCTTGAGCACCGCCACAGCCGGCCAAAATCGCCACAGTCAACAGCAGGACGGACAGGACAAACCAAGGGCGACGATGCCAGCGCGAGGATCGCAATAAGCGCTCAGACATAGAGTGTAACATTCCATTCTTATGAAAAGTCAGATGAAGGTTGGTTGACGGCTTGTTCGATGATTTGTCGACCTCCAGGGGCGCAAAAGACGAAGAGCCAAGTCTGGCAGGCAGTATATCATAGGTGAAGGGAAAGATGACAGTGGGCGCAAAGTCAAAACAGGATCTCAAACGGCCCTGCGCCATGACAGGGCTTTTCAAAAGTCGCCGGGTAGCTGCATTAAAGAAGCTAGCGCAGGTTGAGTAGCCGCCGCCAAGATCTCCGCTGACCATTCAAGTACTCGGCGGCGGCTACTCAACCTGCGCTGACCTGCTGGGCACTGGCGACTTTTGCAAAGCCCAGGCACCATGACCGAACCTCTGTGGCAAATCCTCGGCTTTATGATAGAATTCAGCCCATGCGCAATCTACCGAAACCGCCCTCCGCCAACCCACAGTCTTCTCCCACCCTGCCGCCCTGGGCGAATTTTCTGGCCCGGCGCAAGCTGGCCGGACCGGTCCTGCTCTTTGCCGCCGGCCATCGCCCCCTGGCCTTTGTGACCGGGCAGATGATGCACTTGGTGGACCCGGTGGTGGGGCTGCTGGGCTTCTCCGCCTGGGACCGGGGGGCCGGGGCATGGGCCGATCTGCTCAGTCAACCCGACGGACCGGAGCAGATTCTGGCCGCCCTGGAAGCCGCCCGCAGCCAGCCAAAGGACGATCCCCGATGAGCCGCGTCCACGGTGACGCCAACACCATTTTGTCCACCTGGAGCCGGGAAGCGGCCCAGGAATTGGAGGCGGGACGGGTGCCCCTGCTTGTGCTGGGCGCAGGCAGCACCGGTCTGGATGCCCTGCCCGCCCTGGCGGCCCTGGCTGGGTTGGATGATGAGCGCACCGGGCTGGCCAACCCGGCCGTGCTGGCTGGCGGAGACGGCGGGCTGTGGCTGCTGGCCGCCATGCAGCGCCCCCGGCGCATCCGCCCCCAGGCTGGGGGGGACGCGGCCCGCCGGGCGCAAGCCGTCCAAGAGCGGGTGCCGCCGGCCCTCTTCACCGGGCCGGACCCGGCCCTCCATGCCGCCGCCCTCAACTTGGCCGCCCAATGGGTGACCCCGACCCCGGTGGCCCGATCCGTGGGCCAGGGCGAACGGGTGCCGCCGGGTCTGGCGTGGGCCATCTTCCCGGCCCGATCCACCGGCGCGGTGAACCAATGGGCTTGGCTGCCCTGGGAAAGCCTGGGCAACCCCGTGAATCCTGACCCAGCCCCTGACCTGTCGGCTACCCCGTCCGCCGCGCCCCCCGGCGCCTTGACCGCATATTTGGGTTTATTTCTGGCATTGGGTCTGCTATTGGTTGGTCTTCTTTTCTAAAAACAACCCCACCGTGAGGAGCGATGCCGCAATGGAAAGCAGTTTCCTCTGCAATCACTGTGAATCTCTCGCTCTCGGCGGTTAATTTTTGTTCTCGAGTCCTAATCCATGTTCGCAACCCTGCCCGCCTGGTCCCGTCGTTTGGGCCAGACAATTGTACTGATCACCGTGGGGCTGATCCTGGCTGACCGCCTGGGGTCGGCCCAATGGACGTTTCTGCCGCCCGTGACCACCCAGATCTATACGTGGGTGCTGATCCTGGGGGCCTTTTCGCTGTTGTTGGGGGTGGCCCATGTGGCCTGGGTGCATGGGCGCCGCATCCAGCGGGGAGAGGCGGAGTGGCCCATGAGTTTGGCCCTGGTGGCCGGGCTGCTCACGGTCTTTCTGCTGGGGGTGACCGCCTCCGCGGGGACGGCCAGCCCCATGGTCAGCTTTGTCTTTGCCAGTGTGATTGCGCCGGGCCAGGCCACGCTTTTTGCATTGTTGGCCTTTTATATGGCGGCGGCGGCCTATGGGCTGTTGCGCTTTGGGCGAAGCGGCGGCGGCTGGATGTTGACCGGCGCGCTGTTGGTGATTCTGGCCCAAATCCCCTTGACCGGCCAGACCGTTTTTGAACCCTTGAGGCCGGTTGTCGATTGGCTGGTCAGCACGCCGATCATGGCCGTGCTGCGGGGCGTACTGCTGGGCACTGCCCTGGCCGCCCTTATCCACAGCCTGAAATCTAACACCCAGAAATAGCATGGCAACCATCTCCTGTCCCCACTGTGGGACGCCCAACCGAGGCGGGTCCAAGTTCTGCAACGAGTGCGGGGTCACCCTGCACGATCACGTTGAGGCAGACGAGTCTGGCCGCGCCCTCTTTTGTTCCCCCGGCCCCGCCCGCCAACGAAGAGATAGAGGGGGAGATAGAGATAGAGGAGGCGGGGGAGCTGTCTGCGCCGTCTCGGCCCGCCATCCATCGCTTTGGACGTGGGCGCAGCCGGGCAGCGGACCCCGAACCCGCCTTCCCACCCGCCCCCGAACCGGACCCGGACCAGCCCTGGCTAAACCCAAAAATGGACGATGCGGATGCGGCCACGCCCCCCATCGCAGAGGCGCGCCCGGACGAGCGGCGTCTCTTCTCCGGGCTGCAAGGGCTGTTGGACCCGGCGGAGATGGCCGATTCTGTGCTGCCCCTGGCCGTCCCCCAGCCGCCCGTGGGGACACTCACCGGATCTTGGATTGGACAGCCAAACCCGACGCCAGTTGCGCACCCTCGCCGGCAGCGGCATGGCCTTGGCGGATGCCATCTCTGCCCCACGCCAACCCCAGGCCCCGGTTCAGCGCCCCGGCTGGATCGCCCTGCTCATCGGCCTGGCCCTGGGGTTGCCCGTGCTGCTCTTGGCCACCAGCCCGGATCTGCGGCCTCACCTGTGGCCGGGGGTGACCGCCGCCCACGCCGCCATCGACAAACTGGACGCGGGCAGCCCCGTGCTGATCAACTGGGCCTACGATCCCGCCACGGCCGGGGAGATGGATCTGCTGGCCCAACCGGTGATCGAACATCTGCTCACCCGGCGCGCCCAACTGGTGGTGGTGAGCCAACTGCCCGGCGGACCGGCCACGGCCCGGGGGCTGATCGATCAAGCGGCCCTGGACCTGCGGCGCAGCGCCGGGATCTACTTCCCCGCCAGCGGTCCGCAACGGGTCCTGATCGACGGCGGCTTTCTGCCCGGCGGGGCCAGCGTGCTCCCCCTCCTGGGCCAGGACGCGGCCAACACGGTCACCGAGGCCGAATTGCCCGGCTCAAGCGACCGGCTCTCGGCGCAAACCGTCTCAATTTTGGCCAGCCCAGGGACCGGCCCTGACCCTGATCTTTGCGGCCCAGGCCGAAGATGTGCAAGAATGGCTGGAGCAAGTGCAGCCCCTGGACGGCATCCCGGTGATCGCCGTGGTCAGCGCCGGGGCCGACCCCATTTTGCGCCCCTATTTGGACAGCGGCCAACTGCTCGGCTTGGTCAGCGGCTTTGATGGGGCCTTCAACTACAGCCAGATGCTGGCCCATGCGCCCTCCGCCGACCAGGCCACCCGTTTGCAGGTGCAGGCCGTGGCCCAAGATTGGGGCATGTGGATCATCCTGCTCTTGATTTTGGTGGGCAATGTGCGGGGCCTGGTGGCGCGTGTGGCCCACTCGGGCCCACGTGGGGCCAACACCGGGGGGCAGCCCCTATGATCGGCTCCTTGAGCGCCAGCGAACTGCCCGGTCTGTGGCAGATTGCGGGCATGTGGATCGGCTTGGCGGTCTCGCTGGCCATCTTCAGCCTGATTTTGGGCGAAAATTGGCTCTCCCGATTGGCCCAATATCTGCTGGTGGGCACGGGGTTGGGCTATGCCGCGGTGCTGGCCTGGCAGGCGGTTCTGCTGCCTCGGCTGATTGCCCCCCTGCTCGCCGGCCAAGCCTCAGATTGGACGCTCTGGGTTGGTCTGATTTTAGGTGGCCTGCTGTGGTTGGCCGGCATCGAACGCTTGGCCAACGGTCAGGACGACGACCCGGCGGCCAGACCTTCCCGGCCTCGCCCCTTCACCCGGCTGGTGCGGGGAGCGGGGGTATTGCCCGTGGCCCTGCTTGTGGGCGCGGCCGTGGGCGTGGGCATCGCCGGGGCTTGGCAAGGCACCCTCTTGCCCCAGATCACGCGGGCCGTGGCCTGGCAAGCGGACGGCGGCGGCGCCACCCTGGATCTGCTGACCGGCGTGCTGGTCCTCCTCCTCACCACGGGCGCGCTGCTGGCCCTGGTCATGGACGTGGACCGCTACCCCGTCGGCCCCGCCGTGGTGCGGGGGCTGGTGAAGCTGTGGATCTGGCTGGGTCAACGGGGGCTGTGGCTGGCCGCCGGGGTGATCTTTGCCCGCCTCCTGGTCGCCCGCTTCAGCCTGTTGATCGCCTGGTTTTATGGCCTCTTCATCTTCCTGGAAAACACCGGCCTCTGGCGCTGGGCGGATCGGGTGTGGGGGTCGTTGTTTAATTGATCCACGAATCTTCACGAATCTTCACGAATCTAAGATTCAGATTCGTGTCGATTCGTGCAGATTCGTGGATAAAAAGGCTTGCTGAACTTTATGTCTAATTCTGGCCTATTGGCCATCAGTGCTGAATTGAAGAGTGTGGACAAGACCGCAGACGGCGCAGTGGTCCGGGTCGGGCTGCTCGATCTCTTTGATGGCGGCTATCGCCTGGCCGGGTGGCACGAGGCGGAGGGGCCGGGGATCGCGGCCCAAGAAGGCGTGGAGGCCAGGGAGTTTGGCCTGATCCGCCAGGCCGTGCAGGGGTTGGGCGAGCGCCTGGGCCGGGATCTGTGGGACGATGACCAGGATCGGCCCTTGGTGGAAAGCGCCGATCCCGTGCGCCGTCCGCCCTTGGGGCAGGTGGCGGCTCTGGTCTCTCCCCGGCCCCGGCTGCGGCTCTGGCTGGCCGGGTTGACCCCGGCAGGGCTGGATTTGGCCGCCCAGGCCGCCAGCAGCGGCCCGACCCAAATTTTGGGCCAGACCCGCTTGACCCGCCACAGCCACCCCACCCAGATCACCGAGATCGTGGCCCGCCAACGGCCCCAGGTCTTGTTGATTGTCGGCGGCCACGATCTGGCCGACCCAGCCGCCCATGAGCCGGTGCTGGCCCTGTGCAATTTGATTGGCCGAGGGCTGGAAGCCGTCCCCCCCAGCCAGCGGCCCACCCTGCTCTATGCGGGCAGCGCCCCGGCCCGAGCCCGCGGCCGAGGCCTTGCTGGCCCAAGCCGGTGGCCGGGTGCGCATGATGGGCGTAGAAAATCTGCACCCCGCGCCGGGGATCCTGCGCTTGTCGGCCACGGCCCAGGCCCTGCACCGTCTGCACGGCTCCCTGTGCCAGCGGCTTGCCCGCCATGCAGCGGCTAGCCACCCACTGGGTCACCGGTGCCGCCCCGGTGGAGGGGGTGGATTGGGGCTTTGCCCGTCTGGTGCGCCTGTGGGCCGCGGCCCAGGATCTGCCCCATCTGCACGGGCTGTATTGCGGCCCGACGTGGTGGCTGCATGTGTGGGAAGAGCGGCCCCCTGGCCCCATGCCCGGCCCAGAGCCGCTGATCCGCCTGATCTACACAGACCCCGGCGCTCAGCCCAAAGCCCTGGCCGGTTGGCCGCCCCTGACCCTGGTGTGCGGCGAATGGCCCCAACAGATCTGGCCCCGGCCCAGGGCATCCTGGCTGGACAGTCTGCGCCTGGCCCCTGCCGTCGCCGCCCTGGCCCAAACCGAAACCGACGCCGTGGTTCAGGTGTTGGCGCGAGATTTGCTAAACACGTGAAACGTGAAACGTGTTGCGTGCAACGTGTTGCGTGAAACGTGTGTATCAACCAAGTCACGTTTCACGCTTCACGTTTCACGCACACGCAACACGCAACACGCAACAGAAAGAGAGTTCCACCATGCCCAACACCTTGCGCTTGTCTGACGGCAGTTATATGCGACACCCGGATGCGCAGCGGGTGATCGGTTATTTATTCGAAATGAAATGTGTCGAGGTGCTGGGGTTCAGCAACATCGGCAAGTCTGCGCTCATGCGCTTGTTGGCCCAGCCCGATGTGTGGACCCAAGAAGTGGGGGAAGCCAGCCGGGATTTTCTGCCGGTCTACATCGACTGCAACCGCATGTTGGAGATGACGGACCAGGGCTTTTACGAGCTGGTGCTGCGCTGTCTGCAAGAGAGCAACGCAGAAGTGGCCGCTATCCCAGCGTTGCAAGAGGCGTATCAAACCTTGGTGCAACCCAAAAACGAGTTTCAGGTGCCGCTCAGTTTTAACAGAGGGCTGCGGGCTGTTTTGGACACCACCAAGCTGATCCTGATGTTCGACGAATTCGACGAACCCTTCGCCAACATCGAATCTCGCGTCTTTCTCAACCTGCGGGCCAAAAAGGACCGCAATCCAGACTCCCTAGCCTATGTCACCGCCACCAACCGTCCGCTGACCCAGGGCCGATCCGGGTTGCACAGCAGCGAATTCTGCGAACTCTTCGCCCACCAGCGCTGGCAGTTGGCCCCCCTCACCCTGTCAGACGTGGAGCGCAACACCCGTCACCGGGCAGAGGAGCAAAACCTGACGTTGACGCCGGGCGATGTCCACTTCATCCACCAATGGACCGGCGGTCACCCTGGCATGATGGAGGGGCTGCTGGGTTTGCTATTGCATGAATTGGGCAACCAGGCCGAGGAAGCTGCCCCGGATGGCAAGGAGGTGGACGACCATTGGGCCATCCACCGCCGGTTGACCGAAGAGATGCGCCACAATGACACCCTGCAACGGGAATGTGCCAAAATTTTGCAGGGCTGCACGGCCACCGAGACCGAAGCCTTGCTGAGTCTCTATCGTCTGGACAACCGAGGCGTGACAGCGCCCCAACTCCAGGCCGAAGCCCAGGTGTTGGCTCGCTTGGCAGAACGCCATCTGCTGCTTTCGGTGGAGGGCAAGCTGCGCCCGTTCAGCCGTCTCTTGGCCGAAGCCATCCAGCGCCAGGGCCGCGTGGAAGAGGGGGAGGCCACCCAACTGCGCGTGGATCTGGACAGCGGGGCCGTGCTGGTCAACGGGGAAGCCGGTGGAGACCCTCACCGCGCTGGAATACAAGTTGATGCTGCTGCTCAACGAAAACGAAGACAAAATCGTGGACAAATACCAGATCGTCACCGCGGTGTGGGGCGAGGATTATCTGGATTCGGTGGACGATGCCCGCATCGAAAAGCTGATCAGCCGCCTGCGCCAAAAGGTGGAACCCAACACCAGCGATCCTCGCTTCATCACCACCGTGCGGGGGCGAGGCTACCGGCTGTTGACCGACCCGGAAAGTTAGCCACGGGTTGTGCGGATTTGAACAATGGCCTGATTGCCGCTATACTTCTGACAAGATTTGTGTCCCTAATCCCACCTATCAACAACTTCATCCTCATGTATGTGTCTGGAGGAAATCATGGCTACAGCCACAACCCAAAGCCCAGCGGAATCCACCAGCTCGTCGGCCCTGGTCTTTCGCGGCCCTAAAAAGAATCTGGTCACCGGTGTGGCCATGGCCGCCGCCGGTCTCATGGCCTTCAACATGGGCATGACCGAAACCTTCTTCATCGAAGCGATGGCCTGGACCTTCTTGATCTGGGGTGCGCTCATGATCTACAGCAACTTGCTGGAGATGAACGAGACCTATACCCTGACCGACGAAGCGCTGACCGTCACCAACCCCATACGCTTTTGGGGGGCCAAGCGGACATGGCAATGGAAGCATATCAACCGCATGGATCTGACGATCAAGCGCAACGACCCCACTGCGGATGATGTGAAGGTCTTCCTCTTCTACACCCCGCCCACCCAGCCCGGTGTGCTCAACCGGGTGGATTTGGCCTTCAACCCAGAGTTGCTCAAAGCCCTCGCCAGCCATGCCGGTCTCAAAGCCGAAAAAGGCAGCGCCTTTGCCAACCTGGACATGATTCCCCAGGACAATCCGGGCACGTATATCTGGAAATAGCCGGTCGCACCCTAATCTAATCGAGCTACCCAAGGGCTTCACCACGAATGCGGATGAAGCCCTTATTGTTTGCATGGCTGCAACTTATTAACCACCTTGGGCGTACTGGTCTGCATCGAATCAACCTGACTTTCTACGCCAACCTTGGAGGCATTCCCATGACTGAACCCATGCTTGAACAGACCCTAATCCCCTCAACCCCGGCTCCCCTTGCGCCGCGCCGCCAGCGGGCGGATGGTGCCACCCTGATCGCCGGCTACCACTTCGTCGTGGCCGGGATCTTCCTGATCATCACCCTGCTCTTCGCCTTCCCCACCCTGCTTCTGGTCATCGTGGGCATGGCCGAGGACAGCGGTGCGCTGATTGGTGCCCTCTTCACCGGGCTCTTCTCTCTCTTGTGGATGGGGTTGGCCCTGCTCAACCTGGTGGTGGGCTATGGGGTGTGGACCGAGCGCAGTTGGGGACGCACCGCGGCCCTGGCCCTGGCCATCCTGCGGCTGATCAACATCCCCATCGGCACGGCGACCGGGGGGCTGGCGCTGTGGTATTTGCTGCGGGAAGATGTGGCCGAGCAGTTTAAGTAAAAGCAAGGCAAAAGGCAAAGTGCAAAAGGCAAGGCAAAGTGGTTGGGCTTGACCCGATAGGTCACTCCCAACCACTTTTGCCTTTTGCACTTTGCCTTTTGCCTTTTGCCTTTTCTACTCGCCCAATTCGCTATCTCTGGGCAGCACCTGGCTGTAGACCCGGCGCACGGCCCGCCGCCACATGCTGCGGGCCGCGGCGGCCTGATAGGTGGCCTGGCGTTGATAGCCTCGCCACCAACTGCCCTCTTCTTGCTTGCCGATGGGCACGCTCCACTGGATGGCACAGGCCGCCCAGGTCAACCCGGCCCCAAAGCCCACAAAGACCAGATTTTGGCCCGGCTTCACCCGGCCCTGCTCGATGGCTTCGCACAGGGCGATGGGGATGCTGGCCGTGCTGGTGTTGCCATACTCTTGCAGGTTGATCACCACCTTCTCTTCGGGGATGCGCAACTGCTTGAGCACACTGTTCTGGATGATGCGCTGGTTGGCCTGGTGGGGAATGATCAGATCCACATCCTCCACGGTCAGGCCGGCCCGCTCCAAGACCTTGCGGGTGGCGTCGGCCATCACCCGGGTGGCAAAGCGGAAGACCGCCTTGCCGTCCATCTTGATGTAGTGGCTGCCGTTGCTGACCGTCTCCAGGCTGGCGGGCATGGCGCTGCCCCCCGCGGGCAGGGTGAGCAGATCCGCGCCGGAGCCGTCGCTGCCCAGTTCCGTGGCCAGGATGCCGCCGGGCACATTGCTGGCCGCCACCAAGACCGCCCCGGCCCCGTCGCCAAAGAGGACGCAGGTGTTGCGGTCGGTCCAGTCCACCAGCCGGCTCAGGGTCTCCGCGCCGATCACCAGCACATATTCCGCGTCCCCGGCCAGGATCTGGCCCCGGGCCATGCCCAGTGCATAGACAAAGCCAGAGCAGGCCGCGCTCGAGGTCGAAGGCCCCGGCGTTGATAGCCCCCAGGGCATCCTGCACAATGCTGGCCGTGGAGGGGAAGACGTGCTGGGGCGAACTGGTGGAACAGATGATCAGGTCCACCTTGCTGGGTGGCACATCGGCCACTTCCAGGGCCTTGCGGGCGGCCAGCACGGCCAAAGAGGCCGTGGTCTCCTTGGGATTGGCGGCCACATGGCGTTTCTCGATGCCCGTGCGGCTGCGGATCCATTCGTCGTTGGTGTCGACGATCTGCTCCAGCTCTTTGTTGGTGATCACCTTGTCCGGCACATGAAAGCCCCAGCCCACAATCTGGGCATAGCGGCGCTCCACCATCTCCGGTCCGCTGTTGGCGGGGGCTGTGCCGTTGGTCGGTCTTGTCAGTTTTTTGTTGAGTGTCCATAGGTGTCTCGCTCTTTTTTCGAACGAGTAATAAGTTAATGAGTAATAACGTGGCATAGATCTGTCAAACGTTTGAAAGTCCTCAAACCACGCATTACTCGTTACCCTTTACTCGATTATTTACTTTCCGCAACATAATACACGCATTATGACCGCCAAAGCCGAAGCTGTTGCTCAGGGTCACGTTGACGTCGGCCTGGCGGGCGACCAGGGGGGTATAGTCCAGGTCGCACTCCGGGTCCGGGTTGTGCAGGTTGATGGTGGGCGGGATCATGCCCATCTCGATCACCTTGGCGCAGACCATGGCTTCCACGGCCCCGGCGGCCCCCAGCAGATGGCCGGTCATGCTCTTGGTGCTGCTGATCTTGAGCCGGTAGGCGTGATCGCCGAAGACCTCTTTGATGGCCTTGGTCTCGCCGATGTCGTTGAGCTGGGTGGCCGTGCCGTGGGCGTTGATGTAGTCCACGTCCTCCGGCTGCACCCCATAGGCCGCGGCCTTGGTCAGGGCCATGCGCATGGCGTCCACCGCGCCCCGGCCTTCGCTGTGGGGCGCGGCCATGTGATAGGCGTCGGCGCTGTTGCCATAGCCGATCACCTCGGCATAGATGCGGGCACCCCGGGCCTGGGCGTGGTCCAGACTTTCCAGCACCAACATGGTGCTGCCCTCGCTCATCACAAAGCCATCCCGGTCGATGGAGAAGGGGCGGCAGGCCCCAGCCGGGTCGTCGTTGTGCTGGCTCAGCGCGCCCATCACATCAAAACCGGCCATCACAATGGGCACCACAGCCGCCTCGGCCCCACCGGCCAGCATCACGTCCGCATCCCCTCGGCGGATCAGCTCGAAGGCTTCGCCCGTGGCCGCGGTGCCGCTGGCGCAGGCGTTGACCACGGCAAAGTTGGGGCCGTGCAGCCCATACTCAATGGCAATCTTGCCCGCGGCGCTGTCCACCAAGAGGTTGGGGATGAAGAATGGGCTGACTCGACGCAGGCCCCTCTTTTCCACGACGGCAGTATTCTCGATCATCGTCTGGATGCCGCCGATGCCGCTGCCCACGATCACCCCGACCCGTGCCGGGATCTCCTGGCTGAAGTCCAGACCGGCATCCGCCACGGCCTCTTTGGTGGCGGCCAGGGCGAATTGGATATAGGGATCCAGCCGCCGGGCCTCTTTGTAATCCATGTAATCGCCGGCATTGAAGTCCTTGACCTGACCGGCAAAGGTGGTGCGCAGGTCGCTGGTGTCAAAGGCCCGCACGGCGTCGATCCCGGAACGCCCGGCCAGCAGACCATCCCAGGTCTCGGCCACGGACAGCCCCAAGGGGGTGATGGCCCCCAAGCCGGTGATCACCACCCGGCGGGGGCCAGTTATTGTTGTCTCACTCAAATCTCCGTTCGCAGAAGCCATAGGATTCGCTCCTCTCCTCATCATTTGGTTGCACAAATTGGTTAGTCTATCACAGCTCTATAACACGCTCAAACCGCAGAAGTCGCGCCCAACGCCTGCTTCTTCTCCATATCCCCCCTGCCAAAACCAGGGGATTCTGCCCCCTCTGCCACATTGGAACCCATGTGGTATAATGCAACGCGACAAGAAGCCGGAATCTTTCCCGCACTGCGCTTGCTTTGCGTCCACACCACCCGGCATCACAGCACCCAACGGAGAAACCCCATGGCTACACCCTTCGTCCGCCTTCAGGAAGACCTGACCTTTGTCTATGGGCCTGACATTGCTGCCTCTCTCCTCCCCCAGATCGAGGCGCGGCTGTTCGCCTTTCGTGACCGCAACCCGGGGCTGATGGCAAAGGGATCGAGCAACAGGGAGCGTTTCAGCCAACGAGACGCCCTCCTCATCACCTATGGGGATCAAGTGCAAGAGCCGGGCAAACCCCCGCTGCAAAGCCTGGGCGAACTGCTGATCGAGCAGATGGGCGGCGTGCTGACCGGGGTCCACATCTTGCCCTTCTATCCCTGGACCTCGGACGACGGCTTTTCCGTGCAGGACTACACCGCCGTGGACCCGGCCCTGGGCAGTTGGGCCGACGTGGTCAAACTCAGCCAGTCGTTCAAAATTATGTTCGACGCCGTGATCAACCACATCTCCGCGGCCAGCGACTGGTTCCAAGGCTTCCTGGCCGACCAAGCCCCCTACAAAGACTATTTCATCACGGTCGATCCCAGCCACGGATCTCTCCCAAGTGGTGCGGCCCCGGGCCTTGCCCCTGCTGACCGAAGTGGCGACCGCCCACGGCCCAGAGCATGTGTGGACCACCTTCAGCCCGGACCAAATCGATCTGAACTTTGCCAATCCTGATCTTTTTTTGGAAATTTTAGACGTGCTTTTGTTGTACGTGGAGCAGGGGGCGTCCTTGATCCGGCTTGGACGCCATCGCCTTCATGTGGAAGGAAATCGGCACATCCTGCCTCCATCTGCCCCAGACCCACCGCTTGATCCAGGCTATGCGGGCCGCCCTGGATGCGGTTTCCCCCCAAATCCTGTTGATCACCGAGACCAACGTGCCCCACGCCGAGAACATCAGCTACTTTGGCGACGGCCACAACGAGGCCCAACTGGTCTACAACTTCACCCTGCCCCCCCTCACCCTGCACACCTTTGCCACGGGCAACGCCGTCTATCTGCAAAAATGGGCGGCCAGCCTCTCCACCCCCAGCAACCAAGCCACCTATTTCAACTTTATGGCTTCCCATGATGGGATCGGCGTGCGGCCGGTGGAAGGAATTTTGGATCAAAATGAAGTCAAAGCCTTGGCCGAGCGCGTGGAGGCCCACGGCGGATTCGTCTCCTATCGCAACAACCCGGACGGCAGCCAAAGCCCGTACGAACTCAACATCACCTACTACGACGCCCTCAACAACCCCGACGCCTCGGAAGCCCAGCAGGTTCAGGTCAACCGCTTCATGACCAGCCAAGCCATCCTGCTTGGCCTGGCCGGGATGCCGGGGATCTATGCCCATTCCCTCTTTGGCAGCCGCAACTGGCGGGACGGGGTGGCCCAAACCGGGCGCAACCGCACCATCAACCGCCAAAAGTTTGACCGGGCCACCCTTGAAGCCGAACTGGCCGACCCAGCCTCTGTGCGCAGCCAGGTCTTCAAACGGTACAAACGGCTGCTGGCCGCCCGCATCAAAGAAGCCGCCTTCCACCCCAACGGCGGCCAGACCATCCTCCAGAACAACCCGGCCCTCTTCAGCTTTGTGCGCACCGCCCCGGACCGTTCCAGCCAGGTGCTGTGCATCCACAACATCACCGAAAAGCCCCAAACCTTCAAGGCCACCCTATCCGAACTGGGCTTTGGCAGCGGCGGACGCATGCTCGATCTGGTCAGCGGCGCCTTCCACAAAGCCGGGGACGACGACGCCCTCACCTTCAAAATGGCCGGGTACTGCACCATCTGGCTGAAACATACGGAATAGAGAACGGCAGTTAACCGCAGAGGACGCGGAGAGCGCAGAGGGTGCGCAGAGAAAAATCATTCCTCTCTGCGTATTCTCTGCGCTCTCCGCGTCCTCTGCGGTTAATTCCTGTCGCTTTTACCGGAAAGCATCCATCTCTTTTGGCCGTTGGATGGTCTTGGCCGGGGCCGGAAGGACGCCCGCGGGCAGGGCATAGCCCCGCACCAAAATCACCGGCGTCCCCTCATTGCTCTGGCCCATGACCAAGCTGGCCGCCGCGGCCAACTCGTCGGCCAAACACTCTTCGCTGCCGGTCAACTCATAGCCAAAGAGATCGTGCAGCCCCCGTTGATCCCAAATCGGCGGCAGACCCGCGCAGCCGATGCAGACCCCCACCGTCCCCACCCGCCAGGGCCGCCCGTGGCTGTCGCTCACAATCACCGCCGGGGCCACCCCGGTCAGCTCGGCCAAGCCGGCCCGCAAGCCCTGGGCGCTGGCGTCCGCGTCCACGGGCAGCAGGGCCAGGCGGTCGCCGCCGTCCGTCGTCCGGGCGCACATTGCTGCGGTCCACGCCGCCGTGGGCCGCAATCCAGCCCGCCTTTTGCTTCACAATCAGCAATCCCCGCTTGGCCCGCAAGATCTCGTCGCTGTCGTCCAAGATCACCTGCACCACCCGGGGATCCTTGCCCGTCAGTCTCGGCCACCTCTTGGGCGCACTCGTTCACCGTCACATCGGACAGGGTCACCAACCGCCCCTCGGCCTTGCTCACCACCTTTTGGGCGATCACCAGCACATCCCCGGCCAGAAGTTCCTCCCCCGCCGCGGCCAGCCGATCCACGATCAGCGCGGCCAGATCATCCCCCGGCTGCACCAACGGAAAGCCCGGCAGCGCCCAAATCGTCATCCCCTGCATAGTCCTATCCTTTCAAAAGAAAAAATAGGCCACGGATTGGACGGATCGAACGGATCAAAACGGATCTTTTTTGATCCGTAAAAATCCGTCTCATCTGTCCAATCCGTGGCCTATTTTTGATAATTCAAAACCGCTTCCAACACCCCGCCAGCGATGGCCAAGGATTTGTCCGAAATGGTGAAGCAGTGATCCGGTTGGCCTCGGGGATCCAGATCCCCCACCTTCATGCCCGCCGTTACGGGCACGCTGGGGTGGATGATGCCTCGCAAGACGCCGGGAAAAGGGGCGAAAAGCTGATCCCCGCTGCCACTTGCCAGCCCTGCGATCACCTGCCCCGCTGCCACCTGCTGGCCGATCTCGACATGGGAAACAAGATAGCCATCACCCGGTGCGCGCAGGACACGGCTCATTTTTTCGCCCACCCCGGTCACCGCGCCGGGCAGTCGCGTGTCCGGCTGCGCGGATCCTTCGTGGATCACCCGGCCCAGCCAATGGCCCCGGTTGGTCTCGATCACCGCATGGCAATCCTCCCCCGCGGTGAAGCCCGGCCCCAAGGCGATGACCAGATCGGCGTCGGTCAGCCGGGTGCCCAAATTGCGCTTGGCCATGATGGCATCCACCACCACCGCCGGGGCCAGATGGGGCCACACCTCGGCCTCCGGGTCCACCAGCACGGGGATGATGCCATCGGCCAGCAGATCCGGGATCTCCTCCGGGTCGTCACAGCGCTGGGCCGTCATGCCCTCCACCGTGCAAGTGCCGTCGAAAACCGCCTGGGCAAAGCAAACCGCCCGGCGCACCGCAGTGGGCCGAGGCGATCTCCGTCATCACCACCGGGAAGCCGCAGCGGACCAGCCGCCACGCGATGCCGGTGGCCAAATCCCCCGCGCCTTTGATCAGGACGAGGGGATTGGGGGTTGGGGATTGAAAATTGTGTGTCAAAGGGTTAACCTATTCGCGTCTCGTTGAAGGTGTGATCCCTGCCGCGGCAGAATCAACCGACATGGGCAAGCTGCTCTTCTTGATGCGCTTCCACATAGATACGCAGCGCCGCCCGCATCCTCCGCTCCCATCCGCCTTCTTGGGCGTTGAACCAGGCAAAGACAGCCGGGTCCATGTGCATGGTCACGACCATTTGTGGTTCGGCAGGCTGTCGAAGTTTGGCTCGGGCAAAAAAGTCATCGTCCAGAGGCGGGATGTCGGAGTAATCGATCTCCTCATCCGTCATTGCCTCCAACGCCTGCCAGTCAGTTTTTGAGCGATTGTTCGTATCGTTTTCGTTCATGTTTGTGATTTTATCATAATTGCGGTCATTTACCACGCGCCGAAACCGCGCCTCGCCCTCTCACACCGACTGCCAATCCTTCAGCCACCACTCGGCATGGGGCATACCGCTGGCGCGGACAGCGGACCGCAATGTTTCCAGATCATACGGCACCCGGCGCAGGTCGATGGAGACCTCCGTCCCTTCCCAGGTGAGGAGGGCGTATTCGGCCCAGGCGGGGTTGAAATCACCGCTGCCGTCGGGCCGGGCTTGGAAGGGCAGGCCGACGCTGCCGGGGTTGAGCAGGGTGCGGTCGCCATATTGACGCGTGAACTGGACATGGGTGTGGCCCCCGGCCAGAATCTGAGCCGTGGTCCCGGCAAAGTAGCCGTCCAGCACGTCGTCCGGTGTGGTATCGTCGATGGGGTCATCATACGAAAGGGGCGAGCCGTGATAGCAGAGCAGCTTCATGCCGTTCTCCAGGTCCACCTCGACCGTGGCCCAGAAGTTGCGGATGAAGACGGGGTAGGCAAAGTCCAACTGTTTGGCACCCCACAGCTCGATGTCGTTGAAAAAGCCGCTCTCCTCATCCGTGACCGGGTGGGGCTTGGGCTTCAAGGCCCAGGCGTCCGTGTTGCCCATGACCATGGGGCATTTGAGTTCGTACAGGCGGTCCAGCACCTGCTGGGGCTGGGGGCCAAAGATAGCCGTATCCCCCAGGCAGACGATCTTGTCCGGGGCCTCGCTTTTGAGTTGATCCAGCACCGCGTCCAGGGCGGTCAGGTTGCCGTGGATGTCGGCGATCAGGGCAAGTTTCATCATCGACCCAACCCCAAATCCAGACGGTCCATGATCTCGGCAAGCTGTTCCTTCATGGCATCCGCCGACGCTGCCGGGATTATCCCGCACATAGTTGAGCAGAACCCAGATGGACTCCATCGTCCCCATCTCCGCCGTGGCCGCCGACAAGTGTACACCACCCGACGCAGACCCAGTGTCCATGCCGGGGATGACCAATGAAACGCCGCTGTCCGCCGGGATGGGTGCGGGCGCTGGCGCATCGCCACCGCCCAGGAGACTGGAGATGCCCATCAATCCGCTCAGCGCGCCCAGGCCGCTGGTTTTGCCACCTCCGGCCAGGAATTCGATCAGCAATTTCAACAGGGCCGGGCCGGAGAAATCCGGGGCGGAATAGCCCTTCTTCTTGGTCGATTTGCCCTTTTGCAAGGATTCCACCAGCTTGCCCAGTTCGCCCAACATATCGTCACTGCCCGCATCCGGGTTGTGGACGCCGCAGAATTTGATGCCGTCCAAGGAATCGTTGCGGCAGCGCTTGCCCGCCTGGGTGGTCGCCGTGCAGCGGGTGGTGCGGCTCGAAGAGGTGGACCGGCTGCTGCTCTTTTTGGTCTGAACTGCTTTTGCTATGCACCCCACAGAAGTCCGACCCCTCCACCGCGGTGTTGCGACAGCGGTTGCCGGAGGCCGTGGTGGCATCACAGCGAGTGCTGCTGGCCTGCTGCTGGCAGACTTACGGCTACTGGCCTTGGCATGAACCGCGCAGAAATCGGACCCATCCACAGCGTTGTTGCGACAGCGGCTGCCGGAGGCCGTGGTGGCATCACAGCGGGTGCTGGCACTGCTGCTCCGCTTGGCCGTGGTGGCCTTCTTGGCCTTAGGTTTGGCTTTGTGTACCCCGCAATAGACAGAGCCATCCACCGCATTGTTGCGGCAACGGGTCCCGGAGGCGGTAGTGGCTTTGCATCGTTTTGTGGCCATTGGGTCTCCTAAATTTCTGAATTCTGCAACGCCCGCCACACCCGTTCGGGCGTGAAGGGCAACTCATCCATCCACACCCCCGTGGCGTTGTGGATGGCGGCGGCGATGGCCGGGGCGGTGGGGATGAAGGGCATTTCGGCCATGCCCCGTGCGCCCAAAGGCCCTTGGGGGTCCGGGAATTCCAGGATCACGGGCACGATCTCCTCCACCACATCCAGGACGCCGGGGATCAGGTAGCTGCTAAAGTTGGGGTTGAGAATGTGGCCCGTTGCGCTGCACCACATTTTCCAGCAGGGTCCAGCCCACGGATTGGGCCACGGCCCCCTCGATCTGGCCCTCGACCAGCTTGGGGTTGATGGCCATGCCCACGTCGTTGGCGCTGACCAGCCGCTTGACGGTGACGTGGCCGGTCTCCACATCGATCTCCACATCCGCGGTCTGGGCGCAATAGCCGTAGGTGATGTTGGGGTCCCCGGCCCCGGTGATGGGGTCGTAGCCCGTGGTCTTGCGGGCGTAGTGGACATGGTCGGCCCGGGCCGGGCGCTCTTCGTTTTGCCAAGGCTGCAAGGCCCGTTCTGCCGCGCCCACAATGGCGTTGCCCTGCATAAAGGTCAGGCGGCTGGCCGAGGCGCTGCCGCTGCTGCCGGTGATGTCCGTGTTGTCCACGGCCATTTCCACTCGTTCAACCGGGATGCCCAGCACTTGGGCCGCTAACTGACGGAAGGCAGAATGGGCACCCTGGCCCACATCCGCCCCCACGGCCCCCACCACCGCCCGGTCGATTTGGGTACCGCCGTGAAGTTCCACCAAGGCCGCGGCATTTTCAGGATAACCCAGGCTGAAGCCCACATTTTTGAAGCAAGCGGCCATGCCGATGCCGCGCAGGGTGTGGGTTTTGGAGGCGTCGAGGGAGGTTTGCGGTGGAGATTGGGCGATTGGGCGATTGGGAGATTTGGGGGCGTGCCAGCCGTTGGCGTTTTTGACCCAACCGGCTTCGGTGGCGGCGGCTTCGATGACTGGGCCGATGGTGACGCCGGCGGGCATGGGGCTGCCCGTGGCGATGATGGCGCCGTCGCTGGAGGGTGTTGCGCAGGCGGAATTCCACCGGGTCCAGGCCCAGGGCGTGGGCCAGTTTGTTCATCTGCATCTCGGCGGCGAAGTGGCCCTGGGGACCGCCGAAGCCCCGGAAGGCGCCGTTGGGGCAGTTGTGGGTGTAGACGGCCCGGGTGTCCACATGCACGTTGGGGATCTCGTACGGGCCGAGGCAGGCCAGGGTGGCGTTGCCCAAGACTTTGGTGCTGGTGGAGGCGTAGGAACCGGCGTCCGCGGTGACGTCCATCTGGGCGGCGACCAGCTTGCCGTCCTTGGTGGCCCCCCATTTGGCTTTCAAAATATAGGGGTGGCGTTTGTGATGGCCGCGGATGCTCTCTTCCCGGCTCCAGATGGTCTTGACCGGGCGGCCCGTCTTCTGGGCGGCCAGGGCCAGCAAAATCTGCACGGACATATCCTCCCGCCCGCCAAACGCGCCGCCGATGGCCGGATAGCGCACGACGATCTCCTCGTCGGGCAGGCCCAGGGCGTGGGCGATCTGCTCCCGATCCTCGTGCATCCACTGGCCGCCCACGATCACCTCGATGCGGCCATCCTCCCGCACAAAGGCCACGCCCGGCTTCGGGCTGAAGATAGGCGTGCTCCTGGGCGTGGGTGCGATAGGTGGCCTCGATGATCACATCGGCCTGGGCGAAGCCGGCGTCCATGTCCCCGTGGCGCAGATGGTATTCGAGCAGGATGTTGCTGTCGGGCACTTTGCCGGCGAAGGCGTGGCCCGCATAGTCGTGGACCTGGACTGGCGTCGGGCAGCGTGGCCGCCTCCGGGTCCAAAATCAGGGGCAGTTCCTCGAAATTCGGCCCGCACCAGCTTGGCCGCGGCCTCGGCCTGGGCCTGAGCTTTCGGCGATGACCAGGGCGATGCGGTCCCCCTCCCAGCGCACGGTGTTGGTGAGGGTGGAGCCGGGCGCGGCGTCCGGCCCGCACAGGACCGGCTGGTCCAGCACGTTGAGGCCGAAGCTGTTCACCGGCACATCCGCTGCGGTGAGGACGGCGATCACGCCGGGGGCGGATCGGGCCGCGTCCACATGCAGGGCGCGGACACGGGCATGGGGCACCCCGGCGAAGACCGTGGTCATCCAGGCCTGGCCGGGCAGGTTGATGTCACCGGGATAGGCCGCCGCGCCGGTCACTTTGTCCGCGGCGTCGATACGGGGGAGGCTGCTGCCAACTGCGCGCATGGTGAAGTCCTTGGGGTTAGGTGGGTTTATCGATCCAGAAAAGAGAGCATGCCTTCCTTCGCCATTTCGAGGGAAGGCAAACGGGGGCGGTTTTGGACGGGGGTCTTTATGAGATTTGCCCATCCGCTCAGGATTTGGGCCAAGCGGGTTGACTTGGTATGGATCTCCGAGGGCACGTAACCGAGGCGGAGCAAAGTTATGGTAAGCATTTCGGGAAGTTGAACCATGGTGTCCAGGACTGTCCCGGTTACCTCAACCATATCTGCGCCGAAGACCATGCCGCTCTTGGCGTCCACCACAAGCAACATGTACGGAAGCTGTGCCCGTTCGCCCCGGGTGCCGATAGGCGTGGGAACCATGAAAAAATCCACTTCCAATGTCCCCTTTTTGCGAGGCAACTTCTCGGCACGCCGAAGGGCTTCCTTGGATATGCCAATATCCAAAACCTGGGCTGGGGTTGGCTTCAGCAGCTTGAATTCGTCCTGCCACGTCAACCCGGTTGCGGTGACGGCGGGAACCCGTACCAAATAGTGCTCACCCTCTGTTTCTCCCTCCTCCTCATCGGCGAAGAGCAGATCATCATCGTCCGCATAGCGCTCAATCACCTGGATGGCTTGTTCCAGCACGGTGGCCAGCAGTTCGGCCTCTTCCTCGTCCAAACGCCAAGGTATATAGCCTGCGCGATAGCTGCGGAACATGGGCCAAGCATTGCGCCCTCGATATTTCAACCCCATAGATTTGATGAGATCCCGATCGTTTTGCTCTAACTGGTTCCGATCCTCATAGGAAAGCTGAAGTTGCCTGGTCTCCAGGATTCGTTCCGGATCGGCGGCGTATGGATCTCCCATAAGACTCAGGATATCGTTCGCCGCCTCATCTCCCAAGTAGACGGCGATTGAGTAGTGTTCGCCCAAGTGGCCCATCACGCTGACATAGTTGATCTCGCCCGAGACAGGATCTTGGACGCCAAACATCTCATCCTCGAACATCCACTCCCAGGGGGCGATTTCCGTTATGCGGTCGGCTGCGGCAAAGAGGCGCGTCCAAACTGACGGGGCTAATTGTTTGCTCGGCATTGGCTTCTCCTTTATGGGCGTTCCAAGGCTGCGGCCTCGGTGACTAATGCCTGGATGCGCTCGACAAAACGCTCGTCAGCCAGGCTGGTGATTTTGATGTGGCGCATGCGCTTGCCGTCCCCCTCCAGCAGATGGCCGGGGTCGGCCAGCTCCATCGCCGGCGGGGAAGTGCAGGTTGACCCGGCCCGCGCCTTTGTTGGGCTGGACGGCGCAGAATTGGCCGTCCGTGCCGCCGCCAAAGCTAAAGCTGATGATGCGCCAGCCGGTGTAGACCCGCTCCCTGGCTTCGGGCACCAAGTCGAAGACCAGGGCACGCACAGCCAAGGCTATCTCTTGCACTGGGGCCGGATAGTTGTCCAAAAACTCGCGTACTTCGATCTCCATGTTGGCCTTCTTTCGTCAATGTCGATCAAAAAAACAGCTCTTGCGTGACCTTCCTTCCCTACCGCCGCCGCAGCCGGGAATAGAGCCGGGAAACCAACTCCGCCCGCAGTTCCACCAATTCCGGGTAGTCGTAGAAAAAGAGCACCTTCTCCTCGGCGATGGTCTCGCCGGCGGGTTTGGGCTGCATGATGAAGATGGAGAACGCCTCGGCGATGTCCTCTTCGGGGGAGGTGGGGGCGTAGTCCGAAACGAACTGATCTTGGTATTGCTCGTAAAAGGCGTAGAGGGCGTCCTCGGCCTCGGTTTCGTCCTCCATGTAGGCGATCTCTTCCCACTCGGCGTAGATGTCGCCCCAGAAACGGGCCACAAAATCGTCGATATAGGCGCTATCCAGCGCGCAGCCTTCGCCGGGGAAGTAGGTGGGGCAGGCGTGTGACCGCTTCGTTGTACAGATCTTCGTTGTCCGGCTCCAGGGCCAAGGCCATGTCCGGCGGCACCTGGTCCTCGTTGAGGGTGAGCAGGTGGGCGTATTCGTGGATCAGGGTGTAGGTCAGTTCCGTCGGGTCGGCGGCGTCCTGGGGATCAACGGCCAGAGCACCCACTTGGTGGGGTCCGCCGGGTCCGGGTTGACCGAGGCCAGGACATTTTCCGGCCCGTCGGTGAAGATGACGTATTGGGTGAGATAGGGGCGACGCTCCGGGGGGAAGAGGGTGGCAAAATAGACCCAGATCTTCTCGTGCAGGGCCGTGTCTTCTTGAAAGATGACCAGATCCGACGTGACTGCGCCCAGTTCCGGGTCGAAGATGCGGTTGCCGTCCACCGCGTAGGTGACAAGGGGGGCCTCGCCAAAGTCGTCGTAATTTTCTGAGGCCTCGGTTAGGTCCACGTCCAGAAAGGCGCCAGCTAGTTCAAAAAAGAGATCGATCCAGCCATCTCCTTCGCAAACCCCGTCCTCGTCGCAGACCAACTCCTCGTAGCAGAGCTGATCCACCTCGTCGTAGACCTCGCCGGCCAGACAATCTTCAGGCAGTTCGTAATAGTCCCAATTGGCGTCGTCGGCCTGGGCGGTCTCGGTGTCGGCAGTCGAATCCGTCGTGCTCACCGACGGATCTTCGGCACAGGCGCTCAACACCAACGCCAGAATCAGAATCACCCCAAAATTGAGTACCCAGCGTCCAATATTGCCCTATTTTTGCCATGAATTAGTCGGCCTCCCCGGCCATCACCACTGCATCCAAAATCTTACGATAGCCCGTACACCGGCACAGGTTGCCGGTCAAGGCCTCGGCGGCCTCGGCCCGGCTGGGGTGGGGACGTTCTTCCAACAGCTTGGCCGCGCTCATGACGAAACCGGGCGTGCAATAGCCGCACTGGACGCCGCCGCTCTGCACCAGGGCATCCTGGATCGGGTGCAGATGTTCGGGGTTGCCCAGTCCTTCCACGGTGACCACTTCGCTGCCCGCCGCCCGTTCCGCGGGGACCATGCAGGCCATGACCGCCATGCCGTCCAAAAAGACCGTGCAGGCGCCACATTCCCCCTCGGCGCAGCCCTCTTTGACGCCCACAAAGCCAGCTTCCCGCAGGCTGTCCAGCAGATTCATGTGGCCGGGAAGGTTTACCGGTTGGCCGTTGACGGTCGAGAGTTGCGAGTTGCGAGTTGCGAGGGGCGAGTTGACCGGCCAGACGCCGCCGGTGTCCCCCCACAGGGTGATGGGGTGGTCGGACCAGCCGTCCCGCTCCCGTGCCATCCCGCAGTTGGCGCAGGAGGCGGGCGGTGAGGGTGCGCACCATGCCCCGGCGATAGTCCGCCCCGGCCCGGATGTCGTCGATGGGGCTGGCGGATTTCAGGGCCAACTCGGCGGCCTGGTCGATCACGTCGTCGGTCAGGGCTTTGCCGACCAAAAAGGCTTCGGCTTCCGTGGCCCGACCGATGACTGCGGTCACCGCGCCCAAGGAAATGCGGGCGGAAGCAACGGTCACGCCATCGGGGGTGAAGGCGACGATCCCGGCAATGCTGACCACGCTGATGGCCTGGGCCTTGCGCAGCCCCAGTTTGATGAAGCTGCCCCGCTCGTTTTCGGTCAAGGCCGGGAAGCTGATGCCGACCAAAATTTCGTCGGGCTGCATGTCCACTTTGCGGAAGCCGGTGATGAAATCGGCCAGGGCCAGGGTGCGTTCCCCCCGCTCGGCGCTGGCCAGGGTGACGCTGGCATCCATCGCCATCAGCGGCACAATCGTGTCGTTGGCCGGGCTGGCGGTGATGAGGTTGCCGGCCACGGTGGCCCGGTTGCGGATCTGGGGCGCGCCCACTTCCCAACTGGCCCGGGCCAGGGGCAGGGCCTTGGCCGAAATCAGCGGGCTGGCCGCGGCCTGGTTGTGGGTGACCAGCGGCCCCAAATGGATCACCCCGTCCGCTTCACGGATCTCGGCCAGGCCAGGGATGCGGGTGAGGTCGATCAGGACCAGCGGGCCGCCGTCTGGGGCCTTGCGCACGCCTCGCTCCATCTCCAAGAGCAGGTCCGTGCCGCCAGCGAGGATGCGGGCGCGGTCTGCGTGTTGGGCTTTGAGGGCCAGGGCTTCGTCAAGGGTGGTGGGGGAGAGGTAGGTTGAGTACATGATCATTTCCAAATTCCAATGATGGGTGATAACTCACCCCCGATGCACCGTCCACGTATGCCGGAAATACCTGGCCGCGGCCAGGGCTTCGTGATAGGCGGTTTCGTCGGCGAAGGTGCGTTGGTCCAGGAGTTGGCCGTACATGTGGACTTTGAACTCGTCCACGCCGTAGGGCCAGGGGTCGAAGGTGATGCAGTCGTCGTCAAACTGCATGCGGATGGCCGTGTACGTCCCCGCCCAATCCACCGGGCAGATGGGGTGGATGTAGTCGTTGCCCCAGGGGATGCTGACCTGAAGGCTGGCCCGATCGCCAAATTGGAGCAAGCGGCTGTTGGCGTCCACCACATCTGGGGCCAGGACAGCCCCCAAAAACGAGTCGTGGCGCAGACGTTCCCGCACCCGCACGGACAAAGCATCCTGATCCGCCAAAAAAGCTTTGGTCAATTGCAGATTGTGCTCGTCATACGAAGAGGAGGCCAGGGCGTCTTGATAGAGCAACGAGGCGTGGCGGCTGACCAATAATCCGGCGTAGGGGTGTTGCTCCGACGTGCGGCTGATGCCCAGCCGCCACAGATTCAGCTTGCCTTCATGGTCCGGGTTGCGCAGAAAATCCATGGGATAGCCGTCATCCCGCAGTTTGGGACGCAGTTCCCAGTCGTACCAGCCGTTGTCGTGCTGGGAGATGGCCAGAATGGTGGGCGAATAGGGCCGGGGCTTGGCGAAGTCGGCGTTGCCCCAATGGCGGCAAAACTGCTCGGCGGTGAGGGCGTGGCTGGTCTGGTGCATGCACAACAGCTTGCCCTCGGGCATCTTGCGCACGATCATGGCTTGGATTCTCGCTTCAGCAACTGAAAGAACAGGGCTGTCCCCGCGCCCATGCCGACCAGCAGGCTGAGGAACGACTGCCACCCCTTTTGGCCCAGCCAGCCGCCCACCACAAAGTGGCCGACCATCAACCCGACACCCCCGGCCAACATGGGCGGCGTGATGGGCGACTCCATGCCCGGCGTGTTGAAGGAGGCTTCCTGCATTTTGTCGATCTGCCCTTCCGTCTGCGCCCGACTCCAAGACAAAAAGAGGGGCAGCAGGGCGGTGGTGAAGAGGGTGGAGAGTGTGAATTTTAGCATAGAGTGTCCGAGTGTTGCGTGTATGAGTATTGCGTGTTGCATCCGGAATCAGCATGTCATCCAAGTACTCAATACGCAACACTCAATACGTTTAGTATCCGTCCGCAAACGTATCGATCATCAACTTCACATCCCCCAGCGGGTAGAGGATGGGGCAGGTGGCGCCGTTGTCCACATAGCGGCGCACCTTGGCCCGCACCTCGTCCGGCGTGCCGCTGGCGGTGATGCGCTCGACCAGGTCGTCGGGGACCAGGTGCATGGCGGCCCGCACCTGTTCGTGGCTGGCCGGCCAGCCCAAGATGGACTGGATCTGCTGCACGATCTCCGGCTTGACGTTGCTGGCCTTGGCGATGTGGGGCTGTTGGGCCAGATATTGGGTCAGCAGTTCCCGAGCGCCGTCCAGGGCCGTGGCCCGGTCTTCGTGGACAGAGCAGACGATCAGCTGGGGGCGGTCGATGTCGTCCAGGGTGCGGCCCGCCCGCTTGGCTCCGGTCTCCAACTGTTCCAGGGCCTCGTGGTTGTATTCCGGGGCCACGCAATAGTTGAGCACCGCGCCGTCGGAAATCTCGCCGGTCAGTTCCATCATTTTGGGGCCGGTGGCGCCGATCATCATGGGCACGTTGCGGGGTTCCCGGCGGCCATGCACCACATCCAGTTCGATGCCGTTGACGTTGTGGAACTCGCCGTGAAAGGTGACATTTTCCAGGGCCAGCAACTTGCGCATGACCTCGATGGTCTCTTGCATGGCCAGAAGGGGCTTGCGGCGGTCGATGCCCACATTCTTGGCCAGGGGATCCCACCAGGCACCGATGCCACAGATGATGCGGTCCGGGGCCAGATCGTCCAAGGTCAAGAAGGTGGCGGCCAGCAGACCGATGTTGCGGGTCCAGTTGTTGATCACGCCAGAGCCGATCTTGATGCGATCCGTCACCGCGGCGAAGGCGGCCATGGGCACGATGGCGTCCCGCACCAGCCGACTTTCCGCCTGCCAGACCGCCTCGAAGCCTTTTTCCTCGGCATATTTGGCATATTCCATTCCTTCACGGATGGGATGTTTGTCCTGCAAATAGAGTGCAACCCGTGTATATTTTTCTGGCATCTCTTCCTCCTCAGGCTGTTTGGTGCATGGATTGGGTTGATGAATTTTGGTGCTGGATCTGGGGTTGGGCGGAGCGGCCCGGTGGATAATCAGTATTGGGGGGTTGTGGCGACACAGGGAGGCATTGTCAAGCAACCTTCAGGTCATTCTACACCCCAGCCCAAAGAGCGTCAAGGTTGCTTTTCCAAGGGAATGAGGCGCACCGTGCTATAATTCTGCCATGACTTTCGCCTTTTCTGCTGACCCTGCCTCCAAAGAGCGCGATCCCAGTGGCGATCCCGCTGCGGATGCGCGTTTTTGGGCGCTGATCCAGGGGCGGCGGTCGATTCGCCGCTACACGAACCAGCCGATCAGCCGGGCCACGTTACATGCCTTGTTGACCGCGGCATCCTGGGCCCCCTCGGCCCACAATCGGCAGCCCTGGCGCTTCTGCGTGGTGACGTCTGACCCGATCAAGCTGGCCCTGAGCCAGCGCATGGCGGCCCAGTGGCGACAGGATCTGGGGGCAGACGGAGCCGACCCAGCCTTCATCGAGCGCCGGGTGGCCATCAGCCACGCCCGCATCACCGGGGCGGCGGCGCTGATCGTGC
The DNA here is from genome assembly GCA_963704975.1 of uncultured Chloroflexia bacterium. Classification (GTDB taxonomy): domain Bacteria; phylum Chloroflexota; class Anaerolineae; order Caldilineales; family Caldilineaceae; genus JAGNDO01. Next base: position 21,522 of record CAVPIK010000014.1, on the reverse strand, counting down.
CCAGCCTCACCCTGGCGGAGATGGACGACTATCCCGACCGCCACCGGGCCGACGCCGAGTGGACCATGGCCGTGCAGAGCGTGGCCCTGGCCTGCCAAAACCTGCTCCTGGCCGCCCACCATTTCGGCCTGGGCGCCTGCTGGATGTGCGCCCCCCTCTTCGTCCCGGATCTGGTGCGGGATGTGCTGGATCTGCCCGCCGACTGGCATCCCCAGGCGTTGATCACCCTGGGCTATCCCGCCGAGGAGAAAAGCCGGGAGCGGGAGCCGATTGAAACACGGGTGGTCTGGCGGGAATGACCGGTCAACCCTAGGCCAGCGCAGGTTGAGTAGCCGCCGCCGAGATCTCCGCTGACCATTCAAGAAGTGGCGGCGTATCGAAACCGCAGCGGGTCAACACGAGATCGGCTTGACCCGCTGCGGTTTCGATACGCCGCCGGTCAATGGTACGTAGACAGAATAGCGTTGGCGGCTACTCAACCTGCGCTGGCTGGTCTGCCACACACACAAGACTCGATACACGACACTCGAAACTCGTCACGCAACACGGAACACAAACCCCATGACCCAACCCACCGCACACCCCAAACCAAACCTCAACGTCGTCGCCTTGGCCGGAGGGGTGGGCGGGGCGAAGCTGGCCGCGGGGCTGCAAGCCGTGCTGCCAGCCGGGCAACCTGACCGTGATTGTGAACACCGGGGACGACTTCGAGCATTGGGGCCTCACCGTCTGCCCGGATCTGGACACGGTGCTGTACAACCTGGCCGGCGTCCACAACCCGGAGATGGGCTGGGGCCGGGCCGGGGAATCCTTCGCCGTGCTGGAAGAGACCGCCCGCCTGGCCGGGGAAGATTGGTTCCGCCTGGGCGACCGGGATCTGGCCCTGCATTTGCGCCGCAGCCACTGGTTGCGCCAGGGCATCTCCCTCTGCGACGTCACCGACCGCCTGCGCCGCAGCCTGGGCGTGCCCTCCACCATCCTGCCCATGAGCGATTCCCCGGTCCCCACCCTGGTCCACACGGACCAAGGGGATCTGCCCTTTCAGCACTATTTTGTGCGTCTGCGCTGCGAACCCGTGCTCGTCGACCTCAGCTTTGTGGGCGCGGAACAGGCCACGCCCCCCCAGGCCGCCCTGGACGCCATCCGCAGCGCCGACCTCATCGTCATCTGCCCCAGCAACCCCTATGTCAGCATCGACCCCATCCTCAGCATCCCCGGCATGAGGGAAGCCATCCGCAGTTGCCCCCGCCCGGTGATCGGCGTCAGCCCGATTGTGGGCGGCCAAGCCATCAAAGGCCCGGCGGCCAAGATGATGAAAGAGATGGGCGAGATGATCAGCCCCCTCACCGTGGCCGACCATTTGCAGGATATTTTGGACGCCTTTGTGATTGACGACGCCGACGCCGACGTGGCCGCGGTGGTGGGCTTCCCCACGCTGATCACCGACACGATCATGCACGATGACGCCAGCCGGGTACGTCTGGCCCAGGCAATTGTGGCATTTGCCGACGGAGATCGGGGCAACAAAAGGCGTGGGCCTGCTTGAGGCTGGTTTATGAGGCAGGACGCCCACAGCGGATTATGGCTGATCGTGCCGGTCAAGCCCTTTGGGCAGGGCAAGAGCCGTCTGGCCTCCCAGCTTTCGCCCACCGAGCGGGCCGTGGTCAGCCGCCAGATGTTGATCCACCTGCTGGAGGTGGCCGCGGCCAGCCGGGTGTTGGCCGGGGTGCTGGTGGTGAGCCGGGATCCGAATGTGCTGGCCCTGGCTGCTGAAGTTGGGGCGATCCCCGTGGAAGAGGTGGGGGAGGGCATCAACGCCGCCTTGGATCAAGCCACATCCATCGCCGCAGAGCGGGGTGCCCAGGCCATCCTGGTGCTGCCAGGGGATCTGCCCCTGATCACCCGGCAAGACATTGCCCAACTGGAGCAAAGTCTGCCCAACCCGGCGGGGATCTGCCTGGCGGAAAGCAAGGACGGCGGCACCAACGCCCTGGCCATGCGCCCCATCGGGGCCATCCCCTTTGCTTTTGGGGCCAAGAGCTTTGCCCGTCATCGCAGCTTGGCGGATGTCGCCGGCTTGCCCATCTATGTCATCAATTCGCCCACCTTGGCCGTGGACCTAGACAGTCCGGCGGATCTGTGGGTGATGAACCAAAAATAGACCATCCATTTTGTTGAATGGTCACCCACTAAAATCACGAGGTTTCTCATGAAAAAAACGATTGACCGACTATTTTGGCCCCTCTATTATCTTCTCGTTCTAGCCCTAGGTGTGACCCTCACCAGTGCGTCCCTGAATACGCAACAGCCGGCCATGACGAATCTGGATCGCTGGGAGGGCACCATCACCAATATGGACTTTAAGGCTCGGGGTAAGACCAGCCGCACCGATGAATGGTTGACCTTCCAGTTGGTGGATGTGCCCTTCACCTTCGAATTTGTCACCAACATCCGCACCAAATTTGAAAATGTGGGGGATTCCCTGCTCCAAGGCGGCACGGTCACCATCTGGACCCTCCCCCCCTTGCTAGATGTGGATCCTGCGGACGAAACCGCCTACTTGAAAATTTGGCAGATGGAGAAAGACGGCGAGACCATGCTCAGTTTTGACGAAAGCGTGGGCCTTAGCCGCAGCCGCTCCCTCTATATCGCTATGATGTTGGGTCTGTTGACTTTGGCGCTGCTGGCAGGGCCGATGGTGGTACGGGGCATCAAACGGGCGACGGGGAGTTGAGTGTGAGGGCCTCATCACCGCAAGCGCCCCGATAGCCGCAGTTTCGGCACAGGGCAGCCTGTTCGTGGCTGCGGTGGACCGTGGGGGCGCGCCGGGCGCGGCGGATCTGGTCGGCGATGGAGAGGACTTGACTGCGCAGTTCGTCGGTGAAGGGGATCTCCAGGGTGGCGTCGGCATAATGGATCAGCCCGTAGGCCGGGCGGCGGCTATAGTGCTCTTCCACCAGGATGCAATAGGTGGCCAGTTGTAGCACATGGCTGTCATAGGGCTTGCGGGGCTGGCCGTCCCGGCCCAGGATGGAGGCGCTCTTGACCTCGATGGGCACGGTCTGTGGCCGCCCATCCACCTGCACCTGGACCAGATAGTCGGGTTTGCCCACCAGCCCGTGGCGGCGGCTTTTGAGGGGCGCGTCCACCTCCTTCCACATGCCCGTGTCGCTGTAGACAATGCGACCGGCCGGCAGCCCGGTCTCGGCGCGCTGAACCCGGCTGCGCCACAAGAACACAGCCCCCAGGATCAGCAGGGTTAGGGCCAGGGTGAGAAGATAGATCATTGAGTGTGTCCGATGAGAGGGTGAGCGGGTGAAGGGGTGAAGGGGAAGGGGACATCACCCCTTCACCCGCTCACCCCTTCACCCCTACCCCTGCTCCTCCTGCATCTTGCACAAAATATTCCAATCCCCCCGCTGGCAAACTTCGTCTTTTTGGTTCAGCACTTCGACCCGGAAGACCACCACCCCGCCCAGGCGACGCTTGATCTCCTTGCTTGCGATAGTGACCCGGATGCGCATGGTGTCGCCGATGAAGACCGGGCGGCGGAATTGCCACTCCAGCCCCATGAAGGCGACCACGGTCTCCTCCATGAAGCCCAGGCGCACGGCCAAGCCGCTGGCGATGCTGAGGACCAGCAGGCCGTGGGCGATGCGCTGGCCAAAGTGCTGATCTTTGCAATAGTCGGCGTTGGTGTGGATCAGGTTCCAGTCGCCGGAGAGGCTGGCGAAGCTGACAATGTCCGCCTCGGTGATGGTGCGACCGACGCTCTCCACCTGGTCGCCGATTTCGAACTCTTCGTAATAGAGGCCCATTGGGGCTTGCAGTTTGCGGGTCATGGGATGTGCCTTTCGTTTGTGTTGAGAAAGTTGAGTCAGGATCTGCAAAGCATTTTTGAGAGAAAGAGAAAATCCCAAAAGAACTCGTTTCGCGTTGACGGGTAGACCCAAATACGCTATACTCTTATCATCTGGATTGGCTGTGGTTGTGGGCCGAACCGGTCCACAGTCCCTCAATCTTATCGGTTGTTGCCCCTTTTCGCAAAGACGCTAGCTTGATCTTTCGCTATCTCTCGCAAGACCTGCCCGATCAGCCAAATATCCGACAGCGACTTAGCAATTTGCGAGATCATTTCACAAAGTTTTCAACGGATTCAAGGATAGGTCAATGGCTGTAGCTTCACCACCTGCCACCCCGCCCAAGCGCAAGCGACTGCGCTGGACAGACTTGAACGAGCATGTGACAGGCTATCTATTTATTCTGCCTGCCGTGCTTCTGGTTTCGGCCTTCGGTTTCTTTCCTATGGGCTATGCGTTCTACCTCAGCTTGCGCCGCTGGCGCGTGGTGGATCGGGGCTTCATCGGCTTGGCCAACTACGAAAAGGCCCTGGGGGATTATTGGGGAGCGCTCCTCTTTGCCTTGGGGATGGCCCTGTTGCTCGTGGCCTTTGTGGTGCGCCAACGCATGGCGGACAGTCGGGAGAGCCGTCGATTGTACACCGTCGGCCTGCCCACAGCCATCGCCATTGGGGCGTTGATCGCCATCCCCTGGGGGTGGAGCCGCATGGCGGTTGACGGCGACACCAAATTCCTCAACAGCATCCCCGTCACCTTCTATTACGCCCTCGGCTCGGTCCCCATCCAATTGGGCATTGCCCTGGTCTTGGCCTACATCCTCTTCCAAAAGATCCGGGGCCAAGAGTTCTTCCGCATGATCTTCTTCCTTCCCTACGTCACCCCCGTGATTGCCACCGCCCTGGTCTTCCGCACCATCTTCGGCATCCGAGACACCTCCATCGCCAATCGACTCCTCACCTCCCTGGGCTGGGATGCCCAGAAGTGGCTCTTTGAGTCAAAGCCCTTTGTCGAGGTCATGTTTGGGTGGAAGATCGATGGCTTCTTTGCCGGGCCAAGCATGGCCCTGGTGGCCATCATCATCTTTGGCGTGTGGACCTATGTGGGCTACAACACGGTGATCTTCCTGGCCGGGCTGGGCAGCATCTCGCCGGATGTCTACGAGGCCGCCGAGATCGACGGGGCCAACCAGTGGCAACTGTTCCGCTTCATCACCGTGCCCCTGCTTTCACCGGTCACCTTCTACCTCTCCCTGATCGGCTTTATCGGCACCTTCAAAGCCTTCAACCATATCTTTGTCATGCAGCAGCCCTCGGCCCAGGACTCGGTGATCACGACCAGTGTCTCTATTTTCAACACCTTTTACAAAGGCAGTCAGTTTGGCTATGCCTCCACCCAAGCCATCATCCTGCTTGGCATCATCCTTTTCCTGACCTACGCCCAGAACAAGATGTTTGGGGAGCGAGTATTCTATGGCTAAGGCTGTCGGTACGAAAAAAGCCACCAGTGGCTCATCGGCTTTGGGCTTGGGGCCGTGGATCTTTGTCATGTATGGGGTGCTGCTCTTGGGCGCATTCTTGGCCCTGTTGCCCTTTTATTGGATGCTCTCCGCCTCGTTGATGACCTATGGCGAGACCGCCACCCGGGCCTGGTATCCTGCGGTACCCCAATTGGGCAACTATTTGGAGGCGTGGACCGAGGCCAAATTCTCCAAGTACTTCATCAACAGCGTGGTGATCACCAGCATCACCATCACCGGCCAACTCTTCACCTCCATTCTGGCCGGATATGCCTTTGCCCGTATCAAGTTTTTTGGCCGAGATCTGCTTTTTACCATGCTCCTGACCACCATGATGATCCCGGCCATGGTCACCATGATCCCCAACTTCATGATGATCAGCGGACGGGTGATCACCCTGCCCGGCGGCTCTTGGGTCAACACGCTGGCGGGGATCACCGTGCCCTATATGGTCAGCGTCTTTAGCATCTTTCTGCTGCGCCAGTTCTTCGCCCAGATCCCGTGGGAGCTGTGGGATGCCGCCCGCATGGACGGTGGTGGCCATCTGCGCTTCTTGATTCAGATCGTGCTGCCCATCAGCAAGGCCCCCATCTTCACCGTGGTGATCTTCGCCTTCACCGCCTCGTGGAACGACTTCTTGTGGCCCCTGTTGGTCACCACAAAGGACACCTGGCGACCCTTGATGGTGGGGCTGTGGACCTTTACCTCTGAAGCCGGTCCTGAAACCCAGTTGATGATGGCCGGCGCAGTCATCACACTCATCCCCATTCTGATCATGTATTTCCTGACTCAGAAACAATATACCGAAGGCATTGCCACCTCTGGCCTAAAGGGCTAATCGGCCCTCGATCCAGACTATCTTTCACACTATCCGTTTTTCATATCTGTCTTACCAATCCGTTCGTTTCAGTCCGTCGTACCAATTTGTTCGTCAAACCGTGTGTCCAATCCAAGTTCCTATCACACAAGGAGTAAATTTACCCATGCGAAAGCAAACTGTTTGGCTGCTGACCCTGTTGTTGGTAGCTGCAATGGCCCTGGCGGCTTGCCCCGCCCCGGCCGCCACACCTGCGGCTGAAGCCCCCGCCGCCGCAGTCGAAGCACCCGCCGCCGAAGCACCGGCTGCGGCGCCTATGGCAACCGAAGCCCCCATGGCCGAGGCCCCCATGGATGACATGATGGCCATGGACTGGGAATCGGTCGATCCGTCCGGCCAGACTGTTGTCTTCTGGCACCAGCACACCCGTGATCGCGAGACGGCCCTGAACGAGATCGTGGCCGACTTCAACGCCACAAACGAGTACGGCATCACCGTAGAAGCCGAGTATCAGGGCGGCTATGGCGACATCTTCAACAAGATGTTGGCCGTCATGAACACCAGCGAAGCCCCCAACCTGGTCGTGGCCTATCAGAACCAGGCCGCCACCTATCAGTTGGGCGACTCCCTGGTCGACATGAACGGCATGGTCAACAGCGCCATGTGGGGTCTGACTGCCGACGAGCAGGCCGACTTCTTCCCCGGCTTCTTCAAGGCCGACGTCTTCCCCAGCTTTGGCGGACAGCGCCTGGGCCTGGCCCCCAACCGCTCCATGGAAATGCTCTATTACAACATGGATTGGCTGACCGAGTTGGGCTACGATGCCCCCCCGACCACCCCGGCTGAGTTCAAGGAAATGGCCTGTAAGGCCAAGGACCAACCCTTTAGCAAGATCGTAGGCGACACCAGCATTGGCTACGAGTTGAGCATCGACGCCTCCCGCTTTGCCAGCTTCACCTTCGCCTTTGGCGGCGATGTCTTCGACTACGAAACCGGCATGTTCTCCTACAACAGCCCCGGCGCCGTGGAAGCCATGACCTTCTTGCAGGAAATGTTCGCCGAAGGCTGCGCCACCCTGGTGGCCGAGGCCTATGGTGACCAGACTGACTTTGGCAACGGCGCCCTGCTCTTCACCGTTGGCTCCAGCTCCGGTCTGCCCTTCTATCAGGGTGTTGTCGATGAAGGCGCCCAGTTCAACTGGGGCGTTGCCGCCATCCCCCACACCACCGCCGAGCCCGTCATGAACATCTATGGCGCCAGCGTCAGCATCCCCAAGACCACGCCCGAAGCCGAACTGGCTGCTTGGCTATTCACCAAGTACTACACCAGCCCGGAGATCCAGGCCAAGTGGGGCCTGGCCAGCCAGTACTTCCCCGTGCGCCAGAGCGCTGCCAACAGCGACGCCCTCATGGCCGAGCTTGAGGTCAACACCCAGTACCGAACCGCCTTCGAGCTGCTCAAGTACGGTGTGGCCGAGCCTCCTGTGCCCGGTTACGACTTCGTCCGTGACATGATCGAGGCCAACATGGCCGCCATCGTGGACGGCGCCGACGTGCAGTCCACCCTGGATGCCGCCAATGAGGAAGCCAATGTGATTCTGGCCGACCAAATGGCGGACATGAAGTAAGTAGCATAATTTTCACACAACAAAAAACGCAGGGCGGACAGTGTCCGCCCTGCGTTTTTTGTTGTGTGAGTAGAGGCGTGGTGGCCCCAGATCAACCAAATTTCATGGCCTTGAACCGTTCAAAGTGCTTCACTGTGCCGTCGTCCTGCTTTTCGCCCCAGCGTTCTTCCATCCACTTTCGACTCTTCACCGGGTCGGGGAACTGGCTGGTGTGGCTGAGGATGGCTTGGATTTTGCGTTCAACCAGATCGGTTATGTCGATCTCAACATCCGGCTCGTCGTGGCCGTGGACATAGAGCTGGCTGATCTTGTGGGGCAGGTAGCCCTCTTGGGCCATGTCGGGATAGAACATGGGGTTGTCCGAGGCGGGGAAGATGGCTTCCAGGGCCACCAGCCCGGCGTTGCGGTGGTCCGGGTGGTTGATGTAGCCATCCCCCACCAGATAACGGTCCGGGTTGGTGCAGATGATCAACTGGGGCCGAATGCGCCGGATCTCCCGGGTCACCCGCTTGCGCAGGGCCGGGGTGGAGGCCAGAAAGCCGTCCTCCTCGCCCATGAAGAGGACGTGGTTGACGCCGCACAGCTTGGCCGCGGCCCGCTGCTCGATCATGCGCATGGCGATCAATTGGTTGCGGGTGATCTCCGGGTTGTGGTTGCCCTTGTCGCCGTTGGTCAACACCATATAGGTGACCTCGATCCCCTGTTCAGCCATCTGCATGGCGGTGCCGGAGCAGATAAAGTCAGCGTCGTCCGGGTGGGCCACAATCACCAAAACCCGTTGGACATCGGTCCAATTTGGATCTTTTGTTTTGTTTTCTTCAGACATGGCTATTCCTTGGGTGAATGATGGATGATGGGCAGCAATTCGAATCGCGAGAACGCGAGAACCCAAGATTCCGATCTTTGCGATCTTTGCGTTGAAAGACCTTCTTGCAGAACTCATTGAATTGCACATGAATGGGGCTAATAACGAGAAAAGAGCCTCTGCGTTGGCAGAGGCTCTTTATTATACTGGTTTACAACAATCTGTCTAGGCCGGATTTAGGCTTCCAAAGCGCTGTAGCCGGGGCCATCGGTGAAGAACATCTTGTTCAACTCCGTGGTGTACTCCTGCTCTTCGGGCAGATCTTCTTCGGGCAGAATGGCTTCTACCGGGCACTCGGGGACGCAGGCACCGCAGTCGATGCAGGTGTCCGGGTCGATGTAGTACCAGGGCCACTCTTCGCTGTTGCCCGGCACGATACACTCGACCGGACATACCTCCATACAGGCACCATCGCTGATGCATTCGTCAAAAATTACATGGGTCATGAGTCAAACCTCCTGGAAGTGGAATCAGGGAAAACTTTGGATAGATAAAACGATTGTACTTGTGTTTTTTTGGATTGTCAACTGCTTTGGCGTTCGCTTCAATCAACTATACTCCATTGAAATTGAGCAGAAAACGCCTATATTCAGATTCAGTTGAGGCTTTTGAAAATCAAAGAAAACAGGGCATGTTACCGTTCGCACAACCAGCTGTTTTCCCCAACCTCAGCGTTGTTGACCACAGTTTTCCACTCTACCCCAAAGTCCAAAAAGGTGCAAACTTCCACTTTGTCAGTCACAATATAATGGGCACCTTCAAATCAGCGCCCCTAACTTTCTGCAATAACGGCCAGCCTGTCGTGGTCGAGAATATTAATTCGCTTGCGGCCAATCTCGATTAGCCCCTGAGATTTGAGATCGTTCAATACCTGGGTAGCGGTTTCTCGATAGGTGCCCACGCTTTCGGCCAGATCTTGGTGGGTGAGGCCCACGATCTCCAAGGTGTCCCGCTCGGCGGAGAGACGCAGGAGCAGGCTGGCCAGCCGGGCCGGGATGCCCTTGAAGGCCATGTTCTCCAGCCGCTCTTCGGCCTCGCGCAGCCGCTTGCCGGTGATCTCCAGCACCCGCAGGGCCACCTGGGGCTTGCTCAGGATCAGCCGCTCCAAGTCCGTGCGGCTCATGACGCAGATCAGGCAATCGTCAACCGCCTCGGCGAAGGTGTTGTGCATCTTTGTGCCCAGCAGGGCCATCTCGCCAAAGAGGGTGTGAGGCCCCAAGGTGGTGATGACCAACTTTTTGCCTTCAGGGCTGATGCGATAAAGCTGCACCTGGCCTTCTTTAAGAATAAATAGCACTTCGCCCAACTCTTCCGGGCGATAGAAAACCCGTCCCTTGGAGACTGTGCTCATGGTGGTAATGCGATTGAGATCTTCCATTTCCCGAGCAGTCAGGTCTTGGAAAACAGTCAGTTCCGAAAGATAGCGCATCTTGTCGGCGGGGGGTGGGGATGTGCTACGGTCGTCAACGCTCATGGTGGCGCCTTTCTTGTGAGGGGCTCAGTCGTTCCTGTATATCTTGGGGCGAAGGATTGCCCAAGGACCAGAGTTGATCGTTAAGCAGATAGGTGGGGGTGGCAAAAACGGCATCGGGCAGCGGCTCCTGCGGATCGGCAATGTCGATCAGCCGTACCCGCACTGCGGGGAAATCCACACGAATCCTGGCCGCCACCTCCTTGGCATAGATGCAACTATAGCATCCTTCCGCCACAAAGATGTCAACCCGAACGTCCGCCCGGTCATTCGCCCGGCCATCCACCCGGTCCTCTGCCAACTCCTCTATCAGCTTTTCTTCTACAATTTCTGTCGTGCGGCCAAACCCTGTCATGCTGTCACCTTCCTCCTGGTTTCTGTGTCATCTGCTTTGGGAAGCATAACCAGGATGATGGATAGGGTCGGTAAGGGCTATTACGCCCGACACGAGGCGGCACAATCTGAATTATACCAGCGGGAGACTGGTTTCGGTAATCGCTTAGTCCATCACAGCCTGTGGACAGCTTTTGTGATTGCCATTCTCTTGCTACAATAGAGCCATGCCAACACCTCAGCCGTTTAACCCCGATCCCTATCAATTGCAGAATCAACCGGGCAGACCGCCATCCAGCCGGATGGGGCGGCTTGTGGTGGGCGGGGTGTTGTTGCTCCTGGCCTTCTTGCTGGGCATTGCCCTCACCACCTGGGCGACGCGCACGGAGTTGGGGCGTGGCCCCACCCCCACCCCAACCGCCACGGGCGAATTGCGGGTGGCCGCCGCCACCCCGGACTTTCGGGCCACCCAAAATCTGGCCAATTTGATGACCCAAGAAGCCTACCGCATGGCCTCTTTGGGCATCGACACCCCCACCCCCCTGCCAAGCCCGACCGCCACACCCCTTGCCACCGCCACGCCCACGGAGACACCCGTGGAAGCGTCCACGGCGACGCCCGACTCTGCCGCCGGCCCGACCCTCGCCATCGGCACCTCGACGGCCACAAGGACCCCCATTGCCACCGAAGCGGCCACAGAAACCGCCACACAAACCGCCACGGTGACGCCCTCGACGACGCCAACTGAAACACCGACCGCAACGGCCACAGCCACGCCAACCCAGACACCCCTCCCCGGTGCCAGCATCACCCCCGTGCCTGCCTTGGTGAGCCAGTTGATCGGCAGGGTATCGGGCAACAATGTGCTGCTTCATACCGGACCAAGCCAGCGCTACCCGACCACCGGCCCCACCTTGGCCTTCAATCAGCCAGTGCTCTTGCTGGGCCATGACGGATATGGGGAATGGGTCTATGTGTCGGCCAATGGGAACAATGGCATCGGCGAGATCCGCGGATGGGTGCGCCAGGCGGACGCCCAACCCTCGGCCAACCCCACGGTGGCCAACCTGCCCCCCAATGCGAACATCAACGATGTGCGCTGGCTGCCCATCCGCACCAGCCCGGACACCGGGGGCGGCACATTGACCCCCACCCCCACCCCATCAGCCACACTGATCCCGGCCAGCGACTACCCCTTGATCGGCCAAAACCGCTGGAATCAGGCCAGTGTGGACCGACTGCCCCTGCCGCCCTATGCCTTTGCCTGGGCGGGTCGGGCCACCGCCGCCCAAGGGCTCTCGTCCAATGTGACCATGGCCAACAACAGCGTCCTGGTGGCCAGTGACGACGGCCATCTCTACAGCTTCGAATACCCCAGCGGCAATCAACGCTGGCGTTTGATCTTCAACAACCCCATCCCCTACGGTGCTTCCATTCAAGATCGTTATGTCTATGTCGTTGACCTGTCCGGCACGGTCACCGCCCTGTTGGATCAGGGCAATCGGGCCGATCCTGTCTGGTCCCAGCCTTTGAACATTGCCCCTTCCGGGGCCATCAACATCGCCGAAAACCAACTGCTGATCAGCACATCCTCCACCAGCGCCCAAGCTGTGTTCAGCCTGGACCGCTTCACGACTCAGGAGCTTTGGCGCTTCAATCCCGACCCCCGGGGCAACACGTTGCAGCGCCCCACCGTCGGCCACCAGATGGTCTATGTTGGCGGGCGATATTTGTGGGCGATCGATCTCTACACCAGGCAGAAGATATGGCAACACCAACGGAGAGGTCTGGCGTTTCACGGATCTACCCGGCGTCTCGGCTGCACCCATCTACGACTGGCCCGGCGTCACCACCCTGGCCGAGCTTTTTGTGGCCGATGAGGGCGGCGGGGTGCGGCTATTGGACGCCAACACCGGGCAAGCAGAAATGGTTCGCACCGGCTGTCGGCCGGGTGACGGGCATGGCCCTGGACAACACAACCCTCTACGTGTCGGGGAACGGCTTCCTGCAAGCCTTCAACCGCACCACGGGCCAAGCCCTCTGGAACTACAGCAATTTCATCTCGGAGATTGTAGGCAGTCCCATTGTCGGCAGCGGGGTGGTCATGGTCGCCGTTCAGGCCGGGGCGATTCAAGTCTTTAGCAGCCAGCGGGGCGAATCCCTCAACTCCATCACCCTGGCCAGCCAAGTGCGGGGCGCGCCCGCCGTGGCCGGGGGCTGGATCTTCGTGCCCACCAGCAACGAATCCCTCTTCGCCTTGCAGGGCAACTAAAGATGGCCCACACTTCGGCCCGCACCCCAACCCAAACCCGCCCCGGCTGGGATGCCCTGCTGCTGGCCGTGCTGGTCCTGGCCCGACTGCGCATCGACAGCCTGGCCGAGCAGGCCGTGCTGCCCTTCCGGGTGCAGGATGTGCTGCGCCATCCCATCTTGGGCAAGCTGCTCTCCCCCGCGGGCTGGCAGGCCATGGGCGAGGTCAACCCCTCCCCTGGCGAACCCGTGGCCCTGCTGCTCATCGCCCTCAGCCTGGGGCTGTTGATGGCCTACTTGCTCGTCGATCTGACCTCATCCCGCTTCAAAACCAAACTCAAATGGGGGCTGCTGGCCCTGATCCTCACCACCACCATCTTCCTGCCCACGGCCCGCATGATGCTCCTGCGCCAGGGCAGCGGACCGGCCAGCTACGCCCACGACGGCGGCGTGATCCAGACCGAATCGGTCATCGACTACTTCCTCACCGGGCGCAACCCCTATCAAGAGGACTACACCGACACCCCCATGGCCGAATGGGGCTTTGGCGAATATCGCACGGCCCTCTTCCACTACCCCTACCTGCCCTGGACCTTCGTCTTCAGCGCCCCGTTTTACCTGCTTGGGCCAGGCCGCTGGATTCTACGATCAACGCATGGTCTACCTGCTGCTCCTGGCCATCATGCTGGCCCTGGCCCCCCGGCTGGTGCAGGGAGATCGGCGCAAGCTGGCCCTGGTCGCCCTCCTCGGCCTCAACCCCATCATGGGGTCCGATATCATCTACGGCCAAAACGACTCCTTCATCCTGGCCTGGATCGTGCTGGGGCTGGTGGCGTGGCAAGCTGGCCAAGATCGCATGGCCCAGGATCGCTCCGGCCGGGCGTGGATGATGGGCGCGGCCCTGCTCTTTGGCCTGGCCTGCGCGGCCAAACCCACGGCCTGGTTCTTCGCCCCCTTCTTCGGTCTGCTTTTGTTGAGAAAGCCAGACCATTCGCTGGGCACGGGCTGGGCGGATCTAATCCGATCCCTCCCCGGCATGATCAAGGGGGCGTGGCCGGCCTTGTTGGTCTTCGTGCTCCTGGTCGGTCCCTACGCCCTCTGGGACGCTGGCGCACTCTACGATGATGTATGGCGGTGGAGTAGCGGACAAGGGGAAACGGGGTATCAGATCTGGGGATGGGGGGCCAGCAACTTTGTGCTGGCCTTGGGGTGGGTGGCAAATCGCTTTGGCCAATGGCCCTTCCTGGCCCTGCAAACGGTCATGGCCCTGCCCGTCCTGCTCTGGTTTGTGCGCCGCCAGCAACAGCACAACACCCTGGCCAACGCCTGCTGGCACTACGGCCTCTTCCTGCTCATCTTCTTCTTCGCCAGCCGCTTCCTCAACGAAAACTATTTGGGCTATATTCTGGCTTTTCTCTGCTTTGGGGTATTTGGCTTCGACAGGCTCAGCCAACGAGGAGTGACCTTAACAGGTTCACTCGCTCACGCTTCGCCCAAAAAGCGCAAGGCCCGCTCCACCTCCGGCCCCACGACCATTTGACCCTCTTCCGGCCCACAGGCCACCCATAGCAGCGCGGAGACGACCGCCAGCAAGGGGACAGCTCCCCCGCCCGGCGCGTGGATCACCCGATCCCCGGCCCGGCTGACGGCGCCCGACTCGTTCACCACGGCCAACACCGGGCAGCCAATGCTGCGGGCAAAGTGCATGGATCGGGCCGTCGCCTCGTCCTGGGCAGATGTCCCAAGCCCAATCACCAGATCCCCCGGCGCCAATTGGGCCAAAGCCGTGGCCCGCTGCATGAGATCCCCCGACGCCACAGAGGCAGGAAATCCCCATTGCCCCAATTGTTGCGCCGCCAGCATGGCCACAGGTATCGCCTCCCCCTCCGCCACAAAAACGAACCGGTCAGCCTCGGCCAGAAGCGCCACCGCCGCCTCGATCTCCTGGGGCGGGTTGTGGACGTGGGCCTGAGCACGGGTCAGAGCCTCCTGCTCCGCCGCCAACCTGGCGCGAAAACGGGACGGGGCCGATGACTCGGCCTCCGCCCCCGGCGCGGAGCCGTCCACCGGCTGCTCCCCACGGGCGGCGTGGACTTCGGCCCGCACCCGCTGGCGGATGGCCTCCAGCATGTCTGGATAGCCTGTGTAGCCCAACGCCTGGGCAAAGCGCACCACGGTCGTGGTGTTCACCTTCACCGCCGCGGCCAGTTGGGTGGCGGTCATAAAGGCCACATCAAACTGGTTGATCACGATGTAGTCCGCCACGCTGCGATAGCTGCGGCTCAAAGTGGGATAGCTGTCACGAATACGATCATGAACCATGATATTGACCTCTTCAAAGGGAACGGTCTGCGGACTGTGTGCGTTGAACGTACCGACATATAACCACAAATTGCCCGAATCGGTCGAATTTTTGACACCCCAAGTCACCCTGTCCAAACCAGGATTTGGGAGCGATTGTGTCGCCATGATACGATTGGGAACAGATCTTTTTTGCTTGGCTATCACCCAGTTGGAGCGATGACCGCATGGCCCGAATCCTGCCCCCCAAGACCCATCAACCTCGTCAAACAGACGCCCGGGCCCGGAGTGGCACGGGTGTTGTTAAGCCTGGGCCTGTTTTTGATCATCGCCATCTTGGGCAGTTGTCAAGGGGGCCAGCCGATTCCCTTCCTGGGCGGCTTCTTTGCCACGGCCACCCCGACCGCCACGGCCACGCCCACCCTCACCCCCACAGCGACAGAGACGGTGACGCCCACGGCAACCGCCACGGCGACATCCACGGCCACCCCATCGCCCACGGCCACGGCCACGCCGACAAAGACCGCCACCCCGACCGCCACGGCCACCGACGAGGCCACGGTCACGCCCACAGCAACCCCGTCGGAGACCCCAACGCCCACACCCACCCCCGGCCCCACGCCGGACGGGGAGGCGCGCAGCGTGCAGGTGCCGATCCTCATGTACCACTATTTGAGCATCCCCCCGGCGGATGCCGACCGCTACCGGCTGGATCTCTCCGTGCCGCCGGATCTCTTCGCCGCCCAGTTGGACGCCATCCAAGCCGCCGGGTATACGACCATCGGCCTGGATCTGCTGATGCAGAACCTGAGCCGGGGCGTTCCCCTGCCCGAAAAGTCGGTGATCATCACCTTTGACGACGGCTATCGGGACAACTATGAAAACGCCTTCCCCCTGCTCAAAGAACACGGCATGATCGCCGCCTTCTTCATCAGCACGGATTTTATCGACGAGGAGCGCCCCATCTATCTCTCGTGGGACATGGTGCGGGAGATGCGGGACGCTGGCATGACCATCGGCTCCCACGGGCGCAACCATGTCAGTCTGAAGAACAAGGACGTGGATTATCTGGTCTGGCAGGCCCTGGGCAGCAGCCAGACCATCGAATTCGAGCTGGGCGAGCCGCCCCGCTTTATGAGCTATCCCGCCGGGGAATACGACGACCTGACCCGGCAAATCTTCCACGAGGCCAACTATTGGCTCGGCCTGACCACCATCCAAGGGGCCACCCACCACAGCGACGATCTCTTCCAACTGCACCGGGTCCGGGTGCGCGGCACGACCACGCCGGAAGAGTTGGTGCGGTTGTTGGGGGTGGATTGGTAATTTTGGATTGCGGATTTGGATTGTGGATTGTCGTCATCTGCGCCAATGCCAGGAATCCAAAATCTCCAATCCAAAATCCAAAATAAAAAGGGAGCACCATGAACGACTATTTGGCAGGCAAGAGCGCGGTGATCACCGGCAGCGGGCGGGGGATTGGGCGGGGGATTGCCTTGGGGCTGGCCCAGCGGGGCTGCAATGTGGCCATCAACTTTTTCCGCAACCGGGAGAGCGCCGAGGAGACCGCGCAGATGGTGCGGGATCTGGGCGTGCGGGCCACGGTGATCAAGGCCAACATCGGCGACGAGGCCGAGGTGCGTCGGCTGGTGGATCAGGCCGCGGCAGAGCTGGGCGGCGTGGACATCTTTGTGGGCAATGCGGCCAGCGGCATCCTCAAACCGGCCATGGAGATCAACGCCAAGGCCTGGGATTGGACCTTGAACATCAACGCCCGCAGCATCCTCTTTGGGGCCCAGGCCGCCGTGCCCTACATGCGCCAAAAGGGCTGGGGACGCATCATCTCCGTCACCAGCATCGGCAGCCGCCGGGTCTTCCCCGAATATAGCGTGGTGGGGGTGAGCAAGGCCGCCATCGAGGCCGTCACCCGCTATCTGGCCATCGAACTGGCCCCGGAAGGCATCGTCGCCAACTGCATCAGCCCCGGCGTGGTCCTCACCGGGGCCCTGGACCACTTCCCCCGCAAAGACGAGATGATCGCCCACGCCCAACAGCACACCCCCGCCGGTCGCCTGGTCACCCCGGAAGATGTGGGCAATCTGGCCGCCTGGCTGTGCAGCGACGCCGCCGCCATGATCGTGGGGCAGACGATTGAGATTGACGGCGGGTATACGTTGTTGGCGTGAGCTTGACAAAGATCACAAAGATCACAAAGAAAAATCACATCTTTCTTTGTATCTGTGTTCTTTGTATACTTTGTGCTCACCATCCATCTCGATTTTTGGGAAGTTTTTTTGGTCGAAGCGGTCCAATCCTTCGCTGCCCAGGGCGGTGATCTCCCGGTGGATGGCCTCGGCTTCTTGGCGCAGAGGGGCGATGTGGATGCCCTGGCAGATGTCGGGGAGTCCCCGCAGGCGGGGCAGGCCCCGGCGGAACATTTTGATGGCCCCGGCCCATTTTCCCCGCTGGATCAGCAAAAAGGCCACGCCGACCTGCAAAATCCCCTGGTACATCTCCCGGATGGGCCGCGCTTCGGCCAGCCATGCCGCCTCGAACTCTTCGTGCTGTTCCCAATATTCCCCGGCATTGAAAGCCCGCACACCGGCCAAGGCCTGTTCGCTCAGGACGTCATCCCAGCCCGCCGGGTAGTGGATGGGCGGCGTGATGTGCCGCCCCACCAGCCCCACCAATTCCTCCATCATCTTGCTGCGGGCCCAGGCGTGGTCGGCCCCGGCTTGGCGGGCCAGTTTCAGGGTCTCCGTGTCCACATGGCTGCCAAAGGCGTAGAGGGGGATCTGCCGGGTGTGGGGGCGGGTTTTGAGGGTGCGGATGGCGGTCTGCCAATCCCCCGGCGTCTTCAGATCCAACAGGATCAGCACGGGATCCCGGCTGTCCACGGCTTCGACCAGGGCGTCGGCGCTCTCCACCACCACGGGTTGGCCGCCTTGGGCGGTCACCACATCCATCAGCCGGGTGATGAAGAAGAGGTCGTCGGCCAAAATCACGACGGTTGGATTCGCCGAATCGGCGGGGGATGGCGAGGGGGGCGAGGATGGGAATTGCGGGAACATTGGGACTCCTTTGGGTGGGCTGGGCAGGCAATTGTGCATAGTATAGCGCACCTGACGCATGACCAACTATATTTTGAGAAGTTCGTTTCATGTTTGGACTTCGGCAAATTCAGTCAAATTGCTGAACTCGCATCAAATCCTGACGCCGACCCGTTCGCACCAGGGGGTGCGAACTCCGCCAGGCATGACCAAATGCGTCGGAGGAGTTCGCACCCCCTGGTGCGAACGGCCATACCCGTCACGATCTTTTTGGTCATGCACCAGGGGAAGCGCTGTTTTCCGCCTTCCGCCCTGTGACACGCCTCCCCCAAAGCAGCGCCTTCTGCGACCATTCCAAGGTTCTGTCCCCCATCTGTTATACTTAGCGAGCGTATGCGCCAAAAATGAGCCGGGGCGCTTTGGCCCCCCGGTTGTGAACCATGAGGAATCCTATGGCAAAGCCGTCTAGACAACCTACCACTGCCCCCCTTTCCCCCTCAACTTCTGGATCGGACACGCCGCCGACCTATGAGGCCGCCTATGCTCGGCTGGAGACGGTTCTGGCCCAGTTGGAGAGCGGGGATTTGCCCCTGGAAGCGTCCCTGGCGCTGTACGAGGAGGGCGCCCGGCTGGCCAAGATCTGCGCGGCCCAGTTGGATGAGGCCGAGTTGCGGGTGCGTCAATGGCAGCCGGGGGATGAGACGACCGAGTTTGATGATTGGTCCGATGGGGCGGGGGAGTAAGGGTCGGCCATGAGCAAATTTTGGGCCAACGAGACCCTATGGTTGCCCTTGACGGCGGCCTTTGGCGTACAGATCGCCAAGTTTCTGTGGGAATGGGGGCGTCGCAAGGATTTTGATCTGCGGGTGCTGACCCGTTCCGGCGGGATGCCCAGCAGCCACTCGGCCATGGTCACCAGTCTGGCCACGGCCATTGCCGTGCGCTTTGGCCCGGACAGCGGCCTCTTTGCCTTGTCTGCCATCTTCGCCATTATCGTCATGTACGATGCGTCGGGCGTGCGCCAGGCCGCGGGCAAACAGGCCAAGGTGCTCAACCAGATCCTGCGGGAGCTGTTCAGCGGTCAGCCTATCACCGAGACCGAACTGAAGGAACTGATCGGCCACACGCCGGTCGAGGTGATCGTGGGGGCTTTGGTCGGCATCAGCTATACCCTGGTCTGGACTTATTTTATGGGGTGAGACTCGACTGGGGTGCCTTCCCCAACTTCCCTCAGCTTGGGGATAATCTTTGCCCACAAATCGAAGAGGCAAAGGGCAATTCTTGGGTCATCACTACCGCCGGGGGCTGAAGCGCCCCGGCTGGTCGGGGAAACCCGGTGAATCGGGTTGGATATTCGCCAGTCGATTCCTCAACTCAGCCCGGTTAACTTACATTGAGTTGAACATTCATTTACATTGAGTTGACCATATGTTCGGCAGTTTTAATAACATAAGAATCGTTTTGGGTAGGCCAGTCCGAAATAAGAACTCCCTCGATGTGGGCGGTGGCCTGTTCGAAATGCAAACGGAGAGTCGAGTCGTGCAAACGGGCATAACGTTGAGTCATGTAGAGAGTCTTGTGTCCCAAGAGTCGGCGGATGGATTCTAAAGGCACCCCCTGATTGATCAGGCGAGTGGCGAAGGTATGGCGTAAACGATGGGGGGTAACATGTACATGGCAGATGTCCTTCCATTGGCGACAGCGATAGTAGATAGGAGCGGACGTAAGAGGCTGACCTTGGGCGGTGACAAAAAGATGGTCGGTATCGGAAGGAGGACGAATAGTCAAATAAAGGTCCAGATGTTGAACCAAGGCGGGGGTCAGAAAGCCACTCGCCCTTGGCGGTTCTTGGCATCCTGGATGAAGAGTCGGCGGGTGGCCAAGTCCACGTCACTCAGGCGCAAGTCGAGCAACTCAGAGAGACGGATTCCGGTAAAGGCCAAGGTAAGGAACCAAGTCCGATGCAGGAGGTCCGATGGCGCATGCTGGGTTTCAGTCAGGACGGTCTGCAACAGTTGAGCGTATTCGGTATCTGACAGAAAACGAGGCAGGGCCTCCGGCTTCTGCGGGGGGACTATGCGGAAAAGTTGTGGTTGCAGAGGGGTATCCTGATTCCGAACGAAGTTCAAAACCGAGTAAAGATGGTCGAAATTGCGACTCACGGTGGTCACAGCCAATCCTCGGTTCAATTCGTGGTCGATCCAGGCTTCAACCTGAGTACGGTTCAGCGCCCCCCATCCGCTGAGGGTGAACGTGTCGAGAAGCCACTGCCAGCAGGCGGCAAGTTGCCTAGAGGTGCGATGGGCATGGGCCACGGCCATGTGAGGTTTCCAGTCATGCCAACGACGACGCAGATGGGCATCAAGAACTTGGCGTAGCCACTCAGGAAACCCCGCATACCGATGGAGCGCTCTGTCCAGTTCGGCTAAATCCGGCTCATGCAGTTGTCGCCGAGGCGGAAATGGCTGAGTCGAGCCGGATGGAGGAGGAGCTGCCGGGATATCCCAATCGAGTTGCCTCATAGCCGTTTCAAATTCCGCTTGCAGGTCCGGGTCGGCCCCCGCCGTGTAGCGTTGGGTCGTCTCGACCTGAGTATGGCCTAACAACTTGGAAATGCTCTCAATCGGCATCTTCTGATTAGCCAGACGGCGAGCAAAGGTGTGGCGCAACTGATGACAGGTCAGGGCCAAGCCCGCTTGCTGACAATAGGTTTGAAGACGATATTGGATGCCGTTCACGCTGATCCCACGGTTTCGTTGATTGAGAAAGAGATAAGGGTCTGTACTTTTGGGACGAACTCCCTGATAGATGGCCAGCTTTCCATACCAGAGGGGCGTTAGCCAAACGACTCGTTCCTTCCGGCCTTTGCCCTGCACGATCAGTTTGGCAAGTTGATTGGGGCTTGATGGCGGATGCACATTACCTGTTTCCAGGCTGGCGACTTCGCCCACCCGTAGCCCAGCCCCGACCATTAGGCCAAAAATGGCTTGGTCCCGTGGGTCTGCGATCTGATCGAACAGGGCAGTCACGGCCGCATCCGATGCATCTCGAGGGACAGGTTGTGCTTGCTTGGGACTGTGTCGGCGCCAATTGATCGGGTTGGCTTGACTCGTCTCCGGTTCCAGCATGGCCAGAAACTCAAAAAATGTGTGCAAAGCGGCCAATCGCCGCTTTATCGTCGCTGCGCTCATGCCCTGTTCCTGCTGTTGAGCAACGAAAAAGTCCACGTCCTGGCTGGTTATCTGGTCTACTACCTTTTGACCTACCGTATCCAGAAATATCGTTAAATCGCTCAAATAGTGCTGGGGCGTGCTGCGGTCCTTGTAGCGCCGATGCAAATATGCCTTAAACTGGGCGTACACGTCTCGATTGTCCATGGTTGACCTCCTTTGGAGTCCATTGTACTCCTTTTTGGGGTCAACTCAATGTAAG
>CAVPIK010000013.1:0-16744 GCA_963704975.1 uncultured Chloroflexia bacterium | reverse complement strand
ACCTAAGAGATCTGATGGGTACCACTATGAAGGATGTTCCTACAAAAGAACTAAATTCAGCACTGGCAAGAACAATAGGCAGTCGTTCTGATTATGTGGCACGACTTCTTTCAACTCTTGCCGTTTATGACGCTATTTCTGATGAATTCTCATTCTTTAACTTGAACGGCGTCAACGAAGACTCAATTAACTTTTCAGTCCTCACTACGGCGTTGAGTTATCGAAACATAGCCGGATTCATTGGCTTGGTAGACAGTGGAGATAAATCGCAAGAGGCTCTGAATACAAGACACTTAAAGGAACTAACAGCATGGTTGTTTGAGAAAAATACCGAGAATCAGACGAGGATCGGAGAATCCCGAAACCTCAAGATCTTGAACCGAATCGTTGGCTCAGAAAAGGCAGTTGCTGCTTTTAGAAATGGTATTCCATTAGCGGAAGCCGATCTGTTAACAGAATCTCCATTATTGATATTTAAACAGTCAATATTGACGTCAAAGAGTCAACTTCAAACTGCAAGAGATTATACCCATTTGATCAATGAAGGATTCACGAAAGACGATAGTGATCTGTTGTTTGAGATTTTGAAAATGGCGCGTGGGTTAAGGAGCATTGTTGATGATCAATTGCTCGATAGGGATGAAGGGTAGTCCGTATAATTATGCCTACTACAAATAACACTATTCTTGAAATTGAGAATTTGCCAACGTTTGCCTACTTTCATGCACACATGTGGGTTGATTATATCGAATTGTTATGTTTGGTAAACGCTAGCCGTACAGTATCCCGAGCTGATGTGCTAGATCGTGTACGTGAACGGGAGGACCTTGGAGAACTATCTGGTGGGTATCAAGATCATGGCGACAACGATCTTAGCGATCTGGACATTGAATCTGAGTTTGTTGGTTACGATGAGCTGGGCGATCCGGCAGCAGAAATAGATGATCGGTGGAATCAGAGGGTTGATGATTGGTTCGTACATCTAAGTTACAGGGAGGGCGCATTTGATGATTTTTATCCGTTCGTCCTTAATGAAGAGAATTCTGAAATTTCTCTAATCTCTGAGCTGACAACAAAACATATCCTTTATCTTTTTCTGTTGTTTTCTACAAATACTAGATATATAGATCCGAAGAGCGACCGGCAAACTTTTTATAATGACTTTGAGATTGTCAGCCTTGAAGCTCTCCAGCAGTGTTTACCTTTGGGTGCAGAGGCGCATGTTTTCGGCTCAAATCCACGCAATAATGGAAGATATCGTGAGGCGACTCTTTTTAAGCGAATTATGGCTTTGGCTACAGATTTGCGAGAAAGGGTGTTGATTGAAGAAAGTGATTTGTCACCTCATGATCACGGTGATGGCGGGTTAGATTTGGTTGCGTGGATCCCGATGAACGACGGGGTAAATCGAACGATAGTCGTCTTTGGACAGTGTTCATGTAGCGCAACCGATTGGGAAAAGAAGCAACTATCGGCAAGTCACGAAGCATGGCGAGACAGGATATCCTTGCCTGTATCAACTAATAATATGGCGTTTATCCCTTTGTGTCTCAGGAACTCGCAAGGTGGTTGGCATGACAAATCGAGTATTTCATCAATACTTATTGATCGGCTACGATTCGTTAAGATTCTTAAAGATACATATATTGTCATTAAGTCGCAACCTTCTTTCGAGGTAATCAAACGTATACTCGAAATAAACGAATCTATTTTTTAAAAGATTCCGACTTTACCAACGCGGATATTATTGCCCGCTGTCTATTTCTTTGAACGGTTTTCTGTTCACAATTCAGATGTTTTGAGGTTCAATTAGGTGAAAACAATTTCGCTCTTCTCCGGCTGTGGAGGATTTGATTTGGGGGCAGAAAAAGCCGGTGCCCAGATTGTGTGGTCGAATGATCTAACGATGGACGCCTGTGCAACATTGCGAAAATACTTTCCAGATAGTGAAGTCGTGCAGGGTAGCATAGCTGAAATAGATGTTTTCCCTTCCGCTGATTTAGTCATAGGTGGATATCCGTGTCAGTCATTTTCTATGGGTGGCAATCGCAATCCAACAGCCGATAAAAAAACCTATCTGTACCAACATTTTGCAAGATGTTTAGAGATGGTGCAGCCAAAATACTTTATTGCCGAGAACGTGGACGGTCTAAAGAATCTTCGTAAAGGGACATTTCTAAAACAACAAATTGACTTGTTTGAAGCGGCAGGAAAGCACGGATATTCTGTAACAGCTGAGCTTATTGATGCAAAGGAATTTGGTGTTCCCCAAACGCGCAAACGCATGTTTATTGTAGGAGTGCGGAATGATCTTGGTTATAGATTTGTGTTCCCAAAGAAGACACATGGGAAAAACGATGAACTAGAACCATTCACTTCGCATGGCGAGGCAATTAAGCATTTACCAATTTTGCCTAAGGGTGAGTTCTATGAGCGTCCACATGATCTTAAAGGTCACTGGCCTTGGTATTACATGTCAAGAAATCGGAAACGTAAGTGGGATGAGCCTTCTTATACGATTGTCGCAAACTGGAGACATGTTACTCTCCACCCTGCATCACCAGTGATGAAAATGGATTGGTCAGATCTTGCTGATGGATTCAAGCAAGGATGGAGTTTCTCCAATGAGTATGATCACATCAAATCTGATCCCTCGCGACCAAGTCGGCACGGTTGTCGACATCTTTGGCCGACGGCGCGGCCTACGAAGTGGAATTCAGCGACCGCACCGGGCGCATGGTTGAATCGGTCGGCTTGCGTTCGGATCAGGTCATGGCACTGGACTTCAAATCCTATGCAAAAGACTGAGCAACCCCAAACAGAAGATGAAATGCGACCCGAATACGATTTTACGGGCAAAAAGGCGTGCGTGGGAAGTATCAGCAAGCCTATCGTCAAGGTCACACAGTAAGAGTGCAAGAAACCGATAGCACGGTAAGCGTTCCACACCTTCACCCTGGAAGAGGGCGCAGTCATGCTCGATCCCGATGTGCGCCAGTATTTCCCCACCTCGGAGAGTGTCAATCAAATCCTGCGTTCTCTGATCGCCATCGCACCGGCCAAGAAGACGGCTCGGAATGTGGCCTCTTTGGAAAGATGAATTGGCACGAATGGCAAGCCTACGCAAGCGACGAAAGCAACTGGTTGAACCATGAACGCACCCATTGATTGGCTGCTTGAAGGCGAACCCTGGATCGAATACCGCACCCGGCGTGATCTGTTGGGGCAATCCGAGCAGGACGCCCAGGTCAGGGCGGCCCGGACGGCCATGCTGGCCAGCCCTCCGGTGCAAAGCCTGCTGGCGGATCTGTCTGGATGGCCGGGGACGGTCATCGCAAGCCACAAGAGCGCAGGCCAACCGTTTCACAAGCTGACCTTTCTCGCCGATCTGGGGCTTGTGGCCGGTGATGCCGGCGTGGACGCAATCATCCCCCGCATCCTGGCCCACCAGTCCGACGAAGGCCCCTTCCAACTCCCCATGACCATCACCGCCCACTATGGCGGGACGGGTCAGGAACAATGGGCATGGGCGTTGTGCGATGCCCCGCTCCTCGTTTATGCCTTGGTCAAGTTTGGCCTGCACACCGAGCCGACGGTCAAGAGAGCCACGGCGCATCTGGCCGGATTGGTGCGTGACAACGGCTGGCCCTGTGCCGTCTCCAAAGAGCTGGGCACCTTCCGCGGGCCAGGGCGTAAGGATGACCCGTGCCCCTATGCCAATTTGGCCATGCTCAAGGCGTTGGCAGAGGTTGACGACTTGCGAGATAGCCCTGCCTGCCACAGTGGGGCGGAAAGCCTGCTCACCTTGTGGAGCGAAAGCAGCGCCCGCCACCCGTATATGTTCTACATGGGCACAGATTTCCGCAAGCTCAAAGTGCCCTTTGTCTGGTACGACCTCCTGCATGTGCTGGATGTCCTGACCCGCTTGCCGTGGCTCAGGCAGGATCAGCGACTACTCGATATGCTGGCGATCTTACAGAGCAAAGCCGATCCCCAAGGACGGTTCACCCTTGAGTCAGTTTGGACAGCATGGAAAGATTGGGAGTTTGGACAGAAGAAGGTGCCTTCTCGCTGGTTAACCCTGCTGGCGTGGCGCATCATCGGAAGGGTGGAGAGCGCCGTATAGGTCATGTACGAGAATGGGACGCAGGAGCGCCCGACTACATTCCCACGCGGAGCGTGGGAACGAGAATAAAAAAGGCGTCAGGATTCAACAAGAATCCCGACGCCTTTTTTGTTAGAAACCTAACCCGCCTACCGGATCAACATACCCAGCAGCCCGCCCACGCCGACGGAGGCGGTGAGACCGGCGAAGACGACCGAGACCATGGACATCAGCTTGATCAGGATGTTGAGGGAGGGGCCGGAGGTGTCCTTGAAGGGATCGCCGACGGTGTCGCCGACCACGGCGGCCTTGTGGGCGTCGGAGCCCTTGCCGCCATGTGCGCCTTCTTCGATGTACTTCTTGGCGTTGTCCCAGGCACCGCCGGAGTTGGCCATCATGATCGCCAGGGAGAAGCCAGCGGTGAGGCCACCCACCAGCAGGCCCAGCACACCGGCCACGCCCAGCAGCACGCCGGTGACGACCGGCACGGCAATGCCCAAGATGGCGGGAGCGATCATCTCTTGCTGGGCGGAAGCCGTGCTGATCTCGACACAGCGGGCGTAATCCGGCTTGTTCGTGCCCTTGAGGATGCCGGGATTCTCGCGGAACTGGCGGCGCACTTCTTCCACCATGCCGCCGGCGGCCCGGCCCACGGCCCGCATGGTCAGGGCCGAGAAGTAGAAGGCGGTCACCGCGCCCAGGAAGATGCCGATCAGCACCGTGGGATTCAGCAAGGTGACATCGTAATAGGTCATGAAGTTGCGTCATGGTCATGGTGGCCACGTCCATGGTGACTCGCCAGCCACGTCAACCGTGGTGGTGCCCGCATGGATCAGGCTGAAGCGGATCTCTTCGATGTACGCCGCCAGCAGGGCCAGGGCGGTCAGGGCCGCGGAACCGATGGCGAAGCCCTTGCCGGTGGCGGCGGTGGTGTTGCCCAGGGCAGTCGAGCTGGTCGGTGCGCTTGCGCACTTCCGGGGGCAGACCGGCCATCTCGGCGTTGCCGCCGGCATTGTCGGCGATGGGGCCGTAGGCGTCGGTGGCCAGGGTGATGCCCAGGGTGGAGAGCATGCCCACCGCGGCCATGCCGACGCCGAAGAGACCCATCAACGTGTTCTGCGCGCCGCCCACCACGTAGAAGCTGACGAAGATGCCCACACGATGGTGATCACGGGGATCATGGTCGAGTTCATGCCCACGGCCAGACCCGTCGATGATGCACGGTGGCCGGGCCGGTCTTGGCCTGCTCGGCGATGCCCTGGTGGGGTTGAAGTCAGTACGAGGTGAAATACTCGGTGGCCTTGCCGATGACCAGCCCGACGGCCAAACCGACGATCACGGACGACGCTGCGTCTCGACCCAGTTGGGCAGCTTGAGCAGCCAGAAGATGGGGAAGGCCAGGACGGCAATACCCACCGAACTGCCATAGACGCCCAAGTTCAGCGAAGCCATCAACTGGGACATGGTGGCGCCCTCTTTGGTGCGCACCATGAAGATGCCGAGGATGGAGAGGAAGACGCCGACGCCGGCCAGGGCCAGCGGGGCGGCGAGATAGCGCAACTGCATCCCGATCAGCGTGCGCATCGCCCAGGAAGCCGGCACCGGCCACGCTGACGGCAGGCCACACCCAGGGCGGCGGTGGCCAGGATCGAACCGGCGTAGGATTCGTAGAGGTCGGCGCCCATACCGGCCACGTCACCCACATTGTCGCCCACGTTGTCGGCGATGGTGGCGGGGTTGCGGGGATCATCTTCGGGGATGCCGGCTTCGACTTTGCCCACCAGGTCAGCGCCCACATCGGCCGCCTTGGTGAAGATGCCGCCGCCCACACGAGCGAAGAGGGCCTGGGTGCTGGCACCCATGCCGAAGCTCAGCATGATCACGGTGATCTGGGGCAGGGGGCTGCCGGAGCCAAAGAAATCGGCCGGGAAGAGGTAGTAGAGGGCCAAGAACCAGGCGGAAATGTCCAGCAGGGCAAAGCCGACCACGACCAGACCCATCACAGCGCCAGCCCGGAAGGCCACGCGCAGACCCGTCATTCAGACTCTTGCGGGCGGCGTTGGTGGTGCGGGCCGAGGCATTGGTGGCCGCCTTCATGCCAAAGAAACCGCACAAAGCCGAGAAAAAGCCACCGGTGAGGAAGGCAAAGGGCACGATCTTGCTCTGGACATCAAACCCGTAGGCAAGGATCGCAAAAACGATGAACAGAATGATAAAAGCCATCCCGACCACCCGATATTGGCGGTTAAGATAGGCGCTGGCCCCTTCGCGCACGGCCTCGGCGATCTCGATCATGCGGGGCGTGCCCTCTTCCACGGACATGACTGACCGGTAGAAGTAATAGGCAAAGGCCAGGGCGACGATCGAGCCGATGGGGCCAAGCCACCAGATCCAGGGGATAGACTCCCGGACCGCTTCGGCTGTGCTTTCGGCAGCCCAAGCCGGAACGGCCAGGACAAGCAGCGCCAGGACGGCCAGCAAAGTCGCCAGCAAACCCCGACGCGGGGCTGTGATTTGAGAATTCATGGTTTGGATTCCTCCTTGATGTTGGATAACGTTTGGAATTAGTTTGAAGTAGACCATGAGACGGGCAGATCTTTCTCTTGTCACCGTCAAGCGAAAAGAGAAAGGAACCCGTCTCATGACCAGTTTGGATCCATAAAAATTAAAAGAGGTTAGGTCGATTGTGGAGCGGCCTGGAGAGTGAACGTGTACAAGATCGGCTTGCGCACACCTTCACAAGTCGTCAACTGTCTGCATTGTAGAAGATGGTAGGAGAGAAGTCAAAAACAGGGGTTGAGGATACCGTAGGGGGTACGGATTAGAGGAGTTCGCACCCCCTGGTGCGAGGAGTCTGCGCCAGGGGGCGCAGACTCCTCGCACTATTTGTACAACCGCGCATAATGATACAAATTGCTCACAATGGCCTGCACATAGATGCGGGGCTCATTCACATTCAGGATCTCCACAAAAAGCGTGTCGTCCGGGCCGGAGATCTCCCGCCAATAGTCGGCGTTGCCCGGCCCGGCGTTATAGCCCACCAGGGCGTGGATCAGGTTGCCGTCCAGATAGTCCCGCACCCAATCCAGATAAAATGCCCCAAATTTCACGTTGATGTAGGGGCGATAGATCAGATCGTTGCTGAAGTTTGGGTAGCCCATCTGCTCGGCCACCCAAACCGCCGTGTCGGGGATGATCTGGGCCAGCCCCTGGGCTGCGGCGTAGGAGCGGGCCCCTTCTTCAAAGAGACTCTCCTGGCGGATCAGGCTGAACATGAGCAGGGGATCGATGTCGTGGGCCTGGGCTTCGCTTTCGATCAACTCGCCAAAGGGCCGGGGATAGATGCGCCGCTGCACGAAGATGGGCGCATCCTCGATCAGCTTGGCCGGGCTGAGATTCACCAGCCGATAGGCGGCCAGCAAGCTGTGGCGATAGGCCCCCAGCCGCTCAAATTCCAACATCAGGGCATAGACCGCTTGGGGATTGTCCTGATTGCGCAGGCGCACCCGGTCCAAGGCTTCCAACGCCTCGCCCCGGCGCTGTAGATCCAACAGCGCCCGGCCCACGATCAGGTCTGGGTCCTGGGCCACGGCCGCGGGCAAAATGGAAGGGGTGGCGGTGTTGGGCAGCCACCCGGCCAGCCACGTCTCGGCAAAGGCTTGGCTGCCGTCATCCCCGACCAGGGTCGAGGCGGGACCGGCCACCTCCTCCACATCGGCCAGCAGATTGCCGTTTGATCCCTGGGGCGGATTGCCGGCAAGGCTGCTCTGCAGGGCCAGCCCGGCCAGCACGCCATAATAGCCGTCCGGCTCCTGACCCGCCACAATCCGCCACTGGCTCTGGGCGGCCACATTTTCCCGGCGGGCAAAGTGGGCCCGGCCCAGCCAATAGCCCACGGCACTCCATTTATAGGTGGCATAATCGGTCTGCAAGCGCTGAAAAACGGTCACGGCTTGGGAAGTCAACCCGGCGCGCTGGGCCCCCAGGGCGATGGCATAGAGGGCGTCCGGGGCGCGCTTGCTGCTGGGGAAGCCGTCGGCCAGGGCCAGAAAGTCCACCGCCGCCTCGATCTCGTTGCCGTCCCGCATGGCCAGCAGACCGCTCTGCCACAGGGCTTCCGCGGCCAGGGCATCCCCCGGCTTGGCTCCGGCAAAGGTGCGATAGGTGCGCCGAGCGCCCGCATTGTCCCCGGCGGCGGCGAAGGCCCGGGCCTTGTCCATCCACGCCTGGCCCACGCACGAGCACGTTGGATAGTCGGCCAGCACCCGGTCAAAGAGAGATTGGGCAGCGGCCGTGTTGTCCGCGCCCAAATAGGCTTGGCCCATGCCGTGAAGGGCCAAAGCAACCTTGGGGTCCGTTGGATCGGCTTGGTCCAAAAAGGCTTGGTAGGCATTGACCGCCGGCACCCAGGCGCTGGACATCAGGTCGATATAGCCCCGTTGATAGAGATCAAAGGGCACCTGCCGGGAGACCAGTTCGATCAGGGCTTGATAGGCGTAGCGGCTGGTGGGGTCCTCGGCGGTGGCGGCCTGCCAGCGCTGGATGGCCCCGGTCTCGTCCCCGGCCACGGCCAGGGCCTGCCCGGCCAAATAGTGGATCTGGGTGCGATAGCCTGGGTTGACGCTGCGGGCCAGGATGGCGTCATAGGCTTGGACCGCGTTGGCGTTCAGGTTGTTATCGACATAATACTTGGCCAAGTTCTCCAGCAAACGCACCTGCACAATCCGATCCGTGGCCGCGTCCGCGGCGGCTTGATAGGCTGCGGCGGCCTGGGCCACCTCCCCTATCGCCGCATAGGTGTTGCCGATCTCCACCTGGGTGACTTCAGCCAGATCCGGCCGGGCGGTCAGAAAATCCTGATAGGCGGTCAGTGCCTCGGCATACCGCCCCAAATCCGCCAGAGCCTCCCCGCGCAGGAAGAGGGCATCCGTGCGGTAGGCGTGGATCGGGGCCAATTCGGCCCCGTCCGCCTCGGCGCTGAACTGGTCCAGGGCGGTGAGGGTGGCCAGATTGTCCCCATCCTGCAAATAGGCCAGGACCATGTGATAGGCCGCGCTGACCCGCAGGGTGGCGTCGGTCTGGTCCGGGGTCAGCAGTTGGGCAAAGGCCAGCCGGGCCGGGCCATAGTCGCCAACGCGCAGAAGCTGCAATCCCTCGTCCAACAGCGCACTGGGCAGGGGGGTGAGGGTGGCCGTGGGGGACGGGGTAGCCGTCGCCGCGTCCGTGGGGGTGACGGCCGGGGTGGCCGTCTCTTGGGGCAGCGCGACCGCCGGTGCGCCTTCCCCGGTCGGGGTGAAGGTGGGCACGACCTGGGCCGAGCGGTCCGGGGTGAGGGTGGGCGGCGCGTTGTCCGCTGGTGCGTCCCCGCACCCGGCCAGCACGAAGACCAGGAGCAGCAGGATCAGGCCCGCGCTGCCCGGAAGTCCCCACCTGCCCTCCCCAGATGGGAGGGAAGCTTGTCGGCGGACTTTTGAAAAAAGTCGGACTTCTCGTTGACCATGCGATTGTTAGAAGAGCGAAAATGATTCATGTTCTGCATTATCCTGTTTGCACCACGCTTTGTCAACGCTGGACGCCATCCGGCACGACCACGGACTGCCCATGACCGCCCCTCAATTGCCCGGCGCGGGGGGCTATGGTATCATCGTGCGAGAGTTTTAGATGACATGAACACCACTTTTTCACCGCAAAGTCGCGGAGAGCGCAAAGAAAAACAAGGAAAAATCTTTGCGCCCTTTGCGCCTTTGCGGTGAATCCTTTTTTGAACCGCAGGAACCTAAGATGACCACAACTTACGAAACCGTAGTGGGCATGGAAGTCCACGCCCAACTGCTGACCCGCTCCAAGATGTTCTGCTCGTGCCCCACGGACTATGCCGGGGCGCCGCCCAACACACGGGTCTGCCCCGTCTGCCTGGGGCTGCCCGGGGCCATGCCGGTGATCAACCGGGCGGCGGTGGAGGCCACCATCAAGACCGGGCTGGCCCTCAACTGCGAAATCCCCGACCTGGCCGTCTTTGCCCGCAAGAACTACAACTATCCCGACCTGCCCAAGGGCTACCAGATCACCCAATTCGAGCTGCCCCAGGCCATCAACGGCTGGGTGGAGATCGACCTGGCCGACGGCACGCACCAAGCGCATCGGCATCCGCCGGGCGCATCTGGAGGAGGACACGGGCAAGAACACCCATGTGGGCGACGCCACCCTGGTGGACCTCAACCGGGCGGGCATGCCCCTGATGGAGATCGTCACCGAGGCCGACATCGCCAGCCCGGACGAGGCCTATGCCTTCCTGACCAAGCTGCGCACCATCCTGCGCTATCTGGGCGTCAACAGCGGCGACATGGAGAAGGGGGCCATGCGCTGCGAGCCGAACATCTCCATCCGCACGCCGGAACAGGCCGCAGCCGGGGAGTATGGCACCAAAGTCGAGGTCAAGAACCTCAACAGCTTCCGGGCCGTGCGCTCGGCCATCGCCTACGAGACCACCCGCCAGGCCCAGGTTTTGGCCAAGGGCGGCACGGTCAAACAGGTCAACATGGGCTGGGACGAGAACGCCCAGCGCACGGTCCTGCAGCGCAGCAAGGAAAGCTCCGAGGACTACCGCTACTTCCCCGAGCCGGACCTGCCCCCGGTCCACGTCAGCCGGGCATGGGTGGACGAGATCCGGGCCACCTTGCCCGAACTGCCCGATGCCAAGCTACTTCGTTATGGAGAAAAATGGGGCCTGCGTCGGGCCGAGGCCGATATTTTGACCGATGAAAAACTCGTGGCCGACTTCTTTGAGGCGGCGGTGACGGCCTATTTGTCCGATGGCAAACCCATTGCCGACCGGCCCCAGCGGCTGGCCAACTGGATCACCGGCGAGCTTTTCCGCCTGCTCTACGCCGACGGCGACGGCCAGGATCTGCGCCAGATCGCCCAGGTCAAGATTCAACCCGCCCAATTGGCCGCCCTGCTCGCGATGATGGACGACAAGGTGATCAACGCCACCACGGGCAAAAAGGTTCTGGAAACCATGTACGAAAGCGGCGACGACCCCCAAGTCATCGTGCAGCGGGAAGGGCTTGGGCATGGTCTCGGACACCGGGGCCATCGACGCCATCATCCAGGAAATCCTGGACGCCAACGCCGACGCCGTGGCCCGCTTCCGGGGCGGCGAAGAAAAGCTCTTCGGCTTCTTCATGGGCCAAACCATGCGCGCCGCCAAAGGCAAGGCGGACCCGGACGCGGTGAAGGCGCGGCTGGGGGAGATGTTGGGGGGGTGATAGGTTGATAGGTTGATTTGTTGATTGGTTGATTGGTTGATTGGCGGGTCTGCAGCCAATCAACCAATCAACAAATCAACAAATAAAAAAAAAGGGGCGGGGCATACGGAGAAATCCCGTATGCCCCGCCCCTTTTTCGATCCTACTTGGCCGCAAAGACGATCTGCAACTGCATGGACAGGTCCAACTGGCCGGGGGCGATGGGGCCGCCGCCGCCCAGGCCTGCGGCTTCGGCGTTGCGGAAGCTATTGGCGTAGTAGCCGCCGTTGCCCCCCACCACTTCGCTGATGCTGAGGATCTGGCCCAGTTCCATGCCGGCCAGGTCGGCCAGCTCTTGGGCCTTGGCCCGGGCGTCGTCCATGGCCTTGGCTCGGGCGTCAGATTCCACCGCGCTGGGCTTGTCCAGGCTGAAGTTGACGCCGTAGATGTTGTTGGCCCCGGCCTCAATGGCCGCATCCAGGATGTCGCCCACGGTGGCCAGATCCCGAATGATCACGTTGACATTGTTGCTGACCCGATAGGTGGTGTCCTGGCTGGCCCCCTCCGGCCCATAGCCCCGGTCGGCATAGACGTTGTAGCCGTTGGTCTGCATATCCTTGACCGCAATCCCGGCCTCGGCCAGGGCGTCCATCACGGCTTGCATGATGGCGGCATTCTCGGCGCTGGCATCCTTCACGGACGCCCCGGCGGTCTCCACGCCGATCACAGCCTGGGCGGTGTCCGGCTCGATGCTGACTGTGCCTTCCCCCACCACGGTGATGGTGCCCGGCGCGCCCACGGTCTGGGTGGTCAGGGGCGACTCGCTCTGGGCGCTGGCGCTGAAGCTGTTCCAACTGATGAAGGTGGCCGCAAAGAGCAGGGCCGCGGTCAACAGGATGGTGGTGGCGATGGTGGTCATGGAAGATTTGTGGTTGGTCATGGTTGAAGTCCTTATGGTTGATTGGTTGATTGGTTGATTACTGGCTGGTGCCGGGTTCCTTGTATTGACGATGATTGGCGGGGAGATGTTCCCGACTATTCGTAGAGACGCAAGATTTGACGTCTCTATTCCTGTGTTGCCCCAATCACCCCCGACCAAGGATTGGCCCATTCTGTGCTATACTCAACCCATTGTTTTTTACCATCCATCCAAAGACCAGGACAAAGCAAGACCATGACCTACGCCATTTTGTGGGATTTAGACGGCACCATTGCCGACACGACCAACCTGCACTTCCTCTCCTGGCGGGAAACCCTGAGCGCCGAGGGGGTTGACCACACGTTCGAAGAGTTCATGGCCGGCTTTGGCCGCAGCAACGCCGAAATCCTGCCCGCCATCTTTGGCCCGGATCTTTCTCCGGCCAAGCTCTCCCGTATCTCCGACGAAAAAGAAGCCGCCTTCCGCCGCCTGGCCCGGGGAAAGATTCAAACCCTGCCCGGCGTGCAGGAATGGGTGGCCCGCTTCCACGCCGCCGGTGTGCCCCAAACCATCAGCTCGTCCGCACCCATGGCCAACATTCTGGTCATGGTCGATGCCATGAACCTTGCCGACTATTTCTGGGCCTTTGTCACCGGCTTCCCCCTGCCCAAGGGCAAGCCCCACCCGGACATCTTTCTGCGCTCCGCCGCCGCGGTCAATCTGCCCCCCTCCGCCTGTGTGGTCTTCGAGGACAGCATCCACGGCGTGGAGGCGGCCCGACGGGCGGGGATGGCCTGCGTGGCCCTGGGCGAACGCATGGTGGCCGCCCTGCCGTCCATCGTGGCGGATGGCCTTAACACGCCCATTGTGGCCGTGAATTCTCTTGACCGACTTGTCGTGGGAACAGTTCGTATCTCTGACACAACCGGGGTAGAACGTCGAACCCGTATAGTGACTCTGGAGGCTTGACCAAACTATGCAACAACAAAACGTGCTAGACCCAGTTTCTACCCTAATCGACACCCCTATTGTGGCCCGCAACGGCACCATCCTGATGACTCGACTTTTGCGCCCGGATGATGTCGATCTGCTGCTGGACCTCTTCGCCCATCTCTCCCCAGAGACCCGCTGGCGGCGCTTTCATGCCCACGTTGACAACGTGGAGGATTCCCGTGTGCGCCAGACAGCCAAGGAACTGGCCGCGGTGGACAACCTCACCCTGGGCGGCGCTGTCCTTGCGCTGATTCCTCACCCGGATGATCCGGAAAAAGAGGAGTTGATCGGGGTGGCTCGGCTGGCTCGTGACCCAAAAACCCCAACTTCACCGGATGCCGAGGCCGCTGTGGTGGTGCGGGATGATTTTCAGCGACAGCGCATCGGCACGGCCCTGTTGGCTCGGCTGACCGAGTTGGCCCGCAACATGGGGATCGCCACCTTGGTAGCCACGGTACAATCGGACAACACACCCATGTTGGATGTACTGCGCTGGCTCAACCTGCCCAGAACAGACCACGCCAGCCACGGCGAAATCGAGATCCGCCTGGA
The DNA here is from genome assembly GCA_963704975.1 of uncultured Chloroflexia bacterium. GTDB lineage: Bacteria > Chloroflexota > Anaerolineae > Caldilineales > Caldilineaceae > JAGNDO01. Next base: position 2,928 of record CAVPIK010000013.1, on the reverse strand, counting down.
CATCCGAGACCTGGAGTCGCGTATTCTATGACCGATACCCACAACAAAACCGCCCTGGACATCCGCTTTGCCCCAGATCAGACCACCCTCTCTGGCGACAATGCGGATGTCTATTTTTTGCGTAGCCGTCAAATTTTGGAAGCCGAATCCCTCAACCCAATCGTGACCATGGAGTTTTTTACCCGCAGCCGGGTCCTTCTGTGTGGCATGAAGGAGGTCCACGCCCTGTTGGCCACGGTGCTGCCCGATGAAGCCCAGGTCTGGACACTGGACGAGGCCGCCTGGGTCGACCCCCGGGAAATCGTGTTGCGGGTGACCGCCCCCTACCGCACCTTTGGCCTCTACGAGACCGCCATCCTGGGCATCCTGAGCAGTGAGACCGGTTGGGCCACGGCCGCCGCGGCCTGCGTGGAAGCCGCCGGGCCGATCCCCGTGATCAGCTTTGGGGCTCGCCACATCCACCCGGCGGTGAGCGACCGCATGGAATATGCGGCCATCCTGGGCGGCTGTGCGGGTTGCGCCACCCCGGCCGGGGCACGACTGGCGGGCATCCAGGCCAGCGGCACCCTGCCCCACGCCTTGATCCTGGCCATGGGGGACACCGTGCGGGCCGTGGAAGCCTTTGACCGCCACATCGACCCAGCCGTCAACCGCATCGCCCTGGTGGACACCTTCAAGGACGAAGCCGAGGAGAGCCTGCGGGTGGCCGCCGCCCTGGGGGATCGCCTGTGGGGCGTGCGTCTGGACACCCCCAGCGAGCGAGGCCGGGTCACCGCGGAGCTGGTGACCGAAGTGCGGGCCAGGCTGGACCAGGCCGGCCACGGCCACGTGCGCATCGTCGTCTCCGGCGGCATGGATGTGGAACGCATCCGCTACTTCCGAGAAAAGGGCGCGCCCGTGGATTCCTTCGGCGTCGGCAGCGCCATCAGCGGGGCCAGCCCCATCGACTTCACCGCGGACATCAAAGAGATCGACGGTCGCCCCGTGGCCAAGCGGGGGCGCATCCCCGGCATCACAGAAAATCCACGGCTGCGCAAACTCTAAAATGATGTTGCAGTGAGGGAACGACCAACCCCACCCTAACCCTCCCCAGATTGGGGAGGGAACCGTTCAATCGTCAACGACCGTCCGGTCTACGACGATACGGCTCCTCCCCCAATCTGGGGGAGGCTGGGAGGGGGTGGCTTGGCAGTTGCGTTGTGAGAACAAAAAAGTGGGTGGGCAGACCGAATTCCGGTCTACCCACCCACTTTTTTGTTCTCACCAAAGCTCGTCCCCCGCTATTTCATCTCGTGACGCCAGGCATACGTGCGGCGATAGCCATAGTCCGTGCTGAAGCTGCCGAAGAGCTTCTTGCCCGCCATAGACAGGGGATAGCGGCGCAGGGAGCGCAGACCCCGTGTGGCGATCTGGGTGGGGCTGTAGAGCTTGCGGCACAGCCAATCATAGGCGTCCCGCATCTCGTCCGGGGTCATGTTCTTGGGGATGAAGGTGACATGGGCCGTGTCGTAATGGCTCCACGGCACGTCCAGCAGCCGGTTCTCCGCCTCCACCAGATCCCGGAAAGGGGTGCCGGGGTAGGGGGTGAGCACCGTGGTGCTGACGCCGTCCAGGTTGCTGTTGCGCACGAAGTCCCACATGGCCTGGAAGGTCTGGGGGGTGTCGCTGTCAAAGCCCATCACAAAGAGGCCCACCACGCCCACACCGGCGTCGTGGATCTTGTTGATCGCACTCGTGGTCTGGTCGGCGATCCCCTTGGACTTGCCGCCCAAATTGCTGCGGTTCTCCGGGTTCACGCTCTCGAAGCCCACAAAGTGCTTGTCCAACCCGGCGGCCAGCCCCATCTCCAACAGGTGGGGATGCTCGGCAATGCTCATCTCCGACTGCACGGTCCAGCCTTGCAGGTCCAGCTTCATCAGGCCGTCAAAGAGATCCGAGCAGTAGTCCGGGTCCGTGGTGAAGTTGAGGCCGAAGTTGTCGTCGGTCAGGAAGAAGCGCTTGATGCCCCGGCGCTTGATCTCGTCCACCACCTCGTCCACCGGGCGCAGACGCATACGCCGTCCGCTGACCCGAATGGCCGTGCAGAAGGAGCAGTTGCGGGGGCAGCCCCGGGTGATCTCCAGATAGGGGGTCCAATAGTTGGTGGTTTCATCCACCATCTTGATCACCCGATCCGAGATGGGGGCCACGTTGTGCAGGTCCGCCCACTCTTCGTCCAAATAGAGGGGCTTGATGTTCTTGGCCCCGCCTTCGGCAAAGTCCTTGATGGCCTCGGGCCAGGTGAAGTAGCCTTCGCCGGCAAAGACGCCGTGGGCAAAGGTCGCCACATGGTCGGGCATCAGGGTGGAATGCACGCCGCCCACCACCACGCCGGCCCCCTGCTTGCGGGCGAACATGGCGATCTCTTCGGCCCGCTCGATGGTGATGGTCATGCTGGTGATGCCCACCAGATCCCCGTCGCCCAGGGTATCCAAAGGCAAATCGTTTAGATTTTCGTCCCAGATCTCCACGGGAATCTCATCCGGCACCAACGAGGCCAGACGCATAAGGGTATAGGGCGAGCCGGGCGCTTTGCCGAAGATGCGGCCATCACGTTTGGGTCTGATCAAGACAATCCTGCGCATTATATTCGAGTCCTTCGCTCTACTTTTGAGCTATTTGTAAAAGGTCCAGTTTGGACCGCTGCTTGTTTGCCGGGGGCAAACAAACCTATATGATCAACGGGTTGAGCCAGAAAAATGCCTGGCAAATGGCAAAAAATAGGCACAAGCCACTGGCCTGTGTCGTCGCAAAAAGAGTACAAATTAGATTATTATTAATCCTACCATAAAAAATAGGCCACGGCAAAACCGCCCCTGGCGCGGCCCTTATCCAAGACCGCTCTTTTCGGCGACCCGCCTTCACGTTTAACCCCACCCTTCGATGAGC
>CAVPIK010000012.1:0-17644 GCA_963704975.1 uncultured Chloroflexia bacterium | reverse complement strand
GCCGCCCAGGGCGCAACCATCCACCTGGTCTGCGCCACCCGCGGAGACGTAGGGGAGGTCTCCGATCCCAGTTGGCCACCGGAAACCATCGCCCAGGTGCGGCACCGGAAGGAGCTGCGCGTCGGCTGGAAACCCGGCATCCAGGACGCCCATCCATCCCGACCATCGGGATCGGCAGATGGCGGGCACGCCAGAGAACGTAGGCATCCCTGGGCTTTTACCGACAACCTTGCCGGTGGACGAGGTGGTGGGGCGACTGGTGGCGATCATGCGCCGTCTCAAGCCGGACGTGGTGATCACCTTCGACCCAAGGGGGCTACGGCCACCCGGATCACATCGCCATCCCCCGGCACACGATGGCCGGGATGCGCGCCGCCGGAGACGGTGTCCAATTTCCCGACGCCGGGCCGGCGTGGGAGACTGGGCGGCTCTTCTATCGAGCTCTGTCCCGAAGTCAGTTTGACGAAATGGGGCGGCAGTTGGACGCAATGGGGGCTGGAGCGGGACTTTCTGGAGTACGCAGAACGGCACGGCATGGTCTGGCAGGACGAGGCTATCAGCGTGAGCATAGATGTGGCGGAATTTGTGGAGGAGAAGCGGCGGGCCTACCTCTGCCACGCCACCCAGTTCGGGCCGGATCACCACTGGCGGCGGGCGTCAAAGGAGACGTTGCGGGCCATCTTCAGATGGGAACATTTTGTGCTGGCGTGGCCGGAAGGGGAGAAGGGTGCGAGATTGGTTGGCTTATTCGGCGAGAAATGAGGCTACTGCTGCATGTTTCAAAACGCTCATTATCGACTCTCCTACGCCCGCTCTCACGCTGCATACGCCGAAAAGTCGTGATCAGAGTCGAATCGTCAAAGGCCAATTCAAACTGACGCAACCAGTTCAGGACATACGCCGTGTCAAAGAAATCGCTCTGCCGGCGAATCACACCGTTGGCGTCTTCGTGGTCACGCGGGCGAGTGGAAATGAGTTTGTAGATGAGCAAGTCCTCAGGGCTGCACACGGGAGCGTAATGCCGGGTAGCACTTCAATGGACCGTCCACGGGCAACCGCGGCAACGTCGTAGGACGTGTCGGCCAGGAGAAGGTCCAGGCGCACGCCGTCGGCATCCTGAACAAACAGCATCGCCTGTCGCCTGATTGCTTCCTGTGGGTCAGGTAAAAGCGAAATATACGCCGAGTTCAATACAGCCAAGAGGCGGTCAGCGTTTTTACGTTCCAAAAGAATCTTGAGATCGGCATCGTGAGTAACACGCGGTTCGCCCCAGACACCGACGGCCACGCCACCGATCACAATCGAAGGAATGCCAGCCTCAGTCAGACGCTTTTGGAGATTCTGGATTGACGAATACAGATTGCCCATTTTCTGCCTCCCTCTGCCTGCCATTGTGCCAAACGGTACAGCCGGGACTGTAACTCAGCCAGCGCAAGCCAGCGATCAGAAGCGAAGAGATGAGCGGTCTGGCGTAGTTGGGGTTCAAAGGTCTCCTGCAAGCGCAGAAGATCGCGCATACTCTTCCTGCACGCCTAATGCACGCAGGAATTGCGTCTCTTTCCCAACAGCTCATCCAACCCTCACGCAGTTCTTTCAGTTCACGCATTTTCCACTCTTCCTAAAAATCGGGACAGCATCGCACCGCCTCGGGCGGTTTATCACAAGCGGAGATTATCAGCTATGACGACCTTCACCCTCACCCAACCCGATTTGGTTGCCCAGATTGAGCAAGCGGCGACCGAAAAAGAGATGACAGGGGAAGAAGTACTCGCCTCCGCGGTGAGTGACTATTTGGAACGCCGGGCCCATCGTAAAATTGTGGCCGAAAGTGAGGCGTTTGCCCATCAACGCCCGCAGATCCTTGCGACCTATCCCGATGAGTATATCGCTATGCATAATGGCCATGTTGTCGATCATGATCCAGATCTGCGTAGCCTAAATTTACGAGTGCGCCGTCGTTTTGGTCAGGCAGCCATCCTGATGCAGAAAGCCGACGCAGAGAGCAAAGAATTGATCTTTCGCAGTCCTCACCTCTTCACACAATCCTCATGACTTTTCCATTGCTTGAAAAACGGGTAAGATTCATCGATCAAAGGACTGTATGCCTCTGCTATGGCCCGATCTTCGGACTCAATCTCGGCATATATCTCTCGCACTTCGGCGATCAGAGTAGGCTCATCTCTTCCCCGCAAATAGGATTCCACCGCATCGGCAATCAATTCCTCACGCGAAACTGAAAGATACTTGGCCCAATCGTCCACTGCTTTTAGCAATCCTTCGGAAATATCAACCACAACCTCTGATTCCATGACACCCTCCTTGCATCTATATCAGTCCATCGAGCCCACACCCACACAGCATACCCCGTCTCGTTTCCCCAGTCAATCCCCGCTTTTCTGTTCAGCCGCAAACCACAGCCGCATGATGTGCAGATCGTCCCAGTCCACGGTCTCGTTCAGCGCGTCGTAGACCGGACGCAGAAACTCCGGGCCGTGCTCGGCGAAGGCGGCGAGGACTTGCTGTTGGGTGGCCGCGTCCAGTTTGGACTCCTGGCGGAAGTTGGCGGGGTTGAGGGGGTGGCCGGCCTGGAGATATTTCCACAAATGGCTGATGACTGTGCGCGGGGCGATGCCGGATGACTTGGGCGATCTGCGGCGATGGTGCGGCCTGCGTCAAAGGCGGCGGCGACTTCGTGGGTGCGGCTGCCCGTGGACGCGAATCCACTGCTGCGGCGCACGGGGGCAACCCCGGCCACCGCGGTCGATGGCTGACTTGGGCTTCTCGGCCAGGTCATTTTCGGCGCAATAGGCCCGGATGACGGGCAGAAAGGCGTCGGCGTAGCGTTCCACCTTGGCCTGGCCCACCCCGTGCATTTGCAGGAAGCTCTCCCGGCTGTGGGGGAAGTAGGCGGCCATTTCCATGAGGGAGCGATCCCCAAACACGACATAGGGCGGCACACCGGCGGCGTCGGCCAATTCCCGGCGCAGGGTGCGCAGTTGCTGGAAGAGACCGGTGTCGTGGTCCACGGTTTCGGTGATGGTGGGCGTGGCCTCCTCCTTGGGCTGGAGCGCACCCATGAGTTTTTCCTCGCCCTTCAACACGGCCCAGCCCTTGTCGGTCAGGCTGAGGCTGCCGTGGGTGATGTCTTGGTCCAGCAGCCCCTTTTGGATAAAGAGCCGGGCCAGAAAGGACCATTCCTGCTTGGAAAACTCGCCGCCGATGTTGTAGGTCGAGAGTTTGTCGTGGCTGAATTGGAGAATCTTTTTGGCCCTGGGACCCTCGCAACACGTCGATAATGTGGACCATGCCAAAGCGCTGTTTGGTGCGATAGACGCAGGAGAGAAACTTCTGGGCCGGCACGCTCAAGTCCACCTGCTCCCGCTCCTCGGCGGTGCAATTGTCGCACATGCCACAGCCGCTCACGTCGCCCGTCACTCCCGCTTTGATAGGTTTCGCCAAAATAGCCAAGCAGGGGATTGCGCCGACACTCGTCGGTCTCGCCAAAACCGACCATGGCGCTCAGGCGAACCGACGGCGCCCCGCTGCTCCTCGCCGGATTGCTGGTCGATGAAGAAGCGGATGGTGCGCAGGTCCGCATAGCTGAAGAGCAGCACACAGTCTGCCCGCAGACCGTCGCGGCCAGCGCGGCCGATCTGCTGATAGTAGCTTTCCAGATCCTTGGGCAGGTTGTAGTGGATGATGAAACGCACATCGGGCTTGTCGATGCCCATGCCAAAGGCCACGGTGGCCACCATCACCGAGACCTGATCCCGCACAAAGGCCCGCTGATTTTGGGCACCGGGTGCGGCTGTCCAGCCCGGCGTGGTAGGGGAGGACCGAGACGCCCCGGCACTTTGAGGATGTTGGCCAGGCTGTCCACCTCCTTGCGGGTGGAACAGTAGATGATCCCGGACTGCTCTTTGTGGTCTTCGATAAAGGAGAGCACCTGGCCTGGCCCATCCTGCCGGGGCTGCACGCCCAGGAAGAGGTTGGGCCGGTCGAAGCTGGCCAGAAAGGTGTCGGATTCGCCAAAGCCCAGGCTCTGTTTGATGTCGGCCTGGACTCGGGGCGTGGCCGTGGCGGTGACGGCGATGCAGACCGCGTCGGGCAGACGGCGGCGCACGTCCACGAGTTGGCGATATTCCGGGCGGAAGTCGTGGCCCCACTGGGAGATGCAGTGGGCCTCGTCGATGGTCAGGCAGTCCACCCGGCAGGCGTCCAGCAGGGCCAAGGTGGCGGGCAGGAGCAGGGTCTCCGGGGCCACGTAGAGCAGTTTGATCTGGCCCTGGCGCACCTGGTCCACGATCATGCCATATTCGTGCAGGGCCAAGGTGCTGTTGAGATAGGCGGCGGCCACGTCCGAATCCCGCAGGGCCTCCACCTGATCCTGCATGAGGGAGATCAGGGGCGAGACCACCACGGTCAGGCCGGGGAAGAGCAGGCCGGGGATCTGATAGCAGAGGGACTTGCCGCTGCCCGTGGGCATGATGGCCAGGGTGTCCCGGCGGTCCAACACATTGCCCATCACCTCGGCCTGCAGGGGGCGGAAGGCGTCGTAGCCGAAGACCTGTTTGAGCAGGGTGCGGGCCGAATCCAGGGTGGGGGACATGGCGGGCACGGGCGGCGGGAGGGGTTTGGCGGCCATGGGTCGGGATGACTCCGGCGCAGATTCGGCCGGCTGAGAACTCGCCCAATCGTCGGCGAAAAGGTCATCCACCGCGCCGGGCAAGATCCAGCCGGAGAGTTGGGCATGACAGCGCAGTTCGCCATCGGGCAGTTCGTCGGGCCGCCACCAGTGGGCCAGGGAGACCCGCAGGAGCGTGCCGGCGGGGATCACGTCCAGGGGTTCCTGAAAGCCCACAAAGGTGAGGGTGCGCCCGCCGTCCGCGGTGGGATAGCGATAGAAAATTCGTTTGGGACCGACTTCACGGGTCAAGGGCTGGTCCGGCGTCCAAAAGGTGGTGCTGTGGTCCGGCACGCCCGTGCGCTCGGCGATGTAGAGCGCACCCTTTTTGGTGGCTTGAAGCAGGCCGCCATACAATGCCTCTGTGCCGCCAGTGTGGGGCGGAAAATGGTGGTGGATGAAGGCGAAGAGGTCGTCGATGGGGGCCAGCCGCCGCTTGCTGAGGACCGTGAGATCCTCGGCGTGGGGCAGGGGACGGTCATCGCAGGGCTGCCAGGTGATCTCCCACACATCGCCCACTTCGTAGTCCATGTTGGGGGCCGGGTCGGTCTCTCGGTTGGGATGCAGCAGACGCACGCTGCGTCCGCCAAAGGTGAGGCCGCCGATGCAGGCTCCGCCGCCCTGGCGGGTCTTGGCGACGATCACGACTTTCATGGTTTGGGTACTCATGGCAACAGATGCTCCACGGTGGCCCCGGTGATGGCGCTCAAACGCGCCGCCAGCAGGGATCGATGACAGGCCGCCGGGTCCCGCTCCACACAGCAGAGGGCGACGACTTGGGCCTCTCCCAATTCGGCCAGGAGGTCGGCGGGGTCAAAATCGGCCAGAATTTGGGCGGTGTAGCGCTCGATGAAGGGTTCGGAGAGGCCGACGCGCTGGCGTTTGGCTACCTTTCTCGGCCTTGTCCACGGCATGTTGGGCCGCCCGCACCTCCGGGGACGGGGCCAAATCCCGGCGGTGGAGGTAGCGGATGCCCATCTCCGCCAACCGATCCTGCAATCGCTGGCTGTTGGCGAAGGCATAGTCGCTGCCTCGCACACCCCGCCGCCAGCGCACGTCGCAGAAGGTATCCACGCCGGCCGCCTGGAGCGCACGGAAGAAGTCGTCCGCCCCCCAGCCGTAGACGCCGATGGTGACAAGTTTAGCGATCATCGCCCCACCCCTCCCCTTCGTCCTCTTTTTCCTCAAATTCTTGCGCCGACACCGCGTAGCGCTTACGAGATTTCAGGTCCAAGAACTCATCCCCAAAGAGGCTGGGCTGGCCGCCGGTGATGCGGTCCATGACCTGCTCTTGGGTGATGAGTTCGTCCGCTTCGTCGATGTGGATCACGTCCACGCCCTGGGCAAGCAGAGCCGGGGCGATCAACTTGCTGCGGTGGCAACTCTCCGGCTTGCCCTCGCTGCACATGAGGACGACGGGCAAGCCTTGTTCCCAGGCCCGGCGCAGACGTTCGATGCCGGTGTTGAAAAAGGCCTTTTCCCGCACCAATTCGTAGACCACTTTGCCATCTACAAAGCAGGTCGGGTCGTTGGGCAAGCCGCCCAGGGTGTCGCCCATGAAGACATAACGGATGCCCTCGGTCTTGAGCGCGGCGTCCAGGGCGTCTTTGGAAAATTCGGGCTTGAAGCGAGAATAGGGCTTGGTGCGCACGTCGATCAGGTAGGCGATGTCGTGGGTTTTGAGGGCGTCCACAAAGGCATCCAGGCTACGGGCGCCGTATCCGATCAGGTAGATGGGTGAATGGGGCATGATGGGTCAACTCCGGGAAAACGAATAATTGTACTGCTATTGTGCCATATCCGATGCAGGGTACAATCGGCAAAAGTGCGTACTTTTGGCGTGGGCGTGTGTACTCTACCACAAAAGGAATGCAAATGCCCGGCACGAGGCCGGGCGTAGTCTGATACGAATGGTTTCGGTCGCAAGGTAGGGGGAGCAGAACAACAGACCGTTCATTCCGGGAAAGGGCCAGCACCATCCGCTCTACCCAAGATCGTCCGGCCCTTTCCCGGAATGCTCAGGAACTCAGCGTACCATGCGGTTGATCACCTTGGCGATGAAAAAGCCCAGGAGCAAGCCGCCCAAAAGCATGGGCAGAAACCCCCATTTTTCACCATACAACGCTTCGAGCTGACCCAAGCGATCCTGGGTAGTTATCGGATAGGCTAGGGTGACCCGCTGCTCTCCCGGCACACGCAGAAATGTCTGTGCCAGCCCATCCGGCCAGCGGATGTGGAGACGGGTGATCGTGGCGTCCCCCAGGCCAAAATGCAGCCACAAACTGTCCCCCGCGCCCAGGCTGGAGCCGTTTTTGACTTCCTGCATTTGGGTGCGGCCCGTGGAATCGGTGAGGGTGACCCGGGTGCCCACGCCGTCCCGGTTGACCGGGGCCAACGCCGGGTCTGGGCTGCCCACCAGGCGCAGCGAGAGCCAGCCGTTGGCCGGGCCGTAAGTCGCCCAGATTTTGGTAGAGTTTGTAGCCCTCGTCGTAGTTGCCCACCACCATTTCCACAAAGCCGTCGTTGTTCCAGTCCGCCGCGGCCACGCCGACTGTGCGGTCCGGGTCGTCCGCGCCGTTGTCCAGCACCCGGCGGAAGGTGCCGTCGCCCTGGTTTTCGTAGAGGGGGTTGGCCGGGCTGCCCCGAGAGGTCATGTCCTCCAAGGCCAAATAGATGTCCTGCCAGCCGTCGTTGTTGAAGTCGAAGAAGACCGTGCCCCAGCCCACCGCGCCCGGATCCACCTCCACCCCGGCGTCCGCGGCCACGTTTACGAAGGTGCCGTCCCCCTGGTTTTGCAGCAGGGTCATCAGCCCCACGTTGGAAAAATAGAAGTCAAAATCCCCGTCGTTGTCATAGTCTGCCGTGCCCAGGCCCATGCCCATGACATAGGTGTTGGCCCCGGCCTCCTTGGCGACTTGGGTGAAACACCATCCGTCACAGCCCGGCCCATCGTTGCGCCACAGCATGTTGCCCACGGGGTTGATGAACTCGTCGTTGACCAAATAGATGTCCGGGTCGCCGTCGTTGTCATAGTCCACCCAGGTGGCCACAAAGCCCGCGCCCGTGGTGCTGCCGCCCCCCTCCAACAGCCCGATGACATCCGTAAACGTGCCGTCCCCGTTGTTGTGGTAGAGCCGGTCCCGGTCCCCCAGGCTGGGATGGCCGCACAGGGGTTCGCACGACCAGTTGGCCACATAGAGATCCAGCCAGCCGTCCCCGTCATAGTCGGCCCACGAAGCCGTGCGCCCATCCCCCGTGTCGCCGACCCCGGCCTGGACGGTCACGTTCGTAAAGCCCTGACCCTGCTCGTTGTGGATAGAGCACGTTGGCCCCATAATTGAGCACGTAGAGGTCCGCCCAGCCATCATTGTCAAAGTCGGAAAAGCTTGCTCCCCGACTATCCATGCCCGGCAGGCGAATATCGGCGGCCAGGGCGGGGGGCTAAAGGTCCCATCGCCGTTGTTTCGGAAAAGCCCGTTGGGGCCTTCGGTATCCGTGACGTAGAGATCCAGCCAGCCATCGTTGTCGTAGTCGCCCCAGGCCTGGCCCACCGCCTTCTCGTCGCCCAACCGGCGGAAGTCGATGCCCGCGGCCTTGCTCACATCCCGGAAGACCGGGCCGCTTTCCGGCGCCTGCTGGGCAGAGACGGTTGTCGTCGCCACCAGGCCCAAGACCATCAAAAGCCCCGCAATGATCCTCAAAGATCGATACCGCATCCGGTTCTTCCTTTTCATAAAATCTGCACAATTCCGTCTGACACCAACGCCTGGATCTGGGCTTCATTGTACCCCAACTCGGCCAAAATCTCGGCGGAATGTTCGCCCAGGCGGGGCGGATGGCGGCGGATGGTGGGCGGCGCGGTGGGGATGGTGAGGGGGCTGGCGACCATCGAGACGCTGCCCAAGGTGGGGTGAGGAATTTCCTGGCGCATGGCCCGGTGCTGGACCTGGGGATTCTCGAAAACCCGATCCACCGGGTTGATGGGGGCGGCGGGCACGTCCGCGGCCTCGCAGGCGGCCAGCCAATGGTCCGCGGGCTGGGTGCGGAAGAGGGCGGTCAGCAGATCGACCAAGGCGTCCCGATGCTGAACCCGATCCGGGTTGGTGGCAAAGCGGGGGTCCGCGGCCAGATGCGGGCGGTCGATCACCCGGCGGCACAGACGTTGAAATTGGCCGTCGCTGCCCACGGCCAGCACCCACCACTCGTCCGCGCTGGGGAAGGCGCTGTAGGGCACGATGTTGGCGTGGTCGTTGCCGAAGCGTCCGGGCCGCTGGCCGGAGACCAGGAAATTGCCCGCCACGTTGGCCAGCATGGCCACCTGGCTGTCCAACAGGCTGATGTCGATGCGCTGGGCCTGGGGTTCCCGGCCTTGGGCGATGGCCCGTTCGCGGGCAAAGAGGGCGGCCAGGATGGCCTGGGCCGTGTTCTGCCCGGCGAAGAGGTCGGCGATGGCCACGCCCACCTTCATGGGCGGTCCCTGCGCCGGGCCGGTGATGGACATGAGTCCGCCCACGGCCTGGATGGCGTAGTCGTAGCCGGGGCGGGCGGCCCACGGTCCCTCCTGCCCATAGCCGGTGATGGAGGCGTAGATCAGGGCCGGATTTTCCCGGCGCAGGCTGTCAAAATCCAGCCCCCACTCGGCCATCTTGCCCACGGTGAAGTTCTCCACCAGCACATCCGCCCGCCGGGCCAGATCCCGCACAATGGCCCGGCCGGCGTCCGTGCGCAGATCCAGGGCCAGGCTGCGCTTGTTGCGGTTGACGCACAGATAGTAGGCCGACTGGCTCTCCCCGTTTCGTTTTGGGCGAAGGGCGGTCCCCACTGCCGGGTGCCATCCCCGGTCCCCGGCTGCTCGATCTTGATCACCTCCGCGCCCAGGTCGCCCAGGGTCATGGTGCAATAGGGGCCGGCCAGGATGCGGGTGAGGTCGAGGATGGTGATGCCGTGGAGGAGGGATTGGGAGATTGGGAGAGTGGGAGATTGGGACATGGGATGGGAAATTCATAAAGACTGCCTTTCCTCGGCGGTATCGCCAAGGTTACAGCAAAAATCGCCAGTAATTGCCTCTATCTACCTGTTCGACGTTGCTGCCAGGGTACGTATTCAGAAATTCACTTGGCACCTTTATGATGCGGTTTGGGTTCCACTTGAATTCAAAGCCGCTGAGTACCCCGTTACGCTCCTCGATGTAATCAATTTCTGGCCAGGATGCGGGTGAGGTCGAGGATGGTGATGCCGTGGAGGAGGGATCGGTTGATTGGTTGATTGGTTGATTGGGGATGTGAGCGCATGGGGTCGTCGCCTTGGCGGTTCACGATGGGGATGAATCGAGGGGGCGGGGCATCAGTTGCTGAATGTCCTTGGCTTGGGCCATGGTCTCCAATGCCGAATGCAACGTGGCTGAATCCCCATCTTCAGCATAGTCGGCGAATAGCTCGGTCAGAAAGTCGTCGATCCCATCGCGGTGCTGGAAGAAGTATTCGGCTGCTACTGTTGCAAGTGTTCGGTAGTTTGGCACGTCGAAACCACTCCCTTCAGATCAATGGTTGTGTGGCATTGTGCAACAAACGATTCCCTCAAAGAAACGACTGGTCATGGGTTTGCAGCAGCTTCGGCTGATCGTCGGCGATGTTCAGCACGTCGCGCAGAGCAGCCTGGATGTCAATGGCGGCCTGTTCCGTGTCAACTTCGTGGATGATGCGGATCCGCCTGCCGTCTTTTGTGTGAACATAGATCGGGAAAACAGAGAAAATGAAATCAATGCCAGCGAAAAATCTCTCTTTGCGATACGTGATGTTTCGGATGCTGCCAATATTTCGCGCCCGATCTCCAAAAGCCGGAAAGGGGCGATGGTATACTCTTAGATTTCCTGTTTTGGAAACTACAATCACAGTTTTATTGTAGAATCCGGCCAGCACCGCGTACAAAAAGAGAACGACAAAGGCCACCGCAAATGCTGCAAACGGTCCACGCTCAGAAGGTCTGCGCCAACCACACAAGCAATCCAAGTCATGAAGCTGATATAGAACAGCAGAATGAAAGCCCAAACATAGTGCCGAGTATGCACCCACCGATAGGTGATGAGCTTGCCGTCCGTGAGGTCCGTGATGTGTAATTTTGTGGGCCGGATTTTTCGAACGTAATAGCGTCGATCAAATTGCCAGCCGATCAAATATAGCGCAGCAAACACCAACAACCGTAATAGACAATGTATCATGTGGGGGATTCCGTCTCAGCCTGGATTTTCGAATTCATCAAGCATCAATTTCACCACAGCGGCCAGAGTCGTCAATGTAATCCATGCACACGGAATACACGACTTCAGCATCCACATCGAAATAGTGATGGCTGATCACATCCCGCATCCCCATCACACGTTTCCATTCCACAGCAGGATAGCGAATGAGCAATTGTCCTTCGGTCACTTTGTCCAAATTCTTGACGCTTTCACCGAGGGCGATTAGACTGCATGCAGATGGCATCCAGCTTTTCCATGCCTTCGTCGGAAAAAGTGAAATCATCCGGCGAGGTGACAGGCGCGAATCGCTTGGCAATCGTCTGCGCGGACCACAGGATTTGAGTCAGAAGTTCATAGGCCAATACGGCATCATACATAAACCGCTTCCTCTTCAATCCGCTGCTTGAGAAAACTGTTCATGCGCGGACGATAGCGCACGATGTCAACCGGGCGATCCAATAGCTCTTCCAATTCCTGTTTGATGCCGATCAAGACTAAACAGATCGGGACGCAACAGTTCGACCACCACATCCACATCGCTGCGATCCGTGGCGCTGTCCCGTGCGGTGGAGCCAAAGATGCCGATGCGGATGATGCCGAATTCGCTCTGTTTGGCCGCTCGAAATTGGGTTAGGATGTCCAAAACGTCTTGTCGTGGCATGGTTTTCTCTGTTCTACAACGGTCCTATTCTACGGGGAGCGTGAAACTGGTCAACTCCTCATCCGAATTGTAATCCGCCAACAGCAACGCCGCGGCCTTCGGCCAGCGGCAAATGCTCCCCATTCACTTTTTGCGAGCGGCGAATGGTTGTCTCCAGAACCCCCAAAGCCGCCCGCAAGGTTTCCAACTGTTGATCGATGGAAAGCCCTTTGAATCCCTGCAAAAACTCCATTTGAGTCATATCGCCTCCTCGATTCCACACATTCCCACACAACACTTGCCCTCATTATAGCAGAAAAGCCAGGCAACCCACACCCGGCTTTTCTCCCCAATCCCCAATCCCCTATTTCTTCCCCACCCGCTCCAACGCCCCCGCCACCTTGGGCGGGATGGATCGGGTGTGCTGTTTCAGAAAATCGAGCAACTTGGCCGCGGTCAGCCCTTCGGCCTCGGCCCGGGCCAGGCTGCGCTGGGTGATCTGGTAGACGTAGCGGGGATAGCTGGCCTGCCACTGGGTGAAGCGCTCGGCCCGGAAGCGGTCGTAGAGGGGGGTGTCTTCGGGCAGGGTGATGGTGAAGTCTTCGCCCACCAGATAGGGATGCCGGGGCGTCTCGTAGGGCGGCACCGCGTCCTGGCCCAGCCAGTGCAGGCCCCACGGGGTGAGGCAGATCTGCATGTCGTCCCCGCCGGAGGGCTCGGCCAGGTCCATGACCCGCAGCCAGTGCAGGGGGCCGGCGAAGAGAAAACGCAGGCAGCGCGCCCTCCACATCGTCCCAGTGCTCGAAACCTTTGAGGAACTCGTTCGTAGAGGTGCTGCGGATGTACCAGGTATCGTAGCGCCCCGTGGGACGCTGAAAATCCGGCTCGGTTTCCAAAATGGCCCGGATCACGTCGGACTGGTTGTACCAAATGCCCGGCTGAAGCTGGCCCAACAGGCGCAAAATGGCCTCGCGGGATTGGGTGGGATCGTTGCGCCAACTGCCCGATTCCACACACTCCAACGCCGGGGTGCGGCAGAGATCGTTCCACTCCGCCGACTGCCGCCAGGCTTCCCACAGGCTGAAGCGCTGTTCGGGCCGGGTCTGTTCCAAAAAGGCCCGCACCCGGTTGCCGGTCAACTGCACAATGGGCTCGCCGTCCTTGTTTTTGCCCGGCTTCAGCCAGTCCAATTGCTTGGCCAGATGCAGGAGCAGATCCAGCCGCACCTGAAATTCCGGCGTGTCCAGATAGGGCAGGCGGAAGCGTTCCACCAGCCGGGCCACATCCTCCGGGTGGGGACCGGCGGCGGTCAGGCGCAGTTCGTCCGTGTGCAGAAAGCCCAGCAGGGTGCCGGCGTCTTCCAGCAGGCCATCGTCCGCCGCCAACAGGCGGGAAGCCGGGGGCGGCGGGGCGGGCATCACCGGCAGACCGCCTTCGATGGCCGCTTTGGCCGGTTGGGGCAGCCAGGGCAGCACGTCCGACGGGATGTAAATGATGGTTTGGGCCTGTTGCCCGGCTCCCTTGTAGCCCCGGCCCAGCAGACCGTAATAGTAGAGCATCTCGGCCACGCTCTCCGGGTGAAACCAGGGGGTCTCCCGTTCCAGCTTGGCCGGGCCCATCTGGCGGATGCCGCCAAACTCCCGGATAAACTGGGCCTCCCCCACCTCGCCGGCGGCCTCCATCAGGGCGTCCAGGGCATCCTGGGCCTGGGGATGGAAGTCCACGGCCTCTTGATAGGCCATCAAGATCGAGGTCGGCTCGGTGAGCTGGGCGGTGAGCAGGTCCATGGCCTGATGGCGGCTTTCGGCCCCGTCCAAAAAGGCCCCCCGCATTTCGGCCAGGACCTGGAGCAGGATATCGGGATAGTCGGCGAGCATCTGGGTGGTGGTAGGCATGGGCGTGAATTTCGGTTCGGGTGTGGAAGAATGGCCCCTTTGTTGTCAGCCCGGCAAAACTTCGTTATACTGACAGCGTAGAGAATGAATTTTCAGAAGGAGAACTACTTTGAACAACAACAATGATGATGCAGTGCCCGGCGGCTGGAGCTTGCGGGAGATCATTCGGGACATCTGGGTGGCTTGGCGGCTGCTCTGGATCCTCAGGTCTCGTCTTTGCTCAAGATCATGCTGCCCGTGCTGGCCCTGGCCTATTGGATCTCCCCGGTGGATCTGCTGCCCGGCTTGCCCTTTGATGATTTCGCCGTGATCCTGGTGGCCTCTCGCCTCTTTGTCAACATGGTGCCCAAGGATGCCTTGGCCCGTGCGCTCCACCCAGGGCCGGACGAAGGTCTTGCCGGCTGGGTCCGCCGTCAAACCGCTGCCAGGTCCGGTTCAGCCGGGAGCGATGATGATGTGGTGGACACCACTTGGCGGGTTGTGGACGAAGAGTAAGTAATCAACGATTGAAGATTGGATCTATGAGCGAAGAGCAGGCTACGTCACAACCTAAACCTCAAACGCAACCATCATCTGCTTCGGTTTCGGCCCCAATGGGCGACGAAACCCAGGCGGATGGCTATAGCTTTGCCGATGTCACCGAACTGCTGGACGTGGCCCCTGGCACCCTGCGCCGGTGGACCCAGCGCTTCGCCGATTTCTTGGGGGCCGCGGCCCAGCAGGATGATCCCCTCTTCAGCCAGGCCGACGCCGATCTCTTGGGCTTGGTGCGGGGGATGCTGGCCGAGGGGCAGAGCTACGAGCAGATCGCCCATCGCCTGAGCGTGTTGGTGACGGCTCAACATGCGCCGGAGGGCGATGAAGCCATGACGGCCCTGGCCACGGTCAACGGAGCGGCCATGCCCCCAGCCCTCAACGCCGTCCTCCACACCATCGCCGATGGTCAACACGCACTGGCCAACAGCCAGGCCGCCAGCCGGGAGCTGATGGGCGTGGTGGTTCAGGACAATTTTAACCTGAAGGACGAGAATCGCAAACTGCGGGACCGGATGCTGGAATTGGAGCGCTCCCTGGCCGAATATCAGCGCCGGGAAGAGACCCGCAAAGAGCGGCTCGAAAACCGTCTGCGCGCCCTGGAAAGCACCACCGCCGCCCTGCAACAACAGGTGGCCCAACTGGTGCAATTTGCCCGGCAAGGGCAGAAGCGGCGTGGGTGGTTTTGGTGAAAATCGAGTATCGTGCGTCGAGTATAGAATAATAGAATAGGGGTGTGGTTCGGAAATCTCGGGACTACGAGGAGGTAGCATGGACACAGTCCAACTCACATTCGAATTGCCACGGGGCATCTTTTCTGCGCTACGGCAGGAACCGGATCAGTTTTTGCGGGAGATGCTCTTAGCGGCTGCCGTCAAATGGATGAAACCCAGCAAGTTTCACAGTCCAAAGCTGCTGAAATCGCAGGCGTGTCCCGATTCGATTTTCTGGCGGCGCTGAATCGTTTTGGCATAACGCCATTTCAGTTGACCGCTGACGAACTGATACAGGAAGTCGGCGATGATTGAGCGATGGGTCGTCAATGCTTCGCCCCTAATTGTCTTGGCGAAGGTCGGCTATCAGCATTTACTGACCGCCCTTGCTGATGAAGTTGTTGTCCCCCAGGCCGTTGTGGACGAGATCAACGCTGGCCCAATTGATGATCCTGCCCGTCGATTTCTTGCCAGCTCGCCATTCCCCACTATCATCACAGTCTCGGAACCTTTGGTGCTGGCGTGGGATTTGGGGCGGGCGAAACCGCGGTGCTCAGCTACGCACTCAACCGCAATGGTTGGCGAGCGGTGATCGACGACGGTGCGGCTCGCCGCTGCGCCCAAGCCTTCGATATTCCATTGATCGGTACCCTTGGCGTAATCTTGCGGGCACGCAAGGCAAACCTAATCCCTCGCATCCTCGGTCCTCAAATCGCTACGGGAACACGGCCTCCGCCTGGATGATGCCCTGATCCGCACTGCACTTCAGCGCACCGTCGGCGAACGCTGGGACTGAAATGCAAGCCTCGCAACGCCACAAAAATACTCGATACACGACACTCAATAGATCAAACCAACGCAATACTCGCCTTCGTACTACTAAACGTCTCCGTCGTCAACACCTCGCCCACCAGATCATACTCCATCGCCCCGTTGATATGGACTTTCATCATGGAGCCAACAGGCGCACCGCTGACGCCGGGGACCAGCACCAGCCCGTCCACTTCCGGCGCGTCCCGGTAGCTGCGGCCCAGAGGTCAGCGGATCGCCGCTGCCCTCGATCTCCCCTTCGCCCTCCACCAGAATTTCCAACATTCTGCCCACCTGCGCCTGATTCTTGCGCAGGCTGATGGGCTGCTGCACCTCCATCAGCCGGGCATAGCGCTCGTCCTTCACCTCGTCGGCCACCTGATCCTCCATCGAAGCGGACGGCGTGCCCGGTTCCGGGCTGAACTTGAAGGCCCCCACTTTGTCGAACTGGATGGCCTGGGCAAAGTCGAGCAAGCCCTGGAACTCCTCCTCGGTCTCGCCGGGATAGCCC
Organism: uncultured Chloroflexia bacterium; assembly: GCA_963704975.1. Taxonomy (GTDB): domain Bacteria; phylum Chloroflexota; class Anaerolineae; order Caldilineales; family Caldilineaceae; genus JAGNDO01. Next base: position 1,619 of record CAVPIK010000012.1, on the reverse strand, counting down.
ACGATGAAGGTGGTGCGCAGGGCGATGTCGGGCATGGCGGCGCGCAGCTTGCTCATGTGATCGTAGACCATCTCCAGGCGGCTGGGACGGCGCATGCGGCGCAGGGTGCGGGGATCGCCGTGCTGCAGGGGCATGTCCAGATAGGGCACGATCTTGTCCTGCCTGGCCATCACCTCGATCAGTTCGTCGGTGACGTGGCCCGGATAGGCGTACATCAGCCGCAGCCAGCGCAGATCTTGCCCCGTGCGGTTGCAGATGGCGGCCAGCAGTTGGGGCAGGCTGTTGGGTTCGCCCCAATCCCGGCCATAGTCCGTGGTGTCCTGGGCCACGACGCACCAGTTCCCTGGCCCCGGCCCGCACCAATGCGTTCGCCTCGTCCACGATGCTTTCCAGGGGGCGGCTGCGCAGCTTGCCCTTGAAGCTGGGGATGGTGCAGAACGCGGCAGGGCGCGTTGCAGCCATCGGAAATCTTCAGATACGCGCTGCCCGCCACCACGGGCGGACGGGGCGTGGCCGCCTCGAACTGGGTATCGGGATCCCCCAGCAGGCTATAGCGTTGTAGGGCGCGACGGCCTTTGGCCCCCCCTGCCCCACCCCGAATCTGACGCAACAATTTCACCACATCCATCCACCGCCGTGTGCCCAGCAGTCCATCCACGCCAGGGACCCGCTTCAACACTTCGTCCCCGTCGCGCTGGGCCAGGCAGCCAGCCGCAATCAGCATCTGGTTGCCTCGCTTGCCCTGGCCAACTCTTGCAGCACCCCGATGGACTCCTCCTTGGCCGCCTCCAAAAAGCCGCAGGTGTTGACGATCAGCACATCCGCATCCCCGGCATCGTCCGAGGGCGCATAGGCCGCGTCCCGCAGCAGCATTTCCATGCCGTCGCTGTCCACCTTGTTTTTGGGGCAGCCCATGGTAATCAGGTGATATTTGAACTCGCTCTGACGTCGTTTCATAGGGTTTCTCGAATTTCAACTCTCAAAATAAAGCGGCCCTTCAGGAGAAGGACCGGCGCATCTCAGGATAACAATTGGGTCGTGGCCCTGCCACCAAGGGTGGCTTATCGGGCAGGTGTCAACACTTGGGGTTCCAGATCCATGATCCGGTACGGATACACGTTGACCACCTCGGTTTGGTGATATAGGGTGCTGGCCACTGTGTCGTGGCGATAGATGTGGATGTGGCCGTGGAGGAGGTAACGGGGCTTGAAGACCCGCATAAAACGCAAAAAGCTGCGGAAGCCCGTGTGGGTGGGGTCGGGTTCGTCGTCGATGCCGAAGGGGGGCGAGTGGGCGATCAGCACATCCAGCCAGCGGCCATAGCGCACCCGGTTTTTCAGCAGGCTGGGGGCCAGCCGGATGATGTTGCTCACCATTTCGGTCTCGGTGTACTGAAATTTCGACGAGTGGTTGTAGCGAATCGACCCTTCCAGTCCGGCCACGAGTAAATTACCCTCTTTGGCTGTGTGGCAATGCAGATTGTTGCCCCCGCTGGCCCATAGACCGGCCGGCCATCTTCCTGATACTCCACCTCGACCATGATTGCCAAAGACAAAGTAGCAGGGCTGGTCCAACATGCTAACCAGAAACTCGAGATAATAGAAGGGCAGGTCGCCGCA
>CAVPIK010000011.1:0-67784 GCA_963704975.1 uncultured Chloroflexia bacterium | reverse complement strand
GGCGTCCACCTAATCGGCCCGTGCTCTCCGTTTTTGCCAAAGACAAACCGCCGGTCTCGACTTCCTGCAAGCCTTGTTGGCCCAGCAGGAGGTCGAAACCGGCGGTGAGGCCGGCAAGTGGTTTTGTGACCCGGCACCGGGGCGATTTTCGGGTCTACCGAGGGACCAGGGGCAGTTTGCGCTCACTGAAACTGTCTTGACGTAGCTGACTACTGATTACTGACCGCGGCGGTCGGGCGCAATGCTTTCACAAATTGGGCCAAGGTGTGTGAACGCCGCAGACATACTCATCTTGAACACAACCATTTTATCTACTGGACGTGGCGTGCCTGTCTACACCACCCAACCTTGATCTGCTTTCACCGCGAATCTTGGGTGAGGATCGTTTCTCGAACGCTGCCCGCGGCGATAGGAGCAGGGTGTGGGCCCGGGAAAGCAAGTCGGTGAGAATATGGCGGTTGGCTTCGTGTGCCCCCTTGGCTTCATGGATCAATCGGTCCCGTTCCGCATCACGCAGCGCCTCATCAACATTGCCCTTCATGAATCGAGTCGCCATACCCGGATTTGGAAGCATCATCGGTCTCTCTCCTTTCTCCTTGGGAACAGAGATTTCTCAACCCCAGGAGCTTCGCTGATCTATCACATATTGAAAACCACGGCAACGCTCGTTCCTCTGCTCCTGAACAACTTTTCACCGCAAAATCATCAACGTCCTGAGCACCAAACTTGTATCAAAGCCATCTGAGCGCGCCACCGTCTTATCCTAGCATATCGTCGTTTGTCGACCGTTTGCCAGTCGTTTGCTGGTATCCATTAAGAAACAGAGGTTTGGAAGATAAAAAAGCAAAAAGTCATTGAAACCTGGCCCAAAATCTGGTATAATCGGGAGACGAGAAGAGTTGCTGGACTGGTAAAGAAGGTGGAATAGGTATGCCACGCTTAACACTTCTTTTTCTCGGGCCTCCTCAAATCGAATTGGACGAACGTCCCCGAGAATTAAAACTACGCAAAGCCATCGCCCTCCTGTCCCTGGTCGCAACCAGTGAAACGGTTATGACGCGGGACAGGGTGGCGAGTTTTTTGTGGCCGGAAACCGAAGCCGCCCGCAATTGTCTGCGCTATGCGCTATGGACGGTGCGCAAAGAACTGGGCCCAGAGTGGCTTATCGCAGACGAAGAGACCCTTTCCTTAGACGCCGAGGCTGATATTGAGGTGGATGTACAGCGGTTTCGGACGCTTCTCGGCCAGGCAGCGCTGGGCACACGCCCTGTCAATGGGGTGATGCACGAACAGATGATCCGGTTGGAAGAGGCGGTGGCCCTCTATCGAGGCGACTTTCTCTCCAGCTTCACCTTAACCCAATGCCCAGATTTCGATGAGTGGCAATCTCTGCACACCGAGACCTATCGCCAAGATCTGGCCCTGGCCCTGGAAGCTCTGGTGGTGGGGCTATGCTACGAAAAACAGTATGAACATGCGCTTCCCCATGCCCGGCGTTGGGTAGCCCTTGACCCATTGCACGAACCCGCCCACCGCAGCCTGATGCGGCTTCATGCCGAAACTGGTCATCGCGCCCTGGCCATTCACCAATATGAAGCCTGTGCGCAGTATTTGATGGAAGAGCTAGGCATCGGCCCCGGCGCACGCACGGTGGACCTCTACCAGGATATTGTGGCCCGGCGCTATCCGGTGGACGGCTGACCGCTTTGCCACAGGCCGGAGTAACCCAAACCCAGATCTGCTCAACCCCAACACCCTTCTCTTTGAACACAGGAATTCACATGACCAAAGTCCAGCGCATCCTGATCCTGACCCTCGTCCTCTTCTCCACCGTGGGCTGTGATCAGGCCACTAAATCCGCGGCCCGCACCTATTTGGCCGGAGAGAATACCCTCTCGTTTCTGGGCGGCATCTTTCGGTTGCACTATGCCGAGAACCCCGGCGTGTTCCTCAGCCTGGGGGCGCGACTTTCGCCCCAGGTCCAGTATTGGGTTTTTGTGGTAGTGGTGTCGGCTGTCCTGTTGGGGCTGTTGGGCTATCTGGTGTGGGCGACCCTGCGAGAGCATGACCGGTTGCCGACCCTGGTCCTGGTGGCCCTCTCCCTCTTCCTGGGCGGCGGCGTGGGCAATCTCATCGATCGCCTGATCTTCGACGGCCGGGTGTCGGACTTCATGGTAATCCAAGTGGGCAGCCTCAGCACCGGCGTCTTCAACGTGGCGGACATGGCGTTGATGCTGGCGCTGGGGCTGATTTTGCTCTCCTCGTGGCCGCGGGCGGAGCAGGTTCCGCCCACGGCTGAATGACAATAAAGCGACGGTCCCAGAGGCGGGATCGGGGGTTGTTGAATTGATCTGGGTTGGGTATAATGCGGATAGGTCTCGACTGATATCGAAGCAGCTTAGTCGAAAGGAATTGCATACCATGCTAGTAAAAGAGATTTCCCGGCAGCAGGTAATTGACGCGGTCAATACTTTGCCCGATGAGCGTCTGCAAAGTTTGTATGATTACACCCTCTTTCTCCAGATCCAATCCACGCCACTTACCCCGGAAACAGACCTGTTTGGGGAAAGCGCTGCTGAGATTGAAGCAGACGAAGCCATCTGGCAAGAGCAGTATTCTGCCTCTCGTGCCAATCTGCGGCAGATGGCGCGGGAAGCGGCTGTCGCCTATCGGACGGGGGTAGCCAAGCCCATGCGTTTTTCAGAAGATGGGCGGCTGGTTGAATGAAATCGTTTGCCGACCCGCGCTTCTGGCGAGCCTACCACAAACTCCCCGCCGATGCACAGAGAAGGGCCGATGCAGCCTACGATATCTGGTTGCAGAATCCATTTCATCCCAGTTGCACTTCAAGCGAGTGGATGACCAAGATCCAATCTTCTCCGCACGAATTGGACGAAGTCATCGAGCATTGGGCTGGCGAGAAGGGGATACGATCACATGGTTCTGGATCGGCAGCCACGATGAATACGATCGAATATTGGGCTAAAACACAGGCAAAATAGCAAAGATAAAAGAGGGAGGTTGCGAATTATATCGCAACCTCCCTCTTTTATCTTTGGATTCCGTGTGACATATCCCCCTCCCCCAGCGACTAATAGAGTAGACGGGAAATTTCGGCCCGCATCAACCACACCGGACGAATCTATGCCATCACTGACCGACCAAGAGCGCTTTTTGGCCCAAATCGAGGAACACAAACGCATCCTCTACAAGGTGGCGAACGCGTATGGCAAAAATCAGGATGACCGCCAAGATCTGGTCCAGGATATGGTGGTGCAGCTTTGGCGCTCCTTTGACCGCTTTGATGGGCGGTCCAAGTTCTCCACCTGGATGTATCGGGTGGCCATGAATGTGGCCATCTCCGCCGCCCGCAGCCAGACCCGGCGCATCCGAAATGTGCTGCCCTTGGACGAGGCCGGACTGGAGATCCCCGTTGAAGACCCCTGGCTGGCGGACGAGGGGGACGATCTGCGTCTGCTGCACCAGATGATCGGCAACCTGGACGAGCTGAACCGGGCGCTGATCATCCTCTATCTCGACGGCTACAGCCACACGGAGATCGGCGAGATCATGGGCCTCAGCGCCACCAATGTCTCGACCCGTATCAATCGCATCAAACAGCGCTGGCAAAACGACGTTGACACGGCCCAAACAGGCCGAAACTAGCCAAGACCAGGAGAAATCACCATGAATCTCGATGACCTCAAAGAACAATGGGCCGCGTACGACAAAAAACTGGACATGAGCATCCAACTCAACGCCCGACTGCTGCGGGAATCCAGCCTGGGCAAGACCCGATCCGCCCTGCGCCGGCTTTACCCGTCCATCGGCCTGGACCTGGTGCAGGATTTGGCCCTCGTGATCCTATTAGGCTTCTTTATCGCCAACAACTTCCGCAGCCCCGGCTTTCTGATCCCGGCCCTCCTGCTTGATCTGTTCCTGATCTTTCATCTGGCCTTCGGCATCTATCAGGTGGTCACCCTGCAAAGTCTGGACTTCGCCGGCCCCATCCTTGATAGCCAGAAGCGTCTCGCCACCCTGGGCCAACAGCGCATCCGCGTCACCATGTGGAGCCTTCTGCTGGCCCCCCTGCTCTGGGTCCCCTTGCTTATTGTGGGGATGAAAGCGGTGGGGCTGGATGCCTACGCCATGCTCGACACAAACTGGCTGATCGCCAATGGACTCTTCGGCGTGGCCGTGATTCCGCTCATGCTCTGGCTGGCCAAGCGGTATGGGGATCGCTGGCAGCGCTGGGCCTGGGTGCGGGGCTTCATGGCCGACATCGCCGGACACAATTTGAAGAAGGCCACGGCTTTTCTGGACGAGTTGGCCGGTTTTGAACGAGAGATCGAACAGATTCTGATAGTCTTTCCGTTTCTACTTGTGTGTTCAAAATGACATGGCGGAGGTCGCACCCCCTGGTGCGACCTCCGCCATGTCATTTTGAACACACAAACCCTGAAAGTCACTTCCCCGCCGTCGCCTTGGTCAGAATGTCCAAGAATTCGTCCAGCGGCACCCGGTGGATGCGGGCCGCCCATTCCACGGTCAACGCCTTGGCGGCCAGGGTGCGCAGGGAGAATCCGCCCACCCGCTTGATGCCAAAGACCTCCATCACGTCCGCGATGTCGCCGTATTCCTCCAAAATGGTCGAAATCCGGGTGTCCTTTGTGATCTGCATGGTTGCTCCCTCGTGATAGAACGTGTCTGTGTTTCAGGCTGAAGCCCCACTCTATCACAGATGGTTGTTCCGTGATACGACTATTGTCGGGGCGGGTGAGCATCAAGTTTTCGGGAATGGGTTTGATGTGATTGGGCATTCCGGGAAAGGGCCGGTTCTTGGTGGGTCAAGTCAATAGCGTTGGCCCATTCCCGGAATGGATGAGATTCACCCTACCAATCCCGGAATGGGCCAACTGATCTACCCGATCGCAGCAAGCACCGGCCCTTTCCGGGATTGCCCACGCTGTTTCCAAAACAGCGACCCAAGCCCCTACTGGGTGAGCTGACGAAATAACGCCTGCGTGGCGGGCAGGGGGACCACGTCCAACTCCGCGGCCAAGACGGTTTCCAACGCCTGATATTGACGCAGAACCTGGCCCCGATTGCCCAGGGCGGCGTACGCCTGCATGATCTGGCAGTGGACCTCTTCCAGCAGGGGGTCCAGGGTGAGGGCGGTTTGCAGCAGGTCCAGGGCCGCGGCGGGATCCCCGGCGTCGGCCCGCAGGTGGGCAAGCTGGCAAAGAGCATTGAGGTAATCCCGGCCCAGCCGCCGCCGTTCGGGGAAGAGCCATTCGTAGTAGAGGTTGTCCAGATAGTCCCCGCTCACCAACCCGATGGCCTGGGCGTACCAGTGGGCGGCCATGTCGGGCTGTTGGGCGGAGCGGGCCTTGGCCAGGGCGCTGTCGAACTCGTCCACATCCACGGTGAAGCGGGCCGTGTCCAGCCAGTATTCCCCGCTCTCCACCAGCACAAACTTGAGGGTCTCCTCGTCCCGGCGCAGGGCCTTGCGCAGGCGGGAGAGGGCCGTGTGGAAGGCCGTGCGGCTGCGTCCGGCCCGCTCGCTCCACAGGGCGTCGAAGACCCGCTCCACGGGGATGCGCTCGTTGCGGAAGGTGACGAAATAGGCCAGCAGATCCCTGGCCTTGGCCGACACCCATGTCTCCTGAGTCACCTCCCGGCCATCCACAAAGACCTGGAAGGTGCCCAACATCTTCACCATCACCGCCTTGGGTTCCATCCGCGGGGTGGCCGCGGCCTGGGCGTCCGGGTGGAGGGCGGCCAGCACCCGCTCCACAAACCGGCTGCGCTGGCCCGCATCCACCAAAGCCCGGCAGACCGTGCGCCCCCGCTCCCCCTGGTCCAAATAGAGTTGCAGCGCGCCCGTGGGTTCGATCAGGGCCAGGGAGCGGCGGGCAAAGTCCAGCCCCTCGGCGGTGCGCTCGCTTTTCAGGCAGATGTAGGCCAGGCCAAAGTAGACCATAGCCAGGGGGATGTGAAAGTGCCGCCGCTCGCCCGTGGGGATCAGTTGGCCAAAGAGGCTCTCGGCCTCGGCCAGATCCCCCTTTTCCAGGGCGATGTCGGCCAACACGCTGCGGAAGACATAGACCTCGTAGGTGTCCGGGTGGCCCGCATAGCGCCACAGTGCGCCCTCGGCCAACTGTCGCGCCTCGTCCAGCCGCCCCTGGCTGGTCAAATTGTAGGCCAAAAAGCCGGCGGCCATCACCCGCTCGTAGGAGGCCAGCCCCAGGCGATCCGCGGTCTCCATGGCCTGGCGCAGGGCGCTTTCGGCCCGGCTGGCCTCGCCCAACCGGGTCAGCACATTGCCCAGGGCGGTGTACGCACTGGGCATCAGCTCCACCAAATGCAGGGTCTGGACGATCTCAAGCCCCCGCTCGGCACAGTGCAGGGCTGTGTCCAATTCTCGCCAATAAAGATAGGGCGTCACCATGGTCAAATAGGCCTTGGCCGTGATGGGGGAAAGGGCTCCGGCCCTGCGCCCAGGCCGAATCCGGGCTGGATGGCGGCCCGGCAGTGGGCCACGGTGGCCTGGGGATCCCCGTGCCACCAGCAGATCTGCCCCAGGGATTGCAGCAGATTGGCCCTTGCCGTGGGCGTCACCTGATCCCCGGCTTGGTCCGCCTCGGCCACGGCTTGCTCGGCCAGGGTGCGCCCGGCGTCCATGCCCTGGAGCAGGCCCACGCTTTTGGCCAGGGCGATCAGGGCGTGGCAGCGACCGGCGTGGTCGTCCGCGGTGGCCAGGGCCAGGGCCTCCCGGGCCAACGCCTCGGAGCGGCCATAGTGGCCCTGGGCATAGTTGACCTCGGCCAGCCGGGAGAGCACCCGGCAGACCCCGGCGTGGTCCCCGTAGCGCATGAAGGTGCGCCGGGCCTCCTCATAACAGGCCACCGCGCCCCCGGCCTGGCCCAGCCGCCGCAACACATTGCCCCGCTGCAACACCAGATCCGGGTGATCCGCCAACACCGCCGGGGCCAACTCGCTCAGATAGCGGTTGACCACCTCCACCCGGCCCTGCTCCACATAGTCCGGCGCAAACCGTTCCAGCGCCGTGGCCCCGGCCTCGTGATCTTCGGCCTCCAAGAAGTGGGGGAAGGCCTTTTCCCAATCCTGGGCCGCGGCATAATAGTCCGCGGCCCGCCGGTGCAGGGCCGCCAGCCGTGGGCCATCCTCCCGGCGCAGCTTGCCCACCAAGAATTCCCGGAAGAGTTGATGATAGCGATACCAGCCCTGGTTCTGGGACTGAGTCGCCTTCGGTCTGAAAGGTGCTGAGGAATAGATTGGCTTGTTCCAATTCCCGCAATGTTTCGTGGATAAGGGGGGTGGGGCCAGGGTCAGTCCCGGCCTGGTCCAGCAAAGCGTGGCAGAGACGGGCGTCCATCTGCTCCAAAATGGCGGTGCCGAGCAGAAATTCCTGTTGGTGGGCGGGCAGACGGCGGAAGATCTCCTCGGCCAGATAGTCGAAGAAGTGGTGCTGGCTGCCGCTGAGGGTGGCGATGAAGCGCTGGGCGCTGGCCGCGTCCTGGCCCTGGATGGAGGAGAGCACGATCTGGACCGCGGCGGCCCAGCCCTCGGTCTTGTCCGCCAGGGTGGCCAGGGCTTTGGCCGACAGGTCCGGGGCGTGCTGGCCCACCCAGGCCTCGATCTCCGCCGGGCGGAAGCGCAGATCCCCGGCCCGCAGCTCGGCCAGATGGCCCCGTGCCCGCAGCCGGGCCAGGGGCAAAGGCGGGTCCAGCCGGGTGGAGAGGATCAAGTGCAGCCCCGGCGGGCCGTTCTCCAACAAAAAGCCCACGGCCTGATGCACCGCCGGGCTGGTGAGGTGGTGATAGTCCTCCAACACCACGGTCCACGGGTCGGTCATGGCCTCAACCAGTTCGTTGACCAGCACGGTCAGGATCTGGTGCAGGCTGATGGCGGGGTCTTCGCTGATGGCCAGCAAAGCCTGGGTGGCCTGGCCAAAGGCGGACGCCCCCGGTTCGGCCACACAGCCCCGGCGCATGGCCTCGACCAAACAGCCCAAAAAGACCGATGGGTCATTGTCCGTGGCGTCCAGTTGAACCACGCCACCGCGGCTGCCCCCTCGGCCACCACCAGATCCCGCAACAACGTCGTCTTGCCATACCCCGCCGGCGCGGAGACCAGGATCAGCCGCCGGTGGCGGTGGGCGGTCAGCCATGCCACCAAATGGGGCCGGGCCACCTGATCCGGGCCGGGGCGCGGGGCCAGGAATTTGGTGTGCAAAAAGGGCGAGATGGGTTGTGCGGGCGATTCGTTGGGTTTCATGGGCCTATTGTGTCGGCTTTGCAAGCTTTTTGCAAACTCTCTTTGATACAATGGTCCTGTTGCCCCACAATCAGGAAAACTCACCGCCAGAATTCCCAAAAATCACCGCAAAGACGCAAAGAACGCAAAGGGATTCTTGAAGTCCTTCTTTTTCTTTGCGTCCTCTCGCGCCTTTGCGGTGAAAAAGCTCTTTATCTGTCCTGCACCATTCAACCACAACTGGAGGGATTGAACATGCGAACACGTCCGATGCACCGTCTGTACCTGCTCCTTGTCCTGCTGATCGTCATGGCTGTGGCCTTGAGCGCCTGTGTGGCGCCCGCTGCCCCGACCGCTTCTGCCCCGCGGCCCGGGATGCGCCCGCCGCGGCCCCCGCTCCCGCTGAAGCCGCCATGCCCCATGTGCTGAAGGTGGCCAACACGGCCAACATCACCACCTGGGACCCCGTGGCCTCCTTCTCCACCGAGGCGGCGTACATGGCCAACATGTACGAGCAGCTTTTGCGCATCAACCCGCCCGGCTCCGCCGAGATGTACACGCCCCTCTTGGCCACCAGTTGGGTCTTCCAACGAAGATGGCACCTCGTGGACTTTTAGTCTACGAGACGGGGTCACCTTCCACGACGGCGAAGCCCTGACCGCGGACGCCGTGAAGATGTCCATTGAGGCCGGGTCCACCCAGGGTGGGGCCTCCTTCATCTGGTGGGCGCTGGACACCATCGAGGTGGTGGATGACCTGACCGTCACCTTCAACTTCACCAGCCCCACGCCCATGGATCTGGTGGCCTCGTCCCTCTACGGATCGTGGATCATCAGCCCCAAGGCCCTGGAAGCCGCGCCGCGGACGCGGCTTTTTGGGAGATGGGCGTAGAGGCCGGCACCGGTCCCTACATGCTGGAAAGCTACACCCCGGACCAGGAGATCCTGCTCACCGCCTTCGCCGACTATTGGGGCGGCTGGAGCGAGGGCCAGTTCGACAAGGTGCTGGTCCAGATCGTGCCCGAAGCGGTCCTGCAACAGCAGATGTTGGAGGGCGGCGAGGTGGATCTGGTCACCCGCATCCCCCAGGAGAACTATGCCACCTTTGAGGGCAACCCGGACTACACCGTGTTGGTGGAGCCGAGCTTCTTCAACTATGTGGGCTTCTTCAACACCCTGCGCGCCCCCTTGGACAACCCCATGGTGCGCCAGGCCCTCTCCTACGCCATCCCCTATGAGGACATCATCACCATCGGCGCCCAGGGCTTGGGCACCCAGAGCCGAGGCCCAGTCCCCGCTGGCGTGTGGCCCTGGTCCCCGGACGTGCCCCAATACACCTATGATCTGGACAAGGCCAAGGAACTGCTGGCCGAGGCCGGCTTCCCGGACGGCGGCTTCAGCCTGAACCTGACCTACGCAGCCGAGAACGCCACGGAGGAAGCCTTCGCCCCCCTGATCAAGGACGCCTTCGCCCAGCTCGGCGTGGACGTCAGCATCGAGCCCCTGCTCTTCAGCCAGCAGTGGGAGCTTTCCAAGGCGGACCCGGCCAATGCCCAGGACATGTTCCTGCTGCTCTACTGGCCCACCTACTCGGATGCCGGCACGGACAACCTCTACTCCATGTTCCACAGCAGCGCCAATCCCTTCTTCAACCTGAGCTATTGGGTGAACGAAGAGTTTGACACCAAGATCGACGAGGCCGCGGCCCTGACGGTCAACGACCGGCCCCAGGCCCAGACCCTCTACACCGAGGCCATGAATGTGCTGGTGGACGAGGCCCCTGGTGTCTTCTTCTTCGACACCCAGGCCATCTTCATCGTGCCCAACTACATCCAAGGCTTCCAGTACAACCTGAACTACCCCTTCGTGCAGCATTTCTTCTATGATCTGACATCGAGCAAGTAAGGAGTTGTGTGATGCGTGTTACGTGTTGCGTGGCGCATAGCACCCGCATCTCGCAACACGTAACTACGCAACCCGTGACATCACCCATGCAAAAACTTGAATTCATTCTCCGCCGCATCGCCACATCCTTGTTGGTGCTGGTGGGGGTCTCCATCATCACATTTTCCCTGGCTCGGGTCGTGCCGACCAATCCGGCCGCGCTCTACATCGGCCCCAAGGCCCAGCCCGCGGAGATCGAGCGGGTGACCATCGAGCTTGGGCTGGATCAGCCCCTGCCCGTGCAATATGTCCGCTACATGGGGTCGGTGCTGAAGGGGGATCTGGGCAAATCCATCGCCACCAAACGCCCGGTGCTGACCGAGATCACCCAGCGCCTGCCCGGCACCCTGGAATTGCTGGCCACGGCCATGCTCTTCGCCATCCTGATTGGCATCCCGCTGGGCGTCCTCAGCGCCCGCTTCCAGGGCCGCCCCCTGGATCTGGCCGTGCGCACGGGATCGATCATCGGGGTCTCGATTCCGGCCTTTTGGCTGGGACTGCTGTTGCAGATCCTCTTCTTCCGCAACCTGGACTGGCTGCCCCTCTCCGGCCGGGTGGATTCGGACCTGCGCTTTGTCAGCCCGATTGTGACGGTCACCAATTTCTATGTGATCGACAGCCTCCTCACCGGCAACTGGATGGCCCTGAAAGATAGTCTGCTGCACCTGGTTCTGCCCGCCATCACCCTGGCCGCCTACCCCCTGGGCCTGATCGCCCGCATGACGCGGGCCGCCATGTTGGAGGTGATGGAGCAGGACTACATCCGCATGGCCCGGGCCTACGGTCTGCGGGACTGGGTGATCACCTACGTCTACGCCCTGAAAAACGCCATCAGCCCCACCCTCACCGTGGTCGGCCTGACCGTGGCCTATGCCCTCACCGGCACCTTTTTTGTGGAAGTGATCTTCAACTGGCCGGGGCTGGGCCTCTTCACCGTGCGCTCCCTGCTCAACATCGACTACCCGGCCATCATGGGCATCACCCTCTTCGGGGCCACGGGCTACATCACCATCAACCTGCTGGTGGATCTCGTGCAGGCGTGGATCGATCCGCGGATCAGTTTGCGGTAGGAATAGAACACAGATTGACACGGATGTGACGGATCAAAACGGATTTTCAAAGAAGAATCCGTCAAAATCCGTCAAATCCGTGTAATCCGTGGCCTATTTTTTCTTTTTCAAAAAGGCCATCCTATGACGCGACGACCGTTGAATCCAACGAGATGATCCCATCCCAGAGCACCTGGGGGCAGATGGCTCGCATCATTGGCCGAGACCCCCTTTCGTTGATCAGTGTCGCGGTCATCACGCTCTTCATTTTCATGGCCCTCTTCGCCGTCCAGATTGCGCCCTATCCCGAACAAGGGGCGGGCAAAACCAACGTGGACACGACCATGCTGGCCCCGTCCGCCGAGCACTGGTTCGGCACGGACCGCCTGGGCCGGGACATCCTCAGCCGGGTGATCGTCGGCAGCCGACCGGCGTTGATGGTGCCCATTGGCGTGGTGCTCTTTGCCGTGCTGATCGGCGCGCCGCTGGGGGCCATCGCCGGCTACAAGGGCGGCTGGATCGACGAGATCATCATGCGCATCACCGATCTCTTCCTGGCCTTTCCCTTCCTGCTGCTGGCCATGGCCATCACCGCGGCCCTGGGCCGGGGACTGGAAAACGCCGCCATCGCCCTGGTCATCTCCTGGTGGCCCTGGTACACCCGGCTGGTGCGCGGCGTGACGTTGAGCCTCAAGCACCGCTATTTTGTCGAAGCGGCCCGGGCCATCGGCGTGCGGGACTCGGTGATCATCCTGCGCCACATCTTGCCCAACACCATCTCGCCCATCCTGGTCCAGGCCACCGTGGACCTGGGCACGGTGATCCTGGCCATGGGCGGCCTGGCCTTCATCGGCCTGGGCACCCAGCCCCCCAACCCGGACTGGGGCCTGATGATCAGCGAAGGCCGATCCTACGTGCTCAACCAGTGGTGGCTGGCGACTTTCCCAGGGCTGGCCATCTTTGTCATCGTCCTGGCCTTCAATTTGTTGGGCGACACCCTGCGGGATATTTTTGACCCGAGGCAGTACCGATAGACTCTCGTTCCCACGCTCCGCGTGGGAATGCAAACGGGCGCTCTGCGCCCAGGGACGCCGGAGCGTCCGCCGACATTCCCACGCAGAGCGTGGGAACGAGCAATTGTCACGGAACACGAATCCCATGTCTCTTCTCGAAATCGACAACCTACACCTGGACTTCAAGACCAGCCGGGGGCGCATGCAGGCCCTGTGCGGGATCAGCCTGGCCGTGCAGCCGGGCGAGATCTTCGGCGTGGTGGGGGAGACGGGCTGCGGCAAGACGGTGACCGGGCTGTCGGTGCTGCGCCTGCTGCCCCGTCAACGCCATCATCCCCCAGGGCGAGATTCGCTTTGAGGGCGCAGAATTTGCTCGACCTCTCCGACGGACGACATGCGCCGGGTGCGGGGCGGGCAGATCGCCATGATCTTTCAGGACCCGTCGTCGTCGCTCAACCCGGTCTTCACCATCGGCAGCCAGTTGGAGCGCATCGTGCGCCAACATTTGGACATGGACCGCACCCAGGCCCGCACCCAGGCCGCGGAGATGCTGGACGCCGTGGGCTTGCCCGACGTGGAGCGCATCATGCAGGCCTATCCGCATCAACTGTCCGGCGGGATGCAGCAGCGGGTGATGATCGCGATGGCCCTGGCTTGCCGCCCCAAGCTGCTGATCGCCGACGAGCCGACCACGGCCCTGGATGTCACCATTCAAGCGCAGATCCTGGCTTTGCTCAAAGATCTGCGGGACCGCTTCGGCATTTCGGTGATTCTGATCACCCACAACCTGGGCGTGGTGGCCAAGACCTGTGACCGGCTGGCGGTCCTCTACGCCGGGCGGGTGATCGAGAGCGGGCCGACCCGCACCATTTTCACCGACCCGCAACACCCGTACACCCAGGGGCTGATGGCGGCCATCCCCCGGCCCGACCGCAGGGGGACCAAGATGGCGGCCATCCCCGGCAGCGTGCCGGCCAACCCCGGCGCGGTGGTGGGCTGCGCCTTCGCCCCCCGCTGCGAACATGCCTGGGATCGCTGCCGCACGGAGGCCCCCACGCTCTTCGCCGCCGGGCCGGACCACCTCAGCGCCTGCTTTTTGACCGAGGAGGGCCGGGCCTGATGCCAAGCAATCCGCCTTTGGTCGAGATCCGTGATCTCAAAAAACATTTCCGCCTGCCCGGCGGCTGGCTCTCCGGCGGGGCGCGCTTTGTCTATGCCGTGGATGGGGTGGATCTGACCATCGAGCAGGGCGAGGTCTTTGGGCTGGTCGGGGAGTCGGGCTGCGGCAAGACCACCTTGGGCCGCATGATCCTGCGCCTGATCGAGCCGACCGCGGGGACCATCCGCTTTGACGGACAGGATCTATTGGCCCTCTCCGGGGACGAATTGCGCCACACCCGGCAGGAGATGCAGTTGGTCTTTCAGAATCCCGCTGTCGTCCCTCAGCCCCCGGTTCAAGGTGTTGGACGTGGTGGCCGAACCGTTGCGCACCCACAAAATTCTGCCCAAGGCGCAGATGCGGGGCCGGGTGATCGAACTGTTGGAGCAGGTGGGGTTGGGCGAGCAGCACCTCAACCGCTTCCCCCACGAGATGTCCGGCGGCCAGTGCCAGCGGGTGGCCATCGCCCGGGCCTTGGCCCTCAACCCCCGGCTGATCGTGCTGGACGAACCGACCTCGGCCCTGGATGTTTCGGTGCAGGCCCAGATCATCAACCTGCTGCAAGAGCTGAAGGAACGCCAGGGGCTGACCTATGTCTTCATCTCCCACGACCTGAACGTGGTCCACCACATCAGCGACCGCATCGGGGTGATGTATTTGGGCAAGCTGGTCGAAGTCGGCCCCAGCGACGCCCTCTTCGACGACCCGCTGCACCCGTATACCCAGGCCCTGCTCGGGGCCATCCCCCTGCCCGACGTGGACGATGGCCGCGGAGCTGACCATCTTGGAGGGCAACGTGCCCAGCCCGGCCAATCCGCCCCCCGGCTGCCGCTTCCACACCCGCTGTCCCCTGGCCGACGACCATCTGTTCGGCAAGAAGAACCGGCCTTGCGGGAAGTACAGCCGGGCCGTTTTGTTGCTTGTCATTTTGTTGAGATTGAGGATTCAGTCAATCGCCATTCAGCTCATTCCGCTTCGCGGAGCCAACCATGTCTCGACTATTCGGAATCGCCGCAGTTCAAATGTCCGTGGTGCCGTGGGATGCCGAGGCCACGGTGCAGAAGATGGCCGATGCGGTCACGTCACATCAGTTGGAACTTCCCGTGGGTGAACATGGTGATCTTCCACGAATTGGTCGTGCCGGGGCTGGTGCAGTTGGTGCCCACGGAGCGCCCGGACACCTGGAAGCAGAGCGCTCAACCCATCCCCGGTCCGCTGACCGACCGCCTGTGCGCCCTGGCCCGCAAGACCAAACAAGTGGCTGGTGCCCGGCTCGATGTACGAAAAAGAGGGCGAGGAGATCTACAACACGGCCATCGTCATCTCGCCGGAGGGGGAGATCGTGGCCAAGTATCGCAAGATGTTCCCCTGGCTGCCCTACGAGGCCGCCACCGCGTCCGGGGATCAGTTCTGCGTCTTCGACGTGCCGGAGGTGGGGCGCTTTGGCCTGTGCATCTGCTACGACATGTGGTTCCCCGAAGTGGCCCGCACCCTGGCCTGGATGGGCGCGGAGGTGATCCTGCAACCCACCATGACCCCCACCTCGGACCGCGAATCTGGAGCTGGTGATGGCCCAGGCCAACGCCATCTTCAACCAGTGCTACTTTGTCAGCGTCAACGGCGTCGGCCCCTACGGCGGCGGGCGTTCCCTGCTCGTGGACCCGGACGGGCGCATCCTGCAACAGGCCGGGGACCACGACACCATCCTGACCGAGATCATCGATCTGGACCACGTCACCCGCACCCGGGAGTATGGCACCCTGGGCCTGGGCCAAACCCTCAAACAACTGCGGGACGCCGGCCACACCTTCCCCCTCTATCAGGACGGGCAGGTGAAGGGGGGCAGTTTTGAAAAGCTGGGGAAGCTGGCTTTTCATCGGGAATTGAAGAACGATCCGGGCGGGGAATAGACGGTAAATCTTGCCCATAAACAAACTGAGGCCCGACATCTCGATGAGATGTCGGGCCTCAGTTTGTTTATGGGTTTGGCGATGGCGCAGGATTAGTTGTCGGAAAAGGGTGTCGCTTCGCCCCATTTTCCGGCAAAAACCAGATCCGCCAAGGGCTTGCGGCTGCGGGGGCTGGACTGGCGCTGGCGCAGGGGCTCCGGCAGGGCATCCGGGTCGCCCGGATAGCCGATGGCCAGGGTCACCACGGGCTCGTAGCCTTCGGGGATGCCAAAGGCCTCTGCGGCCTGGTCTTTGTGGAAACCGCCCATCTGCCGCATGACCAGCCCGTGGGCGGTGGCCTCCACGGTCAAATGCGCCACAGCCTGACCCAGATCATACAGGGCCTTGCCGTTGGGGTTGCCGTTGCGGGCCAAACGCATGGCGGCCACGGCCAAGATCAGCACGGGCGCATCCTTGGCCCAGGCTTGATTCCCCTCCATCAGCACCCCCACCAGCCGGGCGTGGGCCTGGGGATCGGCGGCCTTGTCCACGACGATAAAGCGCCAGGGCTGCTCGTTCATGGAGGAAGGGGACCAGCGGGCCGCTTCCATCAGGCTGCCCAGGGTCTCCGGGCTGATGGGGGCGGACGCATAGGCCCACGGACTCCACCGCTTGGCCAACAGTTCGTGGATGGGATGGGCGGTCTCGGCGGGCTTTTCGATGGGGCGGTCAAGCACTGGGGTCATAGTTAAACTCATGGTAACTTTCCTTCATGTTTGCGACGATTGATTTAATGTTGAATTAATTACACCCATGAATTCTACGCTTTGGCCTGCCTCGCTATCTGTGACGGTTCTCACAATTCCCCGATCCCAACTTCCCGTTCACCCGCGGAGATGTCACCTTTGTGCGCAGACCCGTTCGCACCAGGGGGTGCGAACTCCACGGCTGGATTTCTCTTTTGCGTACCCCTTCACCCGCTCACCCCTTCACCACATCCGGCGTGACCACCCGCAACAGCACGCTGTCCACGTCCGCCTGGATCTGGTATTCGCCCATTGCCGCGGGGAGGAGCACCCAGTTGACCGCGCTGAGGGTGACCGGATCGCCCTCCCAATAGACCGTGGCCTTGCCCGACAGCACGGCGAAAATCTCATAGGTCGAGCCGTCGCAGTCGCCCACCAGCGCGCTCTCCTTGGGCATGGTGATGCGCTCCGTGTGGAAATAGCGGCAGTGGCCGATCTGCTCGACTTTGACATCCCCGAACTCAAGCATGTCCACCAACACCTTGGGGCGCAGAGGACCGGGTCTCACCTGAGTGAAGTTCATCACGGCCAGACTCTGCTCGATATGCAGCGGGCGGGGCAGGCCGTCGTTGCCCATGCGGCCCCAGTCGTAGATGCGATAGGTCGTGTCGCTGTTCTGCTGGATCTCGGCCACGATGATCCCCGGCCCCAGGGCGTGGACCGAGCCGGCGGCCACGAAGAAGACATCCCCGGTCTTGGTGGGCACCCGGTGCAGCAGATCTTCGCTGCGCCCCTCGGCCACGGCCTGGGCGAAGGCGTCCCGATCCACCCCCGGCTGGAAGCCGAAGATGATCTCCGCGCCCGGCTCGGCGTGGAGGACCACCCACATCTCGGTCTTGCCAAAGTCGCCCTCGTGCTTGAGCGCGTACTCGTCCTTGGGGTGGACCTGGACCGAGAGCCAGCGGTTGGCATCCAGCAGTTTGATCAACACCGGGAATTTGCCCAAATCGAGGGCGTATTGGTTATTCGCCCCCACTAACTCTACGCCTAATTCGGCTTGAACGGCGAGAAGATCTTTGCCTGCCAAGGGTCCCTTTTCCACAAAAGAAAGCCCATTGGGATGGCCGGAGATCTCCCAAATCTCCGCCACGGTGCCGTCGGGGATGCTCTTGCCCAGCACGGTCTCCAAATTGCGCCCGCCCCAAATGTAATCCTTGTAGGCCGGGTTGAAGGTCAGGGGGTAGATGAGGTGATCGTGATCGCTCATGAGGTGCCTTTCTTGTCGATACTCGATTTCTTGCGCCGCCCATAGTCCGGGACAGCCCGATTCACGGCGACCAAAAATCGCCGCCACATGCGGCGCAGCCGGGTGCTGAGTTTGGGGCCGGGGGGCGCGTCCGGCTTCTCTTCTTCGGGGAAAGGGGGGAGATCGAGCATTTTGCGCCAGGTGTAGATGCCCAAGAGTTTCAGGGTGGCGACCACGGGGGCGGCCAGGACCGCGCCCAGAATTCCGGCCAGGGACGCGCCCATGACCACGCTGATCATGACGACCAGGGGGTGCAGGTCCAGGGCGTCGCCCACAATGCGGGGGACGAGGAGGTTGTTTTCAACCTGCTGGATCAGGAGCATGACGGCGATCACCACCAGGGCGAAGTTGAGGGAGGAGAGGCCAAAGCTGGGCGCATCCTGAAAGAAGGCCACCAGCACCGCGGTGCCCACGCCGATCAGGGGACCGATGACGGGCAGAAACTCCATGACGCCGGAGAGCAGCCCCAGGCCCAGGGCATTGCTCACGCCCAGCAGCCCCAAGGCGATGCTCACCACCACGCCGATCACCAGGCCCAGGATCACCTGTCCCCGCAGATAGGCGCTCCAAATGCGGCTGGTCTCCCGGGTCAGGCGCTCGGCGTCGGCCCGGTAGCCGGGCTGGTTGGCCACATCGCCGATCAGCCCGCCGTAGCGGGGGATGTCGATGGCAATGTAAATGGAGACCACAAAGATCAGAAAGCCAAGGCCGATGGCGCTGACTGTGGCCCCGGCCAACTGGGTGGCCAGCCCGCCGCCCGTGCTGAAGAGGGTCTGCACCACGCCGATGGCCTGGTTGACCAGATCTTGCCAGTTCAGGTCAAAGCCGGACAGGAGGCTGGACAGGTCCAAGGTGTAGGGGCCGAGGGTGATGCTCTGCACCGGCAGTATGTCGGGCAGGGTCTGCACCCACGTCACGGCCTGGGCGAACTGGCCCGGCACCACATCGGCCAGGGTCTGCACCTGTTCCACGGCCACCAACACCAACACAATCGCCCCGCCCAGCCAGACCAACAGCAGGCCAAAGTAGATGATCAGCACCGCCGCCCCCCGTTTGAGCCGGGTATATTGGGTGGCCAACGCGATCAGCGGGTTGAGGATATAGGCCAGCATCACCGCCAGCACCAGGGGGCCGATCAGCGACTGAAAGCGCCAGATCACCAGCCCGGCCAAGAAGAGGGTCACCGCGGCCACAATTGCCTTTATGGTTGGGCTCCACTTGGGAGAGTCTGTCATAGAGAGGATTCCTATAGGGTAGAGGTTCGGGTAGAGGAATGTAGGCGCAAAATCTTGCGTCTCTACGTCCCCCAAACCCCTATAGTTTCTTCAAATTTGCAATCGACGCCAGCAATTTTTTGATCCCCACGCCGGGGAAGGCCACGGTCACCTCTTCGTCATCCGGCGTCACCGTGCTTTCGATCACCGTGCCCACGCCGAACTTGACGTGTTGGACGCTGTCCCGGCGCTTGAACTGGGCGGGACGGCTGGGTTCGGCCTTGCCGAGGCCAGCCCGGTTGCTGCGACTGCGGTCGGCTCGGCTGCCGCCGCCGGGTGACCAATAGGCCTGTTTGGGATCCTTGCGGCTCGCCCGGCCTGTGCCGCCGGGGCTGGACCTTCTTGGATCGGTCGTCGGATTGGTCATCGGATCGCTCTTTGCGCCCGCCGAAGAAACTGCTGGACCGGGCGCTGGATTTGCCTTCGCCCCAACTGCTGCCGCCGCTGTCATCGCCCCAACTGGTGGAGCGGCGATAGCTCTCCTGGCGGCGGCCATGCCGGTTGACCATCCCCGTCAGCATCTCCGCCGGGATCTCGTCGAAGAAGCGGCTGGGCTCCTGCATGTTGCTGCTGCCCCACACACTGCGCCGCATGGCGTGGACCAAATAGAGCCGCTTCTTGGCCCGGGTGATGCCCACATAGCACAGCCGCCGCTCCTCGTCCATGTCCTCCGGGTCGCCGCTCTCCATGCTGCGGCTGTGGGGGAGCAATCCCTCCTCCATCCCCACCAAGAAGACGATGGGGAACTCCAGCCCCTTGGCCGTGTGCAGGGTCATCAGCGTCACCGCGCCCAGGCCCTCGTCGATCTGGTCGGCATCGCTGACCAGGCTCACCTCCTGCAAAAAGAGGGTGACCGGGGTCTCGTCTTCCTGCAAATCCGCCATGCCCGGCACATATTGGGCGGCCACGGCCCGCAACTCTTGCAGGTTGGCCAAGCGATCCTCGCTGTCCTCGCTGCCGTCCCGCAGGCTGTCATAATAGCCCGACTGCTGCAAAATGAAGTCCAGCAGATCGGCCACGCTTTCGTAGTGGCCCCGCTCCCGCATGCGCACCCAGTTTTCCAGCATTTCGGCAAAGGGCAGCAGGGCGTTGATCGCTCGGTTGTTGAAAGGCGCGGAGCGGGCGGCTGGCGGAAGGGGGGCCTCACGACCTAGTTCCACCGCCTGGGGCCCGTGGTGGAGGATACGCAGGGCGTCGAACTCGCTGACGCCCATCTCCGATGGCCCAATTCTTGAGCATCCGCATAGGTCTTGAGGCCGATGCCCCGTGTGGGCACGTTGATGATGCGGTCCAGGGCCACGGAATCCGCCGGGTTGTGGGTCAGGCGCAGATAGGCCAGGGCATCCTTGATCTCCTTGCGCTCGTAAAAGCGGGTGCCGCCGACCAATTTGTACTTCATGCCCCGATAGACAAAGGCCTCTTCCAGGGCGCGGGACTGGGCGTTGGTGCGGTACATCACCGCCACATCCCCCTCGCCAAAGGCCCGGGTCGGCCACCAGCCGCCCGATCTCGTCGCAGAGAAAGCCCGCCTCCTCCACCTCGTTGTACGCCTCGTGGACCGTCACCTTGCGCCCCTCGCCGTTCTGGGTGTGCAACTGCTTCGGCGTGCGCTTCTCGTTCTGGGAGATCACCGCATTGGCCACATCCAGAATCGACTGGGTGCTGCGATAGTTCTGCTCCAACAGCACCACCACGGCGTCGGGGTAGTCCTGGCGGAATTCGAGGACATTGTGGTAATCTGCGCCGCGAAATCGGTAAATCGACTGGTCTTCGTCGCCGACAGCAAATATATTGCGCTTCCCCTCCGGCTCCCCCGCCAGCAGAGTGAGAAACTCGTACTGCACCGTGTTCGTGTCCTGAAACTCGTCCACCAGCAGATAGTGCCATTTGCGCTGATATTTGGCCAGGATCTCTTTGTTGTCCTGAAAAAGCAGGGTGGAGCGCATGATCAGGTCGTCGAAATCCATGGCGTTGTTGACGACCAGCGCCTCTTGATAGCGCACATAGACCCGGCCCACGATCTCGCCAAAATAGTCCTCCGGCTTGTGCCGCTCCGGCGTGACCAGATCGTTCTTGAGCTTGCTGACCGCGGCCCGCACGGCCTGGGGACTGTAGCGCTTCTCGTCCAGGTTCATCTCTTTGAGCACGGCCCGGATCAGGGAAAGCTGGTCCGCGCTGTCGTAGATCACCCAGTTGGGCTGATAGCCGATGGCCGCGGTCTCGA
The DNA here is from genome assembly GCA_963704975.1 of uncultured Chloroflexia bacterium. GTDB lineage: Bacteria > Chloroflexota > Anaerolineae > Caldilineales > Caldilineaceae > JAGNDO01. The sequence goes on along the minus strand of CAVPIK010000011.1, from coordinate 46,901 downwards.
TGCGCAGGATGCGGGCGCAGATGCTGTGGAAGGTGCCGATGGTCAGCCCGCCCATGCGCCGGGCCTGGCCGAGGATGGGTTGCGGAAAGCGGTCGCCGATCAGGGCGTGGACCCGCTCGTTCATCTCCTTGGCCGCCTTGTTGGTGAAGGTGACGGCCAGGATATTCCACGGCGCCACCCCGGCCACATCGATCAAATAGGCGATGCGCGCCGTCAGCACCCGGGTCTTGCCCGACCCCGGCCCGGCCAGCACCAGCACCGGCCCATCCACGGTTTCCACGGCTTTTTTCTGTTGAGGGTTGAGGTTTGATAAGAGCATAGTTGATTTGTTGATTTGGTGGTGGGTTGGGTGAGAGATTGGGAGATTACGAGAGTGGGAGATTGGGTTGGTGGACGAGACCAGGCGATTGAGAAACCATCCGCTTGTCAACCACACCCCTTTTGCCTTTTGCCTTTTGCACTTTGCCTTTTGCCTTTCCTTATTCTTCCCCGTGCAGCAGCCGCAAATAACTCGCATACCGCTCCGGGTGGATGCGGCCATCGGCCACGGCGGCGACCATGGCGCAGTCGGGCTCGTGGTCGTGGGTGCAGTTGGGGAAGCGGCAGTCGTTGACAAAAGGCTCCATCTCCAGGAAAAAGAAGGCCAAATCCGCCTTGTCGATGTCGAAGAGACCCAGTTCCCGGATGCCCGGCGTGTCGGCGATGTAGCTGTCCGTGCCAAAGGGCAGGGGGATCAGCACGGAGCTGCGGGTGGTGTGGCGGCCCTTGCCCTCAAAGTCCCGCAGATCCCCGACCTGCAAATCCAGCCCCGGATCCAACTGGTTGATCAGGCTGCTCTTGCCCACCCCCGACGGCCCGGTGACCACGGTGATCTTGTCCGCCAGCAGATCTCGCAACTCTTGGATGCCCTCACCCGTCTCGGCGCTGGCGTAGATCACATGATAGCCAATGGTTTCGTAGAGGCCAAAGAGGGCCTGGGCCGCTTCCATGCCCAACAGGTCGATCTTGTTGACGCACACAAAGGCCGGCAACTCGTTGGCCTCGGCGATCACCAAAAAACGGTCCACCATGCGCAGATGGGGTTCCGGGTCCGTGGCCGCAAAGACCACCAAGACCTGGTCCGGGTTGGCCAAGATCACATCCTCGGCGGGTCGTCGCTCGCCGGGCTGTTGACGGCTGAGCACCGAGTGGCGCTCCTCGACGATCTCGATCTGCCCCTTCTTGCCCCCCGACGGCAGGATCTGCACCCGATCCCCCACGGCGACCAGGGTGTCCCGGTTCTTCTCCTGGCGCAGACGGCCCCGCACTTGGCACATGCGCACGTCGTCCCCGGTCCGCACATCAAAATGATGGCCCCGGGCGCGCATCACCACCCCGGGGATCAATCCCTCGGAGGCTCGTTTCGGCTTGGCTTTGCGCCGCCGTTCGTCCGTCGGTTCTTCGTCCAGGTGGTCCCAGTAGCTATCAGACCAATCAACTATTCTCCTTGGCAACAGGAAGCGCCGGTCAATCTGGCGCAGATGGGGGCGAGGTCAATATTCAGGGTGACGCCGAAGTCGGCGAGCAATTCCCGCAGGTCGGCCAGGGGCATGCCCATGACCCCGGATGCGCAGCCGGTGAGCCGTTCCACCGGGGCGAATTCTCGGTGTTGGATGGCGTAGGCCCCGGCCTTGTCCACGGCGTCCCCGGTGGCGATGTAGGTCGCCATCTCCCGGTCGGTATAATGGCGCATGTGGACCGTGGTGCTGTTGAGCCGCCCGGCTTCTCGGCCATCTGCCGTGGAAAGCAGGTGGATGGCCGTGTGGACTTGATGGGGCCGGCTACGCAGGATGGTGAGCATATTCACCGCGTCATCGGCGCTGACGGGCTTGCCCAGTTCGATGTCACCCAGGGCCACGGTGGTGTCCGCGGCCAGGATCAGGGTCGGCCCCGCGTCCGCGGGCAGACGGGCGGCGATGGCGTGGGCCTTGGCCTGGGCCAGCCGCTCCACCATCTGCGCCGGGGACTCGTCGGCCAAGTCGGCTCTCGTCCAGATCCGCGGTGCGGACTTGGAAATCCAGCCCCAAGGCGTGCAGAAATTCCTGGCGGCGGGGGCTTTGGGAGGCCAAAATTAGAGTTGGGGCAATAGGGTCGTTCTGTGATGGTTGCATGGACTCCATTGTACGGGAGTCGGCATGGGGGGACAAATCACAGGGAGAGGCGGTGGGGCGGACGGCTGAACGGTTCCGCCGGAGACATCCAAAGTGAGTGGTGGTTTTGGCACGGGCAGGGGTGGGCGGCGGGAGAAATTTCTGCGCTGCACACAAATTTCTCCTTCCGCCCACCCCTGCCCCAACGGATTCGACCCATCTGCTTTGAATCGATCCAACAGTATCTCTTACGGCGCACGCAGGACGTGGGTCACGTCCAGGAAGTGGCGCTGGCCCTGGGGTGTCATCATGGCCGGCCCTTCGTTATAGCCCCACAGCACGAAGGATCGATCGCTGATTTGCATGGCGACGGGATAGTGGTTGCGGTTGACGTCCTTCTCCTCCCCGGCGATGGGGATGAGCAGGCGGGTGGGTTTGGGGATGTAGACGCCCAGCTCCCGCAGGGGCTCGGTGTAGAGGAGGACCAGGGGGACCTCTGCGCCCATGCCCACCTCGTAGGGTTCGTGCCAGAAGGCGCTGGGCGGATCGATGGCGACAACTTCGTTGTTGTCCGAAACCCAGGTGTGACCGTAGCCAATATCCAACTCAAGCTGGCTGAAGTAGGCCGCACCGCCGTCGCCTAGCCCGAGGACGGGCATCGTTTTCTGGTTGAGCAGCCCAGCGATGTCGCCATTGGTCCAGTCATAGCGATACCCCGTGTCCGGGCCGATGACCAGGAGGGCGTATGGATCCAGATTGGTCTTCGGCACATCGTTGACCCAGATGCGGTCCACCACCCAGTCCGAGGATTCCATCAACGCCTCGACCTGTTGGGCCGTCTCCTGATCGTTGAGCCAGATGTAGGCGGCCCGGTGGCGCACATTGAAGCCAGCCTGGGCATAGCGCACAAACTCCTCGCCCCGGTTGTTCGTGCCCCAGGCCACCAGCTTGACTTGATAGCCGCCGGACGCGTTCGTGTCGGCGAAGGGGGCGGCGTACCAGCCGTCATTCGCCTCACCGTCCCCGTGGTTGCCATCGTCGAAAAGTTGCACCTGTCTGCCGATCCCCGGCCCCTGGACCAGGGCCACAATCTTGGCACCGATGATCTCCCGATAGTCGGTCAGCATGGCGTTGATGGGCACGGACCCGCCCACGCCCCGCTCGGTCGGGTCGCCGCCGATGGCCGCGTGCAGGGTCGTCTCGGCCCGCCCGGAGACCATGAGGTGATAGTCCACGCCGCCGGTTTCCGGGATGATGGTGGCGATCCAGTTGCCCCGAGGCGGCTTGTTGATACGCAGTTGATGATGGGTGGCCGCCCGCAGTTCCTGGTCCGGGACGATCTTGTTGCCGTCCGGTCCCGTCAACTCAAGGAAGAGGTAGTCGTTCGAATCTTCCCAGTTCAGGGTAAAGACCACCGGCCCCATGGCCGCCCCCAGGGGGATGGTCAGCTTGGGCTGTTCCTTCTCCAGAATGCGCCCGCTGACCTCCCACAGGCGCTGCCAGCCCTGGCTCAACTCCCCGGCGGAGACGTAGGTGTCCGCCAGCCGGTTGCCCAGGGTCGGTGCCACGGCCAGGGGCGGGGAGGCGAGGGCCTGGAGGGGTTCCGCCAGCCGAGGGGCAGGGGCGGGCGGGTTCGTGTCCACATAGAAATAGCTGCCCCCCTTGGCCCCGGCGATGCTCTGGAGCAGGGTGCGGTTGGCGTCCTCCCCCAGGGCCACGGTGTGCACGATCACACCGGTGATGCCCGACTCGATGGCCGCCCAGTTGGGGGCCTCGTTCTCATAGCCGTCGCTGAGCAGGACCATGGTCCAGTCGTGGTCCGTGTGGTTGGCGGCTTTGAGGAGATCGTATCCCCGCTGCACGCCCTGGCCCAGGGCGGTCCAGCCGTCCGCCACCAGCCCGTCGATGGCGGTGATGGCCGCATCCCGCACGGGATCCCCGGTGATCTTGCTCAGGCCATAGTTCGCCGAGGCGGTGGTGGCAAAGCTGGCCACGCCCACATAATCGTCATTGTTGAGCATGTCCACAAAGGCGGCCCCGGCATTCTTGGCCGCGGCCATCTTGTTGTCGCTGGTCATGCTGCCGGAGCGATCCACCACCATCACGGCGTCGTTGGGCGTTTTGGGCAGATAGTAGACCGACTGCGCTTCCGAATCGTTCTGGCCCAGCAGGGTGACATCCAGATCGAAGAAGGAGGCTGCGGCCTGGGTCGGCGGATCGACAACCAAAAAGTGGCTGTCCGCAGACTGATACGCGGCCAGCACGGATGCATGGCTGCCGCCGATGGCCACGTCGAAGTTGCTGGGGGGCAGATAGAGGGACCAGCCTTCGGGCACCTTGGTCTCCACCTGGACCAGGATCTTGTCCGGGTCCGCCGGGTCGCCGGCGTTGACCTTGTTGGTCTTGAGGGGATAGAGGATGTTCAACCGGGGCACGCAATCTTGGCGGCTGGATGCGCTGAAGTTGTCCGTCTCCCCCGCGCCCAGGTCGTATTCGCCGTCGATATTCACATCTTCACAGCCGTCCGGCGTGCCGTCGTTGTCGTTGTCCCAGTCCACCTCCTTGAACTTGCCGTCGTTGTCCGTATCCCGACGGGCGTCGCTCCACACATAGGTGCCATTTTTCAGATAGACTGTGTCCAAGATGTCCTGTTTGTCGAGCACCCAGTCCTTGTCCGAGTCCGCGACCAAGGGGTTGGTGTGGAAGCGGCGCACCTCGTCGAAGTCGGTCACACCGTCGCCGTCCGAATCCGTGGTGATGCTGGCCTCGTCCGAGCGGGGGGCCGGGGGCGCACCGGCGGTCCCCTTGGCCCGGAAGACCCCGACCCAGTTGATGCGCTGGATACGATTGTCCGTGTAGGGTACCCAAGAGGCATCGGTCCACGGGTTCAACAGATGGACCTGATCGGAGGGCGATGTGCGGTAGCCGTCAACCACCATAGCGTGACCGGGGATGGTAACCATCAGCGGGCGGCCATTGTCGATCCAGACCTTGATATCGTTGAAGGGAATGGTGCTGGTCGGCGGATTGTAGCCATATGTTTCGATCTGACTCCAATCGTTCCACGCATAGCCAAGCGACCAAGCGATGCCCTCAAAGCCTTTGTTGTGCCCAGCCCAGAAGTCCCATTCCAACCCAGGGCGGCAGTCCGCGGGGAAGGTGCAGGCGTGGTCCGGGTCCAGCCCCCGCTTGCTGTCCGGGTACTCCCGGATGGCGTAGTAGGACAGCCGATCCTGGCTGATGTCGCCGCCATAGTAGGAGTTGATCATGGCCATGCTGGCCACCTGGCAATAGTGGTTGTCATGGTTCGAGACCCGATGATCCGCCGGGTGGACCACATCCCAGGCCCCATCGCCGGTCTTGTTGTTGGCGTCGCTCACGTCCAGGGACGGGGTGTCCTTGTGCTGCACTTGCCAAACAATGCCCAAGGTTTTCTGGACAGCAGCCAGATCTCCGCCCGCTGCGGCCACACCCGGAGCCAGGACGTCCGTGCGGAAGGGGACGCCCCCGCTCCACCCGCTCAACCCCTTGTCCGTGCGGGTGCGCATGCGCCAATAGTAGGTGCCTGGGTCCAGCGTGCCGGGGTGATGATAGTCGGGATACGCGGTTTCCGTGTTGACGACGAGGTCGGCAAAGTCCGCATCCCGGGCGATCTGGAAGAGGTATTCGGTCGCCCCCGGGATGGCGCTCCAGCCGATCACTACCGCGCCGACATCCAGAGTGTCCCCGGCGGGGGGCATGGAAAAGTCGGGCCGGGGGATGGGGTTGGCCGCACCCGGCGTCAGTTGATCCGTGCGATAGACCGCCCAGTCGTCGTCCACCTGGGGCACGCGGCCCACGGATTCGTCTGGAGCTGTGCGCAAGGAGACCAGGCTTGGATCCACATACCCGGCATTGGGGGCGAACTCCAAATAGTAGCCCGCCGGCCACAGCCCCGCGGCGACGGCATGATCCTCGGCGGGGAAGGCTGTGCCCCAACTCACATAATCCTTGAGGGTGGACTCCGAATGGGTGGCCGAGCTATAGAGAGCCAGAAAGTCTTCCGCGTCCGCCAGCATATTGACCTGGCCCGGCGCAGAGTGGAGCACGGCCTTGCCATCGCTGAAATCATAGTCGTTGGCTGCCTCGCCCAGGCCGTCAAAGCGGATCAGCACATAGCCGTTGGGCGGCACCAGAGGCATGGCGTCGGGGATCACGAAGAGATTGCCCCCGGTGGCCACCACCTGCCAGCCCGAAATCGTGAAGCTGACCTCTGGGGCCAGGGGGGATTGGGCCGAGATCGGCCCGGCCATCACCCCTGGGCTGGGGGATCCCGTGCTGTTTTTCAACAACATGGGCAGATAGATGGGGGGCTGGGGGGCGGTGTTGTGGAGCTCGATCCACTCCACGCCATCCGCACCCGCCTTGGGCATCACCTCGTTGATCACCATGCGGGGGACGTCATCGGTGGCGGGGGCAGCGAGGGTGGCGGGGGCGGCAGGTGAAACCGGGGCGGCGAGTAATAAGCCGCTCAGCAAGAGGACGCACAAAAGAGCCGTGGTTGTTGACGCAACCAGCAGCCGGATCACTTTGGGATTCATTGGGACCTGCTCCTTTGGTCGTGAAGGTGGAAAAGACGACAACTAGGAACGTGTGGACAACAAGCGACGGGGACCGGTCAGCAATGACGCGGCGCGGTGGAGTGGTGTCTCTATTTTAGCACGTTTGGTGGATTTTTCAAGGGGTGGAGAACGATTGGGAAATTGAACTGGGTGTATTCAAAGTGGGTTCGTGGAGCTCGAACCTCCTGGTGCGAACGGGCGTCTGCACCCTGGCGCAGACCCCGAGACCCAACTCAGTTTGAATAGACCCAATCGAATTGCGCCCTGGATTGAGGATTGGGGGCAGAGGAAACGTCAGGATACGATGAGGGTGGCGAGTTTTTGGATCACTTCGGTCGTCGTGGTTTTGGGCACTTTGCAGATGAATGCAGCTTTGCGCACACGCCAATCGAGACTCTTGACCTGATCGGCAAGGATGACCCCGGAGAGCTTGAGATCATCCGGCAAGCGCACTTCATAGGGATATCCCTTTTCCTGACTGGTGATGGGGCATAGGATGGCTAACCCCGTCCGCCCGTTGTAGGACACTGGGGAGAGAACCAGGGCCGGGCGATGGCCCCGCTGTTCGTGCCCGGCTTGGGGATCGAACTGAATCCAGACGGCATCGCCGCGGTCGGGGATATAGGCCATGATCACCACACCTCCGCACCGACGGGTGGACCGAAATCCTGCTCTTGGTGGAGATTTTCGTCCGTGATCCCGGCCAGCAGCTCTTCAAGCGTATAGGGCGAGGTCGCCAAGCGTGTGACCAGCAACTTACCGTCAACCAGAGTCATGTCAACCGACGTATCTTTCTCCAGCCCGATTTCTGTGGCAAAAAATTTGGGAATTCTCAAGGCAAGGCTATTGCCCCATCTTTGCACTGTTGTCTGCATTTGATGTTCCTTTCAACTTTTCGACAAACCAACTGCCAATTATCATTTGTGTCTACAAAGAAGATACATTATTTACGAATAATTGTCAATCACTTTTTGAAGAGTTTTGCGCCCCCTCCACCGCCCGCCCCTCGGTCTCCGCGTCCAAGATCTGGCGGATGGCGACGATGCGGGGATCGTCCTGGGTGTATTGTTGGCCGTAGCCCAAGTTGAAGCGGTAATCGAAATCCGCCGGGTTGTCTCCCTGGTTGTGCTGCAGGATGGTCTCCAGCTTGTCCAAGGCCTTGGCCAGCTTGGCTTCTGGGGTGAGGTTGGCCTCGTATTCGTCCCACAGGGCCAGGATTTCCGTGCGCGGGCCGTCGGGGAGAGGGGTGATCAGGGCCAGCAGATCCTTGCCGCTCGTCGTGGGCCTTGGCCCCCGGCCCGACTCTGCATGGGAGCGGGGATGTCCCCGTTGATGGCCTCGCCCAGGTCGTGGATGATGCACAGCTTGACCAGCCGGGCATGGTCCACTTCGGGGAAGGCGTCCGCCAGCACCAGGGACCAAAGGCTCAGCCGCCACGTGTGCTCGGCCACGCTTTCCGGGCGGCCAATGGAGGTGAAGCCGGATCGCATGTGGATTTTGAGCCCCTCGGCCCGGCGCAAAAAGTCCAAAATCCCGGTGAGGTTCGGGGTGGAAAGCAGATCGCTCATGACGTAGGGTTTCCTTGGGTGCTATTTTTCATTCCGCACCGCCACGATCTCCGCCATGATGGCGACAGCGATTTCGGCGGGGTGGCGGCCGCCCAGGTTGAGGCCGATGGGGGCGTGGATGCGGGCGATCTGGGCAGGGGTGACGCCTAGCTCGGTGAGGGCGTCCACCCGTTTGGCGTGGGTGGAGCGGGAGCCGAGGGCGCCGATGTAGGCGACGGGATGGGCCAGAGGCCACGGCCAGGGCCGGGTTGTCCAGCTTTTCGTCGTGGGAGAGGACGACGATGTAGGTATTTTCGTCCAGCCCGATCTCGGCCAGGAGGTCGGCGGGCCAGCCGATGCGCAGGTCGTGGGCGTGGGCGAAGCGCTCGGGGGTGGCGAAGGCGGAGCGGGCGTCGATGACCATGGTGTGGAAGCCCAGTTCGTTGCCAAAGGTGACCAGGGGCTGGGCGATGTGGACCGCACCCACGATGATCAGCCGGGCCGGGGGCAGGATGCGCTCGATGAAGATCTCCGCGCCGGCCAGGGTGAGGCGTTGGGCCGGGCTGCCCACGCTCAGTTCGGCCAGGGCGGATCGGGCCAGATCGTCCACGGTCGGGTCGCCCAGGGTGCCGAGGGCGGCGAGACGATCCCCAAAGAGCAGCGACCCCCAGTGGCTTGACCCAAGGTCTGCCTGCCGGGCCAGGATTTTCGCCACGCTGACGGGTTCTGCCCGTTCCACAGCCGTCAGCATTTCCGCCATGACGGGACCGGCCAGGGGTTCGATGAAGACTTCGATGGCCCCGCCGCAGGCCAGGCCGACGGATTGGGCCAGCTCGTCGGCGATGCCGTAGGGGATCAGTTTGGGGAGGCCGCTTTTGAGGATCTGCCATGGCTTCTTGGGCCACGGCCCCCTCGACGCAGCCGCCGGAGACGGAGCCTTCCATCTCGCCGGTGGCGGAGACGACCATTTTGGCCCCCAAGGGCTGGGGCGCGGAGCCATAGACCCGCACAAGGGTGACCAGGGCGACGGCTTTGCCCTGGGCTTGCCAGCGGCGGATGGTGGGGAGGAGGCGGTGCATAGAAGGTTCCTTTCGTGTGTGGCGGCTAACTAGCGCAGGTTGAGTAGCCGCCGCCGAGATCTCCGCTGATCACTCACTGACTCGGCGGCGTATCGAAACCGTAGCGGGTTGACCCGCTACGGTTTCGATACGCCGCCACTTCTCGGTTGGTTGACGAAATTTCGGCGGCGGCTACTCAACCTGCGCTAGCCTCGTTGATACTCGATAAGTCTGTTCACCCACGCCCTCGTCTCCCCCGGCGTGCGGTGGCGGATGACGGTGAGGTGGGCGTTTTCGGGCTGGGCGAAGAGGAGGGGGTATTCGACCCGGCGGCGTTTGTAGGTGGTGAGGACCCAATAGATGATGGAGTCTCGGCTGAAGAAGGCTTGACGGAAGCCTTCTCGGTTGCCGTTCCACAGTTCTTGGCGCAGGAAGACCCGGCCAAACGTGCGGCGCAGGATGCGCCAGAGCAGCACGGGCAGGGTGTAGTCCAGCCAGACGATGGTGGTGGCCCGGGGCCAGAGGACCGGGCGGGTCTTGCTGTAGTTGCCGTCCACGACCCATTCGGGGCCGGATGTGGCGGCCAAGAGTTTGGCTTGCAGTTCGGCTTTGGGCGTCTCGGTCCAGTTCGGTCCCCAGTGCAGGGCGTCGATCTCGATGTGGGGGATGCCCAGTTTGGCGGCGACTTGCGCGGCCAAGGTGGTCTTGCCCGAGCCGGAGGTGCCGACGATGACCATGCGGATTGGGGATTTGGGATTGGGGATTTGGGATTGGGTGGGGTTGGAAACATTGGCCGTGCCGAGGTCCTTTGGGTGTGTTCAAAATGAATTGGGGCTGGAAACCGCCGGGGGCTAAAGCGCAAGCTAGCGCAGGTTGAGTAGCCGCCGCCGAAATCTCCGCCACCCATTCAGTTACTGGCGGCGTATCGAAACCGTAGTGGGTTAACACGCTGCGATCAACCCGCTGCGGTTTCGATACGGCCTTCTTCCAAGGGTCAAGAAAATTGTTGGTTAACTCGGCCTACTCAACCTGCGCTGGCTGGTCGAGCCTCACCGCCGCAGCCAGACCCGCACCAGATAGCCGCGCAGGGTGCGCCAGCGGCGGCGGGCGCTGGCTTGGCTTGGCGGACGCTGATCCGCCGGGCCGTAGTGGATCTGGCTGGCTTCTTGGCTGAGGGCGAGGATCTCCCGGTTGACCGTGCGGGTCTGCTCTGGGCGGCGGGCGGACGCCTCGGGCGGAGAGGTGGGCGGTCAGTTCTTGGCCGTACTCCAACTCGGTTTCGCCCTCTTCGGCGGGGCGGCCCAGGCGGGTGCCCCAGGCCAGGAGACCGAGCCAGGCGTCTTCGCGGCTGAGTCGCCATCGCCAGATCAGGCTGGCCAGCCCGGCCAGGAGCAGGCCGATGGGCAGCAGCCAGAAGAGCATCTGCCAGTTCCAGGCGATGCCCCACAGCGTGCGCCATTGGATACCCGTGGGCTGGAATGGGTCAAATTGGGGCGTGGCCTGGGGGCCGGGGAGAGTCGGGGCCGTGGCCGCGGCCCAGCGCACCAGGGGCGGACGACCGGCGGTCGGCTCGAAGGCCACCCAGCCGGCCTGGGGGAAGTAGACCTCCGGCCAGGAGTGGGCTTGGGCTTCGGTGACGGTCCACTCCCGTTCCGTGTCGTCCCAACTGCCGATGGCGTAGCCCGTGGCAAAGCGGGCGGGCAGGCCATTGAGCCGGGCCAGCACGATGAAGGCCGTGGCGTAATAGTCGCAATAGCCCCGTTGCAGGTCGAAGAGAAAATAGTCGGCCACGTCGGTGACATCCGGCGGCGGGGTGCCAACGTCCAAATCATAGGCGAGGGTGCGCAGATAGGTTTCGATGGCGGCGGCGGTGGCGTAGGCCGAGGCTGATTCGGCGCTCAGATCCGCGGCCAGTTGGCGGGTGCGGGGGGTGATGGTGTCGGGCAGGGCCAGGAAGGGGGCGAGATCCAGCGTCCGGCGGAAGGGGGGCAGGGCCGAGAGGGTGGCGAGCGTCCACCGCGGGCAGGGCGGAGAGGACGGTGTAGCTGCGGGCGGAGCCGGGGTCCGCCGGGCGCAGGGTGACCAGGCTGGTGTTGACCGTCTCCGCGGCCACGTCTGCGCTCACCTCCACCGGCTCGGGCGCGGCGTAGATCACCGGGGCGGCGTCGGTGAGGAGGATGCTTTGGAGCAACGGGCGGCGCAGGCTCTGGTCGATCTCGGCCCAGGGCTGGTTGGCGGGGATCTCGGCGCGGTCCAGGCTGTCCGGGTTCTGCCAGCCTTGGCCGTCATAGATCGAGAGGGTGGCCCCCCGCATGTAGTGGCCCAGGGGGATGGGCGGGCCGCTGATGCCCGTCTCCTGCATGCGGCTTTCGTTGGTGCGCACCCGCATCACCACCCGGTCGCCCAGGTCCGGCCCAGCGCCCAGGAGGAAGCTGTTGGGCAAGCCGCCCAGGCCGCCGGTGGCAAAACGGTTGTAGAAATCTCGCTGCATGTCGGGGAAAAGCCGGTCGCCCACGCTGACCAGCCGGTCATTCCAAGGTCGCATGGCGTCATAGACCGAGAGGGCCAGGGGGCGGATGAAGAGGTTGGGGGTGAAGGCGGCCAGGATCAGCCCGACCGCCACCAAGGGCGCGGCGGCCAACATGCGGTCCAAGGCCAGGTCCGAGCTGAAGACAACGCCCCGCTGGGTCCAGTCGGCAAAGAGGGCGTGTTGGTCCAGGCGCAGATGCAGCACCAGGGCCAGGGCGATGGCAGCCACCAGATAGGGGCGATAGTCGTTGCCGTAAAAGACGATGGCCCCGATCAGCCAAAGCAGGGGCAGGGCAGAGATCAGCCCCCGACGGGTGGCGTGGAGCAGTTCCACGGTCAGCGCGGTGGCGAACCAGATCACGAGCAGGGCCAGGGTGAGGAAGACCAGGTCATCCTGGGTGGCCCCGCCGCCGCGCACGCCGTCCACCCAGAGGGCCATGCGCAGCCCCAGCCGCTCCAAGGCCGCCCCCATTTGCCAGCCCAGATCAGACCAGTTCGGGGCGGGATCGACGGCGCGAATGGTGGTCCACAGCTCAGAAAAAGTGGGCAGCCAGCCCACGAGGATCTGGGCGAGGATCAGGGGCGCGAGGATCAGATGGAAAAAGAAGCGAATGAGGCGGGAAAGGAGCGATCGGGATCCAAGGGCATGGATCAGCCAAGCGGTGGTGGGGGCGACGACGACCAGCCAGGTGATAGGGAAGCGGGCCTGGCGGACGTTGACCCAGCGGGTGGCCTCCAGCCCCAACAGGGCGCACAGGACCAGGGCGGCGGTGGCGGCGAAGATGGTCCAGCCCAGGCTGGGGCGCAGGGTGCGGGCCAGCCAGAGGGTGAGGCGCACGGCCCAATGGGTGGTCGGTTCCGGCTCGGCGGGGAGGGTTTTTTCGTGTTGGGACCAGTCGAAGGCGGCCATCAGCCCACCTCCTCTTCCACTTCATAGACCACCACGCCGCCGGACGGGGTGGTGCGCACCACCTGCCGGGTGCGCCGGAAGGTGAGGGCGGCGCGCATGGGTTGCCCGGCTTGCAGGATTTGGACCGGCACATCGACTCGGGCCAAGAGGGCTTGGATGGCTTCGGCCTCCCGGTTCCCAATTTTGGGGGAGGGTGTGGACAGTTCCCCCCAGGGTGGACGGGGTCGGACGGCTGTGCCCGCATCCACCAAGAACACACTGCTTGCCAACCCTACCCCCTGCAAATAGACCAACTCCGTCACCCAACTCCCTGTCTCCCCCTCTCCTTGTCTCCCTGTCTCCTCGTCTCCCACATCCGGCGTGATCACCACCACCGTGCGGCCGCGGCCGAAGATGGGGCGGCTGTTGTGGAGAAGCTCGCCCAGGCTGACTTCGCCGGGCTGGGTGGGGGCCAGGGCGGCCAGGATCTGCCACAATTGGGCCTGGCCGGGCTGGGGCGGCAGCAGGATCGGGGACGCGTCGGCCCCGGCGGCCAGCAGCCCCACGGCCCGATGCTCGCCCCCGGCCAACAGTTCCGCGGCCAGGCTGGCGGCCAGGATGATGCTGTATTCGAGCGTCCCCTGCACGCCTTCGCCCCGATGGACCCGGCGGTCCAGATCCAGCACGATCCAGAGATCGCCGCTGGGTTCGATCTCCATTTCGGTGACCATCAGGTGGCCCCGGCGGGCGGTGCTGGGCCAGTGGACATGGCGCAAGCTGTCGCCGGGGAAATAGTCCCGCACGCTGGGCGAGCGCAGGGAGCCCATGAGGGGACGGCGGCGGCGGTCCCGTCCGCTGGTGTTGCCCCGGGGCAGGGTGACCGCGGGCAGATGGACCACGCGAGGATAGACCAGGAGCATCTCGGTTTTGGGAAAGTCCACGGTGAGGCGGAAGAGGCCCAGGGGATCCCCCAGGATCAAGCGTTGGGGGCCAAGGCGAAAGACGCCCCGCTGTTCGCATTCGGCCTGGCTACGCCAGCGGAAGCTGCCCTGGGCCGCACAGCCCACCACCCGGCTGGGCTGATAGCCGGGGAGTTGGGAATCGTCCGCCACCTCGGCCCACAGCACGGGCAAGGCGCTGTGGTTGATCAGCCGGAACTCCTCGCTGAAGGTGTCCCCGGCCACCATCACACTGCCCTGGCGGGTGCGCACCACGTCCAAGGATTGGGCCTGGATGCGCACCCAGGCATAGGCCAGCCCGGCCAGTCCGCCCAGGGCCAGGAAGAGGGTGATCCAGGTCAGGCTGGGGGTGAGGAGTTGCAGAATGAACAGCAGCGGGCAGCAGGGCCAGGGGCCAACTCACGCGGGGCGCGATGTGGATACCGTCGGGCAGCCCGCGGTTCCAAATCTCATCCCATGCTTGGGCCACCCTCTGCCCGCCAAATTTGCGTCGCAACGTAATCCCCCACATAATCACAACAGCCGGTAGCGGTTAGCCGCCAGCCATTGTGCATTTTCCATTGTGCATTTTTAATTTTCTGTATTCTACCCTGTGACCTCTGCCATGTCTATCCAGACCCCATCCAACCCAAACCCGACCCATGCCCCCATCCACCTGCCGGACGGCACGTTGACCGGGATGATCGATGGCCCCGTCCATCCGGCAGGGGCGTTTGGGCTGCTGCCCGTGCGTCTGCCCGCCGGACTGGCCGGGGATCAGCGGGAGGGCGGCCTGGCCGGGCGCTATTTCCTGGCCCGCTGCGGCGCGCAGAGCGAGTGGGAGCGGGCCGAGCGTTGGGACATCTATTGGCGGCGCCCCCTCTTTGTGGTTGACCGCCGCCTGGGCCGGGACGAGTCCGAGGAGCGCTGGCAGGTGGCGCTGCCCATGACCGAAGACCCCGGCTATCGCTGGCTGGCGGAGCTGCCCGTGGGCGCACCCATCAACCTGCTCGGTCCCCTGGGCAATGGGTTGAGTTTGGCCACCACCACCCGCAATCTGCTTGTGCTGGCCGACGGTCCCACCCTGGCCCTGGCCCTGCCCGCCTTGGACGCGGCGTTGGACCGAGGCGGAAAGGTGACTTTGCTGCTGGACTTGGGCGCGAACCCGGCGGCGCATGGTCCCCTGCCCCTGGAGTTGCTGCCCATTTCGGTGGAGGTGCAAGTGGTCCACGGGGACGAGGAGTGGGAGAGTGCGGTCGGGGCCATGTTGCGCTGGGCGGACCAGTTGTACAGCGTGCAGTCCGCCCGGCGGCATGGGCTGTTGGCCCAACTGATCCGCCAAGAGCGTTTTCAGCTTGAGCCGGGCTTCGCCCAAATGCGGGCGGACGCGCCCCTGGTCTGCGGGATGGGGGCGTGCCTGGCCTGCGCCGTCCCCCTGCCCAGCGGCGGGGTCACCCGATCCTGTGTGCATGGGCCGGTCTTCGATCTGAGGGTGTTGGTGGGGAAGAAATAGAGCAAATAGAACCGCAGCCCCTCTGATTTTTGCTGTTTGGGATACTCTTGGGTAAAATCCTCCGTTGGAATCGGTCGAGCGATCCCGATAGTGTGAAAGTTACCGGAATCTTGCAGAATCTATAGCGAACAGCAGGCAGGGAAAGATCGGCATTCACGCCGCCTCCCCACTTGTTGAAGCCCGATAAACGTAGATTGACCACGACAGCGTGCCCTTTGCCGGATTCGGCCAGGGCGACGATCCGGCAAATCAGCCTGGATCTTTAACAAATTGGAGAAACACCTATGTTGAAAAAAACCGAAGTTAAGAACAGCAATGATGTGAAAGTCACCTTTTCCGTGGACGGCGACAACGCCAACCTGCCCGCCTCCGTGGTGGGTGAGTTCAACGAGTGGAACCCGGAAGCCCTGCCCCTGAAGAAGCGCAGCAACGGCGCCTACACCGCCAACGTCACCTTGGCCGCTGGCCAGAGCTACCGCTTCCGCTACGTCTCTGCGGACGGCGTCTGGTTCAACGACGATGCCGCCGATGCCTACGCCGTGGGCAACGCCGGTGAGGAAGACTGCCTGATCGTCCTGTAGGCAGACCCGTTCCCACCGGGAACAATTTCTGGACAATTTCGACCGATTAAAAAAGAGGCACTGGATGGGTTTTCCATCCGGTGCCTCTTTTTGTTGATTAGGGGTTTGTTGATTTGCGCTTGGCAAGAGTCAACAAACTAACCCACCAACACCTTCCCCAACACATCCATCCCCCGCGCCACCAACCCCATGTCCGCCTGGCTGCCCATGTGGCCGATGCGGAAGACTTTGCCGGCCAGGGGACCGTAGTTGCCGCCCACGGCCATGCCCTGTTGACGCAGGGCGGCGTCAAGCTGGGGCCAGGTCCACCCGTCGGGGATGTGGGCCGCGGTGACCGTGGGGGAGCAGATAGCTTCGCTGGCGGGGAAGAGGCGCACGCCCATCTCGGTCAGGCGGGTGCGGCAATAGGCGGCAACCTGGGCGTGGCGGGCCAGGACGGCGTCCATGCCTTCGGCCAGGAGTTGGGATGTGGCGATGTGCAGCCCGTGCATGGCCTGCCAATTATGGGTGTAGGGCAGATAGCGGTCCGCCACGGCGGTGCGCCAGGGGGCCAGGGCGTCGTAGCCCACATAGTTCGTCTCCTCGATGGCCGCCCACGCCCGCTCGCTGACGGTGACCATGCTGAGATCCGGCATCAGGCTGAGCACCTTTTGGCTGCCCAACAGCCCCAGGTCGATGTGCCAATCGTCCACCCGCACCTCGGCCCCGCCGCCGCTGGCCACAAAATCCACATAGAAGAGGGCGTCCGCGGCGTGACAGGCGGCCCCGATCTCGGCCAAGGGGGTGAGGGTGCCGCTGGGCGTCTCGCAATGCACCGCGGTCACCAGCCGCGGGCGCACCCGGTTGATGGCGGCGACGACCTCCCCGATCTCCGGCACGGTGTCGTACTCACCGCCCACCACGGTCACCTCGGCCCCAAGCTGCCGGGCCATGTCGCCGATGCCGTAGCCGAAGAGACCGTTGGCCACGGCCACCACCCGGTCACCGGGCCGCAGCACACTCTTCAACCCGGCCCACAAGGCCACCATCCCCTCGCCGCTGAGGATGGCGATGGGGTTGCGGGTGTTGAGGATGGTCTGCAAATTTCGCTCCGCGGCCGCGTACAGCTCGAAGAACTCCGTCTCCGCGTCCGGGCTGCCAAAGTCGATCTGATACGCCGCCCGCACGGCCTCTGGGATAGAGACCGGGCCGGGGATGAGGGGAATGGGGTAGGTTTGCATGGGTGTGGTCCTTTGTTGATTGGTTGATTTGTTGATTGGGGGCGTAGGGGCATGAGGTGCGGCGGAGAACGGTCTTGAAACGGCGATTGTTCGGCCGTACCTCGTGCCCGGTTCAATGAAAGATCGGCCAAACTGCCGGGCACGAGGTCGGACGGCGATGCGACCGGTCTGCCTTCGAGCACGATCCGTGCGCCGTCCGACCTCATGCCCCTACATGCGCTACCGCGCACCCACTTGACACCGGTCCCATCAAGGCTGACAATAGCAAAAAGCGTTTGTACCCAAACTTGCCCCAATAGGTTTCAACCCTATGAATGACTCCATTGTAGACCACCTTCACGCCCAAAACAAGCTTTTCATCACCGGGCCGTTTGGCGCGGGGAAGACCACCCTGGGGCTGGACCGGGTGCGCTGGCTGTTGAGCCAGGAGCGCATCCGCGGGGATGACATCACCGTGCTGGTGCCCCAACGCACGGTGGGGCGTCCGTATTACCGCAATCTGCGCCGTCCCCAGGTGCCGCCGGGTCCGCCCGTGCGGGTGACGACCTTGGCCAGTCTGGCCAAGGCCGGGGTGGAGTTGTATTGGCCCCTGCTGGCCGAGGCCGGGGGCTTCACGGATCCGGGCCGGGAGCCGACTTTTCTCAATTTGGAGACCAGCCAATATCACATGGCCCGCTTTGTGGCCCAGGCCTTCGACAACGCCGAGTTCGACAGCGTCCTCATCGACCGGGCCAGGGTGGTGAGCCAGGTCTTGGACAACATGAACAAGGCCGCCCTCTTCGGCATGGGCATCGACGACTCCTATGCCCGGCTGGCCCTGGCCGTGCCGCCCGGCGACCAGCGCACGGGCCGGCTCAACGCCCTGGCCGCGGCCCGGCGCATCAGCGAACAGTTCCGCCAGCTCTGTCTGGACCAGACTTTGGTGGACTACAGCCTGCTGATCCACCTCTTCAACACCCACGTCCTCACCAACCCGTGGAGCCGCACCCACCTCTTCCGCACCTGCCGCCACCTGATCGTGGACAACGTGGAGGAGGAGACCCGCACCACCCACGATCTGATCCAGGCCTGGCTGCCCCATCTGGACAGCGCCCTGATCCTCTCCGACGCGGACGCCGGCTATCGGCTCTTTTTGGGCGCGGATCCGGCGGGGGTGGCCGCCCTGGCCGCGGCGTGCGACGAGCGGCTGACCCTGCCAACCCCCGCCGACGTGCCGCCCGCCTTCCATCTGCTGGAACACCGCATCCGCCGCGCCACAGGGGAGCGTCCGGTGGGTTCGGCTGGGGATACTTTGTTGAAAAGTGTGGTCCCGGTCTTGCCGAAGCCCATTCAGACCCGATACTACCCTCAGATGATCAAGGAAGTGGTGGCCCAGATCGCCCACTTGGTCCAAGAGGAAGGGGTCGAGCCGGGACGCATCGCGGTCCTCGCCCCCTACATGAGCGACGCCCTGCGCTTTAGCCTGCAAACCGGCCTCACGGCCCAGGGCATCGCCTCTCGCAGCCACCGGCCCAGCCGCCCCTTGCAGAGCGAGCCCGCCGCCCGCACCCTGCTCACCTTGGCCGCCCTGGGCCATCCCCATTGGGGCATCCGGCCCCTGCAGTCCGATGTCACCCTGGCGCTGGATCTGGCCATCGATGCCCTGGACCCGGTGCGGGCGCATCTCCTGGCCCAGGTGGTCTATCCCCTGCGCCAGCCCACCATCGACCTGCTGCCCTTTGTGGACCTCAAGCCCGCGGTGCAACAGCGCATCACCTTCAGCGCCGGGGAGGCGTACACCCGGCTCCACGGCTGGCTGGCCGACTATCGGGCCGAGACCGAGGTGACGCCCCTGGACCAGTTCTTCGCCCGCCTCTTCGGCGAGGTGTTGAGCCAGCCCGGCTTTGGCTTCCACCGCAGCGTGGAGGAGGGGGCCACGGCCCACGGATCCCAAGATGTGGACGCGGCCCGGATTGCCAACCAGTTGGTGGTCTCGGCGCGGAATTTTCGGTGGGCGATGAGTCGGAGAGACGGGGAGACGGGGAGACAGGGAGACAAGGAGAAGAGGCGGGTTGGGGCGAATATGGTGGGGCGGGAGTATTTGCGGTTGGTGGAGAGCGGGGCGTTGGGGGCGTTGTATTTGCCGGGGTGGGACGAGGATGAAACCGCCGTCTTTCTGGCCCCGGCCTATACCTTCCTCATGCGCAACCGCACGGTGGATGTGCAGTTCTGGCTGGACGTGGGGTCGCCGGGCTGGTGGGAGCGGCTGTATCAGCCCCTGACCCATCCCTATGTGCTCTCCCACCGCTGGCCCAAGGGCGAGCCGTGGACCGATCTCCACGAATACACCACCCGGCAAGAGACGTTGCGACGCCTCATGCTGGGGCTGATCCGCCGCACCCGCAGCCACATCATTTTGGCCTTGAGCGATTACGGCGAAAGCGGATTCGAGCAGCGGGGGCCGCTGTTATCGGTGATCAATGCCGTGTTGGCCCAAGAGCCGCGGGTTCAACCCACGTCCAAACGGCCAACGTGGAAACTTTGGACGCCATGCTGGAACTCGATAACGGGGGCGGGCAGGTGTTTGATTCCACCGAGGCGCTTTTTGATGATTGGCAGACGTAAAGGGCAATCCCGGAAAGGGCCGGTTCTTGCTGCGTTTGACTAGGTTCATTGGCCCATTCCGGGATTGGTGGCAATCTGCCCTTTCCGGGAATGGGCCAACGATTACGCGACCCAAGACGTCCCGGCCCTTTCCCGGAATATCCACGTTCATCTCACCCGCTCACCCCTCCACCCTCAAGTTCCCGCCGCAACTCGGCCAACTCTGCCTCCAAGCTGTTGATGCGGGCGGTGAGGGCGGCCCGGTGATCCTCGGCGCTGGGCACGATCGCCTGTTCCACCGGATGCTCGGCCCCCAGGCGCATGTCTTGGCGCAGGGCCAGGAGATGCACGGCCCACAGGATGGCGGAGATGGCGCTGCGGGCGATGTCCCCGGCGGTCTGGGTGGAGAAGAGGTTGGCGTTGGGGTCGCCCATGACCAGGAGCAGCAGGCGATAGACCACGCTGGCCAGGAAGAAGAGGATCATCAGCGCGCCCACCAGCAGCACGCCGTAGAGATAGACCCGCCGGGGCAGGGATGCCCGCTCGGCCAGACCGGCGGCGTCATCCTGGCGGGCGATGCGTTGCACTGTGCGCCAGTGGGCGGCCCAGATGGGCGCGCCCACGGCCAGCAGACTCAGCCCGTTGGCCAGGGGGTCCACCCACACCTTGCCCCCGGTGGTGGTCAACCCGCTGATCCCCGCCACATCCAGCACCATCTGCACCAACTCCACCAGCCCAAACCAGACCATGCCCAGCCCCGCCGCGGCCACCAAATAGTAGTAGAGGCGGCGGATGGTGGCGCTGGCCGGGGTCTCGCCCAACTCGTCGTCATAGCGGGCGGCCTCGGCGCTGACCGTGCGCCAATGCCAGCGCCAGGCCACGATGCCCACGGGCACATAGGCCAGGGGCATGGTCAACTTGGCCAACAAGCTCCGCCGTGGTCCCCGTGCCGCTGCCAAAGAGGATCAGCAGAATCTCCCGCAGGAGCAGGGCGGCGGGGATCAGGGCGGCCAGGGCGCTGCCCACCACCCCGGCGTAGAGATAGAAGCGGCGCAGGGCGGTCTGGGCCTCGTCGGGATTGGCCGCGGTCAGATGGGTCCAGCGCCGCCAGTTGATGCGCCAGATCAGCGCACCGAAGATCAGCATGGCCATGCCGTTGCCAAAGGGTGCGCTCCACCAATTGTTGCCCACGTCCACCGTCTCCAAGGGCAACACCAGCCGCCAAAAGGTCTCCAACAGGCCGCTGGCCCCGAAGATCAGCAACCCCAGGCCGATCAGCCCCAGGATGGTCTGGAAGAGTCGGCGCATCGTGCCGCCCCACCCGGCCTCCACGCCCCGATCCCCGTCGGCTTGGATGATGCCGTCGAAATATCGGGCCAGGGCTGTGCCCATGCCCATCATCAAGATCAAGAAGAGCCAGCGGCTGGGCCAGATGCCGCTGCCGTCCAAAGATTGCCCGGAGGCGATCTCGGCGATGCCCCGCACCAGGGGGATGCCGTTGGTGACAAGCTGGAAGACCCCTGTGGCCACGGCCAGGTAGAGATAGAGCTTGCGCAACGTGGCCCGGATCTCCCCGGCGTCGGTCAGGTTGCGGCGGATGTAGCGCCAATGGAAGAGGAAAATGGGCGCGGCCACCAAGAGCAAGCCGCCGCTGCTGGCAATGGTATCCCGCACAGGATTGCCGACCTGGATTTGATAGGCATAGGCCGGAGAGAGCCAGACGTCGGTCAAGGTGCGGATCAGCGAGGCCACCGCGTTGCTGCCGGCGATCAGGCTGACAAAGGTGATGGTGTAAAAATAGAGACGGCGAATGGTGGGCAAACGCGAGGAATCGTCCTTTGCCTCAGCCCTAACCGTGGGTGTTTTGGTGTTCATGGGTTTTCTCCCCCCAACGTGTGCAGAACGGACATGATGCCGGACCCATCTAAAAGCAATTTAACCGCAGAGAGCGGAGAGAAGCGCAGAGGGTTGCAGAGACTGATCTTGCCATCCTTTGCATCCCTGCTGTTCTTTGCGCCCTTGGCGTCTTTGCGGTGAAAGCAGTTCCTGCCACCCCGTCGATCCTAGAACCAGAAGAGTTCCATATCGATCTTCCACAGGCCATCTTCCATCACCACGGGGACGGTTTGGGTGTTGGACCAGGTGTTGCCGCTGCCAAAGGGACCGCCGCTGTTATAGCGATCCACGGCGAAGGTGACATCGGCCCGATCTGCGGTTTGATTCTTGGTTTCCAAGATGCGCAGACGGCGGGGTGTGGGATCGGCGTAGTTGCCGGGGCCGTTGTACGGGCGATTGGAGGCGTTGGTTTTGCTATACCCTTCCATCACCGCCTTGGTGTAGAGGCCGTCCAATGCTTGGTTGTCCTGTTTATAATTGGCCACAAAGGCGTTGAACACAGCGGCTTCCGGGCTATTTTCGGCCATATATTCTGGCTCACCATAGCCGTCGCCCCCGGTCATGTTGACGGTGATCACCGCACCGATCAGCAAGAGCGCCACGATGGCGACGATACTCCATGTAAATT
The DNA here is from genome assembly GCA_963704975.1 of uncultured Chloroflexia bacterium. Classification (GTDB taxonomy): domain Bacteria; phylum Chloroflexota; class Anaerolineae; order Caldilineales; family Caldilineaceae; genus JAGNDO01. The sequence continues at coordinate 24,789 of CAVPIK010000011.1, read as the reverse complement.
TGTCCAGTTTTAGGGACATACGATCGCTCCTTGAAGGAATCTCAGCTCGGGGAAAGGACATCGAGAGGCAAATTGAGTGAAACCGTCCACGTCAATTATAACATAAATCGAGGGTCTTTTGTTCCGTGGGTTTTTGCGAGGAGGTGAGGGGTGAGGGGGTGAAAGGGGGAAGGGGAGAGTGGCTGGGTTTTCACCCCCTCACCCCTTCCCCCCTTCACCCCTTCAGCTTTTCAGTTTGGGAGAAAATCGGTCAGCGCGTACATGGCATTGGATCGGCCATCGACAAACTTGACCACGGGGAAGGGGGCGTCTTGGCTGATCCAGGCCGTGGTGACCCGCTTGTCCGGGGATTCCAGGCGCACTTCCCAGGTGGAGAAGGTGCCGGCGGGCACGGTGACATCCGCCTGGCCCAGCACGCTCACGGTGATCCGCTCCTGGCGGCCCACCACGGGCAGGAAGCTGTTGATGCGGGTGGCATAGCCCTCGGCCAGGGGCAGGGTGCGCAGGATGTGGAGCAGGCTGCGCTCGTCCCGCACATCGCTGGTGATGCTGGCCTGCTGATACGTCGTGATCTCCCGGGCCGTGGTCAGGGTGATGTTGACCTTGCTGCCCGCATAGACGGCCTGGGTAGCCTGCTCGGTCTGGTCAACCCGGCGCACCATCTCGGTCAGCCGGGGCCGGTACCCCTTGGCAGTCAGTTCCACAGAATTGGCCTCATATTCCGGCCCGGCAGAGACCTGCCGCTCGAGCAGCCAGCCGTCCACATTGTCCGTGCGAGTGCTGGCGGTGATGGTCATTTCCGCGCTGCCGGCCAGTTGACCATTGAGATCCGTGACCTGATAGCGCTGGATCTCCCCAGCCTGCCACGGGGCCGCCCCCGGCTCGAAGGGCACGGGATCGCCGCCGCCGCAGGCAGTCAGGCTTAGGGCGAGGATCAGCCCTATGGGCAGAGCCAAACCCGCTCGGCGTGCGGGAACCCATGAAAAAAACTGCTCTAGTCGGGTCCGTGACCCGACGGATTGACGAATGGATCGCCAGACTACGGCCAGGGCAACAATAGAGAGGTGTCTTTTCATGATCGTTCTCGCCTTCAAGATTTACGCCAAGATTTACGCCAACATTTACGCCAACAATTTGCAGACTTCGTAGCCGATCCATTCGTCAACCCGCCGGTCACGGACCGGCTACGAGCATTTTCAGATCCCCTACCCTCGGGCCATCCACGCCAGCGCGGCCGCGGCCAACGAGGCGCTGCCGATGGGCAGGGCGTCCTCGTCCATGCGGAAGGTGGGGGTGTGGACCGGGTATTGTTGGGGCCAGGCCGGGTTGTGGGTGCCCAGACGCAGGAAACAGCCGGGCACTTCTTGGGCCATGAAGCTAAAATCCTCTGCGCCCATGATCATGGGCGCATCGAAGTATTGCCCCTCGCCCAACAGCCCTTCCGTGGCCTCCCGCATGATGGCCGTGGCCTCCGGGTCGTTGACCGTGGGCGGATAGCCGGGGTAGATGGTCAGATCGAAGGTGCCGCCCAAAGGCTCCACCACCCGGCAGGCCCGGCGCAGTTCATCCTGCAAAAGCTGGCGGGCTTCCACGGAGAAGCTGCGGATGGTGCCGGTCATGGTCACCGTGTCGGCGATGATGTTGTCCTTGGTGCCGCCGTTGATGGTGCCGATGGTGATCACGCCCGGCTCGGTGGGGTTGAGACGGCGGCTGACCACCTGGTGGATGGCCTGGATGGCGTGGGCGGCCAGCACCACCGTGTCGATGGCGACCTGGGGGCGGGCGGCGTGGCCGGCCTTGCCGCCGCAGCACCAGTTCAAACATATCCGCCGCGGCCATCATGGGGCCAGGGCGGCTGCCCACGGTGCCGACTGGGGTTTGGGGGTCCACATGCAGGCCGAAGACCGCGTCCACCCCGGCCAGCGCGCCCTCTTCCACCATGCGCATGCCGCCGGATTTGCCCTCGTCGTCCTGGCCCTCTTCGCTGGGCTGGAAGAGCAGGCGCACGCTGCCGGGCAGCCGTCCCTCGTCCGCCAGCCCTTTGAGCAGGGTGGCCGCGCCCAAGAGCATGGCCGTGTGGGAATCGTGACCACAGGCGTGCATGAGACCGGGGTGGCTGCTGTCAAAGTCCGTGCCGTTGACTTCGGTGATGGGCAGGGCGTCCATGTCGGCGCGCAGGGCCACCACCGGCCCGTCCCCGCCGCGGATGTGGCCGACGACGCCGGTTTTGGCGACTTCGGTCTCCGTGTCGATGCCCAGGTCGATCAGGGTGGCGTTGACCAGCCCGGCCGTGCGGGTCTCGGTGAAGCCCAGTTCCGGGAAGCGGTGGATCTCCCGCCGCCAGCCCCGGATCTGCTCGTGGATGGCCTTGGCTCGGTCCAACAGGTCGGCGTGGGAGATGGGTGAATTGCTTTGCATGAGAGTTGGGTTCCTTTCGGGTTGCCAAACAGGATGGAAAGTGGCAGAATCGTATGGTTGTTCGGTGACTGAACCGATTAAGTTTGCCATGCTTATTTAATCACAGGCGTATGCCCTATCCCAAAACCCATCCCGGTCAACCACGCTCAATTAAGAATTAAAAATTAACCATCAACCATTAACCATTCAAAAACGGTTAATGGTTGATGGTTAATGGTTAATTTTTAATTTCGTGGGCGACCATCATCCGTTTGGAGTATCACAATGATCGATCCGAAACTTTCGACTTATTTGACCCAAGCCATGCCTCGCCAATTGGCCGAATTGACGGAGTGGCTGGCCATCCCCAGCATCAGCACCTTGAGCGTCAACCGGGGCGATGTGCTGGCCGCGGCCCAGTGGCTGGCCGCCAACTTCACCGCCGCCGGGCTGGAGAATGTGGCGATCCTGCCCACGGGGGACGGGGCGGGCCATCCCGTGGTCTATGCGGACTGGCTCCACGCCGGGGCGGACCGGCCCACGGTGCTGATCTATGGCCACTATGACGTGCAGCCCGTGGACCCGGTGAGCAAGTGGCACACGCCCCCCTTCACCCCCACGGTGCAAGCCCGGCCCCAACGGGGATGACATCTTCGCCCGGGGCTCGTCGGACGACAAGGGCCAGACCTTTATCCACGTCAAGGCCGTGGAGGCGCTGCTGCAAAGCACGGGCACGCTGCCGGTCAATGTGAAGTTTATGGTGGAGGGTGAGGAGGAGATCGGGAGTAAGCATCTGCCCCCCTTCCTCGACGACCCACAAGGAGCTTCTGGCGGCGGATGTCTGTCTAATTTCCGACACCCACATTCTTTCGCCCGAACAACCCAGCATCATCTACGGCCTGCGGGGCATGTGGGCCGGGGAGGTGATTGTGCGGGGACCGGCGGGGGATCTGCACAGCGGCATGTATGGCGGCGTGGTCCACAACCCCAACCAAGCCCTGGCCGAACTGCTGGCCGCCCTCCACGACACCAACGGCACGGTGACGGTGCCCCGGTTTCTACGACGACGTGCTGCCCCTAAGCGAGTCTGGAGCGCACCGAGCTGGCCAAAGTGCCCCACGGCGAGGCCCAGATTTTGGCCGAGACCGGCGTGCCCGCCATCTACGGCGAGCGGGAGTTTATCCCCGTGGAGCGCACCGGGCGCGCGCCCGACGCTTGGAGATCAACGGCATGTGGGGCGGCTTCATCGGCGAGGGGTTCAAGACGGTGATTCCGGCGGAGGCCCGGGCCAAGATCAGCTGTCGGCTGGTCCCCAACCAGGACCCGGCCAAGATCTATGCCCAAGTACGGGACTATCTGCAACAGTTGGCCCCGGCCACAGTCACCGTGGAGGTGACCGATTATCAAGGTGCCCCCGCCTCGCTGGTGGATCTGGAAGTGCCCCAGATGCAGGCCGCGGTGCGGGCCTACGAAGAAGCCTTCGGGGCCACCCCCATCTTCACCCGGGAGGGGGGCAGCATCCCCATCGTCGGCCTCTTCCAAGAGGTGCTGAATGCGCCGGTGATCCTGATGGGCTTCGGTCTGCCCGACGACAACCTCCACGCCCCCAACGAAAAGCTGCACCTGCCCAATTTCTACAAGGGCATTCGTGCGGTGACGGTCTTTTTGGGAGAGGTGTGAAGGTGAGGGGGAGAAAAGGTGAAGGGGTGAAGGGGTGAGAAAGGCTAGCGCAGGTTGAGTAGCCCGACTTAACCCAACCAGGTACACGACCCTAGGAGTGAGGGCGTATCGAAACCGAAGCGGGTTGACCCGCTCTGGTTTCGATACGCCGCCAGGACCTGAATGGTCAGCGGAGATCTCGGCGGCGGCTACTCAACCGGCGCTCACCGCCTCACCCGTTCAGCCATTTCATGGCCGCGTGGCGCACGTACCACGAAATATAGCCAAACATGACCAGGAAGCCGACCAGGAGCAGCCAGCCCAGCCCGGCCTCGATCTGGGCCAGGGTGCGGGTCATGTTGTAGCCCAGGAAGACCAGAATGCCGCTGCGCAGGGCTTCGGCAAAGAGGACCGGGGGCACCCAGCGCCGGGGAGAGACCTTGACCAGCCCGGTGGCGATCAGCGAGGCGATGGCAAAGCCCGCGGTCAGCTTGGCGATCAGCAGCACCCGGGGCGCGTGCTCCCGCATCCGCGCTTGGATGCGCTCGATCTGCCCCAGGGTGAGGTCGCCGCCCAGCCGTCGCCACACCTTGCGCACCCGCCCATTCCCCGCCAGCCACTCCACCTTGCCCAAATAGCCCAACCCATACCAAAACCAATCGGTCGTCGTGTTCCCCAACACGGCCAACAGATAGATCGGCACCAGATTCAACAGCCCGGCGGCCGCGGCCATGCCCGCCAAAAGGGTGATGGCCGAACCTTCGAAGAGCACCAACACAAAAAAGATCAGGTAAACCTCCGGCCCCAACGCCTGGATCTGGCTGGACTGGAAGAGCATCATCATTTGGTCCAAGAATTGCCGCAGCGAATCCACCACCGTCAAATTGTCCGATCTGGCGCGAGTAGCTCTGAAAGCGTGGCCGTTTCGTCGTTCCACACGCCTGCATCCGTCAGACGCCTCTCTTCATGGCTCAAAAAGCGGGCGAAGCTGGGGAACTCCTGGCCCAAGGCCGCAACACGGGCGTAGCGGCCGTGGATCTCCTTCAACCCGCCCACAAAGGCCAAGATGGGATCGACATGGGCTAGTCGCTGCCAAAATTCTGTGTCGGCTCTGCCCCATCCTGCCCGAATGCGGGCCAGGGTGGATTCCATTTCGTCGGCCAGTTGGTTGGCGATGTCCCGTTGATCCGCGCTGAGGATCAGGATGGGGGCGGGGGAGGCAAGGACGTACTCGGTCTTGCTGGGCACGGCATTGTCCGCCTGATGGCTGACCGTGACCGTCAACTGTCCGCCAAAGCTGAAGAGATAGACCTGCTTTTGTGCGATATCCTTCAGCACAATTCGCCCCATGCACACCTGCCTGGCCTGCTCGGTGACCGGGGTCAGCCCCAAGGTGACAAGCCGCATCCCTTCCCGCCGATCCGCCATCGGGAGGTGAATGAAGGCGGGGTCGTAGTGGGCATCGGTCTCCTTGTCCCGCAGGATCACATGGAGTTGGACGGGGGGCAGGGCATCCGTGGACTGTTCCGCGCTTGTGGTCAAAAAATAGCCCAGGTTGGGGTCAGCCACGGGCAAAGTTTGGGTAGGAATGAGTGTACTCATATTGATACTCCGCGTGAAAGAAGAAAGGCATTTCCTCTGCGAACCCTCTGCGATTCTCCGCGCCCTCGGCGGTTAATTCGCTTTTCGCAGGGGAGTCATAGGGGCATTTGGGGCGGCGGACCCATCTTGGCCATGCCGGCCACGCCGGGCTTGCCCTCGGTGGCATTGTTGTAAAAACGCTGGGTGGGATAGGCCAGATCGATGTCCGGATGTTTGGCGAACTCGTCCAAGATGGCCTCCCACAGGGCCTGGCTCGTGCCCCGCCGCCGCCGGGGATCGGTCAGGTAGCGGATGGTGAGGACCACGCCGCTGTCGGCCACGCTGGTATAGACCGTGGGGGTGAGGGTCTTGTAGTAGATCATATAGTGGCGGGCGGCCCGGCGCAGCTTCTTGCTGGCCGTGGACGAGAAGTCCCCCTGCTGCTCCATGACGAGATGGAGCAGGATCTGTTTGGCCTTTTTCCAATCGCTCTCAAAGGTGACCATCACCGGGATCTCGTGCCAGATATATTCAAAGCCCCGGGTGTAGTTGGCCAAAGATTGGGTGAAAGACCACGCTGTTGTTGATGTGGATCACCCGGCCCGTACTCTGGTCCGCCTGCACCCAGTTGCCGATCTCGTTGAGGGTGAACTGAAAGAGGCGGATGTCCACCACGTCCCCGGCATTGTCGCCCACTTGGATGCGGTCGCCGACCTTGAACGGCGTGCGGGTCAGGATAAAGACCCAGCCTGCCATGTCTTTGATCAGATCTTGCAAGGCAATGGCCAGACCGGCGGAGAGCAGCCCAAAGACCGTGGCCAGGGATTGAAAGCCCTCGGACCACCAGATCCGCCCCACAGAGATGACCATCACCGCAGCGGCCGTATAGCTGACAAACTTCTCCAGCTGATAGACCCTCGTCTCTTCTGTCACCCGCTGGTGGACCACCACGCGCACGATCCGGCGCACAATCCAAATGCCCACCAACACCGCCAGGGTGAGCAGGAACTTGTTGAGCACCAGAGAGTCCAATGGATTGGGCCGCTGTTGCAGCCAGTCGGTCAGGTTTGATGTGGGCATAGGAATGGGAAATGCACAATGAACAATGGACAATGGACAATGGCTAACTGCTGCCTGCTATCTGCTATCGCAGGGCGTAGACGCTGCCGTCGGAACTGCCGAAATAGACGACTTGGTTGGCGACCACGGGCGATGAGATGACGCTGCCCCCGGTGGCGTAGGACCATTTTTCCTGGCCCGTGGCCGCGTCCAGGGCATAGAGACGGCTGCTGTTGCTGCCGATATAGACGATGCCGTTGACATAGGCCGGGGAGGACCCCACCTGATCCCCCGTGGCGAACTGCCACAGTCCCTGGCCCGTGCGCCGGTTGACCGCATAGACGTTGCCATCCAAGCTGCCGAAGAAGACCGAGTCCCCCGCCACCGCCGGCGCGGAGAGAACGCCCCCCTGGGTCTCAAATTGCCACAGGGCCTGGCCGCTCTCCCCGTCGATGGCGTAGAAAATGCCGTCAAAGCTGCCCACATAGACCGTCCCCCCGACCCCGGCGGCGGCAAAGCCGATGGCCCCCTTGGTGGCAAATTGCCAACGCAAGGCCCCTGTGGGTGCATCCAAGGCGTAGAGGGTTTGGTCGCTGCTGCCCACAAAGATCGTGTCGTTCATCAACATGGGCGACGAACTGACCTCGCCCCGGGTGGTGAAGCGCCAGACCTCTTGGCCCGTGGTGCTGTCCAGGGCATAGACATTGCCGTCGTTGCTGCCGATATAGACGATTTTGGTCGTGATCAAGGGCGAAGAGATCACCGGGCCGCCGCTGTTGAAGCGCCACTTCTCCTGGCCCGTGGCCAGATCCAGGGCATAGACGCTGCCGTCCAACCCGCCAAAATAGACCTGGCCGTCCAACACTGCGGGCGAGGAGAGCACGCCGCCTTCAACGCCAAAGCGCCACAGCCCCAGCCCCGTCTCCGCGTTGATGGCGTAGAGTTGGCCGTCGTTGCTCCCCACCACCAGCACCTGTCCCGCCAGGGTGGGGGACGAGCGCACCGCGTCCCCGGTGTTGAACTTCCACTTGGGCTCCCGCAAAATGCGCACGCCCAGGGTGGCATAGACCCCCGTGCGCTGGGGATTGGCCCGGAACATGGCCCCCCTCACCCCGGTCTGCTGGGGGACGGTCGGCGTCTCGGCCGCAGCGATGCGTTTGAAGACGACCTGTTCGTCGCCCCCCAACTCGCTGACCGGCAATTGCGCCACCCATTCCCAGCCCTCCGCGCCCAGGCTGGTCAACCGTTGGGCCAACAGATCCGCCGGGGCCGGGGTGGGCTTTGGCGTGGGCGTCAGGGTTGGGGTGGCGTTTAGTTGTGAGTTCGACCCCTGTTCCTCTGCGCCGAGTCCATTGGGGTCGCTGGATTGGGGAAGGGCCGAGGGATCAACCGCCGGTGCGATCAACGTGGCCAGGGGGACGACTTTGTACTCCCACTTCTGACTGCTCTCCGCCTCAGCAGCCGAGGCCAGCGCCGCCCCGGCAGCCGGCACTTGATCCGCCACCATAGCTACAGTCACCGTCGCCCCATTCGGGGCATCACCCGTGGGCAGCCCCGCCCCAGACGTGCAAGCGGCCAAGAGCCACAGGCTCCCAGCCACAACGGCAATCCATAAATTGACCCCGCCGGAGCGGGGATGGGCGTGTTTGTGAAAAAAGGACATGGGATTTGCGATTTTGGATTTTGGATTTTGCGATTGAAGATTGGACCAGGAACATTATCGGCCCCGAATCCAAAATCTAGAATCCAAAATCCCTCTACGGAAAACGACGGCGGGCTTGTTCCAGCTCGATAGATTGGGCGGTGAACTGGTAGAGTTTGGCCGGGCGGTGATCGCCTTCCCGGAATGCCCCGGTGGGTTCCAGCAAGCCGGAGGCGAGGATCTTGCGGCGGAAGTTGCGCTTGTCCAACGGCTCGTGGAGGATGGTCTCGTAGGCCTGTTGCAGCTCGGACAAAGTGAAGGCTTCGGGCAGGAGCATGAAGCCCAGGGCGGTCCATTCCAGCTTCCAGCGCAGACGTTGCAGGGCATAATCCAAAATGGGCCGGTGGTCAAAGGCCAGATCCGGCAGGTCATAGATGTCCCACCACATGGCCGCGCTGGCGTCATCGTTGCCCTGGATCTGCCCCCGCTGCTCCATGTTGATCACCTGATCCGCACTGAGTAGGGCGAAATAGCTCACGGTCACCACCCGGCCCCGGGGGTCCCGGTCGGGGTCGCCGAAGGTGAAAAGCTGCTCCAGATAGACATCCCGCACGCCGGTCTCTTCGCCCAACTCCCGCAGGGCGGCGGCTTCCAGCCCTTCGTCCATCTGCACAAAGCCGCCGGGCAAGGCCCACTTTCCGGCAAAAGGCGGATTCTTGCGCTGGATCAACAGCACCTGCAAGGTGCTTTCCCGAAAGGTGAAGAGGATAATATCCACGGTCACCGCGGGGCGGGGATAGTCATACATATAGGTGCCGGGCTGGACAGCCGTAGTCGAAGCGGATTGTCCCTGGCTTTGCTTAGATTGGCTTTGCTGGCTGATCATTTGGGTCACAGAAATACCTCTTGACGTAATCGTTCGCCCCCTCGGCCCCGTTCGGCTGAGCTCACGTCGAAGCCCGGCCCCCAATTCTGGGGGAGGTCGTGGACAAAAGTTCCCCCCAAAGTTGGGGGGCTAGGGGGGCGGGGAGGGGAATAATTACCTCTTGACGTTGAAAGAACACTAACTATCATCCTAAACAGCTATAGGAGATTTGTCAAACTTGTACGGATTCGCTTATGCTCATGCGGGGCGAATGGCAAATGGCAATTGGCGAATGACGAGCGAACAAAAGGGGCAGTGATGGTTGATAACCGTGCGAAGAATCAGCCATCCGGCACAGTGTGGCGACGCAGCCTGTCCCTGATCAAACTGGCCCTTGTGATCTTGGCCTTGCTCTTCATCGGGCTGTTGTTGCAGAGCCAATGGGATGAGTTGCGCACCCAGCCCTGGCGCCTGCATGGCGGATGGCTGACCGCGGCCATCCTGACATTGCTCGTTACCTGGGCGGCGGAGATCGGTCTGTGGCGGCTGCTTTTACGCCTGATCGACGGTCCCCTGGACGGGCGGCTGGACTTCTGGGCCGCGGCCCGCATCTGGTTTGCCAGTGCCATTGTGCGCTATATCCCCGGCAACATCTGGCAGCCCCTGGGCATGACCGTCCTCTGCCGAGAGCGGGGCATCCGGGCCGAAGCCACCCTGATCAGCGTGGTGCTGATCCAGGTCATCACCCTGCTGGGCGTGCTGCCCCTGGCCGCGGTCTATCTGCTGTTCACGGGCAATTTGGGGATGCTTACCGTCGAGATGACCGGGGCCATCCCTTGGCTGGCCGGGCTGGCCTTGGGGTCCGTGCTGATCTTTTTGCTGCGCCCCGGCTGGCTCTTTGGCCTGCTCAACTGGCTGTTGGTGAAGGTGGGCCGCCCCGCCCTGCCCATCACCTTTTCCAGCGCCCGGCTCCTGGGCCTGCTGATCATCGGCATGGGCATCTGGATCCTGTGGGGGCTGACCTTTGCCGCGGTCACCTTTGCCGTGGTGGACCTCTCCCCGGCCCAGATGGGGACAGACCTCTTCCATTTGGTCGGCACCTATCCCATGGCCTATGCAATGGGCTATCTCAGCTTCATCACCCCCAGCGGCCTGGGCGTGCGAGAAGGGGCCCTCTTCTTCTGGCTGGAACCGGTGATCGGCGGCGGCGTGGCCACCCTGGCCGCCCTGGCCATGCGCCTGCTCATGACCAGCTTTGAATTGCTGTTGGCCGGACTCGAGCGCGCTGTGGGGGCGAAGAGAGAAGGCAAAAGGCAAAGTGCAAAAGGCAAAAGGCAAAAGTGCGTGGTTGTGAGAATCCAAGGATTTTAACCCACATCTTGGCAAACCGACCATCGCCGGGGGCTGAAGCGCCCCGGCTGGACACAACAAGCCCGATGAATCGGGCTGGGTTGACCCCAGATCTTGTTAAAAAACAACCCGATTTATCGGGTTTCCCCGACCAGCCGGGGCGCTTTAGCCCCCGGCGGACTTTAGCCCCCGGCGGACGATGTCGCCCAACTCAGCGTGAGCACACCATTTGTTGCACTTTGCACTTTGCCTTCATCACGTCACATCACCAGGGCTTTTCAAAAGTCACTGGGCAGGCGCATCAAAGATGCTAGCGCAGGTTGAGTAGCCGCCGCCGAGATCTTCGCTGACCATTCAAGTACTCGGCGGCGTATCGAAACCGTAGCGGGTTGACCCGCTACGGTTTCGATACGCCCTAGACTCCATTCGTTTTGCACCAGGTTGGTCGACCCGGCCTACTCAACCTGCGCTGACCTGCCGGGCACTGGCAACTTTTGAAAAGCCCTGTCGCATCACAACCAAAGGTCATTTCGTGAAAACCACGTCCAAGCCGAAATTTCAATTTTCAATTTTCAATTTCCTCTTCTGCCGACCCCTACCGCACCGCCCTGCTCCTCCTCGTCCTGGCCTTCGTGGTGATCTTCACCGGCCTGGCCTGGGATTTCCACGCCGGGATGCGCACCCACAAGGCGGATCTGGGCCAGATCGACCAAGCCGTGTGGAACAGCAGCCAGGGCCGCTTCCTGCAATTCACCGAACGAGAGACCACCTCCGTCCGCCTCACAGACCACGTGGAGCCGATCTTCGTCCTGATCAGCCCCATCTATTGGCTGTGGAACGACGTGCGCGCCCTGCTCCTGCTCCAGGTGATGGCCGTGGCCGCCGGGGCCTTCTTCGTCTATGCCCTGGCCCTGGAAAAGCTGGATCAACTGGTGACCGAGTCCAAGCGCGCCCTGATCTGGCACAGGGAACCCCTGCGCCAACTCACCCGGCCCATTGCCCTGGCCCTGGCCGCCGCCTATCTCCTGGCCCCCCAACTCCAATCCGTCCTCCTCACCGAAGTCCACGCCGTGGCCTTTGGCGTCCCCCTGATCCTGTGGGCCTTCTGGGCCGTCGAACGCCGCCGCTGGGCCCAGTTCCTCATCGCCGCCCTCCTCACCGCCGCCGTCAAAGAAGAGATGGCCCTCCTCGCCGCCGGGCTGGGCGTGTGGGCCATGTGGCGGGGGGTGGCGAATGCACAATGCACAATGGACAATGCACAATGGGGTGGACGGCGAGTCCACCCATTCTCAATTCTCAATTCTCAATTTTCAATTCTCAATTCTCCCCGGCCTCCTCGTCACCGTCGCCGCCCTGGCCTGGTTCTACGTCGCCACCTTCGTCATCGTCCCCCACTACGCCGCGGACTGGTATGACGTGGCCGAGAGCACCTATTTTCAGCGCTATGGGGCCTTGGGCAACTCGCCCGTGGACATCTTCAAGAGCTTCCTCACCCAGCCCGGCCTGGTCTTGGAGATCAGCCTGGAACCGGCCCGGCGGGACTATGTGCTGGGCCTGCTGGCCGCCTTTGGCTTCTTCAGCCTCCTGGCCCCAGAGATTTTGTTGCTCTGCCTGCCCGTGCTGCTGGCCAACAGCCTCAGCGCCTTCCCGGCCCAATATTACAGCCAATTTCACTACGACGCCCCCATTGTGCCCTTCGTGGCGGTCAGCGCCCTCTATGGCGCGGCCCGGCTGTGGCGCTTTGCGGCCCGGCGCATCACCGGATCCTCGGCCAGCTTCCAACACCTCCCCGCGGCCAGCCCGGCCAAGATGGCGCTGATGGCCTTCGTCCGCAACGCCGGCGCGTCCGTGCGCCCCCTCCTGGCCCTGGGGCTGATTGGGTGGAGCCTGGCCTGGGCCGGGGGCGTCTATGCCCAATCGGGCCGGGGTCCCTTGGGCGGCAACCTGGACCCCACCCCCGTCACCGCCCACCACCGGCTCATCGACCGCTTCACCGCCCAGATCCCCCCGGACGCCGCGGTCACCGCCACCGCCGCCGTCCACCCCCACGTCAGCCACCGGCAGCACATCTATCAATTCCCCAAGGGACTGGACGCCCCGGCCAACCCGGCCACCTGGGCGCTCATCGACGTCACCACCAACACGGATCTGCCCCCCGGCGATGTCAAATTCACCGTGGACACCCTCCTGGCCGCGGACTGGGGCATCATCGACGCCGCCGACGGCTTCCTGCTCTTGGCCAAAGATGCCCCCACCAAAACCATCCCCGACGCGTTTTACGACTTCGCCACGGGGCGACGGCAATGCACAATGGACAATGGACAATGCGACAATGGGTGGACTTTGGGGCGCTGGCGGCCACCGGCATCGAAATCGAGGATTGGGCGCGCTGGCGGCAGACCAAAGTCACCACCTTTTGGCAGGTCGGCCCGGACTTCGTGCCCGGCTCCGTGCGCCCGTGGCTAGAGATCCGCACCCCCGGCGGCGAGACGGTCTACACCTTCGACCAAGTCGCCACCCCAGCCCTGGTCTGGTATCCCCCCGACCGCTGGCAGCCCGGCGAGACCCTCCGCCTCACCACCCTCTGGCTCTTCCTCCCCCGCACCTGGGGCGCCGTCGTCGGCGCGGTCCACGGCCCAGACCCCGCCCAACCTGCGGATCGTCTGCCAATCGTCCATCCGATTTTTGAACAAAAAGAAGGAACCGTCAGCGTCAACACCGCCGATGGTTCCTTGGGTCTACTCGCCGTCTACCAACGGGGGGCGCAGGGAATCTCCCAGATCTTCCCCGCCTCTCCAGCCGTGACGTGGACCGCGCTCAACCCCCACCGTGACCGCCACCTTCACCACGCCGGACGGCACCGCCCTCGCCTTCACCGGCGGGCTGGCGGACCCGGTCATGCGTCCCGGCCAGCCCCTGGACATCTGGCTCGCCTGGGGCCAGGACAACCAACTGCCCCCCGGCTACGTCCCCTTCATCCACCTGCGCAAGGACGGCCAGACCGTGGCCCAAAGCGACGGCCCGCCCCGCTTCTTCGTCCAAGGCCCCACCCTGCCCGTGGACTGGCGACAACTCACCCTGCCCGCGGACGCTGTCTCCACCCCCGGCGACTGGCAGATCATCGTCGGCCTCTACAACCCCGCCGACGGCAGCCGGGCCGAGATCGACGGTGCGGGCGGCACCGAACTGCTCCTCGCCCGCCCCCGATCTTCGCCCCCGCCCCCATCCCCGACCAAGCCTGCGCCCTGATTCCCGTCACCTGTGGGGCGCAATAGTAGGGACCCCTACCGCTCCCGCTTGATCTGGGCGAGCAAACTTTCCACCTGGTCGCAGATCTGGCCCAGTTCCTCACGCACCCGTTTGCTATAGGCGTGGTTGGACTCGGCGGCCAACCAGCCGGCCAACTCTTCCAGCTGAAAGAGGGTCATGGAGAGGATGCGCTGGTCGCCCTTTTTCTTGGCCGTCTCCAACTGATCCCCAATCATCAGGGCAATGATCTTGCTGTGGGTCAGCACCCGATAGTCGTAGGCCGAGAGGGGAACGGAGTATTTTTTGGTGTCCATTTGGGGTTTCCTTGTCGCTTTCGGGACATGCCCAGTTTGAATTTGGTCTGTTCAACGTGAGTTAGCGGAGTTCGCACCCCCTGGTGCGAACGGGTCTGCGCCAGGCGGCGCAGACTTCGAACCCAAGCTCAGGGGTTTGAATGTGCTGCATCCGCCGGAAGACCCAGGATCGGCGACGGGCTGCCCAGCCGGTGTATACCGCCGAGCGTACTCAAGGCCAGAATCGCCAGGGAAGTCGTCTCCACATTGGGGTCGGTCAGCCGGGGGTCGCCGGCGCGGAAGTGGGTGTGGAAGCCGCCGGTGGCCGGGTCTTGTTGTGCCAGCAATTGGGAAAGCACCTGCCCGTTGACCGGTTCGCCCAGCAGCGCCCCGGCATAGAGGCACCAGGTCAGGCCGATGGTTTCGTAGACCCCATCCCGCCGCCGCCAGGCTTCATCGGGCCAGCCGTTGCCGTCAAAGACGGAGAGTTCGGTCCGGTACAGCCAACGGGCCACATCAGATTGCCCTGGTTGACCTCGTTCACTGCGCCCATGCAGGCCAGGTTGGAGAAGCTGGACCAATCGTAAAAGACGCCCAGCTCCGGGTGATGGGTCTCCTGCAAAACACAATCCCCCACCGGCCCGGTTTCGTCCTCGTTTAGAAAGTCACATTGGGCATCGGTCAACTGCTCAACGACCAAATCCTCGTGGTGCATGGGCGGCCAAGCAATCACCTTCCCCAGGCCACTTCCATAAAGCCGTTGCTGTCGTAGCCGTAGCGGTCCAGACTGCGGCGCAGGGTTTGGGCAAAGCCGGCGTCCCCCACCTGGGCCACCACATACGCGGCCAGGGCGTTGTCGTTGGTCAGATAATAGCGGTGCTGACCGATGTCGGGCGACTCTTGCAGCAGTCCGACATTGGCGTTGTATTGAGCGGCCAAGAAGCGCAATCCGCCCTCAATAGCCGGCTGAAGACGCGGGTCGGAAAAGGGCGTCGGCGTGGGTATGGATGCCGGGGGCGGCAGCGGGGGCGGGACTGGCGCGACGTGCAGGCGGCGAGGAAAAAGATCAGGCAGATCCAGGCTGACCAGTGTCGATTCATTGTCTTTTCCTCCATTCCAACATCATCCACATCTTGATTGAGTCATCATCTGGGGAAACTGATTGATCATCTTCTCGAAATGAGATAAACTTGCCTTGCGTGTGATGAAACCCTCAGCGACAGGAGAGACCGATGGAGATCGTAACCGTATCGCCCAGTTACCAAATTGTAATCCCGCGCAAGATTCGGGAAAGCTTGCAGATTAAACCGGGCCAGAAACTGCAAGTCATGGTCTACGAAAACCGCATTGAGTTAATTCCCATTGTTCCCGTTCAGCAATTACGGGGATTTCTCAAAGGGATCGATACGACGGTAGAAAGATAGTATCATCTTGGCGACGGCACGGGCAAACAAGGGTGTGCGGCATATTTCTGGAAACGAAGCGGACAATCCCGGAAAGGGCCGGTTCGTTCTGCGTTGACGTAAATCCCTTGGCCCATTCCGGGATTGATGGGCGGATCGCCCCCACCTTTCCGGGAATGGGCCAAGGCTATCCACTCGACCCAACAAGAACCGGCCCTTTCCCGGAAGATCAAGGTCCCTCCCATGCGGACAGCCTCCACAGGCCGGGCGTCCACGGGCGTCGTGGGGAGGGCTAAAAACCATAGCGATCTGTTTGAAAAAAGGTCCCGATCTTTTGAGAATAAAGGTCCCGATCTGTTTGGAAAAACATTTAGAAGTTTTCGAGAAAACATTTAGAAGTTTTTCCCAACCCCGACCGAGACGCCGCCCACCCCCAACCGCTGACACGCAGAACGACCCAGACCCGGTGATGGGGCCTGGGTCGTTCTGTGTGAATGGATGATCTGGTTGTGTTGGCGTTACGAAAACCCGGCAGGGTCTCGTTTGATAGACCACGCCCGCTGTGTACCAAACAGGCCCATCAAAAACATAATGACGATAAACCCGGTATAGAGGATGGCCTGGGGAGTACGCCACTCTAGCGTGGTCGGGAAACGCAAGAGGTTGATGATTTGCAGCGCACCGTAAAGCCCGTAACTCAACATGGTCGGAGATAATCGACGCCAATCGTTTTCCCATGCGGCTTGAAGGGCGATGAGGCCCAGACCCATCCCCCAGGCGCCGATAGCCCGGCAGGTGAGTGGGGATAGGGCCCAAGGCCAGAGGGGAATCACCGAATCAGGCGAGATCAACATGACCAATCCAAGCAGCAACATGATCACGCCTTGCCCCGTCAGGACGACAAGAAACCATTTGGGCAAGCGGGCCACACGGGGCGGGTCAATGCCTGGCTGTCGCGCTTGATGAATCCACAGCAGACCCATTGCTATGGGCACTCCCACATAGATGGCCAGCCAGACCCAGGTCCCGGCCACAGTGATGAAGGCCGGGCTATTGAAGTGAAACCGATCCAGGTGGAGAAGGGTAACGATCAACGTCAGCAAGGTGAAGAGCCACACGCCCGGCACAGCGGGGCGGGCGTTGGCCCAGACCCGTTCTCGGGCAGAGAGGAATTCGAAGAAGAAGCTGGCCAAATAGCCGGCCCCCAGAAAGGCGGCGGTTAGGGGCGGCTTGATTGTCCAGGAAAAATAGACCTCCGTTTGCCCAGGAAAAAAGAAAAGCGAGAGGCTGACGCTCAACACCAGAAAACTGGCCGCGTACAAAATCACTCGAATCCCCAAGGTTGTTTGCTTGATGTTCGCATTCGACATGCAATAATCTCCGATTATGGGTCAAGGGTTGGCACTGTCCAACACAGCCAGCCATCAAGGTGCGTGATGCACCATTATACAGACCGGTTAGCTTAAGTCAACCAAGCATAATCTGATTGCCCCCTAACCGCCCTCAAATCACCTCACTGTGGCCCAACACCCCAGCCGATGAACCGGGGATGGCAATTCATCCCTCGGCCACAAACTATGTGAACTACTTGGGACAACGAACTCCCCCAAAACAAAAAACGACCCAGGCCCGGTGATGGGGTCTGGGTCGTTTTGGATTGATACGTGTTCTGGATTGTGGAGTCAACTCTAGTTCAAAGCCCCACCCAAACTTTTCTCAATAGTGGAATCTGCACGAGACAATGATGATCTCTTCGTCAGTGACCTTGTACACCAAACGGTGTTCGTCTGTGATACGCCGTGACCATAGTCCCGAGAGGTCATGTTTCAAGGGTTCCGGTTTACCGATCCCTACGAATGGATCACGATCGATATCCTTGATAAGTTTGACGATCCTGGCTTGCATCTTCTTGTTTTCCGTCGCCCAGCGGCTAAAATCGTCAAAAGCCACCGGCAGGAAGGCGATTCGTCTCATAGTTCGGCGGGGTCCGCGTAGATGTAGCGGGATGAGTCATCGAGCTCCCGTATTGCTTGAAGCAGATGAGTGCGGTTCGCTTCCGTGGACAGCAAATAGTCGGTGGCATCCTGCTCGTCGGGTTCCACCAGCACGATGACTTCGACCCGCATCCCACTTAGCAACTCTGGGGACGAGAATTCAATTTTGCCCCCTTTGCCGACAACCGTTTTCTGTCGAATGCTGTTAATCATGACCCGCTCCTTCATGTTTTTAGTCGAGAAAGCTCAACCCCTGAGCTACACGCTCCAATGATTCAACTATACAACAAGGCGGATTGGTTGACAACCTGCATCTCACCCCCCACCCCGCCCCAAACCCAACGCCAGCAGACGCTCCAGGATCGCCTCATCGCTGAGAGCAGATGGCCATCTCTTTGGGGAAGGCATGGGGCTTATTGCCAATTTACAAACCATACCGAGTAATCATCCAACAATTGATAATTGATTCGAAGCTTTGTCTTCTGCTTCTAATTCCGACAGCGGAATCTCAAAACGCTTACGACTCGGCACTCGATTTACAACGACAACAATATCCAAGTTTTTTTCAACCCTGGCATCGCCCATTGCGCTCAACTCAAATTTGTCTTTGAGCGAACCTCGTTCTTTTCGTAGCTTCTCGTACTCGCTCTTGCTCCCATACCCAAATTCAAAACGCTCTTCCCAGCCAAAGAACCCGATACTCTCGATACCCACAAGAATACAGGGGAATGACAAGTGTTTCTGCAAATATTCGAGATAGATTTTCACTGTGTTCGACGTCACATCCGGGACTTCGTCGGTGCCGAAAATTTGCTTGATCCTATCGGACTGTAACTCACTTTTTGTTGCCATCTGCCACCACCTTTACACCGTTCACGGAAAAAATATTGTTTGCCAATTCATCAGCCATCATTGGGATGAAGATCTTCATGTTTCTGGTATAGGCGGGCTGCGGCCAAAGTGCCCGTAATTTTGCTCTCGCCCCTTCGTTCACATAGACCTCCTTCGCCTTTGTGATCAATACCATCGCTACGTCACCCGAATGCTCTGTCACCGCAAAAACAAAGTCTTCCTTATCCCTTAGTAGACCGGCGTACCAATAGTCAAGATGTTCTGCCAATTCATGGTCATACAAGGCGGCTGCCATGCTGCCGTCTTTCAGCAATGCTGTACGCAATAGATTTTCAATTTGTCTTTTTCCCATGATCATTCTGTGCCTTCTTGTGTACCAAAACATAGGGATGTAGACGCAATCCGCACACTAGAATGATGGCGTCATGTTTAGATCATTTTGCAAAGTGGTTTAGACCACATTGCAATGTGGTCTAAACCACTTTGCGATGTGATCTAAACCACTTTGCAGTGTGATCTAAACCACTTTGGCCAACAGTAAGGTCTTGATTCGACACAGTTCAGTCACTCCGGCCCAAGTTCAACGCCAACAATCGCTCCAGGATCTCGTCGTCGCTGAGATCATGGGGCCACCCATAGGCGGTGAAGACGGCTTTGTCCAGCTTGTCATGCGCCAGGTTGAGCCAGGTGGGGCGCTGGGTCGTCCTCTGTCGTCCACTCGGCCATCTCCTCGCGGATGACCCGGCGCAAGGTGACTTCCAGGGGTTCATATTGACTGGCCATGAACGCCCGGAGGGCCTTGTTGATCAACGTCTGGTAATTGCCGCCGCCCGCGGACTCCACCTGGGCGCGGAACCAGGCCAGCACGTCATCGTCCACGCGGATGGTGATGCGTGTCTTGCCCGCTGTCGGCACCACGGCCCCTCGTTTTGCGCCGCTGAAGTCGTATTCTTGTTGCATGGTCTCTGTCATTTAGTTCCTGGCCTTGTCGAAATCCCACTGATAGTTCATGCACTCATTGTACATACATTCGTGCATCACTACAAGCGAGTCAAATTCCCCGATGTAATGCAAAATGGAAACAAAACCGCCACAAGAAACGAAGAACGCCTGAATATCAAAGGGCATTTGTTCACGGCCTAATTTTTTTGAGAATAAGTTTGATGACATTTCAGGATATAACTACCACTGCACCCTCAAATTTGGCCGAGATTTCCGAGCCAATTACGAGAAAAACTCTGGGGTATTCAGTCACCGATATTTAGTCGTCAATCCCAAATTTCCTATCTGGATCTATTTTTCCAAAAACCTTATTCCAACTATCACGCCATGAATCTGTTAGTCCGAAAAGCTCTTTTCGAGGGCTAACTCTCTTTGCCTTTAGCCATGGTTGCTTTCTTAAAAAGGACTGCGTAATGCTCGTGAAATGTTATTGGGAGCTTTACGATGAGATTATCGACCAAATTCCGCGTTAATAATATCAGTTATCTGTACCCCACTTGACCATTCTTGGTTATGAGACAATGTTAAAGCAACTAAAGCCCAAAAAACAAGAGGGGCTTGTTCAGATCTGCCAATAGTCATTTTTGAAATATCTACAGGTGTAGCTGGATACTTAATGTCAGGTCTTGGAGTTACTGAACTAATCGAGAATAGTGGAAGCTGAGACGAGTCATCACTCAAAGAGATTGAGGATTGAGCACTGTCTGTGAATCTATTTAGCTTCTGCAATATGCTATCAAGCTGTGACTCTGTTGCTGTTATTTCAGGGTTATGCGTTCTTAAACTACCAGAAACCTTCTCATTTTCGTACTCAAGAGTCAAATATTTCGCGACTCTTTTAAACAAACCAGCGTCTTCAAACAGATCAATTGCTGACAACTCCAATTGTCTATCATCAAGTGTTCCGTACATGTTACGTAGCTCAGCAATATACGCATCTGCAGCTTCATCACATGATAAGGTAATGTATTACCGATAATTGAAAGATAAACTTTTGAAGTGATCAGATGCTTAAAGAGCATAACGGCTAATGGAGATGCCCGGAATGAATGGGAGTCACTTACCCTATAGTTCAGCGTAATCTACCGCCGCAGGTGCCTCAAGACATTCAAGAAACCTCTCTTGCACTAACTCTTCGATAGCTGCCCTAGACCAGTTTTGCCGATACCCATACATATTTAAAAATGTCATCAATTGGCTATATGAGATTCCTCTTCGTAATTCATTCATTGGCTGTCCATACTGCAACAACAATAGACATCGAACCTTTAAGCAAAAATTCTTGTAAGCTGGATTGATGGCCAAACACATTCGTGATCAGCGGCAACGCTCCTATGCTCTTCAACGGTGTCATTAAGATAGCAAGCAATTCATCAACAGACCAGTTTGTTTCTGTACTGCCAAGTGTAACGTGTACTTGTTCTAGAATCTGAAGAAACAAACGTACATCATGCCATGATACTGCATCAAGCAACTTTAATAGCTCAGGACCCTGATCTTGTTGTAGGTACACATTCTTAATCGTTGAGACATGTTTTTGGATATTTTCCGAAAAGGTCGGCCAGTCTACTCGGCTCTTCCATTGCCCATACCTGTAATCTTTCTCTAGGTATGATTCAACATACTTAACACGTTGTGAGACAAGCTGTATCAAATTAGGTGCCTGCAAATGGAAAACTAAATCACTGGACCTAACATCTAAGAAGCCCGCTTCTTTACCCCGAAAAAACGTAAATTCACGCATGGTAACAATAATAGTAGCGCCTGAATTCGCTGCAAGCTGATGTGCGAAATTATATACTTGTCGTTGGAGTGCTTCCGAAGCCCTATCGACGTTATCAAGAAAAAGTAACTACCAAGCCATCCCTTGGTGAGCCAAGAAGTGGCACAAATGCAGTGTAAATCACATGAAGAATGAACCGTTTTGATGTAAAGTGCGGGACATGGAAATGTCACTGGGTATCGACCACCAACAGTTGAATAGTCTGGACAGAGCCAGTCTGATCAAGCTGTTTCTGGAGCAGGGTCGGCAACTGGGTGAGCAACAGGTGTTGATCCAAGAATTGCGGGAACAACTGGGTCAACAAGAGACGCTGATCCAAGCACTGCGGGACCAGTTGGCGAAGGATAGCCATAATAGTGGCAAGCCGCCGAGCAGCGATGGGCTGAAGAAACCAAAGACCAAAAGTCAACGTCAAAAAGGGCAGCATCCCAAGGGCGGACAACCAGGCCACAAGGGTGGCACGTTGAATATGGTGGATAACCCGGACCACATCGCCCCCCATCCAGTCGATGTTTGCCCCCATTGCCAAACGGACTTGAGCATAGTGGAAGTCACGGGCTATGAAAGACGGCAGGTTTTCGACATCCCGCCCATACAGATTGAAGTGACCGAGCATCAAGCGGCGGTCAAGCAGTGTCCCTGTTGTCACAAAGAGGTGAAGGGAGACTTCCCGGATAGTGTCACCCAACCGACCCAATATGGTCCTCACATCCTGGCCCAAGCCAGCTACTTGAACAACTACCACTTCATCCCGCTGGCTCGGACGGAAGAGGTGTTGACGGATTTTTACGGACAGTCACCTTCGGAATCGGTGATCATGGCCGCCAATCGGCGGTTGGCCTCGGCGACCCAGGGTAGTCTGGCCAGCATCAAAGAGCAACTGGTGGCTGCCCGTGTGGTCAATTTTGATGAAAGCGGCCTACGCGCCACCGGCAAGTTGCATTGGCTGCATGTGGCCAGCACACCTGATTTGACCCACTATCATGTACATGAGAAGCGTGGCCAAGAAGGCATGGCGGCTGGTGGCATTTTGCCCCGTATTCCAGGGCCATGCGGTTCACGACCATTGGGCTGCCTATTTGGCTTTTGCGCAAAGTCAGCACACCTTCTGTAATGCGCATCATCTGCGGGAGTTGGAATTCATCCACGAGCAGTATCAGCAATCCTGGGCAGTCGATATGGCCCAGTTGTTGCGTGACATCCATCAGGAGGTCAAAGCCACTCCGCTTCCGGCCATGAGCTTGCCTGCTGACCGTCTGCTCCATTATTCTGCAGCCTACGACAAAATCCTGGCCGATGGACTGGCGGCCAACCCACCTCCCACAGATCCGCCCCCAAAGAAGCGGGGTCGCCCCAAACAAACGCCACCCAAGAACTTGCTTGACCGGCTGCAAACCCACAAAACCGGCGTGCTTGCCTTCATGGCTGATTTCGACATCCCCTTCGACAACAACTTGGCGGAGCAGGACATCCGAATGATGAAGGTCAAGCAGAAAGTATCGGGCACCTTCCGCACCAAGGAGGGCGCAGACACTTTCGCTGCCATTCGCTCCTACATCTCAACTGCTCGCAAGCAAGGCCACAACGCCATCACCGCCGTCTATGGTGCCTTTGTCGGTCACCCCTTCATGCCCTCTGTAGAGACGGCTTGGTAGTTACAAGAAAAACAACAATTCCCTCACCACGATTTCTATAATATCGCCAACAAGCCGGAAAAAACTCCTCTGGATTGCCAGAGAGATTATCTAAACAAATTCGCCTCATGTCGATGATACTCGGCAGGATCTTCTTCAAAAACTTTAGAATAGGGTCCCTGCTTAAGATTTATTATTTGAGAGATAAATACACTTTTTAGAGTTGTGTAGCTATACGAATCTGACTCTTCTTTTGACCATTGACGTGTAATCAAAGTCCATAGTCTTGGCACAATTTTGTCAGCACTCTCTTCAACTTCATTGATTAAATCAATTGTTATTGACTTGATTCGTTTATTCTTGCGTCCATCAAACAGAGTTCTCGTGACAAAAGTTGATTTTCCGCACCCAACGGAACCAGTCATTATGACTACTCTTCCCCTTTCGATCACCTGTTTCGGTACCTAGTAGAATTTCACCATCACGAGGTGAAATATCTCTAGCACCGTCAAGATAATGGGGTACCGTATCACGAAGTGCTCGTTGGAGTTCTTTATCATACTGATCTAATCGTGCATTTGTGATGTAGCACATTTCAAGCATCTTGCGTCTACTAGAATCTGTGATTTCATCAAAAAACAAATCATAAAACTCACGAATTTGCTCTTGATCCGTTCGTTGCTTCCATATAAACTCCCCGAACTTTTTTTCTGGGATTACAACATTATCGGATCTTCTTGAGTTGATATCAGCAAAATATGACTGCAAACTACCTTGCTTAACATTTCGCGCACCCAACAATTGCCAAACGAGGTCAATTTGGGTAGTTTTCCGAAAAAAGATTCCCGAAATACACTCCGCTTAAGTCTTCTATAGAATCATGTCCTGCAGGAGCTATTAGCTGGAGTAGAAACCACTCCGCTCCATTTGTAACTACAGAAAAAGGGACCTGCGATCGACGAAGAGAGCGTTCTGCCTGTGAAATTACCTCAGACAAACCATCTCCAAATGCTGATCGCAAGTATTTTAGAGAATACTCTACCCTTTTTAACTGTCCACGCTGTGATGAAGTAAAAGTAACCCCTTCACGTTTTGCCTCTACAATCAACCGAGGTTGTGTTTCTATCTTCAAAAGATAATCTGTATAGCCCGTGCCTCCAACATGATACTCAGGATTCATTTCTGATTTTGGCCATCCGAGGGCAATCAATAATTCATCAATAAGTAGAAGTCTCGTATCAGCTTCATTTGCTTCATGAACAGGCTTTTCCTGCAATTCATATTTGCTCCTAAACGCTTGAACTGCATCAAAAATACGCTCACGGCTAGATTTCGGCATCTCTCTACTCAAATAATCGGTGTTATTCATATTTGACCTCAATACTAGAAACTCTATCTCTGTCCGCTCCAGCCTCGAAGGTGTAGCGTTTGCCGGTGGGTCATCCCCAGCGGGAGGGGGGTGGCCGATCATCCGGCACAGATCGATGAAATGTTCCTGGGCTGCCGAGCGTTCTTTCAGGGTGACATTGCGCCATTTGTTGACGAATTGTTGGGGGGTGATCATGGGCGAGGCCTTGGGTGGGTGGATGGTTGATTGGTTGATTGGTTGATTTTGGTCTCGTTCCAACGCTCCGCGTTGGTAACCAACTGGACGCTCCGGCGTCCCTCGGCGCAGAGCGCCGGACGGACACGCCCACGCAGACGTGGGACGAGAGAGTCCGGCGGGGTCATCCCGCCTCGGCCACGTTTCGATCATAAAACTCAATCGGCGACTGATCCACGCCGTTCTCCCATGCCAGGGAGAAGAACCAGATGCCGCTTGCGCCGATGGTGAAGCTGGCCGGCATCCACAGGGGCATGGTTTGGGGGCGAAGCCGCCTTGACCGTCCGGCACGTCGACCTGGGCTGCGGCCTCGCGGATTTCCGGTTCGTAGGTCACCCCCCATCCCCAGGAGCGCCCGTGATAGGACTGGCCTTGGGCGTGGAGGTGCGTTGCCAGTTGGCGGACGTCCTCAAGCTCAAATCC
>CAVPIK010000010.1:0-117475 GCA_963704975.1 uncultured Chloroflexia bacterium | reverse complement strand
TGGCTATTCCCTAAAATATGAGGCATTTCGATCATTGATCAGGTCTCCTTGGTTCAAGAAATAGAATGCGTGAAAAAATGTGGATTGCTTCAGCGTAAACGATCTTGCGTAGTCTGCAATAGTTTGATGCAACGCCAAGGACTCATCCGGCCCTTTCTCCAACAAATTGCGCTGGATCAGCCGGGCCAGGGTGGCCGGCTCGGCCTGGGTGACGGCCTGGGCCACGGCCAGGTCGAAGCGGGCGGGCTTGGGCGCAAAGGCCCCCAGGGCGTGGAAGGTGGCACCGGGCGGCGGGGTCGGCCTGGGCTGGCTCCGTCCAAGCTGAGGGCGATGGTGGCGTTCAGGGTGTCGGCCACGGAAGCCGGGGCGGGTGGCCGGGTCCGCCAGCCGGGCCAGGACCGTGCGGGCCTGGGTGGCGAAGGCCACGGGTTCGCCGCCGTTCTCGCCGTTCAGGTAGCCGCCCATCAACTGGATGGCCAGGGGCAGATAGCCCACGGCGGCCAGCAGTTGGGCCACCAGATCCGGCCCATCCGGGTTTGGCTGGGCGGTGATGGGGGCCAGCTCGGCCAGAAGCTGCCGGGCCGGGGCCGGGTCCAACACCTCCACGCTCTGCACCGTGCCAAAGCTGCGGGCGATGGCCTGGTCCCGGGTGGTGAGCAGGTGGGCGCAGCCGGGTCCGCCCAGGCGCAGGGCCTTGGCCGCGTCCGGGTCCAGGCGTCGTCGATCACCAGGAGCAGGCGGCGCTGGCCGATGGCGTTGTGGACCGCGCTGGCCCGGCCTTCGGGCGTGGGGCGGTCGGTCACATCCACGCCCAGGGCGTCTCCCCACCCGGCCAGGATGCCCAACAGGTCCGGCTGGGTGCCCAGGCCCGCCCACAGCACGCCGTCGGTGAAGTGGTCCAAAATCGTGCCGGTGGTGGGCCAAGGCCACGGCCAGGGTCGTCTTGCCCACCCCGGGCAGTCCCTCGGCAGAGAGGGCCACGGTTCCCCCCGTGGTGAGTTGGGCGACGAGATCGGCGACGATCTGGTCGCGTCCGAGGAAGTGGGGTGGGAAGGCGGGGACGTCGTGGAAGAGGGCGAACGACTGAGGTAGGTCTTGACCCGATCCACCAATTCACGGATATAGCGGGTATCATCTTTGATGCCGCCCAGGCTTTGGTGACACTCTGTCCCGAAGCTGGCGACAGGCTCGATCTGCCCGTGTGCCCAGATCTCCCGGATCTTGCAAGATTTCCTGAAAGCGCTGGTTCCATTCTTCAGCAAGCCGATCCTGGACAAAAGCGATCAGGTTGGCATCGTGCCCGGTCAGGCAGTCGGCGACGCTGCGTTGCCATCGGCGGCGCAGTGTCGTTTCATCCATGCTATCTGCTTCGGTTTGCGGACGAAGGTGGGAAAGGTCAGCGTTGTCGATCAACAGCGTGTCGCCAGCCGCGGCGAGGCCATCCAAGGCATCGAGGGAGAGTTGGGCTGCATCCTTGCCCAAGCGTTTGAATGACGTCTGTGTCTGCCATTCGGCCTTCAATTGGCGGGTGGCCTGCTGCAAAGCGCTGCGTAAAGCCGCTGGATCGGGGCAACCACGTCACCGCGTTCAGTAAACCAACTGTCCGTCCAGCCGCGATGGCCTGATCGACCTGATTGGCGGCCAAATTGCCGCCAATGCCGCCCACGGCACCAGCCAGGGCGATTGGCAGACCTTGTCCGGTCAAAAACCCGACCAGGGTTAAGCCCGCCGCAATGGCGACTTCGGTTGCGGGTGCGTTGGTCACGAGTCAAGGGCATGGGAGTCTCCTGGACGATGAGGTGGATGATAGGTCCAGTATACGCGGGAATGGGGCGGGAAGCAAGGCAGAAACGTCCCCGGCACGTGGGGCCAAAGCGGGTGAGGACTGGTCAACCAAAGTATTTCTTCGTGCGTGCCGGGGACGTTTCGGGTTAAGCCCAGATCGGGGGAGAGCCGTCCAACGTCCCCGGCACGCACGAACTTTGGGGTGGGTGGACGAGTCGGTTCTCGCTTGGGTCCCACGTGCCGGGGACGTTGGACTCGATCCGGAGAAAGTCAGAATTGAGAGTTGAGAATGGGGAAGTTTTAATGACAGGAGGTCTGACCCCACATCACTAAAACTTCCCCATTCTCAACTCTCAATTTTCAATTTCCCGCCTACCCGGGCAGCCACGTCATGCTCAACACATCTTCCAGCGTGTAGGGACAGACCGCGGGGAAAGTCTCCTGGGGCAGGCCGGTTTCGCGCATGGCCCCGAAGGTGGCGTCGGCGTAGGCTTCGGTCAACAGGTCGAGCAGGTGTGGGGCCAGGCTGGGATTGTTTTGCATGAGTTTGTCGATGCGCCGGCGCTGTTCCACAACGGTCAACTGCCAACTGCGGCCACGCAGGGCGGGCTGAAATTGCCATTTGAGCAGATGGATGAGCAGGACTTCCAGGCGATTGGTCAACTGGCGACGCTCCGAGCGGCCCATGGTTTCAATCTCCTCGATCAGATTGTCGATATCCAAGCGCGCAAAATCATGGGTGCGCAAGCGCGTCGCCTGATCGTGGGTCCAGGCGTAGAAATCTGTTTCGTAGGTTGACATTGGTTCACCTCGATCAAATGCAAAGCGGACGTTGATTCTCTTGGTTGGTCATTGTCCAAATGGTTGGATGACTGCACTATAGCACAGAAAGCTGGTGGTTTTCAACCGCTATTCAGGGTTTTTCAAAAGTCGATGGTATTCATGCCCGGTAGAGTGGCAGAATTGGTTGGTTTACCGGGCACGGGAAGCGGCGGAAGGAAATTTCGCCGTTGAAAGAGCCATGTTTGTCGCCGCAGCCCGTGCCCCTACGCGTTGGAAATCAACCACGTCAACGTGCCATTCGTCGGCGCAACCCCTTGGCTGGGGTATTCGTCCACCTTGCGCGGACCGTGCAGCACGGCCTTCCAGCACATCCGCCTTCCCCGCGCCGGAGACCAAGAAGAGCACCCGGCGGGCGGCGTTGATCAGGGGATAGGTGAAGGTGAGCCGGGTGGTGTTGAGTTGGGGCACGACGTTGGCGACGACCAGCCGCTCGGTCTCCGCCAGGGCGGCGGTGTGGGGGAAGAGGCTGGCCGTGTGGCCGTCCCCGCCCATGCCCAGGAGGATCAGGTCGAAGGCGGGCAGGTGGCGGGGGTCGTCCGGGCGGGCGGGGACCAGTTCGGAGACGACCTTTTCGTAGGCCAGGGCCGCGGCGTCCGGGTCGGCTTCCCCGGCCAGGCGCATGACCAGGGGGCCGGGCTTGGGCAGATGGTCCAGCAGGGCCGCCTTGGCCGCGCCGTAGTTGCTGTCCGGGGAGGTGGGCCGACCGTGCGCTCGTCGCTCCAGAAGATGCGCCAGCGTCGCCAGTCGATGTCCGGGTCCGCGGCCAGGGCGGCGAAGACGGGCAGGGGCGTGGAGCCGCCGGAGAGGGCGATGGTGGCAAAGCCGCGCTGGGCGATGGCGGCGGCGGCGGCGGCGGTGATCAGCTCGCAGGCGGTGTGGGTGAGGGCGTCCTTGGTGGGAAGATAGTTGATTTGTTGTTTTGTTGATTTGTTGGTCATTTTATGGGTTCTCCATTGCGGCACAAAATGCGGTTGTTGGGGAGTTTAGGGGTCAACCCGCTTGGTTTCGATACGCCGCCAGTGCCTGAATGGTTAGCGGAGATCCGTGCGGCGGCTACTCAACCGGCGCTGGCGTGTGCGGTGTAACCCACGTAGGTTGAGTAGCCCGACCGATCCCTACCCCTCCCTCAACCGCAGAAAAAGGGCGTATCGAAACCGGAACTGGGTCAGGCAAAATCGGGGTCAACCCGCTCTGGTTTCGATACGCCGCCGAGTGCGTGATTGGTCAGCGGAGATCCGTGCGGCGGCTACTCAACCGGCGCTGGCTTTTTTGGGGGGGGCACCCCTTCACCCGCTCACCCCTTCAGCCCTTCACCCATTCCGCCACCGCCGCCCATCCCGGGCCAGCAGCTCGTCCGCCTCGTCCGGTCCCCAGGAGCCGGGGGGGTAGGTGGGGAGGCGGGATTCGCCGGCGCTGCGGTTGAAGGTGTCTTCGGCGGCCCAGCCGTCCAGCAGGCGGTTGACCCGGTTCCAGGCCACCTCCACCTCGTCGCTGCGGGTGAAGAGGGTGGAGTCGCCCAGGACCACGTCCAGGAGCAGGCGCTCGTAGGCGTCCGCGGGCTTGGCCCCAAAGCTTTCGGCATAGTCGAAGTCCATGTTCACCGGGTTGATGGCCATGGTCGGCCCTGGGCTTTTGGCCCCAAAGCGCAGGCTGATGCCCTCGTCCGGCTGGATGTGCAGGGTGATCACGTTGCTGATGATCTGATCCTCCACCGCGGCCTTTTGGAAGAGCAGATGGGGGGCGTGGCGGAAGACCACGGAGATTTCCGTCACCTTTTTGGGCAGGGCCTTGCCCGTGCGCAGATAGAAGGGCACGCCGCTCCAGCGCCAGTTGTCGATCTCCAAGCGCCAGGCCACATAGGTCTCCGTGGTGGAGCCGTCGGCCACCCCCTTCTCGTCCAAATAGCCGGGGATCTCCTCGCCGTTCACCGTGCCGGCCGTGTATTGGCCGCGCACGGAATCCCGGCGCACCTCCTCCAGGCGCATGGGGCGGATGGAGCGCAGGGCGTTGACCTTCTGATCCCGCACGGATTTGGGGTCGAAGGAGGCCGGCGGCTCCATGGCGGTCAGGGCCAGGAGTTGCAGCCCGTGGTTTTGCAGGATGTCCCGCACCGCGCCGGACTTGTCATAATATCCGCCCCGGCCTTCCACGCCCAGGCTTTCGGAGACGGTGATCTGGACGTGGTCCACATAGTTGCGGTTCCAGATCGGCTCGAAGATGCCGTTGCCAAAGCGGAAGACCAGGATATTCTGCACGGTCTCTTTGCCCAAATAGTGGTCGATGCGGTAGATCTGCTCCTCGTCAAAGATGCCCTGCAGGTGGGCGTTGAGGGCCTTGGCGCTGGCCAGATCGTGGCCGAAGGGCTTTTCCACCACCAGCCGGGTCCAGCCGCCGGGCAGGGGGGCGGCCAGGTCGGCGTTGCCCAACTCCTGGGCGATGCACTCAAAGACCGTGGGCGGGGTGGCCATGTAAAAGAGCCGGTTGCCCCCGGTCTGCCGCTCGGCCTCGATGGTCTGGATGCGGGTGGCCAGGGCCTGGAAGCTGGCCGCGTCGTCATAGCCCCCGGCTTGATAGAAGATGCCCTGGGCGAAGCGCTCCCACAGGGCCGGGTCAAAGGTGCCCTCCCCGTGATCCTCGATGCCCTCCCGCACGGCCTCCCGGAAGGCTTCGTCCGTGTATTGGCTGCGGGCATAGCCGACTATGGTCGTGTGTTCGGGCAGCAACCCCTCGCCAAAAACCTTGTAGAGGGCCGGGATCAACTTGCGCTTGGCCAGGTCCCCGGATGCGCCGAAGATCAAGATCAGAGACGGGCTGGCGACGCGCATTTTCGGGCCGCGGCTGCTCGAACGGGCAGATTGGGTTTCTTCGTTCATAAGGGCAATTCCTTTGGAAAATGGGTGGAGATAAGGTCGATGTTCACACTATAGATCGGGCGACGGGTTGTGTAGGTGAGGGACCGTACTAAAGTATGAAACCGTGCTCGCCTAACCCGCCAAATCCCCGGCATTTCACGCACTCGATCGGCGGGAAGAGGCGGATGTTGCTCGCTTGGCGAAGTAAATGCCGGGGATTGGCTACGTCGCGTACGCCATCACCGGCCCTTTGACTGCCAGTTGGACCGGTTGGCCCAGGGCAAAGTGAAAGCTGGGGCCGAGGCGGGCGTTGAGCATGGCACCCGAACTGGTCTCCACGGTGAGAAGTTGGTCGTGGCCAAAGAAAAGGCTGCTGCGCACCCGACAGTCCGCGGTGGCCGGAGCGGGGAGCACCTGTAAGTTCTCGGGCCGAATCAGCACATCCACCGGCCCGGTGATGGGGATCTGGGTTTCCAGGGTGCCCAGTTCGCAGGCCACCGTGCGCCCGTCCGCGGTGCCGGGGAGGAAGTTGGCTTCGCCCACAAAGGCCGCCACCTCCCGGCTGACCGGCTGGCGGTAGACCTTTTGGGGGCTGGCCACCTGATGCACCTGGCCTTTGAGCATGACGGCGACTTGGTCCACCAAGCTCAGGGCCTCCTCCTGATCGTGGGTGACAAAGATGGCCGTGGCGTTGGCCTGCTTGAGGATGGCCCGCACCTCCGCCCGCACCCGCACCCGCAGGCCGGCGTCCAGGTTGCTGAACGGCTCGTCCAGCAGGACCAGGGCCGGTTCCGGGGCCAAGGCCCGGGCCAGGGCCACCCGCTGCTGCTGGCCGCCGCTCAGTTCGTGGGGCATGCGGTGTTCCACCCCGGCCAGGCCCACCAAATCCAGCACCTCTTCGGCCCGGCGCGCCCGATCCCCGGTGTAGAGATGCAGACCAAAGCGCACATTGTCCAGCACGGTCAGGTGGGGGAAGAGGGCGTACTCCTGAAAGACCATCCCCACCCGGCGGCGTTCCGGGGGCAAATGGATGCGCGGCGAGGCCACCACCTGGCCGCCGATCTCGATCTCCCCGCCATCCACCTCTTCAAAGCCGGCGATCATGCGCAGGGTCGTCGTCTTGCCGCAGCCGCTGGGACCGAGCAGGGCCATCAACTGCCCCTTCTCCAAGCGCAAACTCACCCCATTGGCCGCGCCCACCGCGCCAAAACGCTTCACCACCCCGTCCAGGCGGATTTCAGTATGAGTTGCGAGTTGCGAGTTGCGAGTTGCGGCCTCAATCACGATTCACCACACACGCATTGTCCATTGTGCATTGTTCATTGTTCATTTTTTACTCTTGTCCCAAAATAATCACAATGCTCGTGGCCGAGACCAGGAGCAGGAGCAGGGCGGGGGCCGCGGCCCGGGCGAAGAAGGCCTCTTCCGTGGCCGACCAGATCTGGGTGGCCAGGGTGGTGAAGCCGGTTGGCCCCAAGAGCAGGGTGGCGGGCAGCTCTTTGATCGTCGTCAGAAAGACCAGGGCGGCCCCGGCCAAAATCCCCGGACGCAACAGGGGCAGGGTGACCCGGCCCAAAACTTGCCGCCGGTTCAGCCCCAGGCCCCGGGCGGCCTCTTCCAGCCGGGGGCTGGTCTGCAACAGATTGGTGCGCAGGACGCCCATGGCCTGGGGCATAAAGCGCACCACATAGGCGAAGACCAACATGCCCAGGGTTTGATAGAAAATGGTGGCATAGTTGGCCCCAAAGAAGACCAAGCTGAGGGCCACCACGATCCCCGGCAGGCCATAGCCGATATAGGCGGCCTGGCTGATCAGCGCGGCATAGCGGCTGGGGAAGCGGGCGCTGAGATAGGCGATGGGCAGGGCCAGCAAGGTGGCGGCCAGGGCGGCCAACATCCCGGCCTGGACCGTGTTGAGGGTGGCCCGCCACATGGGCGCAAAGTCCTCCCCGGCCCGGATGCCCTGGACCAGCCAATAGGTCACCACGCCCACGGGCACCAACGAGGGCGGCGGCCACCACGCCCATCACCAAAAGCAGGGCGGGGAGACGCCACCGGCCCAGGCGCACCCGTCTGGCCCGCGCGCATGGCCCCGGCGCTGGATCGGTAATATCTGGCCCGGCCCTGGATGCGCCGCTCGGAATAGAGCAGGGCCACGGTCATCAACACCAGGATCAACGAGAGCAGGGCGGCCAGGCTGCGGTCAAAGCTGCTCAGGTATTGGACATAGATGGCCCGTGTAAAGCTGTTGAAGCGCAGAAGCGAGACCGCCCCAAAGTCGCTCAACGTGTACAGGGCCACCAGCAGCGCACCGGAGGTGATGGCCGGGCGCAAGTTGGGCAGCGTCACCCGCCAAAAGGTCGTCCAGCGGCTGTGGCCCAGGCTGTTCGCCGCCTCTTCCAGGGCCGGGTCCTGGTTGCGCAGCCCGGCCCGGATGCTCAAAAAGAGATAGGGATAGGTGAAGAGGGTCAACGCCCACAGCGCCCCCGGCAGCCCATAGATGGAGGGCAGCCGCTCCACGCCCAGGGGGGCCAGCCAGGATTGCAGAATGCCCTTTGGCCCCATCATGGCCACCAGGGCAAAGCCGCCCACATAGCTGGGGATCACCAAAGGCAGGGTGAGCAGGACGGTCCACATCTTGCGCCCCGGCAGATCCGTGCGCACGGTCAGCCAGGCCAGGGGCAGGGCGATGAGCAGGGAAGCCAGCGTCACGCCGATGGTGAGCACGCTGCTGTTCCAGATCACCTGTCCCGTGCGGGGGCGCAGGATCAGATCCAGGGCCGTGGGGCCGATCCCGGCGGCCCGGAAGAGCAGGTAGAAGAGGGGCAGCAACATCAGCGCTGTGATGATCCCGGCGCTGAGTGTGCAACAAGAGACGCGCCCGGGAGGGAAGATGGCTCCCGCCGGGCGCGTCCGCACGATTCGATTTTGCAGAAGAAGGGCCAAGACGCATGGGGGTTAGTTTAGTTCACCCCCGCGACCTTTGGCAACAATCCCATAGGCCCGCAGGGTGGCCGGCCAAAAGAGCCAGACCAGCCCCAACAGGGGCTGGAAGAGGGGAAAGAAGCCATAGTCCTGGCCAAAGTGCCGCCACACCGTGCGCCCGATCAGGTCGGGGTAGGCAAAGCTGAGGGTGCCGATCACCAGGGTGAAGAGGGTCTCGATGCCCAGCACGCCCACGGACAGCCGCCACGCCCAGCCCTTGCGATAGGCAAAGCCGATGGTGGCCAGCAGATAGAAGATGGCCGCCAATCCGCTCAAGGCCGGGGGCAACAGGTCCGTCACGCCCTGCCTTGAAAAAGATCTGATACAGCGCCCGCACCCCGGTGGACAAGGCCAACACCGGATACGACACGGCCAACACATAGCCGATCACGCTGACGGATTTGGACATGGGGGTGGGTTCAGAGGTTGGTGTCATGGGTGGTCTCCGTGTTGCGTGTTGCGTGTTACGTACTCGTAACACGCAATACGCAACACGTTCTACTCCATCGCCCCCACATCCTGCAACAGTTCCAACGTGCCTTGCAGGTCTTCCAGATCCGCCAGATCCAGGTCTGGGGTGGTCAGGGAATCCAGGGCGGGCAGGATGGGGTTGAGGGTGATGCCGGGGATCAACGGATATTCGTTGGTCTGGTCGGCGAAGTATTGTTGGGCGCTGGGGGAGAGCAGATAGGCCATGAAGTGCTGGGCGGCCTGGGGATGGGCGGCGGTGTTGATCACCCCAGCCCCGGCCACGTTGATCATGGCCCCGGCGGTGGCCGTGGGGAAGAAGTAGTTGCGGGCCGGGAAGCTTTCGCCCTGTTCGGCCAAAAACTGGAGCAGATAGTAGTGGTTGACCAGCCCGGCCTCGATCTCGCCCCGGCCCGTGGCCTCGACGATGGAGGTGTTGTTGGCGAAGGACTGCACCCCGTTGGCGATCATGGCTTCCAGCCAGGCCTTGGTCTGGGCTTCGCCTTCCAGCACCCGCATGGCGGTGACAAAGGCCTGGAAGCTGCCGTTGGTGGGGGCCCAGCCGATCTTGCCCTGCCAGCGGGCCTCGGTCAAGCCCCAAACGTCCGCGGGCAGATCCGCCTCGCTGACCAGGTCCGTGTTGTAGACCAAGACCCTGGCCCGACCGCTGGCCCCGATCCAATCCCCCTGGGTGCTGCGGAAGCGGCCATCCACCAGTTCGAGGACATCCGCCGGCAGGGGAGCCAGCCGCCCGGCCTGGGAGAGCGCGCCCAAGGCCCCGGCATCCTGGCCATAGAAGAGATCCGCCGGGGAGTTGGTCCCCTCTTCCAGAATGGTGGCGGCCATCTCGGAGGTGCCGCCATAGCGCACCTCGACTTGAATGCCCGTGTCGGTCTGGAATTGCTCGATCAGGGGGCCGACCAGATTTTCGTTGCGCCCGGAATAGATGACCAGGGGGCCGTCGGCGTCAACCGGGGCGGTGACTTCCGCCGAGGCTGGGGCGGTCGAAGTGGCCGGGGCGGCCACGGGCGTGCAAGCGGCCATCACCAGGGCCAAAGAGAGGATCAGTAAAAAAACAAACAACCCCGGCACGGTCATCCGGCTGGGGGTTGATACTTCAAAAGAAGATTTAAAAATAGTCATACGGAAAAAAGCTCCTGTTAGCGTGGATAGAGTTCTTCGCCCAATTTTGGGCCGAAGATTAAAATACCACACTCGCCCCACCCATTTCAAGGAGCAATCCTCCAATTATGTTGGCTTTTTGGCCCCAATATCTAACGGCAACCCTGAAGCCATCGCTTAACCTTGCTTAATCGCTCAATCACCCAATCTCAACGTTGAGATTGGGTGATTGAGCGATTTCGGCTATTCCACGATTCGGGTCTGCTGGGCCGGGGTGAAGAGGTTGCCCTCGATGGCGGCCCGCAGTTCGTCGTAGCTGTTGGCCACGGCCAGTTCGGGATGCTCGTCGATGATGCGCTGGGGCGGGCAGAAGAGGCTGCCGTAGTGGGCATTCTTGATCATGGTCAAGTCGTTGTACGAGTCCCCGGCGGCGAAGGTGCGGAAGCCCAGGCTGTTGAAGGCCTCGATGGCGTGGCGCTTGCCGTCCCGCTGGCGGATGTGGTAGTCGGTGATCATGCCGTCGGCGTCCACGGTCAGCGTGTTGCAAAAGATGGTGGGGAAGTTGAGCTTGGGCAGCAGGGGGGCCACAAACTCGTAGAAGATGTCGGACAGAATAATCACCGCGGTCTGAGAGCGCAGGCGGTCCAGAAACTCCACCGCACCGGGCAGGGGATGCACGGACTCCTGCACATAGCCCTGCACGTCCGCCAAGGAGAGGCTGCGCTCCCTCAGCACCCTCAGGCGCATGCGCATGAGCTGGTCATAGTCCGACACCTCGCGGGTGGTCAGACGCAATTCGTCGATCTGCAATCGGTCGGCAATGGCCACCCACATTTCGGGGACAAAAACCCCCTCCAAATCCATTGCGACTAGGGTAGGAATATGTTGCATTTAGAAAAAGCTCCTGTTTTGGGAGATGTTACGTGTTGCGTGTTGCGTGATATGTATTGAGAAGCGAGAACAATACACATCACGCAACACGCAACACGTAACACTCAATACGTAATTGTATCCGGCCCGTCCAAATGATCGAGCCGGTTGCTGAAGCGCAGGGCGACTTCGGGGGCGTTGAAGTCGATGCACGTAACACCGGTGTTGTTGTGAAGATAGTAGACTGCATAGGAGGGCAGTTGATAGAAGATGGCCTTGAGCAGGGCATCCATGAAGGTGCCGTGGCTGACCATGACCACCCGCTGCCGAATGCCCGCCTCCTTGGCCGCCTTGGCCTCCTCTCGCAGACCGTGGGCCACCCGGATAGCCCGGGCGTGGCAGTCGGCCAGATCCTCCTCGGCTCCCCGCCACCAGCCGGCCTCGTTGATCTCGTCGGGCAGGACGTAGTTCGGGAAGGCAGAGAGGATCTTGGCCCGATCCGCGCCGGGATAGCCCCGGGTGATGCCATCCTCTCCGCGCAGAAAGATGCCCCCGTGCTCAAAGATGTCCGTGCGCACCTGGGGGGCCATGTCCACCGCCTGGGCGATGGGCTGCACCGTCTGCATGGCCCGCCACATGGGGCTGACGTTGAGCCGGTCTAGCAGGGGGCCGGCCACGTGGCCAAACGCCAGGGCCTGTTCCTGATCAGCCCGCAGAAGCTTGGCTACAAAGGGGCCAACTTGTTGGGCCTGAGCCAGCCCGGTATCGGAGAGAAGCGGGTCGTTGGACCGGGAGAGCATATAGGCTTCGTAGCCCTGGGTACGGGTCAACGCGTTGTTGGTCGATTCCCCATGGCGCACGAGGTAGAGGCGGAGATGATAGCGAAGAGTAGACATAAATACTGCCGATCTAATTTAGTTGTGAAGCAGGTAATTTGATGCTGGCATTGATGTTGATAAAAAGCAGCCCGATCATGTAATCGTGGCATTTATAACCTAAAAGCAAGGCATTGCCAAATTCGTGGCTTATTAACTTGACCGAACTGACCGGCGGGGTGGGGGAGGGGGGATGTTAACGCAGCGATCATGTATCATGGCATTTATAACCTATAGCACGCATTGCCAATTCGTGGCTTCTTAACTGGCCGAATTGGACGGCTCGGTGGCAGGGGGCCTGCGTCCATGCTTTGGTCGCCCATCGCCCAGGGCAGCAGCGAAAACGTGGTTCAGGCCAGCCATCAATCTGGAAGAGCCAGACCCGCATCCACGTTTCACCCGTCTAAACAAACCCAAGCTGCGGTCGGCGGTGGACAATTCAAAAAAACACGGCACAGAGAAGGGAGGGGGCAATTACCCGATCTGCTAGGGACGCTCGGTGGGGGAGGGCATTGATTGGGTCTAGCCTTCGCTCTTCACTCTTTTACTCTGTATAATTAAACTTATACAGAGTAAAAAATAAGGGCACAATACCCCCTTTGCGAACAAATAGGGCTTTTATGCTAAAACCCTTTATACTTTTACCTATAGCTGGTGTGGCAACCCTTCGCAAAGGAGAAACCGTATCATGGGGAATCAGATTTTTGTGCTGATGGCCGAGGCCATGACCATGTACTTCCTCGTTCTGGCCAGCCATTCCCTGCGCCTGCGCTTCGGGCCGGTGCATTTCTACGCCCTGATCGGCGGCATCACCGCCATCATGTCCTGGGTGACCGATGCGGGGCTGGCCGTGCAGTTGGGCGGCATCACCTTTGTGGTCGGCTCCACCGTCTTTTACACGGCTCTGCTCTTGGGCGTCTTTGTGGTCTACGTCTTTGACGGCCCTCGGGCCACCCGCATCACCATCTCCACGGTGATCGCCGTCTCGATCATGATGCCGTTGATCTCCGCTGCCCTCCACTTCCAAGCCAATCTGATCGGCAGTACCACCGCTGTCTTTAACGCGGTGCCGTTGCCCAGCCTGCGCATCAATGTTGCCTCGGTCGTCGCCACCCTGCTGGACCTGATCTTTCTGGCCATGGCCTGGGAGTTTTTGGGCCAGCCCAGACTTCGCATAGACCTCTGGTTCCGCACCTGGTTGACCCTGCTGGGGGTGATGTGGCTGGATGTGTTTCTCTTTGCCACCGGAGCCTTTGCCGGCACCCCGGCCTATCTCAGCATCATGCAGGGGACCCTGATCAGCCGCTTCTTTGTTTCGTTGCTGGCCCTGCCCCTGCTGTACGGCTATCTCTATTGGCAAAGCAGCTTGAAGGGCATCTCCCTGGAAAATCGCCCTGTGCTGGCTATTCTGCGCCAGGTGGCGGAGATTTCAGCCGAATTGACCCTGGCCCAGCAGGAGATCCAGCGCCGCAAGGAGGCCGAAGCCGCCCTGCAGGAGGCCCAAGCCCGCCTGATCCAACAAGAGCGCATGGCCGCCGTGGGCCAGTTGACCACAGGGATCGCCCATGTCTTCAACAACATTCTGGCCAGCCTCATGCTGCGAGCGTCTATGGTGAGCAATCGCAATCTTGACTTGAGCGTACGGAAGAACGTGGTCGCCATTCAGGAGCAGTTGCAGGAGGCCGCCACCCTGGTGGAACAACTGCTCCAATTTAGCAGCAAAGCCATCCTGCGCCGGGTTGAGGTGGACCTGACCGCCCTGGTGCAGACCCAAACCGAGACGTTTCGCCCCCTCGCCGCCCTCAGCCTCTGTGCAGATTGACCTCTCCCTGCCCCAAGAGCCGTGCATCTTGGTGGCCGACTCGCCGAGCCTGGAAACAATTTTCCAAGATCTGGCCCAAAACGCCCTGGATGCCATGCCCGATGGCGGCACCTTGGCCATCGATCTGCGCATCCTCCCGGCAGACGCCGCCACGGACGTGATCTGCTCAGTCTGCAACGAGCCGCTAACCGGTCAGTGGTTCTGCCTCTCCTTTGCGGACACGGGCCGGGGCATCTCCCCCGCCAACCTGCCCCGCGTCTTCGAGCCCTTCTTCTCCACCGACGTGCCCACCCACATCGGTCTGGGTCTCTCCCAGGTCATGGGCATTGTGCAACAACACGAAGGCCATGTGCGCCTGGACAGCCAAGAAGGTATCGGCACAACGGTCACTGTTTTCTTGCCCATAGGTGGGAAAAAATAGGACACACGTTCTATTCAGCCCCCCCCCTAAATTGCCCGCCCTCTCGGCTCCTTCACCGCCCAGTGCATCATCCCCAAGGCCACGATCCCCATCCCCGCGCTGGCGATGAAGAGCCAGTCGTATCCGGCCAGGGCCAGCCAGCCGCCCAGCAGCGGAGCCACGATGCTGCCCACGCCCAGGCTGGTGTTGGCGATGCCGATGTACGAGGGCCGGTCCTGGGGTGCGGAGAACTCCAGGGCGATCAGGATGCCGGAGACGATGCGGATGCCCGTGGTCATGCCCAGGAAGGCAAAGATGGGAAACATCCACCCCGCGCTGGGGGCCAGCCAGGCCGCCACAAAGCCCACGCTGGAGAGCAGCAAGCCCACTTCCAACGAGATCTTATGTCCATATTTGTCCGCCAGCAGCCCCGCGCCCAGGTTGCCCACGGTCTGCCCCAGGAGCATGGCCCCGGTGTACAGCCCCACGGTGCTGTCCGCCACGCCAAAGCGCTGGATGGCATAGACCGTCACGAAGCCCAGCCCCATGCTCCCCATCACCCCCAGGATGCGGGCGATCAAAAAGTGGCGGAAGTTGCGGTCCTCCCCCACGATGCGCCGGTATTTCTTCCAGGATGTGGGTTGATTATGTAAAACAACCGGCGGACGCTGGGCCGGTTCCTTGGTCAGGGCGATAAAGACCCAGCTGATCAAGATGCCCGCCGCCGCAATGGCAAAGATCAGGGCGAAGTTCCGGGGGTAGGCCACGGTGGCCAGGATCCAGACGGAGAGGGCCGCGCCCATGGCACCGGTCCCCGTGCCCAAAAAGGAAGATACGCCAAAGAACCAGCCCCGCTTCTGCACGGGGAAGATGCGGGCCACCATGTCCTGCCAAGCCGGGGCGATGATGCCTGCACCCAAGGAATGCCAGATATAGCCCCAAAAGAAGAGCACCAGGGCCAGCACCGGGCTGCGCACGGCCACCAACGCGGCCAGGGGAAAGAGCAGCACAGGCAGCCGCTCGGTGATAAAGCCTAACCCCACCACGGCCGGCTTCTTGCGGGCCAATCCCTCGGTCCAGCTTGCGGTGAAGAGTTGGGGCAGATACCAACTGCTCTGGGAGACCACGGCCAACAGCACAATCGGCCAGGTGCTGGACGTCAGCTTGGAGATAAAGAGGGGCGCAATGGTGGTGGACGAGATAAAGCTGAGGCCAAACCAGAAGAAGACCCCATCGATCAGGTTGACCGTGAAGTTCCAACGATAGTCCTTCTCGGCCAGGGCGCTCACCTCGTTGTCCGAGCGCACGGGCGCGGGCAGATCCAACTGCATCATCCACCGCCACGCCCGGTCGCCCAGGCCCCGCTCGCTCCCCTGCCCTGCCGTTTGCTGCTTGATCATGATGTTTCCGTTTCGTGACGACAAGACACTGAACGCTCGTAGCCGGTTCGTGCAGACTGCGAGCTAATGTTGATGGTGAATACGACATCACTTTACCGCTTTAGTCCGGCCCGGTCAAAAACGTCCCCTGTCCAGCGCGTGCCCGGTCGGTGGGATCGTCGCAACCGGGCATGGGCTTCGACGTGAGCTCTGCCGAACGGTGCGGACGGCGATGATCGTGGCCTACCTGCGGACACGATCTGTTATGCACCACCGCCGGGGGCTAAAGCGCCCCGGCTGGACACAACAAGCCCGATGAATCGGGCTGCGCTTGACACAAAAATCAGTCGATCCCAACCCGATTCATCGGGTTTTCCTGACCAGCCGGGGGATTCATCCCCCGGCGGTGGTCGCATTTCGGCCAATTGCCCAAACCAAATCGATCCCCCGCCCGGCGGATGGAGCATCACAACCCGATCCCTTCGCAACCACGCAAAATTAAACCTTCTCCATTCTCAAATCTCAATTCTCCATTTTCCCCTTTTCACGATACAATACTCCCCACCCCCCACCAGCCCATCCACCCCACCCCAGGGAGACACCACCATGACCACCCCAACCCGCCGCCACCTAGCCGACGCCGCCTTCACCGCCCTGGTTTTGACCGTGGGCGCGCAGCTTCGGCCCCACCATCTTGGGGATCCATTGCCCTGAATATGGGCGCCACCAACTGGGCCGCGGACCAGGCCTGGCCCTGGTGGACCCGCCTGCGGGGCGGGTTGAGCCAAGCCCGACACCCCCGGCGGATCGGATCTGCGGGCGGCTTTGGTGGAGGCCACGGAGATCGCCATCCAGCGGCTGGAGACGGGATGGCAGCAGACCCCACGGGGCAACCAGGTGACCCTGGCCGGCGGGGCGGATGCCGACGCGGCCCACGGCCTGTTCACCATGTTGACCGAGGACGCGGCCAGCTTTTTCCAGCCGGACCATTTGCGGGCGCAGATCCGCGCCAAGGCGGACCCGGTAGATCTGGCCCAGCCCGACGCCTTGGCGGATCATTTGGCCCCTTATCTTGAAGGCCACGATCCCCAATTGGTGGCCTATGTCCAGGAAAACATCGCATCGGCCCTGGTCTATTGGTGGGGGCAGACCCTCAACCGCAGCCCGGAGGCCCAAGCCGAGTTTGTGCGCCTGAGCCTGGGCGGCTTGAGCGCGGATCACGACGAAATTCAGGCCGCCATCGAAAAGCTGACCGCCATCGCCACGGCAGCCTTCGAGCGAATGAACGCAGGCCCGCCCACCGCCCCGACCATCCCCCTCCAACGCCCGCCCCTCCCCCACCACTTCACCGGACGCGCGGACGAGCTGACCTGGCTGACCGCCACCGTGCAACCGGGCCGGGTGACCACCCTGATCGGCCCCGGCGGCATGGGCAAGAGCGCCGTGGCCGCCCAATTTGTGGGCCAACTTTTCCCCGAAGGCGTGGCCCCCTCCCCCACCGCACCCCTTCCCGGATGGGCTGCTCTTCCACACCTTTTACAACGAGCCGGACCCGGACATGGCCTTTGAGCAGATCGCCCGCAGCCTGGGCGAGGACCCCCGGCCCAGCCCGGAGAGCGCGGCCCGCCGGGCCTTGGCCAACCGCAAGCTCCTCCTGCTCTGGACGGCACGGAGGCCTGCCCGGACCTGGACCGGGTGCTGCGGGTGCGGGGCAATTGCGGCGTGCTGATCACCACCCGTCACCCCAGCGACGCGCCGGACCCGGCCCACAGCCGCACCCTCTCCCCCCTGCCCGGCCCGGACGCCACGGCCCTGGTGGAGGCGTGGATTCAGGGCCGGGCGGTCGAGAGCGAAGTCGAGAGCGAGCCGGACAGCCGCCACAGCCATCGCCCAGATTGCCGAGTGGGTGGGCCGCCTGCCCCTGGCCCTGCGTCTGGCCGGCCACTATATGAAAAGCTATGGCGAGTCCCCCGCCGACTATCTGGCCTGGCTGAACAGCGAAGGGCTGGCCGCCCTGGACCACGGCGACCACCGCCGAGAGAGCGTGCCCGTGCTGCTGGGCCGCAGCGTGGACGCCGCCGGAGAGCAAGCCCGCCACCTCTTGGCCATTTTCGGCATTCTGGCCCTGGCCCCGGTGGACCGGGAGACCCTGGCCGCGGCCCTGGATGTGCCGCCCGCCGCCCTGCGCCAAGACCTGAAACAACTGGTGGATCTGGGCCTCTGCCTGACCGAAAATGGCCGCACCCAACCCAGCCACGCCCTGGTCCACACCTACGCCCGCACCCGGTTGACCCCGCCGGAGGGCAGCGTGGCCCGGCTGGCCGGCATACTTTACCGCTCTGGCCGAACAGAAAGCGAGCGGGGTCTGCCCGGCTACCGGCGGCTGGACCAGGACCGGTCCACATCCTGGCCGT
Organism: uncultured Chloroflexia bacterium; assembly: GCA_963704975.1. Lineage (GTDB taxonomy): Bacteria > Chloroflexota > Anaerolineae > Caldilineales > Caldilineaceae > JAGNDO01. The sequence goes on along the minus strand of CAVPIK010000010.1, from coordinate 99,660 downwards.
GCTGGAACGCTGTGCGGCGGATCAGGCGTGGGGCTGCGGCCAACGATCTGGTTTGGGCGGTGCAAGGTCTATTTGGATGTTCAAGGACGCTGGATCGACCGCATTGCCGTGCTAGAATTCGGCGTTGCAAGCCGCCCGAACATCTGGGCAAATCGCTACGATGAAGGCGCTCACATTGGTCATCTGGGGATTGCGTATGAGGCCCTTGGGCAGGTGGAGCGGGCGATTGAGCACTATACGCAGGCCCTGGCCATCAGCCGGGAGATCGGCGACCGCCGGGGCGAAGGCGCATGACCTGGGCAACCTGGGGCTGGCGTATGCGGACCTTGGGGCAGGTGGAGCGGGCGATCGAGCACTATGAGCCAGGCCCTGGCCATCAGCCGGGAGATCGGCGACCGCCGGGGCGAAGGCACTCGACCTGGGCAACCTGGGGATTGCGTATGCGGCCCTTGGGCAGGTGGAGCGGGCGATTGAGCACTATGCCCAGGCCCTGGCCATCAGCCGGGAGATCGGCGACCGCCGGGGCGAAGGCGCATCGACCTGGGCAACCTGGGGATTGGCGTATGCGGACCTTGGGCAGGTGGAGCGGGCGATTGAGCACTATACGCGCAGGCCCTGGCCATCAGCCGGGAGATCGGCGACCGCCGGGGCGAAGGCAATCACCTGGGCAACCTGGGGAATGCCTAGCAAGAATCTTGGGCAGGTGGAGCGGGCGATTGAGCAGTATACGCAGGCCCTGGCCATCAGCCGGGAGATCGGCGACCGCCGGGCGAAGGCACGCTGGCAATCTGGTCTGGGTACGAGAAATTGGAGCTCGGAAGCACCGACTCGCAGATAGCCGGATTTGACAGAGACCGGTCTCTAGCGCCGTACGGCCGGCATCTGGCGGAGAGCCAGCTCAGCCACGGTCGTAGGTGCGGCAACCTGCCGCACAACGCTCTCCACCCCAGCAGATCCATTGATCGACAACTTTGTCCGGCAGGTTGCCGACCTACGCCTCCCCCCAAATTTGACTCTTTCCCCACCTTGCCCCAAGATCAACCCCACGTCACTTATCCGCCATTCGCCATTCGCCCATTCGCCCATGCCATGCACCCGAACAACGCCCGCCCGAATATGGTACCAAGATCGACCTGGCCCCCCACCCCACCCCCCACGGGGAACGGGTGGCCCAATCTGGCCGCGCCCAGGCCTTGACCCGGGCCCAGGACGCCAAGCGGGCTCGTCGGCCATGAAGCCGGCCCAGGTGCTGATCCTGGGCTTTGCCGCCATCATCGCCTTGGGCACCCTGTTGCTCAAGCTGCCCTGGTCCGCCGCGCCGGGCCAGACCATCTCGTGGATGGACGCCTTCTTCACCGCCACCAGCGCCACCACGGTCACCGGGCCTGGCCGTGCGCACCACGGCCACAGATTTCAGCTTCTTTGGCCAGGTCATGATCCTGCTTCTGCTCCAGGTGGGGGGCGTGGGCTTCATCTCCTTCAGCGTCCTCCTCTTCCGCATCATCGGCCGCCGGCTCACCCTGCAAAACCGCTTCATGGTCCGGGACAGCCTGGGCGTCTCCGAAAGCAGCGGCGTGCTCAACCTGGCCCTCTACGTCCTGGGCATCACCCTGGGCCTGGAGGCCATCGGGGCCGCCGCCCTCTGGCTGCGCTGGCGCACGGTCATGCCCGATGGCCTGGCCGCCTGGATGGCCATCTTCCACGCCATCAGCAGCTATTGCAACGCTGGCTTCGACCTCTTCTCCGGCACCCTCTCCGCCAGCGAGGTCGGTCCCCTCTTCGGCTTTGGCGCCGACTGGTGGACCCTGGCCATCATGGGCACCCTGATCCTCCTGGGCGGCTTTGGCATCACGGTCATGTACGACCTGTGGAGCTTCCGCGTCGACCGGCGGCTCAGCCTCCACACCAAGCTCACCCTGATCCTCACCGCCACCCTGACCCTGGTGGGCATCGCCATCATGATGCTCGACGGCAATCTCTACAGCAAAGTCCTCACCACCCTGCGCCTGGACCAGCAGTTCGCCGTCAGCTTCTTCACCATCGTCTCCGCCCGCACGGCCGGCCTCACCATCCTGCCCCTAGAACAGCTGTCCGAAGCCACCCAACTGGTGATCCTGCTCTGGATGTTCATCGGCGGCGCGCCGGCCAGCATGGCCGGGGGCGTCAGCACCAGCACCGTCGTCGTCCTGCTGGTGGCCGTGGTCGCCACAGCCCGGGGCCAGGACAAATCCGTCGCCTTTGGCCGCACCCTGCCCGTAGAGACCATCGCCAAAGCCGTGGCCATCATGACCGTCAGCACCCTGCTCGTCACCGCCATCACCATGATGCTCTCCCTCAGCCAGAGCGGTCTCCACATCTTCGACCTGGGCTTCGAGACCATCAGCGCCTTTTCCAACACGGGCTATTCCGTCGGCGCCACGGGCCAGCTCGACACCTGGGGCCGCCTCCTCATCGCCTTCACCATGTTCTGGGGCCGCCTCGGCCCCCTCACCGTGGTCGTGGCCTTGGCGCAAAGGGAGCACCCGTCTTTGGTGACTTTTCCCGAAGAGCCGGTTATTATTGGGTAGAATAGAGAAGGCAAAAGGCAAAAGGCAAAGTGCAAAAGGCAAAAATCGTGGTTCAGCCCTTCCTAACTTTTGAAACAATCTCCCAAATAACCTGCCCATAACTCAACACGATCCTTTTGCCTTTTGCCTTTTGCACTTTGCCTTTTGCCTTATTTTTTAAAAAGGAACACCGTCTATGTCACCCACCTACTCGCCCCTCCCCCTCATCCAATCCCTCCCCCACGGGGGGCTTTCCGTCCCTGCCGAGGTCGTCGGGCGCTTGGCAATCAGCGAAACCACCCTCTACAACGAGTGCGATCTCTGGGTGGACCAACTCTTCGACTTCACCCACCCGGACCTGGCCCCCTTGCACGCCCAGACCGGCTATGCGGGCAGCCTCGCCGTCACCACCCTCGACCATCGCCCGGGCCCTGGTCGACGCCAACCGCTTCCCCGATGACCTGGACAACCCCGACGGCCCGGTCAAAAGCCGCACCAGCTATGGCCAGGAGATCTACACCGTCCCCCTGGACGTGGCCGAAAAGCAGACCATTCGCGACCGTTATTGGGGCGGATATCACGATCAACTAGCCCAGGCCATGACCGATCACGAAGCCCAAAGTCGCCTCTTCCTCGACTGCCACAACATGGCCCAGATCGGCCCCAGCGCCTACGCCTTCGCCGGGGCCGCCCGCCCCAAGATCTGCCTCAGCAACTACGGCAACCTGGACGGCGAGCCACGGGACGACGCCACCCCCCTCTCCTGCCCGCCCTGGTTCATCCAAGCCGCCGCCCGCCTGGCCGACGAGATCTTCGCCGACCTGCCCATGCTGGAACCGCAAGCAGGGGGTGGACGTGCCCACCGTCGCCATCAACTGGCCCTTCCACGGCGGCTACATTCTGCACAAATACGCCCAATCCCAACCCTTCGGCCTCATGGTCGAGATCAACCGGGGCCTCTACGTGGGCAACCAGACCCCCGACACCCCCATCCAGCCCCCCAACCTCCCCGCCATCGCCGCCATTCGGGAACGGCTGTTTCGGTGGGTGGTGGCAATCACCGAGGCGAGTCTTTCCCAAAACAACGTAGGTTGAGTAGCCCGACCGATCCCTACCAGTTGCTCCACCGCAGAAAAAGGGCGTATCGAAACCGGAACTGGGCCAACTCCCTGCGGCCATCCCGCTCTGGTTTCGATACGCCGCCAGTACCTGAATGGTCAGCGGAAATCCAAGCGGCGGCTACTCAACCGACGCTCCTCCCGCCGCCGAAGGCCAACGCAGGTTGAGTAGCCCGGCTTGACCCAACCAGGTGCAAAACCTCAGAAGGTAGGGCGTATCGAAACCGAAGTGGGTCAACCCGCTTTGGTTTCGATACGCCGCCGGGTACCGTGAATGGTCAGCGGAGATCTCGGCGGCGGCTACTCAACCGACGCTGTTCCGCCGCGTGTACTAACGCAGGTTGAGTAGCCCGACGCACTGCTACCCCTTTAGTCCAGCGTCTGGACCAGGAGGGCGTATCGAAACCGCAGTGGGTCAACCCACAGGCTCAACCGGAGAAACCTATGCAAACAGACATCTACAAAAAGACCGCCTACGGCGAAGACCACATCGGCTACCTCGCCGCCGACGGCACCATCAACCGCCTGCGCTGGGGCGAGGGCGTCCCCGTGGGCCGGGTGGACGCCGAGCGCCGCATCTTCCGCCGCACCCAGCACGGCGAACGAGAGCTGGGCCAGGTCAACCCGGACGGCAGCATCCGCAGCCACGGTCTCTTCGAAGGCGGCGAACTGGGCTGGGTCGAGACCGACGGTGCCGTCTTCCAAGGCGGCCTGATCCTGCCCGAAGAAGAAGTGGGCCGGGTCACCGGTCCCCACGCCGAACAAGCCGCCGCCGCCCTCCTCCTCCTCTTCCTGCCGGATGAGGCGGAGGAGAACAAGAAAAATAGAACACAGATTTGACGGATCGACGGATTTTACGGATTTTTTGATCCGTTTTATCCGTTCGATCCTCACTGGAGAATCCTTATGCCTTTTATCGACACCCCCCGCATGCGCTTTCACTATCGAACCCAGGGCGACCCGGACGGATTGCCCATGCTCTTGCTCCACGGCAGCTTTGCCACCGGGCGCTGGTGGGAGCCCTTCCTCTCCATCCTGCCCAAGGAGATCCTGGCCGTGGTCCCCGACCTGCGGGGGTGCGGAGAGAGCGACCACACCGACACCGGCTACGCCATCGACGAGCAGGCCGAGGACGTGCGCCGCCCTGGTCACCGCCCTGGGCTGGCAGAACTTTGACCTGGTCGGCCATTCCAGCAGCGGGGCCGTGGCCGTGGAATATGCCCTCACCCACGCCCACACCCTGCACAGCCTGATCCTGGTCAACTCCGCGCCCGTGGAGGGCGTCCGCACGCCCCTGGAAGCCTACCCCGTGCTGGAAAGCCTGCGCACAGACCGGGCACTCCTGGGCCGGGCCTTGCGCAACCTCATGCCCAGCCTGGCCGACAGCCCGGCGCATCAACCCTTCATCGAGCAGTTGGTCACCGACGCCCAAAGCATGGCCCCCGCCGCCTTCACCGCCGTGGCCCGGGCCCTGGACCACTGGACCGGTTCGAGGAGGCTGGCCAGCTCACCCTGCCCGCCCTGCTGATCTGGGGCGATCAGGACACCATCGTCGACCACGCCACCACCGTGCGCAGCCTGATCGCCATCCCTGGGGCCAACAACCTGGAGATCCTGCGCAACATCGGCCACAGCCCCATGATCGAAGCCCCCGTCGCCCTGGCCGAACGCATCATCGACTTCATCACCGAAGAGTTTGACGAATTTGAGGAAATTCGGGAGAGTGTGGAGTAGGACACAAAATCGAGTCGATTCGTGAACATTCGAGGACAAGAACCAAAGGAAATCTTATGACGAACAATCCAATGCCCGATCCAGTGGCGACGTGGGAAGAGCGGTACAATCTTGGCTCCACGCCCTGGGACACGGGGATCACCCCGCCGGAGGTGAAGGCGTTCTGGGCCTCCGGGCGGCTGGACCCCAAGACGGTGGCCGGGCGCTACGCCCTGGACATGGGCTGCGGCACGGGGACCAACAGCGCCTATTTGGCCGGGCTGGGGCTGCGGGTGCTGGGCTTTGACCTTTCCCACACGGCGATCCTGCGGGGCAAAACCCGGCGCGCTCAGAAAGGCGCCCCCCTGCCAGGTAGCGTACACCTGATCCAATCCAGCGTCGCCCAACTCCCGGTGCAGGGAATGCTGGCTGTCTATGCGCTTGATGTTGGTTGTTTGCATTCTTTGCCACCTGAAACTAGGTTTGGCTATGCGAAAGAAATAGTCAGCAACCTCGCACCTGGCGGATATTACCAACTCTACGCCTTCGACCGAGAAGACACGCCGGAGAACGAGGGCGAATGGCGCTGGCTGGCCGACCACGAAGCCGAGCGGCTTTTTGCCCCCCACCTGGAGATCCTCGAAATCCGCCAAGCCACCCCAGCCCCCCGCCCGTGTCGCTGGTATTTGATGCGAAAGCCAAGGGATTTTTGATTTTGGATTGTGGATTTTGGATTGGGGTGCACTTGTGCACCTGAATCCTGAACCTCCAACCAATCCAAAATCCACAATCAACAAAAATCCTTCAAAACTCCACACTTTTCTGCTACCCTGGACTAACTATGACTCAAACGATTCTTGTTGTAGACGACGATGCGAATATTGTGCGCCTGGTGCGCAGCTATCTTGAGCAAGCGGGCTATGCCGTGCAGACCGCGGCGGATGGCAAGACGGCCCTCCAGGCTATACGCACGGTGCGCCCGGATCTGGTGGTGCTGGATTTGATGCTGCCGGAGATGGACGGGCTGGCCGTCACCCGCGCCGTGCGGGCGGAGCCGACCCTGGCCGCCACCCCCATCCTGATGCTCACCGCCCGGGTGGAGGATGTGGACCGCATCATCGGCCTGGAGATGGGGGCGGATGACTACGTGACCAAGCCCTTCAACCCGCGGGAGGTGTTGGCACGAGTCAAAGCAATTTTACGGCGAATTCAGGCCCCCTCTCCCGCCGCCCAGCCAATTTTGCGCGTCGGCGATCTGGAAATCGATCCAACCACCCACGCCTTTTCCCAAGCGGGCCAAGTCCTGGACCTGACCCCCAGCGAGTTTGACATCATCCACCTGCTCATGCGCCATCCTGGCCGGGCCTTCACCCGGACAGAGCTGATCGAAGAGGGGCTGGGCTACGAATACGCCGGGCTGGAGCGCACCATCGACAGCCACATCAAAAACCTACGCCGCAAGATCGAACCCGACCCCCGCAACCCCATCCACATCGAAACCGTCTTTGGCATCGGCTATCGGCTGACTAAGTGATGAATTTTTGATTTTGGATTGGGGATTTTGGATTGGCGTTGCCGACCAAGTCCTTACCTCGCACACATAATCCAAAATCGGAAATCGGAAATCCAAAATCGTATGAATCTACTCACCAAAGTCCTTCTCACCCTCATCCTAGTCATTGCCGTGGGCATGTTGACGGTCAGCCTGCTGATCGGGCGCAGCGCCACGTCGGCCTATCAGGGCTATTTGGGCGCAGTCCATCAGCGAGCGGCTGGTGCAGATGGCGGATGAGGCCGCCCTGATCTACGAACAGACCGGCTCGTGGGAGAGCATCCAGGGCTATTTGGACCAGTCCAGCAGCGCCTACCGGGGCATGGGCGCCGGTGGCGTCGGCATGGGCCAGCGGGGCCGGGGCAATGGCGGCATGACCCAATCCGCGGCCAGCCGGGTGCTCTTTGTGGTAGAGGCCACCACGGGACAAGCATTGGCCCTCCCTGACGTCAAGCCCGTGGACCCCGCTGTGCTGGCCACCGGCGCGCCCGTACGGGTCAACGGCGTGGAGATTGCCCGGGTCGTGGACACCCGGGACAGCCAATCGGCCATCCAGGCCGCCATCGGCCCGGCGGAAGAGACCTTTTTGAGCCGCATGAACCAGGCCCTGGTCATCTCCTCCGTGGTGGCGGGATTGGTGGCGTTGTTGGTGGGCAGCCTGTTGGCCTACAGTATGCTCAAGCCCCTGAGCGCCCTGGAAGAAGGGGTGATGGCGGTGGCCCAGGGCAAGCTGGACACCCAGGTGCCCATCCACAGTCGAGACGAGATCGGCCAACTGGCCGCGGGCTTCAACCGCATGGCCGCCAACCTGCACCGCCAAGAGAGCCTGCGCCAGCGCATGGTGGCCGACATCGCCCACGAACTGCGCACCCCCCTCAGCGTGGTCCAGGGCAACCTCCAAGCCTTGCTCGACGGCGTCTATCCCCTGGAAAAGGCCGAGATCGCCACCATCTATGACGAAACCCGCGTCCTCTCCCGCCTGATCCAGGATCTCCACGAGCTGGCCCAGGCCGAGGCCGGCAGCCTGCCCCTGGTTCTGCAACATCTGGCCGTGGAAGATGTGGTGACCCACATGGCCAACATCTTCCGCCCCTTGGCCGAAGAGCGGGCCGTTCGCATCACCACCCAAACCCCCACCGCCCCCCTCCTCGCCCTGGGGGACGCGGATCGAGTCCAGCAGATCTTGCACAACCTGATGGGCAACGGACTCCGACACAGCCCTGATGGCGGCATCTTGCAGTTGGCGGTGGTCCCTGTGGAAGGAGAGGCGAATTCAAGCGAAGTGGTTTTTGGGAAAAAGGAGGCGAAGTCCTGGGGAATTGTTTATGGTGGCTATGCGAAATTCGTTCGTTTTAGCGTAACCGACAGCGGGCCCGGCATCCCCGCGGCGGATCTGCCCCATCTTTTTGACCGTTTCTATCGAGGCGATCCCAGCCGTGCCAGGGAACACGACACCCAAGCCCTGCGCTTCACCAGCGGGGCCGGGCTGGGGTTGGCCATCGTCAAGGCCCTGGTGGAGGCCCAAGGCGGGCGCGTGGGCGTGGACAGCAAGCCAGGCCAAGGAGCAACCTTCTGGTTTGACCTGCCAGCAGGGGAACATAGCGGGTAGGGGGCGCAAAACAAGTTGAGGGCGAAAACCGGGGGCTGAAGCGCCCCGGCTGGGCACAACAAGCCCGATAAATCGGGCTGGCTTGACGAATGGACTGGCTGATATCCAACCCGATTCATCGGGTTTCCCTGCCCAGCCGGGGCGCTTCAGCCCCCGGCGAACGATGTCGACCCATCCATGTCAAACACACCCAACCCCCTACAGCGGAGCAGTCCACCGGCCCAGGCTGGCCTGGCGGCGAGCACGGAGGGCGGCGACCATTTCGGTCAACTCTTGTAGACGGGGTTCGGTTTCTTTGGGTCGGGTTGTCAGTTTGGGGGGCTGGCTCGTCCCGGGTGGATTGAGGGGATTTGGGGGCGTAGATTTCGTTTGATCTGCACTCATGGGGATGGTCTCCATATTTTTTGGACAGGGAATTTGCGTGTACCCGGTTTATTGTACTCAACAACCGTTACAAGATCGTCACACAGCTACACCAAACCCGCTCATCAAGAGATGATTGGACAGCCAATCAACGCCACTTGCCAAACTTTGGCGACATATTGGGGTAAATTTGTTTGGAAAAACCCTTCACAGACTGTATAATTCCTTTGTCTCGCCCCCTCTCTGCTGTCTTCCAGCTTCTCCGAGGCCCCGCCGTGCGACCACAACAGTTGAGGTTCCATGCGATTAAAACTGGCTCTGCTGGGTTCATTCCAAGTCCATTTTCAGGAGATCGCCCCTGCCGGGCAAGGCCCCAATGGGCTTCCCGATGTTCCATCCGATCCGATTTCTTTCCCCACTGAACGATCCCGGCTTCTGCTTGCCTACCTGGCCAGCCTTCCCGATGTGGAGCACAGCCGGGAGACGCTGGCTACCCAATTCTGGCCGGACAGCGAAACCAACCAGGCCCGCAACAACCTGCGCACAGAACTAAACCGACTGCGTAGCACCATTCAGGATGACAATACCCACGCGCCCTTCATCCTGGCCAGCCGCCAGACCTTGGCCGTTGATCCACGCCAGGCGAACATCGACACCCACCAATTCGACAACCTGTTCGATGCCAATCGCAAGCACAGGCATGACGCCCTGGAAAGCTGCCCCGACTGCTTGGCGCGCATGCGCCAGGCAGTTGATCTGTACCGCGGCCCTTTCTTGGACGGTGTGGCCTCGATCGACTCGTTCTCCTTTGACGACTGGCTGTCTACCAACCGCACCCGCTATCAACGGATTGTGGTGCAGTTTCTTGGCCACCTGCACCGTCATTACGAGCAAGAAGGGGATCTGCCCCAGGCCCAAACCTATGCCCAGCGCCAACTGGCCGTGGAAGCGTGGAACGAGGAAGCCCACCTCACGCTGATGCGTATTTTCCTGCGTCAGGGCCAGCGAGCAGCCGCCCTGGCCCAATACGAGCTCTGCCGCCGCAGCATGGCGGAAGAGCTGAACGCCGAACCTAGTTCAGAAACCCAGGCCCTCTATCAACATATCAGCGCCCAAGAGCGAGGTCCAGGGGCCAAAAATGCGGTTTCCCCCTATGTGGGATTGAGCGCCTTCACCAGCGCCGATGCCAACAATTTCTTCGGAAGAACCAAGATCATCCATCGCCTGCACGAGTCGATCCAGACCCAACCTCTGGTGGCCGTGTTGGGCCCGTCCGGCAGCGGGAAGTCCTCAGTGATCCACGCTGGGCTGCTTGCCAAACTGACCCAACGCCCCACGGCCAAGGATGCTCCCGCCAACATCCAGTGGACGCCCATCAGCTTTCGCCCCGGCGACACACCCTTCCGCAATCTGGCCCTGGTCCTGGCCCCCCACCTGAACATGCAAGCCGGTGCGTTGGCCACCGACCTATGGACCGGCACCCGAAGCCTCCTTGATGTGGTGAATGAAATCGCCTCCGACCCTCCGACGCCAGAACACCGGGTGCTGCTGGTCATCGACCAGTTTGAGGAGATCTTCAGCCTGTGCCCAACGCCAGAGATCCGGCAGGCTTTCTTAGATCTGATCCTGCAACCAAGCCTTGCCAGGGATCAAGAGAAAAAGGACCACGAAAACAAGGACCACGAAAACAACAGTCAAGAAAACCGGAACACATTGACGATTTTGCTGGCTATCCGGGCCGACTTCACAAGCTATCTGCTCTCCCAAGGCACAATGGCGGACCTGTTGCAGGACGCCACAACGGTCTTGGGGCCGATGCAGCAAGACGAGATGCGCCAGGCCATCGAGCAGCCGGCATTGCAGCAGGGGGTGATGTTTGAACCGGGCTTGGTGCTTCGTCTGCTTGCGGATGTGGGGAATGCCCCCGGCAGCCTGCCCTTGCTGGAATTCGCCCTCTCCCAGTTGTGGGCCAGCCGCCAAGATGGCTGGATCACCCATGCTGCCTATGACAAAAATGGCGGCGTGGCCGGCGCGCTGACCAACTATGCCAGCGGCATCTATGACGGCCTCTCGCCCCAAGAACAGGCGCGCACCCGACACATCTTCCCCCAGTTGATCCAACCCGGCCAAGGCACAGCAGACACCCGACGCTTGGCCACAGTGGCAGAAATTGGGGGAAACGATTGGCCCCTGGTGCGCAAACTGGCCGATGCTCGGTTGGTGGTGACCGGTCGCAATACCCGCAACGATGAAACCGTGGAGGTGATCCACGAAGCCCTGATCCTGGAATGGGACCTCCTGCGCCAGTGGATTGAGACCGATCGCACCTTCCGCATCTGGCAACAGCGGCTGCGCATCCTCCTGGGCGAATGGCGGCTGGTTGACCAGGATGCCAGCGCCCTGCTGCGGGGCGGCTTTCTGGCCGATTCCGAGGAGTGGCTGGTTCAGCGAGGAGAAAGCTTCTCGGCAGACGAGCGGGACTTCATCATCGCCAGCGCCCAACATCGAGATGATGAGCTGGCAGCCACAGAGGCTCGCCGCCAGCATGCCTTGGAGACGGCCCAGGCATTGGCCCGCAACGAGGTGCGGTCCAGTCGGCGCCTGCGACGGCTGGCCATCGGGCTGGCCAGCCTCACCATTCTGCTGATTGCAGCGGCCTTCTACACCTGGCAGTTGCAAGGCCAAGCCCAACTCCACGCCGATCAGGCCGAAGCCAGTGCCCAACTGGCCCTGGCCCGCCAACTAAGCGCCCAATCCTCCCAGGCAATGGACACCGTCGTCGATCGGGGTATCCTGCTCAGCCTGGAATCCTTGAAACGCACCACGGATCCCACGGACATCACCAGCCTGCTCACCGGGATCAAACTTGACCCCATGCTCGTCACCTTCCTGCATGCCCACACCAGCGAAACCAGCCTGCTGGTCTTCGCGCAGGACGGCAAGACCCTCTTCTCCGGCGACATCCAGGGGCTGGCCTTTGCCTGGTCTTTGGAGAATTTTGCAGCCCCAGGTCGACCCATTTCCATCACCAACTTGGCAGCCTCGCCCAATTCGACCGGCGGGGCCTTTGCACCGTCCACGGCGATCCTGGCCATCCAAGCCGTGACCCAGCGCGTCATCTACAGAACTGAGAATGGCTTTGGCCTATGGGACTTGGAAAGTGCCACCACGCTCGTTCAACATGCGGTCCCCAACAAGATGAAAGTAGTAAGATTCTCCGGGGACGGCAGTCGCTTTGTCGTGGAGGACAGCGCAGACGAAATGCGGATCTACGATTCGCAAAGTGGTGACCTGGTGACCGGCCCCCAATCCCATCCGCCCCGCAACACCCTTTGCGCCGTCAACGGGGACGCCAGCATCCTGGCCCTCAAAGGCGGAGACAGCACCGAAGCCACCATCATGTTTTGGGACGTCGCCGCGGCAGAGGCCGTCGCCCCGCCCCAAGGTGGTCACATCGACGACATCCAAGACTGCGCCTTCAGCCCAGACGATAGCCGCTTGGCCACAGCCGGCTTTGACAGCACCGTGCGCCTATGGGACAGCACCACAGGGTTGCAGGTCGGTGCGCCCCGCACGGGTCACCAGGGCCGAGTCCTGGCCATCACCTTCAGCCCGGACGGCACCCGCATAGCCAGCGGCGACACAGCCAACCAGATCATCCTGTGGGAGACCGAGAGCGGTGCCAGACTGGGTACGCCCCTGGCCGGCCACGAAAACTGGATCCGTGGTCTGGCCTTTAGTCCTGATGGGCAGATGTTGGCCAGCAGCGACGCCAGCGGCAAGATCGCCCTCTGGAACGTAGCCGCCCGCAAGATCCTAAATGGCCACACAGCTCGCGTGCGCAGTGTTGCCCTCTCGCCCGACGAAAACACCCTGCTCACCAGCAGCTTTGACGGTCACCTCGTGCTGTGGGATGCCCGCACAGGCGAAAAATTGCGGGACATCGAGACCACCCACCCCAACTCAATCATCCAGGTCGGCTTCAGCCCGGACGGCCGCACCGTGGCCTCCCTGGACGCCGGAGGTTTTGTCATCCTGTGGGAGACCGACACCTGGACACCTCGCTTCGACCCCATGCCGGCCCATACAACCGTATTGATCGGCTTGGCCTTCAGCCCAGACAGCAAATGGATGGCCACGGGCGATTTCTCCGGCAAAATCCTTTTGTGGGATGTGGCCGCCGGTGAGCCGGTCGGCGAGCCCCTCCAGGCCCACAAGGACGAGTGGGCGCTCTCCCTGGCCTTCAGCCCGGACGGCAGTTTGCTGGCCTCGGGCAGCACAGACAAAACCATTCGGCTCTGGTCCATGCCAGATCTGGCCCCGGTGGGCGAGCCCTTGGAGGGCCACACAAACTGGGTCAACGTCCTGTTGTTCGAGCCGGATGGCAAGACGCTCATCTCCGGCAGCAATGACCAGACCATTCGGCGCTGGGATGTGGCCACGGGCCAGCCCTTGGGGGAAGCCATCGAAGGGGATCGGAGCCAAATTTGGGGGCTGACGCTGTTGGAGGAAAAGGATGGGGAGGACCCGGTGCTAGTCTCCTTGGGCAGCACGGGCAATGTTCAGCGGTGGAATTGGCGCACACGCTTGCCCCTCGGCCCCGCCCTGCGCACGGCCATCGAGACCGAATCAATGGCCATCACCCGCGACGGAGAGCGCTTCTATCTTGGCACCTTCGACAGCACCGCCCAGATGTGGACAGCCACCACAACCCCCTGGCCCAACCGAGCCTGCACCATCGCCAACCGCAACTTGAGCGAAGACGAGTGGGGCACATACTTGCGGGGCGTTCCCTACGCAGCCACATGTCCATAGGTTGTTTGGGGTGGGCTTGAACGACCTGAATGAACACCAGTCCATAAAACACAAAAACACCCAGCATGGGGATGCTGAATGTTCTTGTGGGGCCGCCGGGTGACTTCAGCATGCGCTGTGATTAGGAAGATCTGCGGGGCGTGACACCCATACTATACTAGGCGACCGTCTCAGCACCGTCACAAATCCTCGCCCATCTGCCCTGAAAAAGCGCTAAAAGGAACCAGTTTCCCAAAATCAGTCCACTTTCCGCCCCAAATCGGAGAAAAACATGGATTATGTCATCATAGGCGGCGGCATCTACGGATGCAGCGTCGCCTGGGAACTGGCCCGGCGCGGGGCAGACGTCATACTTTTGGAGGCCGGGGAGATCGCAGGCGGCGCGTCCGGCGGCCTGGGCGAACGGGGCGTGCGGGCCAGCGGCCGGGATCTGCGGGAGCTTCCCCTGATGCGGTTGGCCTATGAACGCTGGCAATGGCTACACGAAGAGGTGCAAGGCGAGACCGGGTATCGTCGAATCGGCGGACTGACGTTGATCGAACGACCCAGGGATCTGGATGCCGCCCCGGCCCAAGCCTGGGCCCAGAATCAGCAAGGCCATCCCCACCGAGTTGTTGGACCGAGAGGCCCTACTGGCCCTCGAACCTCACCTGGCCCCCCAGGTGAGTTGCCGCCCTCTATTGCCCCCAAGATGGCGTGGCGGATCACACGATGACTACACGATCTATGGCCGCTGCGGCCCGGCGAGCGGGCGCGGTGGTGCGGGAATCGACCAGCGTAGAGCGGGTGCTGATGGCGCCGGATCAAGAGCGGGTTGACCGGGGTGATTACCGCCCAAGGCGAAGAAATCCCCGTGGGCAAGGCGCTGATTTTGCTCTCCAACAGCCACGTTGCGGACTTTTTACACAGCCAGTTCGGCGTGCGCCTGCCCGTGTGGAAACGCCTGCCCCAGGTCGCCCTGACCGCCCCCCTGGCCGAGCCGCCCATCACCCACCTGATCGGCCATGCCCACCGCAAGTTGGCCATCAAAGTCACCCCGGACCGCCGGGTCATGATCTCCGGCGGATGGGCCGGGCGCTGGGACGAGGCAACGGGCCGGGGGGTCGTCCAGCCGGATCAGGTGGCGGGGAACTTGGCCGAAGCCGTGGCCGTCTTCCCCACCTTGGCCCAAGAATCCATTGCCCTGGCCGCGGCCGACCGGGTGGAGACCAGCAGCGTGGACGGCATCCCCATCATCGATCAGTTGCCCCAAGCGGCCAATCTCTTCTTTGCCACGGGCTGGTGCGGGCACGGCTGGGCCATTGCGCCCGCAGTCAGCCGTCTGCTGGCCGACTGGGTCTTTGACGGTCAACGCCCGCCCCTGCTGGTCCCCTTTGGCTATAGCCGTTTCCTGGCCTAATCTCGACGCATTTGCGCGTTTTAAGATTGACAAGCCCAAGGGCTTATGGTACGCTACCCCCGTTCATGCACACGTGTGCATTGCTTAACAACCTACACCTTCCCCTAGCCCCAAAAGACTGTCCACACGAGACTTGCTTGATTTTTCACCGGAGGAAAAATATGGCCACATCCAGCCCGCTGTTGCAGACCGTTTCCACCACGCCCACGGACTATTGGAACGACTCCTGCTCCAAACAAGAGTTGACCTATGCCATCAGCCACGGAGCCGTGGGGGCGACCACCAACCCCAACATCGTCCTGAACGTGCTCAACCAGGAGATGGACCTGTGGGAAGCGCGCATCCATGCCATCATCGCCGAAAACCCCACCTGGTCCGAAGGGGAGATCGCCTGGAAACTGAACGAGGAGATGGCCGTCTTCGGGGCCGGACTGCTGTATCCCGCCTTCGAGCGCAACGAGGGCCGCAAGGGTCGCATCTCCATCCAGACCAACCCCATGTTCTATCGCAATGCAGAAGCCATTGTGGCCCAGGCCCGGCACTTTGCCACCCTGGCCCCCAACATGCAGGTCAAAATGCCCGTCACCGAGGCTGGGGTGAAAGCCATTGAAGAGGCCACCTATCACGGCGTCAACGTCAACGCCACAGTCAGCTTCACCGTGCCCCAGGCCATTGCCGTGGCCGAAGCCGTGGAGCGAGGCCTGGACCGCCGCACCGCCGAGGGACTGGACAACAGCGGCATGTCCCCGGTCTGCACCATCATGGTCGGGCGCACGGACGATTGGATGAAGATAGTGGCCAAACGGGACAACATCGATATCGACCCGGACTACCTCAACTGGGCCGGGATCGCCGTCTTCAAAAATGCCTATAGCCTCTACGAAGGGCGGGGCTATCGCACCCGCCTGCTGGCCGCGGCCTATCGTCACCTGGGCCACTGGTCCGAGCTGATCGGCGGCGACATTGTGCTCACCATCCCCTACGAATGGCAACTGAAGATCAACGCCTCGGACATCCCCGTGGTCGAGCGCATCCACACCGCCGGTGGACCCGGCCATTGTGCGAGCGCTTTATGAGAAAATTCCGGACTTCCGCCGGGCCTATGATCCTGACGGCATGACCCCCTCCGAGTTTGACGGCTATGGGGCCTGTGTTCGTACCCTGCGCTCCTTCATCGTCGCCGTGCATGACCTGATGGGCGTGGTGCGGGAGTTCATGCTGCCCAACCCGGATGTGGCGTGAGATGCGAGTTGCGAGATTTGAGTTGTGAGATGTGAAGGAGAGGGAGCGATGAAGCAGTATACGGCAGAAAATCTTGTGGTCCATCCTCAAGACGGGGATGATGCGGGGCTGATCGTGGCGGTGACGCCGGAAATGGCCGGGTGGGAGACCATCAACTTCCAGGCCCGGCGGTTGGACGCGGGCGGATCCTGGTCGTTTCAGACCGGAGAGCACGAGCTGGCCATCGTCGTCCTGGGCGGCACGTTGGATGTGCGGTCAGATCAAGGCGAGTGGTTGGGGCTGGGGACGCGGGCGAATGTCTTCGCCGGTCTGCCCTACGCCCTCTATCTCTCCCGCAATACCGCCCTCACCGTGACCGGTGTCACCGATTGCGAGTTTGCCGTCACCTGGGTGGCCGCGACCGAGGACCACGATCCTGTGCTCGTCACGCCCGCAGATGTGGGCGTAGAGATCCGGGGCGGCGGCCACGCCACCCGGCAGATCAACCAGATGCTGCCCCCCGGCTTCCCCTGCCAGCGCCTGGTGCTGGTGGAGGTCTACACCCCCGACGGCAACTGGTCCAGCTATCCGCCCCACAAGCACGATGTGCACGTGGACGACGCCGCGGGCAATCTACTCCAGGCCGATCTGGACGAGACCTACTATTACAAGATCGACCGGCCCGAAGGCTACGCCATCCAGCGGGTCTACACGGACGCCGACTCGCCCCTGCAAAAGGCCGGTTTCCCCATCGACGCCGCGGTGATCGCCCGCAACAACGACGTGGTGCTGGTTCCCGAAGGCTATCACCCGGTCAGCAGCCCCGTGGGCTACAACACCTATTACCTCAACGTGCTGGCCGGCAGCGCCCAAAGCCTGATGGCCGTGGACGATCCCCAGTTCGCCTGGGTCAAGGGCACGTTCAACGAACGGGATCCCCGGGTGCCGGTCTACGACGTCAGCGCAGGACGGCTGGTTTGAGCAATTTTTGATTTTGGATTGTGGATTTTGGATTGGGAAGTGGGGCTTACCAGAGGGTGGGGACCAGGTTGGCGTCTTTGATGGCTCCGTCCCGCGTGAGGATGGCGACATCAAAACCCGCCCGTTGGGCCAAGAGGGCCGTGGCGACGATCTGGCGGTCGTGCATTTCGGGGATGGACTTGCAGTCCAGGGTGGCGATAATCGCTTTCAAGTTCAAAGCCACGACCCTCATGCGTGAATCTTTCTTAACGTCATCCAAGAGATCGACTTCCGAAAAGCCATAAAGGTGAGGCTTACGCTCCACAATAAAGAGCGCCTCCGAGAGTGCAATCGCCGGGATTCAGTAGCCGTGCATCTGGATCGTCCAGAATTTGCTTGGCACTCGGACTCAACCGATGATCTTTATCCAAATACCAGATCAAAGCGTGCGTATCAATGATGTACAGAGAGTCCGGCATTTTCCAGTTCCTCGTCTGAGGGATTCCATTCGGCGGCCTTAAAATCCTCTTCATCCAAGTTCAACCGACCCTTGAACAGACCATAGGTCATCATCTGATCTGGCGTGGGGTTGGGCCGAGCGAAGAGTTCTTCAATCTCGACTCGAAGCTTGGCAAGATAGGCCTCGTCGGTCTGTCGTTTGGGCGTGGCCACAGCCGGCGCGACGACATAGGCATCCGCCAGGGCCGTCTCGGCGATCACTTTGGGCGCGGAGGAACCGTTCTCCTGTCGCCGGGAGCATGTGAATGGTTTCGTTGATCAGGATTCGCTTGTCCGCATCGGACAGCAGTTCAATTTGGGCCAACAGGTCATTGAGTGTCATCGGGTACACCTCCTTGCGGCCATTATAGCACAATCGTTCCACGCACAAAAGGGGATATTTCATGGACCAATCCGCCACCATTCGCCTGACCATGGCCCAGGCGTTGATCAGATTTCTCAAAAACCAATACGTGGAACACGACGGCGTGGAGACCCCCTTCTTCGCCGGATGCTTCGGCATCTTTGGCCACGGCTGCGTGGCCGGGGTGGGCGAGGCGTTGCTGCAAAACCCGGACTTCCGCTACTATCAGGCCCGCAACGAGCAGGGGGCGGTTCATGCGGCCACGGCCTTTGCCAAGGTGAAGAACCGCTTGCAGACCCTGGCCGTGGTGACCTCCATCGGCCCGGGCGCCACCAACATGATCACCGGGGCGGCCACGGCCACCATCAACCGGCTGCCCGTGCTGCTCCTGCCCGGTGACATCTTCGCCCGGCGCAATGTGGCCCCGGTGCTTGCAGCAGCTTGGAGTCGGCCCACAGCCAGGACTTCTCGGTCAACGACTGCTTCAAGCCGGTCAGCAAATATTGGGACCGCATCAACCGGCCCGACCAACTGCTCACCGCCCTGCCCGAGGCCATGCGCATCCTCACCAGCCCCAGCGAGACCGGCGCGGTGACCGTTTGCCTGCCCCAAGACGTGCAGACCGAAGCCTACGACTACCCCGTGGCCTTCTTCCGCCGCCGGGTCTGGCACATCATGCGCAACCGGGCGGACCGGGCCACGTTGGCCAAGGCCGCCGAGATGATCCGGGCCGCCAAACAGCCCATGATCGTGGCCGGCGGCGGGGTGATCTATGCCGAGGCCACGGACGCTCTGCGCGCTTTTGTGGACGCCACGGGCATCCCCGTGGGCGAGACGATGGCGGGCAAGGGCAGTTTGACGATGGGATCACCCGCTCAATTTGGGCGCAATCGGGGCGACGGGCACCTTTGCCGCCAACCGCACGGCCAAGGACGCGGATCTGGTCATCGGCATCGGCACCCGCTACAGCGACTTCACCACGGCGTCCAAGACGGCGTGGCAGCACCCGGATGTGCGCTTCATCAACATCAACGTGGCCGAGTTTGACGCCGGCAAGCAGCACGGCCTGGCCGTGGTGGGCGATGCCAAGGCCACCTTGGAAGAGTTGGGCGAACTGCTGGCCGGACTACGCCGTAGCCCCCGCATACCGAGCCCAGGCCCACCGCCTCCACGACGAATGGGACGCCGAGGTGCAGCGCATCTACGACATCCGCCTGGCCCCCTTGCCCAGCCAGGGCGAGTTGATCGGGGTGATCAACGACCTCTCCGGCCCGGACGCCATCATGCTCAACGCGGCGGGATCCATGCCCGGCGACCTGCACAAGCTGTGGCGGGCCACCCATCCCAAGAATTTCCATTTGGAATACGGCAACAGTTGCATGGGCTACGAGATCGCCGGCGGCCTGGGGGCCAAGATGGCCGCGCCGGATCGGGATGTCTTTGTGATCGTGGGCGACGGCTCGTATCTGATGCTCTCGTCGGAATTGGTCACGTCCGTGCAGGAAGGCGTCAAGCTGATCGTGCTGATTTGGGACAACGGCGGCTACAAAAGCATCGGCTCCCTCAGCCGCTCCCTGGGGCTGGACGGCTTTGGCACCCGCTATGTTCAGCCGGAGAACGGCGTGCTGGCCGGGGATTCCGCCGGGCGAGGCCGTGGAGCCGGTCCACGTTGACTTCGCCATGAACGCCCGCAGCCTGGGCTGCAACGTGATCGAATGCGACACACGGGACGACTACGTGATCGCCCTGGAAGCGGCCAAGGCAGCGGACCGCACCACGGTCGTCGTCATCAAAAACGACCGGCTGCACAGCGTCCCCGGCTACGAAAGCTGGTGGGATGTGGCCGTGCCGGAGGTCAGCGAGCGGCCCTCGGTGCAACAAGTCCGGGCCGAGTATGAAGAAATGCTGAAAAAGGAACGGTATTTTCTGGAATAAAGGTTTTCATCAAACTTGAATTCACCAATGAAAAGGGGAGAAATAGGATGGCTGAAAAACTGCTCAATTATGTGGATGGCGGCTGGCAAACGTCCACGGCAGAGGTCTATTTGGATGTACACAACCCGGCCACCAACGAGATGTTGGCCAACGTGCCCATGTCTCCGCCGTCGGAGGTGGACGAGATCGCAGCGTCGGCGGCCGCGGCCTTCCCGGCCTGGCGGCGGGTGCCCGCTCCGGCCCGCATTCAGTATTTGTTCAAGCTCAAAACGCTGATGGAAGAGGCTTTCGAGGATCTGGCCCGCATCATCACCCTGGAAAACGGCAAGACCTTGGACGACGCCAAGGGCGAGATGCGCCGGGCCATCGAGAACGTGGAGGTGGCCTGCGGCATCCCCACCATGATGCTGGGCGACTTCTCCGAAGATGTGGCCCGGGGCGTCGACGAGTACATGATCCGCCAGCCCGTGGGCGTGGCCGCCCTGATCTGCCCCTTCAACTTCCCCGGCATGATCCCCTTCTGGTATCTGCCCTATGCCCTGGCCTGCGGCAACACGGTGATCATCAAGCCCTCCGAGCGCTGCCCCATGACCGTGCGCAAGGTCTTCGAGCTGCTGGACCAACTGGATCTGCCCCCCGGCGTGGTCAGTCTGGTCAATGGCGGACGCGGAGACGGTCAACGCCCTGCTGGATCACCCGGCCATCTCCGCGGTAACCTTTGTCGGCTCCACACCCGTGGCCCGTCACGTCTACGCCCGGGCCTCGGCCAGCGGCAAGCGGGTGCTGGCCCAGGGCGGAGCCAAGAACCCCATCATCCTCCTGCCCGACGCCGATGTGGCCCTGACCACCAGCATCCTCTCCGACAGCGCCTTTGGCAACGCCGGGCAGCGCTGCCTGGCCGCCTCCCTGGCCATCACCGTGGCGGATGCGGACAAGGTTTTCGTGCCCGCCATGGCCGAAATCGCCGCCAGCCGAGTGGTGGGCAACGGGCTGGATGCGGGCGTCCACATGGGGCCGGTGATCACCCCCCAGAGCAAGCTGCGCATCAACGGGCTGATCGAAAAGGGCCTCAGCGAAGGCGCCGAGATGGTCGTCGATGGCCGCAACGCCTCCATCAAAGGCTACGAAATGGGCAACTTCCTGCGCCCGACGGTGATCAGCGACATCCCCGTGGGCAGCACCTTGGCCACCACCGAAGTCTTCGGCCCGGTCCTGGGCATGATGAAGGTGGAGACCGTGGAAGACGCCATCGCCCTGGTCAACAGCGGCCAATATGGCAACATGGCCTGCATCTTCACCAGCAGCGGCGCGGCGGCCCGCAAGTTCCGCTACGAAGTGGACGCCGGCAACGTGGGCATCAACATCGGCGTGGCCGCGCCCATGGCCTTCTTCCCCTTCAGCGGCTGGAAGAACAGCTTCTTCGGCACCCTGCACGCCCAAGGCGCCCACGCCGTCGAGTTCTTCACCCAGACCAAGGTCGTCGTCGAGCGCTGGCTCGGCGAATGGAATCGCAAGTTTTAGCGAGGATGCGGGATGCGAGATGCGAGTTATTGCCCCACACAACTCGCATCTCGCATCTCGCATCTCTACCCAAACGAGAACGAACCATGAGCAAAATCCTGATCGGCAATGCCCCCTGTTCTTGGGGAACGTTGGAATTTGAAGGGTTGGGCGGCGGCAGCGTGACCGCCACCCTCATGTTAGACGAACTGGTGGCGACCGGGTACACCGGCACGGAGTTGGGCGATTGGGGCTTCATGCCCACCACGCCCGACCGCCCTGGCCGCCGAGATGACCCAGCGCGGTCTGGCCATGAACGGGGCCTTTGTCCCCGTGGCGCTGAAAGACCCATCCGCCCACGCCGCCGGGGTGGAGGTGGCCGTCCGCGCCGCCCATCTCCTGGCCGAGACAGCCAAGCTCACCGGTCAGGCCAACGCCCCCTTCCTGGTCCTGGCGGATGACAACGGCTCGGACCCCATCCGCACCCAAAACGCCGGACGCATCACCCCGCAGATGGGGTTGAGCGACGCCCAATGGGCCATCTTTGCCCAAGGCGCGGACCAGATCGCCCACGCCGTCAAAGCCGAAACCGGTCTGCGCACGGTCTTTCATCACCACTGCGCCGGCTTTGTGGAGACCCACGCCGAGATCCAACGGCTGCTGTCCCTGACCGACCCGGAAGTCTTGGGGCTGGTCTTCGACACGGGCCACTATGCCTTTGGCAACGGCGGCTGCGGAGCCATCCCCACCGCCCTGGCCGACTTCGCCGACCGCATCTGGTTTGTCCACTTCAAGGATTGCAGCCAGCCCCTCATGGCCCAAGCCGCGGCCGAGGGCTGGGACTACTTCAACGCCATCCGCCACGGCATCTTCTGCGAACTGGGCCAGGGCTGCGTGGACTTCCCCGCGGTCAAGCGCTGGCTGGAAGCCCAGGGCTACGAAGGCTTCATCACCGTAGAGCAAGACGTCCTCCCCGGCATGGGCGCGCCCTACGAAAGCGCCAAGCGCAACCGGGATTATCTGAGATCGATTGGACTGTGAGGGGCAGATGATTGCCTGGACCAGTATTCACCCAGCACTGAGTTACTGCAGGATGCCCAAGCCGAACGCATTCGAACTTATGGCCGATCGAAACCAATCGGTCCTTGCCTCCCTGGTCTAACGCTCGGCTACTCAACCGCGGGTGCTACCAGGGTGCTTTCAAAAAGGCACACAACCATGATAAAAGTCGCCATTCTGGGCGCGGGCAGAATTGCCCATGTCCATGCCAAAGCTGTTGGGGCGGCGGGGGCCAAACTCGTCGCCGTCTATGATATTTTTCCTGATGCCGCGCAAAAGCTGGCCGCCCTCTACGGCGCTGACGTGGAACCCGGCGTCGATGCCATCCTGGCCCGGCCCGACGTGGACGCGGTGATCATCGCCACGCCCACGGACACCCATGTGGACTTCATCGTCCGCTGCGCCGAAGCGGGCAAGGCGGTGCTATGCGAAAAGCCCCTGGCCCTCACCGCCGAAGAGGCCCAAAGCTGTATCGACCGGATCGGCCATCTGCCCCTGACCATCCAGATCGGCTTCAACCGCCGCTTTGATCCCTCCCACCGGGCGCTGCAACAGGCCTTGGCCGGGGGGGAGGTGGGCGAATTGGAGCAACTGCTCATCACCAGCCGGGATCCGGGGCCGCCCCCTGCGGAATATATCAGCCGCAGCGGGGGTCTCTTCAAGGACATGACCATCCACGACTTGGACATGGCCCTCTGGCTGCTGCCCGAACCGCCCATCTCGATCTACGCCCAGGGCGATTGCCTGGTTGACCCGGAAATCGGCATGTTGGGCGACATCGACACCGCCACCCTGGTCCTGCACACGGCAGGCGGCCATCAATGCACCATCCTCAACAGCCGCCGGGCGGTCTATGGCTACGACCAACGCATCGAGGTCCACGGCGCGGAGGGCATGCTGATCTCCGGCAACCATCACGAAAATAGCCTCCTGCGCTTTGGGGCCAAGAGTTCCGGTGCGCCCGGCCCCCTGCAAAACTTCTTTCTCGACCGCTACGCCGACAGCTATCGCCTGGAAATCGCCGACTTCCTCGACGCGGTCAAGGCTGGCCGTCCCGCCTCCGTCACCCTGCAAGATGGCTTGGAAGCCCTGTGCCTGGCTGAAGCCGCCCAATACTCCGTGGAAACTGGCTTGCCAGCGGAACTTTAACAAATAGGCCACGGATTGGACGGATTACAACGGATTTTTACGGATTCATTTTTGACCCGTTTTGATCCGTTCGATCCGCCCAATCCGTGGCCTATTTTGAAAGGAGTCGATCCTGAATTTGGATCAAGTGTTGACCCCAGCCCTCACCCACACGCTGACCACTGTCTTTGACGGCGGCGAGGCGTGGCTGGCCCAGCTTCCGGCGCTTTTGGATGAATGCGTCGCAGCGCTGGGATCTGACCTTGTCACCAGCCGGGGTGGGTGCTCTCCTTCAACGTGGTCCTGCCCGCCACCCAGGCCGATGGCACGCCGGTTGTGCTAAAACTGGGCGTCCCCAACCGGGAATTGACCAGCGAAGCCGGGGCCTTGGCCCACTATGCCGGGCGCGGAGCCGTGCGGCTGATCCACGCCGACCCGGAGCGGGGCATTCTGCTCTTGGAGCGAGTGCTGCCCGGCACGCCTTTGGTCGATCTGGCCGACGACGATCAGCGCACCCGCATCGCCGCCCAAGTCATGCAAAAGTTGTGGCGACCCGCCCCGGCGGATCATCCTTTCCCCACCATTCACGACTGGGCCAAGGGCATGGACCGGTCTGCGCCAGACCTTTGACGGCGGCACCGGTCCCTTCCCCGCCCACCTGGTGGAGATGGCCGAGGCCCACTTCCAAGATCTGCTTTCGGACCAGGCCGCGCCCGTGGTCCTGCACGGGGATCTGCACCACTGGAACATCCTGGCCGGGCCGGGGGAGACGTGGCTGGCCATCGACCCCAAGGGCGTGGTGGGCGAACCGGCCTACGAAGTCGGCGCGCTCCTGCGCAACCCCTTCCCCAACCCGGCAACCATGCCCGATCTACCCAAAATCCAATCCCGGCGCATCGCCATCCTGGCCGAAATGCTGGGCATGGACGCCCAACGCCTGCGGGCCTGGGCCTTCGCCCAAGCCATCCTCTCCGCCTGGTGGAGCTACGAAGACGGCGGCACCTTCGAGCCGTCCTGGCTGGCGTATGCGGAAGCGTTGATTGGTTGATTGGTTGACTTTCACGGTACAATCCACCCAATCGCCCAATCACCCAATCAACCAATCAACCCATCCACCACCCAACCACCATGTTCACCAAAATCCTGATCGCCAACCGAGGGGAAATCGCCGTCCGCATCATCCGGGCTTGCCAGGAGATGGGGGTGCGCACGGTCGCCGTCTATTCCGAGGCCGACGCCGCGGCGCTGCACACGGCCTTGGCCGACGAAGCGGTCTGCATCGGGCCGCCGCCGCCGGGCCAGTCGTATCTGCGCGGGGAGGCCATCTTGGCCATCGCCGTGGAGCGGGGCTGCCAGGCCATTCACCCCGGCTATGGATTCCTATCCGAAAACGCCGACTTCGCCCAGGCCGTGGCGGACGCCGGGCTGATCTTCATCGGCCCCAGCCCGGACGCCATGCGCCGCATGGGGTCCAAGACCTCGGCCCGGGCGGCCATGATGGCGGCGGGCGTGCCCGTGGTCCCCGGCTTCCAGGCCAGCCAGGATGACGCGGACCTGGTCGCCGCGGCCCAGGAGATCGGCTTCCCCCTGCTGGTCAAGGCCACGGCGGGGGGCGGCGGCAAGGGCATGCGCCTGGTCCACCGGGCCGAAGAGCTGACCGACGCCCTCCACTCCGCCCGGCGGGAGGCCCAAAATGCCTTTGGGGATGACCGCATCTATTTGGAGAAAGTATCTGGTCGATCCCCACCACATCGAGTTTCAGGTCTTCGGCGACCAGCACGGCCACACGGTCCACCTCTTCGAGCGGGAATGCTCCGTGCAGCGCCGCCACCAGAAGATCATCGAGGAGACCCCCTCCCCCCTGCTGGACCGGGCGGAGATGGCCGGGCTGCGGGCACGCATGGGCGCGGCTGCGGTGGCCGCAGCGCAAGCGGTCGATTATGTCAATGCCGGAACCATCGAATTTCTGGTCACCGAGGCGGGCGACTTCTACTTTTTGGAGATGAACACCCGCTTGCAGGTCGAACACCCCATCACCGAAGAGGTGACCGGGCATGGACCTGGTCAAGCTGCAACTGCGGGTGGCCGCGGGGGAGCCGCTGCCCTTCACCCAGGCGGACCTGACCCAACGGGGCCACGCCATCGAATGCCGCATCTATGCCGAAGACCCGGCCAACGACTTCCTGCCCGCCATCGGCCCGGTGCTGAAGGCCGTGGAGCCGGTCGGCCCCGGCGTGCGGGTGGACGCGGGCATCACCAGCGGCGACGAAGTCACCCTGCACTATGACCCCATGATCGCCAAGCTGATCGTCCTGGGCCAAGACCGGGCGGACGCCGTGCGCAAGATGGACTGGGCGCTGAGCCACTATGTGATCCTGGGCCCGCTGACCACCAACATCCCCTTTTTGCGGGATGTCTTGGCCCACCCCACCTTCGTCGGCGGCAAGACCACCACCCAATTTGTTGACCAACACTTCGCCCCCTGGCAGCGACCTCCCCTTCCCCTACCCGACATGGTCCTGATTGCGGCGGCACTTTGTGAAACCCACGGACAAGCGCAATCTCAACAAAGAGACGCAGCCCCAGACGCCGACAGCTTCAGCCCGTGGGCACAGGCCGACGGCTTCCGCATGGGAAAGGCATAGGCACATGAGCAGCCGATACCATTTTGAGCACGAGG
This sequence comes from uncultured Chloroflexia bacterium, assembly GCA_963704975.1. Lineage (GTDB taxonomy): Bacteria > Chloroflexota > Anaerolineae > Caldilineales > Caldilineaceae > JAGNDO01. Next base: position 73,200 of record CAVPIK010000010.1, on the reverse strand, counting down.
GCGAGGTCCACGCAGGTGCAGGTGGAGCGGGCGGAGGAGGGCTGGCGCGTCACCATCGGCCCGCCACACATACGCCGTGACGGCCCTGCGCACGGAACAGGGGCGGCTGGCCTTGGAGATCGACGGTCAACGCCATTTGGCCCATGTGGCCCGCGGGCCAGGGAAAGCTGCGGACCGATCGGTTTGTGGCCGTGGATGGCGCGACATGGACCCTCTCGGTCACCGAGCCGGGGGGGCGTCGACAACGGGGCAGCCGAGAAACGACTGGCGGCAGCCTGACCGCGGGCATGCCCGGCCAGGTTCTCGATGTGTTGGTGCGGGTTGGGGACGTGGTGGAACAGGGGCAAACCTTGGTGCTGCTGGAGGCCATGAAGATGGAGCTGCGCATCACCGCGCCCGCTGCGGGCACAGTCACCGCGGTCCACTGCCGGGCGGGGGAGACGGTAGACCGGGGGCAGGTGTTGGTGGAGGTGGAGAGTTCCACATGAACAATCAAACCCAGTGGGCGGAAAAGTTATCCGAATATCGCCAGAAACTCGAGTACTACGAGCGCGTTCTGGCCGAACTCGAGTCCAGGTACGAAATGGACTCCGCCAATTTCTACGACCAATTTGAACAAGGACTGATGGGTGACCACATGGACTATTTTGAGTGGGCTGGCATCTGGGAACTTCATCAAAAGGCGTCCGAAAAGGTTGCGAAGATACAAAGCAAGGACGAAAACCGGTAGCGAGTCCAAAACACTGTAGCACGCTGGCCGCCCTGGGCTGAAAGCCCAGGGTGGACGCCACTCTTGTCAACTTTCTTCCTGAGTACCTTTCGCTCGATCTAGAATTTTTCGCGCCGCCCGCACCATAGGCATGTCCACCATTTTGCCGTCCAACTCAAAAACGCCTACGTCTCCGCTTTGGTGCTCGTCGAAGGTGTCGATCAACCGTCGGGCCGCGGCCACTTCGGCCTCGGTGGGCGAGAAGGCCCGGTTGATCACGGCCACCTGCCGGGGATGGATGGCCATTTTGCCCGAAAAGCCCAGTCCCCGCGCAAAGGCACACTCCTCGGCCAGCCCGGCCACATCCGCCAAATCCACAAAGATCGTGTCGATGGCCTGCAAGCCATAGGCCGCGGCCGCGGTGACCACGGCGCTGCGGGCGTACAAAATCTCCCAGCCGGCCCGGGTGCGGATGGCCCCGGTCTCCCCGGCCAGATCTTCCCCGCCGAACATGAGGGCGTCCAGCCGGGCAGAGGCTTGGGCGATCTCCCGCAGATTCATCACCCCCAGGGCAGTCTCGATGATCGCCAACAGCCGGATTGAGCCGACGGGCCAGCCGTTGATCTGCTCCGCCTCGTCCAAGAAGCGGGCCACGGCTTGCACGTCGTCGGCGGACTCCACCTTGGGGATGACGTAGCCGTCCGGGCGGCCTTCGACTGTGGCCCGCAGATCCGCCTGGGCCAGGGCCGAGGTGGTGGGGTTGATGCGGATCAGCCGCGCCCGGTGGCCGAAGTCCAGATCGGCCAGGGCGTCGAGGATCACCCGGCGGGCGGCCTCTTTGCGGCTGAGGGCGACGCCGTCCTCCAGGTCCATGATGATGGCGTCCGCGGGCAGTTGGGTGGCCTTGGTGATCTTGCGCAGATCATCGCCGGGCATGAAGAGGAGGGAGCGGTGGTTTGGATTTTGGATTGGGGATTGGGGATTGTGGATTGGTCATGGGCTTACCTCGTCGCGCTTTCAGCACCAGCGCGGTGCGCTCGAAGCGGATGACTTCGACGCCGTCTTGGTTGCGGCCAATGTGGCGGAAGCGGACGATGCCCCGGTCGGGCTTGGAGCGGGAGTCCCGTTTGTCGATGACTTCGCTTTGGACGTAGAGGGTGTCGCCGTGGAAGAGGGGGTGGGGGTGGACGACGGTCTCGTAGCTGAGGTTGGCGACGATGGTGCCCTCGGTCAGTTCGGGGACGGTGATGCCCACGGCCAGCCCCAGGGTGAAGATGCCGTTGACGATGCGCCGACCAAACTGGGTGTGCTTGGCCGCAAAGTCCTCGTTGAGGTGCAGGGGCTGGGTGTTCATGGTCAGGGCCGAGAAGAGCACGTTGTCCATTTCGGTCAGGGTGCGGCCCAGGCTGTGGTCGATGATCTGGCCCACGGTCAGCTCTTCGAAGAATTTTCCGGCCATGTGAATGATTCCTTTTGGCGCTGGCTATGCCAGGTTAGGGGCAGATGTCACAGGACATCAAGGACATTTGCCCCATCACGGAACGCGCACAAATTGCGCCATAATAATACCGAACATTTGGTTATGCCGCTAACGGCGCAGTTGATCACACGAGTCAACGTTCTCGTCTCGACCCAGCAGAGGAAGATCGCCATGAGAAAATATCTGGTGCGTGATTGGATGACACCGGACCCGATCTCCATCAGCCCCAAAGCGACGCTGCCGGAGGCCCACCGCATCATGCGGGACAGCAAGATTCGCCGCCTTTTGGTGGTGGACAAGGGCAAGGTGGTCGGCATTGTCACCAAGGGGGATGTGCGGGAGGCTGGCCCTTCCGATGCCACATCCCTGAGTGTTTTCGAGCTGAACTATCTGCTGGCCCAGTTGACGATCGACAAAGTGATGACCCGCAATCCGGTAGCCATCACGTCGGACGCCAGCATTTTTGACGCCGCCCAGCTCATGTTGGAAAACAAGATTGGCGGCCTGCCCGTGGTGGACCAGGGCAAATTGGTGGGGATCATCACCGAATCGGACATCTTCCGCGAAATGGTTCAGCAAGAAGCCAATGCCGTGGAAATGGCTTGAGACGTTGGTTTGAAAAGCAGCCACCCAGTTCCTTAATTTCTTTGATAGTAGACGCACGTGTAGGCAGTCGCCGGCTCACCGCCTGACCGCAACCAGGCTGATTTGAGACCGAGTGGGTCCCTGATCCACTAGCCGCACCAGGGCGTTACCAACCTCCCTTTTGGTGTTCTTCCTTTCAGAGCATACGGCCCCGTTTTCGTTCCGGACAAACGAAAACGGGGCCGTATGTTTTTATTTTTGCTTTTATTTAGCCGCAAAGGATTGCTTTACAGCGTTTCAGGGATGTGGTCTTGGATGCGGTGGGTGACTGCGTAGGCAGCGGCTTCGGCACGGGTGGAGACGGAGAGCTTGCTCAGAATCGAGCTGACATAGTTGCGCACGGTCTTTTCGCTGAGGAAGACCACGGCGGCAATCTCTTTGTTGGTCATGCCTTTGGAGACCAGGACCAAGATTTTCAACTCCTGATCGGTCAGATCGGCGAAAGCGGCGTTTTCGGCCTGTCGGGTCGCCTCTCGCACCCGCTGGAAGACCTTTTGGGTCAAGGCCGGATCCAGCAAGGATTCGCCGCGCCCGATGCTTTCCAAAGCCCGCACCAGATCCGCACTGCCAATCTGCTTCAACACATAGCCCGACGCGCCGGCGGTGATGGCGTCGAAGAGCAGATCGTCGTCGGCAAAGGAGGTGAGCATGATCACCTTGGTCGCTGGGTAGGCCCCAACGATGTCCCGGGTGGCCTCTATGCCACTTTTCCCAGGAAGCCGAATATCCATCACCACCACATCCGGGCGCAGGTGGCTCACCTGTTGCAAGGCTTCGTCCGCACCGGCGGCCTCGCCCACCACCTCGAAATGAGGATAGCGCGAGAGCAGCGCCTTTAGCCCCAGTCGCACCACTTCGTGATCGTCTACTAATAAAATTCGCAATGACATACAGATTGATCCTGGTTGGGATTTTGGTAACCCGATTGGGTCTGATAGTTAGGTTGATAGGAAACGCTCATGTATAATGGAGCGCTGTAAGACTGGGCCATTATAACACAGGTCTCGCCGCCCAACCTACTCATGCCAAAAGGACCAATCAGCACCGTGTTTACGATTCACCGACTCAAATGGCTAGGCTTTCTCCTGCCCATCCCCCTTTGGATTGGGGCTGTTCTCCTGCGCCTTTATTGGCTGCCGCCTGAATTGGCCGAGGAGTACGATCTGCTGGCGCTGACCGGTCTGGTGGCCCTGGCCTTGGTCTTTTGGATGCTGGTCTTCTCGTTGATCGAGAGCCGGGAAGAGGAGATTCGGCAGCGCACCCAGCAATTGGAGGCCCTGCATGGGGCGGCATTGGCCCTGACCACCGAGCTGGACCTGAGTACGGTGCTGCAAAAAGTGGTGGATCTGAGCCGGGGGTTGGTGAATGCCCAGTATGGGGCCGTGGGGGTTTTGGAGCCGGATGGCAAGCAGATCGCCCAGTTTATCACATCGGGCATCACCGAGGAGGAGCGGGCCCAGATGGGCAAGCCGCCCCAGGGCTTTGGCTTGCTGGGGATGTTGATCCGCGATGCCCGGCCCATGCGGGTGCGCAACATCGGCGAGCATCCCCGCTCCTATGGCTTCCCCGCCAACCACCCACCCATGACCACGCTGATGGGCGTGCCCATAATCTCCAAGGGCAAGGTGATCGGCGACATCTATCTGACCGACAAGCAATCCAGCGACACCAAGCCGGGCAAGCCGGGCAAGCCCATCCCCTTTACGCAGATGGATCAAGAGATCCTGCAAATGTTTGCCACCCAGGCCGCCATCGCCATTGAAAACGCCCAACTTTATCGCCAGATCCAACAATTGGCCGTGCTTCAAGAGCGCGAGCGATTTAGCATGGATCTGCATGACGGCATCATCCAGTCCATCTATGCCATCGGCCTGATGTTGGACGACAGCCAGTTCTATATCGACACGGACCCTGGCCTGACTCGATCCCGCATTCTAAAAGCCATTGGCGATCTCAACGAGGTGATCCGGGATATCCGCAACTATATTCTGGAGCTGCGACCCCAGCGCTTCCAGGGCCGGGATCTGGCCAGGGGGATCGAAGAGCTGGCCAAAGAGTTGCGGGCCAACACCTTCCTCACCGTCCATCTGGAGACCGAGGCCATCCCCGCCAATCTGCTCACCCCGGAGCAGACCGTGGAGATCTTGCACATCGCCCAGGAGACCTTGACCAATGTGCGCAAACACGCCAGGGCCACGGATCTCACCATGCGCACGTGGGTGGACGAGGGCATCCTGCACATGGACATCGCCGACAACGGGGTGGGGTTCGAGGTCAACGGCCATGCCCAGAGCAAGGGCAATGGCCTGCACAACATGAAGGAACGGGCCACCTCCCTCAGCGGCCGGCTTGAGATCGGCCCCCGGGCCACCTCCGGCACCTGCGTCTCCCTGCGTATCCCCATCAAATAGCCCCTCACCGCTTCGCCCCCACCTCAGCCCTTCCCCCCTTCAAGCCCCTTCAAACCCCACCAAGGATGGCTGTCATGCTAACCTGGGGACATTTGCCACTGTAGAACCTTCGGAATAATGCCTATAGTAATGGGCAAGGTGCCACCTTCCCCGGCAAGGCGTATGTTGCCAGAGAGAAGGAGATGAGGCGCTGTCCGTTTTTTACAGATCGACATGGTAGAGATGAAGTTTTTGCAGATCAGGGGATCATGAACGCCATTCGCATTGTGCTAGCCGACGATCATACCAACGTGCGTGAACTGGTGAGTGCCCGGTTGCGCCGTGAAGGGGATATTCAGATCGTGGCCGAGGCGGGGAGCAGCGCCCAGTCGGTTGAGGCCACCTTGGCCGAATCGCCCCATGTGCTGCTCATCGATCCCATGATGCACGACGAAAAGGGGATGGAGGCGGTGCGAGAGATCGCCTATCGCCGCCCAGCGACGGTGATCGTGGTGTTGACCGCTTTCGCCGACACGGCCATGCAGATGGCCCTGCACAAGTTGGGGATCACGCAGATCCTGCCCAAAGGCATCGAATCCTTCCAATTGGTGGCTGCCCTGCGCGAGGCCGTGAATGCCCACCCTGCCCCCCCTTCATCCCCCCAGCGAGGCGCACCCCTCGTTCCCGGTTCAGAGTTGCGCTAAGGCCGGGGCGACCCAACATTATTCCCCAACCCTGGCTCGCCCATTTTATTGCTCCCCCCTCAACGACGAGGAGAAATGACCGTGAACAAACGTAAAGTATTGATCCCTTTGGACGGCTCCGACTTCTGCCGCGAGATATTGCCCCAGATTCGTCATCTCTTTGCGCCGGATCAATTTCAGCTTCACTTGATGCATGTGGCCGACAATCCGGGAGGACGCGTGGCGACCCCGGCTACTGTGGCATCTCTCACTTTTACGGATGTGCCCCAATACAAGTCGTCCGACGATGCGGTGCGCAGCCATCACCCCATTTTCGCCTCCCAGGAGCGAGACAGCCTGGCGGCTTTGTGGCAGGATGAGTTGCGCCAAGATGTGCGCAGCTTGGAAAAAGATGGCTATGAGGTCATCCAGCAGGTGCGCTTTGGCGAGGCAGGGGAAGAGATCATTCGCTATGTGGGCACGGCCAAGATCGATATGATCGCCATGACCACCCACGGCCGCACAGGATTGCGCCGCATACTCTTTGGCAGCGTGGCCGAACAGGTCGCCCGTACCTCGCCCGTGCCGGTGATGATGCTGCGTCCTTTTGACCAAAAGAGGTAAGATACCCAAAGAAAACGATCCTTTGCCGTCCTGTTGGGCATGGGTTCGCAAGTACAGCAGAATGACCCAGTTGCCGGGCACCCATCGACTTCAAAAACAGCCTAAAGCTTTTTTGGGATCAATTGACAATAGACGAGCCTGTGCTACAATTACATCTGTCGATCCCACCCCTTTTTTCGGTATGTGATTGACCAAATCGTTTCACCCTCCAAACATTTTCCACAATTCACACAAAGGAGTACTGACCAATGCGCAAAACTCGACTTTGGATCGTAGTTATGAGCGTCATGGTGATTTCCGCCATGCTGCTGTCTGCCTGTCCGGCCCCCGCCGCCCCGGCTGCGGAAGCCCCAGCCGCCGCCGAAGCCCCGGCCGTAGAGGCCCCGGCAGCGGAAGCCCCGGCAGCCATGACCGATGAAGTAGAAGTCTTCTCCTGGTGGACCGGCGGCGGCGAAGCGGCCGGCCTGGATGCCATGATCAAGGTCTTCGGCGAGAAATACCCGGAGATCACCTTTGTCAATGCCGCCGTGGCCGGTGGCGCTGGCACCAACGCCCGGGCCGTCCTGGCCACCCGCTTGCAGGCTGGGGACTCCCCGGACAGTTGGCAGGGCCATGCGGGCCAGGAACTGATCGGCACCTATGTGGCCGCCGACCAGCTTGAGCCCCTCAACTTCCTCTTCGAGCAAGAGGGCTGGCTTCAGGTCATGCCCGAATCCCTGATTCCCTTGATCTCCAACGACGGCAACATCTACAGCGTGCCCGTCAACATCCACCGGGCCAATGTGTTGTGGTACAACCCGGCCATCCTGGCTGACAACGCCATCGAAGTCCCCACCAGCTTGGACGAGTGGTTTGCGGCTATGGACGCCTTGAAGGCTGCTGGGGTCGAGACCCCCCTGGCCATGGGCGAGCAATGGACCTCCATGCACCTCTTCGAGACCGTCATGCTGGCCAGCATGGGCGCTGATGCCTACGACGCCATCTGGACCGGCGCTGGCGACTGGGCGGCCCCTGAAGTGACCAAGGCCATCGAAGACTACGCCAAGATGCTGACCTACACCAACAGCGACTCCTCTGCCCTGAGCTGGCAGGATGCGGCCCGCTTGGTGGTGGACGGCGACGCCGCCTTCAACGTGATGGGCGACTGGGCCGAGGGCTACTTCCGTGAAATCGGCATGGTCCCCATGGAGGGATATGGCTGGGCCCCTGTGCCAGGCACCGGCGGCAACTTCCAGTTCCTGTCCGACAGCTTCGTGCTGCCCGTGGGCGCTCCCCACCGTGACGCCGCCATTGCGTGGCTGACCGTGGCCGGTTCCCGCGAGGGCCAAGATGCCTTCAACCCGGTCAAGGGGTCCATCCCTGCCCGCAGCGACGGCGACAAGGCTCTGTATGGCGAGTATCTGCTCTCCGCTATGGATGACTGGGCCAGCAACCGGGTGGTCGGCAGCCTGACCCACGGTGTTGTGGCCAACGATGCCTGGAAGTCCGAGATCGACACCGCTTTGGGCCTCTTCCTGACCAACAGCGATGTGCCGGCTCTGCAGAGCGCCTTTGTGGCCGCCTGCGCCGCCAATGGTCCCTGCCAGTAAGCTTTGTCTGTGAGGTTGATAGAACGCCTCGCGTCTGATTGAAAAAGGACGCCACACCGCATGGTGTGGCGTCCTTTTTGCGAAACTCACAGTATTGACGGGAGGAAGAACATGCGCTTGAGTCGAGACAAAATCCTCTCAGTTGCCCTGGTTTCCCCATCCATCTTGGCCATTTTAATCTTTGTCTATGGCTTTATCTTTTGGTCGGGGCGGGTTTCCATGAGCAACTGGGTGGGCCTGATGCCCGACTACAGTTGGGCGGGACTGAGCAACTATATCGGGTTGATGAACGATCCCCGCTTCATGATTGATGTACGAAACACCCTGATCTTCACGGGCCTCTTTGTGGGTGGCTGCCTGGTATTGGGCTTATTTTTAGCCATTTTGTTGGATCAGGGATTGCGGGGAGAAGCCTTTTTCCGCAGCCTCTTCCTCTTCCCCATGGCCATCTCTTTCATTGTCACCGGTGTGGTGTGGCGATGGCTGATGAACCCGGCCCAGGGTTCCCGGATCAGCGGCCTCAACCTGCTCTTCGACAACCTGGGGCTAGACTTCCTGATCAACCAGTGGCACACCACGCCCGGCTGGGGCATCGCGGCCATTGCCATCCCGGCCGTGTGGCAGATGTCCGGCTACACCATGGCCCTCTATCTGGGCGGCCTACGGGGCATCTCTGAGGAGATGCGGGAAGCGGCGCGGGTGGATGGGGCCACAGAATGGCAACTTTACACCCGCATCATCCTCCCCCTGCTCAGCCCCATCACCCTAACCGCCATGATCATCTTGGGCCATATTTCTCTCAAGGTCTTCGACCTGATCATAGCTGTGGCGGGCAAGCAGTTGCCCTTGGACGTGCCTGCCATCTACATGTGGACCACGACCTTTGATGGTGGCTTTTATAACCGGGGGGCGGCCATCGGTATCCTCTTGCTCTTGAGCGTGGCGGTACTGGTCATTCCCTATCTGCGCTTCACGCTAAAATCGGAGGCGTCCGAATGATAACTCGTAAACGCTATTGGCTCTACATCCCTTTGCTGGTGATGACCCTATTCTATCTTCTGCCCATGTATATCATGCTGAACACCGGCTTCAAGAGCTTTGCCGAGGTCAGCCTGAAGACCATGTGGAACCTGCCTTCTGGTCTACATTTTGACAATTTCATCGAGGCCTACAATGCCCTGTCGCCAAACCTGTGGAACAGTGTGCGATTGGTGGTGCCAGCGGCCATCATCTCGTCCATTCTGGGCTCCCTCAATGGCTTTGTGCTGGCCAAGTGGAAATTCAAAGGGGCCGATGTCATCTTCCCCCTGATCCTCTTTGGCATGTTTATCCCTTACCAGAGTATTCTGATCCCCTTGGTGCAGTTCATGAGCGACATCAACCTCTACGGCGGCATCTGGGGGCTGGTGTTGACCCATGTGATCTACGGTATCCCCATCACCACCCTGACCTTCCGCAACTACTACGCCGGTATCCCAAACGAGCTGGTCGAGGCGTCCCGCATGGACGGGGCAGGACTGCTGAAGGTCTATTGGTATATTCTGCTGCCCCTCTCCATCCCCAGCTTTGTGGTGGTGTTGATCTGGCAGTTCACCGCGGCGTGGAACGACTTCCTCTTTGCCGTGGTCCTCACCAACCCGGCCAACTGGCCGGTGACCGTGGCCTTGAACAACATGGCCGGCAGCCAGATCATCGAGTGGAACGTGCAGATGGCCGGGGCCTTCCTGGCCGCCGTGCCCACCCTGATCGTCTACATCTTCCTGGGCCGCTACTTCCTGCGCGGCATGTTGGCCGGTGCGGTGAAGGGATAGGGGAATTTTCGATTTTGGATTTTGGATTGCGTCTTTGAGCGATAATTCAAAATAGAACGCGGATGGCACGGATTGAACGGATTACAACGGATTTTTCTTGATTTCAGGAAAGATCCGTTGTAATCCGTTCGATCCGTCAAATCCGTGTTCTATTTTTGTTTCAAGCAATGTCGAATCCAGTGGTATAATGGGCAGGCTAAGTTGTCTCCCGCCCATGCCAACTCACCCACCCTCTCAGGATCGACCATGTTTCGCTCTGTTCCCTTGCCGCCGTCTTTGCCCGGCCACCTCCACTTGCACAGCATGCCCGGACGCCACGAAACCATGGCGGCCATCGAGGCCGAGCTGACCGCCCAGGCCGTAAATCGGGTCATCAGCCTGACCGGGCTGGCGGAGATCCGGGCCAAGTCCCCGGCCTTTGCCCAGGCCATCGACGCCGGGTTTGCACTGGTCCCGCACCGAGTTTGCCATCGAAGATTTTGGCGTGCCCGCAGATCGGGCCGGCTTTCTGGCCTTGGCCCAAGAGATGGCCGCAGAGCTGCGCCGGGGAAAAACCCTCCTCGTCCACTGCGGGGCCGGGATTGGCCGCACGGGCACCCTGGCCGCCTGCGCCTTGATCTGCCTGGGGATGGATGAGGCCGCGGCGCTGCAAGCGGTCCACGAAGCCGGGGCCGGGCCGGAGACCGACAGCACAGAGCGAATTGGTGCGCTGGGTGGCGGCGCAACCCAACCCCAAGGAGACCCCATGACCCATAACTTGATCGCCAGCCGCCCCCACATGCCCGGCTACGGCATCCAGGACACCGAAGACGGGGCCGGGCTGTTGCCCTGGTCCCATGTGGATGAGCGCATGGCCGCGGCCCGCAACTATTGGATCAGCACCACCCGCCCGGATGGGCGTCCCCATGCCGCGCCGGTTTGGGGGGTGTGGATCGACGGTGCGCTCTATTTCGGCGTGGGCGGCACGTCCCGCAAGGGGCGCAACATCGTGCATCAGCCGTGGATCGTGGCCCATTTGGAGAGCGGAGACGACACGGTGATCCTGGAGGGGACGGTGGAGCGGGTGGCCGAGCGGGCCATGCTGGAAGCCATCAACACGGTCTATGGCCCCAAGTATGCCTTTTATCCCCTGGGCGAGGCCGGGGATCAGCCCTACGACGAACCTTTTTACTGTCTGCGCCCCCAGGTTGTCTTTGCCTGGCTGGAGAGCGACTTCCCCAACACGGCCACCCGGTGGGTGCGGCGTGGGTAAGCGGGCAACCTATCGGGCAGCGGTCTATGTGATCCCCAAACGGGGTGACCAGATCCTGCTCTTCCGCCGCTTCAACACGGGCTTTGGCGATGGCCAATACAGCTTCATCGCCGGCCACGTCGAAGAGGGCGAAAGCGTCACCGCCACGGCCATACGGGAGGCCCAGGAAGAAGCGGGCATCGGCCTGACTGTGGCCGACCTGCACTTTGCCCACATCCTGCACCGGCACAGCGACGGATGGGCTGGTCTATTTCGACTTCTTCTTCGTGGTGGCGCGCTGGGACGGCGACCCCGCTGTCATGGAGCCTGACCGCTGCGACGGCATGGCCTGGGCAACCCTGCACGATCTGCCCGCCAACACCTTGCCCTACATTCGCTCGGTGATCGACCACATTTTTGCCCAAGACAGCCATTTCAGCGAATACGGATGGCCACCACATACACCTGCCCCCACTTTCATAACGAGGTGATCCATGACCGACGCCATCGATCAACGCCTGGCCGACACCATCGCCCAGGCCTATGCCAACACCCCGGCGCTGAAAGCCCGCTTCGACGCCGCCAACCTCTCGCCCGACGACGTGCGCAGCGTGGCAGATCTGCACAAAGTGCCCATCTTGCCCAAGGACGACGTGGTGAAATTGCAGCAGGCCGACCCACCCTTTGGCGGCATGTTGGGCGTGCCCATGAGCCAGGTGCGCCACATCTTCTTCTCCCCCGGCCCCATCTACGAAGTGGACGCCGGGGACGACGGCAGCCTGACCCGCATGGCCCAGGCCGCCCTGGCCCGCAGCGGTTTTTCCCCCGGCGATGTGGTGCTCAACACCCTCTCCTATCACCTGGTCCCCGCCGGGCTGCTGCTGGACCGGGCCCTGGTGGAGATGGGCTGCACGGTGATCCCCGGCGGGGTGGGCAACGGCGAGTTGCAGGTCAAGATGATCGCGGACCTGGGCGTCACCGGCTATGTGGGCACGCCCAGCTTTTTGATGGCGCTGCTCACCAAAGCGGAGGAGTTGGGTCTGGCCCCTTTGCCCTTGACCAAATCTTTGGTCACCGCAGAGCCGTTGCCGCCAAGTCTGCGTCAGACTTTTGTTGAAAAATATGGGATCAGTGTAGGCAATGCCTATGCCACCGCCGAATTGGGCTTTCTGGCGTTAAACAGTGGGGGCGATCTGTCAATGGCCTTGCTGCCAGAGCCGATCGTGCAAGTGGTGGATCCCCAAACCGGCCTGTCCGTGGGCGCGGGGGAAGCCGGCGAGGTGGTGGTGACCACCTTGGACCCGGCCTATCCTCTGATCCGCCTGGGCACGGGGGACATGGCGATCAACCTGGACCCGGACCCCGGCCAGAGCAGCCAAAACCAGCGGGCCATCATCTTGGTGGGGCGCAGCGGAGAGGCCGTGAAGGTGCGGGGCATGTTTGTGCATCCCAACCAACTGCGCTTTGCCGTCGGCCAGTTCGCCGCCATCCAGGCCATCCAAGGCGTGGTCACCCGTCCGGAGCCAAGCCGGGATCACTTTGTCGTGCGGATCGTTCTGGTCGATCCAACCGCAGCCTCGCCGGGGCTGGCCGAGATCATGCAAGACACCATCCGCCAAAGCTGCCGAGTGCGGGCCGACGAAATCATCTTCACCACCGCCGACGCCCTCCCCCAAGGCGCACCGGGCATGGTGGACGAACGGACATGGGAGTAAGGACAATTTTGGATTGTGGATTTTAGATTGGAGAACGCCACGAGTTGTCAACTCCCAATCCAAAATCCAAAATCTGAAATCCAAAATTCGAAAGGTACAGTGTCGTGAACGATACATTGGGAAAAGTCCTGGCAGAGACGGCAACGCGCTGTCCGGACCAGGAGGCCACGGTCTTTGAGGATCAACGGCTGACGTGGCGACAAATCGAAGAGCGGGTCGATCAACTGGCCCTGGCTCTGATGGAAATGCAGATCCAGCCCGGCGACCGGGTGGGGATTTTGAGCAACAATCGGCCCGAATATCTGATCGTCTATTTGGCCGTGGCCCGGGTTGGGGCCATCCTGGTGGGCTTCAACATCAACTACACGGCCCGAGAGATCACCCAATATGCCGAGTTGGTGCAGCCCGTGGCCATGATCATCCAGGGGGACATGGACGTGGCCGTGCAGCTCGAACCCACGGTGGAGTCCTTGCCCAGCGTGGCCCATTTCCTCAGCATCGGCCCCCGGGTGCCAGGCACGGCCCAGGATCTCCACGAGGTCATGGCCACCCCCGCCCCCACTTGGCCGCGGACCTGGCCCAACGGGCCGCGTCCGTCCAGCCCGACGACGGCGCGCTGATCGTCTTCACCGGCGGCACCACGGGCATCCCCAAGCCCGCCCTGCTCACCCACCGCAACATCATCGCCAACATCGGTGCGCAAAACCGTTATGTAGACTTCCGGCAGGGGGACCGCATCATGTCCCACATGCCCATGAACCATGTCAGCGGGCTGCTGCTGATCACCACGGGCGCGCTGATGGCCGGGGCCGCCCTGATCCAGACCCAGCGCTTCCACCCGGAAGAGACCCTGCGGTTGATTCAAGACGAGAAGATCACCATTTTGGGCCAGGTGCCCACCATGTGGATCATGGAATTGCTGCTGCCCACCTATGGGGACTTCGACCTCTCCTCCCTGCGCACAACCATTGTGGCCGGCGCCCCCACCCCGGATCGGGTGATGCGCCAAATTTCGACCATCGCACCCCGGTCTGTCCACGGCTATGGGCTGACCGAAGTGGGCGGCATGGTGGCCTACAATCGGGTCGGCGAAGGGCTGGATGTGATGTTGCGGGGCGTGGGCCAGGGTGCGGAAGAGTTCGAGCTGCGGATTGCGGACGAGGCGGGCGAGGCGCTGCCGGCGGGGCAGATCGGGGAAATTCTGGTGCGGGGCGATTGCGTCATGCCCGGCTATTTCGGGCAACCCGTGGACGGGGCCACCCAGATCAGCCCGGACGGCTGGCTGCACACCGGGGATCTGGGCACGCTGGACTCGGCGGGCTACCTCACCATCACCGGACGCAGCAAGGATATGTTCATCAGCGGCGGCTACAACGTCTATCCCTGGGAGGTGGAAACCTACGTCAACACCCACCCGGACGTGGCTCTGTGCGCCTACGTGGGGGTGCCCGACGGGGTGATGGGCGAGGTGGGCGCACTCTTTGTGCAACCCGCCCCCGGCGCAGACCTCAGCGGACGCAGCCTGCGCAACTTCTGCCGCCAGGGCCTGGCCCGCTACAAAGTCCCCCGCACCATCCAGTTTATGGACGCCCTTCCCCTGACCGGGGTGAGGAAGGTGGACAAGGTGGCGTTGTTGGGGATTGGGGGTTAGGGCTTGGCCAGCACCCCGTTCACGCTGACCGTCAGCGTGCCGGCATCCAACGCCGCCAGGGTTTTCGGCCCATCCGGCAGGTCAACAGTCAGCACGGTGTCGAAGGGGACAAGCGCCTGGGTACACATCAGGTTGGGGTCTCGGCTGGTGTAGAGGGTGACCGCCAATTGGTCATCGGTCACAACCGACTCGTGACCAGCCAACTCTGTACAGCCGTCGGCCAGATTGCCCAGGACCTGCAATGTGGCCGTCCCCGGGGCAGCCTCGGCCAGGACCGTGACGGTATCCACGTAGGCCATGCCCTGGATCATCCCCTCGCCAATGGCGGGTTTGGGCGGCAACAGACCCCGGACTGGGGCTTCTTCTGGGGTTGGGGTCGGTTTCTCCACTGCGGGCATGGGTGTCTCCTGGGGGGTGGTGCTGGGCATGACTGCCTCGGTGGGTGGGATGGGGGCAGCCGGGTCAACTGGCCCACAGGCAGTGAGCCACAAAAGCCCCACGCAGAGGGCGAAAGTTGTCAAAACTGAACGGTACACCATTTTCATTCTCCTGATTTTCGGGTAAACAGACGGTCGACTCGGCCCCCCGGCCCCCAATTCTGGGGAAGTCGTGGACGGTTCCCCCCCAAAGTTGGGGTGAACGTCTACGATCCATGAAAGCGCACCACGGCCTCAACGCCCCCGGCTTCTCGGATGGCGGTCACCGCCCGCTCGTACTCTTGGCGGGTGCGGTCTTGGGCGGCTTTCATGGCATAGTCGAATTTGGGGCCGCGGCTGGGGTCGTCCAAGTGGTTGGCCTCGTGGGAGTTGGGGGCGATGTAGATGCGCCGGGCCAGATCTCGGATCACCGGGATGTAGAAAACCACGTCCCGCCACAGATAAAAGTGCCACGTGCGCAGAGCCGGGCTGGTGAGCAGAGCTGGATCTACGCCATCGATCTGGTCCGGGGTGGTGGCGTCCAGGCCGCCGTGCTGGGTCAGCCACATGTCCACATAGTTGGAGTGGGCGTAGAAATCCTGGGCGGTGTGGGTTAAGCGCCCGAAGGCCGCCCGCATGGCCGTGCCCCCATCCTCGGCCCCGGCGGAGGCCACAATCTGATCATGCTCGGCCTGAATATACGCCAAAGCCTGGGGGATCAGGTCATTGTCGAAATGGCGTTCCGGATGCAAGAGCAGACCGGGCAGATCGTCCTGGCCCAGGTTGGCGAGGGTCACTTCTTCCAGGGCCTGGGGGCTAAATCGGTCCGTTAGGGCTTTTTCGTTGATTTCGATATGATAGGGTAGGTTCATAGCTACAGGATACACGGAAATCGGCGGAAAGAAAAAGATGCCACGCTCGTAGTTAGCGCTTTAGCGCCCAGGCGCACATGATCCTGAATGGATCTTGCACCACCTGGGCGCTGAAGCGCTGACTACGAACTTTTAAGGAATCCCCATGCAAGTCATCGCCCTAATTTTGATTGTGGTGGCCGCTGCCACCCTCTATATCACTCGTTGGGTCTCGACTGAGGTGACGTCGATCCTGGCCATTGCGGCCCTGGCCTTGACCAATGTGCTGACGCCCGCCGAGGCCTTTGCAGGCTTCTCCAGCACGGCCACCCTGACCGTGGGGGCCATGTTTGTGTTGAGCGCCGGGCTGCTGCGCACGGGCGCGCTGGAGGCCGTCACCATCCGCCTGGCCGACTTTTCCAAGGGCAGCCCCACGCGCCTGTTGATCCTGCTCGGGCTGATCATCCCCATCGCCAGCGCCATTATGAACAACACCCCGGTGGTGGTGATGATGATCCCGGTGATCCTCTCCCTCAGCGCCCGCTTCAAGATTCAACCCTCCAAGCTGTTGATCCCCGTCAGCTATTTTGCGGTCCTGGGCGGCACCATCACCCTGATCGGCACCAGCACCAACATTTTGATCGACGATCTCTATCGCAAGAGCGGCGGACCCGGCTTTGGCCTCTTTGATTTTGCGCCCCTGGGGCTGCTCTACACCCTGATCGGCGTGGTGATCATTGTGGTCGTGAGCCAGCGTCTTTTGCCGGATCGGGCGCCCTTGGCCGGGTTGAACAGCCAGGGCCACTCGACCTATATCACCGAATTGCAGGTGGATGCCAACAGCAAATTGCTGGGCCTGCAGGCCGGGGAGATCTTCCAGGATCTGCCCCAAGACCGAATCAGCAGTCTGCGCCACCCCCATCGCCACCGGCGCATCCAAGCCCCGTCCGCCGCCCAACGTGCCGGGCCAGGGGAGGAGGACACGGACCACATGGAGCTGTTGGAGGTCTTCCGAGGCGAACAGATCTTCCATTCGGACCAGATGCGAGGGTTGATCCTGGCCGAGGGGGACGCCCTGTTGGTCTCTGGGACGCCCAAGACCATCGCCCTCTTTATGTTGACCAATGGGGTGGGGGTGGCGTCGGTGATGGAGGATGAGATGCGCTCCGAGACGCCGCGCATTGAGCAGCAGGTGGTGGAGGCCGTCGTCCTGCCCGATTCGCCCTTCAACAACCGCCTGTTGCCGGAGTTGGGCTTCTATCGCTATGAAAATGTCAGCGTGATGGGGGTGCAGCGCCAGGGCCGCCAGCGCCGGTCGGGTCTGCGCAATCTGCGCTTGCAAAGCGGGGATGTGCTGCTATTGCGGGGGGAGCCGGAGAAGCTGCAAGGCCTGGCGGATCGGGGCAATCTGCTGTTGGTGGAGGGGGTGGAGACCAGCATCATCCGCAAGGAAAAGAACCGGGTGGCCCTGTTGATCATGGCAGCGGTGATCCTGGCCGCGGTCTTCACCCCCCTGCCCATCTCCGTGCTGGCATTGAGCGGCGCGGCCCTCATGATCATCACCCGCTGCCTGCGGGTGGATGAGGCCGTGGCCTCCCTGGACCCCGGCACCCTCCTGCTCCTGGCCGCCACCATCCCCATGGGGCTGGCCATGGAAAGCACCGGGCTGGCCCGCTCGGCGGTGGAGGGGATGTTGGGGCTGGCCGGCAACGCCAACCCCTTGGTCTTTCTCAGCCTCTTTTACCTCTTCACCAGTCTGTTGACCCAGATCATCTCCAACAACGCGGTGGCGGTCCTGCTCACGCCCATCGCCATCAACCTGGCCTTGGGCTTGGGGCTGAGTCCCACCCCCTTTCTGATGGCCGTGGCCTTTGGGGCCAGCGCCAGCTTCATGACCCCCATGGGCTATCAGACCAACGCCATCGTCATGGGGCCGGGCGGCTATACCTTCGCCGATTACCTGCGCATGGGCGTGCCGTTGCAGATCATCATGTGGCTGACGGCGTCGTCTGTTTATCCCGTTGATCTGGCCGTTGGGGTGATTGGGCGGGGGAAAAGGCGGGGGTGGGGTGACCCGAAACGTCCCCGGCACGCACGTACGAGGGGTAGGTTGACGAGATCTTGCCTCGCTTGGTGCCGACGTGCCGGGGACGTTTCTACCATCGGATCAACCCGACGCCCCCAAGCCTTATACAACGAAAAGGCCGCGGAAACGCTGATTTGACGGACCGAAACGGATCTTCTTCTTCAAAGAAAAATCCGCGGTCATCTGTCAAATCCGCGTCATCCGCGGCCTATTTTTATTGCTCCCTATTCCTTCGTTCTACCGATCCCAATCATGGCGATCCACGCCAGGGCGTAGATGCCCATGCCGACCAGCAGGGTGCCCCGCAGGCCGATGTTGAGGCTGACCACGGTGGCCAGCACCGAGGCGACCACGGAGGTGGCGCCGTTGATCCCCCACATCCACGGGATGAGCTGGGGGCGCACTTTGTCCAGGGCGGCGATGCCAAGGGGCATGGGCATGCCCATGAAGAGGCCCAGGGGGGCGATGAGCAGCACGGAGAGGGCGATGCGGACGGGCAGTTCCAGGTGCAGTTGGCTGCGCAGGAAGGGGGTGATGGTGAAGGCGTAGACTGTCAGCAGAGCCAGGAGCATGGGCAGCATGCGCACGGCAAAGCGGGCGGGGCGGTCCCCGGCCAGCCTGCCGCTGAGGTAGGAGCCGACGCCGCTGAAGAGCAGGACGCTGAACAGGATCACGGCCAGGGCATAGATGGGGTGGCCCAGAAAGAGGCCAAAGCGCTGGATCAGGGGGATCTCCACCAGCAGAAAGGCCAAGCCCAGGGCCACAAAGTAGCCCACATAGAGCCAGCGGCCCGGCGCATCGGCCAGGGCGTCCCGGCGCTTCCACCACAGGGGGACCAGGATGGTGAGCACGGCCAGCACGCTGACGATCACCAGCAGGCTGTAGAGCACGAAGATGCCCTGGTTGTTCATGTTGCTGACGCCCTGCTCGTTGCGCAGGTCGCCCAGGTTGCCCAGGCGCAGGGTGTAGAAGAAGTAGGGCTTGTCGTCCGTGGTGGGGGAGACATCCGCCGGGTAGTTGTCCCAGAAGTCGGCCCGGTTTTGGTTGTAGATCAGGTCCCGCACGGGCGGCTCGGCCACCCGGCCGGGGATCTGCAAGGCCACGAAGCCGCGATCTTCGCTCACCCGCAGCAGGGTGTCGGTCTCCTCCGCGGTGAAGGGCGAGCGCTTGACCAGCAGGGTGGCGATCAGGGCTTCGGGCCGGATCACGATGGCGATGTGGTCGGCGGGGTTCTCGATGCCCATGTTTTCCAGGGCGACGAGGGCCACCGCGGTCATGCGCAGGGTCTCGGTGGGGCGGTCGCCGTGGAACCAGCGGCTCATGGTGAAGATGCCGTCCGGGGTCAGGTGGTCGATGTAGTCCTCGAAGGCCTCCACGGTGTAGAGGTTGCTCTCGCTGAGCACGAAGGCCCCGGCACTGGTGGCCGCCCAGGTGTCCACCAAGCTGGACTGGATGATGTCCCAACTGCCCTCGGCCCGGGCGATGAAGTTGCGCCCCTCGTCCACGGTGATGTTGACGTTGGGCAGATCGTAGATGCCGCCGCTCAGATTGCCGAACTCGTCCACGGCCTGGAGCATGAGGGGGTTGATCTCCACCCCGTCCACCTGGGCCTGGCCGGACGCCAGGGCGGCCAGCACATCCCGTCCGCCGCCGGGGCCGATGACCAGGACATGGGCATCCTGGCGCAGGTTGTAGGCCAGGTTGGTGACATCGTTCATCAGATAGCGGGCCTTGTCCAGGTCGCCGTCGTAGAGGGCGATGGGCGTGGCCGCGTCGCCGTCGATGAGCAGGATCACCTGCTCGGCCAGGGTGGGCCGGTTGGGGTCGCCGCTGAGGCCCCAACCCTCCATCTCTTCGTTGGTCAGGCGGAAGCCGACGATGCGGCTAAAGCTGTTCCACTGCTCGAAGACCCGGTCCCGCTGGGTGGCTTCGTCCACGCCCTTGACCCGGTTGATCTGGAAGAGGCCCAGGGGGCCGTCCAAGACCAGAAGCAGGGCCAAAAAGGCCAGGACGCCAAAACCGGTCCGGCGCAAGTTGCGCTGGGGCCAGCCAAAGATCAGCCCGGCCACCGCCCCCACGGCGGAGATCGCCACGATCCCCTGGGGCGCGGGGATCAACGGTCAGCAGGACCAAGGTCAGCGCACAGCCCAGGCCGGCCCCCACCAAATCATAGAAATAGACCCGGCTGATCACCTGGCTGCGATGGCGAAAGGCCAGGGAGATGGCCATGCCGCCCAGCAAAAAGGGGATGGCGGAGAGGATGTAGATATAGGTCAGTTGGCGAAAGCTCTGCCACGAAATGCCGCCGTCAAAGGGGATGCGGATGATGGTGGCGAAGATCACGGGTAACGTGGCGGCAAAGAGCAGCATCCAACGACTGGACTGGCTCTCCAGCTTCTCCACGGGGAAGCGCTCCGGCCACAGATAGAGATAGATCGCCCCGGCCCCCAGGCCGAAGAGGGCCAGAGAGATGGCCATAAAGGCGAAGTGATACCACATGGTCACCGAAAAGACACGGGTCAGGGTCAATTCCAGCATCAAGGTGGCCATGGCGGCCAGGCTGATGCCGAGGAAGTAGCGTTGGGTGGTTCCGTTAGTCAAGGGTCAGGTCTCCTGTTGGGTGTTGCGTGAAACATGAAACGGGAAGCGGGATGCGCCCCACGCCCCAGTATAGCCTATTGCCCAAAGGCCCTACAAAAAGCGCCACAGAATGCGAAACCATAGAAGCCCCAACTTTGACAAGCCACCCCCGGACGCATATAGTTAACCGATACAAAAACCCATACTCGAACCTTGACTCACGGTACTCCACACCCCTTATGAAGCCATTGACAGTTACCCAACAAACCTGTGCCCGCATCCCCGCCGACGAGGGTCAGTTCCAACTCTGTTATTACAGCAACAATCAAGACAAAAAAGAGCACCTGGCCTTGGTGATGGGCGATGTGGCGAACCAGGAAAATGTGCTGGTTCGGGTGCATTCCGAGTGCTTCACCGGGGATGTACTTGGCTCCCTGCGCTGCGATTGCGGCCCTCAACTCCACGAAGCCATGCGCCAGATCGCCGTAGAAGGCCAAGGCGTGCTGCTCTATCTGCGCCAGGAAGGTCGAGGCATTGGGCTGCTGAGCAAGCTGCGGGCCTACAACTTGCAGGACGACGGCTACGACACCGTGGACGCCAACCTGGCCTTGGGCCACCAGGCCGACGAGCGGGAATACAGCATCGCCAGCCTGATTCTGGCCGATCTGGGCGTGCGTTCCATCCGCCTGCTCACCAACAACCCGGCCAAAATCGAGAACTTGCGCTGCCTTGGCGTCACCGTGGCGGACCGAGTCCCCATGCCCCCCCAGGTCAACGACGAAAACTCGGTCTATTTGACCACAAAAGTGCGCCGCATGCGCCACCTGCTCAACCTGGACCACTCTGAACAATCGCCCCAGGTTGACCCCGATCAACCCGCCGAAATTCTGGCCGGTCTCGAAAGAATCCGCCGCCAGCCACCACGCCCGCACGGGCCGCCCCCTGGTCACCCTGGCCTATGCCCAGAGCCTGGATGGCAGCATCGCCGCCCAGCCCGGCCAGCCCCTGGCCCTCAGCGGCCCCGACTCCCTGGCCATGACCCACGGCCTGCGCGCCCGC
Organism: uncultured Chloroflexia bacterium; assembly: GCA_963704975.1. Taxonomy (GTDB): domain Bacteria; phylum Chloroflexota; class Anaerolineae; order Caldilineales; family Caldilineaceae; genus JAGNDO01. The sequence continues at coordinate 51,680 of CAVPIK010000010.1, read as the reverse complement.
CACGACGCCATTTTGGTCGGCATCGGCACCGTCTTGGCCGACAACCCCCGGCTCACCGTGCGCCTGGCCGACGGCCCCAATCCCCAGCCCGTGATCCTGGACAGCCACCTGCGCACGCCGCCCGCGGCCAACCTCTTCCACGCCGACGCCGCCCCCTGGATCTTCACCGCAGATCCCGTTGACCCCGACCGCCGCGCCCAGCTCGAAGCCCAGGGCGCACAGATTTTCGTTGTGCCGGTTGGGGATGATCAAAAATTAGATCTGGCTGCGGTCTTGTCCAAGCTAGGGGATCTAGCCACTCGCAGCGTCATGGTCGAAGGGGGCGCAGAGATCATCCAAACATTTCTGGCCCATCACCTTGCCGACCAAACGGTGATCACCGTGGCGCCGCTCTTCGTGGGCGGGTTGAAGGCGTATACTACACGAAACCAACCCACATTCCCTCAAATTACCGAACCAACCGTCGTCCAACTTGGGCGCGATACCGTGATCTGGGGCAGACTGGTCTGTGAATAACCAACGCCTTCTCTTTGTCGGTCCCCGAACCGTCCAAATTGAAGAAAGCCCCTTGCCCCAGCCCGCCCCTGGCCAACTGCTGGTACGCACCCTGATCTCCGCCATCAGCCCCGGCACGGAGATGTTGGTCTATCGAGACCAATTCCCCCCAGACCTGCCCGTGGACGCCGCCATCGCCGGCATGGGGCAGACCTTCGCCTATCCCCTGGCATACGGCTACGCTGCCGTGGGCGAAGTCATCGCAACGGGCGATCAGGCCGACGAAAGCTGGCTGGGCCAACGGGTCTTCGCCTTCCATCCCCACGAAGCCTATTTCTGCGCCACGCCGGATCAACTGATCCCCGTGCCCGACGACATCCCCACAGAGTTGGCCGCGCTCTTGCCCAACATGGAAACCGCCGTCAACCTGGTGCTGGACGCCGCCCCAAAGCTGGGCGAAAAGGTGATCGTCCTGGGCCAGGGCATCGTCGGCCTGCTGGTCACCGCCCTCCTCAGCCGCTTCCCCTTGGACACGCTCATCACTTTGGATGGCTACCCCATGCGCCGGGCATTGTCCGCAGATCTTGGCGCTCAGCAAAGCCTGGACCCCGCCGACCCGGCATGGGCCAACCTGCTTACCGCCTCCGCCGCGCCCCCCGGAACTGACGAGGCGGATCCGGCTGGCGCTGACCTGATCTTGGAGCTTTCGGGCAATCCCGTCGCTCTAGACCAAGCCATCGCCTGGGCGGGATATGCCGGTCGCATAGTCATCGGTTCCTGGTATGGCCAAAAGCGGGCCAGCCTCGACCTGGGCGGCGGCTTCCACCGCAAGCGCCTGCGCCTGATCAGCAGCCAAGTCAGCACCATCGACCCCGCCCTCACCGGCCGCTGGACCCACCCCCGCCGCCTGGACACAGCCTGGGACGCCCTGCGCACCCTGGCCGACCAGATCGACATCGACCGACTCATCACCCACCGCTTCCCCATCGCCCAGGCCGCTGACGCCTATCGGCTCATCGATCAACGGGCGGAGGATACGGTGCAGGTACTGATCGACTACCCGTAGGTGCGGTTTTCAACCGCACAAATTCACTCAACCCAGTTGTGCGGTTAAAAACCGCACCGACACCATTCAAGAAAGGCCCCCCAATGTACACCGTCGCCGTCAAGCGAGACTTTGTGGCCCAACACTTCCTAATCGGCGGAGATTGGGGCGCGGAAAACGATTGGCATTCCCATGCCTATCAAGTCGAAGTGCGGCTCCACGGGGCCGAGTTGGATCAGCATGGCTATTTGGTCGATATCGTGGACATCGAGCACAACTTGGACCAAATGGTGGCCTATTTTCGGGACAAAACCCTCAACGATCTGCCCGAATTCGCCGGTCTCAACCCCAGCATCGAACACTTCGCCCGCATCTTCTGCACCGACTTCTCCGCCCGCATCGCCGCGCCCAACATCACCGCCATCACCGTCAGGCTGTGGGAGAACGAGATTGCGTGGGCGGCGTATCGGGTGGAGCGGTGATGGGTCGAAAAGGTTCGTGAAGATTGGTGAAGATTCGTGGATCAATTGCGTATCGGCTTGATAATTTACGGCAGTCTGGACACCATCTCTGGCGGCTATTTATATGACCGGCAGATGGTCCAATACCTGGAAAGCCAGGGCGACACGGTGGAGATCATCTCCCTGCCCTGGCGCAACTATGGCCGCCATTTGGGGGACAATTTCTCGGTCCACCTGCGCCGCCGGTTGGCCGAGGCCCATTTCGATGTGCTGATCCAGGATGAACTCAACCACCCCTCCCTGCTGGGGGTGAACCGATTGCTGGCCCGGCGCAGACCCTATCCGGTGATCTCCTTGGTCCACCATCTGCGGTGCAGCGAACAGCACCCGGCCCTGCTCAACCGGCTCTATCGTTGGGTGGAAAGGCGCTATCTGCGCTCCGTGGACGGCTTCATCTTCAACAGCCGCACCACCCAAGCCACGGTGGAGGCCCTGGCCGGCTCCAGTCGCCCCTCCGTGGTCGCCTTCCCCGCCGGGGACCACCGCCCCACCGCCGTCACCCCCGCCGAGATCGACCGCCGGGCGCATGAATCCGGCCCGCTGCGCATCCTCTTTGTGGGCAACCTGATCCCCCGCAAAGGGCTGCACACCTTGTTGGATGCGCTTGCCAAATTGCCTGTAAATAGCTGGCGGTTGGATGTGGTGGGCGGTGTCAATCCCATTGATGGCTACACGAAATCAATCTTGACAATGATTCGGGAGGCGGGAATCGGGGAACAGGTTCACCTGTTGGGGACGCTGGGCAACCCGGAACTGCCCAAACTTCTGGCCCGCAGCCATGTGTTGGCCGTGCCCTCCCAATACGAGGGCTTTGGCATTGTCTATCTGGAAGCCCTGGCCGCGGGCCTGCCCGTGATCGCCTCCACCGCCGGGGCCGCCCACGAGATCGTGACGCCGGGCGAGACCGGCTTCCTGGTCGCCCCCGGTGACGCCTCCGCCATCACCGCCGCCCTCACCGCCCTGCACACGGACCGGGATCTGCTCGCCCGCATGGGCCACGCCGCCCAAGCCCGCTACGCCCTCCACCCCACCTGGGCGGAGACCGGGGAACGTATCCGGGAATTTCCTGCATGATCCACGAATCTTCACCAATCTTCACGAATCTTTTCATTCTCTCAATCACCCAATCGCCTAATCACTCAATCAACCACCATGACCCAATCCCAAATCCCAAATCCCAAATCCCCAATCAAAATCCCCTTCCCCGCCTACCTGGCCGCCAAGACGACGGTAGATGACCGGGCGCTGAACCGGCATGTGTGGGAGACGCTTGCGGGCGTCCCTGCCCAAGGCGGACGCGCCCCTGCGCATCCTGGAGATCGGCGGCGGCATCGGCACCATGTTGGAGCGGGTGATAGCCTGGGGGCTGTTCGACGGCCGCACAGGACCGATTCGCTACACGATATTGGACGCAGATTCGGCCAACACGGCCACGGCCCACGCCCGACTGGCTGGGGCGGATTTGCCTGTAGATCTGGCGATCATGACTGCGGATGTGCTTGACTATGCGAATTCTATAGCCAATCAAGGCCAGAGCGACCTGCTCATCGCCCACGCCTTCCTGGATCTGCTGGATCTGCCCACGGCCTTGCCCCAGTTGGTCGGGTTGCTGCGCCCTGGCGGCTTGCTCTATGCCACCATCAACTTTGACGGCGTGACCCTGTTCGAGCCGACCCTTGATCCCAGTTCTGGACCAGAAGATCGAAGACCTCTACCACGCCAGCATGGATGAACGCATGACAAACGGCGTGAAATCCGGTGACAGCCGCACCGGGCGACACCTCTTCGGCCATCTGCGCACCGCGGGGGTGGATGTGCTGGCCGCCGGCGCGTCGGATTGGGTGGTCCATGCCGGGGTAGATGGCCGCTATCCCGGCGGACGAGGCCACCTTTTTGCGGGCGATTTTGGGCTTTTTTGAGGAGAGCTTGGGCGGGCATCCGGCGTTGGATGTGGGGGCAGTTTGCCGGATTGGCTACAAAAACGCCACGATCAGATCGACCGTGGCGAGTTGGTTTATATTGCGCATCAGTTGGATTTTTTGGGGCGGGCGGGGTGATGACGAACAGACCGAGTTTCTTTCAGAAACTCGGTCTGTGGGCTACGCTGGCAGCGGCTCCACACACGCCGCCACCTCGTTCCGGGCGTTGTTGACCACGGTGCTGACCGGATACGCGGTCAGCCAGTCGTCCGGGCAGGGGCGGAGGAGGTGCTGGGCGGCGTCGGGCTTGACGTGACCGGCGTCGAGCCACATTTCGTAGTCCGCCGGGTCCAGGATCACGGGCATGCGGTTGTGGATGCCCGCCATCATGGCGTTGGGTTCTGTGGTGAGCAGGGTGCAGCTTTCGATCAGGGAGCCGTCCGGGCTGGTCCAGCGCTCCCACAGGCCGGCGATGGCGAAGGGGGCGTGGTCCGGGCGGTGGATGAACATGGGCTGCTTGCCGCCGGGGACCTTCATCCACTCGTAAAAGCCATCTGTGGGCACCAAACAACGGCGATATTTCATGGCGGCCCGGAAGCTGGGCTTCTCCGCCGCGGTCTCGGATCGGGCGTTGATCATGCGGGCGCCGATGGACGGGTCTTTGGCCCAACCGGGGATCAGCCCCCACACCACATGGGTCCACTCCCGCTGGGGGACCATGAGGGAACGGTCCGGGTCCACCCGCACGATGGCCACGGGCTGGGTGGGGGCGATGTTATAGCGGGGGGCCAGCAATGGGGCCTCCGCCAGGTCAAACAGGGTCATCATGGCCTCGGGTGAGGCGCGTAGGACAAATCTTCCACACATTTCTTTGCTCCTCCTCGTTTCAACTATCCCAAGGGTCTGATACAATCAAAGAACACTTCGTCATCCACGAATCCTGCACGAACTGCACAGAATGCACGAATCTTTTCTTTTGTGATTCGTGTAGATTCGTGAAGATTCGTGGATCATTCTAATGCTTCTACTCAACCGAAAATAACGCTTATGTCTACACTTAATTCCTGTCGAAAATGCCCAAGCTGCCATTTGTGCCCAACTGCGCCCCCTGGCCCCGGAAACCGTCCCCCTGCTCGATGCCGTGGGCCGGGTCCTGGCGGCGGATGTGCGGGCCACCTTGGATCAGCCGCCATTCACCAACGCTGCGATGGATGGCTATGCGATCCGGGCGGCGGATGCTGGCCGAATTTGCCCGTCACCCTGCCAGTGGATGGCGTCACCGCAGCCGGGGATGGCACGATCCCGCCCCTGCGCCCTGGCCACGCCCGACGCATCATGACCGGGGCGCCGGTGCCTGATGGGGCGGATAGTGTGATCCCGGTGGAGTTGACCATGCCGGGCGAGGGCACGGTCACGCTGCAAGTGGCCGTCCAGCCAGGGCAGCATGTGCGGCACCGGGGGGAAGATCTGCGGGCCGGGGCGCTTTTGCTATGCGCAGGCCACCGGCTTCACGCCTTGGATGTGGGGGCGTTGGCCGGTCAGGGCATCGCCCAGATCAGCGTGACCCGGCGACCCCGGGTGGGCATCCTGGCCACGGGGGACGAGGTGCGGCCTGCCGGGGAGGCGCTGAAGCCGGGGCAGATCTACGATGCCAACACCCCGGCGGTGGCGGCCTTGATCCGGGAATTTGGCGGCGAGCCGGTGGCCTTTCCCATTGTACGGGACGATGCGGACCATCTGCAAGCCGGGTTGATCCAGGCCGGGGAGGCGGAGTTGGATCTGCTGTTGACCAGCGCCGGGGTCTCCATGGGGGACTATGATCTGGTCAAGCAGATGTTGGGCGAGTTGGGGACCGTGGATTTCTGGAAGGTGGCCATCAAGCCGGGCAAGCCCTTGGCCTTTGGCAGTCTGCGGCGCACGGGGCACGGAGACGCCTCTGCCCCTGATCGGGCTGCCGGGCAATCCGGTGGCTGCGGTGGCGGCCTGCATGGTCTTCGTGCGCCCGGCCATCCAAACCCTGTTGGGCGAGCCGGTGACGCCGCCCTTTCAGATCACCGCCCGGCTGGCCGAGCCGCTGCGCAACTCTGGGCGGCGGCAGTTTGTGCGCACCCGGCTCAGCTGGGATGGCACGACCTACACCGCCCACACGGCCGGGCTGGCGGGCAGCGCCAACGTGGCCGGCCTGGCCCACTCGGATGGGTTTATCGTCGTCCCGGAAGATGTGGCTGAGTTAGAGGCGGGGGATGCGGTGCTGGTGTGGGCGTGAGGAGTGAATCATGGACAATGACAATGGACATGTTGCATGCGACATTGTGCATTGTCATTGTGCATTGTCATTGACCCGCACCATGTGCAGATCCGTCGTAATAGCGGCCGTTCACGAAGAGGGCTTCGGCTTCTTGGCCGAAGACTTGGAAGCCCCGGCTGCGGTAGAGGCCCACGGAGGCGGCGTTTTGGGCGGTGACTTGAAGCTGGATCTGGCGCAGGCCGGGCATGGTGGCGGCCCGGCGCAGGATCTCGTCGAGCAAGAGGCCGCCGCACTCCCTTGCCCCGCCAGTCGGGATGCACAAAGACGCCCCAAAGGTGGGCCTTGTGCTGCTCCTTGAGGCTGGTCTGGCGGCGAAACCCCAGGACGCCCACCAGCTGCCCCCTGGTCGAATGCGCCCAAAATCGCCATGATGCGGGCCCGGTTGTGCGCTCGGCAACCATCTCCTCAATTTCGGCAAAAGGCTGAGCGTGGGACTCCTCCCACGAGCTGCCAAAGGCAGACGGATCGGTCTGCAAGCCCAACAGTCGCAAATCCCAAAAAGCGCGGGCGTCGGCCACGGTCAGGTCGCGGATGATCATGGCGCGGCCTCGTTTTGGGCTGGGGCCAGGATGCCGGCGGCCACGGACGCGGCCAGGATCTCCTCGATCATCTCGCCCAGGGCTGCGGAGCCTTCGGCGATGGGGGCCAGGCGCACCCGCACCCGGTCCAGGGTGACGTCGTGGTCTTGCCAGGAGCCGCCTTGGGTGTGGAAGTTGTGCAGGGTGGGCATGAAGCGGTCGATGGCGTTGGCAAACTTGGCCGCCGGGGTCTGCCGGGCCTCGAACTCGTCCCACAGGGCCCGCAGTTCGCCGCCTTGATCCTCGGGCAAGAGGCCAAAAAGTCGGTCGGCGGCCTGTTGCTCTCGGTCCAGCTTGCCCACATTCCCAGCCACGTCGTAGGCAAAGGTGTCTCCGGCGTCCACCTCCACGATGTCGTGGATCAGGACCATCTTGGCCACGTGGACCGGGTCAACCGGCTGGTTGGCGTGTTCGGCCAGGAGCAGGGCCATGAGGGCCAACTGCCAGCTATGCTCGGCGGAATTCTCGTTGCGGGTTTCGCCCGTGCGGGGATCGGGCATGATGTAGGTGCGGCGGATGATCTGCTTGAGGCGGTCGGCCTCTAAGATGAAGGCGATCTGGCGGCGCAGGCGGTCGGTGATCATGGGAGGGTCCTTTCTTGCGGATGGCGCAGGGTTCGCCAGAGCACAATGCCCAAGGTGAGAACTGTGAGAGGCAAGACAAAGGCCAACATCACCGAGCCATAGACCCGCAGGCCTTCGTACTCGGCGGCGGCCATGATGATGTAAGCGGTGTAGGCCACATAGTAGCCCACAAAGACCCCACCTTCCCAGCGGGCGATCTGGGAGCCGGTGAAGAAGATGGGCAGGCAGGCGATGGCCACGGCCACGACAATGGGCAGATCGAAGAAGATGATCGCCGGGGCCACATGGATGCCATTGCCCAACGCGGCCGCGCTGCCCAAAATGAGCAGAATGTTGTAGATGTTGCTGCCCACCACGTTGCCCACGGCGATGTCCCGTTGGCCGCGCAGGGTGGCGATGATCGAGGTGGCCAGTTCGGGCAGGGAGGTGCCGACGGCCACCACGGTCAAGCCGATGACCAGTTGGCTGATGCCCAGAATTTCGGCGATCATGACGGCGGAGCTCACCAAGAGATTTGAGCCGAGAACGAGCATCCCCAGGCCGACAAGCACGAAAACGCCGTTGAGCAGCCAGCTTCGCAGCCCTCGACTCTCGACTTTGTTGGTTTCGCTCTCGTCATTTTCTGAGCCAGAATCGTGCTGTTTCTGGCCATTGCGGCGGCTTTCGATGATCAGAAAGCCGGTATAGCCGATGGCGCCAAGCAGCAGGATCAACCCATCCGACCGGCTGATCTGGCCATCCCCGGCCAGGAGCCAGAGCAAGACGGAAACCCCCATCATCACCGGCACGTCCAGGCGGATCAATTGGCGGGAGACGACCAGGGGCGCAACCAGGGCCGAGATGCCAAGAATGCCCAAGACGTTGAAGATATTGCTGCCGATCACGTTGCCAAGGGCAATGTCCGCCTGGCCGGCCAGGGCAGCCTGAACGCTCACGGCCAGCTCCGGCGCGCTGGTGCCAAAGGAGACCACGGTCAGCCCGATGATCAAGGGCGCAATCCCCGCCATAGCCGCCATGCGGGACGCGCCCCGTACCAGGGCTTCGGCCCCCGCAACCAACAAAACCAACCCTGCTCCCAGGGACAAAAGGGTGATCAAACTCATGGATTCAAACTTCCTTCTCGATTTAAGGTGATGACGGCACAATGAAAAGCAGGTAACAACCATCCGTTTATGAACGGGCGGCGGCTTTGCCCTCGGCCCGCAGACTTCTCCACAGCACCACGCCCAGGGTGAAAACCGTGAGGGGAATGACAAAGACCATCATCACCGTGCCAAAGACGTTCAGGGCATCGTGCTGGGTGGCGGAGAGGACAACATAGGCCATGTAGGCCAAAAAGTAGCCCACGAAGAGCGCGCCGTTCCAGCGAGCGATCTCGTAGCCGGCGAAGAAGATGGGCAGACAGGCCACGGCCACGGCCACCATCACCGGCATGTCGAAGTAGAGGACGCTGGGCGCCACGGCCACCCCATCGCCCAGCACCGCAGCCGTGCCCAGAATCAGCAAGAGGTTGTAGATATTGCTGCCCACGGCATTGCCCACGGCGATGTCCCGCTCGCCCCGCAGACTGGCGATGATGGAGGTGGCCAGTTCGGGCAGGGAGGTGCCCGCGGCGATGACGGTGAGGCCGATGACCAGTTGGCTGACGCCCAAGGCCTCGGCGATCGCCACCGCCCCATCCACAAGCCAGTTGGAGCCCAACACCAGCATGACCATGCCCACGGCCACCAGCAGCAGATTGCCCCCCCAGGAGCGCCAGCCCTTGGTAGCCACATGCCCATATTCAGCCGTGAACTCCCCGGTCCGCCCAGTTGCTTCCGGTGGCGACACCCGCTCGCCTCGAGCGTGGATGACCAGAAAGCCGGTATAGCCCACAACCCCCAAAAGCAGGATCAACCCATCTGGTCGGCTGATGTCGCCGTCGAGGGCCAGGAGAAAGACCAGCAGGGAGACGCCGACCATCACCGGCACGTCTTGGCGCACCAGTTGGCGGGAGACGACCAAGGGCGCAACCAGGGCAGAAATACCCAGGATGGCCAAGATATTGAAGACGTTGCTGCCGATCACATTGCCCAGGGCGATGTCGGCTTGGCCGCTCAGGGCCGATTGGGCGCTGACGGCCAACTCCGGCGCGCTGGTGCCGAAGGAGACCACGGTCAGCCCGATGATCAGGGGGGCGATCCCGGCCATGGCGGCCATGCGGGACGCGCCCCGCACCAGGACTTCTGCCCCGGCTACCAATAAGATCATACCGCCGATCAAGGCGGCAATGGTTATCAGATCCATCGTCTGTCTCTTCCTTTCTTGAAGGTATGTCTGGCACACAAAACCGGCAAGCAAAACCGGACGACAGACGGGGTCTGCCTCCGGCTATGTCAGCTTGGCTGATTCTGTCTCCAGTTTCTTAGCTTTGCCGCTTCACGCCGCAAAGCGATAGATCGGCTCCACCTGCTCCGGGCTGCTGATGCGCACGTTCATGTCTTGCAGCAGGCCATCTTTGATGCTATAGATCCAGCCGTGGACAGAGAGAGATTGGCCCCGCTGCCAGGCGTTTTGGACGATGGAGGTCTGGGCCACCCGGCTCACCTGGGTGATGACGTTGAGTTCGCACAAACGGTCGACCCGGGCTTCCCGGTTGGGCAGGGCCTCCACCTCGGCTTGGTGACGGTGGTAGGTGTCTTTGATATTGCGCAGCCAGTTGTCGATCAGCCCCAGAGATTTGTTGTCGTAGGCCGCGGCCACGCCCCCACAGCCATAGTGACCGCAGACGATCACATGCTTGACTTTGAGGTATTCCACGGCGTATTGCAGCACGGAAAGCAGGTTCGAGATCCGTGTGGACGACCAGATTGGCGATGTTGCGATGCACAAAGACTTCGCCAGGGTCCAGCCCGGTGATCTGGTTGGCGGGGACCCGGCTGTCGGCACAGCCGATCCACAGATATTCCGGCGCTTGTTGATGCGAGAGCCGTTCAAAAAAGCCGGGGTCCTGGGCCTTGATGGCCTCGGCCCAGCGTCGGTTATTGGCGGCGAGGTGGGTTAGTTGGTCCATAGGTGAGTTTGTTGGTTGATTTGTTGGTTGGATTGGTTTGGTTGAGATGATGTGTTTTGGGCGTGTACAAAAAAGCGGGGAGGGTGGCGAGTCACCGCGGTGACTCGCCACCCTCCCCGTCCATTTTCTAGCGTCGGCTGCCCGTGCGTCGGGGCCGATTGCCACCGCGCCCGCCGCCGCCACGATTTTCGCCGCTACTGCCCCCCTGGCTGCCACCGCTGCTGCGGGTGTCCGAGGTGCCGGACGGTTCGGCGCTGCGCGGGGAGCGTCCGCCCCGGCCAGAGCTACGCACCTGGCAGGGATCAAATTGGGCCACCACGGGGGTGTGCAAGGTCTTTTGGTAAAATTCATCCAAAAGCATGGCCATGAGCAGCATCTCGTCCTCGTCTTCGCCCAAAGAGCGGACCAGGGGCAAGAAGCGGCGCATGCGCTCGGTCTGCACCCGGTCTCGGCCCCGCAGTTGGGCCTCCAACAGGGCGGTGATGCGCTCGGAGACGATGTCGGCCACATCTTCGTCCGTGGGCATGGGCGTCTCGGTGAAGGGGATGCTGTAGCGCTTGCCGATGCGGGTGATCATGCCCAGTTCGATAAAGTCCACCAAGGTGATGGCGATGCCGCTGGCCCCGGCCCGGCCCGTGCGCCCGGAGCGGTGGATATAGGCCTCCGGATCTTCCGGGGGCGAGTATTGGATGACGTGGGAAAGCTCGTGGATGTCGATGCCCCGGGCGGCCACGTCCGTGGCGACCAGGAAGCGCAGATCCCCCGTGCGCACCCGGGCCAAAACTGCCTCCCGGTCGTTCTGGTTGAGGTCCGAGCTCAGTTCGTCGGCCTCATAGCCAAAGCGGGTGAGGACCGTGGCCAAGAAGCGCACCTCGGCCTTGGTGTTGCAGAAGATGATGGCCGAGTCCGGGTTCTCAGATTCGATCAGCCGGATCAGGCTGCGCTCCCGCTGGGCGCCGGAGACCAAGCAATAGCTGTGCTCCGTGTCGGTGACATGCACATGGTCCCGGCTGAGGCCCAGGAAGCCGGGCTTGTCCAAAAAGCGCTCGGCCAGGCGGATCACGCTGACCGGGAAGGTGGCGGAGAAGAGGTGGCTGTCCAGCCCCTTCTTGGGCACATAGCGCTGCACCTCCATCATGTCGGGATAGAAGCCCATGCTCAACATGCGGTCGGCCTCGTCCAGCACCAGCACCTTCAGATGGTCCAGGGTCAACGTGCGGCGCATGAGGTGATCCAGCACCCGGCCCGGCGTCCCCACCACCACATGGGCCCCGGCCTTGAAGGCGTCGTTCTGCTCGCCATAGCCCACACCGCCATAGACGGCGATGGAGCGGATGCCCGAATCGGCGAAGAGCATCTTCACCTCGCCGGCCACCTGCCGGGCCAACTCGCGGGTCGGGGCCAGGATCAGGGCCTGGCACTCGGCCAGCTTGGGGTCGATCTGCGCCATGATGGGCAGCAGAAAAGCCCCGGTCTTGCCGCTGCCCGTGCGGGACTGCACCATCATGTCCCGGTGGGCGAAGAGATAGGGCATGGCCCGGGCCTGCACGGGCATGAGGGAGGTCCACCCGGCCCTGGCAACCGCTGCTTGAAGATTTGCGGGCAGATCGGCCAAAGAGATGGGGGGCAGGGCGTTTTCCGGCTCGTCGATGGTCAACTTCTCGGCGGCAGGGGCGGCGCCGTTGGTGCTTGCGTCGTCGGACGATTCGTGGGGGCATCGGTCGGGGTCTCGACGATTGGTTCAGGGTTAGACTCGGTCATTGGTTTTGCTCCAGAAATATGAACTAAAATAGATAGCTTTCCCTGCCATCATACCATAATCACCGAACAATGGCCGTAATCCTGCCAGGGTCAAACAGATGTCGTGCCCGTACGCTTCCCGGCGTTTCCTTTGGGAAATTCCGGCTTTTCTGGCATACTTGGGGGACGTGAAACGTGTTGCGTGGTAACCGTTCAGCCCCTCTGCCCCCTAGCCCCCCAACCTTGGGGGGAACTGTCCACGACCTCCCCCAGAATTGGGGGCCGGGGGCCGAGGAACTGAACGATTGCGTTGCGTACTACGTCGTTTCGCCATTTGCCATTCGCCATTCGCTCTTGGAGCCAAGCCCATGCCCATCTACGAATACCAATGCCCCGACTGCGGGGAAGTCATCACCCACCTGTGGCGGACCGTGGCCGCGGCGGAAGAAGCCGCCCAGTCCAACACCACGCCCGCCTGCCCCACCTGCGGACAAGCCCAGACCGAGCGCATCATGTCCCAAGTCACCGTGCTGGGCAGTCTCTGGGCGGGCTGACCCCGTCCGAGCAGGCCGGGGTGCGGGCCGAGGACAACCGCCAGGCCTCCTTCCAGTCCCACGCCGACATCAAGCAGCTTCAGGCCAACCGGCAAAAGAAGAACGAGGCCAAGTACGGGGAACAGCTTTACAAGAGTTCGAAAGAGTGATGGACCTCTTTTAACCATGAGCGCCATGTCTGCAAACACATGACCATCAGCGGACGGGTCCAAGGCGTGGGCTTCCGCTATAGCACCCTCTCCCAGGCCAACGCCCTGGGGCTGAACGGCTGGGTGCGCAACCTGTGGGATGGCCGGGTGGAAGTCCTGGCCTGGGGACCGCCGGACACCATGACCGCCTTCGAGACCTGGTGCCGCCAAGGCCCCCTCCACGCCACCGTCACCACCGTCAACATCATGGACAGCCAACCCGACACCACCGCCAAAGGCTTCCGCATCCGCCACTAACGCAACTCACGAATTTCACGAATCTCACGAATGTTCTTTCACAGAAAAAATTCGTGAATTCGTGAAATTCGTGGTTAGCAATATGTAACCAGAAACGACTCCCATGACCAAACCCACAGCCCACATCCCCAGCGGTGTGGCCGATTATTTTTGGGGCGAGGCGTATCGCCGCCGCCAACTGGAAAGCACCCTGCTCGCCACCTTCCGGGGCTGGGGCTACGGCGACGTGATCCCCCCCACCTTCGAATACGACGCCACCCTGGGCATCGAGGCCAACGCCGACCTGCAAGCCGAGATGTACCGCTTCCTCGACCGGGACGGCGGCACCCTGGCCCTGCGCCCGGAGATGACCACGGCCGTGGCCCGGCTGGTGGGCACCCGGCTCCACGACTGGCCCATGCCCCAGCGCTTCTGCTATGCGGGCAGCGTCTTCCGCTACACCGAACCCCAGGCCGGCCGCCAACGGGAGTTCTGGCAGGCCGGCGTGGAACTGATCGGCGCCAACTCGCCCCAGGCCGACGCCGAGGTGCTGGCCCTGACCATCGCCGCCCTGGACGCGGCCGGGCTGGACGATTTCCGCATCGTCCTCGGCCACATGGGCTATCTGCGCGGGCTGCTGGACGACCTCAAACTGCCCCCCGCCCAGGCCGACGCCCTGCGCCAGGCCATCGACCGCAAGAGCGAGCCGGAGCTGGCCGACTTCCTGCGGGACGTGCCCCTGACCGCCCCCCAACGCCGCACGGTCGAGGAACTCCCCCTGCTCAACGGCCCGGACGGCGAGACGGTCATCGCCCAAGCCGCCGCCCTCTGCCTCAACCCGGCCATGTCCGCCGCCCTGGACAATCTGCGCACCATCTACGCCGCCCTCACCGCCCAGGGCATGGCCCACCGGGTGGACCTGGACCTGGCCGAGATTCGCAACCTGGGCTACTACACGGGCATCACCTTCGAGGCCCTTGTGCCGGATCTGGGTTTTTCCGTGGCCAGCGGCGGACGCTACGACGCCCTAGTCGGTCATTTCGGCCCCAACCAGCTTGCCGTGGGCGTGGCCTTGGGCATCGACCGCCTGCTCCTTGCCCTCAATGCCCATCCCGCCCCCGTGCGCCCGGTTCCGCCGGACATCCTGGTCTCGGTCAGCGATGACCCGGACTGCCTGGCCGCCCTCACCCACTGGCGGGCCGAGGGCAAGCGGGTGATGGTGGACGTGATGGGCCGCACAGGCGCAGAGTTGGCCGCCTACGGTGCAAAAATCGGGGCGGTTGAGGTGTTGACCTGGTCCAATTCAGGGTTTGAAGGGGGGAACGGCAATGATAACAAATAGCCCCGCCCCACTTCTGATCGCCCTACCCAAGGGGAGGCTGGCCGAGAAAAGCCTGGATCTGCTGGCCAGCGCCGGTCTGTCGATTCCCGATGGCGAGACCGGCCGCAAATTGATCTTGGAAAGCCAGGACGCATCCATCAACTACATCCTGGCCAAGCCCTGGGACGTCCCGACCTATGTCGAGTACGGCGCCGCCGACATCGGCATCTGCGGCCTGGACGTCCTGCGGGAGAGCGGGCGGGATGTCTACGAGCCCCTGCTCCTGCCCTACGGCCACTGCCGCCTGAGCGTGGCCGGTCCCGTGGATCGGGCCGACACCCCCATGCGCTACGAGAGCCAGCCCCGGGTCGCCACCAAATTCCCCCGGCTGACCGCCCAATTCTTCCAAAAGCGGGGCATCAACGCCGAGATCATCGCCCTCAGCGGCTCCGTCGAGCTTGGCCCCCTCACCCGGCTGGCCGACCTGATCGTCGACCTCGTCGAAACCGGCGACACCCTGCGCGCCAACGGCCTGGCCGAATTCCGCACCATCCTGGAGATCCAAGCCGTCCTCATCGTCAACCGCGCCGCCTACCGCACCAAGTCCGACCAGGTGCAGGGGGTGATTCGGGCGTTGCGCGGGTGTGATTGGTTGATTGGTTGATTTTTCGGTGATAGCGTGCGTATTTGGCTCACCACAAGTATCATAACAGCGGAACGAACGTCGGTTGAGTAGGCCGAGTTGACCAGTCGATATCGCAAACCCTGGACTGAGGCCGTATCGAAACCAAAGTGGGTCAACCCGCACCCTCTGGTTTCGATACGGTCGGAAACTGCCCCGACCTACTCAACCGGCGGGTGCTGGCTAATCCCGATTCCACCCCCTATCTCACACCAAGAAAGACCCACACCATGACCAAAATCACCGAATCCCCCCTCATCGCCGGCGTCAAATTCACCCATCTGCGCGCCTTTGGGGACGAGCGGGGGCGCTTCTTGGAGACCTTCCGCAAGGACTGGTTCCCCGAGCGCACCTGGGACCGGCTCCAGACCAACCGCAGCGACAGCATCGCCGGGGTGTTGCGGGGGCTGCACTATCACTTCCATCAAGTGGACTATTGGTACTGCCCCAAGGGCATCCTGCGCGTCGGCATGGCGGATCTGCGCCCCTCCTCCCCCACCTTCCGGGCCAGCCAGGTGATCGAGATCGGCGACGAGAACCAGATGGGCGTCTTCATCCCCGTGGGCGTGGCCCATGGGTTTTATGCGGTGACCGATGTCACCCTGACCTATCTCGTGGACAACTACTACGACGGTGCGGACGAACTGGGCGTGGCGTGGAATGATCCGGCGTTGGCCGTGCCGTGGAATGTGGTCGATCCGATTTTGTCCGGGCGGGATCAGCAGAATCCATTGTTGGCGAATATCGACGCGGCGAAAATGCCGAAGTAAGGTTCTGGGTGCGCAGACATTCATCGTTGGATGCACATGGGCATTCCGGGAAAGGGCCGGGACGTTTTTGAGGCGAGAAAATAGCGTTGGCCCATTCCCGGAATGGTGAGGGTGTCCGCCATCCCGGAATGGGCCAACGGATCTACCCAAACGCAGAAGGAACCGGCCCATTCCGGGATGATCCATTTCGTTTCCGAAAATTTGATGCACACCCCTCTGTTTTGCCCCCTTGCATGATAACAACGAAATATGGTAAATTATGCATGTTATGGATTTTATATAATTTGCCCAAGGGAGAAACCATGTCAAAGACCATCACGTCCACCGAACTACAAAAAAACACTCGAGAAATGATCGATTGGACCCGCACCCGGGGCGAATCGATCATCGTGGAGACCTATGGCAAGCCCATGGCCGCTATTCTCTCCTACGATGAATATCAAGCCTATGATCAGTATCGGCAGACACGCACGGCTCGTTTCGCCCAACTGCGGGCCGCTGCAGCCGCCAATGCAGCCGCAAACGGGTTGAGCGACGCCGAAGCCATGGCCTTGATCGATGCCGAGCGACAAGCCTTGTTTGACGAGACGCATCCAAAACCATGATCCGCGCCGTCATCGACACCAACTTGATAATCAGCTACCTGCTCACTCAGGGTGAAACCTTGTCTCGGTTGATTGATCATTGGGAGCGTGGACACTTTGTCTATCTGACTTCCCCAACGCTGGCGGCAGAGCTGAGCGAGGTCGTTTACCGGCCAAAGTTACGTCGGCACATGCGCAGCGACCCAGCCGTTTTGGTGGAACTGATCGAGACGAAGGCCGAGTGGACACCGGGCGTGCTGACCCTGCCTGGCAGTTGCCGGGATCCAAAAGATGAGCCGTTTATCGCCTGCGCTGCAGAAGGAAACGCCGCGTATCTGGTCACCGGCGACGCAGATCTGCTGGACATGGGCACATATCAACACGTTACCATGATTCGAGCGCTCGATTTTGTGAACATGCTGGACAGCGCGACGGCATAGTTCATTGTGCATTGAAAAAGGAACCACCCATGACAGATTCCCCAGATCTCACCCAAAAAGTCGAAGAACTCCGCGCCGCCATCCGCTATCACCAGCATCGCTACTACGTCCTCGACGACCCGGAAGTCAGCGACGCCGCCTTTGACGCGCTCTTCAACCAGCTCAAAACCCTGGAAACCGAAAACCCGGACCTATTGACCCCCGACAGCCCCACCGTGCGCGTCGGCGGCTTCATTTCGGACAAGTTCGAGAAGGTGCGCCACCCGGTCCCCACGCTGAGTTTGGCCAACGCCTTCAACGCCGAGGATCTCCACGCCTGGCGGGAACGCATTCTGCGCATGTTGGGCGAGAACGCCGGGACCGATCTGGCCTATGTGGTGGAACCCAAGTTCGACGGGTTGACCGTTGTGCTTCACTATGCGAATGGACGTTTTGTGCAAGGGGCCACTCGCGGAGACGGCGAGGTGGGCGAGGAGATCACGCCCAATCTGCGCACGGTAAAGGCGTTGCCCTTGGTGATCCCCGTGGACACGGCCAAGGGCAGGGCCGCGCCGGGCAATTTGTATGTGCGGGGCGAGGCCTACGTGGAAGTGGGCGAGTTCGAGGAATTCAACCGCCGCCAGGCCGAGCAGGAGTTGCGCACCTACGCCAATCCCCGCAACTTTGCGGCGGGCAGTCTGCGCCAATTGGACAGCGGCATCAGCGCCGGGCGACCGCTGAAATTGTGGGTTTATCAAGTTTTGGTGCTGGACGACGCGCCGGAGACCCCCGATTCCCAGTGGCACAGCCTGGAGATGCTGAACCGCCTGGGCTTCCCGGTCTGCGAGCGCAACCGCCGCTTCACCGACACTCAGTTTGACGAGTTGGTCGCCTACGTCACCGACTATCCCACGTGGCGCAGGGACCTGCCCTATGAGATCGACGGCATTGTGATCAAGGTCGATTCTCTGGCCATGCAGGACGAGCTGGGCTTCACCGGAAAAGACCCGCGCTGGGCCGTGGCCTACAAGGCGGGCGGCGAAGAGGTGGTCACCCGGCTGCTGGACATCGTGGTCAATGTGGGGCGGACCGGCGCGGTGACCCCCCAGGCCGTGTTGGAAGCGGTGCAGATCGGCGGCGTGACCGTGCGCAGCGCCACGTTGCACAACGAGGACTATGTGGTGGACCTGGACATCCGTGTGGGCGATCAGGTGGTGGTGAAGCGGGCGGGCGAGGTGATCCCCAAGGTGATCCGCTCCCTGCCCGAACTGCGGGACGGCACGGAGCGGGTGTGGACCATGCCGGATCTCTGCCCCATCTGCGGCTCGCCCCTGGTGCGTCCGCCGGAGGAGGCGGCGACCTATTGCGTCAACAACGCCTGCCCGGCCCGGCTGGTGCGGGGGGTGGAATATTTTGTGGGCCGGGGCGCCATGGACATCGAGGGCTTTGGCAGCAAGCAGGCCGAGCTTTTTGTGGGCCTGGGCTATATCCACGATCTGGCCGACATCTTCCGCCTGCCTTGGGATGAGATTTTGCAGCTTGAGGGCTATAAGGAGAAAAAGGTCGCCAATTTGCAGGCCGGGATCGAGGGGGCCAAAGATCGGCCCGTGGCCCGACTGCTCACCGGCCTGGGCATCCGCTTCGTGGGCGAAGGGGTGGCCCAACTGCTGGTCGCCCGCTTCCCCAGCCTGCCCGCCCTCATGGACGCCACGGTGGAGGAACTGAGCGAGATCGACGGCATCGGCCCCCGCATCGCCGAGAGCGTGGCGGAGTTTTTCCAAATTGAGCCAAACCGGCTGCTGATCCAGGAGTTCGCCGACCTGGGCGTACGCGTCGCCGAAGAGGTCGTCGCCGCCACCGAGGACGCCCCGCAGCCCTTTGCGGGCCTCACCTTTGTCGTCACCGGCACCCTGCCCACCCTCAGCCGAGACGAGGCCAAGGCCTTCATCGAGGCCCGGGGCGGCAAGGTCACGGGCAGCGTCAGCAGCAAGACCGACTATGTGGTCGTCGGCGAAAACGCCGGCAGCAAGCTGGACAAGGCCACGAAGTTGGGCATTCCCATTCTTTCCGAGGAAGAACTGCGTCAGATGGAGTCAAAATAGAACACGGATTGGACGGATGCGACGGATCAAAAGAATCCGTTTTGATCCGTTTTGGGCTGTAACGAGTCACGATACCGGGGATTGGGCACGGATTCTCTCGGATTTCCGGTATCGGCGTAAGGACCAAGACCGCTGAATAGAACGCTGATTTTCCTGATGCACGCTGATTTTCTCAAAGAATCAGCGTGCATCAGGCGCATCAGCGTTCTATTTTTGACTTCCCTGCGAGAACCACGAATTTCACCAATTTGACGAATTATTTCTGGCGTCGGTACAGGTTCTGTACGCAACCCACAGATGCTGTGCGCCGCGTACAGGTGCTGTGGACGACCTACAGGTGCTGTGCGCCGCGTACAGAGGCTGTGCGTGATCTACAGGTGCTGTGCGTCGCGTACAGAGGCTGTGCGTGATCTACAGGTGCTGTGCGTCGCGTACAGGTGCTGTGCGTGATCTACAGGTGCTGTGCGTCGCGTACAGGTGCTGTACACGATCCACAGAGGCTGTGCGCCGTGTACAGCATTTGTGGGCGAGAGGCGTTCTATTTTTGATCTATTCAACCCCTAAATCATCGCCAATCAAAAGGAGGCGGGACGACCCACCGGTCGCCCCGCCTCCTTTGCTGTACTGAACAGACCGCACTGCACGCCCTACTTGGTGGGGATGCCCAGGATCAACTCGACCGGATCAGCCCCTCCCACGGGACTGCCGGCCCGGGTCTCCAAGGCCAGTTCGTGGAGGATGGCGGGCGGGGTGTAGGGTTTGGGAGAGAGAAGCTGGACCATTGGCTTGCTCGGGGCCATGTCAAAGGGTTGGATGCCGTGAATGGTCTTCAACGGAGATGATTATGCCGTGCCTACATGCCTTGCATGGCCAAGACCACCCGCACGGTTTTCGACACAATTTCCGTGTCCAGTCGACCTCCTTGATGCTCGATGTAATAGAGATCATATTGGAGCTTGATCAGGGTATCGTCCACCGAGGCCACATACCGGTGATTGACTTGGGCCCAGCCGGTGATGCCGGGCTTGACCACATGGCGAGATTGAAATTCCGGGATCTCCTCGGCCAGGCTTTCGACAAATTCGGGGCGCTCTGGACGCGGGCCGACCAAACTCATGTCCCCCTTGAAGACATTCCAAAATTGGGGCGCTTCATCCAAGCGACTTTTGCGCAGAAAGTGACCGATTGGTGTGATGCGGGCATCGTTCTCTTGCGCCCACACAGGGCCGGTGTCGGCTTCGGCGTTCATGATCATTGAGCGAAACTTGACCATCTTAAATGGGCGATTGTCCTGTCCCACCCGTTCCTGCCAATAGAACAGATCCCCTGGGCTGGTCAGCAAGTTGGCCAGCCAGATCAGCGGAGCGAGAACCAGTAACCCAACGAGGCCACCCCCCGCGACACCAAGATCAACCATGCGCTTCAGGCCAAGATACAAACGACGTTTGGCCATTCCGCTCGGCAGAAGGATGCCAGGAAGAGTTCGTCCTGATGCGGCCCTGCCGGGTGACCATCCATTCAGTGACTGCTTGATGTTATCCATAGACGGTTGCATAAGCCTCGCTTTCTTGTGAATGCACAGCATGATGCCGAATTGCCAGCGTACAGGCGCGCTCCAACTTGGTCACCGACTGCTCCCACGCAAACTTTTCCTCAATCATCCGACGAGCATTTGCCGCCAGCCGTTGCCGCAATGCGGGATCTTGCAGCAAACGTACCACGTGATCGGCAAACGCAACGGCGTCTTGACCGATTAAGACGGTCTCCTTGTCCCCAACTTCGATACCGCCCAAGGCAAAAGGTGTCACCACCATCGCAGCGCCACACGACATGGCCTCCAGAACCTTGTTTTGAATCCCGGACCCACACCTCATGGGGGCCACGGCAATAGTGGCCTGCTGCAAATAGCTGACCAATGAGTCAACCCAGCCGGTCACGACCACGCCGGGCTGACCCGCCAACTCCTGGACGGCGGGAGGCGGATCGGCCCCGACGATCCAGAATTGCACATCCGGGATCTGCTGGCGAACCAAAGGCAGAACATGCTTGGCAAACCAGATGGCCGCATCGGCGTTGGGAAAATAGCTCATGTGGCCGGTAAGGGCGATGACATTGGGCTGGCGGCTTTCATCGCCGAAGGCGTTGGAGAGGTCAACGCCATTCGGGACTGCCTGTATTTGCGGGTGCGCGCCGAGTGCATCTCGATCCTGTTGGGTCGACACCACGGCTTGATCGTATTTTCGCAACAGGGCTTGCTCATAGATCCGGGAGCGGCGGGCTTCCAGGGCAAAGAGCCAGGCGCGGAACCACTTTTCAGCGCTCCGCGCCGGCGCGCCATGTTGAGGGAAAGGGCATCGATAAAGTCAATCACCGTGGGGACGCCGCGGATCGCCTCGACGACCGGTGCCATGCGCATCAATTGCACATGGACGAGATCAAAGGGCTTCTCCTGGAGCAGACGGCTGGCGACTTGGCCCATTCGGGGATCATACGAGTAAAGCGTTTGCAAGGGCAACGACGTAAAGAAGGCACCCCCCAAGTTCCACAGCCGTTTCCAGCGCGGGGTGGAAATGATCTCGATCTTTTCGCAGAACGGTTGGATGACACTCAGGTTTTCCTCCACATCGGCGTCGGGGCTGGGCGAAAGCAGCACGATCTGATGGTGGCGAGACAGGAGGCGCAACTCGTGGTAGGCGCGCAGGCGGTCGCCATGTATCAACGGCCAGGGAAAGCGTGAAGCAACAAAGAGAATCCTCATTTCTTACCTCCATTCGTTATTTTCCATCGTCGGATAGCTCCTCGATAGACCTGTTCCAGCAGATCCGTGGCGGTTTCCCACGAATAGTGTTCTTCGACAAGTTGGCGGGCGTTTTGGCCCAGACGTTCCCGCAGCAATTGATCCCGCAATAATCGAACCACGCATGTGGCGAAATCTCCGGGGCGGTGTCAGCGAGCAGAAGATCCTGCCCATCCTCCACCCGGATGCCTTCAGCGCCGATGGGCGTGGAGACCACCGGCCTCGCCATGGCCATCGCCTGCAACAGCTTCACCCGCATGCCGCCGCCCACCCGCAGGGGAACCACGAAGACGGTAGCTTTGGCAAAATAGTCCCGTACATCCTCAACGAAACCAGTCACATGGATGCGGCCTGGATTTCTGCCAATTGCCTAATTTCGGCGGGCGGATTCTTGCCAACAATATGGAATTGCAGATCGGGAAATGTTCGGCGGATGGCAGGCAAGATATCTTTACAGAACCAAAGCACAGCATCCGACATTGGGCATCCAATCCATAGAACCCACAAAGACCACGGCGTTGGTTCTTCGAGGTGCGGCCTTGGAGCGAATTCGTCACCATCAACCCCGCCGGGGATCACTGGGTCGAGGCGTAGGGGCTGAGCAATCGGAATCGGCTCTGCATCCTCGGATGTGATGGCCAAACAACGGTCCATCTCTGCACATCTCGGCTTCATAGTGGCGAAGTCCTGGTCGCCTGATGTCGGGCATAGATCCGGCGTAATCCGGTCTGGGTTTGCCAATACCGTTCGGCCAGATGAGATTCGATATTTTCCTGGCGTAGCAGCGTCGGAAGATTGAATTCCCCTTTGGTGATGGCCTATAGCCCGCCATGTGTACTTGCTCCAAATGCACGACGTCGAACTTGCTCCTCGGCCAGCACGTTGCGCAGATTCTGGGCCATCAATGATGACTGATACTTCGAGACGGTGTAGGGTAGCGCTGGAAAAAGATTTCGCAACATGCCGGATACCGGGTGCGCGTGTCATGCGCAATTGTCTCCACACGACACAACGAGGCCAGATGCGTCGAAGGCGCTTCATCTTCGCCCGGTGAACGAAAGGTCAGCAGGGTGACCTGATGGCCTCGCGCCACCAATCGGCGCAGTGGCTCATAGACCGCGATGCGTCCGCCATCGGTGAGCGGGAAGGGCGGCTTGGTGGTGAGCAACAAGATCTTTAACGCTTCGGCGGAACTCTGTCACTCTCCATGAGTTTGTCAGGCCCTGGCCGCATTGCCGATACAGGTCATAGGTTTCCCGGCACATCTGCTCCAAGGAGAAGCTCTCCTCGGCCGTGCGGTGCGCTTGATCGCCAAAGCACTTCCGCAACGCGTCATCGTCAAGAAGTTGCAGAAGCCGTTCGCCCATTTGTTCAAAATCCAAAGGGTGGCACAGAAAGCCGTTGACCCCGTCGTCGACAACTTCGGGGATGCCACCCACGTTGCTGGCGACAGCGGGCACGCCCCGGGCAAAAGCCTCGATGAGTGTCATGGGCAATCCTTCATAGCGGGAGGGGAGAAACAGAACGTCGGCTGCCGTGTAAAATGGCGTGACATCCCGTTGGAATCCCACAAAGCGGACTCGGGGGGACAGATCCTGCAATTGATCCTGCATGGCGGGGAGGAATGGGCCGTCGCCGACCACGAGGAAGACGGCATCAGCCCTGGCTGACAACGTCTTGCGCGCCACACTGATCAAGGCTTCGGGGTTTTTCTGGTGGGCCAGACGTCCGCAAAAGAGGATGACCTTGGCGTCGGGCGGGATATCCAGGGCTTGGCGGCTTGCCAGCCGATGGGCCAAATTCATCGGCGAAAGGATGGGCGTGCCGTTGTGGATCACCTGAGTTTTTGCCTTCACCCCCCAACGGACTAAGGGCTTGCGGGTCTCCTCGGACACGGCGATGATGTGATCCGACAAAAACATGGTGAGGTAGTTCAGGGTGAAGTACAGCCGGAGGCGGGTGGTTGCCCCTGGGAAATAGTGAGCACCGTGCATGGTGCAGACCAGTCGGGTTGGCAATCGTCCGCCGCGCACGGCCAGCCGGGCGATGATGTTGCCGCGATAGTCCTGGGTGTGCAATACGTCCACGCTGTGATCGATCAACCATTGACGCAACTGCCGGATCACCTGCACGTCAAAGACGCCCCGCATGGGCAAAACGTGAAGCGGCACGCCACGGGCATCGGCCTCTTGGCGCAGCCAGCCGTCGCTGTGATCTGGCAACGCGAGCAAAGAGATCTTCACGTCGGGAAATGCCTGAAGGCCCTCGAACAAGTCCAGGCAATAGCGGTTCACGCCGCCGAAGGTCAGGTTGTCGGCCAGGATTGCGATGTTCACTGGGTCCCCCGATTGTGATTCATCATCAAATGGGGATGATGGGGCAAATGTACGGACATCTGCCGATAGGCAATGGCCATGCCCATGAGAATCCACAGCAATTTCAAGTTGTGAATCTCCAAGGCCATGCCTTGGGCCGCATAGCCGATCAGGGCGATATAGATTGCCTGGCGGTCTCGTTGCAGGACGGACTTGACCTCCGGTGGGTTGGGCGGTGGTCGAACCGCCTTCAAAGCAGAGATAAACAGGGCAACAAACAACGCCAAACCGATCAACCCCAGATCCCCGGCCACGGCCAGGAACATGTTGTGAGGGCTAACCGCAGGGCTTGATGCGCAGAACACTATACGTGGCATTGGCGTATACGGCATTGCCTGGGCCATATCCAAACAGCGGCGAAGCGGCGATAGCCTGGATGGCGGCCCACCAGGTATCGCCTCGATTTGTGCCAACCGTCAGCAGCGAGGCTTGATCCAGGGTGGTCAGCGCACTGATAATTAACTGTAGCTTGACCGTTACCCGCTCAATAAAGAGTATTCGGGGCGATCAGGGAGAACGACGAGAAGGCGATGATGCCCAATCAGCACGTTTCTGGCGATGGCAAAGAGCCGATCCCTACGCTGGGCGTTGATCATCTTGATCAGCAACATGACCGACAGCCCCAACAGCCCGCCTATTGAAAAAGTCCAGGTGAAGGCAACCAGAATTGCGCCGCTGGCGACCAGGAGAAACACCTGTTTGATTCGCCCCGCCTCCGGCCACCATCCCATGATGAAGGGCAGGGCGATGGTCAACTGCAGCGCCGTGAAATTGGCATCCCCCCACAACCCCGCCGTGCGAGAGACCATGATGTTGCTCCCCTCGGCCAACCCCATGGTCTGTTCCGGGATCAACCCTGGCGGCAGCCAGCCCAAATGATCGAGCAGGATGAGCGTGGCCAAGAGTGTGGAGGAGAAGATGATGACCCCGGTCAGTGCATGCAGCCGTAATGGCGTCGTCGTCAGGTTGACCACAAGAACAAAGAACAGAAACAGTTGCACGTAGGTGAATGCCGCAGAAAATCCCGCTGGGCCGCCGACGTGAAGCAAGGAAGTGATCAACATGACGGCCACCAGGGCAAGCAGCAGAAAGTATTCTCTTGTAATCGTGAAAATCGTCGTACGCAGAAAGAAGCGAGCCACCCAAAAGACCGTGAAGATCAGACCCAAGCCGATCATGACCGAGATGCCGCCCACGGGTTTGAGGCCCGACAGCAAAACGGTCAACGCTGAAAAAACCACAATCTCAAAGGCAACGAAGGGGCGATATGCACACAGAAGCGCATACCCCACCACCCCAAACAGCCCCATCAAATAGATAGACATTTCAGTGCGAAAGCCGATCAGCCCGCCGACAACCAGCGCAGTCAGCCCCAAGGCCACCACCCCCATCACTCCCCACAGGCGTGTGTGGTCGTTGCGGAAAGGACGCCACGGGTAGTTCATGGTTGTTCGCATGGGAGCGCCTCGGAAGTGGCGCCATCGACCAGATTCCTGGCTCTGGCGCATAGGGCTTGGGCTTCCGCTGTTCGGCCCAGGTTCGGCATAGAGCATCGATAGGTCATTCGCATAAAGGTAGTAGTCGTTCAGGCGTACGGCTTCTTCCTGAAACGGCAGCGCTTCGGCTTGGCGGCCTGATTGCCGCAGCAAGGTCGCCAGGCGGTCCAGGTGCCACGGGCGTCGCCAGGAGATCTGGGTGGGGGCATTCAACGCAGCCCGGAAAGCTCGCTCCGCTGTCGGCAGGTCGTCGAGTTGCCAGGCCGCATCGCCGAGCAGATACCAGGTTTCGGCGTCTGCAACCCCAAGGGTGATGGCCTGAGAGATCTGTTTGAATGCGGATTGATAATTGCCCGCCCACAGATCGTCCTGTCCGCCCAATCGATGACCGAAAGCTGTATCTGGGCCAAAGTAAGCTTCCAAGTACGCCAAGCGTCCCCTGAAGTCTTCTCGAACCATTTTGCCCCGCATTTCCTCGATATAGGCGGTGAGCGTCTCGGCCTGCCTTTGCGGGGAAGCGGCCGTCATGATTGCCGCTTCATACCATCTTTGGGCCTGTTCAGGATCGGTGGTCTTGACCTGACGCGCCTGGAACAGCAAGCCACGATCAATATCCTGTATTTGACGCCAAAACGTGACGGCGGTGAGCATATCCCCCTGCTTCCAGGCAATCAGCCCCCACTGATAGGCCAGGAGCTCCGAACGTCCCCCGGTGGCTGTGAGCTTGGGCAAAACCTGCGCCGCACGCCCGGTGCAACCCAATGTGATCAAAAGAGTACCGACTGCCGACCGTTGTCCGGCGGTCAAGCGGTCAAGCGGTTCCGCAGCCAAGGTTTCACATGGCACTGCCTTGCCATCCCGGTCGGCTAACATTGCGTCATAGAGTGGCCGTAGCGTGGCCCGGAAGGCAAATTCCGACACGATTTGCGGAACACAGCTTGCCAACACCAGCATCATCAGCAGCGCTAGAGAGGCGATGTTGAAAACGACATGTTGTCGCCCCCAGTTGGGTTTTATCATCGTACCGAACCGGCTCGTCGTATGCGATCGCGTACCAGCGACCACACTGGGATCAGCATTTTGGCCAGTTGCTCGCGCTCAACCACAAACAGCACGCCTGCATAGGTCAATGAGAATACCGTCCCTTTCACCAAACTCGTCAGCCAATCGTTCTCCATAATGCCGAGTAACGTCTGTACTCCGTAGACGGCTGCGACACCGAGTATCATGGCCAAAGTTGGCGCTCCAAAAATGTGTCTGAGCGAAAAGTCTACAAACCGGCGCGCTTCGGTGTACAGGATAAGAACGCCCACGACCAACATCAAATCCACAGCCAGGGCTACCCCGGCAATGTCCAACCACGGCCCCAACGTGACCAATCCGGCGATCAGCACGCCTAGTTGAATCACACGCGCCCGGATGACCCGCCCTGGTGCGCCTGAGATGATGAGTACAGAGGCGATCATGCCTTTGATTGGGTCGAACAGCGTATAAACCGGCATCAAGCGAAACGCATCCAACATTGGCAGCCACTTGGCCCCCAGGACCAGGCGAATGAACTCTGGAGCCACCAGCCAGATCATGGCCGCTACCCAGAAATTCGCACGGGCCATCAAGAAATTGACTACGGAGAATGCCTGAGAAAGCCCAGGCCGGTCGTCTCGCAATTGAGAGATCGTGCCGCTGACCACTTCACCGAGCGGAGCCACCAGCACCTGACGTGGGTAGGTGGCAAAGCCAAAGGCTTTGTCATAGAATCCCAGCGCCCGGTTGCCTAACGCCATGCCGGTCCATACGTCATCCACCCGGTCCAACACCTGCATCAAGAGCGCCCCCCAAAATACCTTGTTGCCGAAACTGATAAAATAGCGCACCAATTCCTTAGACCAACCCAGGCGGGGACGCCACACCGGTCGGATAACGTAAAGTAACACAAAGTCAACGCTCACCTCCACGATTTTTGCGCCCAGGAGTGCCCACACCCCCGCCCCATGCCAGGCCAATCCAATGGAGGTGACTGTCATCAAGACGGACCCTACGGCCTGAGCGATCGCCAGACGGTGAAATTGCACCCGCCGGGTCAGCAGCACGTTTATGACGTCTATCTGCAATGCAACGAACGTGGCAGCAATGACGACCCCAAAGACCCATCGCGTCTCTTCGGGCGCAAAGAGCATTGCACCGGCCATCATCAGCACTGCCCAGGCCAGGCCAAACAACAACTTCAGCGTAAAGAAGACACGCAGGATCTCTTCGGTAACGCCCGTCTCGCCACCGGTGCGGTGCAGAAATGCAGGCACGAATCCAAAATTGGACAGCGCCACAGTGAGTTGAACGATTGCCGTGACAAAGGCAAACACCCCAAAAACTTCTGGCTCCAGCAAGCGGGCCAGGACAATGGATCCGACCAGCCCAACGGACAAACTGATAATGTTGGCCGAAACGTTGTAAATGGAAGAACTAACGCTGCGCTGGAGCAGACTCATCTCACCACTTGAACTCTCGCCCTAAAAGACTGCACAGGGATTCATTATGAGGTGCATAGAAGGCATGAAGCATGTCGGCCACTTCATTGGGCATATCATCTTGATAGCTTGAGATATTTCTATGTTCTACGCTGAACTTGAACGCGTCATCAATCTTGAGAAATCGGCACAATTGGGCAAGGCACACATCCGGGCTATCTAGGAGATCCTGGTAGTCCAGTATCAAACAAGCAGCATGGGGGAAGTACTGAAAGTATCTCTGCAACTGCTCGACATAGACCCCTCTCCTCACGTAGGCGAATGAATTGTTTGACCACTTCGTTTGTTCTATCACCTTCATCTCATCTATAACCGCATCGGAAAAGGTTCTGTATTCGGCAAGTTTCCTGAAATCGGCATTCGGAGAAGACGCAAAGCGTCGATACATATTCCAAGCTGAATAAGCTCTTGCAACCGGGTCTCTAAGAATGGCAACAAAAAGCATATCAGGGGAGTAGCTGTAAATTTTCTGAGGACACTCAGTACAGTACAGATAGTCCGGCGTCGCTTCAAAAGTAAGCTTGCCTGAAACTAAGCGATGCGGCATGGGAAACATACTGTGGTAGGTGAGAAAATCACCATACTGAATACCGAAACTGATAAAGAAACCCAATTCCTTGTGATGTGACCCTATAACCTGTGGATGCTGATTGAGCATTGAGAACAAGGCCGATGTTCCGGCTTTCTGCGCACCAAGTATCATAAAGGAGGGCTTGGCGTAATATCCCAAACGCACCAAGTTCTTCTTCAATCCCCAGTACAGATGCTTGAGTGGCGGCCTTACGAGATTTTTCAACGTTTTGCACCTGTTTTCTATCATACAGATGGATGCTGGCAGAGTGCGTCCGCATTGGCAATGGCCGTGCGCAAGAATGTCGCAGACAATCTCTATATCCTGCCCCGAAATAGTGGAACCGGTGGGCAGGACCATGATGCGATCCGCCACTCGCTCGGTTTGGGGCAGAGACAGGGACGCATGGGGGAACAGGGTGCGATACGGCTCCATGCGGTGGCAGCCCGGCCAGAAATAGCGGCGGGCCAACACATTTTCGGCGTGTAAAACGGCGATCAGTTGGTCCCGGTGGATGCCGGTGACGCGTTCATCGACTTCCACGGCCATGTACTGGAAATTGCACCGTTCCTCTTTCATCGTACTGAATGAGCGAGAGACCCGGAATATCGGAAAGTTCATGCCGATAGGTGTGATAATTGCGCTGATTGGCGGCGACAAAGTCATCCAACGCATTGAGGTTGGTCAAGCCCATGGCGGCAGACATCTCGTTCATCTTGCCGTTGGTGCCCACATAGATCACATCGTCGTAGCCGGCAAAGCCGAAGTTGCGCATCAAACCGATGCGTTCGGCCAGTTCGTCGTCGTTGGTGACAATGGCCCCACCCTCAAAGGTGTTGAAGAATTTGGTGGCATGAAAGCTGAAGACTTCGGCATTGCCAAAATTGCCGATCATGCGGCCGGCGTGGCTGTTTCCGAAAGCGTGGGCGGCATCGTAGAGCAAGGCCAAATCGATGCTTGTCAGCGATCTGCTGCAACGCATCCACTTCGCTGGGACGGCCCCACAGGTGGACGCCGATGATGCCCGTGGTTCGCGGGGTGATCAGCGCTTCGACGGAGAGAGGATCGAGCGTGTGGGTGTCGGGATCGATGTCGGCGAAGACCGGCGTGATGCCCTGCCATTGCAGAGCGTGGGCCGTGGCGACGAAGGTGAACGAGGGAACGATGACTTCGCCGTGCATACCCAAGGCGCGGATGGCAATTTCGAGGGCGATGGTGGCGTTGGTGACGGCGAGGCAATGCTTCGCCCCAGAAAGCGGCTTAATTCCGCTTCAAATTGCTGTACAAATGGGCCATTGTTGGTCAGCCAGCGGTTGTCGAAGATCTGTTCGGCGTAGGCCATAAACCACGCACGGTCGCCGATATTGGGGCGGCCCACATGCAGGGGTTGAGCAAAAGCCGGTTGGCCGCCCATGATGGCAAGTTGATGGACAAAATCGGTCTGAAAAAAGAGATCATGCAGCGATGTGACCATGAGTCCCCCTCGATTCGTGTTATTGACGGAATGTGTCGAGGTAGTGTTTGATTTCGGCTGGGGCATTCCACATCATCACGTCAATGATGGACAGATCAGGCACGAATGACCGCCTGCCACACCGGTACGCCATGCTTGTATAGGATTGAATCGTTAGCCTGATGCCACAATCTCGAAAACGCTGTTCATCCAGAAACGTCTCCCCACCCGGACGATTGATGTACTCCCTGGCCCCCATAGCCTGCGAGATCAGCAACGCCCAATCTCCAGGGCTTTCAGGTTGATCCTGCAACGGCAGGTTCATGGCAGAGTAGACATGGATCGGGCGCTCGATCCCCAGTCGTCTGGCCGTTTTCTCGAAAAATGCTATATTGGCGCTTGCCAGATCCCTGACCGGGGTTGCAAAGCAGTCTTCCAGGAACGCGATGACCTCGTCATAATACGGAGC
Organism: uncultured Chloroflexia bacterium; assembly: GCA_963704975.1. Taxonomy (GTDB): domain Bacteria; phylum Chloroflexota; class Anaerolineae; order Caldilineales; family Caldilineaceae; genus JAGNDO01. The sequence goes on along the minus strand of CAVPIK010000010.1, from coordinate 20,895 downwards.
ATCCGCCCGGTAATGGGCCAACTGTCTCAGAATCAAGTCACCCCAGGCCCCATCGGACGGTATCTCGATTTGATTGATGGGCGTTTTGCGCCGATGCTTTTTCAGCGGCATGATGATGTACTGCCAGTCCGAAACCGGATGCAAAACTCGATTCCGGTTCATCCACCCATGCCTGATATATTGCGGCGTGTCGAACACCACCCATTCATCGGCCAAGCGCAGCAGATCGAAATAGCCCAGGTAGGGAAAGAAATAGGGTTGCATGATGGCAAGCTTCATAGCACATCACCTCCGAAGCTGAGGGTACAGACCTTGACGAGACCTTAGATGCTCAACGTCCGTGAGCGCCTGTTGAATCTGCGCCCATCTTGCAGAAGACGAGCGCACAGTATTGGCGGCATGGAAATGCTCTGGGCCGGTGTATTCGCGTTGCAATGCATAGCCCAGTCCCGCCATTTTCTCGACCAGCTCGGCCCAGGTGGCAGCGGGATCCTGGCAGAATTCCTCATAGTGGATGGTCAGCGTTCGTGCCGGATCAACCTGCGCCATGCCGGCATCGGTGGCCTGGCGGATAGAGTAGATCTGCCCGGCCACTTGCTCCACCGGCGGCAGATTTTTGAGCCAGCCGTATTCGGGCGGTTTGAAGGAGTACCAGAATTCCTCCGAGCCATTGCGTTTCCGACGCCCGTCCAGCATGGATTGGACAACATAAGCCGGGTCACGCTTGAGATTGACGAACAGGGCTTTGTCGAAAGCGGCATCCAGAAACGGGATGTGCCAGTTCAGCAACATGGCCTTAAAGGTCAGGGGTTTTTCCAGGGCCGCTTCCAGGGCCGCAAGCTCTCGGTTAAGCTTGACGATGTCAACCTGGGCCAGCTTCTCCGCCAAGACCACATCCGCCTCTGGCTGCAGCGGGAAGAAACGCCGCCAGAAGTACCAAAACTCATGCGGCGCCAAGGCCCCCTCGGTCTTGCCCAGGGTCGAGGTGAATGAGACAGTTTTCTTGAACGCCGAAATCTCGCCGTGGATGTCGTTTTCGATCAAGATTTGCTGGATACGTGCGCCAAGGTAGGGCGCTGCATAGAAACGGGAGATCAGATTTGTGGGATAGGCCCACTGTTGGCTTTCCGCCAGCCACTGCATGAAGAGAGTTGTTCCGCTGTGGGGCGCGCCCATGAGCAAAAGGAGCGGGAAGCGCGGCTTGGTGTACTGCCGGTTGATTTCCTCCTGGCACATGGCCAGTAGGCCGTTCACCTCCCCCAGCAGGGCTTCCAGCTTGCGACTGCGGTGAAAGTCGCCGACTCCGGGTTCTTCTTGAGAGGTGTTCATGGTGTGCCGATCCAGATCAGGGTGTTGCGGATGAAGGACGCGGTTGTCGCCGGCTTCGATCAATCCCAAGCCGGGCCGTGTGGTGGCATTGGCGGCGATGAGACCGGGCTGGGTGTCGGCCTGGGAGCCGATGAACCCCGAATCTGCGGTCACGACCACCCGGCCCTTGCCGGTCAGTCGCCCCCGGTCGGCCGCCACGGCAAAATGCCGGTCCCGATGTGTGCTGCCGTTACGATAATCGCACACCGTGCCGGGCAGGGACGCCAGCGGGACGCCATCTCCCTCTACCCGGAGACTGGAACAGTTGTGCATGACCAGCGAGCGTACCGGCTGGCCGGTCTGTGCGCCAGAGATAATGGGGTGCGCCAACCAAAGGTCGGCGCCGGGGATTTCGACCGACTCTTTCCAGTCTGGGGAGGCGAAAAAGGCATTCTCGATCTCGATGCCAAATTTGCGGGCAAGCAAGTCGTCGTTGAGGGTCATATTGGGGTAGGGCTTCCCCGGAATATCCCCGTGATTTGCCATGAGCAGCAGCCCGCCGCCCCGCCGCACAAAGGCAGGAATCGCCTCAAGTTCGGCCTCGGTGTAGGGATTGTCTTGTTTCTTCCGGGTCGTGATCACCAACACGTCATACCCCCTGAGTCGATTCATGGGATAGGGGCGCGGGCGGGGAGAAATGGACCGCGGAATCGGGAATCTGCGCCAACACCAGCAGGAATGTCGCCAGTCGCCGTCCGTCCTGGCTGTGTATGCGGGCCTGTAGCCCCAGGCTGTCAATCAGAACTCTCATACCATCCCTATGTTTCTGAGCCTGTTCCCAACGATCATGCCCCTGGTTCCAAAGGATCAATCCTGAATACAGCGCACACTGTAACCGTAGTTTTTGCTCATGTCCCAGCGGTTCACTGCGCCGGAGAGAGTCATTTGCCGAGACCAGACACGCAAGGGTGATGCTTCTGTGGCGGACCACCAATAGCCGAGATCGCCAATACGATAACAGCCTCCATAAGTCGTACGACCGCCTGGCAGAGCCGAAAAGTCGAAGTCGTCGGCACCGTGCCCAATCGCCCTGCCATCAAGGAACTCAGCGATCATACGACGGAGGGCAGCCAGCCGTGGCGCCTGAGGTCGGACCGACCCTCTCCCAACGTGGACGCTCAGTAGGTGTCGCCATTGCCGCCCAGCGGTGTAACCCGACCTGACGACGGGATCTTAGCGCATAGCCCACATTGGATGGGGTGATGTGTTTGTGGGTGTGGATCAAAAAGTCGGTTAACGCCGACCATTCCGCGTCGCTGGGTAGATGCCAGCCCGACGGACAAGCCTCCAGGGCCGCCGGCCAGTTGTAAAGTACGCCGTAGTGCCTGTAATTGGCCGTGGCCTTCGCCTCCTCGACGCTGTCGCCCTGATAATCGTACACGTAATGGAAAGCGGGAACCGTCCGGCGTGGTCGTCCCTGGCAGACGGAGGGCAGGTATTTGAGGTTCTCGGCCAGCCAGCGTTGGTCGCCGATCTGCACGGTTCGATAGGTGTTGCCATCCCTGGGATCGGTCAGTGTGTCCGTGACCACGGTCCCCTCCTAATCCCGAATGCAGCGAACATTGAACCCGGCCTCCTTATCAAAGTTGGAACGGGTCACATTGCCGAACTCGTGACGCATGAATCGATACCACGCTCGCTCTCATAACTCTCAGTCGATGTCCACCAGAAGCCGTGGAAACCCAGTTCGGTAAACTGCCCATAGGCGTAACGCCCGCCCGGCAAGGCCGAAAAGCCTACTTCGTCGGTGCCATAGTGCGGCTTCACGTTGACGGAGACCGTCTTCCGTTCGGGCGGCGGGGTGCTGGACGACGCCCAACGTGGAGGCTCGGTGGTAGCATGGATGCCGCCCAAAGGCGAATCCACCTGGCGGCGGGATTTCAAGGCGTTGCCGACGCAGTGGGTATGGGACCAGTCATTCAGGAGGTCGTATTTGTCCATCATGTAATCCACCAGTTGGCTCCACTCGGCATCGCTGGGCAAATGCCAGCCACGTGGGCAAGCCGCCAAGGCCGCCGGCCAGTTGTAAAGCACGCCGTAGTCCCGGTAGTTGGCCGTGAGCTTGGCCTCACTCACCCGCCGCCCCTGGTAGCCGTAAACATAGAAATAGGGCTGGATGCGAGAGTTGACCGGGGTGCCCCGCCACAGGTTGACCGGCAAACGCTCTGAGATAGGCGATACGGATGGCAAGTACTTGAGGTTCTCGCTCATCCAGCACTGGTCGCCGATCTGCACGGTGCCGTAGGTGGTTCCATCCCGCTCGTCGGTAAATGGGTTCATAGGACAAACGGCGATTTGAACGGATAAGGCTGCTGGGTGACAAGCGGCGCGACTTTGCGGTCATCGCCTTGGTTCGTCACCGGGAAGGAGGATGCCCTGAACCTGCCGGGGCCAAGAAACTCATTCTCGAAGCACAGGAAGGTGCCGACGACGTAATCCTGGTACATCCGGCCATCGAGGGGGGCCACGAATTGCTTTTGCCGGATGAACGGCTGCAACACCATCTTCTCGATATCGGGGGATTGGAAGGCGTCCTGCCAGCGCTCCTCTTCCGTGACGCATCCGGCCAGGATCCCGGCGCTCTTGCCGAGCAGGTAGGGCTTGAGCAGCCAGTTCTCCTGATCCGTTCTCGCCTCCTCCCACAATTCTGGGACTTGCGCACGAGTGTAGGTTGGGATTACACGCTGGGTGAGAAAGGCGATCTCGGCCTCGTCCAGGAAATTCGTCAGAAAGGCGGGGTTCGATAGCACCGACAGGAAACGTTTGTCGTGGATGAGGAATTTGGTGCGCAGATCGTTCAGGCTGTTTGCCGCGGCCAGCTTTTCGATGACCGCATCATCCAGGGCTTCCAGGTCCATCTGGTTGAATTCATCGATCACGACCGCATGGGATAAGAGATCGGGCTGCTGGGCAATCTCGGCTGGGGTACGCACGGTGCAAGGGATGCCGGAGTTGTCGAAGATCTGCGTATACAGGCGCAGGTCCATGGGCCGATCTGCCGGGCTTTTCAGCGCGCACACCCGGTCGAACTGGCCGAAGTAGCGGGTCAGATGATCGAGAAAGCGGCGGTAGTGGCTCGGCGACTGGTCTACGCCCTGCTCGGCCGCCAGTTGGCAGGCAAGCACCTCGGTGACGCCGGCGTTAAAGAAGCCATCCAGTGGGAAACGGGCCCCGATTTCGCAGACGTGTAGCGTCTTGTCCTGACCAATCACAAAATCAGGACGGCAGGTGCCGGGCCGATAGGGTCGCTGGGAGGCGATTTCTATGATCCGCCGGCCTTTCGGCGATAGGGGCATGAGCGAGGCATATTCGTCGTAATGGGTCACGAAAAAGCAGATCGCCCGGTGGAGCAATTGCTGTAGGGTGTGCAATTCCTCATACCTGGCAGGCGAGATCAACATGGGGGCCTTGTAGAACCAGGGGGAAATGCGAGCGATTTCGGTGTCAGCGACTTCAAGAAATGCCTGTTCAAGACGATTCATCAATTCCTCCCACGTTGTTTTGTTGCGATGTTTTGTTGCGACGGTCAATAGCTATTTTTATATCTGTGCGACCGCCTGGATATATTGCTTCAGTCTGGTAACGAATGCGCCCGGCCGCAACAGATAGTAGCGCCAGCCCAGTTTCTGGTGCCGCCAGGCTTCCTGCTCTTTCTTGATTTGCTCTTGGAGCACATCGCTATGGCGATAGCCGGTGTCCCGGTCGAATTGCTGATAGAGATAGATGATATCCGAGAAGCGCTTTTCCGGCTGTGCGATGGTTCTGGCGGTGACGCCGTTGGCGTGCCAGCGATACACGGCCATGACCTCATTCAGATACCCCACGGTCCCATGATGGGCGCACCATAGGCGGGACAAGACATCTCCGCACCAGATCTTCAATCGCCACTCTGGCTGGCTGGCGAGCACGTCACTGCGGGCCATGTGGCTGACCACCGGCGTTCTGATCCGACTGATGTCCGCAAAGGTCAATGTGTCCGGCACGGCGTCGGTGTAATAAAGGCTGGCGTTGAGGTTGTCCGTCATTCACGACGAAAACGTTGTGGAAGCATAAAGTCATGTCGGGATTCGCTTCCATGAAATCTACTTGCTTTTGCAGCTTGAGGGGGTCAATCCAATAGTCATCCCCTTCGATCATGGCGTGGTACTTGCCCCGGCACGCCTGTTGAACACGATAGCTATTCGTCATTGCGCCGAGGTTGGCTTCGGCAGGCAGGACGCGTATCTTGTCTGGATGTCGCTCGGCATAGGCCAACACAATCTCCAGCGTGCCATCGGTGCTGCAATCCTCGCCGACGATCACCTCGAACGGAAAGTCCGTGCGCTGCATCAAGATACTTTCCAGGCATTGGGCGATCCACTTTTCGTGGTTGTAGGTGACCAGTCGCACGCTGACCAATGGCGGTGTGTTCATGGGTGGTTCACTCTCGATCCGGGAATACGTTGCTTGTGTCAATCTGGATCGTCAGTCCGGGCAGGCCCGGCGCATAGAGCCACTGCTGCGCCCAGATCTGAATCGCCTCGCTCTGTTCTTCGCAGATGGCGACCAGTTCTGCGACATACTGGGCCGTGGTGATGGATTTGCCGCCAGTATTCAGCGCAGATTGCCTGTAATGCCTGGAAGTACCGATCCCCCAACAAGGAATGTAACATCCAGTGCAGCCAGGCCCCCTTCTTGTAGATGAGCGCACTGATCAGCCCCGTCCGCTCGTAGTCCTCGCTGTTGACCTCAGCCAGAGGCTTGTCGCCCCAGGTTGCAACGGCCTGCCCGTAAGCCTCTCGGTACGTTTCCAGCGTTTCATCCAGAACGGACTCGCCCCGGGATTCTGCGTAGAGCAACGACAGGTACCCGGCCAATCCCTCGGTCAGCCAACGATCCCCGTGGCCTTGCGCCCACACGCTGCGGCCCCACCACTGGTGAACCAACTCATGGGCCAGGGTGCGCACAGTCAACTTGTTCTCACCGACGTGGATCAGTCCGCGGTCGGCATAGCCGCCGGGAAGGAAACTCGGCCCCATCACAACCGTGAGGTCGGCGTGTGGACAAGGCCCCAAGATCTCCTCGTAGAAGCCCAGGGCGTCCAGCACGATCTCGGCAAGATCCAACCTGGGTGTCAGCCATAGAAACGTGCAGGTGCCATCAACCTGTCTTTGCAGCGTGCCGCCCACGACGGACAGGCCAGGGTATGCGCGTTGGGTATCCCACCGGTAGAATCTACGCTCGCCTTCGATCCAATCGTCGATTAACGACGCCGAAGCCGCCGCCTCCCACCCCGCCGGTACCGCCATCTGCACAATGCAGCGACCGGGCGGAACCGGGAGCATCTCCGCCTGCTGGCTGGCGAGCACCGGGAACCAAAACTGATCATCCCGGAGCCAGAAGAAGTCCTCGTTGATGAAGGCCCGCATCTGTTCCCCTGCGGCGTCATATTGCGCCAGCTCGCCCGCGTACTTCACCTCTAGGATGGGCTGAACATTGCTGCGACTGCTGGCAAGTTAATCACGACCCGACCGGTTTCACTCTGCGAAAAGCCACACGCACTCCCCTGAAAACGGACACACGTCACGTGCAAATTGGGGTTGATGCGCAGGGTCAATTCATCGGTCAGCGGCGCTTCCTCCAGATGAAGCACAGCCTTTGCGGTCAGTTCTGACTTGGTTGGGTCAATAGACGCCGTGATGTGGTATTGCACCGTCTTGCCCTCAATCGTTCTGCGGGAATAACGCCCCGACGTTCACCAGGTAATCAAGCTGTCCAACCCGGTGCAGCATTTGATCGTCATAGGTCCAGCGGTGATTCCACTGGGCGGTATACATCTTGTCCCGCCAGACCCGGGTCATCTCCTCGCCGATGATCACCGTCGTCATGAACCGGAAGCGGTCGCTGTGGTTGAGGAATTGATCGAATGTGGTCAGGATGATCTCTTCCTGGCCTGTGTCCGAGCCGAGCAGGGGAGAGCGTCCGCTGTAGTTCGAGGACTGGTCATAGACATCAGTGATGATCGCCAGGGGTGTCGCCGGCGCGATGTGCTCCGAGAGGATCGTGTAGGCTCGTTCCAACCGCTCCCGGGTGCGCACCAGGGGCGGGTGAAGCTCCGGGTATCGGTCCGGGGGATAGAAAGCGGGGCTGCCGGCCGATTCCAGGATCAGCTTGTACAGAACGATGGCGAAGCCACCCAGCGCCGCGCCCTTCAGCCGACGCTCGACATCAGCGAAGGGCAGATCCTCGTCGCCAAGGGCGATGAGGGCAAAGCCGTTCATCAATGGGGCGCCTATCCTGGCCGCCGAAGCCACCATGCCGGCCACGCCAGGGATCGCCTCGACATCGAACGCGCCATTGTGGTACTGTTGGGCCTCGAAGAAGAAACCCGCATACCCCCAGATGCCCGTGTCGCCGCCGCTCAAGATCGCCACCGACTTGCCCAACAGGGCTTGGGCCACGACTGCCGCCACGCGGCTCTGTTTTGCCGTTTCAGGGGTATCGGCTGACTTCATGGTCACCCGGTCATCGATGACCTCAGTCGCTCCGTTCAGAAAAGGCTGGGCGATTTGGATGAAGCCGGGATGCCCGGCCACCACATCCACACTCTGCAACACGGCCTGGGCTTCTGGCGTGATCTGACTGCGTGTGTGACCGATGCTCAATGCGTAGATCTTCCCTCTGGACATCAATTGCTCCTGATTACCTAGCCATGTTATATCCATGACTTCTATGACTATAGATTACTGATAGACACTGGCTTCACCGGGTCAGGCAGCTCAAAGCCCAAGACCCGTGAGTAAAAGTAGAGCTCGGCGTGGAGCATGTATTCGATGTTTGGGGCACGGCGGAACCCATGTTGTTCATCAGCGAAAGCAACGTATGCAACAGGCACGCCCTTCGTGCGCAACGCCTCGACCATCAGCTCAGACTGGTTGGGCAGAACGATCTTGTCCTCAAGTCCCTGGAAGAAGATCACCGGACACGAGAGGCGGTCGGCAAAATGAATCGGTGAACGCTCCCGGTAGAGATCATGGCGTTCAGGATAGGGACCAATCAGCCCGTCCAGGTAGCGTGACTCGAACTTGTGCGTCTCCTGGGTCATGGCTTCCAGGTCACTGATTCCGCACAGGCTTGCGCCAGCCTTGAAGACATCGTGGAAAGTGAGTGCACAGAGGGTTGTGTAGCCGCCAGCACTGCCGCCACGGATGATCAGCCGATGGCCGTCCACCTCGTCGCGCTTGACAAGGTATCGCGCACCGTTGATACAATCGGCGACGTCAACAATCCCCCATTGGCCCTCAAGTCGTTGACGATACGCTCGGCCATAGCCAGTGCTGCCGCCATAATTCACGTCGAGGACAGCGATCCCCCGGCTGCACCAATACTGAAGATCCAGATCCAGTTTGCTGCGGGCAGCGCCTGTCGGTCCGCCGTGGCTCATAACGAGGAGAGGCGGTCGGTCGCCAGGAGGTCCTACGTAGTCGCAGTTCTTGGGAGGATAGAAGAGCGCATGGGCGATCTGTCCATGTTCGGTAGGGAACTCGATCGCCCGTGGAAGCGAAAGGTACCCGTCATCAATCGCCGCCCCACTTCCCCGGCGCAACAGCTCAGTCTGTCGAGTAGCCAGGTCAAGCTGAACGACGGTCTCTGCCTGCGTCGGCGAGCCAGCAAAAAAGAGAACACGGCCCGAACCGGCGCAGAGAGACCCAATCTCGGTGTACGGTGTTTCAATCGGGTCGAACTGACCTGTCTCTGTGTTCAGGTTTGCCAGATTCCAGAACCCCTGCTTCACGTAGGTGCAGATGATCTGACTGGCCGACTCGAAGGCATAGGTAGAGAGGCCAAAACGCCACTGGGGTCTTCCAAACTCCGCTTCCATTGCGGTGAGGGGGTCGACACGTCCATCGCGCCAGCGATAAAGGTTCCACCATCCTGTCCGGTCAGAGACAAAGTGCAAGACACCGTCCGGTGACCACTGGGGCTGGAAGATAGATTCGTCTATCCCGCCGGCGATGCAGACGGCTTGCCCCAACGAACCGTCTGCCTTGATCTCGCCAATCCATAGCTCGGTACCATCCCAGGGCATGTTCGGATGATTCCAGGTCAGCCAGGCCAGGCGCGACCCATCGGGGCTGAGACGTGGTGAGGAATAAAAGTCGTTCCCGGAAACAAGCATCCGGCCACGCCCGCCCTGTTCAAGATCAATGCTTACGATTGCGTTGATCGGTTCTCGACCGGGAACGGTGTGATCTTCGCGCACGCAGACAATCTGGTTCCGCGACAAGTCCACGACGCCATCCGCATAGCGGAACTCGGCCGCAGGTGTAATCGGCTGTGGCTGGCCATCAGGGCGCTGGCGATAGAGCCGCTGATCAGCAAAGTTGGAGAAATACACGGTCCCCTTTGCGACAGTGAAGTCGCCACCACCATATTCATGTACTCGTGTTCGGGCATTAAAGGGGGGCGGGATCACATCGGTTGTCAGCCCATCTGGGGTTTGGCGTACGATGACATATCGGCCATCTTCTGCCGGACGCAACTCGCTCCAGTAGACATCCTCGCCGTCGAGAGCGATCTGCCTCAGGGTGTTGATTTCGGCGGCGATCATACTGGGCGTGATCGGCGACTTCCAAGAACCGTAGGGAGCGATCTTCGGGTATGTCATGGGGTGACCTTGTCGCGAGGATTTTCTGGGACAATCGTTGCCAGTTCGTCTTCTTTCGTGGTCTTCACCATCGGCCCCATCTCCAACAGGATGCCGAGCGCAAAGTCGGCGTCGAGCAAGTTCAGGGCCAGGGCTGCCTTACCGAGGGACTGGGTCAAGCTGGACAGGCTCGCCAGATAGGTCATGTGCGCCATTTGCAAGCCCCGGGAGATCGCATCGCAAAAGGTCATCAACCCCAAGGGGCATAGGGCTTCCCGGCCCCATTCTTCGTTCAGCCGGTAGAAGTCCTCGCAACTCGCCGCACCGCAGAGACCGCAATCTACGCCGCTGGGCCGATTGGTCTGCTTGAAGCCCACGATCAGGACCGCCAGGCTCTTCTCGGCCCGGGGTCTCACCGTGGTGAGACACTTGGCCCAATACGGCGGGAAGGCCTCGGCCTGCACCAAGCCCATAAAATCGCTGATGAACTGTCTGTATTCGTCGCCGGACAGAAACAACGAGGTGATCTGATAGTTCAGTTGCGGCCCGGCCAGGATAGCACCCAGCATCTGCACTGCGGTGTTCCAGGCAATGGTTTCTTCAATTTCAGGTGTGTCTAGCTTGGCCTGCATTGTCTCTCTCGCAGTCTATCTCGCAGTCTCTCTCACATCCTGGGGTTGATTTACTGATAGGCCGCCGCTTGGGGAGCGAAGGCGTAATCCAATTGGCAGCGGATATCCGGCCCCAGGGGATCGCCGAGGAATGCCTCTGCCCGGGCCCGGCAGCCGCCGCACACGTATTTCAGTTGGCACACACCACACTGGCCCTTCAAGTCGCCCCGATCGCGATAGAGGTCAAGCTCCGTCGAATCAAACCAGATCTCCTCCAGGGGACGCTGGCGCAGATTTTCGGTCGTCGGCGGCAGGAACGGGCAGGCCCGGATCCCGCCATCGGCGCCGACGGTCAGTTCCGTCAGCGCAGCGCCGCACGTACTCAGCAGCAAAGGCCCGCGATCAATGTCGGGCGTGGCTCGCTTCTTGCCCACGCCTGACCAGAGCAGCCGGGTCGGGCGGTCGTGATGTTGCGCCCGTTTTCTCTCCATGGCTTGGCCCAAATAGTCAAATTCCTCTTGCGACAGGCACATATCACGCAGGAGTTGGCCGCGGCCGGTAGGTTGGAGATCGTTGATGGCGAATTTAGCCGCGCCCAGTTCTACGGCCAGGTCGATGATCTCATCGAGCTGGTGCAGGTTGTGTTTGGAAACCACGGTGAAAATGGTGACCGGCACACCGTACTTGGCCAGATTGTTGATGCCTCTGACCGTCCTACGGAAAGCCCCTTTGACCCCCCGGAACTGGTCATGCACCTCGCCGATCCCATCTATGCTCACGGCGAGATCGTGCAAGCCCATGGTGGCCAGGCGGCTGGCAGTGGCGTCATCGATCAGTAGCGCATTCGTGGTCAACGTGACGGCCAACTTCTTAGAAATGGCGTAGTCCATGACCGTGAACAGGTCAGGACGCATGAGCGGCTCGCCGCCCAGGATGCCCAGGTTTTGCACGCCCAGACCGACGCACGTGTCAACCAATTCCAGGGCCTCCTCGGTGCTTAATTCATCATCCAGCTTCCTGCCGGCATCGACCAGGCAATGCTTGCATCCCAGGTTGCAGTGATTGGTGACCTCCCACTTCACTGTCGTCGGCATGATCAGCGGGTAGTGCAGCGCCCATTTGCTGACCACGCCTATCAGCCGTTGGGTAGAGGCTTCCAACCGGGGTGATTGTCGGATGGCCTCTAGCTCTTCCCGTGGAGACCCCAACAGTGCCCAGAAGCGCAATAGGTCGGCGGCCAGTTGTGCTTGTTCGCCCGCGCAGACTGCACAGGTGGGTTCATCTTCTTGGTCGGAGATGCTCTGCAAGGCCACATGCAGCCTGGACGCACCACAGGTGGGGCAACTACTCGTCAATGCATCCAGTCTGACCCTGAATTGGCGGTCGTTGATCTCATCCAAAGCCGCGGCGATGGCGGCGTGTTCGACCTTCATGCGATTTTACCCCGTGGGGACTAGCCCCTTCTTGTAGTCAGTGCGGGCGCAAGGCACCCGCACTGACGGTGCGACAAGTAGCTTCACCTATCCATAACAGGTCCACTGCGCTCTTCCCTGAAGAACCGTTTTGGGTACCTGGAGCAGAAAAAAGGGTACGATTTTTTGGAGACCCTTCATCTGCCGCAGTTGATTAGCTATTCGTTGTTGATATCTGGGTAGTGTTAGGGGAAACGTCCATCAACCCAGAGGGCTTGCACAAAACACCTGGTGCCGCGCTGGACTAATTATCCACGCAGTGCAGGTCTGAAGCATCTACACAATGCAGGTCCGACGCATCTACGCAATGCAGGTCTGAAGCATCTACGCAATGCAGATCCGAAGCGTCTACACAATGCAGGTCTGAAGCATCTACGCAATGCAGATCCGAAGCGTCTACAGATCTTGCCAGTCTACTCAAAACTCCCAACGCTGTGCTTTCCATGAGCTACCCTCCTTTCTTTGCTCGCTAAGAACTAGGTCACGATTCTTCAGGGAAGAGCGCAGTGGGCCTGGCCACACCCATCGTCCAGGTATCCCACATTCTCGGGTTTCTTGTTTTCATTCTCTGTTGGCGCTGCATCGGAAAGTGTGATAGGGAACTGTCACTTTGCCTTTTGCTCCAGACAGCGCAGCACATCCGTCAGGGTCTGGGCCATGTACACCCGCCCGGAAAGCACGGTGACTGCCCCGTCCGAGGCGTTGACCCCCACCATCTTGAGGTCGGGCCGAGCGCGCAGCATGGTCAGCACATCGGCAGGGGGGGCGTCGCCAAAATCCACGATCACGGCGTCCAGGTCGCCCAGATCGAGCAATCCGTCACATGGGGCCTGCTGGCGTACATCCAGGCTGGGATCGGCTTGGAGTGTGGCGGCCAAGCCGGCAAGAAAAATGGAACTGCCGTAGAGCAAAATGTGTTTCATCCCCTGCCAATCCTTTTCTCTCTTCTGCCGACCGGGAACAACAGAATGGTTCATACCATAGCAGAAAAACGGGCCAAAATCACTGGACTTTGGACTAAAAAAGGTCTAGTCATGGCGACTAGACCTTTTGGATATAGGGATAAGTTGGGGGTTGGACGGCGCTACGTCTGTTGATGATAAAAGGCAATGGCCTCGGCGCGGCTTTCCACCTGGAGCAGTGTTCCTGAATGCGCCCCATGTGGTACTTGATGGTCTTTTCGCTGAGGAAGAGGGCGGCGGCGATCTCTTTGTAGGTCAAGCCCTCGGCCACCATGCCCAGGATTTCCTGCTGGCGCTCGGTCAACGTGTCCACCGGCTTGGACCCGTCAGGCGTGCCGAGGGCAAGGGTGTGGGCGAATTCGGTCGAGGATGCGTTCGGCCAGGCCTGGGGCCAGGGGCGTCTCATCCGCGCAGCAGACCGGTCAACAGGGAGCAGAACTTGTTGGCATCCAGGCTCTTGAGCAAATAGCCGGACGCGCCGCTCTTGATGGCCTCGAACAGATGATCGTCATCCTCGGCCACGGTGAGGATGACGATCTTGATCTCCGGCAGCTCGGCTTTGATGGCCCGGGTGGCGGTCAGCCCATCGCAGCGGGGCATGTTGAGGTCCATGACCACCACATCGGGATGCAGCAGGCGGGCCTTTTCCTGGGCCTCCAGGCCATCGTGGGCCACGCCCACCACGGTCAGCCCCCGGGCCCGCAGCAGGTTGCGCAAGCCATCCAAGAACAGGGGGTGATCATCCACCAACAGCAAGCGCAGACCCTTGATGTACGCATCCTCCCCGTCCCCCACCACCGGCAAGAAGCGGGGCAGGGTCGCCAGTACTTGCGTCCCTTGTCCTGGGGCAGAGCGCACCTCCATCTGCCCGCCGGCCTGCGCCGCCCGTTCCCGCATGATCTCCAGGCCAAAGTGATTGGGACTGGGGATGTGGGCGATTCCCGAGAGGATTTGCCATTTTCCGACACAGAATCCGGAAACCAAAAATCCGACGCCATCGTCGGTGATCACGATTTGGACCTGATCCGCTGCCACGCTGAATGCCACCTCGACCCGGCTGGCGTTGGCATGTTTGCGCACATTGGCCAGGGCCTCCTGGATGATGTGCAAGGCCTGATCCTCGATGGCTGGGGCAAATAGGGGATCGGGCAGGGCGTCTGGTGCAGCGGCGGGCAGACTGAGGGAAACGGCCAGACCGGTCTGCTCGCCAAACTGTTGCACATAATCGCCCATCAGCAACATGAAGTTGTGAGGAGCCGGTTCGTCGGTGCGCAGCCCCAGGATGTGATTGCGAATGTCGGCGTAGGCATCCTGGGTGGCCTGGGTCAGATCGGCCAGGTTGCTCTGGGCCGCCTGGGGCTGCCCATCCGCCAACAGGGTCTGGACGGCCTGGGCCTGGACGTTGAGGTAGCCCATCACCTGGCCCAGGCCGTCGTGCAGATCCCGGCTCAGGCGCACCCGCTCTTCGAACGCCGCCAGGGTCGCGTTGCTGGGCGATGACCGTGGCCTCGACCTGCTCGCGCTCGGCGATTTCGGCCCGCAGGTGGGTATTGGCCGTGTCAAGCTCGGCGGTGCGGGCGATGACCCGGGCTTCCAGGTTGCCGATCGGCGTCGCCCAATTGGGCGACCAGGGCATTGAAGGCCCCGGTCAGATAGCCGATCTCATCCTGATTCTGCACGGGGAGGGTGACGGTCAAATCGCCAGCCTCCATGCGCCGCATGCCCGTCTGTCAAGGTTTCCAGGGGCCGGATGATGGAAAAGCGGAACAGGAGGGGCAACACCAGCATCAGCAGCAGACTGCCGCCCAGAGCACCACCCAGCCAGGGGCAGCATAAAGTCGTGCAGATAGCGGCGGAAGGCCAGTTGGTAGTTCTCGATCAGAGGAGAGCCGCCGGCCGCGGCCGTGACCAACAGATCGCCGGCGTTGGTGTGCAGCGGCTCCCCTTGCCCCGAGACGATCCCGCGCAGCCAGGGGTTGGCAGCCGGGGCTGGCATCCGGGTCGAAGAGGAAAGGCTGGGGCAGGCCGTTGGTGGTGAATTCGAAGCTGCCATCGCTGTTCAGCACCGCCTGAAAGGTGTACTCGGATTCGCCTGGGGCTGGTAGAGCGCGGGCACATGAGCCAGGTGACGATCAAGCGGTCGGGGGTTTCACGCACATAGACCCCGCCATCTCCCGGCTCGTTGACGGGTGTCCAGCTCGATCAACAGGGGGAAGATGGCCGGCGTGCGGGCCGTGGCGGCCTGCATATTGGGCGCCCAGTAGGGGTCGCCAAGGGTGATGGTCCCCGCATTCGAGACGTAGAGATCCGTGTAGGTTTTTCCGTAAAAGGGGAAAGGAAACTCGACCTGGTGATTGCGTTCTGTGTCCCAAAAGCTGACCTGCACCATCTCGCCCAGCTCCGTCTCGAAATGGAACGGCGTCTCGGTCACATCATATCCGCCCGCTGCGTTGGGGGTGAAGCGCAAGGTCTGCTGGTCGGTCAAATCCGGGGCAAAGGTGGCGATATAGGGCGGGGCGATCAACCAGCCGACGGATCCCAGCAAGGCCAGAAAGAGGGTCAGGGTGAGGATCGACAACTTGGCCTGCACACTGACCCCGCCGGGGATGAAGTTGATGTAGTTGGTGGCAAAGAGCCACAAGGCGGTCAGCACGCCGATGGACATGGCCGCGTTGTAGACCGTGTGGGGCAGGCGGAAGATCAGCAAGCACATTGAACAGGCCCAGCACGAACAGGATGCCAAAGACCAGCACGAAGGCGCGGGCCCCCTGGGCTGACTTTCCTGCGGGTTTCCACAGCTTGCGCAGCCAGCTCACGGAACGGGCATCGGCGGCCATGCTCTGGCGCAGGAAGGCGATGGGGGCGATCAGCAAGACCGCGGCCATGCTGTAGGAGGCGAAATTGGGCCGAAAAACGACTGTCCCCGACCCCAGCAGCAGACACATAGCGATAGAGCATGTACCCCGCTTCCCAGAGAAAATACCCCATACTGGCGACCAGGGCGGCGTATCGTTCCCATTTGTGCTGGGGATATGTTTGGGGAAAGCAGTAGGCGAACTGGATCAGAAAGACCAGGGCCAGGGCCAACACCGTGTTTTGCGCATAGACGACCAGCAGCCGATTATCCGGGGAGAAGGCGGCGTCCAGCAACATCAGGCCGATGAAGAGGGTGGCCAAGGCGAAGAATCCGGTCAGCATGCCCAGTTGGTGTGAAGGCCGCCGCCACAAGCGCAGGATCAGAAAGAGGCTGATGGCCTGGGCCAGGATGAACTGCGTGAGGAAACTGATGGAGGCAGGAGTCAGAAACAGAGCGGGCATCGGCGAAGCTCCACGTTCATTTCAGGGGGAGTCAGTGAGGTGGCCTGGGGTACCATCCTGATTGGCAGCGGGGAGGTTACTATGCTTAGTATTTTCGCCCGAAAGCGCTATTTTGGCAACTTTTGCATCGCCCTTGCGCCCTGCTGCCTCATCATTCCCCGCACCCAATCCCCACATCAAACACATCCACATCCGGCAGGATCACCACCCCGCCGCTGCCGTCCGCGGCCATGATTTTGAGCTCGTGGTAGCCCTGTCCGCCGGGGCGGTTGAGCCACAAGGAGACGATGCGCCCGTCGGCCAGCACGCACGGGGAGTTGTCGTTGGTGTACGCGGCGTTGACCCGCACCGGCACGGAGCCGCCCGCGGGCAGCCGCCAGATCAGCTCGCCGTCCCAATCGCCCTCGAAGACGATGCTGCCGTCGGGTGCGTAGTCGGGATGATGCAGCGCGCCCACGTCCGGCAGACCGGCGGGCTGTCGGTCTGGTCGAGGACCGTGCGGAAGCCGCTGCCGTCCGTCCCCACTTCGCAGATGGCCCGGCTGGGGAAGGAGGTGGGGCTGCAATCCATGAGCACTTTGCTGCCGTCCGCAGAGAGGGCGGGCATGGTGTGGAAGGCGTAGGTCGACGCGCCGGTGAGCAGCACGGGCGCGGACCACGTCCCCACCGGTGCGGCGCACGACGAAGAGGTCCTGATCGTGGGGGCCGTCCCCGCCGGGATAGACAATCAGAGTGCCGTCGTTGTTGACCGCCCCGCCGCCCTCGGCGTGGATCACCCCATTGGGGGTCAGGACTGCCTCCCCGGCGGACAGGTCTCCCTTCACCAAAGCCAGACAATCCCAGCCCGCGCAGTCCGCATGGAAGCGTTCCGTGCGCAGGAGCAGCCATTGGCCGTTGGGCGAGACGTTGATCTGCCCGTCCCCGCCGCCAGTGGAGAGGGCATTGAGGGCCGTCGAGATATTCTCCGGTGTGGCCCCCGCCCCGGCGCTGGATGCGATAGACCATGCCGTTGTCCAGAGAATAGACGATGTGGCCCTGGGGATTGGTCGTGGAGGTGGTCGGCGTGGCCGTGGGCGTCCGAGTGGCCGTGGGCGTCCTAGTTGACGTGGGCGTGGCTGTCGGCGTGCGGGTGGGGGTGCGAGTTGGCGTCGGTGTGGATGTGGCCGATGATCCGGTGGGTGTGGCGGTTGGGGTACGGGTAGCCGTCGGTGTGCGGGTGGGCGTCACGGCAGCGGGCAGATAGCCCCGCATAGTTGTGGGCAGATAGGTGAAGACCGTTGGAATGGCCACTTCCGGCTCGAAGCGCAGGACACCCTGGCTGTTGACCACGTAGAAGCCGCCCTCGTCCGGCTGCAGGGTGACCTGGCGAGCCCCGGCCCGCCGGGCGGAGGTGACCGTGTAGCGCTGGCCCGGCGGCATGTCGAAGAGCAGGTTGAGGCTGCGGGCCGTGGTGGGCGTGTAGCTGTAGCTCACTGCTCCGTCGGGGGATGCGCCATCCTGCGCCGGGGAGAAGAGAAGCACCCGGTTTTGTCCGGCGTCGGCAATAAAGACGCCCACCATCCCCCCAGTGGCTGGGATGGCCGTGGCCGATGGCATGGGGGCATCGCGTCGACCTGGGCGGGCTGCATGACCGTGAGGAAGTTGTGGTAGAGGGCTGCGTCTGCCGGTTCAATCTCCAGCCGCCACTCGCCGTAGGGGACGTCCTCAAAGTCGTTTGTCGGGCGAGGCTGGTTCTCGCCACTATCCCAGTGCCAGTCGTAATTTTCACCGAAGACCCAGAACGACTTCTGCCCTCGCCCGCCGACGACCCGGATGTTGGCATCTAAAGGAAGCAGCACGTCCACGGTCAACCGCCCTTCGCCCGATACCGCTGTGGCCCGATCTGCGCCCACATAGAGAGTTTCGCCGGGGGAAACGGTGGTACCCGTGCTGCTGACCACGGGCTGGTTGAGGGTGTGGATCAGCAGTTTTGTATTTTCTGCACTGGAACCGGCCTGGGTCACCCCCACCCGGTCGAAGAGCACGACATAGTCGCCGATGTTCTGAGTCGACGGGACGCAGATAGACCAATTCCCGCTGGAAACGGCTCACCTTGGCCACGTTGCCGCTGAAGGCCGTGTCCATGGCCTGATTGTAGTCCGGGTTGTTGTAGGCTTTGGTGGCGTCGCCCAGGACGTAGGTGTAGTCGCTGCTGTCCTCGAAGCGCAGCATGTCGCCGGTGTCGTACTGGGTGGCGTGGTGATCCCAGTCGTCCGCGCCCTGGGGCGCGGCTGCCGGGGACATGGTGCGCTGGCCGCCGTCGTTGCTGACAGCGTCGGGCCGGGCGGTGGAGAAATCCTCCGCCGGGTTGTAGACGACCAGGGTGTTGTGGGCGATGGTGCGCACGTAGTAGTTGATGGTCGTGATACGAGAGGCCGTCCCCGCTGTAGACGCCGCTGTCCACGGCCAGGTCGCCGTATTTGAAGAGGGTGAAGCTGTTCTGGTCGTAGTGCTGATGATAGGAGAAGTGGTCGCCGCTCTGGAAGGTGAGATAGGTGGCCGAGGGGTCCGTGTCCGCCGGGCCGCTGGGCCAGCCGGAGCGCATGAAGACAGTGCCGGTGCCCAGCGGCGTAGTGGGTAGTCCGCCGCTAGGGCTCAAGGGTCGGTGGCCTGGGGATTGAACCAGAGAAACTCCTCGTGATAGAGGAAACTCATGGAATTGTCCGTCGGGCGGCGCGGCCAGATAGGCCTGGAGCTGGCGCGCCAGCGGATCCGTCGGGAAGTGCTCGATCAGGATCAGCCCCATGATGCGCTCGTAGTTGGCCATGCTGCCCCGGTTGCGCTCCGTGTCCCCGGTGGACGAGGTAGGGGTGATAGAGATAGCCCCACTGTTCGGCGCGTCCCCGGCCAGCGGTGGAGCAGAAGATAGCCCAGCCGTTCCTGGAACCAGTCGGTGCTGGCGAAGAGGTCCTCGCCCGTGGCCGTGGTCCACGCCTCCACGGCCTTGACGCGGGGACAGTTGGCGATCCAGTCGTAGATCATGCCCTCCGGCCAGCCGCCGCCGGCGGCGATGCGGTCCAGCAGCGGCAGTCGTAGTCCCGGTAGCGGCGGTAGCGGTACTCGTCCAGCCACTCCCTGGCGCGGGGGTTATCGCCGTAGGTGGCCAGCCCGATCAGGGCGTAGGAGTAGCCGTAGCGCGGCCAGTAGTTGCCCCAGCCCGGCACGTCCTCGCCCTTGGGCGATGTCGTCGCCCCAGGCGTTGAAATAGTCGATGAAGGTCGTGCGCTGGGCCGGGCTGAGTCGGGCGTAGCACCAGTCGTAGACCAGGGCCAGATCCCCGGCCTTGGTGGACCAGTCCCCGGGCCGGCGATCTGGGCCAGGGCGGTGGTGATGGCCTGGTCGCAGTACGCTGCCGTCTCCGCTCACCTGGGAGACCAGGGCCTTGGCCTGCATCTCGCCGTCGGCGCTGTTCGCCTCGCCCACAAGTTGCGCTCCAGCGCGGGTTGGTGGAGACGGCCCGCGCTCGCAGGTCGGCCAGCTTGGCCGGGGTCAGGTGGATGCGGGGATGGCCCGTCGGGATCTGCAGCAGGCGCAGATTGACCGTGTCCGTGGCGCTCTCGCCCACGTTGTTGGTGACGGTCAGGCGCATAGTCCACTCGCCGGGCACGTCCGGGGTGAAGTGCGAGCGATTGGATTGCTGGATGGCGCGGCGATAACCCAGGGCCAGGTGTCGAGCCGTAGGCCGCCTGCTCGATGCGCCAGCGCGTAGGTCAGGGTGGCATCGTTGCCGCCGGGACGGTCGCGGCTGGCCGAGCCGTCCAGGGTGACCGGGCCGCCGTCCCAGCTCAGATTCTCCTGGTCCGGCCCGGCGTCGGCAAAGGGAACGTCCGGGTTGTAGACGACGGTCGAGTTTGGGGCGCTGGGTCGCGTCGGCCGCCCTGGCTGGAGACGAAGATGCGCCAGTCGTTGTGGTCGTCCTGGTAGCCGGTGGCGTCGCGCAGCACCAGGCCGAAGTTGGGCTGCTCACCGCGCACCCAGGCCCGCACCAGATCGGTCACATCCCAGGCGTACCAGCCCGGGTTGACCACATCGGCGTGGCGCATGGGGGTGGCGGCGTAGTCCGTGCCGGCGGCCATGCCGCGGGCCGCCCAGGGGATGTCCGTGCCCTCGCCGATGAAGTAGTCGAAGGCGTTGTCGCCGGTGGCGCCGTGCTTGCCGGGCGCGTCGATGGGCGACTCGATCTGGTTGCCCTCGTCCCAATCGCGCAGCACGGGGAAAAGCTTCACGCGCCGGGCGAAATCCTTGGCGGCTGGAACTGACTGGCTGGTGTTGTAGAGAGAGAGGGTGGCGGAGAGGACGGCGCTGTTGGGGGGATGGTGCTGAGGTCGAAGCGCAGCAGCGGGTTGTCACCCCCGTCCCGGCTGAGGGTCAAGGCCGGGTTGTGGCCGTAGTTGACCGTGTGCTGGGGCGGATCGGCCCAGTCGTTGCGTGCTGATCCAGGTGTCCGCAGGCCGGTGTAGCCGTCTGCGCTGCTGGAAGATGTAGAGCGAATGCGTGGCG
>CAVPIK010000009.1:0-130020 GCA_963704975.1 uncultured Chloroflexia bacterium | reverse complement strand
CTATGCATATCGCCATCAACGCCCAGCTTCTCAGCAGTGCAGAGAGTTACCGGGGAGCCGGGGTGAGCAACTATAGCGGCCATTTGCTGCGGGCTTTGGGGCAGGTTGCCCTGGCTGGCGGGGATGACCCCGGCGCAGCCGGTCTCTTGCGGGTGACGGCCTATGTCAACGAGGCGGATTTTGGCGTGCCGGGGGTGGATTCCGTCATGACCCGGCCAGGGCTGCGCCGGCCCCTGCGCCGGATTGCGTGGGAGCAGACCGCGTTGCCCCGCTTGGCCCGCAAGGCCCAGGCGGACCTGATCCACGGGCTGGTGAATGTGCTGCCCCTGCGCAGCCGTCTGCCCGGGGTGGTGACGGTGCACGATCTGAGCTTTGAACGGATGCCGGAGACCCTGCCCAGGGCCAAACGGCTCTATCACGCCCGGTTGTGTCGGGCCAGCGCCCGCAAGGCCCGCAAGGTGATCGCGGTCAGCCACCAGACCGCGGACGATCTGATGCACTTTTGGCAGATCCCGGCCCACAAGATTGTGGTGGTGCCCAACGGGGTGGACGAACAGTTCCGCCCGGCGGACCCCAAAGATGTGGCCGATTTCCGCCGGGAGCGGGGGCTGCCGGACCGCTTCATCCTCTATCTGGGCACCCTGGAACCCCGCAAAAATCTAGAACTGCTGCTGACCGCCTTTGGGCGCTGGGCGGAACAGGCCCCAGCCCAAGATCAAGATGTGAAGCTGGTATTGGCCGGGGGGCGAGGCTGGTTTTACGAGCGCATCTTCGCCCAGGTGGAGGCGTTGGGGCTGACCGAGCGGGTACTTTTCCCCGGCTTTATCCCCACGGCGGATCTGCCCCGCTGGTATCAGGCCGCCGAGGGCTTTGTCTATCCCAGCCTGTTTGAGGGCTTTGGCCTGCCCGTGTTGGAGGCCATGGCCTGCGGCGTGCCCGTGCTGTGCAGCGAGACCCCCAGCCTGTTGGAGGTGGCCGGCGACTGCGCCCTCACCTTCCCTGCCGACAGCGCGGACGAACTAGTCAACGGCCTCAGTTTGCTCATCGATCAACCCTACCTGCGGGATGACCTGCGCCAGCGGGGGCTGATCCGGGCCGAACTCTTCTCCTGGCAACGCACCGCCGCCCAAACTGTTCAAGTTTACGAGTCTGTTTGACGCCTATGCCTTCTTCGTTGGACAGCGTCCAAACCTGCCGACTCCCCCAGCCAAATCGATCCCACCAGCCGGGAGCGGGTCGTGCGCGCCAACTGGTTTGTGGATTTCATGCGTACGGTGCCCCGGGCATCCCTGCCTAACATTGTGCTGGTGATCGACGCCCTGCTGATCCTGGCGGCCTTTTTGCTGGCCTACCAGATCCGCTATCGGCTGCAATGGTTTCGGGCCGTGGACCCGGTCTTCCAGGCCAGTTTAACCACGTATGTGCCCTTTGCCACCGCCCTGCTCCCCGTCATGCTCTTCTCCTTTTATCTGACCGGCGTCTATCGATCTCGGCGGGGACGGGGCTATTTGGACCAGATGTGGGCCATCGCCACGGCCACCACCATGGGCGTGGTGATATTGATGGCCGCCAGCTTGGTGCAGCCCTTGGCCTATAGCCGACTGATCTTCATCTACACGGCTGTGCTGGTGATCGTGCTGCTGGGGATCAGCCGGGCCATCCTTTTTGGCTTGCGCAACTATCTGCGCGGCCACGGGGTGGGGGTGGATCGGGTGGTGCTGATCGGGGCCGGGGATGTGGGGCGCATGGTGATGCGCAACATTGTGGCCCGCCCAGATTTGGGCTTCAAGCTGATCGGCTTTTTGGACGACAACCCGATCAAGAACACGACGGACATTGGGCGCTTCAAGGCCCTGGGCTCCGTGGCCAACTTCCGGGACGTGGTGGAAGAACACAAATTGGATCGGGCCATCATCTGCCTGCCCTGGCAGAGCCACCGCACGGTGGTGCGCCTGCTCAACGACTGCGAACGGGTGGGCATCCAGGCCCAAGTGGTGCCGGATCTCTTCCAACTGACCAAGAATCAGATCGAAATGGAAGAGCTCAACGGCATCCCCCTGATCAGCTCCCGGCGAGTCACCATCACCGGCTGGAACCGGCTGGTCAAGCGCACGGTGGATCTGGTTCTCAGCGCCGTGGCCCTGACCGTCACCCTGCCCTTCACCCTGCTGATCTGGGTGGCCATCCGCCTGGACAGCCCCGGCCCGGTGCTGTATACCCAGGCCCGCATTGGCAAGGAGGGCAAGCCTTTCCGGGTCTACAAATTTCGCTCCATGATCGCCGGTGCCGAGTCCTTGCGGGAGCAGATGGCCCGGCTCAACGAGTCCACCGGGCCGCTCTTCAAGATCCGGGACGACCCCCGGGCCACCCGGGTGGGCACCTTCCTGCGCCGCTACAGCCTGGACGAACTGCCCCAGTTGCTCAACGTCCTGCGGGGGGAGATGAGCCTGATCGGTCCCCGGCCCAACCTGCCCGAAGAGGTGGCCGCCTATTCCGAATGGCACAAAAAGCGTCTCTCGGTCAGCCCGGGCATGACCGGCCTGTGGCAGGTCAGCGGGCGCAGCGACCTCACCTTTGACGAGATGGTGCTGCTGGACATCTATTATGCGGAGAATTGGTGCATGAGCATGGATCTGACCATTTTGATGCGCACGGTGCCCGCCGTGTTGTTGAAGCGGGGGGCATACTGAGCAGGGGGACGAGTTGCGAATTGCGTGGGGTGAAAGCAAAAGGGCGGATGACCAAAAACATGGTCATCCGCCCTTTTTTGTTGTTTGTGTAAAAACACCTATGCCCTATCCAGTGCGGGTGTGACACATATCACACACGTACTGGGCTTCTCTTCACAGATATTTCCTCCAAATTAAGCTACACTTAAATTAGCCATTTCGCTTCGATACCAGAAGATAACGCTTCATCTATAGGCGAATTTGGACTATCAAGAGACTGAATTGGCGACAATTCAGCAGGCAAGCTAGAGAGGTCGGTCATCGATCAGGAAATCACAGGAGGTTCACGACTTGGAGCGGCAATCCTTCATGTCTCGCCAAGTCGTAAAAACAAGATACGTATAAATACGCACATAGTGTATGGCAAATTCATGCTTAATACGCATGACTAGGCCAACCGACAATGGTACTATTGTATTCAAGTGACTGTAAGGTCTTAACCGGGCAGAATATCAACGAAAACACGGTAGGACGAGTGGAAGCAGGGTTTCGACCACACAGGCGCTGATGGAAAGTTGACGCAGAAGCGTTAACTCGCTACAAACCCTATTGGCTCAACATTCTACCTACCGAAAGGAAACATTCCCATGATTCGCACACGATTTTTCTCGACTCGATTTGCTCTGGCCCTGGTTTTGGTTTTGATCATGGCCACCAGTGCCTTCGCCTTTGCGGCACAGCAACACTGTAACGGTGACCAGTGCCGGTGACGGCGACAACGCCATCAGCGGCTTCAACGTTGGAGATGTACATACACCTTGGATTCTAACTGATCCGACAACATTGACAGTGTGGCTTTCACGCTTACGGCAAAGGCTGGAAGCCCTGCTCCGATCACAGTGATGGCTAAACTGAGTAGCGGCAGGTAGTACTTGGTATGACTGCACACGATACGGATTCGGACGGCACATGGACGTGCCCAGTGACAGATACCCTAACCGTCTCAGATGCTGATAATTTGCGTGTAGTTGCAGTACCAATAAAGCAGAATCAGCAACGGGTCAACATCGAAGCAAGCATAGCGGCAATAGACGGGGCGTGGCCCGAACCAGCTTAGGCCACGCCCCGTTTGTGCAAAAAACCGGCCAGAAGAAGCCGGAACCAGCTAGATGCCGCACCAATTCTCGAACAGCTACGTGGAGATTGAGTCTGATATACGGAAAAACCCGGATGACGGAGCCAAGCAAAGAAGCGTATCATGTACAAATGACCGATCTACTACGCATGAGCCTCGCTCGGATAACGCTGAAGATCCAAAAAGCAATTATCAGAAAAGCCCAGCGTTAACCCGAATCACGGAATGAGGACGACACGATGTACATTTCTCGCTCCTTCAAGATCAGATTCATTCTCGCCACTATCTTCATCCTGTTCCTGTCTACCAGCGCCTATGCCTTTGCCTCCGCCAACACGATGATCAGTGAGCGGTGCGGGCGATGGGTCAGCAGCGATCAGCGGCTACAAAATAGCCAATGTACACTACACACTGGCCACCGATGATCCTTCGGATCCTTCCCAGATTACCAGTGTCGCATTTAGTCTGGCACCGGCGGCTGGGGGTCCAGCAGCAACCACAGTGAAGGCGAATCTGGTTGCATCGTCCGGCACTTGGTTTAACTGCACCCAGAGCGCAGGCACGTGGACCTGCATCGTGAGCGGAGGGGTCAATCTTGCAGATGCCGATGAACTCCGTGTGGTGGCTGTTCAATAACGTTCATCTGCAACCGGTCCACACCGGGACGAAGGGTTCTTCTCAAAAATCTGGGGAGACAAACTGAGTTTTTCGCCGATTTGGTGAATATCCCTGACATCGGTGAAAAACTCAGTTTCTTTTTGTCCGCGAATATTGGTAAAATAGCTACGCAGAACTGGGGAGCGGACGAGGCGTGCGCAATGAGAAGACTGTGAAAGTAAAGAATCTGTGATTCAGAAGCTGTCGGGCCTGTTGAGCTTATGCATTGTGATTGTGGCTTGGGTCCTCTTTGCCCCTACCCAGGTAGGCGGAGCGGCCAGCTATGTTATCATCAACGGCAACAGCATGGAGCCGGTCTACTATCGAGACGATCTGGTGATCCTGCGCACGGCACAGACCTATCAGATTGGCGACATCGTCACCTACCAGCATCCTACCATCGGCCAGATCATCCATCGCATCATTGACAAACAGGGTGATCATTTCATATTCAAGGGCGACAACAATGGGTTCATCGACTCCTATCAGCCCGTTCAGTCGGAACTTATCGGTCGGGCATGGATTCATCTTTCGGGGGCAGGAAACATGGTTAAGCAGATCCGCCAACCTTGGGTAGTCGCCCTGTTGGCTGGCTTGATCAGTCTTGTCGTCGTCGCGCCGGGTGCGGGCAAATTGGCCTCGACGAAGAAGTCCCGGCGACGCAAAAAAGGCCAACGCCAGCAGGCGCACCGGTCCGTCAGTCCGGCTTTGGTCAAATCAGAAGATGTGATGCTGGTTTTGGTCGTCGTGATAGGGCTGGCCCTGGTATTGGGCATCTTCTCCTTTACTCGACCCGTGACCAAAAGCGTCACAGAGACCGTCGCCTATTCCCACGAAGGCCGCTTTTCCTACACGGCACCGGCACCGCCCGGCCTATACAGCAACGACACGGTGCAGACCGGCGAGCCTATTTTCCGCAGGCTGATCAGCCAGGTTGACTTCGAGTTCGCCTATCGACTGGCGGCGGACAAGGCCGAGAACATGACGGGGTCGGGCCAGATGCAGGCCCTGGTCAGCGCCAACAACGGCTGGCAGTGGACCTTCGACTTACAGCCGGAGACGGCCTTTTCTGGAAACCAAGTGGATCTGCGGGGCGTTCTAAATCTGTCCGAAATCCAGGCGATGGTCGAGAGCATCCAGCAGCAGACAGGCGTCCGCTTCCAATCGTACACCCTGACCATCATCCCGACGGTAAACGTGGCAGGCAGCGTGGACGGCGAACCCCTGGACGATCAATTTGCGCCCCGACTGGTCTTCCAACTGGACGATCTGCAAATGCAGCTTGCGGAACGTCCCAGCGCCAACGGCGCGGACCCCCTGAGCTTTTCCCAGAGCGGCGCCATCCCCCGCACCTTGATGGCGAGCAATTCCCTCTCCCTCTTGGGGATCAGCTTGGCCGTGACCACGGCCCGCACCCTGGCCATAGCCGGATTGATCATCGGGGTGGCAGGATTGGCGATTGCGGCGCTATTTTTCATGATGACCGGCTCCCAGGACGAGTCAACCCGTATCCAGGCCCGCTATGGTCCGCTCATGGTGGGCGTCCAACACAGCACGCTGGATGAGGACAACCGGGTGGCCGCGGTCGCCTCCATAGACGATCTGGTCAAGGTTGCCGAGCGCAGCGGATCTATGATCTTGCATGAAGCCAATGGCTCCGTGCATACTTATTATGTGCAGATGGATCAGCTCGTCTATCGTTACCAGACTACAGATGGAGATAGAGATAGAGATAGAGATGGAGATCGAGACTTCGGCGAGAGCAGGAGGACAACGCATCATGAGGTTGCCCAGATTTACGAAACGATGGGTCTTCATCGGCCTATTGATCCTGATACCTCTCAGCGCGATGTCTGCCCTGGCCGCAACCAACACGGTCCCGATCACGGGTCTTGGGGGAGTGAGCAAGGCCATCGAAGCGAAAGAACTCAAGCCAGCCGAATGTGACGCGACTGACCCTCAGTGGGTATGACCTGGTGGACGGCAGGATTCGGGGTGACGGAGCCAACTCCCTCTTCTTGGGCAGTCCCGGTGATCGACGATATTACAGCAAGAGATGGAAACGATTGTCTTGTGGGCGGCGGAGGCAACGACATACTAAGGGGAAACCAAGGCAACGATGTGATCCTGGGTGGGGACGGGGATGACGAAATCAGAGGCGGCATCGACAACGACATCATCTACGGCGGCGCTGGCAATGATACCATCGATGGCAACGGCGGCGATGACATCATCTACGGCGGCCCAGGCAATGATGACATCGATGGCGGCGGTGGCACAGACACCTGTTACGGCGGCCCAGGCACAGATACCTTCACCAGGTGTGCGACAATAATCGACCCGTAGTCTATTCAAATACCATGGATCCAACCCAAACGAAGCGCCAGAACAGATTGGGCATTGTACTGCCAGCAGGCATCGTCCTGATCCTGGCAGGTTTGGCGTTCTTCATCTTCTGGCCCCGCAGCCAACAGCAACCTTCCCTGGCAAATATCGCCGTCATTACGCTGGCCCCAGCCACGCCCACCCCATCCCCCTCATCCACCCCCTCACCCACCCCACCTTTGATCCCATTAAAGATCTCAACTGAAACATCATCCGCCGCCCAAGAACTTGGCGCGGCGCTTCCCATGCCAGCCGGATGGACTGCTCGTGGAGATCACCCCCGAAGCGGATGCGGCAGGGTGGGCGTCGGATGTGGATGGGCGCAGCCATTTTGACGGCCCCGGCATCCATGTGGGCTTCTTCCAAGGCAAGACCTACGTGGGCATCCTTCGTTTCGATCTTTCCAGTGTGCCACCCGGCTCCGACATTGCCTACGCGGGGTTGGAGATGGTGGGCTTGGACGGCAACCGCCTGGGGACCGGCGGCGACTGGCAGTTGAGCATCATCACGTCGGATGTGGACCTACTCTGGGCCATGCCCACGTATGCGGAGTTTGAGCAGGCCCAAGTGAATGATTCGGCAGCCCCAACCCTTGCCGCCGGGGAGTTGGCGGCGAGTCGGGCCAATCTTTTCGTCCTCAGCCCAGGCCAACGGGCTGCGCTGGCGCGACAGATTCCTTCGGGCACGGCAGCCTTTCGCCTGGATGGCCCCAATTCGGGCGAGGACAATTTGTTCACCTGGGATGCGGGCATCCGCCTCAACGAAGAACTGGACACCAAGCCGATCCTGCGCCTGGTCGTGATTCCGCCCGAATCGCCGCCGATGGTCATTGTCACCAGCACGCCCACGCCGGAGAATGTGGTCACCGCGGCGGCGGTGGCGGCCCAGGCGACCACTGATCGCCACATCAACGGGCACCTTCACCCCGACGCCCGAAAACTGGGTGACGCCGGTGATCCTGGTGCCGTCCCCCACACCGGCCAGCCAGGCCACCGCCGACTATCTGCGTCGCCATTGCCACCGCCGATGCCCTGGTCTACGGCACGCTCACACCGACCCCGCCCAATGTGTGGACCGCCACCCCCACGCCCACCGGCACACTGCGTGCCTGAACCAGGCGGGCGCACCGGCCACGGCTGTGCCCCTCCTGGTGCCGGTGGATGCCGTCACAGCCGTCCCCACGCCCACGGCGACGACCACGCCCTCGGCGTTGCCCCAGGTGCTTGTGGGCAAGATCGGCTTCCGGTCGGACCGACCGGGCGGGGGGCAGGTCTATGTGGTCAATCCCGACGGCAGCGGGACTGGCGGTGCTCACGGATGCCTGGGCCTACGAGCAAGCGGTGAGGCGAGACCGCTTCTCGCCGGACCAGCGCTATCGGGCCTTCGTCAAGAACGTGCTGCGGGATTTTGGCAATCAGGCTGCCGTCTTCGCCCTGGACTATTTCTGGGGAAGCGAAAAGCAGGTGACCCAGTTTAGCCGGGGCATCGCCTACGCCCCGGCCTGGTCGCCCGTCTCCGACCGCATCGCCCTGGTCTCCAACGAAAGCGGCAACGACGAGATCTGGGCCATCAACCGGGACGGCAGCGATCCGCGCCAGCTCACCCAGGATGGCTCCGGCTGGTGGGACAAACATCCCTCCTGGTCGCCGGACGGCACGCAGATCGTCTTTTGGTCCAACCGCAGCGGCGACCGTCAGCTCTGGATCATGGATGCCGATGGCCGCAACCCCCGCATGCTGGCCCTCCCCGGCGGCGAGAATTGGGATCCGGTCTGGTTCAAGTCCACCGAGTTGCCGCTCTATGCTTTTGATGAGTAGGGTTTGCGTTTTGTACAGGGTCAGAAAAACACACGCCCGACACGGCCAATGGCTGTGTCGGGCGTGTGTTTTTCTGACTCCATGGAATTCGCAATCATGCCTACGCAGACGGCAGTTTCCCGGTCACATCGAGCATCCAGCGCATGCACTTATGGCCCACATCCGCCTGTTCGCCGAACATCAGTGGGCAGCCACCGGGGATGACGTGAACCCCGTTCTGGCGCAGATAGGTCGTCGCTTCGGTTGACACACTGCTGTTGCCAGCAGCCGAAGAGCGCATTGTAGTGCATCCACACATGGGAGACGCCCGCCTCGACGCAATCCCGGGCCACGGCTTCGGCAGCAGCGGGTTGGGTCACGATCACAACTGCGTTGACGCCGCCCGGCACCGCCTGAACGCTGGGATAGCAGACTTCGCCGTCGATGGTTTCCGCATGGGGGTTGATGGCCACCACGTCATGACCTCTGGCCCGCAATGTCTTCAAAATTGAGTTGCCCGTTCCGGCTGAGCGGGACACACCGACTACGGCGATCCGTTCCTGGGCCAGAAACTCATCTGCTCGATCTTTGATGTCCATGATACCTATTCTCCCTTGGGTCGGATTTTTCGCCAATAAAGATTACATTTTCAGGGATGCCAATGATTGTAGTCTGCGGTGACACTGTTCTCAAGTAGTTTTCACGGGGTGAGATCAGCCTCTGTCGGCGTCTGCGCTGTTGGCGATGCCACCACATGATCCGGCAGAATATCCTCGGCATTGCGGATCGTCGGGCTGAAATAGCCCACAATCCCAATCAACCCGCCCAGCAACCCAGAGATGACGAGGATCAACCCCATCCCCGCGCCGGGACCGGTGCCGACGAGCCAGCCGAAGGTGGCGGCCAGGCTGCCCCCGGCCATCATGCCCGGCTCGAAGACGAAGTCGGCCAGGGGACCGGCCAGGAGCATGGCCAGGGGCGCGGTGATCTGGGCGATCAACCGGCGGGTGGCGAAGACCCGGCCCTGCACGTCCGGGGCCACCTTCTGCTGCCAAATGGCCTGGTTCGACCCGTTGAGGATGGGCATGATGGCCGAGAAGAAGAAGGCGGCCACCACCCACACGGGCAGGATTTGTCCTAACCCCATCAAGGTCTGCCCCAGCAGGCTGACCCCGATAAAGCCCAGCAGCACCCCATGCACCCGGCGCTTGGGTCCGCCCCAGGTGGTCAGAAGCAGCCCGCCCAGCACGCCGCCCACGCCAAAGGCCGACTGCACCGTCCCCAACACCACAGAATTGCTCCCCGTGCGGGCCAGGATCATGGGGGCCAGCAGGGTGAAGCCCAGGGTGCCAAACAGATTGCTCATGAAAAAGAGCATTTGCAGCCCCAACAAACTGGGCCGGGCCAGGATATAGCGGAAGCCGTAGAGGGATTCCTGCCACAGGCTGCCGCTGCCCTCGGTCCCCGGCCGCCGTGCGGGGCGGCTGGGGGATGGCGACCATGAGCAGGGCCAGGACGGCCGCCACAAAGGTGACCATGTCGATGACCAAGATGCCGTTGATGCCGATGGCCACCAGCAGCAGCCCGGCCAGGGCCGGGCGCAGCGATCCCCGAAATCGACTCGGCCAGGGAGAGCATGCCGCTGGCCCGGGCATAGTGCTTTTTGTCCACCATGGTGGTGATGGCCGCGGAATAGGCGGGCCATTGGAAGGACTCGAAGGTGCCCGCAAAGGCCCCGGCCACGTAGAGATGCCAGATCTCCAGATGGCCCGTGGCATAGAGCACGAAGATGGCCACGGTGGACATGCCCGCGGCCAGATCGCTCAACATCATCACCAGCTTGCGGTTCCAGCGGTCCACCAGCGCGCCGGCGATGGGGCTGAAGAGCACAATCGGCCCAAAGGAGAAGAAGCCCACCAGGGCCAAGGCCGTGGCCGACCCGGTCAACTGCCAGGCCCAGATGGTCAGGGCGAAGCGGGTCATCCCCGTGCCCAGCATGGAGATCATCTGGCCGACCCAGACGACGGTAAAGCCGGTCATCCCGGATGGGCGGGTAGATTGAGTCATGGATGGGGTCCTTTCGAAAAAATAGACCACAGATTGAACGGATTTGACGGATTAAAAACGGATCTTTTTTTGATCCGTAAAAATCCGTCCTATCCGTCAAATCCGTGTTCTATTTGTTGTTTTCTCTTCGGCCACGCCGGATCTTGGAAGCGTTGGATCTCCAAGAGGTAGCCGTTGGGGTCGCGCAGGAAGGTGTGGTAGATGTTGTAGGTCGGGTTGAGGCTGGGCGGCTTTTCGAACTCGACCCCTTTGGCGGCCAGAAAGGCGTGCCATTCGTCCACGGCCTGGGTGACCAAGGTGAAGATGATGCCCACGGGCTGGTCCGGGGCCTCGGCCCGTTCGCAGAAGCCCAGAAAGCTGTCCGCGCCCACCCGGTAGATGCGGCACGATCCTTGGTCCAGGACCAGGGGCAGTTCCATGATCTCTCGATAAAAGCGGTCCGTGGCGGCCAGATCTCGGGTGTAGAGGAAGGTGACTTGCTGGTCCAGGGGTGGGCGGGGCAGATGGGATCGGGCAAAGAGTTGGTCATTGGAATGAGCCTTCGGTTTGGTGGATGGATTGGAATGGGGGCCAAGGGTTGAATGGTGGCAACGAACAGCAGATGGGAAACCAGTTCACAGACGCTTGACCGCAAAGCTGGTATGGTGCTTGGGCAATCTATTTAGATCCCATCATCACCGCAAAGGAAACTATTACATGCGTAAACAGACTTTACTGATCGGTGCCGCCCTGGTGGCCCTGAGCTTGAGCTTGACCGCCTGCGGCGGAGCCGCGTCCAAGGCCGGCGGCGTGGCGGACGGCAAGCTGGCCCCCTGCCCCGACTCGCCCAACTGCGTCTCCACCCAGGCAGACCCCGGACGACAGCTATCACCGCATGGACCCCATCCCCTTCACCGGCAGCCCGGCGGAGGCCCAGGCCACCATTCTGGCCGCCATCGAGTCCATGCCCAGAAACACGATGATCACCACAGAGCCAACCTACATCCACGCCGAGTTTCGCTCGGCCCTGTGGCGCTTTGTGGATGATGTGGAATTTCTCATCGACACCGACACCGGCCAAATCCACTTCCGCTCCGCCTCCCGCCTGGGCTATGGGGACATGGGGGCCAACCGCAAGCGAATGAACGAGTTGGTGGCAAAGATTCAGAACTGAACGACCAACCGCCAAGGACGCTGAGATCGCAGAGAGGGCGCAGAGATTTCTATTCTCTCTGCGCCTCCTCCGCGTTCTCTGCGCACTCGGCGGTTCGCTTTTTATTTGGTGACCAGCGCCGCATCCAAGGCCTCGTGGACCGTGCGCGCACCGATGGCTTGGATGCCTTCGGGCAGGCTGTCGGAGCCTTTGCGGCGCAGGGCGCTGCGGGGGACGATGGCCCGGCTAAAGCCCAGCTTGGCCGCCTCGCTCAACCGCCGCCCGATCTGCCCCACGCTGCGCAACTCGCCGCTCAGGCCAATCTCGCCCACCAGGACCAGGTCTGCGGCCACGGGGACGTTGCGGAAGCTGCTGGCCAAGGCCGCGGCCACGGCCAAATCCGCCGACGGCTCGCCGATCTTCAAGCCCCCCACCACATTCACAAAGAGATCGTGGTCGCTCAAATTCATCCCCACCCGCTTGCTCAGGACCGCGGCCAGGAGCAGCAGCCGGTTGAGGTCAACCCCATTGGCCGTGCGCCGGGGCTGGCTGAAGGCGCTGTGGCTGCTCAACCCCTGCACCTCCACCAACAGGGGCCGGGTCCCCTCCATGGTGACGGCGATGGCGCTGCCCGATGCGTTGGGCAGCCGCTCGGCCAGGAAGAGCTCGGACGGGTTCTTGACCTCGATCATCCCCTGCTCCCCCATCTCGAAGACCCCCACCTCGTTGGTGCTGCCATAGCGGTTTTTGATGGAGCGCAACAGCCGATAGGCGTGAAAGCGCTCCCCCTCCAACTGCAAGACCGCATCCACCATGTGCTCCAACACCCGAGGCCCGGCGATGGACCCCTCTTTGGTCACATGGCCCACCAAAAAGAGGGGCACATTCTGGATCTTGGCCAGCCGCAGCAGCCGGGCCGCGCAGTCCCGCACCTGGGAGACCGAGCCGGCCGCGCTGGTGCTGCTCTCGCTATAGATGGCCTGGATGGAATCGACGATGATCAGGCTGGGCTTCATGGCCTCCGCATGGGCCATGATATGCTCCAGGCTGGTCTCGGAGAGGACAAAAAGCTGGGGCTCCTCGATGCCCAGTCGGGCGGCCCGCCGCTTGATCTGGTGGGCGCTCTCTTCTGCGCTGACATAGAGGGCCGGCCCCACCGTGCGGGCGATCTCCGCGGTCATCTGCAAAAGCAGGGTGCTCTTGCCGATGCCGGGGTCGCCGCCCACCAGCACCCCGGCCCCCGGCACAATGCCGCCGCCCAGCACCCGGCTCAACTCCTGATTGGAGAGGGGCAGGCGCTCGGTCCCCGCGGCGGGGATGTCGGGCAGGGCAATGGGCTTGGCCCCCGTGCCCAGCACGGGCATCAGGGAACGGCTGGGCGGGGAGACATCCACCACCTCCTCTTCCAGGGTGTCCCACTCATCACAGGCCGGACACTTGCCCATCCACTTGAGATGGGTGGCCCCACAGTTGCTGCACACATATCGGGTCTTCAGCTTTGCCATAAAATGCTCCTGATCGTTCTACAAAAGGGCCACGAAAACGGGCCAGGAAAGTCATTTTCCTGGCCCGTTGGGTCTCTGTTTGGGGTGGTTCAGTCCTAATTCCCTCGTCGATTGGGGGGCTGTTGTCTGTGAAAAGCCTCTGCAACCGCCTCACGGTATCTGGTCGTGGACCATGCTGGGCATGTCCCCGTCCTGCTCCACCGGGAAGCCAAAGTTTGTCTCGACCACGCTGTTGGTGGTGTGATAAATGTTCTCCACCAAGCTATCCGCATGATTATCTGTGCGCCAATTGCCGTCCACCAAATAGCGGAACTGAAAGCGCTGCCCCATGGGCAGATCCATCGTCGCCCGCCACACCCCGTTTCGATCTTGTTGAAACGGGATCGCCCCTTCATCCCAGTCGTTGAAATCCCCCACAAGAAAGACCTGATCCGCCCAAACACAGGCTGGCAACTCAAACGTAATCCGCATTTGTCCGGTGGAAGACGAAGGCGATTTGTGGATCATCGGGACGATCTCCTTTGATTTTGGCTGCAAAAACTCCTTATCTTCTATTGTGCACACTTTTTCATGAGAAATCAAGGGGCAATTTGGTTAAAAAATATTCTTTCCTTCTTAAAGAAATTGCCGATCTCGACTCATAATCCGTCGACTTCCTTTTCGTCCCGACATTGAACAGATATTGATCAATTTTTGCAACATCAATTGGCCCGGCGCACCATGCCGCCCAGAGGACGCCCGCCCAGCAGATGGAAATGCACATGAAAGACCGCCTGGCCTGAATCCGGCCCCACATTTGTGATAAAGCGATACCCGGTCTCGTCAACACCTTCAGACACGGCCAGATCATTCGCCACCTTCACCATCCGGCCCAACAACCCGGCGTGGGCTTCGCTCATCCCCCCCAGGCTGACGATATGCTGGTTGGGCACGATCAGAATATGCGTGGGCGCAATCGGCGCAATGTCCCGGAAGGCAGTGACCAGATCATCCTGATACACGGTCTGGGACGGGATCTCACCGGCGATGATTTTGCAGAAGATACAGTTGTCGGTCATCTCGTTCTCCAATTTCCTCTAAACACAGACAATCACATCTCGCATGTTGGCCATGAGTTCGTCCATGCTTTCCCCTGGGCATAGCAACCGCGCAGGAGGGGACTTCGCCACCAAATAACCATCCTCATCCTGTCGACATGACAGAATACTTTCGCATTTGTCTCCACTCCCAAACCCCAGGAGCTTTCAATAACGCC
Organism: uncultured Chloroflexia bacterium; assembly: GCA_963704975.1. Taxonomy (GTDB): domain Bacteria; phylum Chloroflexota; class Anaerolineae; order Caldilineales; family Caldilineaceae; genus JAGNDO01. The sequence continues at coordinate 115,419 of CAVPIK010000009.1, read as the reverse complement.
TGACATCCGCCGTGACGAGACCAGCGCAGGTTAGTAGCCGCCGCCGAGATATCCGCTGACCATTCAGCGACTTGGCGGCGTATCGAATCCGAAGCGGGTTGACCCGCTTCGGTTTCGATACGGCCTAGACTCCATTCGTTTTCACCAGCTGGTTGACTCGGCCTACTCAACCTACGCTGGCCATCCTGTCTATTGACCTTTAATACTCCACCCAAACCCCTACCCGACCACGATATTGACCAATCGCCCCGGCACCACGATCACCTTGCGCACGCTCTTGCCGTCCAGCCACGGTTGGATGTCGGCCAGGGCCAGGGCCTGGCGCTCCAATTCCTCCTTGGCGGGTCTCCGGCGAAGCAGTCAGCTTGCCCCGGATCTTGCCGTTGACCTGGACGGCGATCTCCACCTCGTCCTCCTTGGCCTTTTCCGCGTCGCCCACCGGCCAGGATTGCAGATGGACGCTGCCCTCGTGTCCCCGCCGCTGCCACAGCTCTTCGCTGATGTGGGGGAAGATGGGGGCCAGCAGCAGACACAGGCTGTCCAGAGCTCTCGTCCCAGATGGGCGAGCCGACCAGGGCCGCTGTCCCGGCTCTTGACCAGCAGGTTGTTCAGCTCCATCATGGCCGAGATGGCCGTGTTGAAGCGGAAGTGCCTCCACGTCGTCGGTCACTTTCAGGATGGTCTGGTGCAGCTTGCGTTCCAGCGTCCGCACCTCGTCGGCGCTGGGCTGGCGGCCAGATTTTCCGGCTTGGCCTCGTCCACCATCACGTGCTCCACGCCCGCGTGCAGGAAGCGGCTGACCCCGCTCGATGGCGCTGGGATCCCACGGGCCGCCCTGGTCCCACGGGCCGATGAACATCAGATAGCCCCGCACCGTGTCCGCGCCATATTGGGCCACATATTCGTCCGGGTTGACCACATTGCCCCGGCTCTTGGACATCTTCTCCCCGTCCGGCCCCAGGATCATGCCCTGGTTGAACAGGCGCAGCATGGGCTCGTCAAAGTCCACCACGCCCATGTCCCGCAGGGCTTTGGTGAAGAAGCGGGTGTACAGCAGGTGCATGGTGGCGTGCTCGATGCCGCCGGTGTACTGATCCACGGGCAGCCAGTAGTCGCCGGCGGCCTTGTCCCAGGGCATCTCGTCCTCGGTCAGGGGCATCGCCCGGCCTTGTAGTTGGGGGTGATATAGGCGTACTGATACCAACTGGAATCCATGAAGGTGTCCATGGTGTCCGTGTCCCGCTCGGCGTCGCCGCCACAGTTCGGGCATTTGACATAGCGGAAGCCCTCGTGATACTTCAGCGGACTCTCGCCGGTCGGCTTGAACTGGGCGTCGTCGGGCAGGATCACGGGCAGTTCGCCAAAGGGCACGGGCACGATGCCGCAGGTCGGGCAGTGGATCATGGGAATCGGCGTGCCCCACATGCGCTGGCGGCTGATCAGCCAGTCCCTCATGCGATAGTTGACCGAGCCTTCGCCCTTGTCCATCTCTTCCAGCCAGGCCACCACCTTGTCCACCGCACCGGCCACAGGCGTGCCGTTGAACGCGCCGCTGTTGATCATCTCGCCCTCGCTCTTGGAGGCATAGGCCTCTTCCATCTCCCCCGTGGCCCCGTCCGGCCCGGTGATGACCCGGCGGATCTCCAGGCCATACTTGGTGGCAAAGGCGAAGTCCCGCTCGTCGTGGGCGGGCACGGCCATGATGGCGCCCGTGCCGTAGCCCATCATCACATAGTCGGCGATCCAGATGGGGATGCGCTCGTCGTTGACCGGGTTGACCGCGTAGCCGCCGGTGAAGACGCCGGTCTTCTCCTTGTCCGTGGCCGTGCGGGCGATCTCGTCCATGCGGTCGGCCTGTTCCTGATAGGCGGCCACCGCGTCCCGCTGGGCGTCCGTGGTCACCGCTCTCCACCAGGGGATGCTCCGGGGCCAGGACCATGAAGGTGGCTCCCCACAGGGTGTCGGGCCGGGTGGTGAAGATCTCCAGAGGGTCGCCGTTTTCCGTGCGGAAGACGACCTGCGCGCCCGTGCTGCGCCCGATCCAGTTGGTCTGCATCACCTTGACCGGTTCGGGCCAGTCGATCTCGTCCAGCTTGTCCAGCAGTTCGTCCGCATAGTTGGTGATGCGGAACTTCCACTGGTCCAGATCCTTCTTGATCACCGGGGTGTCACAGCGCTCGCAGTGGCGGTCGTCGCCCCACACCTGTTCCCGGGCCAGGGTGGTGTTGCAGTTGGGGCAGAAGTCCACCGGGGCGAACTCCCGATAGGCCAGGTCCATGTTGAACATCTTGATGAAGAACCACTGGTTCCACTTGTAATAGTCCGGGTCGCAGCTCACCGCCTCCCGATCCCAGGCCCACATGGCCCCCATCTGGCGCAGTTGTCCCCGCATGCGCTCGATATTGCCATAGGTCCACGGCTTGGGGTGGATGTTGTGCTTGATGGCCGCGTTCTCCGCCGGCAGGCCAAAGGCGTCAAAGCCGATGGGGAAGAAGACGTTGTAGCCCTGCATACGCCGATAGCGCGCCCCGGCGTCGCTGGGGGTCATGGCGTACCAGTGGCCCGTGTGCAGGTCGCCGGACGGATAGGGCAGCATGGTCAGGGCGTACCACTTGGGCTGGCCGGGCTTCTCGACCGTGTCGTGCTGGCCGGCGGCTTCCCAGGCCGCTTGCCACTTGGGTTCGATCTCTTGGGGGGTGTATTTGTCGGACATGATGGACGCTCCTTGGAGGAGGAAAGTGTTGATTTGTTGATTGGTTCGACGTGAGCTCAGCCGAACGGTTGATTGGTGAAACGAAAAACGTGAAACGTGGAAGGAGGCCCAGGGCACTCATTGCTCACGTTTCACGTTTGATTGTCGGCCCGCCTTGTCCGGCGCAGGAGGTGTGGCAGCCTGCGGAACGCGGGCTATCTAAGCGCGACCACGCCACCGACGGAGATGCCGACGGGGGCGGTGTTGAATTCGGTGGTGAAGACGGTCGCGTTGATGGTTCATAGTGAGAGAATTATAGCACAGGTTGTCAAGAGCGAGTGAATTTTTGCGGATGGTCGGATTCGATGAGTTCCACACGAGAATCAAACTCCACATCCGGCAGATCCGTGTCGAAGTCGGTGAAGTCGTGTTCATCCCAAAACACACCAGCCTCTTGAATAGTGCGCGCTTTGGAAATCTCGAAAAGGGTCTATGTTCGTCCATGTCAGCGACTCAATTCCGTTGCTTGCTCATAGATCGAGCCGCTAATCGATCCAATACGCCTGTACCACGATTCCCAGCGGCAGTCGTTATAGATGACTAAAATACGATCAAATATCGACCTGCCGGCCATGGCGTCTGATCCCACATGCCGCGATAGACCATCGTCTCCGATCATATCGCCATTCTCGAACTCAGCAATCGAATTCGCGTACGGCTCCAAAAGAACATCCGGCAGCGCTACCGCGCCGACACACCGATGACTTCGACTGCTAACGTTTTCAGTTGCCGATACACTGCTGGGCAGACGGTAAATCTCCAGCCTACATGGTTTCATTCTGCCACCGTGATGACCATGTCCCGTTTGCAGCATCTACTCCAAAATCCCTACAACGCCACCTTCGTCAGCCAATTCCACGTATCCGGCGCGCCGTCCTCGGTGATGCCGAAGAAGACGCCCTGCACGGCCTTGGTGATGGGGCCGCGCTTGCCGTCGCCCACGGGCATGCGGTCCACGGAGCGCACGGGGGTGATCTCCGCCGCGGTGCCGGTGAAGAAGATCTCGTCGGCCATGTAGAGCATCTCCCGGCTCATGGAGGTCTCCACCACGGTGTAGCCCAGGCTTTCGGCGATGATCATGGCGCTGTTGCGGGTGATGCCGCCCAGAATGCTGCTGGACATGGGCGGGGTGTAGATGGTGCCGCCCTTGATGATGAAGATGTTCTCGCCGCTGCCCTCGCTGATCTGGCCGTTGCCGTCCAGGGCGATGCCTTCGGAGAAGCCGTTGTCGTGGGCTTCCATGGCGATGTTCTGGCTGCTGATGTACTGGCCGCCGATCTTGGCCATGGGGCTGAGCATGTTGGGGGCCATGCGCCGCCAACTGCTCACCTGCACGTCGATGCCGTTCTCGATGGCATCGTTGCCCAAATAGCGGCCCCAGGGCACCGTGGCCAGGATGGCGTCCACCGGGCACTTGCGGCCATCAATGCCCAGAGCTTTCGTAGCCCCGGAAGACCAGGGGCCGGACGTAGGCGCTGCGCAGTTGGTTGGCCTTCAGCACCTGGGCGGTCACATCCATCCACTCGTCCACAGTCAACGGCGAAGGGATGCGGGCCACTTTGCAGCTAAAGAGCAGACGCTCGAAATGCTCCCGGCCCCGGAAGATCCCCGGCCCATCCACGGTTTCATAGGCCCGGATGCCCTCGAAGACGCTGCTGCCATAGTGCAGGGCGTGGGTAAACACATGCACCTTGGCCTCGTCCCAAGGAATGATCTCGCCGTTCATCCAAATGTAGTCTGCCCGCATGGCCATGGAAGTTGCTCCTTGTGTTCAATCCAGCGTGGGTTGTTGAGTTGATGGGATCTTGGCCCGCAACAGTCGCAAACCGGCCAGGGCCGACGTTGAGTGATTTGGGGCCAGATGAATGGGCATATTATACAAGGGAACAACCAGAATGGCTACTTACCCGGTTTCCGATTGTGGGGATTGTTTCTCCGATCACTCTTCTTAATCGGGCAGTAAGGGGACGAAAAAACGGTTGACTTTTGATCGTTTCAATAGTAGAGTAGAGGTAGTCGATTCTTCAAAATCGACCCGACTCCGTTCTTCGCACGCCACTTGCTCAAGCGGTCTGGTTTGGGGAAACAACAGGACAATCCGTTTTTTCCCGAACACTCTCCCCTTGTCACTCCGCAAGCCCATTGCCGCCCACATTATCCCATGACGTTGGAGTTGAGACAGGGTGATTTTATTCTCAACCATTCATTCGGCCTGCTGCTTTATCTCTTCTAATTTTCAACTGTGTAGACTGTTGGAGGTATCCCTATGACACATTCCTCAATTCGCCCCCTGCGCCATTTTTTGATCCCGATTGGCCTGCTCTTGGTGATGCTGATCGCCGGGTCCAGCATCGCCGTGGGGGGATCCATGGTCAGCACCACGGCCATTGCCCCGCACATTCCTGGGGTGACCCCGCTGTTGAGCTATCAAGGGCGGCTGGTCGATCCTGCCACGGGTGCGCCCAAGCCGAACGGCACCTATGAAATGTCTTTCCGGCTTTACACCGTGGCAAGCAACGGCACGGCTTTGTGGACGGAGACCCGGGATGTCCAGGTGAGCAATGGGGTGTTCAGTGTGCTTTTGGGTGAAATCACCGGCCTGAATACCGCTCACTTCACCGGCCAAGAGCTTTGGCTGGCCATCAAGGTGGGGGCGGATGCGGAGGCCACGCCCCGGCAGCATCTGGCCCATGTGGCCTACGCCCTCTTTGCGGAGAACGCGGCCCTGCTCAACGGCCAGACGGCCTCGGCCTTTGCCCCCGCGGCCCACGCCCACAGCGGCGCGGACATCACCAGCGGCACCGTGGCCGACGGTCGGGTGGCCCCCACCATCGCCCGGGACAATGAAGTCTTCTCCCTCATCACGGCGGCAGATGGCACCGGCTCCGGGTTGGATGCGGATCTGTTGGATGGGCTGAACAGCGGGGCCTTTGCCACCGCGGCCCACGCCCACAGCGGCGCGGACATCACCAGTGGGACTGTGGCCGACGCCCGGGTGGCGGACACCCTGGCCCGGGACAGCGAGGTCTTCTCCATCGTCACCGGCGCGGACGGCACCGGCTCCGGGTCTGGACGCGGATCTGTTGGATGGGCTGAACAGCAGCTCCTTCGCCGCCACGGTCCACAACCACGACGCCGCCTACATCAACAGCGCCGGGCCGGACACCATGACCGGGTCCAACGCCTCGCCCATTCTGCAAGTCACCCAGTCCGGCGACGGCAATGGCCTGACCGCCAGCACGACATCCACCCAGGTGGGCAAGGCCGGGTGTCTATGGTGTGGCCGGGGCATCCGGCACCACGATCGAACAGCTATAGCGGCGTTCTGGGCGATTCCAAACTGGGCCGGGGCGTGGTGGGTGTGAGCGGGAGCAATGACGGTGTCATTGGGTTTCAGCACCATCGGGCATCGGGGTCTATGGGCAGAGTATTGACGGGTATGGGGTCGCGGCCTACAGCCAGAACAACGCTGCGCTCCATGCCTTTGGATATATTGAGGCGGATTCCGTGCGCTACAACGCACCGCGCACCCACTATTTCAGTGTCAGCGGGGACAATTTCAGACCCGGGCAATCGAGTCAGGCACATCGTTCTTCTCTGCTGGTTCGACAGCCGGTTCCTATTTCCTTGCGGCCAACACAGGAGATGACGATCTTTTGGCCCCGCTAAACCTGCCAGACGGGGCCACGATCACCGGGCTTGAGGCCCATTTCAGCGACACGAGTACGCTTAACTTGGCGGCCAGCATTCTCAAACACGGCACCAATGGCGCTTACATCACCACAGCCCTGGGCCAAGTCGATTCCAGCGGGTTGAACGGCATTGGCAGTCGCAGTGCGGTCATCAATGATGTCGTCAACAACCGCACAACTTTCTATGAAATTTACGTGCGCCCAACGAGCGGAAAATGGGAAACCGTACACAGCGCCCTACGCATCATTGGCGTTGTGATCAGCTATACGTTGAGCGAAGCGCCCTAACCAATGGGTCTCAACCGAATGACGACCGACAGTCACCACATAGAATTGCTGGCTTCAGAGGATTGATGCCGATGAAAAAAGTTAAACTGCTAAAGATCATCGGAGGGGTGCTGATTGGCTTGCTCTGCACAACAGCCGTTGCTGGCCCAGGTATCCGGCAGCTACGATCTGCGCTGGTGGATATTTGCTGGCGGCGGCGGCACGCGCCAATCGACCAATAATCAGGTCCAGGACAGCCTGGGCCAGATGGCCGTGGGCAGTGTCAGCAGCGCCAACAACCGGGTGGAGGCTGGCTTCTGGGCCGGTGCCAATGCAACCCCTACGCCCACGCCAACCGGCGTTTTGCCCACCCATACGCCAACGACTCCGCCCACCAACACGCCAACCCGCACACCCACGATTCCGCCAGCCAATACGGCCACGCCCATACCCACTCCGCTGACGGGGGATGCCTACGAGGCCGACGGGAATTGCAGCATCGCCAAAACCATCGGCACGGACGGCGGCACCCAATCCCACACCTTCCACAGCAACGGGGATGTGGACTGGATCAAGTTCGAGGCCCAGGCCAACAAAACCTATGTGATCCAGGTGGAAAATGTGGGGGTGAAGGCCGACGCCATCGTCTTGCTCTACGACACCTGCGCGTCGCCGCCCGGCGCCTTTGGGGACAACGCCTTTGGCAGCACCGTGGTGGTGGAGTGGGACGCCACCAAGAACGGCACCTATTATCTGGAGATTCAACAGTTCGACGCCGCCTTCTTCGGCAGCGACGCCAACTATCGGGTCTCGGTGATTGTGGACGGCACGCCGCCCAGCAAGCCCACCAACCCCCGCTGTGTCACCATCAATCAGAACACCCTGGCCTTGCAGTGGGACCGCAGCCCGGAGCGGGATGTGCGAACCTATCAGGTCAACTTCATCAACCAGAGCGGCAGCCATGGGCGGCACGGATGACGTGACAGGGGCCGCCACCACCTATCACGAGTTGGGCGGGCTGATCCCCAACGAACTCTACACCCTGAAGGCCCGGGCCCTAGACTTCTCGCAGAACGTCAGCCCCTGGTCCGGGGAAGCCACGTGTCGGGCCACCGCCCCGTCGGACCTCACTCAGCCGGTAGTGACCATCGCCCAGCCGGCCAACACGGCCATCTATACCACCACGGCCAGCTTGGCCACCTTCACCGGCGCGGCCACGGACAGCGGCAACAACCTGAGCCGGGTGCAGGTGCGCAACGCGACCAAGGGCGTGGAGGGCTGGGACTATACCCTGACCGGCAACAACGACGACTTCCGGGTGGCGGATCTGGCCCTGAACATCGGGGACAACACCATCCAGATCACGGCCTACGACGATGCGGGCAATTCCAGCCAGAAATCCATGTTGGTGCGGCGATTGGGCGACAGCCCCGGCGCGGTGATCATCGTGGCCGGCCACAACGAGACCTTTGGCTTGCAGACCAACATCTACAACTCCACCAACCGGGCCTATCGCATCTTCCAGAGCGCCGGCTACACGGACGACGACATCTACTACATCGCCCCCGTGGCCCAGGACCCGGACGGGGATGGGGCGAGCGAGGTGGACACGGTCGGGGCCACCCCCGCGGATGTGCAGTACGCCATCGCCACTTGGGCCACCGAGGCCAACCGCATCGGGCCGGGCAAGCCCCTCTTCATCTACATGATGGACCACGGCCTGGAGGAGAAGTTCTGCGTCAACGGCTGCAACGGCGGCGGGGCCTTCTCGCCGGAGCAGATGGACGAGTGGCTGCGCACCATGGAGACGGCCACGGGCGCGGACGAGGTCAACATCGTGATCGAGGCCTGCCGCAGCGGCAGCTTCATCAACCGGGCGGCCACTAAGGACAGCATCACCAAGCTGGGCCGGGTGGTGATCACCTCGGCCGGGGCCAGCACCAACGCCTATGCCTCGGCCCAGGGAGCCTACTTCTCCGATGCCTTCTTCTCGTGCATTGTGGACAGCAACAACCTGAAACAGTGCTACACCGAGGCCACCCAGGCCGTGCAGGCCGCGGGCACCTTGCAAACCCCGTGGATGGACGACAACGGCGACGGGGTCTCCAATGCCGGGGACGGCAGCATTGCCGAGCTGCGCCGGGTCACCCGCTTCTTCAGCTCCGTGCGCCCGGTGATCGAGAGCGCAGAGGTGGACAAGCAGGGGGTCAACGGCACCCTGACCGCCACGGTGACAGAGGGGGCCGAGGCCCTGGACGTGGTGTGGGCCGCGGTCTATCCCCCCCTCCTTCCAGGAACCCAGCGATGTCACCATCAACCTCAACACCCCCGTGGTGCGGTTGGAGGCGGACCCCGGCACCCCGGGCCAGTTCACGGTCAACTATCCCAACGGCTTCACCGAGGCCGGCGACTATCGCATCATCTTCTATGCCCAGGATCGCCTGGGCATCAACGCCCAGCCCATGCAGCCCGGCGGGGGCCAGCAGATGATCTATCTGCCCATGGTCGTTAAATAACATGAAAACACGGTCAATTCGCCCACTCTATTTGTTCATCTTGCCCGCCTTGGCGGCGGCTTTGGCCTGGGTGGTGATCGGCGGACTGTCCGTCTTCTCTTTGGATGGGCCGGCCATGCCCGCGGCCGTGGATCTGACTGCAGAGATCAGCATCAGCCCAGCCTCGCCGGGTGTGGGGGAGGAAGTGACCGTCAGCGTGATCGTGCGCAACACCGGGGGCAACGGCACGAGCAGCGCCTTTAAGGTCTATTATCTACTTGGACCCGCCGGATCAACCGCCCACTATGGGCACCCTGGGACGCCCTTTCAACATGCCCTCCCTGGGTGGCGGCGGCTCGACCAGTTTCAGCCGCACGGAGACCTTCACCACCCAGGGCTGTGACCATGTGGTCTACGTCTGGGTTGATCGGGACAACGAAGTCGCCGAATCCAACGAGCAGAACAACCTGATCGCCCTGCCCGTGTGCGTGGGGGTGGAGTGCGAGGTGGACAGCTACGAGACGGACAATCTTTGCACGGCCGCGGGCTGGCTAAGCGAGGATGTGACCCAGGCCCGCAGCTTCTGTCACCCGGTGGACAAGCAGTTGGCGGATATGGATTGGGTCAAATTCACCGCCTTCACCGGCGTCACCTACACCCTTTCGACCGCCAATTTGGGCGCGCACGCCGACCCCAAATTGACCCTCTATGCCAGTTGTGGCGGCGCGGCTATCCCCGGCCAGGGCACAGGATTGACCTGGCGCGCCCCGGCCAGCGGCGTCTACTTCGCCCAGATCGAACACCGCAACCCGCCCTACGGTCCCCAGACCCAGTACGATCTCACCCTCTCCGCCACCACCGGGGTGACGGACAAGTACGAGCCGGACAACCGCTGCGCCCTGGCCAGGGACATCACCACCGGTGGGGTGCGCCAGACCCATCTCTTCCAGGCCCCCAACGACGAAGATTGGATCAAGTTTGTGATCCGGGCCGGGGAGAGCTTCGCCCTGATCGCGGACAACACGGCCGCGGGGGTCAACCCGATCCTCGACCTCTTCACCGACTGCGACGGGACGCCCCTGGCCACCTCCACCGTGCAGGCCGCCGCGGCCCGGCTGGATGCCAGCAGCGCCACGGATCAGGTCTATTACGCCAAGGCGGTCAACCAAAATCCGGCCATCTATGGCGTTGACGCCCACTACGACGTGCGGGTATTGGCCTCCACCTGCGTGCCCGATGGCCGGGAAGAGGACGACAGCTTTGGCCAGGCCAAGACCCTCGGTCTGGGCGGCGCGGGCACGACCTCACAACGTCTGCCCGGCGGGGGACGAGGATTGGGCCAAGGTGGCCCTGCAAAGCGGCAAGATCTATGTGATCTCCACGGCCAACCTGGGCAGCGCGGCGGACACGGTGATCTTCCTGCGGGACGGTGCCGGCACGCTGATCGCCAGCAACGACGACTATGGCTACACCAAGGCCTCCCGCATCGTCTTCGAGCCACCGACCACGGGCGACTACTTCATCATGGCCCGGCACCAGAACGAGTACGGCCAGCGGACCGGACACGGGCTTCGATCTGCGGGTGGAGGAGGGGGTGTGCACCCCGGACGACCAGGAGGGGGCCACGGGGGACAACGGACCGGGGGACGCCGGCAGCATCAACCTGGACGGCACGCCCCAACCCTTCAACTTCTGCGCCGATCCCCTCTCCCCCAGCCTGGGCGACCAGGACTGGCTGCGCTTTTCCGCGGTGAGCGGGGGCGTCTACTATATCGAGACCAAGGAGTTGGGGCCAAACAGCGACACGATCCTGCAACTCTATGACCGGGATGGCACAACCCTGATCAAAAGCAACGACGATGCTGGGGCGGGGCGGTCGGCCTCCCTCGTCTTCACAGCCACAGTGCCCGGCGACTACTTTGTGCGCACCACCCAATACAACTCCAACGTCACCGGCGCAGACACGGAGTATCAAACCCAGATCCTGGCCGACATTCCGCCCACGCCGACCACCACCCCCACTGTGACGCCCACCCCCACGGCCACCCCATCGCCCACGCCCACGCCGGAGCCGTCGAATGTGCAGACCTTGATCCTGGTCAACCGGGAACGGCTGCGCTCGGCCTATGGCGACCCGGCGACCAACGATCTGGTGACCAAACTCTTCACCCTGGCCGACCACGCAGAGGTGGAGGGCGTGGTGATCCCCCTGGAAAATGACCCGGCGGTGGCCGCGGCCTATGCGGCCTGGACTGCCAACCTTGGCTCCTTGGAGGACAGCGACCTGGCCAACAACGTGACCTCGGCCATCCGCAACCTGATTTTGGACTTTTTGGTCAACGCGCCCAACGTCAAATACGTGGTGCTGGTGGGCGACGACCGCATGATCCCCTTCCGCCGGGTGGCGGAGGGACCGGAGGGGGCGCTGATCCAGCAGGAGCAGGACTATGCGCCCAGTGTCAGCGCCGGGTCCACAGTGGCCGCGGCCCTGAACGCCAACATGGTCCTGACCGATGACTACATCGTCGATCTGGCGCCCAGCGACTGGAAGGGCCACGAGTTCTATGTGCCGGATCTGGCCACGGGGCGGCTGGTGGAGAGCCCGGCGGAGATGGGCGCGTTTATCGACGCCTTCCTGGCCGCGCCGGTGACCACGGTGAGCAATGTGCTGGTCACCGGCTACGACTTTGTGCAGGACAGCGGCAGCAGCATCAGCACCCTGACCCAATATGACAACCTGACCACGGACGCCAGCCTGATCGGTCCCCTCTGGCCGGCGGACGCCTTGCGGGCCAAACAGCTCAACGCCAGCCCCCGCTTCGATCTGCAATCCATCAACGGCCATTCCTCCCATGTGGCCACGGGGGTGCCCTCGGGCACGGAGATCCAGGCATCGGAGATCGTCAGCGGCACGGCGGATCTGGCCGGGGCGCTGATCTATGCCGTGGGCTGTCATGCCGGGTTGACGGACCCAGGCGTGATGGATCTGCCCCAGGCCTTTCTGCAAAAGCGGGCCACCTATGTGGGCAACACGGGCTATGGCTGGGGCGGCGGCGGCATCGTCTACAGCGAGGCGCTCATGCGCAACTTCACCCGGGAGCTGCTGCAGGAGACCCGCGCCGAGATCGGCCCGGCCCTGGTCAAGGCCAAGCAGAAATATGTGGATCGGGCCTTCGTCTTCAACGCCTACGATGCCAAGAGCCTGATGCAGAGTACCCTCTACGGCCTGCCCATGGCCGCGGTGACCAGCGGCGGCACCCTGACCGGGGATGACGACTTCCCCGGCGTGGAGACCTCCGTGCAGCCGCCCACAGCCTTCGCAGAACTCAACATGGGATCCCTGGCCTACGGGCTGCCCAACTCCTTTGGCGCCTTTGGCGACAACAGTTCCGGCGACGGCTCGTTTCTGGATCTCAACGACAGCATCAGCTTTAGCGCCGGCCAGCCCATCCAGCCCCGCTTCTATGCCGACGTCTCTGCGCCCAATGCGGGCAGCCTGCGGGGGGTGCTCTTCCTGGGCGGCAGCTATTCGGACACGGTGGGCTATGACCCGGTGGTGGCCCGGCCCCACAACGAATATGTCACCGATCTGAGCGAACCGAGCTTCAGCAGCGACGGCTGGGTGCCCCAGGTGCCTTTCAGCCTGCAAAGCGGGAGCACCGCTCCGGGCGCGGGGGACACGGTGGTGCTCTCCTTGGGCCAGTTCAACGGAGATCAGGACACGGAGCGGATCTACGAACAGATGGCCTTCGGCACCCTCTATTCCAACAGCCCGGACCAGACGCCGCCCACGGTGCATTTTGTGGATGGGGTGTTGAATCCTGACACGGGTGAGGGAATGATCAAAGTCGAAGCCGGGGATGACTCCGGGGTGGCCCAAGTTCGGGTCGCCTTCACCAGACAATCCACTGAGTGGACAGGGCGTTTGGTTCAGCACGCCCTTGGCTTTTGATGGCGCCACCCAAAAGTGGACCGGGGTGATCACCGGCACGACCACGACCCGCTATTTTGTGCAGGTGGTGGATGGCGCGGGCAATGTCGCCACCGGGGACAACAAGGGACGCTACTATCCTTTGCTGCCCCCCCTGCCCCTGGCCGCGGGCAGTCCCCTTCCCCAACGCCAGATCTTCCTGCCTCTGCTCCTGCGCTGATCCAACAGATCCCTTCTTGCTGATCGCCACTTTTCCGGTCGGACATCGGCTCTCAGCCATTCTCAGCGTTGAGTGTTCGAATTCCACCCACCCGAAACCCCATCCGTCCCCATCGGCAACAGTCTATTTCTGGTTCAAGAAAGGAGAAACTGAACCGACCCATTCGCATGAACCTTGGTGTACCCCGCCTCGCCCTGATCTCGCCGTATCTGCGACCAAGGGGAAGGGAACGGGAGAACGACTGAATAGGGAGCAGAAGTGCAGGTTTAGATCGACTTGCAGGAATCCCCTGCAGAGGAGGAAACAAGATGCAAAATCGAGGGATAGTACCCGCAACCAGAGCACGTCGCATCGGCATCGGGCTGGTGATTGCGCTTATCCTGGTTATGGTGGTGGCGTCCATTGCCATGACCGCCCAGGTTGAACCAACGGCCGTCCTGGACAGCCCCGGCGTTGAACCTCTGCCCCAGGTGATCCTGGGGGCGGATGGGGTGGCCCCGGCCGCGGTCAGCGGGGACGACGGCGGCTCGTGGGAGCTAGGGTCTGCACGGCTCCGCGGGCAACCTGACCCAGGCCACAGCCGCCGAGCGCGCCGGCATGAAGTATTGGCTCAACGGCTGGTTTGTCACCCGCTATGACTACAATGAAAACAGCGCGTGGGAAGAGGATTTCAAGAAGTCCAGTCTGGGCGGCACGGAGAACAACTATATCGACAGCGTGGATCTCCAGTTCTATGTGGGCCACGGCTCCCCCGGTCGCTTCACCTTTGACAATGCCTCCCACGACGACGGCACCCTGGTCGCCCCCACCGATTGCAGCAACGCCTGGGGTGACGGGGACAACGAGTGGCTGGCCCTGACCTCGTGCCAGGTGTTGGCCGACTCCGCCATCAGCAGCATGAAGCAGTGCATGAACAAGCAACATCTGATCCTGGGCTTTGTCACCAATGCCAGCGCCCACAACAACTATTGGGACACCCAGGCCTATCAGTTTGGGCGCTACATGCGCTACGGCTACAACATGACCCAGTCCTGGTTCAAGGCCTGTGACATCGCCCAGCGGGGACGCACCACCCGGGTGATCGCCGACGAGAGCGCCTGTTTCAACGACAACCCCTACTACGGCAATGTCTGCTCCGACAACGCCCCGGAGAGCGGCTATTACTACTGGTATACCCACGCCTGCGGCACCGAGACCGCCGCCTACGTGGATACGTCGGCCATGACCTTGCAGATGCCGGTCTTCAAGGTCAACCCCTATGGGCTGGACGAGGCCAACCAGGACTTCTCCCGGCTGGGCGGCGTCTTCTCCGTGCCGGTGACCCGCACGGTCAGGCTGTACACGCCCAACGAGGACGCCTACCCGCCCCCAGGCCCCCAAGGCGACACCTTCCTGGTCGCGATGGATCAGCAAAAGACCCTGGAGTTGGACAAGAGCAGCGGCATCTACCAATACACGGACCTGAACCAACTGTGGAACGACACCCAGGCCGTGCAGGCCCTCTCCCTCAACGCGGCCGCGGTCAACGCCATCAATGCGGACGACGCCAAAACCATCGCCGAGCGCTTTTTGAACAGCAACGGGCTGATGGGCGATGGCTCTGTCTTCTACGAAGTGGTGGCGGACACGGTCGGCAATCTGCCCAAGTCGGACGGTGTGACCAGCGCGGATGCCTCGGCTGAAGATGTGGCCGCCGCAGAGGTCAACGCGGTCTGGCAGGTGATCTACACCCGTGTGCTGACCGCCCCCGTGGTCACCGCGGCCGGCGGCACCGCCGAACAGACCTTCACCGTGGTCGGCCCCGGCGCCAAGCAGAAGGTCTATGTGCCGGTTGCCGCCCCCGTGGGCGCGGCCAGCATCCTGGCCACGGATCCGGTGGGTCTGCAAGGCGGCTGGCGAGGAGTCTCCCCGGTCATCAGCGCCGCGTCCGGCGAACAGATCATGGCCGACATCCTGGATGTGGAGACCATCAAGCGGCTCTATCTGGTCATGGACAAAGAAGTGACCATGAACAGCATTCCCCTGGACATCAAGAGCCGCACCATCCTCAGCCACACCCTGGCCTATTGGGAGAGCGCGCCGGGCAACAGCCAGGGCGAGCTGATCCCGGTCTATGAGCTGAAAGTCAGCCTGGTGGAGAACGGCACGGACGCGGTCAGCGAAGACTTCGCCTATGTGCCCGCCAGCTCGGCCTACATGCGCCCCCTGGCCCGCATCACCAACGCCCCGGCCACCGGTCGCGACGAAGGCACCCCCATCACCCTGACCGCCGCCGACGCCAGCCAGACCCTGAAAGCCCTGGGCATCGGCGAAGCCACGGACAACTTCGACTTTGTCATGGGCTACGCCGGGTCCGGCGGCACCTATGTCTACGAGTGGTACTTGGGCGATGTGGCACCGGAAAACAAGATCACCGACCTGAACACCGGTGACGGTCCCCGCAACGTGACCTTCAACCTGCCCAACGTCCCCGCCGGTCATGGGGACGTGGTGGCTGTCAACCTGGTGGTCACGGATCTGGACGGTCCGAACCGATCTGTGGGCACCGCGACGGCGTCGATCCTGGTCAACTCCAAGGTCTTCCTGCCGTTTTCTGTGAAGTAACCCGGGCCGGACGAATCGACCAGCCAGGATTCCTGTGCCTGGCTGGTCGATTCGTCCGGTCTTTCGACCATGACTATCCAAATTCACTAGGGACAAGAAATGGAGGCTATGAGCCAAATGAACACGAAAAAACGCTTGCGATCTCTGTTTTTCAATGTGCTGCTGATCTGCACCCTGTTGATCACCCCTGGTCTGGCCCAGGCCAGCCAGATCCGACAAGCAACTCACCCTGCCCGCCACCGCGGTCAAACCCACGGCTGATGATGGCGCGCTGGAATTTGGCGTCTGGTGGGTCGAGGACTACCCGCCCGCCGGGGCTGGGGGATCGGATCTGCCCGCCACCCGGCCCGACGCCCTGGGCCTGCGAGATCAGTTGACCTCCACCTGCCGCTTCTCCCTCTTCGGGGTCTGCTTCTGGAACTGGCCCACACCGCCCTGGACATCCCGCTTTGTCTACGGCAATGGCAGCGCCTGGGAGGAAGATTGGAAACGGTCGGCGGCCGGCGGCAAAGAGCATCTCTATATGGACACCATCGATCTGGCCTACTATGCCGGACATGGATCGTCAGAGCGGCCTCCTCTTTGGCGTGGGCGGCAACACCCATGACGATGCCTGGGTGACCTATAGCGACGCCGCCGGTTCCTGGGGCAACGGGGATCTGGACTGGGCTGCCCTGGCCGCCTGCAATGTGCTGGACGATGCCCACCTGGGCGATTGGGCCAACACCATGGACGGTCTGCGGGCCATCCTGGGCTTCAAGACCACCATGGCCGACGTTCCCCACGGCGAATGGTTTGGCCAATATCTGCGGGAGGGCAATTCCATGGGCCAGGCCTGGTTCAAGGCCGCGGACAAGCTCCAACCCCAAAACAAGATCGCCCGAGTCCTGGCCGAAGAGTCGTGGATGTTCAACGATCGCTGGTACAACCACGACTCCACCGACTATTATGACAGCACCTACTGGTATTGGACCCACACCGTGGGCAGCGAACCGGCCCGCTTCGTGGATGCCAACGCCATCACCGAAATGCCGGTCTATATGGTTGCCCCCCTGGGCTTGGCTGAAGCCAATAACCGCTGGAATACCCTGGGCACGGCCACGGGCGTCACCGTGACCGACTACATCACGGGCACCCGCATGGCCTCCCTGAGCCCCATGCGCCCGGATGTGGATGCATCGGGCATCCGCTTCAGCCAGGACGGCCAGTTGGAAATGGACGAAGGCAACGGCCTCTTCGCCTATAACAATCTGAGCGAACTGTGGATGGCCCCCGGCACCACACCGGCCAGCACGGAGGCGGTCCAGTCCATCTCCGCGGCCCAGGCCATCACCATCGCCAACCAGTTCTTGAGCGACAACGGCTTCCTGCCCGCGGACGCCCAGTTCTACGAAGTGGCGGCGGACACCCTCTCCCAGGCCGTGGGCCAGGGCGGGGTGCAGGCGTCCGGCACGGCCCAGGTGTTGAGCGAGGAGACTATGGTCAACCAGGTCATCTACTCCCGCATCGTCACCGCCACGGTGAACACGCCGGGCAAGGGCGTGGCCGAAACCGTCGAGTTCTCGGTCATGGGGCCTGGCTCCAAGCTGAAGGTCTATGTGGACACCACCGCGCCGGCTGGGCTGAGCGGGGCGGCCTTGAACGCGGAGAGCGTGGTCGGCGCCTTGGGCGGCTATCGGGCGGTGCAACAACCGGCCAACCGTTCGACCAACAGCCCGATGACCGTCCCCATCCTGCCCTTTGACACAATGGTGAAGATTCTGGATCTGAATGCGACCAAGCAGCAGGAACTGGAATCCATGTTCACCCTCAGCTTCGTGCCCCTGGGCAACATCGACAGCCGCACCATCACCAGCAACACCCTGGCCTATTGGGAAGGAGCCATGGGGGCCAGCCAGGATCAACTGATCCCGGTCCACGCCATCGACGTGCGCAATGTGCTGACCGACACCACCGTGGTCACCTACACCGCCTTCGTCCCAGCCAACCCGATCTACATGCCGCCCCTGGCCAAGATCGAGTCCGCCACCACGGGGACGGGCGGCCAAATCCCCGCCCAGGTGATGATGGGCATGACCTTGACCCTGACTGCGGTGGACGCCACCAAGACCCTTGCCCAGGCTGGCTACGACGCCGCCCTCACCTTCAGCCCAGGCAGCGGCGACTATCTCTACAACTGGTATGTGGATGCAGTCGCCCCAGAGAATCGAGTGGGCGTGGGGCGTTCGGCCACCTTTGCCGTGCCCACCCCAGCCGGCGCGGTCAAAGGCGACAACAGCGCAATCCAACAGACCCTGATCTTGGAGGTGGTGGACAGCGGATCCAACCGGGAGCCGAACCGCAGCTACAGCCGCATGACCCTCTCGGTAGTGCCGCCCCTCTTCCTGCCCGCTGTGATCAAATAAGGGTCACGCATCAACTGAAGAAAGGTCCGGGCGACCGGGCGGCGAGGTGGAAATTCACCTCGCCGCCCGGTCGTTTTTTTGGGGAAATTTAAGCGAGATCAGTGGAGGAGCAAGGGGAGGTAAAGCCGTTCGTCCCGGATCTCCCTGGCCCGCACCCAGGCGGCGTCGATCAGGGTTTGCAGGGTGATGACCCGGTGGGTCTGGGGGCTGGCTTGGGCCGTGATGGCGAGGACGGTGTAGTCCATCTGCCCCGACGGTGGCGGTGAGGGGGACTTGCACGGCCACGGTCAGGCTGGCGGCGTGGCCGGGGGCGATCGGTCCCACGGTCTTGGCCACGGTGACGGGCCAGCCGCTTTGCACCCAATTCACGTCATAGCTGTCGGTGATGCCGCCCGTGTTGGTGAGGGTGATCGTGTGGGTGATCAACCCGGCGGCGGGGGCGAAGAGGGTGGGGCCGGTGGTGGTGACGGTCAGGTCGTGGACGGCCAGCACGTTCAGAAAGATGGCGCTGGGCACGCCCCAGTTTCCCGTGGCGCTTTGGGCTTGGACGAAGATCGTGTGGCGGCCTGGGGTCCAGCCGGCGGTGTCGATCTGGCCGGTGATGGATTCGGTGGCGCTGTTGAAGTTGCCGTCCGTGGGGACAAGAGGCGTGGGGCTGCCGCCAGCCGCAGGTTGGCGCGTCTGCGGACCATCCTGCCGCGGCGATCCCGACCACCGGTTCCAAACCCCAACCGTGGCTGTTGTAGCGCGTATTGTCCCCGATCCCAGACAGGTTTACCTTTTCTCCTTGAAAAACAGTGTCCGACCCCACAGAAAGTCCGATGATTTCCGGCCCGGCGGGGGCGGTGTAGGGACGGAAGCTGGCTTTGGCCGCATAGCGCAGGGCGGCCAAATTGGGCTGCACGATGCTGCTCTCGAAGCTGGCGCAGGATTGGAAGAAGGCCGTGCCCATCTCGAAAGTGAAGGCGGCCACGCCCAGGTCGCCGTAGGCCCAGTCGGTGTTGGAGCCGTCAAAGGCGTAGAGGCAGGCGGCGCTGCGGCAGACCTGGTGGCCGTTGTAGTAGCCGAATTTGCGGCCCAAGGGTGCGCAATTGGGTGTCGTTGGGCGCGGCCCCGGCGGTCCAATCCCAGGGATAGAGGACCAGGCCGCCGTAGCTGTGCAGGGAGACCAGGATGCCCGTGGCGTCCGCGGGGGCGGCGTCCGTGTCCGCCGGGCCGCGCTGGTCGGGGAAGAGGGTGCGCAGGTAGGCTTGCAGGGCCGCGGTCTCCGGCTCGGAGGCGGGGGAGGTGCCCCGATAGAAGATGCTGCACGGGTCCGTGGACGAGCAGCCGGAGCCGGTGCAACTGTTCCATTTGATAGCTGCTGTTGCGGTTGAGGTCCACGCCATAGGTGGGGAAGGCGCAGGTGCTGGCCGCTGTCCGTGTTCTTGCGCCAGGAATAGCCCTGCTCGGCCCACACCCGGCCGTCCGGGTTGGCCTGGGCCAGGATGTGGACCTCGCTGAAGTCCAGAATGGCGGTGATCTCCGGGTCCATGCCGTAGCCGTTGACCAGTTCTTCGGCGAAGCGGGTGGCGGTTTCCGCGGCCACATATTCCCGGGCGTGGACTGAGCCCATGACGAAGAGGGCGGGCTTGGGGCCGGGGATAGCCCGGTTGGTGAGGACGAGCACGTTCAGATCATAGCCGGGCGAACCGCTGGGCGTGGCCTTGTCCCAGGTGTCGCCGATATCGATCCAGCGGGCGATGTCCGGGTGGGCGGCGGCCAGGGCGGCGAGATCGGCGTAGGTCTCGGTCACCGTGCGATAGCAGGCATAGCCGGGGATGCCGCTGACCTGATCCGGGAGGCGGGGGCGGGGGGCGTTGATCTCTGTGGTTTTGGCGTGGTCAATCAGCACCCAATACCCGGCGACGGTGAGGGCGTCGATCTGGGGCTGGGTGACTTGGGCCAGGGCGTAGCCGTGGGCGTGGTCGACTTCCCAGATGTCGATGCCCTGATCGACCAGGTGTTGCAGGCCGGGCGTGTCGGTGAAATAGATGCGGGCGATGAGGGGGGTTGATTGGTTGATTGGTTGATTGGCGCGGCGGCGAGTCCGCTGGGGGCGAGGAGGGTCAGGGTGAGCAGGAAAAGGATGAACGTGATTTTGCGCATGGTCGGAAAGGATGGGGTGAGTTGGGCGGCGGATGGGTTGGCATGACTATGCAGATCAGGACGGACTCAGCGGGGTAAAGTGACGGAGGGGTGTGCGTGACAACCTTCCCGGAAGGGGCCACAAAATCTTTCTTGACCGGAAAATGTTCTGGCCCCTTCCGGGAAGGTTTGGGGACCTGCCCCGCCAGATTGCCCCGGCTTACGTAGGGAATGCCACATTGCGCCCGGCAATGATGGGGTACGCTATTTGCACGAGACAGCGCTGTGACTCTGGGATGCCGGGGCTGATCACTTCGGCATCAACATCAACCCAACCTCAATTCAATGTTCCGCCTTTCGAGGCGAAGGAGAAACCAGTTCATGGCAACCCAAACCCTTTCTAACAGCAGTTCCTCTTCTCTGGTCAAATCCGCCATCCACGGAGCCATTGCCGGTGTCGGCGGCGGCATCGTCTTCGGCATGATGATGGCCATGATGGGCATGTTGCCCATGGTGGCCATGCTGGTCGGCTCCAGCAGCGTGGCGGTCGGCTTCATCGTCCATCTGGTGATCAGCGCCGCCATTGGCGTGGACTATGGCGTGGCCGTGCATTTTCTCAACCGGGGCGGTGTCTCCATCACCGGCGGGCGGGTGATCGCCGCCGGCGTGGTCAACGGCGTGGTGTGGTGGGTGCTGGGCGCGCTGGTGCTCATGCCCCTGATGTTGGGCATGTCCGCCATGGTCTTCAAAGTCGGCCCGGACCAGTGGTGGAGCTTGATGGGTCATCTCATCTTCGGCGTGGTGACGGCGTTGATCCTGCCTCGGCTGGGAAAATAGCCCATCGTCCGAATAACAAAGAGCCGGGACATCTGGGTAGATGTCCCGGCTCTTTGCTTGTCTGGGATGAAACGTTTCAAGGCTTTTGGGCAAGATCGCCTTGGGTAGCTTGGTTGCGTCCCCATGCTTCGGCCACGTCGTGAACGGCCATGCGCAGGATTTGTGCATCACCGTCTGCCAGCGCAGCGTTCAAATAGGCGACCGCTTCGGCGGGGTCGTGGAGATCTTCGTAAAGCCCATCTACGTATTGGGCTGTGAGTTCGCTCATGTTGTCCTCCGTTTCTATAAACTTCCCGGCCCAAACCGCTCTACGCAGCCTCTCTTTCCATCGATGTAAAGGCAAGTTTCAGCCCCAGAGGACCGAGCAAGGTGAGCAACGTCGCCAGGGTTGGGTTGCCATCCGGCGACAAAATTTTGTACATGTTTTGACGGTTCAAATTGGTAATTCCGGCGATCACACCCAAGCCACCGTGGGCCTCTGCGACGTTACGCAAGGCAATTAGCAACAGTTCAGCAGATCCATCCTCGGCAGCTGCGGTCAAGTATTCCGCTGCCAATTCTGGATCGCTGAGTTGATTTACGAGAAATTCGTCATAACTTTTACTTATCATCTTGTTGAACCTCCTGCCAATAGCGTTGCGCATTGGCAATATCACGAGATTGGGTACTCTTGTCGCCTCCGCAAAGCAAGAGAACGACCTCAGATCCCATCAGACCAAAATAGACACGAAACCCCGGACCTGTGTGGATTCGGAGTTCATAAACGCCTACGCCAACACTGCGGCAATCACCAAAATTCCCCAAACGAAGACGATCAATCCGAGCCAGGATACGCGCCTTGGACCGTTTGTCTCGCAACGCCCCAAGCCATGTCTCGAATGGGGCTTGCCCGTTATTCGCAATAAAGAATCGGATGGTACGCTCGTGAACATCCATAACCATATTGTCGCACAAAAACGACAGAAGTGCAAGTGGCAAAACTCACGCCACCAACATCTTATCCACCGCCGCGGTCAACTCCGCCAACGTGCTGACCTGGAGAATCGTGTCGCAGATCGGCGCGTATTTGAGCATGTCGCTGTCCCCGCTGCCCCACATGACCGGGGGTTCGGGGTTGAGCCAGAGGGTGCGGTTGGCCCGGCGGGCCATGCGGGTGAAGATGTCCAGCCGGGGGTCGTTGTAGTTGTTGCGCCCATCCCCCACGACGATCAACGTGGTGCGGCTGTCGATGGTGTCCATGAAGCCCCGGTCAAAGCCGTCCAGGGCATAGCCCAGATCCGTGCTGTAGTAGCCCGGCGGCATGCGCACCAGGACCTGATCCACGGCCTCGTTGGCGTCCCGGCCCACAAAGTCCGGGGTGATGTATTCCAGATGATCGATGAAGACAAAGGCGTGGGTCTTGGTGACCAGATCCTGCAAGGCATAGATCAGGCTGAGCATGAGCTCCGAGCAGTAGCGCATGGAGGTGCTGACGTCGCAGATCACCACCAGCTTGGGCTTGAGGCGGCGGTTGCGGTGTTTGAGTTCGATGGGCACGCTGCCATGTTTCATGTTGGCGCGGATGGTGGCCTTGGCGTCCAACTGGCCGGTCTTGGCCCGCTTCTGGCGCAGGGCGATGCGGCTGCGCAGGAGCGCGGCCAGCCGCCGCACTTCGTGGCGCAGGGTCTGCATGTCCCCGTCCGAGAGGGCGGTGAAGGGGCGGTTCATCAGCCCGTCCAGGTTGTCTTCGGGCCGGGTCTCGCTCATGTTTTCGGCGATGCGCTGACCGGCGAACTGGCGCATCTGCTCTTCCAAGCCCTGCATGTTGGCCTGCAAAAGCTGGCGCATCTGCTCCATGCGCTGCCGGTTCATGCCCATCTGGGCCATGAGTTCGGAGAGCTCGTCGATGGCCTTGCGCACCTGTTTGAAGTTCATGGCCTGCTGCATGCGTTTGGCCATCCACTCCCGGTAACGCAGATCGTCCATGCTGTTCAGCCCGACCAACTGGCCCAATTGTTCCAATTCCTCCGGAGTGAGTTGCGCGCCACGGAGCAGCTTTTCCAACATCTCCCGCAGCTTTTCGCTGAACTGACGCAGGGCCTCGGCCAGCATGTTGGCCTCTTCCTCGCTCATGTCCTGGGTCAGGTCCATGAGGGGCGGGGCGTCGGTGGTGTCGAAAAAGAGGGGGAACAGCTCGTCAAACGTGGGCAGGGCCGAGGCGTCCTTGACCAAGGTGGCCCGCAGCCCCAGCTTGAAGGTGGCCCGATCCTGGATGCCCAGATCTTCCACGGCCCGGAAGGCGTCGGCGCTTTCGGCCAAGCTCACCCGCACGCCGCCAGAGCGCAGGGCGGAGATGAATTGTACGATTCGGTCTTGCATGGTGACTCCTTGAAACGTGAGTAACGTAATTTGTGGGTTCCGACTGTTGCACCTGACTCATCACGCTTCACTCATCACATTCCACTGTCCCCGCTGCCCGCGGGGTCGTCGCCTAATTGGCCGCCGCCCTGGCTCAGGCGTCGGCGCACTTTTTGCAGGTCGCTCTCGTGTTTGAGGAGGACGCTGAGGGTGGTTTCCAGGGTGGTGGCGTCCAGCCCCTTGGCGTTGAGGGCGACCAGGGCCTTGGCCCAGTCCAGGGTCTCGCTGATGCTGGGGGACTTGCGCAGATCCAGATCCCGCAGACGTTGGACCAGGGCGACGGCCTGCTCGGCCAGCTTGGGGGCCAGATCCGGCACTTTGAGCTTGACCACGGCCAGTTCCTGTTCCGGGGTGGGATAGCCGATGAAGAGGTAGAGACAGCGGCGTTTGAGGGCTTCGCTCAACTCCCGGGTGTTGTTGCTGGTGAGGAAGACCAGGGGGCGATGGACCGCGGCCAGGGTGCCCAACTCCGGCACGCTGACCTGGAAATCGCTCAACACTTCCAGCAAAAAGGCCTCGAACTCGGCATCGGCCCGGTCGATCTCGTCGATGAGCAGGACCGTGGGTTTCTCGCTGAGGATGGCCTTGAGCAGGGGGCGTTGGAGCAAAAAGCGCAAGGAAAAGAAGACATCCTCCTCGTTGGCGATGCGGTCCGCGGCCTCGGACAGGCTGGCGGAGCCGGCCAGGGTCTCGCTCAGCCGGTCCCGCAGGAGTTGGGTGTAGAGGAGTTGCTTGGCGTATTCCCACTCGTAGAGGGCCTTGGTCTCGTCCAGCCCTTCGTAACATTGCAGGCGGATCAGCTCCCGGCCCGTGGCCGCGGCGATGGCCTTGGCCAGTTCGGTCTTGCCCACGCCCGCCGGGCCTTCGGTCAGCAGGGGTTTGCCCAACTGCTGGCTGAGGTAGACGATGGTGGAAATTTCGTCGTTGGGGATGTAGTTTTGTTCTTTGAGGGCCGATTTCACGGCCGCGGAATTCTTAAAACGATCGATCACGGGATGGCTCCTTCGGAGAGGATAGGGGGGACACGGCTTGATGAAGCCAGTGTACACAATGGACGGCGCTTTGTAAACCGTTCAAAAAGTTTGGGGTTTGGGGTGGGCGTCATCTTTTTAGAAACGAAATGGATCATCCCGGAAAGGGCCGGTTCTTTCTGCGTTTGCGGAGATCTGTTGGCCCATTCCGGGATGGGCGGACGGATCCCCCCACCATTCCGGGAATGGGCCAACACCATTCACTCGACCCAAGAACGTCCCGGCCCTTTCCCGGAATGCCCAGGTGCATTCAATGCCTGTTGTTCTGCATCCGAATGATCTTTTCCAAAATTTAACGAGCGCGGATTGACGGTTGATTTCCTGTCCAGGAAAAGATACAATGCACCGGTCATTGCACCGCCTCAGCTTTGCCGGAGACAAGGTAAAAACTACAATGCCCCAAACCTTCACCAAAACCGACATCCGCCGCCTGGCGGTGATGCGCCAGCGCTTGGCCGGTCCCCGCGCCCCCGCCACCGCGGACGGCATCATGGACCTCTTTCGCGCCCTGCGCTGTGTGCAGATCGACCCCCTGCGCGCCGTGGAGCGGACCCAGTTGCTGGTGTTGTGGAGCCGGTTGGGGCCGTTCGACCCGGCCCTGCTGGACCAGCTTCAGCAAGAGGATCGGGCGATCTTTGAAGCCTGGGCCCACGCGGCCTCCTATGTGCTGACCGAGGATTATCCCCTTCACGTTCACTGGATGAAGGGGCACACCGGGGGCGGGGTATGGGGTCAGCGGGTGCGGGACTGGATGGACGGCCAACGATGCTCTGCGCCAGCATGTGCTGGACCGTCTGGCCGCGGAGGGTCCCTTGGCCACCGGCGATTTCGAAGACATGGCCATCGTACCTTGGGAATCCACCGGCTGGAACGCTGGGCGCAATGTCACCCGCATGTTGGAGTTTCTGAACGGCCACGGCCAGGTGCTGGCCGTGGGGCGGGCGGGGAACAACAAGTTTTGGCATCTGACCGAGAAGTGGCTGCACGAGTGGACGGATCACCGGCCCTGGCCGCAGAAGCAGGTGGTGCGAGACGAGCATCGAGCACAGTCTGCGGGGGCTGGGGGTGGGGACGGCCAAGCAGATCAAGAACCATTTTGTGCGGGGACGCTATCCGAATCTGGCCGCGAACCTGAAAGCGTTGGTGGCGGAGGGCACGATCCTGCTCGGTGCAGGTCGTCGATGAGACCGGGCAGCCCATGAAAGACGACTGGTTCGTCCACGCCGACGATTTGTCTACGCTGACTCGCCCTCAGCCGCGGCGAAGGGTGGCAACCCCGAACGGTCTTCCTTTCCCCCTTCGACAACCTGATCGCCGACCGAGATCGTACGCAGATGTTGTGGGATTTCTACTATCGTATCGAAATTTATGTGCCCGTAGCCAAACGGCAATATGGCTATTACGTGCTGCCCATCCTGCACGGGGACCGGCTGATCGGGCGCATGGATTCCAAGCTGGACCGCAAAAGTGGCGTGTACGCGGTCAACGCCCTGTATGTGGAGCCAGACGCGCCCGTAGATGACGTCACCGGACGGGCGATTGGGGAATCTTTGGCAGAATTGGTGGCCTTTATCGGGGCCAAGCGGGTCGAGTACGGGGAGAATATCCCAGCGGTGTGGCGGCAGTATCTTCCGGTCAGTCAATAAGGAGTTCATCCATGTTCCCGCTCAAAGACCTAAACCCAACCCGGCGTTTTCCCATCCTGACCTTCGTGCTGATCGGTCTGAATGTCCTGGTTTTTGTGTGGGAGCAGACCCTGTCGCCGGACGCGTTGCAGACGGCGTTTATGACCCTGTCCGTGGTCCCGGCCAATGTGTCGGCCAACCTTTTCGGTGTGGAGACTTTTTTGGACATGGTGCGCAGCATGTTTTTCCACGGCGGGCTGGCCCATATCGGCGGCAACATGCTCTATCTCTATCTCTTCGGCGACAACGTGGAAGATCGCCTGGGCCGTCCGCTCTTTTTGGTGCTCTATTTTGCCAGCGGATTTGCGGCAGCCCTGGCTCAGGTGGTGATCGATCCCGGCTCGACCATCCCTTTGGTGGGGGCCAGTGGGGCGATTGCGGGCGTGCTGGGGGCGTATTTGGTGCTCTATCCCACCGTGCGGGTGCGGGGGATCGTGCCGATTGGACGGATTTCTCGCATGGCCGAGTGGCCGGCGTGGGCGGTGTTGGCCCTGTGGTTTGGGCTGCAACTGTTCAACGCCGTGGGATCTTTGGGCATGGACGTAAACGGCGGCGTGGCCTTTTTTGCCCATGTGGGCGGCTTTGCCCTGGGGGCAGCCTTTGCTGGACTCTTTGTGCTGGTGGTGCCTCAGCCACCCGTGGCCCAACGCCAACGCATGTTGTATGACCGAGCCGGCCGGTATCGTTTTTGACCTTTCCGCTCATTCAACCTCACGGTTTCAACCGAATGTATAGATTTGGACCTCCTTTGGTCTGGGTTGCGGGGATGGTTGGTGTATAATCCTTGGCTGACACATCGACGTTCACCTTTTTCACAGCAAGGATTCTTTGATTATGGCACAAGCACAAGCCTCCGCCGCCCCCATGCCCGGCCAAAGCAAAGGTCGATTCGGCACCTTCGGCGGCGTTTTCACCCCCAACGTCCTCACGATTTTGGGCATCATCCTCTTCTTGCGCACGGGCTGGGTGGTGGGCCAGGCCGGGTTGACCAATGCCCTGATCATCGTGGCCATTGCCAACAGCATCTCCCTGCTCACGGGTCTCTCTTTGGCCGCCATTGCCACCAACATGAACGTGCGGGCTGGGGGCAATTACTACATCATCTCCCGCACCCTGGGGCTGGAGATCGGTGGGGCCATCGGTATTCCCCTCTATCTTTCCCAGGCCACCTCGATTGCTTTTTACATCATTGGCTTCACCGAGGCCCTGCAAACTGTGGCCTACTTTCAGGCTTTTGACCCCAGGTTGATCGCCACCGCCGTGGCCCTGGTCTTCGCCGTGATCGCCTACGTGGGTGCCGACTTTGCCATCAAGATTCAGTACTTCATCTTGGCTGTGCTGGCCGCGGCCCTGCTCTCCTTCTTCGGCGGCGGCTGGGGCGAATCCATTGCCCCTACCTTGACGGCCAACTATAGCCCAGGGGTCACCTTTTGGGTGGTCTTTGCTGTCTTCTTCCCCGCGGTGACCGGGATCGAAGTGGGCACGAGCATGTCCGGGGATCTGAAAAACCCCAGCCGCAGCATCCCCGTGGGCACCATCGCCTCCATTTTGGTGACGGCGGTGATCTACTTTGCGGCGGTCTACTGGTTTGGCACCCATGCCACCGTCGACAACCTGATCGGCGACAACATGGTCATGCAGGGGATCTCCCGCTGGCCGGTGTTGATCTTGGCCGGTGTGTGGGCCGCCACCCTGTCGTCGGCCTTGGGCAGCATTTTGGCCGCACCCCGCACCCTGCAAGCCATTGCCAAGGATCGGGTGGTGCCGAAGGTGTTGGCCAACACAATGGGCAGCCCCACAGAGCCCCGGGTGGCCGTCCTGGTCAGCGCCGCCATCGCCATCGTCGTGATCTGGGCCGGTGACCTGAACGTGGTGGCCCCCATTATCTCCATGTTCTTCCTCAACACCTATGGCATGACCAATCTGGTGGCGGGCATCGAACGCATGGTGGGCAACCCCAGCTTCCGCCCCCGCTTCAACATCCACTGGAGCGTCTCCATTTTGGGTGCGTTGGGCTGTTATGGGGCCATGTTCCTGATCAATCCCCTGGCCACGGTCCTGGCCATCGTCATCAGCTATGGCATCTACTTTTATCTGGAACGCCGCTCGGTCACCCGCACCTGGGGCGATCTGCGCAGCGGCATCTGGTTTGCCCTGGCCCGGCGGGCCTTGCTGAACTTGGAGCGGCATCGCTTTCATGCCAAGAACTGGCGGCCCAACCTCCTGGTCTTCACCGGCCAGCCCCACAACCGGGAAGAGCTGGTCGCCATCTCCGAATGGTTGAGCATGGGCAAGGGCATGGTTTCCTTCTTCCAGTTGATTGTGGGGGATGTGGAAAAACTGATCGGGCGCGGACTGCGGCGCACGGCCCGCCGCCAGATCCGATCGTACATCCAAGACCGGGGCATGACCGCCTTTGCCGAGGCTGATGTGGTCAGCGACTTCTACCACGGCGCGCTGACCGTGTCCCAGTCCCACGGGGTGAGCGGGCTGGAACCCAACGCCATCCTCATGGGCTGGAGCCGCACGCAAGAAGGCCGCACCATGCAGATGCGTCTGCTGCACAATCTGGTCAGGCTGGAAAAGTCTGTGCTCTTTTTGCACTTTGACGAGACGAACGGGTTTGCTCGCCACAAGATCATCAATGTGTGGTGGGGCGGTCGCAGCGACAACGCCGACCTGATCATGTTGCTGGCCTATCTGATCAGCCGTCACCCCACCTGGGACGGAGCCAAGATCCGGCTGTTGCGCATCATCAACAGCGAAGAGGGCCGCGCCCAGACCCAGGCCCACATGCAGGAATTGCTGAACCGAGTGCGGGTGGAAGCCGAACCGATTGCCCTGGTCAGGGACAATCCAAACCAGACGATCATGGAGATTATCACCAACTGGAGTAAGGATGCGGATCTAACCCTCTTGGGCATGGATGATCCAGATCCGGAGAAGGCCGAAGAATACGCCAACCGCCTGAGCGACCTGATCAGCGCAGTGGGCACCACCCTGCTTGTGCGCAGCGGCCACGATGATGAACTGTTGGAGACAGACGAGTAAGCAATTGCGCTCGCAAATAAAAAAGAGGCCAGGGGATTCGTGAATCCCCTGGCCTCTTTTTTATTTATACGCTGAACTTCTACCCCACGGCCACCACGCTCACCGGGCAGACTTTCAGCTCCGCCGTGTGGGTGTTGGGGTCGTAGCCGCCGCCGGTGAGGACGTTGATGGGCACGTCGTTGAAGGCGAAGCTGGCGAAGACCGTGCCTCGGGGCGAGCGGGAGGTGGCCTCCACTTTGATGCGCACCTGCCCCGGCGGCTGGCCATCTCCGCCCAGCCGCCGTCGGTGAGGCCCCAGGCGATCACGTCGTCGGGATGCACCTCCAAGGTCTCCTCGGAGAGCAGATAGTCGATGCCGTGGGACCGCCCGGTCTGGGTGCGGGTGTGATAGCTTTCCAGCCGCCGCCCGGTGGTCAGCCAGACCGGGAAGGCGTCGTCGATCACCTCCGCCGGATCCCGATAGCTGATCACGCTGAACAGGCCGCGCCCGTTGAGAAATTCATCCTCATGCAAGCGGGGCGTGCCCGGATGGCCCCGGTAGGGAATCGGCCACTGATAGCGTCCGTCGTCGATCAGATCCCAATCTACCCCGGCGTAAATCGGAGAAAGGGCGCAAATTTCGTTAAAAACGTCGCTGGCTGATGTGTAGTCAAAGCCCGGCGTGCCCAAGCGCTGGGCCAATTGGCTGAGGATCCACCAGTCGGGCATGGCCTGGCCCGGCGGGGTGACGGCCTGGCGCACCCGCTGGATGCGCCGCTCCGTGTTGGTGAAGGTGCCGTCCGTCTCGGCCCAGGCCGCCGACGGCAGCACCACATCCGCCACGCTCTGCGGTCTCGGTGAGGAAGATGTCGATCACCACCAGATGGTCCAGGCTGGCGAGGGCGTGTTCGGCGTGAGTGCGGTCCGGGTCCGAGACCAGGGAGTTCTCGCCGTCGATGAGCATGGCCCGGATCTCGTTCCCGGCCTGCTGGAAGGCTTCGACCTTGGTGATGCCCTTGGCCGCATCCATTTCCCGCCCATAGAGACGGCTGAACTCGGCCTGGTTGGCCGGGTCGGTGACCGGGCGGAAGCCCACGTAGTTGTTGGGCAACGCGCCGCTGTCCCCGGCCCCCTGGATGTTGTTCTGGCCCGCGCATGGGGTTGATCCCCGTCCCCTCCCGGCCAATGTGACCGGTCATCAGGACCAGGTTGCACAGGCTCTGCACATTGTCCACCCCGCAGATGTGCTCGGTGATGCCCAGGGTGTAGTAGATCGCCCCCCGCTCCGCCGTGGCGTACCAGATGGCGGCCTGCTCGATGTCCTTGGCCGGAACGCCGGTGATCGTCTCGGCCCATTCCGGGGTGAAGGGCCTGATGTGGGTCAAGAAATCCATCGGCCCCGGCCGTGCGATCCTGGATAAAGCCTTCGTTGACCAGCCCTTCCCGGGCGATGACATGGGCCATGCCCAAGAGCAAGGCCACGTCCGAGCCGACCCGGATGGGCAGGTAGAGGTCGGCCATCTCGGCCAGGCGGATGCGCCGGGGGTCGGCCACGATCAGCTTGGCCCCCTTGGCGATGGCCTTCTTGAGCCGGGTGGCCGCCACGGGATGGGCCTCGGTCATATTCGTGCCGATGCAGAAGATCACATCGGGCTTTTCCATGTCCGCCAGGGGGTTGGACATGGCCCCACGCCCAATTGCTGCCGCCAGACCGGCGACGGTGGGGGCGTGTCAAGCACGGCTACAATTATCGATATAGTGGGTGCCGAAGCTGGCCCGCATGAACTTGCCCACCAAATAGTCGGCCTCCGTGGGCGTGCGGCCCGAGGCGATGGCGTAGATGCTGTGGCGTCCGTGGTCCTGCTCGGCCTTGCGGAAACCCGCCGCGGCGGCGTCCAGGGCCTCGTCCCAGGTGGCGGGGTGCAGCGCGCCGTCCGCGCCCCGGATCAGGGGCGTGGTCAGCCGGTCCGGGTGCTGGACATAGTCATAGGCGAACTGGCCCTTGACGCACAGCGCGCCCTCGTTGGCCGGTCCATCCATGGCCGGCTGGATGCCGATGATGCGGTTGTCCCGCACCATCACATCCACGGAGCAGCCCACGCCGCAATAGCCGCAGATGGTGCGGGTTTTGGTGATTGGGGTTGATTGCATTGGTTGTCTCGTTTTCTTGATATGGGGGATTGGGCGATTGAGAGATTGGGAGATTGGGAGATTGGATTGGGAGATTAACGTCAATCGCCCAATCTCATTCCGCAAAACGCAACGCTTTTTTATCCGCCAACGCGCCCGTCGGACACGTCTGCACACATTGGCCGCAAAAGGTGCAGGCGGATTCCCGCAGATGGCCGTTGAATTCGGTGCTGATCTGGGTGTGGAAGCCCCGGTTCATGATGCTGATGGCGAAGTCCCCCTCCTGCTCGGCGCAGACGCGCACGCAGCGATAGCAGGAGATGCACAGGTCGTAGTCCCGCAGGATGAAGGGGTTGACGTCGTCCAGGCGGCTGTGGCCGGAGTGCGCCCCGGCGAAGCGGCCCGTGCGGGCGGCGTAGCGGTCCACCAGCCCGGTCAACTCCTGGGAGGCGTAGCCCCGCAGCGGGCGACACGTCGATCTCCCGGTTCTCCGACGCCACCATCTCCAGCAGGATGGTGCGCCGCCGTTCGATGTTCTCCGTGGCGGTGAGGACTTCCATGCCGTGGGTGGCTTGGGTCATGCACGAGGCCACGGGGTTGCGGGTGCCTTTCACCGTCACCACGCACAGACGGCAGCCGCCGAAAGGTTCCAGCCGGGGATCGTAGCAGAGCGTGGGCACAAAGGTCCCCACCCGGCGGGCGATCTCGTAGATCGTCTCGCCCTCGGTGAAGGGGATCTCCGCGCCGTCCAGGGTGAGGGTGGGCGGTCCGTCTTGGAAGGGATGTTGTGTCATACGAAACTAATCTCCTGCTGTCATCGCCAGATTCCGGCGACATGGTCTGCTCAACTTCGATGCTGTCCAAATACAAGGTGTCGGGACAAAAATCTTGTCCGCCGGGCCATTGGACGCTGTCCAAAACTGGCCTGACTTGCCGGAAGATGGCCATGTCCTGTAATTGGCGAAAGATCCCTTTGTCCAAATAGGGTTTGACATCGAAAAGACGTACTTCCTCATTTGTGAAAGTTAGGGTCAGTGTAAAATCTTCGTTTGCTTTTACTGCCATACACTCGCGGATTCATGTTCCGCCTCGCTGGGTCACTGTTGCTCAACCGCTCCGGGAAATACTTGACCAAACTATCGCTCACATTCGGGGCGGCCATGCCCAGCCCACAGGCGGACATGGTGCGCATGACGTCGCTGAGATCGACGATTTCGGCGTGCCATTCGTCCAGGGTGAGATTCGGTCCACCCCCGTTCAGCCGTTCGGTGAGGCGCTGGGTGCCGATGCGGCAGGGGAAACATTTGCCGCAGCTCTCGTGTTGGAAGAAGCTCATGGCGTTGTGGGCCACGGCCACCATCTCCCGGCTGTCGTCGAAGACCATGATGCCGCCAGCGGCCAGCATGGTCCCGGCCTTGCGCAGGCTCGCCTCGTCCAGGGTGACTTCGTCCAAGGCCGGCCCGGCCAGGAAGCCGCCGGAGAGACCGGCCATGGTCACGGCCTGGATGGTGTGGCCGTCCAGGGGTCCGCCGGCCCAGTCGTAGAGCAGGGTTTTCAGCGGCAAGCCCAGGGGCACTTCATAGTTGCCGGGCCGCCGGATGTCCCCGGAGAGGCTGATGATCTTGGTCCCCACCTGGCCGTTGGTGCCCAGGCCATTGTACCATTCCGCCCCCTTGCGCAAAATGTGGGGGATTGAGGCCAAGGTCTCCACGTTGTTGACCGCGGTGGGCTTGTCCTCGAAACCGTGGGTGACGGGATAGGGCGGGCGGTTGCGGGGGAAGGGGTGCTTGCCCTCCAAGCTGTTGAGCAGGGAGGTCTCTTCGCCGCAGATGTAGGCTCCGGCCCCCCGGCGCAGATAAATTTCAAAATCATAGCCCGTGCCCAGAATGTTTTGGCCCAGGAGTCCGGCCTTGTTTCGCCTCGTCCAAGGCCCGCTCCAACACGAAGGCGGTCTCCGGGTATTCGTAGCGTAAATAGAGAAAGCCGATGCTGGCCCCGGTGGCGTATCCGGCGATGACCATGCCCTCGATCACGGCGTGGGGATCGTGGTCGAGGATGGCCCGGTCTTTGAAGCAGCCCGGCTCGCCTTCGTCCGCGTTGCAGACCACGTACTTGGCCTCCCCGGCTGCGTCACGCACGGCTTTCCATTTGAGGCCGGTGGGGAATCCAGCCCCGCCTCGCCCGGCCAGGTTGCTATCGCGTACGGTTTGGATCACCGCCGCGGGCCGCATGGCCAAAGTTTTTTCCAGACCGATATAGCCGCCGCTGCGCCGATACCCGGCCAGGGTGTTGCGGTCCAGGGCGCGGATGTGGCGGAAGACGACTTCCTCCATGCCGCCGGGGTTGGGCGCGGGCAGGGCGGAGCGGCGCTGGGCCAAGTGATCCGGGTCCGTGCCGACGAGGACCGTGTGGCCGCGCAGGACAGGGACCGGCTCGTCACAGCGCCCGGCGCAGGGCATGGATGTGGCCCCGGCTGTCCGCCAGGGCGGCCAGCATCTCCTCGCCGCCGCGCAGACGGCAGACCGGGCCGGTGCAAATGCGGGGTGCGGCCTGCCCCGGCGCTTCCCGGCTGAAATGGTGATAGAAGGTGACCGTCCCGAAGAGATCCGCCACGGGGATGCGCAGGGCCAGGGCGATGGCGCTCAGGGCGGCGTCGGACAGATAGCCGTCCCGGTCGTGGAAGGCGTGGAGGATGGGCAGGAGGGGGGCGGGTTCGCCGCGCCAGCGGTCGATCAATTCCTGGTCGGATGGGTGGGGCATGGGGCGCTCCGGTGCGTGGTGCGGTCGGACAAAGGGACATCAAGCCCCCGGCGGGAAAGTTCGCCCGGGGCGATGGTCTTTACGATTGAGAGATGTTGGTTGTTCCGCCGCCGGGGTGGGGGCGGCGGCTGGGATAGTTTAGCAGAGATTTGGGGTAACGTCTATTGGGAGAAGTTCGAGTATCTCCCCATTCCTCCGAGGTGCTCTCAACGTGACCTTGATGGCCATCCCAATCGCACCCAATTGCGCCGTGCATCGGTGATGACAGCATTGTTCATGTTGAGTGCGTTGACGGTGGCGCGGCCCACTGCCGTCAGTCCAAGAATACGTAAGCCTGCATCATCCCAAGAAAAATGTTCGGTCCAGCGCTGGCGGCGGGGGTGGTAAAGTGGCACAGTGTCGCCACTCAGAGGATCAACCGCTTCCGTTTGTGCGCCTTTGAAAAGATTACAGCGATAACAGGAAAAGCACAGGTTTTCGAAATCGGTCTCCCCACTTTTGCTACGCGGGATCACATGGTCCACCACCATCGGGCTGCCACTGTTGGCTTGAGGCGTCTGGCAATACGCACATTGATGGTCATCGGCAGCTTCAAGGTGTTGGCGCAACGTCGCGGATAAGTAGATCGCCACCGGTCATAGCCTTTCGAACGGAGGAACAGCATGGCCGCGCCATTGGAGCAGGGCGGCCGCATGGGCTTTTCGCAACATGAATCGGTCGGCTTCGGCAACCTGTTCTTCCAGCTCCAATCGTTCGCTGGCCGTCAATGATTCATCCGCATTCATTGCAAGTAATTCCTGGAGCCGAGCCATGTCTGCCCCACTGCGCTGGCTACGTGCGACGTGCCACAGAGCATCGTCATTGAGCCGATCCAGAGACTGCTAAATCGGCTTGGAATTCGGCTGGCGCCTGTGACCAATCCGGCGGACTACCTACGCGGACAGCGCGCACGAGCATCTCAATCAATGACTGCTTGGTAGCAAGAGCAGTTTGTTCAAAACGAATATAAAGATCTTCTGGCAGTGGTAGCATAACATCTTTTATGGTCATTGTTTTGTTCCTTCGGTGATGACTGATAGCACCTTTACTTCAGCATCGTCGGTTCGACAACATCCCACACAGCATATGGGTGCTTGGCCGCCACTTGAAGCAGAACTCGGGCCGAACCGTAAGGGGTTCGGCGTCCTTGCTCCCAGTTTTGCAGGGTCTTTATGCTAATCCCCAACAAAGCGGCAAACTCGCTCTGAGAAAGCCCGTAGTTCTCGCGAATTCGTTTTACGTCAGAGCGCACTTATTTCAAATCGGCGCGAAGGATCTGCCTCACCACGCAAGATGACACCGCCCTCACGTACACTTTCCAATAGATCTCCAAACATGGCTTCGTTCATGGAAAGCTCCTCCCGAAAGTCCGGTAAAAAGAATGAGCGAGCAGTATACGCGCCAAAAGTATACGCCAATGAAGTACAACCGTCAACCACAAAAAAAGGGGCGTGAGACCCGGATATTCTCCAGGTCTCACGCCCCACTCGTTACTCATCACTCATCAAACTTCACGCTGCCTAGAACAGCCCAAGCACCTTCCCCGTCTCCAGATCCAGATCCACGTCGTAGAACGCGGGGCGGGTGGGCAGACCGGGCATGGTGCTCATGGTGCCCAACAGGGGATAGACGAAGCCTGCCCCCACGCTGGCCCGGATGTCCCGCACGGGGACGATGAAGCCCGTGGGCGCGCCCTTGAGTTCGGGATCGTGGCTCAGGCTCAGATGGGTCTTGGCCATGCACATGGGCAGATTGCCAAAGCCCACCCTCGTGTACAGGGCGATCTTCTTCTCGGCTTCCTCGGAGTATTCCACCCCGGCCCCGCCGTACATGAGCTTGACGATGATCTCGATTTTTTCCTTGATGCCCAGGTTGACATCGTAGAGGAATTTGAAGTCGCTGGGCAACTGGGCGGCGGCCATGACCGCCTTGCCCAACTCAATGGACCCCAACCCACCCTCGGCCCAATGGTTGGACATGACCGCGTCCTCCGCCCCATATTCCAAAGAGATGCGCTTCACCAGTTCCACTTCGTTGTCCGTGTCCGTGTGGAAGCGATTGACCGCCACCACCACGGGGACACCGTAGCGCTTGGCGTTGCGGATGTGTACCTTCAAGTTGCTGCATCCAGCCTCAAGCAGTTCCAAGTTCTCGTCCGTATAAGCAGAATCCAGGGGTTGCCCGGCCAGCACCTTGGGGCCGCCACCATGCATTTTCAGCGCCCGGATGGTGGCGACCAGCACCACCACGTTGGGGACCAATCCGCTGTAGCGGCACTTGATGTTGAAGAATTTCTCCATGCCAATGTCTGCTCCAAAACCGCACTCGGTGAGTACATAGCCATTCTCGCCCACCAGCTTGAGGCCGATCTGGTCGGCGATGATGGAGCTGTTGCCGTGGGCAATGTTGGCGAAGGGGCCAGCATGGACCAGGGCCGGGGTACCCTCCAGGGTCTGCATCAGGTTGGGCATGATGGCGTCTTTCATCAGCACGGTCAGCGCGCCGCCGGTGCCCAGGTCGTCCGCGGTGACGGGGACGCCGGCCCGGCTGGTGCCGATCACCATGCGTCCCAGCCGTTCCCGCATATCTTCCAAAGAGGTGGTCAGAGCCAAAATGGCCATGATCTCGCTGGCCACGGTGATGTCAAAGCCAGTCTCCCGGGTCATGCCTTTTTCCGCCGGGCCTTCGCCCACGGTGATGCCCCGCAGGAAGCGGTCGTTGGTGTCGGTCACCCGTCGCCAGGTGATGCTGTCCGGGTCGATGTCCAGCCGGGCGAAACGGCCGGCCTCTTCTTCGGTCAGATCCTTGGGGTCGGTCTTGTCGATGCCCAGCTTTTTCAGCCGCCGGATCATCACCGGAGAGAAGAAGCTGC
Source organism: uncultured Chloroflexia bacterium (assembly GCA_963704975.1). GTDB lineage: Bacteria > Chloroflexota > Anaerolineae > Caldilineales > Caldilineaceae > JAGNDO01. The sequence continues at coordinate 78,145 of CAVPIK010000009.1, read as the reverse complement.
TGCCGTCCTTGGCCGTGGGGCAGAGCCGGTTGAAGAGGGCCTTGTCGGTCTGGGTGGCTTCGTGGAACATGCGGGCGTCGATGGCCGCGGCCAGCAGGTTGTTGGCCGCAGTGATGGCGTGGATGTCGCCGGTCAGATGCAGGTTAAAATCTTCCATGGGGATGACCTGGCTGTAGCCACCGCCGGCCGCCCCACCCTTGATGCCAAAGGTCGGTCCCATGCTGGGTTGACGGATACAGGTGATCACCTTTTGATCCAAATGGGCACCCAAGAGCCTGGGAAAGCCCCACGGTCGTCGTGGTCTTGCCTTCGCCCAGGGGCGTGGGGGTGATGGCCGTGACCAAAATGTATTTGCCGTTGGGCCGGTCGGCCAAGCGTTCTCGCACGGAAAGATGGACCTTGGCCTTATACGGGCCAAACATATCCATCTCTTCGGGCAGAATGCCCACTTCGTCGGCAATTTGGGTGATGGGCAGGGGGATGGCGGCTTGAGCAATGTCAATATCGCTGGGAACTGGGGTCAGCAGGTTTTCGAGCTTTTTGGGCATGGCTAAATCCTCTTTGATTAGCGGTTGAATTGATGGATTGTGGATGGTTTTTGAGCCGTTGCGGAAAGCCCGGCTCATTGGGATCTATTGTAACACGATCTGCGGGAATGATCCACAGTTTGTGAAAAATTGAACGGTTGTAATCGAAGCACTTCAACGCACACAACGACAGAGGCGCACCCAATAATGAGTGCGCCTCTATCCCCAAGGAGAAAAACATGAAAACCACTCCCCGTGGGGCCCAGCCACAGGGTTCAGGTCATAGCGAATCAGATAGGCCGAGTGGTGCTCGGCACAGCCTCCCAGCCATCGTCCACGGGCAGGGTCTCTCTGGTGATAAAGTGGACCAGATCGTGGAATTCTCGGCAGCGGTGGCAGGCCTGCAAATGCAGCCATTGCTCTGGGAAGGTACGATGAACGGACTGCCCCTTGAGTTCGGCCAGGACGTAGGCGTCCATATCGGTGCGCACATGGGCGCAGTCTGGCCCGCTGGCCAAGAGGGTCAGGGTCAAATGTCGATACCCCTGACTCAGCGTCGGTTCCTCCAACATCGTCCACAGGTCAGCATGCTCGGTTTTGACCGGGCGAGTGCGGGATCTGCGATAGTCGCTCTGGACACGGGGAAGACCGATAATTGACATAGACATGGCTGATAACCTCCTGGCAACGGGATGGTCCCGAAAAGTTGGAACGATTCTTCCATGCCCATATCGTATCATGTCGAGACTATGGCGTCACTACGGAAAGATGCGTAGTTTGGCGCTAATCTCCCCTGGTTTCGCTACGTTGAAATCCGCAGATTCTATTCGCGGCCCTGATAACCAGCCGGGATACGGGCCGGATCAGCCACCAGTCCAGCCAGGGTTTTGAGGTTCATCACATCGTCGGCCATGTCTGCCTCCTTGGGGGTTTCCAACAGCATGGGGATGCCGGCCCAGCGCTCGTCGTCCATGATCATCTGGAACGCCTCCACCCCGATTTCGCCCTGGCCGATGTGGGTGTGACGGTCCTTGTGGCTGCCCAGGCCGCCCTTGCTGTCGTTGAAATGCCAACACTTGACCGCGTCCAGCCCCACCTCGGCTTCCAGTTCGGCCACGGTGGCGGCATAGCCTTCGGGCGTGCGCAGTTCATATCCGGCGGCGAAGGCGTGGCAGGTGTCCACGCAGATGCCCACCCGGCTCTGGCTCGGTCACCTGCTCCATGATGCGGCGCAGTTCGCCAAAGCTGCGGCCCAGGGTGGTGCCTTGGCCCGCCATCAATTCCAGCAAAGTCATGGTGTCCGCGCATTCCGGCGTCTGGGCGTGGATCTGGTTGAGGGCGGCGGCCACCCGGTCGATGCCAGCGTCCGCGCCGCTGCCCACGTGGGCGCCGGGGTGCAGCACCACAAAGGGGATGCCATAGGCGTGGGCCCGGCGCAATTCGTCGGCGTGGGCGGCCTGACTCTTTTCCCACAGGGGATCCTTGGGCGTGGCCAGGTTGATCAGATAGCTGGCGTGGCTGACCACGCTGCCGCGCTCCACGCCCAGGGCCGCGGCCTGCTCCTGCCAGCGAGCCACATCCGCCAGGTCGATGGGCGGGCCGACCCACTGGCGGTTGTTCTTGGTGAAAACCTGCAAAGCCGTCGTTTGGATAGAGGCGGCCCGGTCCAACGCCTGGCTGACGCCCCCGGCGATGGACATATGCGCGCCCAGTTTGAGAATGGTCATGGAAGCTCCTTAGAAATGCACAATGCACAATGGGTGAGTAGCGACGGCATTTTCGCCATTCGCCATTTGTTCATTCGCATCCTAGGCCACGGGGCCGGGTTCGTCAAGAATTGGTGAACGGATCTGCCGGACAGGGCGTTGCCGATCCGGGGGCTTGTTGGTATAATACCTGATGATGGTGCGAAGGTGACACTTAGTTACCTTGCGCTTAATTTAGCCCATCCCAATGCCAAAACAACGCTCCCCGATCTTCTGTTCGGGGTAAAAAACCAAACATTTTCAGCAAAGGAACAAAACAATGATCCATGAATCTGTGCATGAAGCCCGCAAGAATTTGCATGGGATTGTCGCCATCTCCGGTGACAAGGTCGAGGTGTTGGATGCCGCTCGCTTGCGCGCCAGCGCCATCGATACCCTGGTTCGGGACGCCGTCTTTGGCGGCCCGGAGCTGATGGCCTTCTCCCGCTGGTTGATCTGGGAACTGGGCCAGGCCCTCGACGCCCGCCCGGCCAGCATCCACGAACTGTACATGGCCGCCGGTCGAGGCGAGTTCGCCAACAGCACGGTCCCGGCCATGAACATGCGCTTCATGACCTATGATGTGGTGCGGGCCGCCCTGCGCGCCGCCCTCAAGACCAACGCCCGCTCCATCATCTTCGAGATCGCCCGCAGCGAGATGGGCTATACGGAGCAGGAGCCGGAAGAGTTCACCACGGTGATCATCGCCGCCGCCATCAAGGAGGGCTACACCGGCCCCCTCTTCGTCCAGGGCGACCACTTCCAGGTCAAGGCCTCCAAGTTCGCCACGGACCCGGAAGGGGCCATCAAGGAGGTCAAGGATCTGATCCGCAAGGCCATCCCCGCCGGTTTCTGGAACATCGACATCGACACCAGCACCTTGGTGACCTTGGAGCCGGAGAGCCTGGACGAGCAGCAATATCACAACTACGTGCGCTCGGCGGAGATCACCGCCCTGGTGCGGGAGTTGGAACCGGCCGGCGTCACCATCAGCCTGGGCGGCGAGATCGGCGAGGTGGGCGAGAAGAATTCCACCACGGACGAGCTGGATGCCTACTTGGTCAACTACAACAAGCTCCTGGCCACCTATGGCGACAACCTGGCCGGGTCTGAGCAAGATCAGCGTGCAGACCGGCACCAGCCACGGCGGCGTGGTCCTGCCCGACGGCAGCATCAAGGACGTGGCCGTGGACTTCGAGACCCTGCGGGATCTGGGCGCACAGGCCCGGGTCCACGGCTCCGGCGGCGCGGTGCAGCATGGGGCCAGCACCTTGCCCGCAGAACTGTTCCACAAGTTCCCCGAAATGGGCACCCTGGAGATCCATCTGGCCACGGGTTTCATGAACATCATGTACGACCACCCCATGTTCCCCAAGGATCTGTTGGCCCGCATCGAGCGCCACATGGACACGGCCCACGCCGGCGAGCACAAGGCCACGGACACCCAGGCCCAGTTCTATTACAAGACCCGCAAGAAGGTGCTGGGCGCGTACAAGACTGAGATGTGGGGCATGGACGAGGAAATCAAGGCCGCCATCATGCAGTCCTTGGAAGACCAATTCGCCTTCTTCTACAATCAACTCAACGCCACCAACACCGCCGACATCGTGGCCAAGACCGTCACCCCGGTCGAAGTCCACAAGCCCCGCCCCGTCAGCACCAAGGGTGCCGGCGACGACCTGGGTCTGGCCGACTAACGCTCGACCGATCAACACAACCCAACACGCACGGAGATCAACGCCCCATCCGATCTCCGTGCGTGTTGCCATATTCCGCCCCATTCACCATTTTCAATTTTCAATTCTCAATTATGCTCCTAGCCCTGGACACCGCCACCACAACCGCATCCATCGCCCTCTATGATCTGGACACCGACCAACTTCTGGCCGAGCTGACCTGGCAGGCCCGCCGCCGCCAGACCCAGGAGCTGACCCCGGCCATCCAGGATCTGCTGGCGCGCATGGACCTGACCCCGGCGGACATCACCGCGCTGGCCGCCACCACGGGGCCGGGCAGCTTCACCGGGGTGCGCATCGCCATCAGCACGGCCAAGGGGATCGCCTTGGGGCTGCCCGCTCTGCCCACGTTGATCGGCCTGCCCACCCTCAGCGTCACCGCGGGGCCGTGGGTGGATGTGGCCGCCAAGCTGCGTCCGGCTCCCCGCATTGTGGCTTGCATTCAAGCGGGACGGGGGCGCTACAATTGGGCTGAATTTAGCCCGGCACATCCGCTGCACCGTCCTGGGGTGGACGATCACGGAGCAGGGAGGGCGGCGGACTTTGTGGCCGCCCTGGCCGCCATGACCGATCCCGTGTGGCTGGTTGGCGAAGTGGACGACGATCTTGGCCGAAGGGTTGGCCGGGCTGGCCCATGTGCAGATCGTGGACAACACGCTTCGGTCTGCGCCGGGCCGGGCATTTGGCCCGCCTGGCCGCCCTGCATTTGGCCGCCGGTCACCAAGACGATCTGGCCTCTTTCCAGCCCCTCTATTTGCAGGCCCCTTGACCGATTCCATGCGCAAATCCTCTCGCAAAGACCCTCTGCCCGCGCAATTTGATCCCATGATCCTGGCAGATCTGCCCGAAGTGGCTCGCCTGGAAAAGATCATCTTCTCCGATCCGTGGAGCGAAAATCTCTATCGCAATGAATTGTTGAGCAACGATCTCAGCTTCTATTGGGTGTTGCGGCCCGCTCAAGATTGGCCCGCCCATTTGGATCCCCCGCCCCCCATTCTGGGCTATTGCGGCTATTGGGTGATGGGCGAAGAGTGCCACATCGTCAACATCGCCACCCATCCCGACTGGCTGGGCCGTGGCCTGGGCCGGCGCATGATGGACGACATGCTGGCCCGTATGATCGAGCAAGGCGTCACCGAAGTCACCCTGGAGGTGCGGGTGGGCAACGCCCCGGCCATCGCCCTCTACACCCAGTACGGTTTCGTCGAGGTTGGCCGCCGCCGCCGCTACTACGCCGACGGCGAAGACGCCCTGCTGCTGACAATGCACAATCTCCAATGAACAATGCACAATGGGGCAAGCTACAGAAACCTCCTTGTCTCCTTATCTCATCCTCGCCCTTTCTCCTCAATCCCCTCAATAATAGACAGGAAGAGGCAGGGGCGTTATACTTGTCTTACGTTAACACTTGAAAAATTGTCATGATGGGCCATTCCGGGTCGAGGCTTTCCCAGCGTATCGACCCCCCGACATCGGGTTGGCGTGGCCCCATGACCGGAAAATATAGTGGGGATCTGGGCAATCCGGCAGGGGTTGCCTGCCAAGGGCCACGGCCTGACGGTGAAAGCAGATCTCCACAAGGTGATAGACAGCGGAGTCCCCCAAGCGGGGCAATGAAGCGGGATGGCAGATGGGATCAACCGAGACCGGACTGCACAAACTGGAAGCCGAAGTGAGCGTCTGTCGAAGATGCTCACTCAGCGGCGGACGGATCCAGGCCGTGCCGGGCAGTGGAAATCTCAGGGCGCTTGTCATGTTTGTGGGCGAAGGGCCTGGGGCAGCGGAAGACAAACTGGGTTTGCCTTTTGTGGGGCGTAGCGGCAAGTTTCTTGACCAGATGTTGGCCGGGATCGGCCTCTCTCGTCAGGACGTGTACATCACCAATGTGGTGAAGTGTCGCCCGCCCGCCAACCGAGACCCGTTCCCCGCCGAGCTCAACGCCTGTGCCGACTATTTGACCCGCCAGATCGACTTGATCGACCCCCGTATCATCGTCACCCTGGGCCGGTTCAGCATGGCCCGCTGGTTTCCCCAGGCCAAGATCAGCCAGATCCACGGTCAGGTGCAAGAGATCGAAGGGGGGCGCATGGTCATGGCCATGTTCCACCCGGCGGCGGCTCTGCGCAATCCCACGTGGCGGGCCGCTTTCGAGCAGGACATGCAGCGGCTGCCTGGGTTGATCCGAGAGGCTCAAAAGCTCGCAACCTCTTAATCGCCTAATCTCTTTCAAAGAGATTAGGCGATTAAGAGATTGGGAGAGTGGGCAAACCATTTTCCGACGACTGTCTGCCGACAGCCTCAAAGAAGTTAACTTTAACATTGCATTGGATGCTGGGAGCCTGATGCGCTACCCGGCTTTTTTTATGCCAATTATCTGAACGAACGTTATCCCTAAAGGAGATAAAACATGAGTCAAACGAAGACAAATAACACCCCTAAGAACGAAAACCAGGGGACCGAAGCTCCCTTTTTGCGCATCCTGCCCTTGGGCGGACTGGGCGAAATCGGCAAAAACATGATGGTCGTGGAATACGGCAACGACATCATCATCATTGATGTGGGGCTGATGTTCCCCACGGCAGACATGCACGGCGTGGACGTCGTGATCCCCGACATCGAATACCTGCTGGATCGCCTGGACAACGTCAAGGCCATCTTCCTCTCCCACGGCCACGAAGATCACATCGGCGGACTGCCCTATATGATCGAGGAGGGGCTGAAGGCCCCGGTCTATGCCACGGCCCTGACCCGAGGCTTGCTGGAAGGCAAGCTGCGGGAGAATCGGCTGCTGGGCGAGGTGAAGCTCAACACGATTACCGCTGATTCCAAAGTTGAGGTCGGCGTGTTCACCGTGGAGTTCTTCCACACCTGCCACAGCTTCCCCGACAGCGTGGGCCTGGCCATCCAGACCCCCGTTGGCCGCATCATCCATACCAGCGACTACAAGTTTGACCCCTCCCCCGCGGATGGCAAGCTGACCGAGACGGACAAGCTGGAAAAATGGGGCAACGAAGGCGTGCTGCTGCTGATGGCGGACAGCACCAACTCCGAGAACCCTGGCACCACCCCCAGCGAAGCCTCCATCGAGGTCAGCCTGGACAAGATCTTCGCCGAAGCGCCGGGCCGGGTGCTGCTCAGCACCTTTGCCAGCAACGTCAGCCGGGTGCAGCAGATCATCAACGCCGCCCGCAAGAACGGACGCAAGATCGGCGTGACCGGACGGTCCATGGTCAACAACGTCAAGATCGCCGGCACCCTGGGCTATCTGGACGTCACCCAGGACGAGCTGCTCAACGCCCACGAGATGGAGAACATGCCCGGCAACAAGGTCGTGGTCGTCTCCACCGGCAGCCAGGGCGAGCCCACCAGCGCCATGGTGCGCATGAGCATGGGCGAACATCGCCAGATCAAGCTGCGCACCGGCGACACCGTGGTGATCAGCGCCTCGCCCATCCCCGGCAACGAGGAGCTTTTCAACCGCACCATCGACAATCTCTTCCGCCAAGGGGTGGAAGTGGTCTACCATGCCCTGGCCCACATTCACGTCTCCGGCCACGGCAACCGAGATGAATACGCCCGCATGTTGCAACTGGTGCGCCCCCGTTTCTTCATCCCGGCCCACGGCGAATATCGCCACTTGGTGCTGCACGCCCGACTGGCCGAAGAGAACGATGTGGCCAAAGAGAACATCTTCGCCATCACCGACGGCCAGATGGTGGAGATCGGCAACTTTGACAGCCAAAATGCCAACCACATCCAGGCCCGCCTGGGCGAGCGCATCGCCGCCCCCGACGTGCTGGTGGATGGCTTGGGCGTGGGCGATGTGGGCAGCGTCGTCCTGCGTGACCGCAACCACCTGGCCGAGGACGGCTTCATCGTCTGCATCGTGGCCATGGATGAGTTCGACAAGGAACTGATCTACGGGCCAGAGATCATCAGCCGGGGCTTTGTCTACATGCGAGACAGCGAAGACCTGATCGCCCGAGCCGAAGAGGCCGTGCGCAAGGCCGTCAAGAAGGGCGGCCCCACCCACGTCATCGAGAAAAAGGTGCGGGACGCCCTCTCCGCCTTCACCTACAAGGAGATGGGCCGCCGGCCCATGATCCTGCCTATGGTGATTGAGGTCTAGGCAGTCGGTAGCCATTCAGCAGGTCGACTTTTTGTAAAAGTCGACCTGCTTGTTGATAACGAGACCGGGTTTCTGACAGAAACCCGGTCTCTTGCTATCCAACACCCAGATTCCAGCAGGGCCTTTCAAAAGTCGCCAGCGTCCAGTAGACCAGCGTAGGTTGAGTAGGCCGGGTCGACCAACCTGATGCACAACGAATGGAGGCTAGGCCGTATCGAAACCGTAACAGGTTAACCCGCTGCGGTTTCGATACGCCGCCGAGTGCCTGAATGGTCAGCGGAAATCTCGGCGGCGGCTACTCAACCTGCGCTAGCTTCTGCAATGCGGCTGCCCGGCGACTTTTGAAAAGCCCCGATCCCAGAAATAGTGATTGTTGCCCCGCCATTTTTATGTTATACTCAGGCGGAACACTTGTTCGTCAAGCACCCTGCCCCCGCCGTCCTCCCGCCCCCCTAGCCCCCCAACCTTGGGGGGAACTGTCCACGACCTCCCCCAGAATTGGGGGCCGGGGGGCAGAGGGGGTTGAACGATTACCCATTTTTCACCCGGATTGATTTCATCATGGCCGCCAAGAGACGTCCCACCAAGCGCAAAACGCGCAAGGATCCAATTCAGCAGATCGCCAATTTCCTGGGAGATCCCAAGGTGATCGGTGTGCTGTTGGTCTTGGTGGCGGTCTTCACCCTGCTCAGTTTGGCCACGGACAGCCGGGGACAACTGACCGGGGCCTGGATCGATCTGCTGCGCATGACCGTGGGCAATGGGGTGTGGGGGATGCCCCTGATCCTGGGGCTGTTGGGGCTGTGGATGGTGATCCGGTCGGTGGAGAAGATGCCCGATCTGCCCTGGCAGCGGCCCTTGGGGTTGGGACTGATCTTCCTGGCCTATATCACCGGGGCTGGGTTGATGTATGACCCGGCGACCCGGCGCAACTTGGCCGAGGCCGGACAGGCCGGCGGCTGGCTGGGTCTACAGTTGAGCAATGGCTTCGCCGACCTGATCGGTCAGGCCGGGGCGTGGATCGTGGTGCTGATCACCGTGGGCATCGGTCTTTTTCTGCTGACGGATCAACTGCTGATCGAAGGGTTCAACCACCTTGTTTTCCTGTGGGACGATTGGCGTTTCCGACGCGGCCAGGGCCGCGACCGCCAACTCCCCCCAGGTTCGCCCATCCAGCCCGCCTTCCCCCTGGCCACCGGGCGTGCTGCCTTGGTGGAAGCAGATGATTGGAGCGTATGCGGCCCAAGCCGGAACCGCCCATCATGGGCCGCGCCACCACCCCTCGAACCGATGGCCATGCCCAGCGCCCCGAACCGCGTCGAAGCGGTCCCCAGCCGAGGCATGGCCCCGGCCCCCGCGACCGCAGCGCCATCGCCGCCTCGCCAAGCCGCCACCCAGCCCAGCGACGGCACCTCCCTCACCCCGCGGATTGTGGGGGGCCATCAAGCGTGGCGGCTGCCCAGCATCGACGACATGCTGGTGGACCGAGAGCGGCTGGCCGACAGCGACGACCACATCCGCCAGCAGGGCCGGTTGATCCAGGAAACCCTGGCCCTCTTCGGCGTCCCGGCGGATTTTGAGGGCGCGTACAAAGGCCCGGCGGTGACCCAATATCTGATCAAGCCCGGCTATGTGGAGCGCACCATCCGGGGCGAGACCAAGCGCATCAAGGTGAAGGTGAGCAAGATCGCCGCCCTCACCAACGACCTGGCCTTGGCCCTGGCCGCGCCCAATGTGCGCATCGAGGCCCCCATCCCCGGCACAAACTATGTGGGGATCGAGGTGCCCAACCGAGAGGGCAACATTGTCGGCCTGAAGGAACTGATGCAGAGCGATGTCTTCACCGAGAGCAAGGCCAAACTGCCCATCGCCCTGGGCGAGGATGTCAAGGGCCAGCCCATTGTGGCGGACATGACCCGCATGCCCCATCTGCTGATCGCCGGGGCCACGGGCGCGGGCAAGTCGGTCTGCATCAACTCCATCATCTGCGATCTGCTGATCACCAACACGCCGGACAACCTGCGCCTGCTCATGATCGACCCCAAAATGGTGGAGTTGAACATGTACAACGGCATCCCCCACCTGCTCAGCCCGGTGGTGACCGAGGTGGACAAGGCCTCTGGGGTGCTCTTTTGGGCGGTGAAGGAGATGGAGCGCCGCTATCAGCTTTTCAGCAAGGCGGGCGCCCGGGATCTGGAGCGCTACAACGGCTATTTGACGCAAGCGCAACGAGCCGCCCCTGCCCTACATTGTGATCATCGTGGACGAAATGGCCGACCTGATGATGGCCGCGCCGGAAGAGGTGGAGAAGCACATCTGCCGTCTGGCCCAGATGGCCCGGGCCGTGGGCATGCACCTGATCATCGCCACCCAGCGCCCGTCGGTGGATGTGATCACCGGGCTGATCAAGGCCAACTTCCCCTCCCGCATCGCCTTCGCCGTCACCAGCCAGGTGGACAGCCGGGTGATCCTGGATGTGCCCGGCGCCGACCGGCTGCTGGGCCGAGGGGACATGCTCTTTATGGCCCCGGATGCCAGCAAACTGGAGCGTTTGCAGGGCACCTTTTTGGGCGACGATGAAATCAACCGCATCGTGCGCTATTGGAAGGGCGTGCGTATGTTGGAGCGGGATCCCCAAGGGACCGTGGGGCTAGACGGCCTGGATCTCAACGCTGACCCGCCCTGGGAGACGGAGGATGACTTCGCCACCTCCCATGCCCTGCGGGATGACGGCGCGGGCGACAATCCCTTTGCCGAGACACCCAGCCCCATCGTCTGGGGCGACCCGCTCAACTTTTGGTTCGGGTTCTGGGGCCGTGGCCCAGCCCTCTCTTTTCAAGCAGATCGAAGAGTTGCGCACCATCGACAACCGGGACGAGCTCTTTCTTGGAGGCCGTGAAAGCGGTCATCGAGGCCGGGCGGGGATCGGTCAGCCTGTTGCAGCGCAAATTGCGGGTGGGCTACAGCCGGGCCAGCCGCCTGGTGGACCAGTTGGAAGAGGCCGGTGTGCTGGGGCCGGACCAGGGGGGCAGCCAAGGACGGGCCGTGCTGATCGCCGACCTGGCCGACCTGGGCAACGGTCCCCAAATCAGCTCCCGATCCGGGCCGCCCCCTCCCGCCGACGCTGATGCTCGGTCCGCGGCATCGCCCGCCTCCCTGCCCCCACCCCGCATCATCGGCGACGAAGATCAACGTCCATCGGACAAGCCCAAGGTTTGGTGGTAGATCAAAGAATAGCCACAAAGAACAGAGAGAGCACAAAGAATTAAGAATCTTTGTGCTCTCTGTGTTCTTTGTGGCTATTCTTTTGCGTGTGGTTACGCGTCCTGCTTGCGGATGCCCCCCAAGTCGGGGTCGTTGAGATCCACCGGGGCGGGGATCAGCACCCGGCGCAGCAGGTTGGCGACTTGGCCGTGATAGCGCTTGCACATGATGATGGTGGCCGGTGATTGGCGCATGACCTGCTCGGGGATGGAGCCGAAGAGACGCTGCTCCAGAACTCGATGTTCCGACGCGCCCATCAGCACCAAATCCACATCTTGGGTTGCCTTGGCGATGCCCTCCACCGGGTTGTTCGCCTCGACCTCCAGCACCTCAACGGTCATGCCCAGACGTTCGCCCAGAGCCTTGACCTGCTCCCGGAACTGGCCCACATCCCCATTTTTGGACGACGGGGTGATGACGTGCAGGGCTTGGATCCGCACCGCATGGCTGCCCCGCTCCGGCTGGGCGTAGAACTGGGCAATGTCCCGGGCCAACTCGAAGGCCATGCGGGCGTTGGGTCCGCCGCCCCGGCTGGGGATGACGATACGGTTGGGCGCGTCCCAGGGCTTGTGGAAGCGCACCACGGCCAGATCACAGGGCGGATGTTGGCCGATCAGGTCGATGATGGAGCCAAAGGCCACCCGGCGGCTGTTGGAATAGCCCGGCCAGCCCAGCAGGATCGTGTCCGCCTTGCGCTGGCGGGCGGTGTCCATGATGGTGTGGGGCACGTTGCGGCCCAGGCGGATCATGGTGCGCACGGGCACGTCATAGCTCTTCCCCCGCTCGATCGCCGCATCCAACACCGAGCGGCCTTGGGTCAAGAAAGCCCGGCCTTCGCCCACGCTGATGGCCTTGGGCACCCGCACCACGTTGAGCGCGAACAACTCCTGATCCCGCACGCTGGCCATGATGGCCCCCAGCCGCCCCAAGCTGTAGGCCTGGCGCATGTCGCTGACCGGGATCATCACGCACTTCTCCTTCACCGCCACCACCTCTTCCAGCAGGATGGGCCGCTCTTCGTCGGCCATCATCTTCTGCTTGTTGACGCTGTAGGTGAAGTAGAGCACCAGCCCCGCCCCGATCCAGGCCAGGGTCGTATACCAGGCAATCGGGCTGAGCTCAAAGAGGGTGAGGGAGAGGGCCAGGCAGATGATGATGCCCGCCCAGGGCCAATAGGGGAAGAGGGGCACGATGAACTGGCGATCCAGATCCGGCCGCCGCTCCCGCAGGGTGATCAGGCTGTAGCAGACCATCATAAAGAGCAGCAGGAACATGATGTCGGCGCTGGCGGCCACATCCTCGATGGGCAGGGTGACGGCCATCAGCATGATCAGGGCGCCGCTGATGAAGACGGCGTAGTGGGGCGTGTGGGTGATGGGGTGGATTTTCCCAAAGACCGGGGGCAGGTTGCCGTCCCGGCCCATGGCGAAGCTGACCCGGCTGGAACTGTAGACCGTGGCGTTGAGCGCGCTCATGGTGCTGGCCAGACCGGCCAGGAGCAGGATCACCTTGCCGGCGGGCATGAACTGCCCGGCGGCCTCGGCCATGCCCAACTCGCCCAGGGTGCCCAGGAATTGATAGACCTCCTGGCCGGCGGGGCCGTCAACGCGCCCAGCACCACAAAGGCGATCAACAGATAGATGGCCACGGCGATGGCGATGCTCAGGAAGATGGCTTTGGGGATGTTGTGGGCCGGGTCCTTCACCTCCTCGCCGCTCTGGGCGATGATCTCGTAGCCCTCAAAGGCGATAAAGGTGAGGCCCATTGCCACGAAGACGCCGCCGATGCCTTCGGGCAGGAAGGGCTGGTAGGGGTCAAAGGGCATGGGGTTGCCGAAGATTTTGAAGAGACCAAACCCGGCCAGCACCAGCAAAATGAAGACCTTGATGCTGGTCACCACGTTGCCCACCAGCCCGGTCTCGGACGATCCCCGGAAGTTGATATAGGTGAAGAGGGCGGCGGCGATCACGCCGATGATGGCCGATGTCCAGTGGTGGCTGAGGGGCAGTCCGCCAAAGCTCATGCGGATCAACTCCGAGGCAAAGGAGCCAAAGCCCAGGGCATAGAGCGAACAGGCCACGGCATGGGCAAACCAGCTCATCCAGCCGGAGAGGAAGCCGAAGACATCGCTCATGCCCTGCTTCACCCACAGATAGCCGCCGCCGGCCTCGGGGAAGCAGCTCCCCAACTCGGCATAGGCCGCCCCGATGATCACGGCGATGATGCCGTTCAGCCCGAAGGCCAGGATCAATCCCGGCCCGGCGTGGCCGGCGGCCAGACCGGTGAGCACAAAGATGCCCGCCCCGATCATGGCCCCCACGCCGATCATGGTGATGTCCAACAGACCCATATCCCGGCTCAGGGTGATCTTGGCCGGATCGTGGTCTGGGTGTCCGCCGGTGGGGGGGACGGTAGAAACTGGCGAATGTTCCATGAAACAGTCCTTTCTGCGTTGATGTGACGACGAGAAGAAGGATAACGATTAGAAGAAACCGACAAGGTCATCCAAGCATGGCACAGGTGATCGTCCGAGGAAGTCAAGCCGTTCAAGAGGCCGCAAAGGGGAAAGGCAGGGTAGTCAATGCCGGTCTACGCACGCCAAAGTGTCGACGCATACCTGTGTAGTTTTATCGCATTTGCGCCTAGAGTGCAAACCCACTGGGGGCATCTATGATCAAATGCGCGCCACTTTGCCCCCTCTCCCGGTCATGGTCCCAGGTGTTCTCTTGCCCACGGTGATGATATACTTGACCGTATCCGAAACGGAAAGATCTAAACCTCAATACACGACACGTAATACTCGACAAAAAGGACATCCCATGTCACACAAATGGAAAATCTTGATCATCATGATCCTGGCTGTTCTGGTCGCCGGGTGCGGCGGCGGCCCCACGGCGGAAAAAACCGCCACGGAGATGGCCCGCCGTCTGCCCCAAGTGCGCACGGTGATGGGCCGGGTGGAGATTCAGGTGGGCGAGGATCTGCTGAAAGACGAGCTGTGGGTGCAGCGCCCCACCTTCCTGCGCGCCGAGACCGAGGATGGCCCGGCGGAATACAAGGACATGATCGTGGTCCTCAACGAGACCGAGGCCTGGTACTACGTGCCCGCCCTGGACGTGACCATGATCGCCGACCGCCAAACCTTCCAGCCGGAAGTGGGTGCCCTGACCGGCAGCAACCTGCTGGAAGCCATGCCCGAAGAGATCCAGGCCGCCCTGGGCAAGGCAGATGCCTTCAACTACGTGGGCCGGGAGAAGATGGCCGGCCGAGACGTGCATCACATGGAGATGAACCTGCCCGAAGCCGTGGGCATCCTGCCCGCTGGCGTCCTCACCCTGTGGCTGGACCAGGAAACCTACTATCCCCTGCGGGTCAAGACCCCCGGCGGTCTGGAGATCACCTTCACCGACGTGCGCTTCAACCAGGAGATCGACCCCAAAACCTTCATCTTCGTCCCCCCGCCGGGCATGGAAGTGCGGCGGATTGATTGACGGTGGCGAATGGCGAATGGCGAATGGCGAATGGCGAATGGCGAAGTGTAGGTTGAGTTGAAGCAGATTACCAAGCATAGAAGAGGGCCGCTGTAAATTCTTCAGCGGCCCTCTTTTTCTTTTTGGAATCAACCTCGTCCGTTGATTCGCCATTTGCCATTCGCCATTCGCTTATTTTTCGATGGGTGCCCGCACCGCATTGCCCCATTCGGTCCAGGAGCCGTCGTAGTTGCGGATGTTGGTGTAGCCCAGCAGATATTTGAGCACAAACCAACTGTGGCTGCTGCGCTCGCCGATGCGGCAATAGGCGATGATGGTGTCGTCCGGGGAAAGCCCCTGCTCGGTCTCGTAGATGGCCCGCAGATCGTCCGCGCTCTTGAAGGTGCCGTCCGGGTTGGCCGCCCGGGCCCAGGGCACGTTGCGCGCCCCCTTGATGTGGCCGCCCCGCAGGGTGCCCTCTTGGGGATAGTCGGCCATGTGCAGCAGGTCGCCCCGATATTCGGCAGGGCTGCGCACATCCACCAGGGGCAGACCGGCCTCTTGGTGGGTGAAGACCTCGTCTTTGTAGGCCCGGATCAAGGCGTCGTTGCGCTCGTTGGCGGTGAAGGTGGTGGCGGGATAGCTGACCTTCTCCCGTGTCATCTCCCGGCCCTCGGCCACCCACTTGGTGCGCCCGCCGTTCATCATCTTGCCCTTTTCGAAGCCGAAAAGCTGGAAGACCCAGAAGGCATAGGTGGCCCACCAGTTGTTCTTGTCGCCGTAGAAGACCACGGTGGTCTCGTTGTCGATGCCCAGGCGGCCCAGCAGTGCCTCAAACTCGGCCTTGCCCACATAATCCCGCACCACGGGATCGTTCAGATCCGCCTGCCAGTCGATCTTCACCGCGCCGGCGATGTGGCCGACCTCGTACAACAGGGGATCCTCGTTGCTCTCCACCAGGCGCACCTTGGGGTCGTTCAAGTGCGCGGCCACCCAGTCGGTGCTGACCAGGACGTCGGGATGAATGTAATTGCTCATAGTGTTCTCTCCGTGTGGAACGATGTTGATTGGTTGCGTTGGTTGATTGGGGGATTGGTGAGGGGATTGGTGTATATACCATGCGTAGCCGGGAGCGTAGGCGTGGCCCCACTATGGGCGAGGATCAAGTCAATCAGGAATCCAGCCGCTGTCGGCAAGTGCCGGAAATCGTCCTAACTGTCAATTTGGCCTCAACCGCTGCGGGATACCGGACCACCGCAATCGATCCAGTCGAACCAGAGATCCCGCTGAGGTTCTCGGACATTCCGGAAAGCAGGCGCGTCTTGGGAAACTTACGTGCTGATTCGCGCTGGGCCGTTCGGTAATGTGGGGGGCTCCGCTTTTCACCCACTAATCAGCGGATTCATAAAGCACCCGTCCCGACCGCAAAATTTCAGCGATAAAGGGATCACCCAAGGCCAGCCGCCGCTCAATCGTCGAGGGCTTGCGCACGATCAGATCCAGATCAATCCATAGTCAATGGCTTGACAGATCTGCACGGCTTGCTCAGTCTCCCGCAAATCCGTGTCCATGACGACCAACAGATCTACATCGCTGGTGACGTCGTCCTCGCCGCTGGCCTGCGAACCAAAGAGGATCACCCGCAGGGGTCGAAAGCCCTGGGCGATCTGGCCCACAATCTGTTGGATGGCCTGGCCGGAAATGGCCCGAACCGGTGAAATTGTCGAAACTGTCATAGCAATCATCTCCTAAACACAGCGAATCTGTTCCCAGTATAGCCGCAATCCCCAAGCCGGGCAAGCGTCTTTCTCCTCGTTTCTTTGGCCCAACCCCAAGCCGTGGGGTAAAATGGGAGGCTGCTTATGCCCAAATCAACCGGTGTCGAAGAACTGAATAGCGGGGAAATTCTTCTCACCGCCAAGACGCAAAGGCCGCAAAGAGAAATGAAAGAATCTCTCTGCGCCCCTCTGCGCTCTGCGGTTAATTTGTTGTTGTTAGTCATCCTCCTCGCCGCCCTCGCCCTGCGCCTGACCGACCTGACCCTGCAAAATATCTGGTGGGACGAGGCCCGCAACCTGGACGTGGCCCTGCGCCCCTTCTGGCAGATCCCCGGCGCGCCGGAGTTGGACATCCAGCCGCCCCTCTACTATTGGCTGCTCCACGGCTGGCTCAACCTGGCCGGCATCCAGCGGGGGGATGCGCCGCAGATGGTGGCCTATGTGGGCCGCTATTTTAGCGTCTGGTTTGGCGTTTTGGGCGTGGCGTTGCTCTATGCCCTCACCCGCCGTCTATCCTCCGTTTCCTGGCAATCCATTGGTCAACCCGCCGGGTCACGGACCCGGCTAGAGCGCGGTAATTCACCGAATGATTTGCGCTATGCGGCCCTCATCGCCGCCGCGGTCGGCGCGGCGTCCCCTTTCTGGCTGGCCGAAAGCCAGGAAACCCGCATGTACACCCTGGCCTTCGCCCTCTTGATGGCAGCGGCCATTGCATTTCTAAACCTACTTACCTCAACCAAAGAAGATCAAGAAACGCCGAGTCAAACTCGACCACGCATTTTCAATTCTCAATTCTCAAATCTCAATTTTCCATTCATCCTCTTCTCCGCCGCCGCCCTCGCCACCCACTACAACGCCGTCTTCATCCTCGTGGCGTGGTACGCGGGCTGGGGCATCTGGGCGCTGATCCAGCCCGACCGCTGGCGACACCTGCGCCAAATCATCCTCACCGGCCTGACCATGACCGTGCTGCTTTTGCCCTTGGTCCCCATCGCCCTGCGCCAGATCCCGGACTACGCCAACCCCAACCTCACCGTCCCCACGGTGACCGGCTATCTCGTCCAAAACTGGACCGGCTTCCTCGGCGGCTACGCCTGGACCGCCAGCCCGTTGGGCAACGTGTGGCTGTGGGCCGTGCTTGCGGTCTTAGCCGTTAGCCTTCAGCCGTTAGCCATGAGTCTGCGCCGCCGATCCCATTCTCAATTTTCAATTCTCCATTCTCAATTCTTCATTTTCTGGCTCTTCGGCGGCCTGGCCCTCTACTACATCGCCGTCATGGACCGGGGCGCGTTCAACATCCGCTACAGCGGTTTTGTGACCCCGGCGCTGTATGCGCTGTTGGGCATGGGCGCGGCGGCCTTGGGGCGGTGGTGGAAGCCGCTGCCGCTTCTCGGCGCGGCCATCCTGCTGGCCGGCCTGCTCCCCGCCGCCCAGGCGGACCTGACGGACGCCCGCTTCTTCCGAGAGGACACGGCAGGCGTGGCGGCCTGGCTGCGGGCCTCCACCGGGCCGGGGGATGTGATCTTTGTGGATCAGAAGTACCCGTTTGGCTTTTATTACGGGCGCTATGCCATCGACCCGTCCGCCACGCCCACGGGGCCGGAAGCCGCGCCCGCCCGCTATCTTTTTGTGGACATCAACACCATCGACCAGCGGCTGACCGAGTGGGCCGGGGACGCCCACCGGGTCTTCTGGGTGCAGTGGTTCGAGAGCGACACGGATCCCCGGGGCGCGGTGCCTTTCCTGCTGGGCAAGTATGGCACGCCCGCGGGGGAAGAGACTTTCCAGGGCTACCGGCTCAACTGGTGGGATCTGACCCCGCCCACCGCTTTCGCCCTGGCGGACTCGTTTGAAGACCAGGTCGCATGGTTTTCGCGTGCCGGGGATCTCTGGCCAAGTCTGGAGTGAAGCCGTCTCCTTGCCTATCGCCGCCGATCCTGGCTGGCCGCACGATCGATGTGGTTATCAGATGGCGAACCGTGGCCGGGGATCTGGATCGCCCGCTCAAGGCGCGCTTGGCCCTCTATGACGTCTGCGGGCAACCGGTTGGGCCAAGACGACCGTCGTCTGCTCAACGACCGCCATCTGGCCCCGTCCCAGTGGGGGGAGGCGGACCGGCCTTTGAATGTGTACGCCATCCCCACGCCCGGGGACTTGGCTCCCGGCGCGTACGATGTGCGGCTGTTGGTCTACGATGCCGACACGCTTGACCCCTTGGAACTGCTGGACGCCGCGGGCAACCCGGCGGGGCAGGAAGTCTCGGTTGGCACAATTACGATTGGGGGAACGCCATGAGTGAGCGAGAAAAAGCACCCCTCCCCAGCCCTCCCCAGTTTGGGGAGGGGGCAGATTTGGGGTTGCGGCGATCCGGCTCCTCCCCCAACCTGGGGGAGGCTGGGAGGGGGTTGTGGTCCCACCGCATCCTGGGCATGATCCTCCTGGCCGGGCTGCTCTATTCGGTCTATACCTTCACCAACGCCGGGCGTTTTCACATCATCGACGAGGTGAGCATCTACGGCGTCACCGAGTCCGTGGCCCGGCGGGGCAGCGTGGACACCAACGCCATCGCCTGGACCCAGTGGGTCAACAGCCCCGGCGAGGTCCTGGGCGCGTTCGGGCCGGACGGGGATGTTTTCAGCAAAAAGGGGCCGGGACCTGCGTTTGCGGCGTGGCGGGCCTACGGCGTAACCTGGGCGGGCCGGGCGTTGGGGCTAAAGTGGGGGCTGCTCCAAGGGGTGCTGCTGTGGAATGGGTTCCTGACCGCGCTCACCGCGGTGCTGCTGTGGCTGACCGTCCTGCGTCTGGGCTATCGTGACCGCACGGGGATGATCCTGGGGCTGCTCTTCGGCCTGGGCACCATCGCCTGGCCGTATGCGAACCATCTTTTCGGCGAACCGTTGAGCGCGTTCAGCCTGCTGTTGTGCTTTTATGGGATCGTTTCGTTTTCACCACAAAGAACACAAAGATCACAAAGAAATCGAACGAAAATCGCCATTTTCATTCGTCCTTCGCTTTTTGTGTGGGTTGCGGGATTGGGGGCCGGCCTCGCCATCGCCACGGTCACAGCCCACGCCGTGCTGGTGGGGATCTTGGGGCTGCTGCTGGCGTATTACGTGGTACGGGCTGTGTGGGCAACCTCGCCCCCCTCGCCCCTCATCCGCCTACGACGCACAACCTTTTGCCTTTTGCCTTTTGCCTTTTGCCTTTTGATTTGCTTTTCCCTCCTCGGCTGGTACAACGCCGCCCGCTTCGGCTCCTTCCTCAACACGGGCTATCACTTCGACAGCGGGGAAGGCTTCACCACCCCCATTTTGCAGGGGCTGTGGGGCTTGCTGGGCAGTCCGTATCGGGGCGTCTTCTGGCACACGCCCCTCTTCCTGGCGAGCCTCTTCGCCCTCATCCCCTTCACCCGCCGCCACCGGGCCGAAGGCATCACCATCATCGCCCTCAGCGCCGCCCTGATCGGCCTGTACAGCGCATGGTGGATGTGGTGGGGCGGCTTCGCCTGGGGACCGCGGTTCTTGGTGCCCTTGGCACCATTTTGGGTGCTACTCCTTGCCCCGATGGTAGAACAAATGCAGATCCCGAAAGTCAAGCACGAATAAAAATTCTCAATTCTCAACTCTCAATTTTCAATTCCTCGCCCTGATCTCCGTCATCGTCCAACTCGCCGCCGTCTCGGTCAACTACGTCAACTACGAAATCCAACTGCGCAGCCTCTTCCCCACAGACTGGGCGGACCCGCTCAAGTTCGGCCCGCCCGCCCAGGGCATCGGCGACTTCGCCGCCAGCCCGGTGATCGGCCAATTCCGCCTCATGGCCCAAGACTTCCTCGCCAACACCGACCTGGCCTGGCTGCGGGCGGACGGCACGGTGTTGTGGGGCGTGGTGGGGACGGGCGTGGTGGTGGTTGGGTTGTTGATTGGTTTATTGGTTGATTGGTTCGGCGGAAGGGGCCAATGCACAATGCACAATGGACAATGCACAATGGTGTGGCTGTCCCCCAATCAACAAATCAACAAATCAACAAATCAACACCTCTTTTCTTCGCCATTGCGGATCGCCGCCCCTCTCCTTTTCGTCGGCGTGTGGTTGAATGGGGCGAGCACGGACCCCATCTACGGCGCGCCGGACGTGGGGTATCGGGCCATTTTGAGCGAGATTGAGCGGGACGCCGGGGCGGACGACGCCATCGTGACCATTGCGCCCTTCCATTACCAGATCCCCATGAACTGGTATGACGGCAAGCTGCCCATCTTCGGCTATGCCACGGACAGCATGGACCATGCCGAGGCGGTGAATGTCCTGAGCCGGGCGGTGGCCGAGCATGAGGGCGTCTGGTTTGTCACCGCGGGCCTGCCCCCGGCGGACCCGGCCAACTCCGTGGAGCGCTGGCTGGCGGACCACGCCTACAAGGCCACGGATGGCTGGTACGACGACTTCCGGCTGGTGCGCTATGGCACGGCAGACGGGGGATCGGGTAGGTCGCGTTGACCTGGACCATGTGCTGGCGGACGAAGCCAACCGGGTGGAGATCACCGGGGTCGGACGCCCCGTATACCATCCACGCCGGGCAGGTGATGGCCGTGGACCTGCACTTCCGCCTGACGGAACCGGCCACCCACGACCTGCGTTGGTTCGTGCAGATGCTGGGGCCGGACGGCATCCCCGTGGCCATGTTGGACACGGGACCGTTGGACGGCTATACTACTTTCTCGGCGTTGCCCGCAGGTGAAGAACTGACAGAGAAAGCAGGGCTGGCCCTGCCCGCAGACCTGCCACCTGGGGACTATCGGCTGATCGCCGGGCTGTACAATCCGGGCGTGGAGGGGTCACCCCGTCTGCGAAGTGAGACAGGCGAGGATGCATTAACGCTATACGATTGGCAAGTGGTTGGAGATTAACGAGGGGCAACCGCGTACTGCTGGAGTTTTTCCTGAACCCAAAGATTGACCAGGGTATTCAGCGACACACCTTCGGACTTTTGGACTTTCTGGAGCAGTGAATCCAGGGAGTCGGACAACGTGATGACATATTCATGGCGCGGAGACATGGCCACGGTAGCGTCAACCGGCGTTAGAAATTCTTCAAAATCGGTGACGTCGTGGGTATCCCAGAAGTCGGCCATCTCGTCCAAAGTTTCGAAGGTAGCGGGCAATTCTGTTTTGACGGAATCATTTTTTAGCATAACGGCGGCGTTCCTTTTTGGTCATCTCTCTGGCTGTGACAACCAGCGCTTGGTCATCTGTCTTGCGAACAAAGAAGACCAGTAAATATCGACCTGATCGAGTCTGACCGGCAGCAAGATAGAGATCTTCGTTCGGGCGGTGACCCGCTCCAGTCGTTCAAAACGAGGCCGGTTTTCAAAGACATCGATGACTTCATCAACTTGAACGTCGTGCTTCCAAGCCAGTTTATCGATAGTTTCTTCTCGCCAAATGTAGCCCGTGATGTGCATAGTTGCACGGTCTCCCGAATCAACTCAGGGGTTGCAGATCCACTTTCTGAATTATACCGTTCAAATCTGCTCTACGCAAGAGAGCAATTTTTCCTAAAGACAAATGCTCAACACAACCGCACGTTCCTTCCAAAACCTACTCACCTCCCCCCACCCCCTGACCCGCCGACTGACCGTCGGCGGCATTTTGGTGGCCGGGGCGGGGATCATCGCGCTCTTCATCGGCGTGCTGGGACCGATCATTGCCTTGGCGATGGCCGTGGCCATCATCGGCGGGGCGATGGTGCTGGTGGACACCCATTGGGGCTTTGTGGCCTTGGTGGCCGTGGTCTTTGGCCTGCCCTTTGCCAGTCTGCCCTTCAGCATCGGCTTCAAGCCCACCTTTCTCGACGTGGCCCTGGGCGCGCTCTTCTTCGTCTGGCTTTTCAAGCTGATGACCGGCCAGGAGCGCAAGTTGATCGGCTCGCCCCTGGGCCTGTGGGTGTTGCTTTTCATGCTCATGGCCACCTTCAGCTTTGCCTATGGGCTGACCCACAGCCGCCCCACCAGCTTCACCGTGCGCCGCTTTGCCGAGATTCTGCTGGGCATCGGCCTCTTCTTTGTGATCATCAACACCGTGCGCACCCAGAAGGAGCTGGACTGGGTGAGCCGCTGGCTCTTCCTGGCCGGATGGGCCTGCGCCGCCATCGCCGTGGCCTTCTACGTCATCCCCGAAGCGTGGACGGTCTGGGTGCTGGACCACCTGGCCCGCTTCGACTATCCCGGCGGCTACGGGGCCTTGCGCTGGATCGAGGATGACACCACCGGCACCATGCGGGCCATCGGCACGTCCGTGGACCCCAACGTGCTGGGCGGGATGATGATCTTGGTGGCCGGCGGGCTGGCTCCCCAATGGTTTGCCCGCCGCCCCCTCTTCCCCCGCTGGCTGACCACGGTCATGCTGGGGACCGCGGTGCTGGCCCTCTATCTCACCTACAGCCGATCGGCCCTGTTGGGGTTGGCGGCGTCTCTAGGCCTCCTGGCCCTGCTCAAATATCGCCGCCTGATCCCCTTGGGGCTGGTCGGCGTAGCCATGCTCTTCTTTCTCCCCTTCACCCAGGAATATGTGGCCCGGCTCCTGGAAGGCTTGGCCGGGCAGGATCAGGCCACCCTGATGCGCTTTGGCGAATACAAAGACGCCCTGATCCTGATCGCCCGCTACCCCATCTTCGGCGTGGGCTTCACCGGCGTGCCCGACATCGACCTCTATTTGGGCGTGAGCATGTTCTATCTGATCATCGCCGAAAACATGGGGCTGGTGGGCTTGGCCATCTTCGTGGCCGTGGTCGGCGGCTTCTTGGGCATGGTCTTCCGCTCCTGGCGGCGGGGCTATGACGAGGGCCGGGAAGCCCTGCTCCTGGGCTTTGGCGGCGCGGTCCTGGGTGCGCTGGTCAGCGGCATCTTCGACCACTATTGGTTCAACATGACCTATCCCCACATGACCGTGCTCTTCTGGCTCTTTGTGGGGTTGGCCACGGCGACGATTTTGATTCAGGAAGAGGTTGGTGAAACGACGGGTCAGTTGACAAAGGGAAATTCAGCGTAGAGTTCCAGGGGGCGCAGAGGATATTGCGCTCTTTGTAAAGCACTTACCGAGGTCGGGAAGAAGGGAAGCAGACGAAATCATGAGCGAACAAACAACCATTCAAACCAACGGCTACGGCACCATCCACCTGGAACCGGCGCCGACCATCCAGCCGGACAACAGCGGACCGGGCAACCTGACCCGGGGCCGCCGCCCGTCCTGGCTGCGGGTGAAGGCCGTGGGCAGCCCCCGCTACGAAGAATTGAAGGGCCTCTTCCGGGGCAAGAGCCTGCACACGGTCTGCGAAGAGGCCATGTGCCCCAACATCGGCGAATGCTGGGGACGGGGCACGGCCACCTTCCTGCTCATGGGGGACACCTGCACCCGCAGTTGTGGCTTCTGCAAGATCAAGACCGGCCGGGGCGCGCCCCTGGACCCGGACGAGCCCCGCCGGATAGGCGAGAGCATCGCCGCCATGCAGCTCAAACACGCCGTGCTGACCAGCGTCAACCGGGACGAGCAGCTTGACGGCGGGGCCTGGGTCTTCGCCGAGAGCATCTATTGGATTCGGCGACTGGTCCCCGGCTGCACCATCGAGGTGCTGATCCCCGATTTCAAGGGCAACGTGCCCGCCCTCCAAATCGTCATGGACGCCCAGCCGGAGATCCTCAACCACAACACGGAGACCGTGCCCCGGCTCTATCGCACGGTGCGGCCCCAGGCCAAATATATGCAATCCATGCAGGTCTTGCAGCGGGCCAAGCAGATGGACCCCACGGCCCTGGCCAAATCGGGCATCATGCTGGGCCTGGGCGAGGAGTGGGACGAGATCTTGCAGGTGATGGACGATCTGCGGGCCCACGATGTGGACATCATGACCATCGGCCAATATTTGCAGCCCAGCCGCTTCCACCTGCCCATCCACCGCTACTACACGCCGGACGAGTTCGAGCGCTTGAAAGAAGAGGGCGTGCAGC
Source organism: uncultured Chloroflexia bacterium (assembly GCA_963704975.1). GTDB lineage: Bacteria > Chloroflexota > Anaerolineae > Caldilineales > Caldilineaceae > JAGNDO01. The sequence goes on along the minus strand of CAVPIK010000009.1, from coordinate 53,497 downwards.
GGGGCTTCAAGTGGATGGAAAGCGGCGCCCTCGTGCGCAGCAGCTACCACGCCGACGGCCAGGCGCATTTGAGTCCGCGGGCGGATGTGATGCGAGGGAGAATGAGTACGGAGTAATAAGAAGCCCGGTTCCTTGCGGAACCGGGCTCTTTTGATTGGATCGGGTTTGATCACGCCGTGCCGAACTGACGGTCGCCGGCGTCGCCCAGACCGGGCCAGATGTAGCCGGGGGGGAAGGGGTCGCTGGTGTCGGTCAGCCGCTCGTCGATGGCCCCGATGTGGATGTCCACGTCCGGGTGGGCGGCGTTGAGGGCGGCCACCCCTTCGGGGGCGGCCAGGATGCCCACGAACTTGATCCGCTCCACGCCCCAGCGCTTGAGCACATCCACCGAGGCGATGGCGGAGCCGCCCGTGGCCAACATGGGGTCCAGCAGCAGGCAGAGGGAGACCGTGGGCTGGGTGGGCAGCTTGTTGTAATATTCCACGGGCTTGAGCGTGCGCTCGTCCCGATAGAGACCCAGATGCCACACCTCGGCCTGGGGCAGCACGTTCCAAATCCCGTTGACCATGCCCAGCCCGGCCCGCAGGATGGGGACCAGGCCGATGTTTTCGGCCAACATCTCCGTCTCCATGCCGGTGAGGGGGGTCTCGATGGTCACTGGCGAGAGGACCAGGTCTTGGGTGGCCTCATAGGCCAGCATGGCGGCCATCTCGCCGACCAGTTCTCGGAACTTCTTCGGCTCTGTTTGCCGATCCCGCAACAGGGTCAACTTGTGGCGGATCAGCGGATGAGATGACGGGTAGACGCGGGAAGTGGTCACGAAGGACTCCCTGGGATGATGGACAGGCATGGCGGCGGAAAATCTGCTACGCTGGCAGCGAGTGGCTACGTTTTTGGGGCGAAGGCTGGCCGGACGCAGCCGGCTACCACACGGTCGGAGGGCGTACGCCCCGGTTGCGTTTGGTGAGCTTTTCGACCTCCCGCTGGCAGTTGAGGCAGAGGGTGGCGTCGGGCTTTACTTCCAGCCGAGCTTCCTCGATAGCCTCACCGCAGCGTTCGCAGATGCCGTATTGGCCTTTGTCGATGGCGCGCAGGGCGGCGTCGATGTCCATGAGCTTGCGTTCCAGCACGGCGATCAAGGCGGCGTTTTTCTCCCGCTCGAAGATCTCGGCGTCGCCCTCATCCGGCTCCACATCGACCTCTTCCTGCATATACTCCCGCAGATGTTGGAGTTCATCCTCCACCAAAGGACGGTCTTTCAACAGTCGTTTTTGCTCACGGTCTACAAATGTTTGGGAAATCATGGTCAAAACCCTCGTTGGTTTGAGACACAGTATTCTGGGACACAGAAGTTCAAGACACGGTTGAAAATGGTAGAATAGTGTTAACAACAGGTACAGACGCCAAAAGGTTCCAACAAGTTGTTGTCAATTGGCGACAACTTTATATCAGTTTTTCGGGTAGACGTCAAGCATGCTTACACACCGAGATGATCCAAGTGTATTCTGAGCGCTGATTGGGGAACCTTTGGGGTGCCGCAATCGCCCCAAACCGAACGCTTGTTTCATTCAACCCCAGAGTCTGCTATAATCAGAGCATCTCGATTGACCCACAATTGACCCACAATTGACCCACAGTCACCCAGAACGGAAAGCGCATGGCCGACGAACGCACACCCATCAACCGCCAACCCAGTCCCAACCCGACCCCGACCCCGACCCCAGCTTCCTCCGGCGGGGATGACCGCGTGGTCTCCGGCGGAGAGCAGACCGGGGATGGCCATGTGGATTACGCCCTGCGCCCCCGCAGCCTGGACGAGATGATCGGCCAGGATCATCTGCGGGAGAAGATGCGCATTCTGGTCGATGCGGCCAAGGGGCGGGAAGAGGCGCTGGATCACGTGCTGCTCTATGGGCCGCCAGGGCTGGGCAAGACGACCCTGAGCCATATTTTGGGCAACGAGATGCAGGCCAATGTCAAGGTCACAGCCGGGCCGGCCATCGAAAAGCAGGGGGATCTGGCCGCCATCCTCACCAACCTGCGCAAGGGGGACATCCTCTTTATCGACGAGATCCACCGGCTGCGCCAGGCTGTGGAGGAAATCCTCTATCCGGCCATGGAAGATTTTGTGCTGGACATTGTGGTGGGCAGCGGACCCGGCGCCCGCAGCATCCGCCTGAAGCTGCCCCGCTTTACCATCATCGGGGCCACCACCCGCCTGGCCTTGCTGACCTCGCCCCTGCGCGCCCGCTTTGGCGTGGTGGAGCGCTTCGATTTCTACGAGCAATACGCCCTGGAAGAGATTGTGACCCGGGCCGCCAAATCCCTGGACGTGCCCCTGGACGCGGACGGGGCCAGGGAGATCGCCCAGCGTTCACGGGGCACGCCCCGTGTCTCCCTGCGCCTGCTGCGCCGGGTGCGGGACTATGCCCAGGTGCGGGCGGACGGTCACATCAACCAGCTTGTGGCCCGTCAGGCTTTGGCGCTGTTGGAGGTGGATGAGTTGGGGCTGGACGACTTGGACCGCCGGGTGTTGGATTCCATCATCGTCAAGTTTGGCGGCGGGCCGGTCGGCTTGGAGACCCTGGCCGCCAGCATCAGCGAGGAGGGGGACACGATCATGGATGTGGTGGAGCCCTATCTGCTGCAACTGGGCTTCCTCGACCGCACGCCCCGTGGCCGCATCGCCACCCGTGCCGCCTACGCCCACATGAAGATCGAGTATCCCGAAGAGTACGATCAGAAGGGGTTGTTTAGCCGATAACCCTTTCTATTGATACGCAATGCTGTAGTTCAACGGCACCACGCTGATCCACGTTTTGCCCGGCTTGAGGGGGATCTCGCTGCCGTCGTTGGCGAAGAAGTGGGGGGTGTCGCCCCGGCTGTCGCTGCGCCAGGTGCCCTCGAAGGCCAGGCCGTTGCGGAAGACGATGGCCCGTCCGCTGCCGAAGAGGTTGAGGCGGATGCTCTTGCTGCCCAAACTGTCCTCCACAATGTCCGTCACCTGGTGGGGGACATATTGCACGACCACGTTGTCAAAGCCCAGTTGTGCGCCACGTCGCCCCGTCCACATGGGCATTCCCGCCCAAGAAACGCAAAAATCGCCCACTTCCCACATCATACGTATAGGCCACCTGACTGCCCGTCACGCTGGGGAAGGGGATGTTGATCTGGCTGGCCGGTGCGCCGCCGCCGGGGACATCCCCAAAGGTGAAGCCGCGCAGGCTGGGGGCGCGCTGGGTGCCCGTGTTGGCCAGAAAAGCCCGCAGGCCGGCGGTGCTGGTCTGCAAGCGGGTGCGATAGTCGCTGCCCAGGCTGGACGAGTAGCGGCTGTTGTTGGGGTCGTCCAGGTCGATGTCCAGATAGGGGAAGGGGGCGTCGTTCTTGAGGATCCAGCGCACCTGGTCGCTGGCCCCAGAGCAGAGCAGCCCGCCATCGTAGAGCGCGCCCAGATAGTAGTTGATCAGCCGGGCGCTGCGCACGGGGCCGATGCGGGCGGCGTCGTCGCCGTAATAGACGGCGCTGAAGCGGGTGATGCTGAAGCCTTCCATCAAATAGTCGTAGGCCACATCCGCCTGGGCCAGGCCATATTGGGGCCGGGCGGCAAAGTCGTTGTTGATGCAGACGATGGCCGGACGCCGGTTCTGGTTTTCGCCGGAAAGGGGCAGCCCGGTGAGGGGATTGGTGCCGCCGGGCGCCGGGAAGCCGCCGGGACCGGGCAGGCCAGAGGCCGGCGCGGCCAACAAGGCCGCAGATTGATCCCCGCTGCTGCTGCCCGCCACCACGGGGGCGGCTGGGGCGGGGGTGGGCACGGGCGGCGCTTCGGCCACGGGGATGGCCTGACCTGCCTCGGCGCCAAAGCCCGCATCCACAAATTCTGCCGCCATCCATCCGACCTGCCCCTCGCTCGACGCCCCCCCGGCCAGACAACAGATCTGCCACCAAGCCCCGTCACTATTTTGACCTTGGATCTCGACTTCTTCCCCCTCCCGAACCTGGCCCAAAACAGGATAGGCAGTGCTTGGCCCTTCCCGCACGTTGACCACATCCCCATTCACCACGCCCATGAGTTTGGGGGTCTGGGTGGGGGCCGCAGTCGGGGTCGCTGGGGGAATCTCGGTGGGGGTGGGCGAAGGCAGGGGCGCATCCGTGGCGGTCGGCTCCAGGGCCGGGATCTCCGCAGCCTGGACCGGGGCCTCCTCCACTGCGGCGGTCTCGGCACTGGGGCGGCGCAGACTGTCCGGCCCAAAGCTGACCACGGCAATCGTCCCGGCCAGGGCGGTCAACAGGATCAGGATGATGGCCAGGGGCAGCCACCGGCGAGGCCGAGGGGCTTGTGGGGGCCGGGACAGGGGAGGCGTGGAACCGAATTTTTGGGTCATGGGGTGTATCCTTGATTCAAAGGAGTTTTTGGTACAAACAAAACGTGTGGGCGTATGATACTTTGTCGATCCGCGGTCGTCAAGCCGACGGCGTGCCAGGCTGGGATACGTCACCCCTCAGCCGGTTGTGATGGGCGGTTGCTAGGGGTATAATGACCTTGGTGAATCTTCCCCGCCCCTGTTCACTGTTGAAACGGGACGACTTGATCTCCGTTTTTACTGCCAAGCACCCCCTCCCAGCCTCCCCCAGATTGGAGCGATCGCCGAAATCAACCGGATCGCCGAAGACGAAGTCCGGTAACTTGGACGGTCCCTCCCCAATCTGGAGGGCTATGTGTAGTTCCGTCCTTTTTCATGATCTATCCAACATCTATCCAAACCCACGGAGGTTAACATGTTCGAAGCCATCTCAGGCAGCCTGCCGATTCTTCTCATCGTCGTTGCCGTGCTTTTTTCTCTGATCCGCTCATCCCTGCGCATTGTGCAGGAATATGAACGAGGGGTGATCTTCCGCCTGGGCCGGGTGCAGGGCCCCAAGGGTCCCGGCCTCTTCTGGATCATCCCTGTCATCGACCAGATGGTGAAGGTCGATCTGCGGGTGGTGACCCTGGACGTGCCCAGCCAGGAGGCCATCACCCGGGACAACGTGACCGTCAAGGTCAACGCGGTCTGCTACTTCCGGGTCATGGACCCCGTGGCCGCCGTGGTCAACATCACCAACTATCTGATGGCCACCCAGCAGGTCGCCCAGACCACCCTGCGCTCGGTCCTGGGCCAGAGTGAGCTGGACGAACTGCTCTCCGAGCGGGACGAGATCAACCGCCAACTGCAACAGATCATCGACGATCAGACCGAGCCCTGGGGGATCAAGGTCAGCGTGGTCGAGGTCAAGGATGTGGAATTGCCCCAGACCATGCAGCGGGCCATGGCCAAACAGGCCGAGGCCGAGCGTGAAAAACGGGCCAAGATCATCCACGCCGAAGGTGAACTGGACGCCTCCCAGAAGTTGGCCGGCGCCGCCACCATCATGGCCGCCGCCCCTGGCGCCCTGCAACTGCGCTATCTGCAAACCCTGACCGAGATCGGCACGGAGCACAACACCACCATCGTCTTCCCCCTGCCCCTGGAATACTTCGCCGGGCTGATGAATACGGACAAAAAATAGGGGTGATGACGTGAAACGTGAAAGATGAAACGCTGCCAGCTCGCATCACGCATCACGCATCACGTTTCACCCGCATCACGGAGTCTCGCCCATGTTTCGCCAAGCCATACACAAACCCCGAACCCTGAAGATCGACCGGCCTGCGGGCGCGCTCAACGTAGTTTGGGCGGATGGCCATGCCAGCGGCTTCTCCCTGGCCTGGCTGCGTTCCCACTGCCCCTGCGCCACCTGCCGGGAAGAGCGGCGCAAGGCCGCTATGCCCACGGATGAACTGACCTTGACCAGCGGCCCTCTGCCCACGGCCCAGGTCAGCGGAGCCGAGCTTGTGGGCGGCTACGCCCTCCGCATCACCTGGGCGGACGGCCACGACACGGGCATCTATGCCTTCAGCAGTCTGCGGGCCAGTTGCCCGTGCGAGGTCTGCAACCCGGATGGGCCGCCGCCGTTGATTTTCGATTGAATTGGACCATGCCACACCTTCCTGGAAGCTGGCAGCTTCCAGGAAGGTCGAGCACCACACACCATGCTCCCCTGAGATCCCGAAAGATTCCCGTTCTCTGCATTAACGTTTCGTTTGAATCCCCAAGATTGGATACCGGGATACGTCCCACGCTGGGCCAGAAAGATAAACTGAGCACAGATGCAGGTATCAAACTTGCCTGCTTTTCATGGCTCAGAAAGGAAAAATATTCATGGGTACATCCATCACCCTCTTCCGCATATTCGGCATCGATCTGAAGGTACACTGGTCCTTTGTGTTGATCCTGGCTTGGGGCGCGTTTATTTACAGCAGCGGGCCAAGCGGCCCGGTGATCGGCGCGCTTTATGGCGTAGTCATCATCCTCTTTCTCTTTGTATGCGTGGTGCTGCACGAATTGGGCCACGCGGTGACCGCCAAGTATTTCAAAGTCAACGTGCCCACCATCACCCTGCTGCCCATCGGCGGCGTGGCCCAGTTGGAGCGCATGCCCGACAAGCCCATGCAAGAGTTTCTGATCGCCGTGGCTGGCCCGCTCGTCAACTTTGTGCTGGCCGTGCTGTTGTTGCCCGTGGCCGCCGTAGCCATCGGCTTGGGCATGAGCAACGGCACCGTGGGCGGCAGCTTTATGAGCTGGATCGCCCAAATGCAGGTGCCCAGCTTCAGCGGCTTGATTATCTATCTCACCGTCACCAATGTGGTGCTGGGCATCTTCAACCTGCTCCCCGCCTTCCCCATGGACGGTGGACGCATCCTGCGGGCGCTGTTGGCCCTGGGCCTGCCCTATGTGCGGGCCACCCGAATTGCCGTCTACGTAGGCCGGTTCATGGCCATCCTCTTTGCCATTTGGGGAATTATGGGGGGCGGTATTTTTATGCTCCTGATCGCCTTCTTTGTCTATGTCGGCGGGGGATCGGAACTGGAGGCAGTCGAGAGCCGGGCAGTCCTGAAGCGAGTGCCAGCGGGCAGCGCCCTCAACGCCGATGCCCTGGAGCTCTTCGCCAGCGAACGGCTGGTGCGGGCCGTGGAACTGATCATGACCACCTATCAGGCCGACTTCCCCGTGTTGGATCTGGGGGGAAATTTTGTGGGCGTGTTGACCCGGGCCCGGCTGGTGGCCGCCCTGCGAGAGGTGGGCGAAGAGGGCCGGGTCGTGGATGCCATGGTCCCCGCCGCCCAAATCCCCACCTGCGCCCCCACCTCCTCCTTGGCCGATGTGTGGGAGAAGATCATGCAGTCCCGCAGCTCCGTGGTGGCGGTGATGGAGCGGGGCGAATTCAAGGGGCTGCTCACCCTGGCCGACCTGACCGAGGTCTTCGAGGTGATGGGGGCGCAATTTGACCGTCAGGCCGCCACCCAGCCCCCGGTCCAACTGCAAGGCACCATCCAAACCCTGGGCGGCCAGGTGACGCCCAACTCTACCGAACGTAAGGAAATGAAAATCAACCCCTCGCGGGAGCGCCGCACCGATGAGTGAGCATGAGACGGCTCCCGAAGGCGCGCTCTTCTCGACCGACACCGGGCAGATTTTCTACGAAGTGTGGCCAGCGCCGGTTTCTGACTCTGGCCCGGATGCCCCCACCCTGACCCTGCTCCACAACTTCATGAGCAGTGGCCGGGCGGCTTGGGGGGCCATGATCCCGACCCTCAACCAACACTTCCGCCTGCTGGTGCCGGATCTGCCCGGCCATGGCCGCTCATTGGGCGCGCCGGCGGCCTTCGAGCATACCCACATGGCCCGGCAGATCGCCCAGTTGATGGCCGCCGTGGGCGCAGATCAAGGCCATGTGGCGGGCACCAGCAGCGGCGGCATGATCGCCCAGCTTTTGGTACACGGGCAGTTGATCCAACCCCGCACCCTGACCTTGATCAGCACCACCCACAGCACCAATCCCAAGACCACGGATAACCCCAGCGCCCTTACCCCGGACGACTTCCGCGCCGGGGATCGGTGGATGGAAGCCACCGCCCGGCTCCACGACCCCTTCCGCTACGAAGGCTACTACGAAGAGGTGCTGCTGCCCGGTTTCCGCCATCTGCGCCTGACCCACGGCATCGATCTGCCCCTCACCGCCCTGGCCAGCTTCCACCTGCCCGTCTGCCTGATCCACGGCGAGGATGACGAGTTCTTCCCTCCCAACATCCCCGAGCGCATGGCCTGGACCCTGCCCGATGCCGAACTGCACATCATCCCCGGCCAGACCCACGCCCTGGCCTTCCGCCAGCCCTGGAAGATGACCGAACTCATGCTGGATTTCCTGGCCCGGCGCGGATAGGTCGGCCCCCCAGCCCCCAATTCTGGGGGAGTAGTGGACGGTTCCCCCAAGGTTGGGGGGCAAAAGGGGCAGAAACAAGATCGAAAAAAGCCGTTTGTCTGCCTCTTCCGTTTGTGCTACACTGGAGGCTGTCCAGTTGATGGACAGCCTCTTTTTTGTTAGCGATGAAAGGTTGACGCCGTGCCTTCCTCAACTATGTCACCTCGACCCCCCGTCAAATTGGCCCCCTCCATCCTCACCGCAGATTTTGGCAATCTGGCAGAGCAGATCCGCCAGGCCGAGGCCGGGGGTGCCGACTATATCCATTTGGATGTGATGGATGGCTGCTTTGTGCCCAACATCAGCTTTGGCCCTGGGATCGTCAAGGCCGTGCGCCAGGCCACCAGCCTGCCCCTGGACGTCCATTTGATGATGAATGCGCCGGAGCGCTATGTGGGGGCCTTTATCGATGCCGGGGCGGATCTGCTGACCGTGCATGTGGAGGCCAGCGTGCACCTGCACCGCACGGTGGAGCAGATTGTGGCCGCCGGGTGCAAGGCCGGCGTGGCCCTCAACCCCTCCACCCCCGTGGACGCCGTGCGGGAGATCCTGCCCTTTGTGGATCTGATCTTGATCATGAGCGTCAACCCTGGCTTTGGCGGTCAGCGGTTCATCGAGACCACCACCAGCAAGCTACGCCGTATGCGCGCCCTGATCCGGGAATACAATCCCACCTGCGAGTTGGAAGTGGATGGCGGTGTTGGGGTGTACAATATTCGGGATATTGCCTTGAGCGGGGCAAACGTGGTGGTCGTGGGCAGTGCGGTTTACAACGAAAAGGATAGCGTTTCTGCCAACATTAGCGCCCTACGAGAGGCGCTGGCAAAATAAAAGCAAGGCAAAAGGCAAAGTTCAAAAGGCAAAAGTGGTTGGGATAAACCCGTATGGGTCTTTCCCAACCACTTTTGTTTTTCGCCATTTGCCACACGTCGTTCGCCTCATTTCCAGATCAGGGCGATCTGAAAAATGAAGGGGAAAACGAAGAGTAGACTGTCCAGCCGATCCAACATGCCGCCGTGGCCGGGGAAGAGACTGCCGGTGTCCTTGACCCCCACCTGGCGTTTGACCAGGCTGATGGAGAGATCCCCATAGAGGGCCAGTATGCCCCCGACTGCGCCCACCGCAGCACCGGCCCCAAAGCTCATGGGCAAGGGCGAGAAGTGGGCGATGGCGCCCCCAACCAGGGCAGCGCCGAGCCATCCACCCACAGTGCCTTCCCAACTCTTCTTGGGGCTGAGCCGAGGCCACATCTTGTGTTTGCCCAGGGTGACCCCGACAAAATAGGCCACGGTATCGTTGCCCCATGTGATGAAGAGGGCGAAAAGCACCCACCAAAAGCCGTCGGCCAACAGACGCAGCCCGGCCATTTGCCCCAGCATCACGCCCAAATAGATGGCCCCGGTGCTGGTGCTGATCCAGGTGGCCAGGGGCTTTTCGATGCGGTACATGGCCAGGATGAAGACGGCGATCAGGCCCCCGGCCAAAAGTGTGTTGAGGGGGACAATGGCCAAGATCGGGGTAGCGTGCAAGACCAAAAGCGCAATCCAGGCCATCCCCAGATAGGGGGCCGGGCGAAAACCGCCGACGGTCAAGAGGGTGAACATCTCGTGGCCCGCAACCACAGAAATCGCAAGGATCAGCAGGGTCCACCACACGCCGCCGACCCAAAGGGCCGCCAGAATAGGTGGCAGCAGAATCATGGCAGTTACGAAACGCTGGAACACGTCAATTTCTTTCGTTGTGTGGGTGCGTGGGTCATTGGATCATTGGGCGGTGTCGCCCCCCGGCCCCCAATTCTGGGGGAGGCAGTGGACAGTTCCCCCCAAAGTTGGGGGGCTAGGGGGGCGCTAACTCGGTTCCAGCACACGGCCAAAACGCCGCTCGCGCTGGCCATATTCCCAAAGGGCTTTGTGTAGCTCTTCTTTGCCAAAATCCGGCCAATAGGTGGGCGTGGTGTAATATTCGGCGTAGGCGGCCTGCCAGATCAGAAAATTGCTCAACCGCCATTCCCCCCCAGTGCGGATGATCAGATCCGGGTCGGGCAGGTCGCCGGTGTAGAGGTATTGGCTAAAGACCTCTTCGGAGAGGGTGTCCGGGTTGAGGCCGTCGGCCATGGCTCGGCGCACGGCATCCAAAATTTCGGCCCGGCCCCCATAGTTGAAGGCCACGTTGAGCACGATGGTGTCGTTGTCTTTGGTATAGTCCACGGCATAGAGGATCTGCTGCTGCAATTCTTCGCTGATCCCCGTGAGGCGGCCGCTGTGGCGAATCTGCACGCCGTTGCTATGCAGATCCTTCAACTGTCGCTTGATGGTCATGCCCAGCAAGAACATCAAGCCCCGCACCTCGTCTGGGGGCCGATGCCAGTTTTCGGTGGAAAAGGCATAGATGGTCAACGCCTTGACCCCAAATTCCACACACCCTTCCAGCACCCGTTTGATGTTGTCCACCCCGGATTGATGGCCGGCCAGCCGGGGCAATCCACGGGACTGCGCCCACCGCCCATTGCCATCCATGATGATGCCCAAATGGTGGGGGACGGCGGGAAGTGGGGCAAGCGCTTGCTCGTTGTTGTTCTTCACTGGGTTCTCTCCTACGGCAACGCGATGTGACGAAAAAGCAGGGGTGAGCGTGAACTCACCCCTGTTTCTATATCAATTCATCCCTGACCATGCGAGGGAAGGGTACGGACGGCGGAGATCAGATAGTCATGATCTCATCGTCCTTTTCCTTGGTGATCTGGTCCACGATCTCTGTGAACTTGTTGATGGCTTCCTGAACCTGGTCCTGGGCTCGGTGTAGCTCATCCTCGCTGATCATACTTTCCTTTTCCATCTCGCGCAAGTCGGAAATGCTGTCCCGGCGGATGTTGCGCAGGGAGACCCGGGCCTCCTCGGCCCGTTTTGCCACCTGCTTGGTCAGATCCCGCCGCCGGTCTTCGGTCAGCGGGGGGATGTTGAGACGAATCTGCTTGCCGTCGTTGTTGGGGGTCAGCCCAATGTCCGATTTGGCGATGGCTCGCTCGATGGCGCCGATGTCGCTGACGGCAAAGGGGCGGATCAAGATCATCTGGGCTTCGGGGACCGAGATCGAGGCCAACTGCATCAACGGGGTCGGCATGTTGTAATAGTCTATCAACAGCCGGTCGACCAAGGCGGTGGACGCCCGGCCTGTGCGGATGGTCATCAGATCGTGACGGTAGGCCTCGATGGTTTTCTCCATCCGATCCTGCATGTCATGCATTATTTCGCGTATCATGGCCTATGGCTCCTTGGGTAAAAGTTGGTGGGGACCGACCCTGCTATTGTATCCTATTCTGGGATAAGGGTAAAAACCGGCCCCCATCGGCCATTTTTAAGACAGACTAAGCTGTGATCAAAGTGCCTTCGGACTGGCCCCGGGCGACTCGGTCCAGCACATCGTCTTTCCACAGGTTGACCACATAGATGGGCAGATCGTTGTCCATACACATGGCCATAGCCGTGCTGTCCATCACCCCCAGGCGCATGTTCAGGGCGTCGATATAGCTCAACTGCGTGAAGGGCTGGGCGTCGGCATCTAGCTTGGGGTCCCGGTCATAGACCGCATCCACCTTGGTGGCTTTGACCAGGGCCTCGGCGTTGATCTCCATGGCCCGCAGTGCCGCGGCCGTGTCCGTGGTGAAGTAGGGGTTGCCCGTGCCTGCACCGAAGATCACACACCGGCCTTTTTCCAGATGGCGAACGGCCCGGCGCTGAATATAGGGCTCGGCCACGGCGCGCACCTCGATGCCGGTCATCACCCGGGTGGGGACGCCTTGGCGTTCCAGGGCATCTTGCAAGGCCAGGGCATTCATCACCGTGGCCAACATGCCCATGTGGTCGGCGGTCACCCGCTCCATGCCATGATCCAGCCCGTCGGTCTTGCCCCGCCACAGGTTGCCCGCCCCAATCACCAAGGCCACTTGGACGCCCATGTCGATCACCCGGCGCACCTTGCCGGCCACCTCTTCGGCCCGCTTGGGGTCAATCCCATAGCCGCCTTCACCCGCCAGGGCCTCTCCGCCCAATTTGATCAACAGCCGTTGAAATTTTACATCGCTCATTCTGTGATGCCTCCCCTTGCCGGTTTTGAAACTTTTTAGATCCTTGAGATGATTGACGCTGGACACAAGAATGCCCAGCCTGTGGGCTGGGCATTCTTTCAATCATTTAGCCGCCGATTTCAAGTCGGCTAAAGCGCCGCACCTTGATGTTCTCCCCCAAGGTTGCGATAGTCTTTGTCAACAATGCCTGGACGGTCATGTCCGGATCCTTGACAAATCCTTGCTCCAACAGGCAAATCTCGCTGTACCACTTGTCCAGCTTGCCCTCGATGATACGCTCAAGAATATGGTCGGGCTTGCCGCTGTCCGCCATCTGCTCCTTGGCGATGCGCTTTTCGGTCTCCACCACGTCGGCGGGCACTTCGTCCCGGCTGACGTAGCTGGGGCGGACGGCCACCACATGCATGGCCAGATCTCGGGCCAAGTCTTGGAAGATGTCCGTGCGGGCCACGAAGTCGGTCTCGCAGTTCACTTCCACCAAGCCGGCCATCTTGCTGCCCTGGTGAATGTAGTGACCGATCAGTCCTTCGTTGGCGTCTCGGCTGGCCTTCTTGGCCGCCGCAGCCAATCCCTTCTCTCGCAGAATTTCCGCTGCCCGGTCGAAGTCACCTTCGGCCTGAGTCAGCGCCTTTTTGCACTCCAACACACCGGCGTTTGTCGCCTCGCGCAGCTCTTTGACCATCTGCGCAGTAATTTCAGCCATTTTGCTCTCCTGTCATAGTTGCCGCAATATCAGTTTGCGGCCGATAGTGCTAAACGAATCAACGAACCTAATTCCTGGACCAGACTATTCGTCGTCGTCGGAATCGTCGTCAGAATCGTCGTCGTCGTCATCGGAATCAATTTCAATGTCATCATCGTCATCGTCGAAATCTTCCAGATCATCCTCATCGTCGACCTGAAGCTTCTTCAGGGTGCTGGGTCCGAGATATTTCTCCATCTCGGCCAGGTCATCATGGCTGACACGACCGGTGTCCACCATGTCGATCTCGCGGATGCGACGGCCTTCTTCGGCGGCGTCGGCGATCACGCTGACCAGCAGCTTGACGGCCCGAATGGCATCGTCGTTGCTGGGGATGATGTAGTCGATGGGATCCGGGTCACAGTTGGTGTCCACCATGGCCAGCAGGGGAATGCCCAGCTTGTTGGCCTCTTTGACCGCCAGATCTTCCCGCTTGGTATCCACCACAAAGATGATTGCAGGCGGCTTGGTCATGCTCTTGATACCGCCAAGGCGACGGTTTAGCCGGGTCAGCTCCTTGCGGATCTCCAACTGTTCTTTCTTGGTCAGGGTGCGGAACTCGCCCGCATCCATGCGCCGTTCCAGCTTGTTCAGATAATCGATACGCTCTTTAATCGTCTTCCAGTTGGTCAGAGTACCACCCAACCAGCGCTGGTTGATGTAGGGCATGCCACATCGTTCGGCTTCCTGGCGCACAGTGGCCTGAGCCTGGCGCTTGGTGCCCACAAAGAGCACAATGCCGCCCTTTGCCACGGTGTCACGCACCATGTCATAATACTCATTGACGCGCAACATGGTCTGTTGCAGGTCGATGATGTGAATGCCGCTGCGCTCGGTGAAGATAAACGGACGCATCTTCGGATTCCAGCGGCGGGTGCGGTGACCAAAGTGGACACCGGCCTCCAACAATTGCCTCATCGTGATTACTGCCAAGGGTTGCCTCCTAAAGGCTAAAAAAGGGTTTGTCTGCCGCCCCGATCTTCCCGAAAAATGTACCGTCAGCCCTTGGGCTTTCCGGCACCCCATTCTTCGGTCCTGGGGCGTGATTGATTGGGACCTACATTTTCTGGCGCTGACTGCGCACCAATTGAGGATTGTATCACAAAAGGCGGGGGGGGATCAAAGATCAAGGCTTGGGGATTTGTGATCGCCCCCCGATCACTTCTTCTTAAAATCGACGAAGCGATAGCCCAGGCCCCGCTCGGTGAAGATGTAGCGGGGATCCGAGGGGTCGGGTTCAATCTTTTTGCGCAGATAGGTGATGTATAGACGCAGCAGATGGTTGTCGTTGGCGTATTCGTGGCCCCACACCTTGGACAGCAGGGTTTCGTGGGGGACGACCCACCCGGCATTTTGGATCAGGTGATCCAGCAGGCGATATTCCGTGGGGCGCAGGCCCAGCCGTTCGCCGTCCACGATCACATCCCGGCGCTGCAAGTCAAAGGAGAGGCGGTCGTCGATGGCGATGATCTGGTCCTCCGGGCGGGTGGGCGGCTCGAAGCGGCGCAGGACGGCCCGGATGCGGCTGGATAGCTCCCGGGGGCTGAAGGGCTTGGTCACATAGTCATCCGCGCCCAGGTCCAGCCCGCGGATGCGGTCGTCCTCGTCCGAGCGCACGGTGAGCATGATCACGGGCATTTCGCCGATCTCCCGGATGCGCTTCAGGGTCTCGAAGCCGTCCAGCCCTGGCATTTCCACATCCAGCAGCACCAGATCCGGCTGATATTCCCGCACCTTTTCCAGAGCCTGAAAGCCGGTGTTGGCCTCCAGGGTGATGTAGCCTTCCAGATCCAGATTCATCTTGACAAAGCGGGCCATGCGGGATTCGTCGTCTACGACCAGAATAGTTTTTTTGGGTTCAGAACTCATGGGATTTCCTTGTGAAACGTGAATGCGTGTTGCGTGAAATGTGCGGCTGGGGGCTGACGGCGCGATTGATCACATTATACCACCAAGCCCATCTTGCCTCCACACCCCCGCCCCGATTAAAATCAACCAATCAACCAATCAACCAACCTCACCCGGAGACCCGCCATGCAGATCCACCAACTCGACACCCCTTGCCTGATCCTCGACCTGGACGTGATGGAGCGCAATCTGCGCCGCTATCAGGACTATTTCGACAGCCACGGATTGGGCTTTCGCCCCCACATCAAGACCCACAAGATCCCCGCCCTGGCGCATCGGCAGTTGGCCCTGGGCGCTGTGGGCATCACCTGCCAGAAATTGGGCGAAGTGGAGGTGATGGCCGATGCCGGCATCCAGGACATCCTGCTCTATTACAACATCCTCGGCCCGGCCAAACTGGAGCGGCTGATCCGCCTGGCCCGGCGCACGGAGCTGAAAGTGACCGTGGACAACCTGATCGTGGGCCAGGGCATCTCGGACGCAGCCGTGGCCGCCGGGATCGTGGTGGATGTGCTGGCCGAAATGGGCGGCCCCAACAACCGCACGGGCGCGCCCACGGTCCCGGAGTTGTTGACCCTGGCCCAGGATTTGGACCGACTGCCCGGTCTGCGCCTGCGGGGCATGGCGGTCTATCCCAGCGGCCCGGCCAACGCCGAGGCCATCGCCCAGGCCGTGGCCGGATTGCAGCGCGCCGGACTGAGCACAGAAATCGTCAGCGGCGGCGGCACCCCGGACGCCTTTTTGGCCCACATGGTGCCGGGTCTCACCGAGCACCGCACGGGCACCTACATTTTCATGGACAAGATGATGGTGGAGGCTGGCTATGCCACGCAAGCCGACTGCGCAGTCACGGTGTTGACCACCGTGGCCAGCCGCCCCACAGACCAGCGGGCCATCCTGGACGGCGGCACGAAGACCTTCTCCAGCGACCGGGGGCTGCCCATGGGCATTGTGGTGGACCACCCCGCGGCCAGCATCTATATGATGAACGAAGAGCACGGCTATCTGGACATCAGCCAGTGCGACCCCAGCCCCCAGATCGGCGACCGGCTGCGGGTGATCCCCAACCACGTGTGCGGCTGTATCAACATGCACGATGAAATATACGGGGTGCGGGGCGACCAGGTGGAGGTGGTGTGGCAGATCCAGGCCCGGGGCAAGGTGCGTTGACAGAGAGCGTCAATCCGGATCCTGGGCCAGTTGATGAAAAATGTACTCCTGAACAGGCCGTCCTTCGCCCAAATGTTCGTCGATAATGCGGTCCAGCGCGGCTTCGTCCACATGGTGATACCAGACCCCTTCGGGATAGACCACCAACAGGGGGCCGCCTTGGCAAACCCCCAAACAGGGCGAGATCCCACGCTTCACCCGTTCCGGGTTGTTGTAGTCGCTCAGCTCACCGAGTTTCTGGCCAAGTTTATGGTAGAGCCGCTGGGCCTGGCCCCCAGGATCGCAGTAGGGGCCGGAACACAAAAAGATATGTCGGGCATAGGGGGCTTGAACTGGCTTTTCCATGGACATGAACGCTCCGCTGGCCAGATCAATTCTGGCCGAGTTCTTAACTTGCTTTGGCAGTGAGGTCAAGTTAGTTCTACAGACAAAACGCAAATGTTTTGCCTCTTGACATCCATGACGCACCGTGTTATATTATCTGTGACGCACTGCGTTAGACGAGTCAAGGTCGAAGAGCCTGACCACAATAACGTAAAGCCCCAGAGAAACTGGGATGCGCCGCGAATCAACAATAATTTTGAGTATGGTCACTCTGACCAACAATATCTGTGAGGAGACTTTCAAATGGCAAGCCAAATTAAGATTGATGTGAAAAATGTAGATCTGCGCAACGTCCAGGAGCAATTGGGCGACAGCATGAAATGGGCGACGGACAAGGGCCACAAGGCCGTGCTGGCCTATGCCGGTGTACTGGGCATGGCCTACGACGAGACCAAATCCCTGATGGAAAAGGGCGAGAAGATGCTGGACACCGTCACCGAGCGGGGCGAAAAGGTTAGCGAGAGCGCCGTCGCCGAAGCCAAGAAGGTGCGTGGCCAGGTCGAGCATCAGCTTCGAGGGTGTGACCAAGCAGGTCGAAGATCGCTTTGATGGCCTCAACAAGCGTGTGCGCAAGCAGCTCAAACGCACCCAGGGTCAGGCCAACGCCGCCGCCAACGAGATCGAAAACCAGGTTCAGCAGGTGTTGAAGGGCCTGGATCTGCCCAGCCGAGAGCGCTTGACCAAGCTGAGCAAAGAGATTGACGCCCTGACCGCCAAGATCGACAGCCAACTGGTCGCTGCCGTCCCGGCCGTGGATCTGCCCATCGCTAAGTACGACACCTTCACGGTCAAGGAAATCAACGCCATGCTGGACGCCCTGTCCATGGACGAGTTGGCCAAGGTGCAGGCCTACGAAGCCGCCCACGCCAACCGAGTCACCGTCCTGCGGGAAGTGGAACGTCGCATGGATCTGCCGATTGCTGACTACGACACCTTGACGGTGCAGGAGATCAACGGCATGTTGGATGGTCTCTCCGTCGACGACTTGGTCAAACTCCAGGCCTATGAGGCTGTTCATGCCAATCGGGTCACAGTCACGCGGGAAATGGAACGTCGCATGGAGCCGGTGCTGGCCTAAGGTCGACACGGGTTCACAACTAAGTTAGCACCCGAATAGCTCTCTCCAGTGCTGTTTACCTCCTTTTTCAGCACACCGCTATTCGGACTAAATATACAGAAGAGGCCGACGATCCCATCGTCGGCCTCTTCTGCTTTTGAAGGCAAGAAAAAAAATAGGCCACGGATGATACGTCTGATCCGTATCATCCGTGGCCTATTTTTGTGTACTCAGTCCACGAAGATCTCCACATGCTCCCCATCATCGTCGATGACATCCACGATCTTGCCGGTCATGCCCGATCGGGCCGCCTCGCGGATCTGCTCCATGCCCAGGCCGCCGACTTCCGGCGCGAAGTGGGCACCGATCTTCAGCCCGGCGTCCAGCAGGCCGATGGGGATGTTGACGCTGGCCTTGCTGCGGCCCGTGCGCATATCCGTCACCTTGATGCGCAGCCAGCGGGGCCGCTTGTCCGAGCCGCCCGCCCCGCCAGCCGTGCCGCCACCCTGCTCTGTGCCACCCCGACTCAGAGCAGCCAAAAGCTTTGCTCCATCCTCCGCGGTGATTTTGCCTTCGTCGATCATTTTCAGAATTTTCATGCGCTCTTCAGTCGTCGCCATCTGTGGTCTCCTCCCAATCTCTATTTGCTCAACAACCCCTACCCCTCACGTCCATCCAGGGCGACCAACAGATCTTCGGCCTGGGCCACGCTGATCTTCTTCTCTGCCAACATGCGCAGGATCAAAATGCGCTCTTCTTCGCTGACCGGCGTGGACTTGGGGCCAGGGACAAAGTCAGATTTTAGACCCGCTGCCGCGGATCCGGCAGTGGGGGCAACGGGCGCTCGCGGCGGGATCGGGGGGCGGGGCGGGCGCACAACCCTGGCCCGATGGGTTTCTCGCTCCATCTTGCGCCGGGCCTTGGCCAGTTTGCGCTCGGCTTTGCGGGTAGCCTTCTCCGCGGCCCGGTGAGCCTGGCTCTGCGCCTTCTCTGCGGCCCGCTGGGTCGCCTCCTGCACCTTGCGGCTGATGTCGTCGACCTCCTGCCCCGACAGCCCGGCAGAGAACAACATGCCCGGCAGTCGCTCGGAGAGCATCCCCAATTTGGCGGTGATCTTGGCGGTCAGATCCGTGGCGAAGCTCTCGGCCAGGATGCCAAACTCCTCAAAATCCAACTCGAAATCCATGTCTTCGCTTTCGCCATCATCCAGGTTGATCCGAGCGCGCAGGGTGGGGCCGGTTGACGCATCGCTCACCCCCGGATGGTTCAGGCGGATGGCCCCCCCAGCTTCCAGGCGGATGGTGGCCCCGCCTTCGCCCAGGACGATCCGTCGCCCATCATCCCCGCCCTTGGCCGCAAAGACCGGGCTTTCCATGCTCAACTCGGCGTTGGCATCATCGGGCAGGGTACACAGGATGCTTCCCCCCGCCTCCACGCTGTAGCTTTCACCGGGGGCTGGGGTGAAGTCCAAAGAGGCATTGCCCCCCACTTCGGCCCGAAAACCGGCCCCAATTCGGTTCAACTCCAAGTGGCCGCCGACTTGATCCAACACGCAAGCCCCAGCCACGTCCGTCACGACCGCATGGCCGCCGACAAGTTGCACAACCAAAGCTCCGCCCACCTCATCGGCAGAAAACTCGCCGCCCACGCTCTCCACATGCACCGGCGCGTCCGGACCGCCCACGGCCTCCAGAATCAGACTACCCCCCACGCTGCCCAGGCTGATGGCACCGGCAAGCTGACGCAAAATAGCCTGTCCGCCACAACTCTCCACAATACACGTGGCCGCGTGGGGCAGTTGCACATGAATATTGTCACCAACGATGGTGACCACATTGCCGTTCTGCTCCATCACCAGCTCGGCAGACACATCGGTTTCCACCGTGACGGCGGACTGCGCCCACCCGCTGATGGTCAGATTCCGCTTGACTTCCACCACAACTTTGGGCGCATCGCTCGTATTCAAGGTACGTCGCTTCATGATCTTCTCCCCTTACGCGCCCTGCAACAGGCGCATGGCTTCTTCGGCTACGATCTTGCCAGAATCCAGATCTTCCAAGATCCGCCGCCGGTCCGCCTCGCTCATCCCCGCCGGACTCTCCTCCCGGCCCGGCTCGTAGCCCAGGCTGCGGATCACCTCGTGCAGACGGCTGCGGATGGTCGGGTAGGAGAGGCTCAACTCCTCTTCCATGCGGTTGATCTTGCCCTCGTTGCGCACAAAGGCCTCGACAAAATTGACCTGTTCCGGCGTAAGCTGGGCAAAGGGAGCGGCCACATAAAAGCGCCCCTCCACGGTGATATCACTGTCCGGGCAATAGAAGCGGGTCACAACAATCTCCCCGCCGGAGATGGGGCATTGGGTCGGTAAGGGTCTCATAGTTCGTTCCTTTCGGTGATGCGGTTGATTAAAATCGTGTTGATAGATGGGGGATTCGCCGCAAAGTCGCCAAGGTTTCAAAGAAAAGCACGATCTGATCTCGTTAACCTCTTTGCCCCTTGGCAACTTTTCGGCGACGGGCAGCCCCTTGGGGCCAGACTTCTGATCTGCGCCGTAGGGAATTAGCGGGGAACCGGCAATCCGCTGCCCATGCTGGCATAGTCGCTGTGAGCCGATCCTCGCCGCTTCAACCAACCGCCGGCGGATTCCAGCGCCTCGCCGGTGGCCACGATCAGGCGCTGCCCCATGCTGGGTTGACCCTTGCGAGCCTCCCGCAGCCACTGTTCGTTCACAGCCTCCTTCAACAGATCGGCTTGGCGCTCATTGGTGTAGTCTAGTTGATAGTTAATCATCGTTTTCTCCTTTTTCGGATTCCGATTGAATCCAGTATTCATACTGCCTGGGGGATGACGGGTGCCCTTTGATTGTGGGCTAGCGGGATGCCGTGAGCTGCTGATTCATGTCGGCATAGCCACGGGAGGACATTCCTCGCCGTTTCAGCCAACTGCCTGCATCTTCCAGGGCCTCGCCAATCACAACGATCAGGCGCTGGCTCATGCTGGGCTGCCCCACACGGGCCTCTCGCAACCACTGCTCGCTCACAGATTCCTTCAACATAGCGGCCTGGTGATCTTGGACAAAATTGAGTTCGTAGCTGGTCATCGTTCTCTCCTTTTAGAGTCCTCATCGGACCCAAACCTTAAATCTCATTTTTGAGATTCTACGTCACTTGTGCTTCATGTTTAAGAGTCTACACCCAAAAATTGAGTTTGTCAATACCCAATATTGATATTATTGATATTTGTATTAAAATTTCTTATATTTCACATCAATTTTATTGATTTTCATGGACAGAATGCCAAGTTTAATGTCTCAACGGCACAAAAAACGTCCGACCCTAGAAAAGGCCGGACGTTTTTCATGCTATGTCGTAACTACCAACCCCACCCTAACCCTCCCCAGATTGGGGAGGGAACCGTCCAAGTTTACCGGGCTTGCGTCTTCGGCGATGCGGCTGCTTTGCGGCGATCCGGCTCCTCCCCCAATCTAGGGGAGGCTGGGAGGGGGTTGGTAGGTTTGATATGGCAACCATTAACCCTCAAGCCCCTACCCGTTGCTCTCCGTGCTTTCCGCCTTGAAAAGTTCTTTAATCCCACCCAAAGCCCCCAACACACCGCTGGCCTCGTAGGGAATGAAGACCTTGTTCGCCTTGCCGTTGGAGATCTCCTTCAGGGCGTCCAAATAGCGGATGGCGATCAGCTTGTCGTCCGGCTGGGCGGCCTTGATGGCGTTGAAGACGATGGTGATGGCCTCGGATTCACCCGTGGCCACGGCTTCCAGCCGATAGCGCTCGGCGTCGGCCACCTGGCGCACGGCCAGGGCCTGGCCTTCCGCCTCCAGAATGGCCGACTGGCGAGAGCCTTCGGCATCCAGAATCTGGGCCCGCTTTTCCCGCTCGGCCTTCATCTGGCGGTGCATGGCCTGGGTCACATCCGCCGGGCGGATCGATGCGCTTGATCTCCACCCGCACGATGCGCACACCCCATTTGTCCGTGGCATCGTCCAGCACCTCCCGCAGCTTGGCGTTGATGCGGTCACGGGAAGTCAGGGCCTGATCCAGTTCCATCTCACCCACCACATTACGCAGGTTGGTCTGGGCCAGCTTGGTGGCGGCATTGTAAAAATCCGCCACATTGTAGACCAGCTTGACCGGGTCCGTGGCCTCAAAATAGACAATGGCATCCACGGTCACCACCACGTTGTCCTTGGTGATCACCTCTTGGGGCGGCACATCCACCACCTGTTCCCGCATGTCCACCTTGCGCAGGGTGTCCAAAAAGGGCAGGATCAGGGTCAGGCCCGATTGGGCCGTGCGCGTATAGCGGCCCAGCCGTTCCACCACGCCCTTTTCATAGGGCGAGACAATCTTCACACCGGTGATGGCCACCACAAAGACCAGCACAGCCATCAAAACCAACAGGGCAATTACACCAATCGCTTCCATCTTTGCCTCCTAAATCAGCGGTCCTGACTCGATCAGAACCATTTTTGAAAAACAAACCTGTTACGAACGTAAATTCTGTAAACACTAGCTTGCCACAGTATGGTCCATGCTCGGCTCCGGTTGTGGCAGGGCCCACAAAATCATTAACAAAACACCCCCACCGACCGGAACCAGAGCGAACAGTTGCCACCATCCGCTCTTGCCGATGTCATGCAGGCGACGGGCACCCGCTGCAAAGAGCGGCAGCAGCATGGCGACCAAGAACACACTGCTCAGCGCCTCGCTCATGTATGTCAACGCCCCTGCAACCAGGCCGATGAAGAGCATAAACCACCAAAACTCCGACCGGGTGGCTCGGCCGTTGAAATCGGCGTACTTTGTCAAACAGACTCGAATCGACTCCTGAAAGGTCATGGTCCTGGCTCCGTTTATCGTCTGAAATATGTGCGAAACTACGAAACTGTCTGGCGCTGCACGATCAAATGGGTCCCTTCAATCTCCAACACTTTGACCGCACTGCCAGCCTCGATGGGATCCATGGTGGCCGAATCGGCCCGCCACTCTTCCCGGGCCACCCGCACCCGCCCGGCCCCGGTGATGGGATCGATGGCCTGCACCACCACGCCGGATTGGCCGCGCAGTCGATCCACGCCAAAATCTTCCGCCTGCTTGCCCGAAACCCGATCCGCAAAGGAGCGGGTCAAGGCCACGGTGATGGCCGAAACCACGACAAAGACGGCCATCTGCGCCGTATACGCCTCCGGCGCAACCGCAGCCACAATGGCCGCCCCAATCGCCCCCACCCCAAAACACGAGATGAAAAAGCTGACCGTGAAGATCTCGACCACGAGGAAAAAGGCGGCGGCTACCACCCACACCCAAATCATAAAACTGGCATCCATGACGGACTCCTTTCAGCGGCGGGGGATCCTGAACCCGGGGGATCGCCCGGCAGAGTCAACAACGGCAACGAATCGACGGTCTTCAGCATACCACCGAGAGGGGTTGGGGTCAACCACTTTTGAACCATAGCCTCCATTTTGCCACAGGATTTGTCTTTCTTTCTGACGGCGACCCGAACATGGGCTGACGCTTTGGGGGCTTTCATTTCTTCGGTATTTCATAGGGTTTTTCATACCAGAACAGAATATTACACATCAATACAATCCAGATTAATTGATGTTTATTTTGAATTATAGTAAAATCACAGAATAATCATAGACATCAACCCTATTTCATGATAAGATCCAAAAGCCCAAGGAGAGCACCGTGGACGAATTAGACCGAGCCATTTTACAAATTTTGCAGACCGATGGCCGCATCAGCAACGCGGACCTGGCCCGACGGGTCAACCTGTCCCCCCCCGCCGTCCACGCCCGGGTGCGCCGCCTGGAAGAGGCCGGCATCATCAGCGCCTATGTGGCCCTCCTGGACTGGGAACAGTTGGGCTATGACATGCTCTGCTTCATCCACATCAGCCTCAAGCAGCACACCCCGGAGACCGTGGCCGACTTCCGGGCCGCGGTGCAGAACTTGCCCGAAGTGCTGGAATGCCACCACGTCACCGGCGAGTCTGATTATTTGCTCAAAGTCGCCATCCGCAACCGCCAGGATCTGGAACGCTTCGTCGTGGACCGCCTCACCCCGGTGCCCGGCATCGGGCGCATCCACACCAGCCTGGCATTGACAGAAGTGAAGAACACGACGGCGTTGCCGATTTAGGTCTGGAGATTGGGTGATTGTGCCCGAATCCGATCACCTAATCTCTCAATCTCACAATCGCTCAAAAAGGAGACCAACATGACCGACCAAACACCCGAAAAGATCGTCCCCCAAACCATGGGGCAACAATTTCACCGCCGTTCGTGGGCGGAACCGTGGAAGATCAAGATGGTGGAACCCATCAACATGATCACCGGCGGCCGAGCGGGCCGCGGCCATGACCGAGGCGGGCTACAACACCTTCCTCCTGCGCTCGGAGGATGTCTACATCGACCTGCTCACCGACAGCGGCACCAGCGCCATGAGCGACCGCCAATGGGCCGGGCTGATGTTGGGGGATGAGTCCTACGCCGGCAGCCGCAATTTCTATCATCTGGAAGCGGCCATTCAGAATTTCTACGGCTACAAACACATCGTCCCCACCCACCAGGGCCGGGGCGCCGAGCATCTGATCAGCCAGGCCGTGATCAAAAAGGGCCAGTATGTGCCGGGCAACATGTACTTCACCACCACCCGCCTGCACCAGGAACTGGCCGGGGGCATCTTCGTGGATGTGATCATCGACGAGGCCCACGACCCGGACAGCCTGCACCCCTTCAAGGGCAACGTGGATCTGGACAAGCTGCAAGCCCTGATCGACCGGGTGGGCGCGGACGAGATCGCCTACGTCAGCCTGGCCGGGACGGTCAACATGGCCGGTGGCCAGCCCGTGAGCATGGCCAACGTCAAGGCCCTGCGCGCCCTGTGCGACCAGCACAACATCCGCCTCTATTTGGACGCCACCCGCATGGCCGAAAACACCTTCTTCATCCAAGAGCGGGAAGAGGGCTATGCCAACACCCCCATCGCCGCCATTTTGAAGGAGTTTTGCGGCTACACCGACGGGGCGTGGATGAGCGCCAAGAAGGACAATCTGGTCAACATCGGCGGCTGGCTGGCCCTGAACGAGTGGGATGTCTTTGAAAAAGCCCGCAACATGGTGGTGGTCTACGAAGGGCTGCACACCTACGGCGGCATGGCCGGGCGGGACATGGAAGCCCTGGCCATCGGCATCGAGGAATCGGTCCAGGACGACCACATGCGCGCCCGCATCGGCCAGGTGCGCTATCTGGGCGAACTGCTCACCGACTGGGACATCCCCATCGTGCAGCCCGTGGGCGGCCACGCCATCTTCCTGGACGCCAAGAAGATCTATCCCCATCTGGCCCAAAGCCTCTTCCCGGCCCAAACCCTGGCCGCGGAACTCTATCTCGATTCCGGCATCCGCAGCATGGAGCGGGGCGTGGTCAGCGCCGGGCGGGACCCCAAGACCGGGGATCACCGCTACCCCGCCCTGGAACTGGTGCGCCTCACCATCCCCCGCCGGGTCTACACCCAGGCCCACATGGACGTGGTCGCCGAGTCGGTCAAGGCCGTCTACGACAACCGGGCCAACACCACGGGCCTGCGCATGGTCTACGAACCCGAATACCTGCGCTTCTTCCAGGCACAGGTTCGAGCCGATCAAGTAGAAATCAATCTTACTTACATCTCTCCTTTGACCCATTATTGTATGACCATCTCGCATGTCGACAAAAGTTGTGCAATACTTGTCAGCATCTATCAACATCTATCAAAAGGAGAGAGATCATGGATCGAGTCTATGTCATGCAGTTGGTGCGGTCTTTTCGGGTGGGGGAGATCAGCCGCCGCCAGTTCTTGAGGCGGGCCACCACCGCGGTGGGGAGCGTGGCCGCGGTCAGCCTGTTGGCCGCCTGCGCCACAGTGCCACCCAATGCCCCCAGCGCCCCAGTGGTGGTGGAGCCGGAAGCAGATCCCACCGCATCCCAGGCCAGCGCTGACCCCACGGCCATGCCCGCGGAAGAGATGGCGGCGGGCATGATGGCCGCCGGTATCACCTACGGCCAACTGGGCGATCAGGAACTGACCGGCTATCTGGCCCGACCCGAAGGGAATGAACCGGCTCCAGCCATCGTCGTGGTCCAGGAATGGTGGGGGCTGAACGAGCACATCAAGGATGTAACCCGCCGCTTTGCGGATGAAGGGTTCGTGGCACTGGCCCCAGATCTCTACCACGGGGTGGTGACCAGCGAGCCGGACGAGGCCCGCAAGCAGGTGATGGAGTTGGACATGATGGCTGCGGTGCAGGAGATCCAGGCCGCGGTGGACTATCTGCTGGCCCAGGAGTATGTGAACGGGGACAAAGCCGCCATCATCGGTTTCTGCATGGGCGGACGGCTGGTACTCCAAACCGGCTTGGTGGCGGAGAACCTGAGCGCCATCATCCCCTTCTATGGCACGCCCCTCACCGCGGAGGAAGCGCCCAACATCAAAGCCCCGGTCTTGGGGCTGTACGGGGCCGACGACGGCGGCATCCCGGTAGCCGATGTGCGGGCCATGGAAACGGCCCTGACCGAAGCGGGCATCGAGAACGAGATCATCGTCTACGACGGCGCGCCCCACGCCTTCTTCAACGACACTCGGGCGGACAGCTACCGTCCCGAAGCCGCAGCGGACGCGTGGACGCGTGTGCTGGCGTTGCTGAAAAGCTGAAAGAGTGAGCGGGTGAAAGGGTGATGGGGTTTTTCACCCGCTCACCCCTTCACCCGCTCAGATTTCTACCCCGTCACCCCGTTGATCACCTCAAGCAGCCGATCTACCTCTTCCAGCGTGTTGTAGTGCACCAACCCGATGCGCACGAGGCCGCCGCTCTCCTCCACACCCAGGCGCTGGCTGATGGAGAGGGCGTAGAAATTGCCCTCCCACACGAAGATATTCTCCTTGCCCAGGGCTTCGGCCAGGGCCAGGGGCGTCACCCCCTCCTTGCGGATGGAGACGGTGGTGACCCGTTTCTCCCAATCCGCCCGCTCGGTGATGCCGTAGATGCGCACGCCGGACAGGGCCTCCAGCCCGGTGATCAACTTCTCCTTCAACACAGTCTCATAGGCGTGGATGGCGGCGTAGGCGGCCTTCAACTTCGTGCGCCGGGTGTCCCCCTCTGCGGCGTCGCCCTGGCTGACCCCCAGGCTGGCGATGTAGTCCACCGCGGCCGCGGAGCCGGCCTGGGCCTCGAAGTTGCCCGTGCCCGTCTCCCACTTCTTGGGCGGCTTCGGCCCGGCGGGGCGCACCTGATACGAGCGCAGCCGTTCCAAATGCGTCCGCTTGCCGAAGAGCACCCCGGCATGGGGACCGAAGAATTTGTACGGGCTGCACACCAGAAAATCGCAGTCCAAGGCCTTGACATCGATCAGGCCGTGGGGGGTGTAGTGGACGGCGTCGATGTAGCTGAACGCCCCGACCTCCTTGGCCCACTTGACCACGGTCGCCACGTCGTTGACCGTTCCCGTGGCGTTGCTCGCATAGCCCACGGCCACGATCTTGGTCTTCTCGTTGATCAGGGATTTGAGGTGATCCATGTCCAGGGTGCAGGTTTCCAGGTCCACATCCGCCCAGCGGATGGTGGCACCCCGGTCCTCGGCCAGTTGCAGCCAGGGGGCCACGTTGGCGTCGTGGTCCAGATAGGTGACCACGATCTCGTCCCCCCGGTGGATCTCGTTGGCCAGGGTGCGGCTGATGGCATAGGTCAGGCTGGTCATGTTGTTGCCAAAGACCACCTCGTCGGCGTCCGCGTTGAGGAAGTCGGCCAGGGCTTGGTGGGCATAGTCGATCGTAGCGTCCGTGCGCCGGGAGGTCTCGAAGGGGCCGTGGGTGTTGGCGTTGCGCCGGATCAGGTAATCGGTCATGGCGTCGATCACCGACTGGGGCACTTGGGTGCCGCCGGGACCGTCAAAAAAGATGCCGGGTGTCTCCCCGAACTGCTCGCTCAGGGCGGGAAATTGTTTGCGAATGGATTGGACGTCGAATGTCATGGTTTGGGCCTCGTGGGGTGGTTGATTGGTTGTACCGACCAACCCTGGCTAGCACCCGCCGGTTGAGTAGGCGTCGCTTCAGAAAGCGGGGGCAGTTTCCGGCCGTATCGAAACCAGCGGGTGCGGGTTGACCCGCTTGGTTTCGATACGGCCTTATTCCAAGGTTGGCGGAAATGATTGGTTGACTCGGCCTACTCAACCGGCGCTGGACAAAATGGCTTGGCAGTCACGACTGTTTACTTGATCTTGGGCAATCCGTCCGCAATAAACCAAATTCGTTCTCGGCTAAACAAATCCGAAATTTCGCCCCGCAGGACGGCGGAGGCCAGCGCTGACAGGCCGCCGAGGGTATCCTGGGCCTGCTTGAACGGCTGCGCCAGCAAGCCGCCGGACGCCTTGACCGGCACAATCGGCACGCTGTAATCCATGGGCAGACCGGCCATGTCGCAGGCCATGAGCATGGCGGTCTGGAAGTCGCCGATCTCGTCCACCAGGCCGATGGCTTGGGCCTGGGCACCGGTCCACACCTGGCCGTTGGCGATGGCGTCCAGGCCGTCGAAGTCCAGCCCGCGCCCGTCGGCCACCCGATGCTTGAAGAGATCGTAGGTGTGGCGGATGTCATGCTCCACCTGGGCCCGCTCGGCGTCGGACCAGGGCTGGGCGTCGCTGTAGAGACCGGCGTTGGCCCCCCGCTGCACAAATTCCCGGTTGGCCCCGATGTGGGCATAGGCCCCGGCAGTCACCGGTTTGCCCGTGATCACGCCGATGCTGCCCGTGAGGGTGGCGCGCTGGGCCACGATCTTGTGACCGGGGGCGGCGATGTAGTAGCCGCCGCTGGCCGCCACGTCCCCCATGTAGACCACAACGGGGATCTTGCGGGCCAGGAGGTCCAACTCTCGCCAGATGATGTCGCTGGCCAAGGCCGAGCCGCCGCCGGAATCCACATGCACCACCACCGCGGCCAACCGGTCATCCTCCCGAGCGGCCCTGGCCATCTGCTGGGCGGAGCTGCTGCCGATGGTCTCGTCCCCAAAGATGGGCAGGGGCACGGGGAAGGAACGGCTCTCCCCGGACATGATCATGCCGTGCAGACCGATGACGCCGATGGCCTTGGCGTTGCGCACCACGGGCCGTTGATAGAAATAGCGCCGGGCCTCTTTGTAGGGGACGCAATTTGGCCTCCCAGGCGGGCCGCCCGGTCTCCTTGCCCACGGTCACGGCCAGTTCATCCTCATAGCAGATGCCGTCGATCAGCCCGGCGGCCAGGGCGTCCTCGGCGAAGAGGGGGGCGCGGTCGATCAGTCCCCGCACGCTCTCCGGGGACAGCTTGCGCCCGGCGGCGATGGCGGCCACCATGTCCTCGTACCAGCCGTCCAGCAGTCGCTCCCGCTGTTCCCGGTCGGCGTCGCTCATTTCGCTGTTGGCGAAGCGGTCCATGGCCGTCTTCCACGGCGCAATCTTGACCACATCCATCTCCACGCCGATGCGGGCCAGGGTCTCCTTGAGATAGACCCCTTCGCTGCGCAGACCGGCCACGCTCCAATCGCTGAGGGGGGTCATGTAGATCTCGTCCGCGGCCGCGGCCAGGGTGAAGGTGGCGGCCCCGGCCTGTTCCATGTGGACGATGATGCGTTTGGGCATGGCCCCAGGGTTGGCCGCCCTGTCCCATGTGCGAAAGCGGCCAAATTTGAGGGCGATGCTCTGGGCCTGGGCCAGACTGAGTTGGGGGCTTTTGACCAGGAAGATCACGCCCTTCAGATCCGGGTCTTCGGCCATGCGGCGCAGGGCCTTGTTGAGGAATTGCAGACTCATGGGCACGGAGACGTTGGGCAGATAGGCGTAGAACCAGGGCACAGACGCCACCCGCTCGGTGATGGGGCCGTCCAAGGTGATGACCGGGAATTCGGCCATGCGGCCACGAAAAATGCGGCGGCGCAGGTTGTAAAAATCGCAGATCAGGTGCGCCCACACCGTGCGCCAAAGCTGCCACAATGCGCCCAGTGCGTCAAAAACTTTGTTTATCCAACCTGCCACGCGTTCCATAAATTTCTCCAACCGATTGAGCAGATCCTAAAGAGTTGCCTCGTCCAGGACATAGGCGAAGATCAGCGGGGCCACGATGGTGGCGTCCGACTCGACGATGAACTTGGGGGTGGTGATGTCCAGCTTCTCCCAGGTGATCTTCTCGTTGGGCACGGCGCCGGAATAGGAGCCGTAGCTGGTGGTGGAGTCGCTGATCTGGCAGAAGTAGCCCCACAGGGGGATGTCGTGGATCTCCATGTCCTGGCGCAGCATGGGCACCACGCAGATGGGGAAGTCCCCGGCAATGCCGCCGCCGATCTGGAAGAAGCCGATGGAGTTCTTGGGGGCCTCGGCGGTGTACCAGTCGGCCAGGGCCATCATATATTCGATGCCCGTGCGCACGGTGTGGACATTCTTGACCGTCCCCTTCATGCAGTGGCCGGCGAAGATGTTGCCCGAGGTGGAATCCTCCCAGCCGGGGACGAAGATGGGCAGGTTTTTCTGGGCCGCGGCCAGCAGCCAACTGTCCGCCGGGTCGATCTGGTAATATTGCTCCAGCTTGCCGCTGAGCAGGATGCGGTAGAGGAATTCGTGGGGGAAATAGCGCTCGCCGGACTGGTCCGCGTTCACCCACTCGTCCAGAATGGCCCCCTCGATGCGCCGGAAGGCTTCCTCTTCGGGGATGCAGGTGTCGGTCACCCGGTTGAGATGGCGGCTGAGCAGTTCGTGCTCGTCCTCCGGGGTCAGGTCCCGATAGTTGGGCACCCGCACATAGTAGTCGTGGGCGACCAGGTTGTACACATCCTCTTCCAGGTTGGCCCCGGTGCAGGAGATGCCGTGGATCTTGTCCTGGCGGATCATCTCGGCCAACGAGAGGCCCAACTCCGCCGTGCTCATGGCCCCGGCCAGGGTGACGAACATCTTGCCGCCCTGGTCCAGGTGGTGGACATAGCCTTCGGCGGCGTCCACCAGGGCGGCGGCGTTGAAGTGGCGATAGTGGTGCTTGATAAACTGGCGCATACCCGTTGCGTATTTCATAGCACACCTTTCGATTTTGGATTGGTGATTGTGGATTTTGGATTGGGGGTGGGGGCGAACTATGGCTGATTGTACCGTGAAGGCGGCGATTTCGCCATTCGTCTGTAAACACAGCGGTGAGTAAACACCGAGAGTAGCGCAGGTTGAGTAGCCGCCGCTGAGATCTTCGCAAACCATTCAGGGACTGGCGGCGTATCGAAACCGAAGCGGGTCAACCCGCTTCGGTTTCGATACAGCCTGACTTCCGTCTGGAAGATCCTGGTTAACCCGGCTTACTCAACCTGCGCTACCCATCTTGGCGTACGAGATCGCCTTATACACCAACTTCGCCGCGGCGAAGTCGGCCATGTGCAGACCGGGGGTGGGGGCCAACTCCACGCAGTCCAGGGCCACGATGGTGCCGGACTGGGCGACGATGCGGATGATCTCCAACGTCTGCCGCCAGGAGAGGCCGCCCGGTTCCGGCGTGCCCGTGGCGGGGATCACGCTGGGGTCCAGGCCGTCCACGTCGATGGTGAGGAAGATGTTGCGCCCGGCCACCCGGTCGGCCAATTCGGCCTGCCAGGCTTCGGCGTGGACCTCCTCGGCGTACCAGACCCGGATGCGGTCGGGATTGGCTCGGGCCACCTCTACCTCTTCGGCGCAAACGGAGCGAATCCCAAGCTGGAGAATCTGCTCGACATTTTCTTCTTCCAACAAACGACGGGCGATGCACGCATGGCTATAGGGGGACCCTTCGTAGCTCTCCCGCAGATCGCTGTGGGCGTCGATCTGCACCAGGGTGATGGGGCCGTCCACGCTGCGCAGGACGCCCCGCCCGGTGCCCACGCTGACCGTGTGCTCGCCGCCCAAGCCCACCACCAGCTTGCCCGTGGACATGGCCGTCGGCCACGGCCTGGGCGATGATCTCCACGGCCTTGTCCGGGTCCGTGGGCAGATTCAGGGCGGGCAGGGTGTGGATGCCGTAGTGCATGGCCGGTTCGCTGTCGAACTCCCGGTCGTACAGCTCCACCTGGCAGGAGGCGGCGATGAGGGCCGCGGGGCCGTCCGCAGTGCCGCCGCTGTAGCTGACCGTGGCCTCCATGGGCATGGGCAGGATCAGCACCCCGGCCCGGTCAAAGTCGCTCTGGGCCGGGGGCAGATCGAGAAAGATTTCGTGGTTCATGGCTAGATCAGGATGGCGGCGGAGACCACCGTGGTCCACACCCCGCCCGGCTCCGCGGTGACGGCGATGGTGATGCTGGTGGTGTCGACGATTTCGCCGCCCATGGCATACTGCTCTTTGCGCTCGTTGTAGTCCTTGTCGGCGTCAAAGGGGATGCCCAGGGTGGTGGCCAGCATGGTGGCGGCCAGATCCTCGGCATAGTCTCCGGCCTCTTCTTCGGTCTGGCCAAAGGTGTGGTGCTCGGAGAGATAGCCGTACTTGTCAGGGTCGTTGG
The DNA here is from genome assembly GCA_963704975.1 of uncultured Chloroflexia bacterium. GTDB lineage: Bacteria > Chloroflexota > Anaerolineae > Caldilineales > Caldilineaceae > JAGNDO01. The sequence goes on along the minus strand of CAVPIK010000009.1, from coordinate 21,280 downwards.
GGCGGGCCACGCCGATGGACGAGGCGATGCGACGCCCCGGCTCGTTGGTGGCCATCTCGGCGATCACGGCGAAGACGATCTCGCCGGGCTGGAGCAGTTTCAGCCCCTCTTCCCGCTCGACGATGCGGCAGTTGGGGGGGAAGATGGACGAGACCCGCACCAGGTTGAAATAGGCGATCCCCGCATCCCGCAGGGCCATCTCGAAGCTGGTCAGTTTTTCCTTGTGGATGCCGACGCCCCGGGTTAGAAAGAGTTTTCGTGGAATAAGACGCATGAAAATAGAATCCTTTTTTTAGAATTTTGATAGCTTGGCGGTAACGGGCTGATTTTTACCGTAAAGACGCCAAGGGGACAAAGGCAAGACATTCGGTTGGGTCGGTGCGGTTTACCGATCCGTACACATTTCTACAAAAATCTGATGCCAGCGCAGATCATCGGTCAACTCTGGGTGAAAGGCCGTGGCCAGAATCGGCCCTTGGCGCACGGCCACGATCACGCTGTCGGCCTCGGTGTCGCCAAAGCGGGCCAGGATCTCCACCCCATCCCCCACGGAGACGATGCCGGGGGCGCGGATGAAGACGGCGTGGACCGGCTCGTCGCCCAGGACAGGGACGGCCAAATCGGTCTCGAAGCTCTGCAAGCTGGCGGCCAAAGTGGTTGCGGTTGACCGTCACATCCAGCCCGCCCAGCAGAGGTCTGCCCGCCCTCCTTCTGGCCGGACGCCCGCTCGGCCAGCATGATCATGCCCGCACAGGTGCCCCAGGTGGGGTGCCCGCTGTGGACCCAGGCCCGCAGTGGCTCCACCAAGCCCCAGCGTTCGGCGATCAGCCCCATGGTCGTGCTCTCCCCGCCGGGGATCACCAGCCCGTCCAGCCCCTCAAGTTGTTCCGGTTTGCGAACCTCAACCACCCGCGCCCCAGCCTGCTCCAGCATCGCCACATGTTCGCGGAATGCTCCCTGCAAGGCCAAGACGCCGATGGTGGGGCGTGTGTGTGTGTCGCTCATAGTTTTGAAAGGGTGAAGGGGTGAGCGGGTGAAGGGGTGAAGAGCGGCAAATCACCCTTTCACCCCTTCACCCGCTCACCCCTTCACAGTTCACCAGCCCCGCGAGGCCAGTCTCTCCCCTTCGGAGAGGGTGTCGATGTTGATGCCGACCATGGCTTCGCCCAGGTTGGCGCTGATCTCGGCCAGGATGTTGGGGTCGTTGTAGTGGGTGACGGCCTGGACGATGGCCTTGGCCCGGGCTTGGCCGGGTTGCCGCTCTTGAAGATGCCGGAGCCGACGAAGACGCCGTCCACGCCGAGCTGCATCATCAGGGCGGCGTCGGCCGGGGTGGCCACGCCGCCGGCGGCGAAGTTGACCACGGGCAGTCGGCCCAACTCCGCGGTCTGCTTGACCAGGGCATAGGGGGCCTGGATCTCCTTGGCGTAGGCGAAGAGTTCGTCCTCGTCCATGGTGCGCAGTTGGCGGATGGCCCCGTTGACGGCCCGGGCGTGGCGCACGGCCTCGACCACGTTGCCGGTGCCCGGCCTCGCCCTTGGTGCGGATCATGGCCGCGCCTTCGGCGATGCGGCGCAGGGCCTCGCCCAGGTTGCGGCAGCCGCAGACAAAGGGCACGCCGAACTTGTGCTTGTTGATGTGGTGCTCCTCGTCCGCCGGGGTCAGGACTTCGCTCTCGTCGATGTAGTCCACGCCCAGGGCTTCCAGAATCTGGGCCTCGACAAAGTGGCCGATGCGGGCCTTGGCCATCACCGGGATGGTCACCGCGGCGATGATGCCCTTGATCATGTCCGGGTCGCTCATGCGGGCCACGCCGCCGTCCTTGCGGATGTCCGCGGGGACCCGCTCCAGGGCCATGACCGCGCAGGCCCCGGCCTCTTCGGCGATGCGGGCCTGCTCCGGCGTCACCACATCCATGATCACGCCGCCCTTCAACATCTGGGCCAGCCCGGCCTTGACCGCGTAGGTAGCGATCTCCTTCTGGCCGACGCTCTTCTTGCCGTTATTCGCTTCGTTGGACATATCTTTTCCCCTTTTCATAAATGTTCTTCGACCCAAAGGATCGCACAGGTTGCCGTCCACAGGGCTGGGGGAGCCTGTCCGGCAGAATCATGGTTCTGAACTTATGAGTATAGCACCGATTGGGGCGGGATTGAAATTAGAGGGGATTTTTGGAGATTTTGGATTGTGGATTTTTGATTTTGGATTGCCGCGCGGCAATCCAAAATCAAAAATCCACAATCCAAAATTCGCCTACCCCCGAGGCATACGCTGTTCCATGTAGCGCACGACGAGGGAGAGGGCGATGGTCATGGCCAGGTAGAGGAAGGCGACGACGTTGTAGGTCTCGAAGAAGCGGAAGGTGCTGCTGGCGTAGAGTTTGCCCATCTGGGTGATGTCCTGCACGCCCAGGACGGAGACCAGGGCCGAGTCTTTGAGCATGGCGATGAAGTCGTTGCCCAGGGGGGGCAAGACCCGGCGGGTGGCCTGGGGCAGGATGACGAAGCGCATGGTCTGCCAGTAGTTCATGCCCATGCTGCGGGCGGCCTCGGTCTGGCCCCGCTCGATGCTCTCGATGCCGGCCCGGAAGATCTCGCTGATGAAGGCGCTGTAGCCCACCACCAGGGCGATGATGGCCCGGGTGGTGAAGTCCAGATCCCGCACGCTGAAGTCGGCCCAGGCCGCGCCCATCCCGGTCACGCCCAGGCGGACCAGGCCATCCCCGGCCCAGTTGATCAGATCCACCAGCCCCGGCGCGCCCACAAAGGCCACGTAGTAGAGCAGCACCAACATGGGCACGCCCCGCAAAATCTCCACATAAAACGAAGAGACCTCGATCACAAGACGGTTGTTGGACAGCCGGGCCATGCCCACGATCAGCCCGATGATCAACGCAAAGGCAAAGGAGACCAGACAGACATAGACCGTGACCCCCACGCCCTTGCTCACGCGCCTGAAAGATGGTGTTGTAGTCCGAGTTGGAGAGGATGTTCCAGAACAGGATTATCCCCAACAGGATGGTGGCCAGCAACCAATAGGGCAGGGCCGCCAACCGGTCGGCCAATCCACTGCGCCGCTTGGGCGCGGAGAGGGTCTGAACAGCCATAGTCGTCACTCCTTAAAATGCGAATGGCGAATGGCAAATGGCGAGTCGGAGGTACTTACCCCCCGTTCACCAAATTTACCATTCGCCATTCGCTATTTGCTCGATTCGCTCTATTTGCTCGGATCGTACACAAAGAACCACTTGGTGTTCAGATGCTCGGTGAAGCCGTCGGCGTACAGGCTCTCGATGGCGGCTGTTGAAGGGGTCGATCAGGTCGCTTTCCAGGTTGAAGATGAAGCCGAAGTCCTCGTTGCCCAGGGGCGTCGCCCACGATCTTGAGCTTGTCCGGGTTGGCCCCGATGTAGCCCCGGCCGGAGGCCGCATCGACCAGCACCATGTCCACATCCCCGGCCAGCAGGGCCTGGACCGTGGCGCCGAAGTTCTCCAGCAGGATGATGCGGGGGTTGGCTTCGTCCCCGTCCAGGATGCTGTAGACCGCGGTGTAGAAGCCGGTCGTGCCGGTCTGGGAGCCGACCAGCAGTTCCGGGTCGGCGGCGAACTCTTCGGCGGTGGTGAAGCGGTCATCGTCCGCCCGCACCAGCATGAACTGCTGGCTGGTCATGTAGGGCACGGAGAAGTCGACCTGGGTGGCCCGCTCCTCGGTGATGGTGATGCCGTCCATGCCCACGTCGAACTGATTGTCGGCCACGGCCGCGATCATGGTGTCCCAGGAGGTGACGTTCCAATTCGACCGCACAGTTGAGGCGGCGGCAGATCTCGTCGACCGCGTCGTATTCCCAGCCCATCGGCTTCGCCGCTCTTGGGGTCGACGAAATTGAGCGGGATATAGTCGTTGCCCGTGACGGCCACGATTTCCCGGCCCGCCAGATCCGGCAGGCTGTCATAGAGGTCCGCGCCCGTGGTGTCGGTGAGGAAGAACCACTTGGTGTTCAGATAGTCCAGATAGCCGTCGGCCTTCATGCTCTCGATGGCGGCGTTGAAGGGGGCGATCAGGTCGCTGTCCAGGTTGAAGATGAAGCCGAAGTCCTCGGTGCCCAGGGCATCGCCCACGATCTTGAGCTGTCCGGGTTGGCCCCGATGTAGCCCCGGCCCGAGGCCGCGTCGACCAGCACCATGTCCACATCCCCGGCCAGCAGAGCCTGGACCGTGGCGCCGAAGTTCTCCAACAGAATGATGCGGGGGTTGGCCTCGTCCCCGTCCAGAATGTCGTAGACCGCGGTGTAGAAGCCGGTGGTGCCGGTCTGGGAGCCGACCAGCAGTTCCGCATCGGCGGCGAACTCCTCGGCGGTGGTGAAGCGGTCATCGTCCGCCCGCACCAGCATGAACTGTTGACTGGTCATGTAGGGCGCGGAGAAGTCGACCTGGGCGGCCCGCTCCTCGGTGATGGTGATGCCGTCCATGCCCACGTCGAACTGGTCGTCGGCCACGGCCGCGATCATGGTGTCCCAGGACGGTGACATTCCAGTTCACCGTGCAGTTGAGGCGGCGGCAGATCTCCTCCACCGCGTCGTATTCCCAGCCCTTGGCCACGCCGTCGGCGGGATCCACAAAGTTGAGCGGGATGTAGTCGTTGCCCGTGACGGCCACCACTTCCCGGCCCGGCCAGATCCGGCAGACCGGCGGCCATTTCGGCGGCGGGCTGGGCTTCGGGGGCAGCGGGGGCATCCGCCACAGGAGCGGCGGCAGGTTCACTGGCGGCGGGCGACAGGGGCGACCGGTGCGCACGCGCCCAAGAGCAATCCCAGCACCAACAACAGGGCCAGGATGCGAGATTGGGACGATTTGGGGTATCGCATGGGTGTTTTCTCCTCGAATATAGGGTGGGTTGATTGGGGATTATAAGAGATTGCGCGATTGGACCTCTAGTTTCGCCCAAATGGGCGGTTGGGTCAAGTCGGGCACGCTGGCTGTTTGGACAATGGCTGTTTGGGCATGACGAAATGGACAAGGGGCGAGCCAGGCGGTATAATCGGGTTCGCCCCAACTGAACCAGTTTAGTAACTCTTCACTATTCATCGCCCAAGCCAGGAAAAAGCCATGACAGCCAAATCGTTGCCGGTCCAGCCATCCGATCCCGTTTCCCCCACTGCCCCGGACCGCTTTGAGACGGGCCAGGTGATGACCATTGTGGGCGCTCATGCCATGCACGACACCTTTAGCGCCTTTTTGGCCCCCTTGCTGCCCGCCCTGCGCACAATGTTGGGCACCAATTTGGCCATGACCGGCAGCCTGGCCATCTTTTTGCAGGTGGGCAGCCTGCTCAACCCCTTGCTCGGCTACATGGCGGACAAGGTGAGCGTGCGCTATTTCGTGATCCTGGCCCCGGCCATCACCGCCACCCTCATGAGCAGTTTGGGCTTGGTCAACAGCTACACCTTTTTGGTGATAATCCTGCTGGCCACGGGGATCAGCGTGGCGGCCTTCCATTCTCCGGCTCCGGCCATGGTGGCCCGAGTCTCCGGGCGGCAGACCGGGCGGGGGATGAGCTTTTTCATGGGCGGGGGCGAGTTGGGGCGCACCTTGGGGCCGATCGTGGCGGCCACTGCGGTGACATGGTGGGGGGTGGACGGCATGTGGCGGCTGGCCATCCTGGGCTGGATCACATCCGCCGTGCTCTATTGGCGGTTGCGGGATGTCTCCAGCACGGCTGCGGTGCAAAAGGCGGGGGACCTGTCCCAACTGTGGAGCCGGGGCAAGGTCTTCTTTTTGGTTTTGACTTGGCTGCTGCTGCCCAGAGCCTTTATCGAGGCCGCCCTGACCACCTATTTGCCCCTCTTCATGCAGGATGTGCGCATGGCGGATCTGTGGCTCTATTCCTCGGCGTTGACGATTATGCAGGGGGCCGGGGTGATCGGGGCCTTGTCCTCCGGCACCCTCAGCGACAGTTGGGGACGGCGTCGGGTATTGCTGACCGTGTTGGTGGCCTCGCCCCTCTTTGTGGTGGCCTTTCTCTTCAGCCCCACCTGGTTGGGCATCCCCCTGCTCTTGGTGGTGGGATTCACCACCCTCTCGCCCACCCCGGTGCTGCTGGCCCTGGTTCAAGATCAGTTTCCCAACAATCGGGCAGTGGCCAACGGCATATTTCTCACCCTCTCCTTCTTGGTGCGAGCGTTGGCCATCGGGCTGGTCGGCACCTGGGCGGACAGCTATGGACTGACCACGGCCTTCTTCGTCAGCGCCGGCCTGGCCTTGTTCAGCATCCCCGCGGTCTTCTATCTGCCCAAGGGGAAAGTCGCCCACGACTAGCCGGTCAACACTGCCCCAACACCGACCGCAATATCGACCATAGGGGCGGCCCCAGGATCAACAACCCCACGATCACACTGATGAGGGCGGCCCAAAAGACCGCCCCGGCTGCCGCGTCTTTGGCCACCTTGGCCAACGGATGAACGTCCGGCGAGACCAGATCCACCAAAGCCTCGATCCCCGTATTCAAGATTTCCAGCCCCAGCACCAACCCCATGCATGTCACCAACACGGCCCACTGGGTCAGGTTGATCTTTAGCCACACCCCCAAAACCACAATGATCCCAGCAATCCCCGCCTCAATCCGGGCGTTGGGCTGGGTGCGGAAAGTATGCGTGATGCCTTGGGCTGCATAACGGAAGCTGCGGAGTAGTTTGGTGGCGGGGTTGGGGAGGGGGGAGTGGGGAGTGGGGATCAGGTCGTCAACCGACCCCCTTTTGCCTTTTGCCTTTTGCACTTTGCCTTTTGCCTTCTTCAGTTCCACGCCCGAATCCCCAGTCCCGAATCCCCCATCCCCACCAAGACCCGATCCTGAATGGCCCACATCTCGGCCTCTTCTTCTGGGGTGGCGTGGTCGTAGCCGAGGAGGTGGAGGGTGCCGTGGACGACCAGGAGGCGCAGTTCCGCGGCGATGGGAGTTGGCGTAGCGGGCGGCCTGGCGCTGCGTGTAGGGGTAGGCGATGACCAGATCGCCCCAATGGGCCGCCAACTCGGCCCGCAGGTCTGCGCGGCAGATCCGCGGAGGCAAGCAAATCGCCCTCGCCTTCTTCTTGGGCGGCAAAGCTGAGTACATCTGTGGGGCTATCTATGCCCCGATAGTCGTGATTCAGGCTTTGCACTTCCTCGTCCGTCAGCACGGCCACGGTGACCGTGCCCTGGATCACGCCCCGATCGTGTAGGGTGGCGGTCACGGCGGCGGCCAAATTCGCGCCCAATACCGTCTCTTCCACCTCTACGCCCAGCGCTGGATCGATCTGGATATCCACGTGGATATCCATTAGAAATCCCCACTTCGATAACCGCCGCTCAGGGCAGAAAAGGCAAGGATCTGGGGTTCTGATCCAGGCTTACCCGGATTTGCTACGGGGCTGCCCCAACCAACCGTGGGCGGGGAAATCCGCTCTGTGTTGGAGCCATCATCCTCTCCGGCCCCAGTCTCAGCCCCAGTCCCGATCTCTTCTCCGCCGGCTTTTTTGCCGTCCGCTGGGCCTCTTTTGTCTGGATAGCGGATGCGGGGATGGTGGACGCCTTGCAGGATATGGATAAAGGTCTGTTTGACGGTTTCCAACTCCTTGAAGGTGAGATCGCTGTTGGACAGCGCCCCCTCCAAGACTCGATCGGTGAACAATTTGTCCAAGAAAGTGACCAGGGCTTCCCGGCTGGCCGGGCGCTCTGCCCGCACGGCGGCTTCGCAGGTGTCGGCCAAGAGCAGAATGGCCGTCTCTTTGCTGCGCGGGTTGGGGCCGGGATAGCAGAAATCTTCGGGATTGGGGGCATCCGCGCCATCATCCTGGGCCTGATTGGAGGCTTGGATATAGAAATAGCGCACCATCTGGCTGCCGTGGTGCTCGCGGATAAAGTCGATGATGCGGGCGGGCAGATGATATTTCTGGCCCAGATCGATGCCATCCGTGACATGGCTGATGATGATCTGGGCGCTGGTCACCGGGTCCAGCTTGCCGTGGGGGGATTTGCCGTCGTCGATGTTTTCCACAAAGAAATAGGGGCGCACGGTCTTGCCGATGTCGTGATAGTAGGCCCCCACCCGCACCAAAAAGGCGTCGGCCCCAATGGCTTCGGCGGCCCGCTCGGCCAGATTGCTCACCAGGATGGTGTGATGATAGGTGCCTGGGGCCTTGAGCAGGAGTTGGCGCAAGCAGGGGATGGGTGGGGCGGCTCAGTTCGGTCAATTGCAGGCTGGTGGTGATGTCGAAGAGATTGCCCATGACGAAGTAGCCGATCAGGGCAATGCTGGCAGAGAGGCCCCCGTTCAACCCGGACGACACCAAGTTCTGGAGCAGTTGGGCGGACGAAACATCATCCACCCCCAGCATAAAGAGGTTGATGATCACCAAATTGCTGACCGTGATGGCCAATCCGGCCCACAAAAAGGCCGTCAACCGCTCGGCCCGGCCCAGGATCACCGCCCCCACCAGGGTGCCCAAGGTCAAGTAGACGATCAGCCCAATATTGTCTCCGGCCAGGTAGCCCAACACCAGGGAGAAGCCCAAGATCATCACCACGGCCACCCGCATGTCCACCAAGACGGCGATCAACATGCCCAGGGCGGCCAGGGGATAGATGTAGGGGATCATGTCATGGGGGATGACCATAAACTTGGCCGCCACCAGCCACAGGACCGACAACGCCACAGGCAAGGCCAAGGCGCGGCTCCGGCGTAAAAGTTGGGGATAGAGCCGATAGATGGCCCCAGCGGTCACCAGCAACAGGACAAAGCTGAAGAAACCAGCCTGAGCCGTCCGCCACCAATCCCAAGTCGTCTGTTGCAGCCCCAGTTCTTTCAGGGCTTCCACCTCTTCGGGGGTGGCAATATCCCCGGCCCGCAGAATGATTTCCCCCCGTTCCAGGGTGTTGGTCTGCATGGGGATGGCCGCCATAGCGACCTCCCGATCCTGGGCCGTGCGGTCCGGGTTGAAGAAACTGTTGGGCTGGATCAAGTCGCGCACGATCTCCACAGAGATATTGCCCGACTCTTCATCCAGGTCCGAGCTGATCAGCACGGCGGCGCGGTTGCGCACGGCGGCCAATGAGTTTTCCCGGATCTCCTCCCGCATTCCCCGATCCAGGGCCAAGGGCACCTCTTGCTCAATCGCCTGCCAGATCACGTTGGGCTGGCTGATGATGCGCTGGATGATCTCGTCCGTCAGGCTGAGATCTGGGATGGCGGCGATATAGTCATGTTTTTCCGCTTCGCTGGCATAGGCGTCGGCCCGCACCACAGAGATGAACTGCAAAATTTCCCGGGATCGGCTGACCTGTTGACGGCGCACCCGGCCCTGGGGCGGCTCGTAATAGTCGGGCATGGCGAGCGCCGCCCGATCTTTGGCCGATTGGGTCAATACTTCGCTCTCATAGGTGATCTGGCGGGGGGAGACCACGTTCACCGTCGCCACATCCCCTGCCGCCAAGTTGATCTGCCCGCTCAGGGGCACTTCCCACGCCAGCAGGACAGTCATCACCAGACCAATGCTCACCATGAGCAGGGTTCTGATGCCAATATCAAGCCAGTTTTTAGAAGTTGGACGCTCGTCCGTTGTCATGATCAATTCCTGGAATTAGGCCAACAGTTTACGCACAACCTGGTTGACCGCCCGACCATCGGCCTGACCCGCCACCTGCTCCATCAGGGCAGACATCACCTTGCCCATGTCCCGCATAGACGTAGCGCCCACGGCCTGGATCACCCCCTGGGCCATGGTTTGGATCTCGGCCTCGCTCATTTGTCGGGGCAGATAGTGCTCCAAAATGGCCAGCTCCGCCGCCTCGGACGCCACCAGATCTGGCCGCCCGGCCTTGTCATATTCGGCCATGGCGTCTCGACGACGCTTGGCCTCCTTCATCACCACGGCCAACACGTCATCGTCGCTTATGGCGTGGCTTTCGATCCCGGCTTTGCTGGCCTCGGTCAGGGCGGTCTTTACGGCCCGCAAGGTCAACTTGGCCACATCATCCTTGGCCCGCATGGCCTGCTTCAAGTCGTCATCAATGCGTTGGGTCAACGTCATTTCAGTCATTGGGTTTGCCTCATCTACTTTCTTTTACTTTCATTCGCGTCGTCGCGTGGTACAAGTCGCCGCGGTATAACCTGGGAGATCGTTCGCTCCTCTGCCCCCCGGCCCCCAATTCTGGGGGAGGTCATGGACAGTTCCCCCCAAAGTTGGGGGGCTAGGGGGGCAGAGAGGTGAACGACTAACAATCTGGGAGATCGGGGACCATTATACTATACAAATCGCTGGGTCTGGCGATCAAACCAAGCTTGGAGCGGATCCTGATAGCGATTGAAGAGGACCAGCACGGCCATAAAAACAACAAAGAGCACCAAGAACTGCCATAGGGAGATCACCGTCACCCCGGCACCCGCGGCGGCCACCAAGAAAGTGGTGGGCACCCGGGTGATCACCGTGAGCAGGGCGATCTTGAGAAAACTCACCTTGGCCAGCCCGGCCATAAAAAAGGGCAGATCCCCCGTGGGGGCAAAGAGCACAATGGCCCACAAAAAGGGATTATCGCTGTGGGTGGTCTTCTCCCAACGGGAGAGCCGCTCGCCGCCCACCATGAACTCGGCCAAGGGACGGCCAAAGATGCGGGTCAGCAACATGGCCAACATGGAGCCGACCAACAGCCCCACGCTGCCCCAAATCCCCCCCCACAAGGGGCCAAAGAGGAAACCGGCGGCCAATTGGGCCGCATAGCCCGGAATCGGGGCCACCACGATCTGGATGGCGTTGAGCGTGACCAAAAAGAGCGGTCCCCACCAGCCCAGGCCGACCACAAACGCCTCTAACGCCACTTCATCCCGGGCCAGGGCCACCATCTGCGGACCATAGCGCCAGGCCAAAATGCCCCCCAGCACGAGCAAGACGACCAGAAAAATCATCCGGATCAACAGTTGTCGCCGAGTCTGGGCTGTGGGAACCGGGGGATCGAATTGGGGTGTTGGAATCGTCATTAAACAGCCATTTCAGAAAGAAAATCTAGAAGATCGACACAAAATCCAGTCAGCAACCATCAAGCCATTATAGCCCGACACGCGCTTCTGTCAATAGTTTGCGCATGGCTTTTTGTCGTTTTGACCCTAATTCCGCTACAATGTATTGTTGTCATGAGACAGCGCGTGTGAAGGATGGCCGAAAATTGCGGCCCGTTTGCGGCCAATTAGCGGCTGGGAAGTCAAAGAAGGTTGTTATGTTTTACGATCAAGCAAAGATTTACGTTAAAGCCGGCGATGGCGGCAATGGCGTTGTGGCCTTTCGCCGCGAGAAGTATGTGCCCAGGGGCGGTCCCTTTGGCGGCAACGGGGGGCGGGGCGGCAACGTCTATTTTGTGGTCGATGCCACCCTCAACACCCTCTTCGATTTTCGAAATCAGGTCCACTATCGGGCGGATCGAGGTTCCCATGGCGGCGGCGCCAACAAGACCGGTGCCCACGGCGCGGATCTCTATCTCTCCGTCCCCGCCGGCACCCTGGTGCGCAGACGCCGAAACCGGCGAGATCCTGGCGGATCTGACCCAGGATGGCCAAGAGTTCATCATTGCCCAGGGCGGACGGGGCGGACGGGGCAACACGGCCTTCAAGTCGGCCCGCAACAACGCCCCCCGCATCGCCGAGAAGGGCGAGGTGGGCGCGGAGCTTTGGCTGGAAATGGAGCTCAAGCTGGTGGCGGATGTGGGCATCGTCGGCGTGCCCAACGCCGGCAAGTCCACCCTGCTCAGTGTGATCAGCGCGGCCAAGCCCAAGATTGCCGACTATCCCTTCACCACCATCACCCCAAACCTGGGCGTGGCCGAAGTGGATCACAAGCAGATCGTGGTCGTGGACATCCCCGGCCTGCTGGAAGGCGCCCACGAAGGCACTGGCCTGGGCCACACCTTCCTGCGCCACGTGGAGCGCACCCGGCTGCTGATCCATCTCCTCAACGGCGACAGCCCGGATCCCCTGGGGGATTTCGAGGCCATCAACCAGGAGATGATCCTCTTCAACCCCATCCTGGCCGAACGGCCCCAACTGGTGGTGTTGAACAAGATGGATCTGCCCGATGCCCAGGCCAAATGGCCCGACATCATGGCCGCCATTGAGGCCACCGGGGTGCCCGTGATGGCCATCAGCGCCGTCACCAAGGAAAACGTGTCCCAGATGCTCTACAAAGTCCAGGATATGCTGGACGCCCTGCCCAGCCGGGCGGAGATGTTGGCCGATCTCAACATGGACGAGGAGATGGTCGAGTTTACCCCGGAGCAGAACGAGCGCACCTTCCAGATCCATCAACCGGAACCGGGGGTGTGGCTGGTAGAGGGCGTGGCCATCGAGCGGGCCGCCCAGATGACCAACTGGGATTATTACGAAGCCGCCATGCGCTTTCAGCGCATCTTGAATGCCATGGGGATCACCGAAGCCTTGCGAGATGGGGGTGTCCGTGAGGGGCACTTGGTGATTGTCGGTGAGAAAGAACTGGTATGGGGATTTGAAAACGCTTTTGGGGAATAACGAATTGGGCGACAACGACCCGGTGGACGGGTCCCCGAACCCTGTCCACGCCGCCCACGACGAACATGTCATCGATCAGCGTATGGATCAGGCAATGGCCGTGGCCGCCGCCCCCGCCAAGTTCGATTCCCCTTCGGACGAATGGGTGGAGGACAATCCGGCCGTGGTGGCCCGGCGCTCGGCCTATCGGCGCATCGGCGTCTTTGGCGGCACCTTTGATCCCATCCACATCGGCCACCTGATCCTGGCCCAAGAAGCCTGGTTTCAGCTAAAACTGGACCGGGTCTATCTGGTCCCCGCCGCAGATCCCCCCCACAAGCAGGAGCGGCGGCTGATCTCCGTGGAGGATCGCATCCACATGGCCCAGCTCGCCACGGCGGACGTGGACTATGTCCGGGTCAGCCGCATCGACGCCGACCGGCCCGGCCCCCACTATACCGCCGAGATGGTGCGCCTGATCCGGCGGCGGCTGGACCCCAACGTGGAGATGTACTTCCTCATGGGCATGGACAGCCTGCGGGATCTGCCCAACTGGAGCGAGGCCACTTGGCTGGTGGAAAACTGCCGCCTGGTGGCTCTGGACCGGCATGATGTCACCCTGGATTGGCACTACCTCACCAACGCCCTGCCCGGCATCCAAGATCGGGTCGTGATTCTGGATATGCCTGAGCTGGAAATCTCCAGCAACGCCATCCAACAGCGAGTGCGCACGGGCCAGCCCATCCGCTTCCTCGTCCCCCGCTCGGTCGAAGACTACGTGCGCAAACATAGCCTCTATTGGCGATAGACAAACACTCATAAAAAAGAGGCCCCTGGTCTGCATCCTGTGATGCAGACCAGGGGCCTCTTTTTTGTTCAATCATCGGCAGCAGAGAAAAGAACGTCCTGTTTCGTCCACGTCTGATCGCCTGTGTGCGGCTATCCTCGCTTCACAGCCTTGGGGGCCACAGTCCCCTCAACGCCCAATACTTCATCCTCTGCCAAAGAGAAAAACGCCCTGGATCTTGGTCGGCTCGGCAAAGAAATCGTCCGACTGGGGCCGGGTGGTGGGGGCGGCTTTTTCCGCTGGCGCTGCTTGTTGTGTTGGGCAGGCTGGCCGAGTCCCCGTCCAAGAGGTTGTTTTGCAAATATTCCAGCCCGGCCAAGAATTGGGCGTCCTCGCTGGCCAACATCTCCGGTCCGGTCATCTTTTCCAGGGCATAGCTATCCACCATGCGCACGCTGGAGGGCTGGATCACCTCCACATCCGGCTGGATGCCCTGGCCCTTGATCAACCGCCCATCTGGGGTGAGCCAGTTGGCCACGCCCAAAAGCAAGGCCGACCCATCGCTGAGGGAGAACTGGTTCAACACCGTGCCCGTGCCAAAGGTCGTCTCGCCCAGCAAAATGGCCCGATCGTTCTCCTGCAACGCCCCCGCCGTGATCTCCGCCGCGCTGGCCGAACCAGGATTGATCAGCACCACCATGGGCAGATCCCGACCCCAGCCCCGGCCCCGGGTTTCGTGAACGATGCGCCGCCCCTGGGCATCCTCTTCTTGCAGGACCACCAAGCCTTCGGGCACAAATTGGCTCACCACCTGAATCGCCTCGCGCAGATAGCCGCCGGGGTTGTTGCGCAAATCCAGGATGATACCCTCCACCGACTGGCCTTTGACCCGAGTGCGCCGCACATCCCACAGGGCAGTGGCCAGCTCGCGACCTGTGCGGTCGGCAAATTGGGAGATGGAGATATAGGCGATCAGGGTATCCGGCGCCAGGGTCCACGTCACGTTCTCCTGTTGAATCTCTGCCCGCACAATTTTGATGTCCACCGGGGCGTCGGCGTCCGGGTGCAACACCGTCAGGGTCACCGTGCTGCTGGCCGGCCCCCGAATCTTGCCGATCACCTCGTTGAGGGTCTGGCCGAAGATATCTTCCCCGTCCACGGCCAGCACCACATCCCCGGCCAAGATGCCCGCCGCCTCTGCGGGGGAGTTGTGAATGGGCGCAATGATGCGGATTTCATTCTCCTCCAAGGTGACGTATGCCCCAATCCCCTCAAAAGAATTCTGCAGATCTTCTTCATGGCGCTGCACCTCTTCGGCGGTCATGAAGGTGGTGTGGCCCTGATCCCCCAGCGTGTTGAGCATGCCCTGGATGGCCCCATAGGTCATCAGGGTAGGATCAATTTTGTCTTGATCCACAAAATTCTGTTGAACATAGTCCCAGGCTTCCCAAAAAACCCCAAACTGGCTTGGCCTGTCATCCTGGGCCAAGACTGACCCTTCCCCCACCTGAACCACGGCGCCAATCAAAAAAGAACCCAGGACCAAACTCACGATCAAGGCCAGATTGGCCAAGGGGGCCAGACGCCGGGTCTTGCCGGGGTGGGGCACAGGCGAAACATTGGAACGTTCAAAGCGAATGCGCATAGAGATGGGTTGCCTCGTCAGAATACAAAGGAAAAGTCGGTGTCAGGGGAGTATGGCAAGAGTACATGGTCAGACGGCCCACGTCAAGTCGGCCAGCATCCATTCCACTCGGCCTGTTCGTAAGGTGTCAGGTAACTGAAAGTTAAGGTTGGCAACAAATCGTCTAGAATTGTGATGCTATTTCACTGTAAAAGCCCACCGGCCAATGGGTCATTCACCAAACGTCTTTTCGAAAGGACCATCCATGACCGACCACCAATTCGACACAGGGAGCCAACGCATTCTGATTGTCGAGGACGCCGCCGATACCCGTCTTTTGCTCACCCTAAGGCTTCAACGGGAAGGATACCAGGTGCTGACTGCCAGCAATGGCGGGGAGGCGCTGGCTTTGGTTCAATCAACTGGACTGCCCAATCTGGTTTTGTTGGATATCATGATGCCGGGGATGGATGGCTTTGCCGTGGCCGAAGAGCTACGGCGTATGGGGGACATTCCCATCATCTTTCTGACCGCTCTTTCCGACACCGAAACCAAGGTGAATGGGCTGTTGCGCTATGCGGAAGATTATATCACCAAACCTTTTGTCTTTCCCGAACTCTCTGCTCGGGTGCGGCGCGTCTTGTTGCGGGTTGCTGGGACCAAAAAGGCGGACCCAGAACAGATCATCGACGAACGGCTCAGAATCAACTTTTCCCAACAATATGCCATGCTGGACGAGAAGCAGGTCACCCTTACCCCCACAGAAAACCGGTTGATCCACATCCTATTCACCAATCGAGGACGGGTACTTTCGCCGGGATTTTTGCTAGCCAAAGCCTGGGATCCCACCAAAGCGGGCACCGTGGAATCCCTATGGGTCCACATGCGCCGTCTGCGCAGCAAGATCGAGCCGGATCCGGATGCCGACGTCTACCGCTATGTGATGACCGTGCGGGGCCAGGGCTATTGCCTGCCTCTGCCGGATCAAGAAATCCCCAACGCCGTGTAACAGCTATACGCAGCGCAAAACCAGCTGATCGCCACCCCAAGCACCGGCCCCAACGCCGGTGCTTTTTCTATCTCGTTCCCACCCTCCGCGTGGGAACGCAAACCGGCACTCTGCGCCCAGAAACACAAAAAGCGCCGACAAGATCCCCTCCCACAAGTTTGCCAAGCCGCCCCAAACCTGCGAGAATGGCCTCTATGGATCAAAAACAACCACTGCTGACCGGGATGGTGACCTGCGCGGGGTGAGCGTCTAAGCTCCCGCCGGGGACACTGTCGCAGGTCGTGCGACAATTGGCCGGGTTCTTCCCGGCAACCGAATATCCCGATGTATTGGTGGGGCTGAGTCAGCCGGATGACGCGGCCGTTTTCCGCTTGGACGCCGACAAGGCCCTGATCAAGACCACGGATTTCTTCACCCCTGTGGTGGATGACCCGTGGACCTACGGGGCCATCGCCGCGGCCAACGCCATGAGCGACGTCTATGCCATGGGCGGCGAGGTGCTCTTCTGCCTCAACATTGCCGGCTTTCCCGAAGAGATGAGCGGGGAGACCATCGCCCAGATCTTCGCCGGGGGTGCGTTCAAGGTGAAGGAGGCCGGGGCGGCCATTGCCGGGGGCCACACCATCACCAACCCGGAGCCCTTCTACGGCCTCAGCGTCACCGGCCTGGTTCACCCGGACCGTATCATGCGCAAAGGCGGCGCTCGGCCTGGGGATCGGCTCTTTCTGACCAAGCCTCTGGGCACGGGCATCATCACCACCGCGGCCAAGCTGACCGGGCCGGGGGAAAACCCGGCGGCCCGCACCCTGCGCCGTCTTCAGGGCAAGCCGGATCTGGACCTCAACCACCTGGACGCCGCCATCCTCTCCATGCTGCGGCTCAACCGGGCAGCGGCCCAGGCGGCCCAACTGGCCCAGGTCCAGTCCGCCACGGACATCACCGGCTTTGGGCTGTTGGGCCACGCGGTGGAGATGGCCCGACCCAGCCGCAAAACGAACGGCGCGGTCTTCCGCATCCGCGCCGGGGCCGTGCCCACCCTGCCCGGCACCCTCACCTATCTCGACGCCGGCTATTTGACCCGGGGCCGGGTGCGCAACCCGGAACATTACGGCGACCACGTGCGCATGGCCCCCACGGTCACGCCGCAACAACGCACGCTCCTCTGGGAATCCGAGACCAGCGGCGGGCTGCTGGTGGCCGTGGCCGAGGAGCAGGTCGCCACGTTCACCGCCGCTTGCGCCGAACGCAGCCAGCCCTGTTGGGAGATCGGCGATGTGATCGAGGGCCAGTCCCATATGCGTTCCGTCGAGGTGGTGTAGCTCGATGGTTCCTTTGGCCGTCAGCTCGTGGAGTTGGCACGAGGATTTCTACGCCGGGCGGCTGACCCTGCTCGACGTGCCCGCTGCCGCCGCATCCCTGGGGCTGGATCAGGTGGAACTCAACGATTTCATGCTGCCGTCGCCCCGCCTTGGTCGGGTGCGACGCTTTTTTATGGCCCGCCCCGCCGGACCCGCCCACGCCTGGCGCTATGACGACGCCACCCTGCACCGGCTCAAAGCCGAACTGGACCGCACGGGCGTGGGCTGCCTGGCCTGGACCGTGGACAGCGATCTGACCGTGCCGGGCCGCTATTGGCCCAGCCAAGAGCGCTATCTGCATCGGGCCATGGACGTGGCCCGACTGTTGGGGGCACCGGTCCTGCGCCTGACCTTGGGCGGCGACCCGGCACAGGATATTTTGGCCGATGGCCGGGCGGCCAATCGCCTGGGCAAGCTGGTGTTGGAAAGTCAGACAACTTTGCCCCGACCTGATCCTGGCCGTGGAGAACCATTGGGGCATCACCACAGACTACCGGCGGCTGCTGGCCATTTTGGATCGGGCCAACACGACCCTCCCCGGGCTCTATCGGCCACAGCTTGGCATCTGCTTCGATCCCGGCAACGTCCCCCCGGCGGATCGGGCCGAGGCCTGGCCCCATTTGGCCTGGCGGGCGGTCCATTTCCACCTCAAAACCCACGCCTTCACCCCGGATGGTGACGAAAGTTCCATTCCCTACGACCTGCTCTTCCGCATCCTGGCCGACCGGGAATATGCCGGGGCCACCACGATTGAATTTGAGGGGACGGGGATGCCGCCGTGGGGATCCGGAAAAGTGTAGCGTTGTGGCTGCGGTTGATGACAGCATGAAAATAGGGGTCCACCGCAATGCGGTATGCCCTCATACCAGCGCAGGTTGAGTAGCCCGGCTCGACCCAACCACTCACCCAACCCCAGGAATGAGGGCGTATCGAAACCGCAGCGGGTTTGCCGCAGATGGCTCCAATGAAAAACAAGGCAAAAGGCAAAGTGCAAAAGGCAAAAGGCAAAAGTATGCGCCCTTGGAAAACAGTTGATCGTCGCACGATCTTAGACCATGACAAATTTCTGCGGGTGGAGGCCCACACGGTGGAGTTGCCCGACGGCCAGTTGATCCACGACTGGTCCTGGGTGATCACGCCGGATTTTGTGAATGTGGTGTTGGTGGATGGGGATGGGGCGTTTGTCTGCTTCCGCCAGACCAAGTACGCGGTGCCGGGGATCTCCCTGGCCGTGGTGGGCGGCTATTTGGAGCCGGGGGAAGATCCCCTGGCCGCGGCCCAGCGGGAGGTGATGGAGGAGACGGGCTACGCCGCGTCCGCCTGGCACAGCCTGGGCCACTATGCCGTGGACGGCAACCGGGGTGCGGGGACGGGGCATCTCTTCCTGGCCACGGGCGGTCGCAAAGTGGCCGCGATCGACGCCGATGATCTGGAAGAGCAAGAACTGTTGCTGTTGAGTCGGTCCGAGGTTAAAGAGGCGCTGCTGAGAGGCGAATTCAAAGCCCTTGCGTGGGCAGCGGTGGTGGGGCTGGCCTTGATCAAGCTGGGTGACCTTGAGGCCGAGGCGACGTCATGACCGCCTCGATTCGTGCCGAGACTGCCCGGCGTATCGTCGACGGGGGCATCATCGCCATCCTGCGGGTGGACCTGCCCGTGCAGGAGATCATCGAGATGGGGGATGCGCTGATGGCCTCCCCGGTGACCGTGGCCGAAGTGCCCTTGAACACCCCGGCGGCCCTTGAGGTCATCACCGCCCTGCGGGAGCGCTACGGCAGCCACATGCTCATGGGGGCGGGGACGGTGCGCACACCGGCCCAGGTGCGTCCGGCTTTGGATGCCGGGGCGCAATTTCTGGTAGCCCCCAACTTCGACATGGGGGTGGCCATGTTGGCCAAAGAGGCGGACATTCTCTACATCCCCGGCGTCTTCACCCCCACGGAGGTGCAGGTGGCGGTCAACGCCGGATGCCGCATGGTCAAACTCTTCCCCAACATTTTGGGGCCAGCCTATCTGCGCGCCCTGCGTGCGCCCTTGGACGACGTGGCCTTCGTCCCCACCGGCGGGGTGGACGTGGACAACATCGCCGCCTTCGCCCAAGCCGGGGCCGCCGCGGTGGGCGTGGCCGGCGCACTTTTTCCCGCAGCCGTGGTCCATGCCGGAGATCATTTTGCGGGCGCGGGCGTTGCGAAAAGAGTGGGAAGCGGGGAAAAGTCTTCAGACCGCCGGAGAGATTTGATAATAGGCGAGGAGGGTTATCGCTTCTTCCCACGCCAAAAAATCTTTCTCAACTGCATAGGCGTCAATATCTACATCCGGGCTTTTATCCTCGATGCACTGGGAAAATTCAGCGAAGGTCATGGCCCATTTGGTCTCGAATTGATGAATTTGGCTCCTGAAATTCGGCAATGGTCATGACTGCACCTCCAAAGTTTTACCCTTCACGCAGTGAGTTAGTGCGTGATCAAAAAGGTTGTTCTGTGGTTAAGCCGTTCGCACCAGGGGGTGCGAACTCCTCAAAATATGCTTGATCATGCGCACGCGGAGTTCGCACCCCCTGGTGCGAACGGGTCGGCCAGACTTTTCCGTGAGTTCAGCGGTTCGCCTAAGAATAAGACCACCCCGATCAGTACTCCCCATCCCCCATGCCCTGCTCCGGCATTTTGATCTCGACGACGTCCCCGTGAAAATCGACCACAATCTGGAAGCCCAACATGCCCAGCAGACCCTTGGCCTCGTCGGGGAGGGGGTTGCCCACGGCTTCTTCCATTTTGTCCAGCGAGGACTCCACCGCGGCCTTGGTGAAGATGTCGTCCTGGCCCATCATCTCCAAAATGCCCGGCACGGCGATGTCCCGGTGGGCGTCCATTTGGCCCTTCATGAAGGCCAGGACCTGGCCGTCCACCTTGGCGGCGTCGATGTGGCGGCGGAAGTCGTCGTCATCCACCACATAGCAGGCATCCGCGCCCACATAGGCCACCTCAACTGGGCGTCCCCGATCATCCACAATCAATCCTTCAAACATGGCGGCGTTGGCCATGGGTTGACTCCTTTCGTGTTGCGTGTTGCGTGTTGCGTGTTGCGTGTTGCGTGTTGCGTGTTGCGTGGAATGTTACAGCAATTCCCCGACACTACGCAGATAGTCCAGACTTCGTTTCACGCTGGCGGCGGGGTCCGTGGGTTCGTCATGCTCGACCACGTACCATTCGGCCCCGGCGGCTTTGGCCGCGGGGAGGAGGGTGGACCAGTCCAGGATGCCGTAGCCCACGTCGGCCAGGCCCTTTTCGGTCTCGTTGGTGCCGGGGGCGGCCAGGTCTTTGACGTGGACACGGGGACAGCGCCCCGCGTATTGGCCCAGGATCTCCACGGGATCCGCGCCGCCGTGGGCGATCCAGGCCAGGTCCGGCTCGAAGCCCAGATGGGCCGGGTCCGCGGCACTCGAAGAGCCAGTCGAGGGCCCGCTTGCCGTCGAGCATCTGCATTTCGATGCCGTGGTTGTGATAGAGCAGACGCATGCCCGCGGCCCGCAACTTGGCCCCGATGGCGTCCAGATCTCGGCCCAGGTTGCGCCAGTCCTCGGCGGTGCTGCTGTCCCACATGGGCGCATAGGGCGCGGGGACGGCGATCACCGGGTTGCCCAGGAATTTGTTGAAGTTGATCACGTGGGCCAATTTTTCTTGGAGTACTTGAATGCCAACATGGGAGGACGAAACGGTCAAGTTGTATTTCTCCAACAGATCCTGCATCTCGCCGACGTCGATGCCGTGGTCGTTGACCGTCTCGACCGCGGTGTAACCGGCAGCGGCCACGGCGGCCAGGGCGGCGTCAAGTCCCCCGGCCATGCGGCGCAGGGAATAGAGTTGGACGGAAATGGGAAGGGTTTGCATGGGTGGTCTCGTTTCTATGAATGGTTGAAGTGCTGAGGTTTTAGGACTGAGGACTGAGTGTCGGGTTCAACTCAGTCCTCAGTCCTAAAACCTCAGCACT
>CAVPIK010000008.1:0-174510 GCA_963704975.1 uncultured Chloroflexia bacterium | reverse complement strand
TTCGATCCTGTCTCTACGGCACGGCCATTTTGCTGCATCGCCGCTTTGACGTGGACGCCTTCAACGCCGCCTTGGACGAGGACCGCCCGACCCTCACCTCCCTGGTCCCCACCATGCTGCACCGGCTGCTGCAAAGCCGTACCCAGCCCTGGCCGGAGAGTCTGCGCCTGGTTTTGCTGGGCGGCGCGGCGGCCACGCCGGAGCTTTTGGACGCGGCCCGAGCCGCCAATGTCCCCGTGGCGACGACCTACGGCTTGACCGAAGCCGCTTCCCAAGTCGCCACGGCCCTGCCCGCGGACGTGCTGCGCAAGCCCGGCAGCGTGGGCAAGCCCCTCATGTTCACCGAGGTGGAGATTGCGGACGAACGAGGCGTCCGCCTGCCCGCCGGGGAGATCGGCGAAATTTTGGTGCGGGGTCCGCAAGTGATGGCGGGCTATTTTGAGAACCCGGACGCCACGGCCCGCACCCTCCAAGACGGCTGGCTGCACACGGGCGATCTGGGCTATGTGGACGCCGACGGCGACCTCTTCCTCGTCCAGCGGCGCAGCGACCTGATCGTCAGCGGCGGCGAGAACATCTACCCGGCCCAGATCGAGGCGGTCCTGCGCCGTCACCCCGCCGTGGCCGAGGCGTGCGTGGTCGGTGTCCCCGACCCGGAGTGGGGGCAGCGGGTGGCCGGGGCGGTGCAATTGCGGCCCGGCGCGACGGCCACAATCGAAGAACTTTTGGCCTTTTGCCGGGCAGAGTTGGCGGGCTACAAAGTCCCCCGGCGGCTGTTGATTTTGGACGCCCTGCCCCAAACCGCCTCCGGCAAGATCGAACGCCGGGCCGTGGCCGAGACTGATAGGCCAGCGCAGGTTGAGTAGCCGCCAACGAATCTCCGCTGACCAAACAAGAAGTGGCGGCGTATCGAAACCGCAGCGGGTTGACCCGAATCCGCCGTTGACCCGCCCCGCTGGTTTCGATACGGTCGGAAACTGCCCCGACCTACTCAACCGGCGGGGGCTAGCCTGCCTTGGCAGCAGCGCAATATCGAGCACCGGGCCGTGGCCGAGCTAATGACGACAGCCAGCGCAGGTTGAGTAGCCGCCAACGGATCTCCGCTGACCAAACAAGAACTGGCGGCGTATCGAAACCGCAGCGGGTTGAACCGAATGCCACCGTTGACCCGCTACGGTTTCGATACGGCCTCGATCCAGGGTCGGCGGAATAGTTTGGTTGACTCGGCCTACTCAACCTGCGCTGGATTTGTGAAATGAAGGAAATGTACCCATGACCCAATCCTTCCCCAAACCGAAGCTCCCATACCCGACGGCGACGTGGGGCCAGGCGGACGACCCGCCGCTTGCTGCTCCTCCACGGCTTCACCGGGCGCGGGCAAAGTTGGGCGGATGTGGCCGCGCCCCTGGCCGCGGCGGGCTATCGGGTGATCGCCCCGGATCTGCCGGGGCATGGGGACAATCTGCCGCGGATGCCGGCGGCCTATGGCATGGAGCGGGTGGCCGAGGCCTTGGCCGATCTGATCGACCGGGAAGTGTGGCGGGACCGGTGCATCTGCTGGGCTATTCCATGGGCGGACGATTGGCCCTTTATTTCGCCCTGGCCTTTCCCGAAAAGGTGCGTTCGTTGGTGTTGGAAAGCGCATCGCCGGGGCTTGGCGACGGAAGCCGAACGGGCCGCCCGCCGGGCCGCGGACGATGCCCTGGCCGACCGCATTGAGGCCGAAGGCATTCCGGCCTTTGTGGCGTTTTGGGAATCCTTGGCCCTGTGGCAAAGTCAAGAGCGGCTGGCGGAGGATGTGCGCCAAAACCTGCGCCGACAACGGCTGCAAAACAGCGCCACCGGTCTGGCCCACAGCCTGCGGGAGATGGGGACCGGCGTCCAGCCCAGCCTGTGGGACCGCTCTGCCGGCCTTGACCCTCCCCACCCTGCTCATGGCCGGGGCGGAGGATGCCAAGTTTGCCGCCATCAACCGGCAGATGGTGGCGCCGACTGCCCAACGCCCGTCTGGTCGTGGTCCCCGAAGCCGGACACACGATTCATTTGGAACAGCCGGAACGCTTTGACGGCTGAACTTTTGGCTTTTCTTCACGAACATCGAGGAATCCGCATGAACTATCGTCGTTTGTCTGCCATCAGCGCCGGGCATTTTGCCATTGACGTGCTCAACTCGTCCGTGGCGATTATTTTGATCTCAATGGTCGGGCGTTTTGATCTGAGCAATGGCCAGATCGCCCTGGGGACCATGTTTTATACCTTTGCCGCCGCGTTGACCCAGCCCTTCTTTGGGCTGCTGGCGGATCGGGTGAAGGGGCGCTGGTTGGCCGCGGCGGGGTTGACGTGGACCATGATCTTCTTCAGCGCCTCTTCCTTTGCCACGACCTATGAGGGCATGTTGGGGCTGTTGGTGATCGGCGCGCTTGGGCAGCGCGGCCTTTCATCCTGTGGGGGCCATGAGCGCCACCCATGCGGGCGGGACCAAGGGCGGGGGCAGCGCCACGTCTATCTTCTTCCTCTTTGGCCAGACCGGGCTGGCTCTTGGGACCGGTGGCGTCGGGGATGGTCTTGCAGCGCTATGGGGTGGCGGGGTTGCCTTGGGTGGCGTCTGGCCATGCTCCCCGCGGTGGTGATCATGGTGGCTTTTCTGCGTCAGCCCATCCACACGGAGCACGAGGCTGCCCCGGTTGTGCCCGCCAGCGATGGCCCGGCCCCGGCCAAGCCACGGATGCAGATCGGGTGGATGGCCCTGTTGGCCTTTGTGGCCCTGATCGCGCTGCGGTCCACCACGTTGCAGAGCTTTACCAGTCTGCTGCCCAAGTTTTTGGCGGATCAGGGCTTCACCTCCGGGGAATATGGGCGGATGATGGGGGCGTTTAGTTTGGCCGGGGCTTTTGGCACCCTGTCCGGCGGCTTCTTGGCGGACAAATTTAGCCGTCGCCAGGTGATCTTTGTGGCCATGGTGATGGGCGGACCGGTCAGCTTTTTGCTGCTCAACGCCACGGGGATGAACTATTATCTGTTGGCGGTGACCGCGGGCTTTCTGCTCAACATCCCCCACAGCATTTTGGTGGTGATGGCCCAGCGGCTGCTGCCCAAGCGCCAGGGGTTGGCCAGCGGCGCGGTGCTGGGCTTTATGTTTGCCAGCGGGGCGGCGGCCGGCGCGGTGGTGGGCTGGATCTCGGACTTCACCGGGTTGAGCGTGGCGCTGCACGCGGTGACTCTGCTGCCGATTTTGGCCGGGTTGTGCGCCCTGACTTTGCCCGCCACCCGCACGCCCAAGGTGTTGTGAACCTACCCCGGCTCCTCGTGGTTTAGACGATCTCGATGCCCCCATTTCAATTAACACAATAAAAACATGTTTTTTTGACAAAATAGACAAAGGCTTGTACAATGGCTTGTGTATAGCATCGTTCTTGTCGCGGACCTGACCGGGTTCGCCTAGCCTTTGGGAAGTCGTATGAGTCTTGGTTTAGCAAATCAGCGGGGGTCGCAGGCCTGGCGCATTGTGGAATTTTTGCAGCGCAATGGGTCTGCCTCTATTCGAGAGTTGGAAGAGTGGTTGCAGGTGACCACCACGGCTGTGCGCGCCCAACTCACCGCTCTGCAAGCCGAGGGCTATGTGGATCGGCGGCGGGTGAGCGAAGGGGTGGGGCGTCCGTACCATGTCTATGTCACCACGGACAAGGTGCGGGAGCTGTTCGATTGTCATTGCGACGATCTGGCCCTGACCATGTTGGAGGAAGTGCTGCATATTGTGGGCAAGGACAAGGTGCCTGCTTTGATGGGGCGGGTCAGCGACCGGCTGGCCCAGCGCTATGTGGCCGGGGTGAAAGCCGAGGCCATGCAGGATCGGGTGCACCAGTTGGCCAGGATTTTGGGCGGCCAGGGTGTGCTGACCGATGTATTCGCCCAGGAAAACGACACCATCATCCTCAAGACGTACAATTGCCCCTATCACGAACTGGCCCAGGAGCATCGGGAAGTGTGCGAGATGGAACAGGGCATGATGAGCAAGGTGTTGGGGTCGGAAGTTAATTTGAGCAGTTGCATGATGGACGGCCATAGCGGTTGCTCGTTTGTGGTGGCCACCAGATAGAGAATTCATTTTTAGTCAATCAAATTTCACACATAGCGACAAACATTTTCTACAGGAGTTAAAGCACGATGAGCGTACTTGAAATTCGCAATTTACATGCCAGTGTCGAGGATGTCGAGATCCTCAAGGGGGTCAACCTGACCCTGCGCAGTGGTGAGATCCACGCCCTGATGGGGCCGAACGGATCGGGCAAGTCTACCCTGTCCAATGTGATCGCCGGCCATCCCCACTATGTGATCACCGAAGGCGACATTCTGCTGGACGGTGAGAGCATTTTGGAGATGGAAGCCGACGAGCGGGCGCGGGCCGGGGTCTTCCTGGCCTTCCAATATCCCGTGGCGATCCCCGGGGTGAGCGTGGCCAACTTCCTGCGCACGGCGGTCTCCAATGTGCGGGGCTACAAGCAGCAGGCAGACCCGAACGAAGGCCGGGGCGGCGTGATGGGCAGCAATTTGATGCCCATGCGAGACTTCCGCCGGGAGCTGACCGCCAAGATGAAGGAATACAACGTGGATTCCAGCTTCTCCCGGCGCTATCTCAACGACGGCTTTTCCGGTGGCGAGAAGAAGCGCACGGAAGTGTTGCAGATGGCCATGTTGGAGCCCAAGTTCGCCATTTTGGACGAATCCGACTCCGGCCTGGACATCGACGCCCTGAAGATTGTCTCCGACGGCATCAACAAGCTGTCCACGGACGACCGGGGCTTCCTGCTGATTACCCACTATCAGCGCATTCTCAACTACGTCAAGCCCACCTATGTCAGCATCTTCTTCGAAGGTCGCATCGTCATGACCGGCGGTCCGGAAGTTGCCCACATGCTGGAGGAAAAGGGCTATGGTTGGGTCGAGAAAGAATTTGGCGCTTCCGCACAGCCGGCTTAAGTATCGAGTAATGCGTGGCCGAGTAACCGAATGTCGATATGAAACGTCAGGAAGTCCCCTTCCACGTCCATTACTCGATACACGATACTCGATTTATCTTTGAGGAGAGAACACATATGGCAACACAATCTGATCTGCAAAGTTTAGAAGGCGTCAAAGACGGATATCAATACGGGTTCCACGATGACGTGGTGCCGGTTTTTAAGGCCAAGAAGGGGATCAGCCACGAGATAGTCGAGCAGATCTCCACCCTGAAGGGCGAGCCGGAGTGGATGCGCCAATATCGGCATGACGCCTTGGACATCTTCCTGGCCAAGCCCATGCCCAACTGGGGCCCGGATCTGAGCGCCATCGATTTTGAGGACATCTATTACTATCTGCGTCCCATGGACAAGCAGGAAAAGAGCTGGGACGATGTCCCGGACAACATCAAGAACACCTTCGAGCGGTTGGGCATCCCGGAGGCCGAGCGCAAGTTCTTGGCCGGGGTGGGCGCTCAGTACGAATCGGAAATGGTCTACCACAGCCTGCGAGAAGAGTGGGAAAAACTGGGCATCATCTTCCTGGGCATGGACGACGGGCTGAAGCAGCACGAGGACATTGTGCGGGAGTATTTCGGCACGATTGTGCCGGCCGCCGACAACAAGTTCGCCGCCCTGAACGCGGCTTTTTGGAGCGGTGGCAGCTTTGTCTTTATCCCCAAGGGCGTCAACGTGGATATCCCCTTGCAGGCCTATTTCCGCATCAACACGGAGAACATGGGCCAGTTCGAGCGCACCATGATCATCGTGGAAGAGGGGGCCAACGTCCACTATGTGGAGGGCTGCACCGCCCCGGTCTATTCCAGCACCAGCCTGCACAGCGGTGTGATCGAGATCATCGTCAAAAAGAATGCCCGCTGTCGCTACACCACGATCCAAAACTGGAGCACAGATGTCTATAATCTGGTGACCCAGCGCAGCATCGTCGAAGAGGGCGCGTCCATGGAATGGGTGGACGGCAACCTGGGCAGCCGGGTGACCATGAAATACCCGTCCATCTACATGATGGGGCCCAAGGCCCACGGCGAAGTGCTTTCTATGGCCTTTGCCGGCAAGGACCAGCACCAGGACACGGGCGGCAAGGTCGTCCACGGCGCCCCCTACACCAGCTCCAAGATCGTCTCCAAGTCCATCAGCAAGGACGGCGGTCGGGCCAGCTATCGGGGTCTGCTCAAGGTCGCCAAGGGCGCTCACCACAGCAAGAGCAACGTGGTCTGCGATGCCCTGATCCTGGATGATGCCAGCCGCTCGGACACCTACCCCTACATCGAGATCGAAGAGGACAAGGTCAGCGTGGGCCACGAGGCCTCGGTGAGCAAGATCGGCGAGGAGCAACTCTTCTATCTCATGAGCCGGGGCATCAGCGAGGACGAGGCGGCGGCCATGATCGTGGGCGGCTTTATCGAACCCCTGGTCAAAGAACTGCCCATGGAGTATGCGGTCGAGATGAACCGACTGATCCAGCTCCAGATGGAAGGCAGCATCGGATAAAACTGAACGGGTGAGCGGGTGAAGGGGTGACAGAGCGACTTTGTCATCCTTTCACCCTTGCCGCCGTGTCATAAGCTGTGTCATAAATGGAGACGACAAACGTGAGCGTACTAGTTAAAGAACGAGAAGAAATTATCGAGGCGGTGAGTGCTTTCAGCGCCGAGGGTGTGGCGGCTCTGTCCGCCACCCGCAACGAACCGGCGTGGATGCGCCAGTTCCGCCTGGACGCCTGGGCGACTTTCGAGTCGATCCCCTGGCCCAAGGCCAATGACGAGGCGTGGCGGCGCACCCGGTTGACCGGCTTCAAGCTGGACAAGTTTGAGACCTTCACCGAACTGGTGAACAAGCAGGAACTGAGCCAACTGCCCGCCGTATTGCAGGCCGAATTGGCCGAAGTCTACGCGTTCAGCATTGGTCTCGATTGGGCCGACCAATTGATCGATGGCCCTTTGCCCGCAGATCTGCTTGATCGGTTTGCCCAGGATGGCTATGACATTACCTCGGAAGCCTATGTGAAAACCAATCGGCCAGGAGAAAAATGGACGATTGTGGATGGCAACACGTGGTATGAGATCCGCAAAGAGCAGGATACCCTGAACGTCTACGATGAAATGAAGAGCGCGGCCAGCCTGGTTTTCCAGGATGGCGGTGTGATCTACGAGGCGATGACCGAGGATCTGGCGGGCAAGGGGGTCATTTTCATGGACCTGCAATCCGCTGTCCAGGACGCATGGGGATCTGGTGCGCAAGCACTTCATGACCCAGGCCGTGACCGCGGATCATAACAAATTCAGCGCCCTGCACGCCGCTTTGTGGGACACCGGCGCCTTTGTCTATGTGCCCGGCCAACACCAAAGTTGCCCTGCCCCTCCAGGTGATCCTGAACCAGGCCAGCGTCGGCAAAGCCGGCTTCCACCACACGCTGGTGGTGGCCGAGTCCGGCGCGGAAGTCACGGTGGTGGACGATCTGCTGGGGGCCAAGGATGGCATGCAGAGCGACGTCGTCGAGATCATCATGGGCGACAACAGCGTGGTCCGCTACATGAACCTGCAGGATTTCGACCACAGCGCCTGGAACTTCCTCAACGGTCGGGCCATCATGGGCAAGGACACGGACCTGCGCTGGATCCAAGTCAGTTGGGGCAGCCGTCTGACCAAGGCTTTCCTGGACCTGGATATGCAGGGCAAGGGCGGCCACGGCGAACTCTTGGGGATCTACTTCCCCACGGGCAAGCAGCACATCGACCACCAGACCTTGCAGATCCACCGAGCGCCCCACTGCTTCAGCGACCTGCTCTTCAACGGCGCGCTGAAGGACAAGGCCCGCAGCGTCTACATGGGCATCATCAAAGTGCTGCCCGACGCCCAGAAGACCGACGCCTTCCAGCGCAACGGCAACCTGATCCTGAACAACACAGCCCGGGCCGACAGCATCCCCGGCCTGGAGATCGAGGCGGACGACGTGCGCTGCACCCACGCCGCCACCGCCGCCCAGGTCGAGGACGAATACGTCTTCTATCTGCAAGCCCGTGGCCTCACCCGTCCCCAGGCCGAGCGCATGATCGTCCAGGGCTTCTTCCAAGCCGTCCTGGACCGTGTGCCCGTGGAGAGCGTGGTCCACAAGCTGGAACGGGTGATCGAGCGCAAGATCGGCGGGTAAATAAAAAATAGAACGCTGATTGACGGATTTGACGGATTAAAACGGATTTTTTCTAAAATTGAAGAAAATCCGTTTTAATCCGTCCGATCCGTTCAATCTGTGGCCTATTTGTAATGCGTGAATCGTGAAAACGTGATATAACTATCATCACGATTCACGTTTCACGCATCATTTTTTCTGGTCCAAACCGGACTGTGAGCCAACATGAGTCTTGATCAAACAACAGAAACTATGGCCCGAGTGGAGAGCATCCGCCGGGATTTTCCCATTCTGCAACGGCAGATTCGGGGCAAGCCCCTGGTCTATTTGGACAACGCGGCCAGCAGCCAGAAGCCGGAGTCCGTGATTCGGGCGATGGATGACTATTATCGCCAGACCAACGCCAACGTGCACCGGGGTGTCCACACCCTGAGCGAAGAGGCGACGACTCTCTACGAGAACGCCCGGCTGCGCATCGCCCGCTTTATCAACGCGCCCAGCGACAAGCAGGTGATCTTCACCCGCAACACCACGGAATCCATCAATCTGGTGGCCTTCAGTTGGGGCCGGGCCAATTTGGGGCCGGGCGACGAAGTGCTGATCACCGAGATGGAGCATCACAGCAACATCGTGCCCTGGCAGATCCTGCGGGATCAATTGGGCTTCACCCTGCGCTACATCCCCCTGGCCGAGGACGGCACCCTGGATCTGACGGATCTGGACAGCCTGATCAACGAGCGCACCAAACTGGTCGCCTTTGTCCACATGAGCAATGTGCTGGGGGTGATCAACCCGGTGGCAAACGCTTGGTGGATGCGGCCCACGCCGTGGGGGCCAAGGTGCTGATCGACGGCGCCCAGAGCGTCCCCCACATGCCCGTGGATGTGCAGGCCTTGGACGCGGACTTCTTCGTCTTCAGCAGCCACAAGATGTGCGGCCCGACCGGCATGGGCGTGCTCTACGGCAAGCGGGCCATCCTGGAAGCCATGCCCCCCTTCATGGGCGGCGGCGACATGATCCGGGAAGTCAAGATGAGCGGCAGCCAGTGGAACACCCTGCCCTACAAATTTGAGGCCGGCACCCCGGCCATCGCCGAGGGCATCGGCCTGGGCGCGGCGGTGGACTATCTTGCCGAGCGTGGGCATGGAGTGGGTGTGGGCGCACGAGCGGGAAATCACCCGCTACGCCTACGACCGCATGAGCCAGGTGGAAGGGCTGCGCATCCTGGGGCCGGGGCCGGATCAACGGGGCGGGCTGGTGGCCTTCACGCTGAACGACATCCACCCCCACGACCTCTCCGCCGTCTTGGACGGCAGCGGCATCGCCATCCGGGCCGGTCATCACTGCGCCCAACCCATCCACGACCGGCTGGGGATTGTGGCCAGTGCGCGGGCCAGCTTCTATTTGTACAATACGTTTGAGGAAGTCGATCAACTGATTGTGGGGTTGGAGCAGGCATCAGAGATTTTCGCGTTTTAGGATTTTTAGGAACGAATTATGGATCAACTATACCGCGAGGCCATCCTCGACCACTACAAACATCCCCGGCGCAAGGGTTCGTTGGACGCGCCGGATGTCCACTACCACGATCACAACCCCTTCTGCGGTGATGAGATCACCGTGGAATTGAAGGTCGAGGACGGCATCGTCACCGACGCCGCCTTTGATGGCCGGGGCTGCGCCATCAGCCAGGCCAGCGCCAGCATGATGATGGAAGAGATCGTGGGCATGTCCGTGGATGATCTGAAGAAGTGGACCAAAGAGGACATCCTGGAAATGCTGGGCATCGAGATCGGCCCGGTCCGCCTAAAATGCGCCCTGCTTCCCCTCAAAGCGCTGAAGGCGGGCATTTGGGGTCTGGACGAGTGGCCGGAATAAGAAAGGTGATGCGTAATGGTGTCATGCACGCAACACGCAACTCATGTCAAAACGAGACGAAATAATCATGACCGATCTAATCAAAATCGCCACGCTGAACGAACTGCCTGCCGGTAGCCAACTGCTGGTAGAGGTAGACGATGTGCGCATCGCCCTCTTCAACGTGGATGGCGAGATCTACGCCATCGAAGATGTCTGCACCCATGATGGCGGCCCCCTGGTGGAGGGGGAAGTCGTCAACGGCTGCGAGGTGGAATGTCCCCGACATGGGGCCCGCTTCGACATCCGCACGGGCGCGGCGCTGTGCTTGCCAGCCTTCTCGCCCACCACCGCCTATGATGTGACCATTGATGGTGACGCCATTTTGATCGAATCACCGGTCTAACCCGGCTCGTAAGTCAGTGCAAAGGCGCTAAAGCGCTCACTACGAACCTTTTTATGGAGGAAACTATGTCCCTGCCTACACCCGAAGAAGTCCGCTCTGTCATCCAAGCCAAGGTCAAAGATCCCGAGTTGATGCTCAACATCGTTGACCTGGGTCTGATCTACGAAATCGACATCACCGAGAAGAAGACCGCCGAGATCACCATGACCCTGACCAGCCCCGGCTGTCCGGCGGGTCCGGAGATCATCAGCAACGTGCAGCGGGAGGCCCACACCGCCTACCCGGATCTGGAACAGGTCAATATCCACCTGACCTGGACGCCCTTTTGGAATCCGGACATGATGTCCGACGATGCCAAGGACGAGTTGGGCATCTTCTAGCCCTCTTCTGCCCGATAGCCGATTGTACAAAAAAGGAAGAGCGCTGCCATCATTCAGGCAACGCTCTTCCTTTTTTGTACAATCGGCTATCGGGGGACGCGCACCGCGTTTCAGGACGGCAGATGTTCCAGAGCCAGGCGCACGCCGATCTCCATCATGCGGGCCAGGAAGGGGTTTTGGGCGGGGGGCAGATTGCGGATGCTCTCGGCCAGGACCTGGGCCTGGTGGGCGCTGTCTCGACTGCCTGCCAGGTAGAGCCAGGCGGCCTGGGCGCGCAGCCCGGCCTCCAACCCTGTCAACAATTCGTCGTTGTCGTCCTGGCTGAAGATTTCGTTCAGCAGCCCTTTGACCATTTGGGCAATGCCCGGGTTGCTGCCCAGATCCGAGCGGGTGCGCATGAAACGGAGCAGATTTTGGCCGTGGAAAAACCAGGTCCCCATGGCCGGGTGCTGCAATACCCGCTCCGCGGCTGTGCCCAGGTTGAGATTGCCCGACGCCTCGGCCCACAACTCCGGGTCCGGCGTGAAGAAGCCTTGCAGGGCGGGGGAAATGGTGGGGGCCATGAGGGGCGGAGGCAAGGTCCACAGCAGATCGCTGTAAAGCTGGTATTCCTCCGGCAGGGGCTGGGTTGGATCGGTCTGCCAGTGGGCAGCCAATGCGGCCTGCAACCGCCAGCGGGCATAGTCAAAGGGAACTTCCAGCAGCACCAAGGGCTGTTTGCCCCCCGTGTCCACCGAGACCAATTGGCCCGGATTGCGTTGAACGGGCAACGTGGCGGCATCCAATTGCTCGTGGCCGAATGTTTCGATCACTCCGATTATCGGGCTGGCGTGGATGCCGATCAACACGCCGTCGTTTTCCGCTTGGGGCGTGCGCACAAACCAGATGATCTGATTCCCGCCGGGATCGGCCGGCCCCATCAAGCCCCGCCAGCCGTCGCTGCTTGGCAGTTCCGCCCGCACGCCGGAAAAGCGCAGACGGCGCAGGGTCTGGGCGGCCTGTTGGGCCAGGGCCGGGGGGAGATTGGGCTGGAGGGCGTGGAGCGCATTCAGCGCCAACGGCCCGCCCTGGTCGTCGCGGAGTCCGCCCAGGCGTTGGATGGCCGCTTCGGCCACCCCAGGGCGTTCATCCAGGGCAATCAAGCGCAACAGACCGACCTGATCCGCGGTGTCGACGCGGTCGAACAGACCCATGACCATGTGGGCGGTCTCTTCGCTCTCCAGACGCAGTTGGCGCACATATTCCAAGAGCACATAGCGGTTGGTGCGCGCTTCGTCGATGGCCTCCTGCAAGCTCTGCATGACCACGTGATCCGAGTCGTGGAGATCCGCCATCAGGGCCGGGGCGACCTCTTGGCCCAAGAAGCGTTGCATCAGCAGGGCGGCGGTGAGCCGGGTCTGGGCGCTGTTGCGTCGGCTGGCCGCGGCGTTGCGCAGGGCGGTCAACGCATCGTCCTTGGGTAAGAGCGCGGCCAATTTGCCCAGACCGCCCCGCAGTTGACCGTTGGTGACATCCAGCTTTTTGACCAGCACGGTCAGCAGCACGTCAGACGGATAGCCCTCCGCCAAAGCCCGGACCTGACGATCCAGATCCGTCTCTGTGGTGGTCTCGCCCAGGGCGGCCATCTCCCGTTCCAGGTGCAATCGTTCTTGAAATGTGTTGATGATTTTATCAGACATGGTCCCGATTATACCACAAAGGAAAATCGCCCCAACACTTGCGACAGCATGGTATCGGTGATAAACTAACTGGCGAATTGTGAATGGCGTAATGGCGAATAGCGTGATTGCGTGATACACTCATTACTCATCACTCATTACTCATCACGCACTATGGCCCAAGCACTCTACCGTAAATGGCGTAGCC
This sequence comes from uncultured Chloroflexia bacterium, assembly GCA_963704975.1. Taxonomy (GTDB): domain Bacteria; phylum Chloroflexota; class Anaerolineae; order Caldilineales; family Caldilineaceae; genus JAGNDO01. The sequence continues at coordinate 161,853 of CAVPIK010000008.1, read as the reverse complement.
AGACCTTTGACGAAGTGGTCGGCCAGGCCCATATCACCCAGACCCTGCGCAATGCTTTGCGGGACGGGCGGGTGGCCCATGCCTACCTCTTCTCCGGCCCTCGGGGCACGGGCAAGACCAGCACGGCGCGCATCTTGGCCAAGGCGCTCAACTGCTCCGCGCCCGAGGCCGAGCGGCCCTGCAATGAATGCGCCACCTGTGTGGCCATCAACGAAGGGCGCATGATCGATCTGATCGAGATCGACGCCGCCAGCAACAACAGCGTGGATGATGTGCGGGAGCTGCGGGAAAAGGTGGGCTTCCGGCCCAGCGAAGGCCGCTACAAGGTCTACATCATCGACGAAGTGCACATGTTGAGCCTTGCCGCCTTCAACGCCTTGCTCAAGACTTTGGAAGAGCCGCCGCCCCACACCCGGTTTATTCTGGCCACCACGGAGCCGCACAAGATCCCGGCCACCATCCACAGCCGCTGCCAGCGCTTCGACTTCCGCCGCATCCCCGTGCCGGAGATTGTGGACCATTTGCAGACCATCGCCCAGGCCGAGGGCTTTGAGGCCGAAACCGACGCCCTGACGGCCATCGGGCGGGCGTCCCAGGGCTGTATGCGGGATGCGGTCAGCCTGCTGGACCAGATGCTCAGTTATGGCGCGCAGACCGTCACCCTGGCCCAGGTGCAGCAGGTGACCGGGGCCGTGGGCAGCCAGTCGGTGATGGCTATGGTCCAGGCCCTGGCGGATCGGGATGTGACCGCGGGGCTGCGGCTGATCCAGGAGATGGTGGTGGATGGGGCCAGTTTGGTGGAGTTTAGCCATCAATTGGTGGACTATTTGCGGGGCGTCATGGTCTTGCAGATGACCGGGGACACGAGCTTGTTGAGCGATCTGCCCGGCGAGGCCATCACCCGGATGCAGGGCCAGGCCAAGGCGATTGACCTGGCGATCACCCTGTACGCCATCAAGCGCATCAGCGACGCCATCACCGAGATCAAGAGCAGCAACCAGCCTCAACTGTTGCTGGAATTGGCCTTTATTGAGAGTGTGCAGGGGACGGTGCAGCCTGTCGGGGTTGCCCCGGCCGTGCAGGCCACAGCATCGGCTGCCCCGGTCGTCAAGCCCCCCCCTGCCCAACCCCAGGCCCGTTCGGTTCCATCGGCAACCCCTGCCCCCACCGCAGAAGCGCCTTCTTCAACCGAAAAACCCGCCCCCACCCAGGACGCGGGCCAGGGCTCCGTTCCGGTTGTTGACCAGGCCGCGGTGGCCCATTTGCAGCAGCGGTGGACCGAATTTCTGAATGCCGTGCGGGCCAAGTTGGGCATCAAAACCCAGGCGGCCCTGCGCTCTGTGCGGGACATGGCCGTGGCGGACCAGACGGTGATTTTGGCCTTTGGGAATAACACTTTTGCCAAGGACATGATTTCGGAATCGAAATCACGGGACGAGGTGGCCCGGGTGATGGGCGAGTTTTTGGGGCATCAAGTCAAGCTGGAATGCCAGATGGGGGATCAAGCGCAACTGGCTGGTTTGGCCGCCGGGCAAGCTGGCGGATCGGCCACGGCTGGGCCGGACCCCTTGGTGGAATATGCGGTCAGTGATCTGGGCGCGCAAGTGAGTGCTTCGGCTAAGAAATAGACCATAAAACGTGTTTCGTGACACGCAACACGCAACAAAAGGAGAAGAAAGATGGCTAAGAAAAATCGTAACGCAGCCCGGGCCGGGTTCCGTCCCCAGGGTGGATCCCCGGCTGGCGGCAACCCTGCCATGATGAACAAGCTGATCAAGCTGCAGGAAGAGATGGAGAAGGCCCAGGCCGCGCTGGGGGATGAGCAGGTCACCGGCACGGCTGGCGGCGGCATGGTGGAGGTGGTGGCCGACGGTCATCAGGCCGTGCTCTCCATCAAGATCAAGCCCGAAGTGGTGGACCCGGAAGATGTGGACATGCTCCAGGATCTGGTGCTGGCCGCGGTCAACGACGCCTTGCAAAAGAGCCAGGCCATGGCCGAAGAGCGCATGGGCGGGCTGACCGGCGGGCTGGGCTTGCCGCCGGGGCTGGGCCTGTAGCGCTGTTTGACGTGTAGGAATTTGAGCCACGAAGAGACGAAGAGGGGAAGATTCACGAAGAAGAGACGGGGTAACCTCCTTTTTCTTCGTGAATCTTCCCTTCTTCCCACCTTCGTGGCTGTTTTCCAATCATGGCTTGACAAGACAAGGGAGTAATCGGATGGCCAGAGACAACATGTTTGTGATGGTCATGGTGATCGTGGGGGTGGTCTATCTGTTGGCCCACATCGCCCGCGCCCTGGGGTGGCCCGTGCCCGGCTTCTTCTTTGGCCGATTGGATCACATGCGCCGGGCCTGGGGAGAGCGGGCCGGCTTCTGGGTGCATGTGATCTCCTATATCGTTGTGCCTTTTGTGCTGGCCTGGCTGATCTATACTGGGCGAGTTTGAGAGAAAGAGAGTTGGAGACTGCCCATGCGACCCCTTGCCGAACCAGTCAGTAGTTTAATCGACGCCTTCAGCCGTCTGCCCGGCATTGGGCCTAAATCGGCCAGCCGGTTGACCTATTTCCTCCTGCGCAGCGACGGGCAGATCGCCTTGGATCTGGCCAAGGCCCTGGAGGAGTTGAAGGCCAAGACCTTCTTCTGCTCCACCTGCCACAACATCGCCGACTCGGACCCGTGCGCCATCTGCACGGACAGCCAGCGCAACCAGAAGGTGATCTGCGTGGTGGAGGAGCCCCTGGACGTGCAGGCCATCGAGCGCACCCGGGAGTTCAAGGGGCTGTATCATGTGCTCCACGGCTCCATCTCGCCCGTGGAAGGCATCGGGCCGGAGGAGTTGAAGATCCGGGAGCTGCTTCAACGCATCCAGGATCGGCGCACCACCCCCGGCGAAGGCGAGGAGGCCCCTGTGCCCATCGAAGAGGTGCTGGTGGCCACCAATCCCAACTCTGGAGGGTCAGGCCACGGCCATGTATTTGGCCCAACTGATCAAGCCCTTGGGGATCCGGGTCACCCGGCTGGCCCAGGGCCTGCCCACGGGCGGGGATCTGGAATATGCCGACGAAGTTACTTTGAGCAACGCCCTCAGTGGGCGGCGGGAGATGTGATCGAATCATGTCCGTGGACCTTTCACCCACAATCTATGCCCCGGCTGAGGTGAGCGTTGATCTGTCCGTCACCTCTTTGACCGCGGGGGAGCGGCAGGCGGTGGGGGAATTTCTGGCTGAACTGGGCCAACTTCTTGGCGATGTTCTGTTGGGGGTCACCCTGTTCGGCTCCGCGGCTCGGGGTGAAAATAGAATCGAATCCGATGTGGATTTGTTGGTGCTGGTGGATCATGATCTTTCTTTGCGTGAGTTAGGTGCCATCAATCGGTCTGCTTCTCGGCTGGGGATTGATTGTGATGCGGTTCTCAGCCTTCTGATCATGGGGCCGGAGAATCGGCGTTTTCACGAAAGAAACCGCACCTTGCTGTGGCGGAACATCGCCGAAGATGGCATCGTTCTTCTTGCGCCAGCCGTTCAACTCCGGGAAGCCCCGGCGGATTACAGATCCCCCTATGAGGTGATCCGCCTCTATATGGAACACAGCAACCGCTGTCTGGCTTCGGCGCAAGTGTTGATCGATTCGGACTTTCAACTGCGGGCCATTTCCGAGTGTTACTATGCCGTGTTCTACGCTACATCGGCCATGCTCTACAGCAAGGGAATCGAGCGGGCAAAACATAGCGGCATTCGTTCCGCTTTGTCACAATATCTGATCAAGACTGGCGAACTACCCGATACGCTGGGCATTGTCTTCACCGATTTGCAGCGAGATCGAGAATCCGCCGACTACGATATGCGGTATTTGCCTGGGCCTGAGACGGCCGATAACCACATGAAACAGGCCCAGGAATTTGTTGAAATAGCCAAAGACTACCTGCGCCAACAAGGATTTTTCAATGAGTGAGCAAGCAAACCCCACAAAACTGGCCGCCTTGAAAGCGGCTTGGCAGACCAATACCCTGGACAAGCTGAACAAGCGCTTCCCCGAACGCAAGGCTCGCTTCACCACCAGCAGCGACACCACAACCGTGGAAGCGCTCTACACCCCGGCCGATGGCGGCGCGGACCCCAGCCCGACCGAAACGGCCACGTATTTGGACAAATTGGGCTTCCCCGGCGACTATCCCTTTACCCGGGGCGTGCAGCCCAACATGTATCGGGGCCGCTTTTGGACCATGCGCCAATACGCCGGGTTCGGCACCGCGGCGGAGAGCAACGAGCGCTACCATTACCTGATCCAGCGCGGGCAGACCGGTCTTTCCGTGGCCTTCGACCTGCCCACCCAGATCGGCTACGACGCCGACGACGAGATGGCCCTGGGCGAGGTGGGCAAGGTGGGCGTCTCCATCAGCAGCCTGCGGGACATGGAAACCCTGCTGGGGGGCATCCCCCTGGACAAGGTGAGCATCAGCATGACCATCAACGCGCCGGCCGCGGTGCTGCTGGCCATGGTGATCGCCGTGGCCAAACAGCAGGGCGTCCCGGTCAGCGAACTGCGGGGCACCATCCAGAACGACATTTTGAAGGAGTACATCGCCCGGGGCACCTACATCTTCCCGCCCGTGCCCTCCATGCGTCTGATCACCGACATCTTCCGCTTCTGCGCCGCGGAGGTGCCCAAGTGGAACACCATCTCCATCAGCGGCTATCACATCCGCGAGGCGGGCAGCACCGCCGCCCAAGAGGTGGCCTTCACCCTGGCCAACGCCATCGAATATGTCAAACAGGCCACGGACGTCGGGCTGGACGTGGACCTCTTTGCGGATCAACTCAGCTTCTTTTTTAACGCCCACAATAATTTTTTAGAAGAAGTGGCTAAATTCCGCGCCGCCCGTCGGCTCTGGGCCACCATCATGCGGGAACGCTTTGGGGCCAAAAAACCTGCAAGCTGGCGACTGCGCTTCCACACGCAGACCGGCGGCAGCACCCTCACCGCCCAGCAGCCGGACAACAACATCGTGCGGGTGACCCTCCAGGCCCTCTCGGCCGTGCTGGGCGGCACCCAAAGCCTGCACACCAACTCCCGTGACGAGGCCCTGGCCCTGCCCACGGAACACGCCGTGGAGATCGCCCTGCGCACCCAGCAGATCATCGCCCACGAAAGCGGCGCCGCGGACACAGTGGACCCCCTGGGCGGCAGCTACTACATCGAGTGGCTTACAGACCGCATCGAGCAGGACGCGATAGACTACATCAAACGTATCGACGACCTGGGCGGCGCGCTGCGGGCCGTGGAAATGGGCTTCGTCCAGCGGGAGATCCAAGACGCCGCCTACAAAGCCCAAATTGCCGTGGAGACCGATGACGCCGTGGTGGTGGGCGTCAACAAATTCCAGACCGAAGAACGTCCTTTGGAAGGGCTGCTGCGGGTGGACGAGAGCGTGCAAACCGCCCAAGTCGCCGCCCTCAAAGCCCTGCGCGCCGAGCGGGACAACGCCGCCGTCACCGCCATCCTGGGCAAAATCGAAACCGCCGCCCAGGATCCCGATGCCTCCCTCATGCCCCTGTTTGTGGAGGCTGTGGAGGCCTATGCCACACTGGGCGAGATCTGCAATGTATTGCGCCGGGTCTTCGGGGAGTATGAGCCGGGGAATTGGGTGTAATCTTTCGAGGAGGAATTCTTTATGGACACAGTTACGATGGTCGAAACAAGCACTCGCTATGTGACCCGTGATCCGCTCATTCTGCGTGGAGAGCCAATCGTCACAGGCACGAGTATTCCCGTGCGCACGATTGTGGAAATGTGGCGAATGAGCATGTCTGTAGAAGAGATCGGTGCAGGCTTACCGAATCTTTCTCTGGCCCAGATTTTCGACGTGCTTAGTTTCTATCAAGATAATACTGATGAAATCAACCGATACATTGAGGAAAATCGGATTACAGATTTGATGATAGTCGAATCCACCGGTCATCTTTTTCGTAAAGCCGCATGAAACTCTTTGCCTCCGTGTACATTGACGAGAACATGCACGTCTTGGTCCCCAGCTACTTGCGGACCAGAGGATTTGATGCCATCAATGCTCGTGATACCGGAATGCGGGGCAGATCGGATCGAGACCAGTTTGTGTTCGCCATTGCGAATGAACGGGTGATCGTTACCCATGATCGGATCGATTTCCTTGAATTGCACGATGAATGGTTGACTGCAAATCGTGCACATTGTGGTATCATCTTGACCGCTGTACGACCACCCGCAGAGATTGCCCGTCGCATTGCGGATCTGCTCAACCGGCTCACCGCCGACGAACTCAAGAATGGACTCTTCTATGTTTAACGGCATTGACACATGATACTAAATGCAGTACTATATTGGTTGGGGAGGCAGCATGAGCAAAACCGACAAGCTCTTGCAAAAAATACGAAACAACCCTCAAAGCGTCTCCTTTGAAGATCTCGACAAGATCCTGCGTTTGGTAGGATTTGAACCCAGGCAACCCAAGGGCGGTTCGAGCCATTACTTCTATCAACGTAGCGGTTTTGGGCAGATCACCGTCCCTCGCAAGAAGCCTTTTGTCAAGAAGATCTATGTGAAGAATGCACTGGCCCTCATTGATGAAGTAATCGAGAGAGAGGGACTGGAATAGCATTGGGAGGTCTGCTGTGTCAGCCCTGAAAGATATCCACTACTATTTGTCCTTGCCCTACACCATCGAACTGATCCGCGAAGACGACGGAAACCTGGTTTGCTCGCGTCAAGGAACTGCCCGGCTGCATCACCGAGGGCGACAGCGCCCAGGATGCCGCCGAGATGATTCTGGATGCCATGCACGGCTGGATCGAGATCGCCCTGGCCGATGGGCAGACGATCCCGGAGCCGCGCCCAGTGGAGGACTACAGCGGCAAGTTCGTGGTGCGTGTGCCCAAATCACTGCATCGGGACTTGGCCCAAGAGGCGGACCGTCAGGGTATCAGCCTCAATCAGTTTATCGGCACAGAACTGGCCCGATCCGTTGGTCGCCCCGATCTCAAGAATAATGACCGAACTGTGTTGGGGGCTAACGGCGGCGGGCTGAAGATTACGGCAAACACCATCCCCGCATGAAAAAGGGAATCAACTATGTTTAACCGCATGGACCACGTCGGCATCGTGGTCAACAATATCGACGAAAGCCTGAAAACCTACCGAGACCAACTGGGCTTCACCCTGATCGAGCGGGTGATGATCCCGGAGCAGAAGGTGGAAGCCGCCTTTTTGGACGCCCACAACAGCACCATCGAGCTGATCGCCCCCACGGACGCCGAGAGCGGCACGGCTCGCTATCTGGCCAAGCGGGGGGAGGGCACCCATCACATCGCCTACGAGGTGGCGGATCTGGTGGCGGCCTTGGCCGAACTCAAGGCCCAGGGGGTACAACTGATCGACGAAACACCCCGCCAGGGTGTGCATGGCTTGGTGGCCTTTGTCCACCCCAAGGCCACCCATGGCATGATGATCGAACTGCTGCAAAGACAGCACGGCTAAGGAGCAAAATTGATGTCAGAACAACTGAACGGCCCGGATCTCCGGGAAGCGCTGAAACGGGTCATCGACCCGGAAATCTATCAAAATATCGTCGATCTGGGCCTGGTCTACGGCGTGGAGGTCCTGCCCGGTAATGCCGTGGACGTGACCATGACCTTGACCTCGCCCCAATGTCCCCTCGGGCCGCAGATCATCAAAAATGTGGAAGATGTCATGGTCGAAGAGGGGGCCACCGCGGTGGTCGTCAACATCGTCTGGGAGCCCATGTGGACCCCGGACGCCATGACCGATGACCTGAAGCGGGAACTGGGCATCCTGGAGCCGGAAGAAGAGCCGGAACTGGAGATCGACCTGCCCATTCCGCCCCCGCCGCCCAAAAAGAAGAAAAGTTTGCTCGGTCGTCTCTTTGGCGGATAATTAGACTTTTTCACCGCAAAGACGCGAAGGGCGCAAAGAAAAAAGAGAGAAGAAGCTTTTCTTGTTTTTCTTTGCGCCCTTTGCGTCTTTGCGGTGAATCTTTTCACTCACACTCGCGGAGACTATCCCATGCCCACCCAAATTTACGCCCACCGGGGAGCCCGGCGGGTCGCCCCGGAGAACACCCTCCCCGCCTTCCAAAAAGCCCTGGAGATGGGCGTGGACGGCATCGAGCTTGACGTCCATCTCAGCGCGGATGGGGACTTGGTGGTGATCCACGACTTCACCGTGGACAAGACCACCAGCGGCCACGGACGGGTGGAGACCTTCACCACGGCCCAGTTGGCCGCCCTGGACGCCGGCAGCCACTTCAGCCCGGACTATGCCGGGGTGGGCGTGCCCACTTTGGCCGACGTGCTGGACCTGATCGGGGATCGCTGCATCGTCAATATCGAGATCAAAAGCGAAGACCCCGAAGGCGGCAACCAGGTCGCCCCGGTCGCCGCCGTGATCCGGGACCGCAATCTCTACGATCAGGTGATCGTCTCCAGCTTCAACCCCATCAGCCTGATCGCCATGCGCCACACGGACCCCCGTATTGCCCTGGGCCTGCTCTACCACCGTCCCCTGCCCGCCTTCCTGCGCAAAGCGTGGATGACCGCCGTCATCGCCCCCCAAGCCATTCACCCGGAATACCGTCTCATCGACGCTGAGACAATGGCTTGGGGCCGCGCCCACGGCTGCAAGGTCAACACCTGGACGGTCAACGACGTGGCCGACGCCCGACGCCTTGCCGCCCTGGGCGTGGACGTGCTCATGTCCGACGTGCCGGATGAACTGATCGCCGCGCTTTCTTAGCTCCAAGACCAAAACCATGAACCTCTCTGCCATCCACGCCCGCCAGCTTGACGCCCAGGATCCCCTGGCTGCTTTCCGAGACCGTTTTGTGATCACCGACCCAGAGTTGATCTATTTGGACGGCAACTCCTTGGGCCGCATGCCTATCACCGCGCCGGATCTGGCCGGCGGATCTGGTGCAGCGCCAGTGGGGGGATCGGCTGATCCGCAGTTGGAACGAGGGCTGGTGGGAGGCTCCCCAGCGCATCGGGGCCAAGATCGCCCGGCTGATCGGTGCCCAGGCCGACGAGGTGATCGTGGCCGATTCCACGTCGGTCAACCTCTTCAAGCTGGCCGTGGCCGCCCTGCGCGCCCGGCCGGACCGCACCCGCATCCTCACGGACGACCTCAACTTTCCGTCGGATCTCTATGTGTTGGAGGGCATCGTCGACCTGCTGGGCGGACGCCATCGGCTGGAGATCGTGCCGTCGCCCGACGGGATTCATGGTCCGGCCCAGGAGATTGTGGACCGGGTGGACGGCGAGACAGCCCTGGTTACGCTTTCCCACACGGTTTTCAAGAGCGGATATGTCTACGACATGGCCGCGGTCACCCAGGCCGTGCATGATGCGGGCGGGCTGACTGTTGTGGGATCTGAGCCATTCCGTCGGCGCCGTGCCTGTGGATCTCAATGGCTCCGGCGCGGATCTGGCCATTGGCTGCACGTACAAATACCTCAACGGCGGACCGGGTGCGCCCGCCTTCCTCTACGTGCGCCGGGATTTGCAGGAGCCTTGGGCAACCCCATCTCCGGCTGGCTGGGTCGGGCCACCCCCTTCGATTTTGGCCTGGACTATCGCCCCGAAGCGGGGATTCGCCGCTTCCTCACCGGCACACCGCCCATGCTCTCCTTGGCCCTGATCGAGCCGGGGGTGGATCTGCTTTTGGAAGCTGGGATGGATCGGGTTCGGGCCAAATCTGTGGCCCAAACCGACTATCTGATCGACCTCTGGGGGGCGCAATTGGCGGGCTTGGGCTTCACCCTCAAATCGCCACGGGACCCACGCTGGCGAGGCTCTCATGTCTCCCTGGGCCATCCCGATGGACTGGCCATTGACCTGGCTATGATCAACGATCTGGGCATCATCCCCGACTTCCGCGCCCCGGACAACATCCGCCTGGGGATTGCGCCGCTGTACACTCGCTTCGAGGATATTCACGAAGCGGTGCAGCGCATGGCCCGCATTGTGGAAGAGGGCATGCACCTGCCCTATCTGCGCCCGGATGGCGGCCCCGCCGTCACATGACCCGTTCAGGAGAACCCGCCATGCAAACGAACAGCCCAAGACGCCCACGAGCCGTCGCCCTGGCCGTGATCCGTCATCCTCGCAACGACACGATTTTGGCCGTCTGTTTCTTTAACCATGTCACGGGCCGGCCATATTATCGACCGGCCGGTGGCGGCATCGACTATGGCGAAACCAGCGAAGCCGCGGTCCATCGGGAGATCCAAGAGGAGCTGGGGGTGGAGATCGAATCCCACCGACTGTTGACCGTGGCCGAGAATATTTACATCAACGAGCATGGCAACGTGGCCCACCAGATCATGTTTTTGTGGGATGTCTCCTTTGTGGACCCAAGCCTCTACGACCGGGAAATGTTCGTCGTCACCGACACCAAAGCCCCACCTTTGGAAGCTCACTGGGTCAGCCCGGCGGATCTGGCCGCACGGGGCATCCACCTCTTCCCCATCGCCCTGCGAGAGGCCCTATGATCTACGAAACCTGGCGTGACGACATCCTGCTCTCCACCGACCCGGCTCGGTTGGATGTGGACGCCATTTTCACTTTTCTCGAAACCACCTATTGGAACGGCAAGCGTACAAAGGCCCAGTTGGCGTTGGGATTGGCCCACTCTTTCTGCTTCGGCCTCTATCACGACGACGCCCAGATCGGCCTGACACGGGTGGTGACCGACTTTACCACGACGGCCTATTTGGCCGATGTCTATGTGCTGCCTGCCTATCAGGGACAGGGGCTGGGCAAGTGGATGCTCGCCGAGATTGTCCACTTTGAGCCCTTTCAGGATCTAAAAAACTGGCTTCTCTACACCCGTGATGCCCACGGCCTCTACGCCACCCAGGGGTTCACGATCCCGTCCGACCCCAGCCACCTCATGGTACGGGGTCGCGTGCGCCCCGCGCAACCATGACCGAAACAGACGTGGTTTCCGCCTCCGCGCCCGGCAAAATCATCTTGGTCGGCGAACATGCCGTGGTCTATGGCCGCCCGGCCATCGCCATCCCCGTGTGGGATGTGCTGGCCCACGCCACCATTGCCCCGGCGGCCCCGGGCGCGGGCTGCACCCTCCACGCGCCGGATCTGGGTCAAGTTTTGCCCTTGGCCGACGCCCCCCTTGACAATGCCCTGGCCTTGGTTTTGCGTCTGACCTTGGCCCACCTGAGCCTCCCCCCTTTTCCAGATTGGACCGTCACAATTACCAGCCAGATCCCGATTGCCAGCGGGTTGGGCAGCGGGGCGGCCTTGGCCACGGCCTTGGTGCGGGCGGTCTTTGCCAAAGTTGGAAAAACAGCACAACCCAGCGTGGTCAGCGACCTGGTTTTTCAAAGTGAAACCCTCTATCACGGCACCCCAAGTGGCATCGACAACACGGTGGTGGCATTTGGGCAGCCGGTTTGGTTTGTGAAGGGGACGCCGCCGGTCACCTTTTCGCCCCGGCTGCGCTTTGCGGTGGCCATTGCGGACAGCGGCATTTCCGCCCCCACGGTGGAGACCGTGGGCGACGTGCGCCGATCCTGGCAGGCGGACCCGGCGGACTTTGACGCGCGGTTTGACCGCATTGGGGCCATTGCGGCGCAGGTGCGAGGATTGATGGAGCAGCCCGGCGGAGAGGTGGGGCGATGGCGGGCCTTGGGCGGCCTCTTTCGGCGCAATCAGCAATTGTTGGCCGAGATCGGGGTCAGTTCCGCATCCGTTGGAGCGGTTGATCGAGGCGGCGCAGGAGGCGGGATCCTTCGGGGCCAAGCTGAGCGGGGGCGGACGGGGCGGCAACATCATCGCCCTGGTGGACCCGGCCAACCCCCAGCCGGTGATCGACGCCCTCACCGCCGCCGGGGCCAAGCGGGTGATCCTGACAAGCGTGGGGTAAAGGCCAAAAATAGGCCACGGATTGAACGGATCGAACGGATCAAAACGGATTTCTTTGAGAAATCCGTCAAATCCGTGTTCATCCGTCCAATCCGTGGTCTATTTTTTTATTGAGGCGGGGCCGTGGGCAGCCAGAGGGTGAAGGCGCTGCCTTTGCCATATTCGCTGTCGATGGTCAGGTCGCCGCCGTGGAGCCGGGCGACTTGTTGGATCAGGGCCAGGCTGAGGCCGGCGCCGGGGGTTTCCCGGTTGCGCCGGTCCACCTGGGCGAAGGGTTGGGAGAGTTGCAGCACCACTTCCGGCGGGATGCCGATGCCCTCATCCTGGACGGAGATGCCCGTGTAGCCGGCTTCTTCGACCACGGCCACCCACACATGGCGGGATTCTGGGCGGCTGTAGCGGATGGCGTTGTCCAACATGCGCTTGAGCGCGTCCCGCAGATGGCGCTCGGAGCCGGAGATGCGGCACGAGACCTCGCCGACGACCTGGATGGTCAAGTTTGCCGCCTTGGCCAACCCTCTCACCTCGCCGGATGCGTAGCTGATCAGCGCGGCACAGTCCAAATAGCTCACCTCGCCCTCAAAACTGGACCGGCCCTGCATATCGGCCAAGAGCAAGAAGCCCTCGATCAGCTTTTGTAGACGATGGCCCCCCTCCAAAATGGCCCCAGCCGAGGCGCGCAGATCCTCCAGATCCAGATCCGCCAGGCTGACGGTTTCTTGCAGAAACTCGGCATAGCCCAGCACCAGGGTGAGGGGGGTGCGGAACTCGTGCTGCAACACGGCCACGATCTGGTTGCGCATTTCGTCCAACTGGTGCTGGGTCTCGATGGCAACAGACTCGGCCCGGCGCAGGGCATTGGTGACCGAAATCAGCAGGTCATCCGGGTCGAAGGGCTTGGTGAGATAGTCCTCGATGCCGATGCTTTTGGCCCGCCGCCGGTCCTCGGTGGAGGTGCGGGCGGTTAAGAAAATAAAGGGCAGGGTGCGCAGGCCAATATCGGAACGGGTGTGTTGCAGCAGGGTATAGCCATCCATCTGGGGCATCATGATGTCGCAGAGCACCAGATTTGGGCGCTCCTTGGCCATCATTTCCAGGGCGATCTGGCCATTGAAGGCCGATGCAACCCGAAAGTCGTTGTATTCGAGCACATCGCAGATGGCTGTGTTCATGGCGGGGTTGTCTTCCACCACCATGATCAGCGGGCGAGAGGTCCCTGAGGGGAAGGTATTGGATTGGCTCATAGGGTCTCCGAGATAGTGGATAAGTGTACGATGAATTGACTGCCCGAGTCGATCTGACTAATGACTTCAATTTGGCCTTTGTGGCGGTCGATGATTTCTTTGACGATGCTCAACCCCAGTCCGGTCCCCGGAATATTGGCATCAATGGCCTGTTGGCCGCGATAGAACCGGTCAAAGATAAAAGGTTGTTCTTCGGGCGCGATGCCCATGCCCGTGTCTTCCACGGTGACAAGAACCTGGCCCCCCATCCGCCGCACTTGAAGACTCACCGCGCCATTTGGCTGGGTATACTTCAGCGCGTTGGTGATCAGGCCCTTAAATGCCTGGGTAAGCTGTTTTCGATCCCCCTGGACATAGGCCCGATTGCTGAGGGCTAGAATCTCCAGCCTGATCCCCTTGGCCTGGGCCTGGGGCTGCATCTCTTCGATCAAAGAGATGATCAGTCGCCCCACTTCCACGGGCATGTTTTTGTCGATCTCGCTCTCCAAGCTGGCCTCCAAGTGGGATAGATCCAGCACGGTTTCGATCAACTGATGCAGTTGTTCCGTCTGCTCTTTGATCACCGCAAGATGTGTTTTTTGGCTTTCGGTGATGTTTCGACTGAGCAGGGAGAGATAGAGCTTGATATTTGTGAGGGGGGTGCGCAGCTCGTGGCTGACATTGGCGATAAATTCGGATTTTAAGCGGTCCAACTCCTTCAATTGCTCGTTGGCATGGGCCAGATCCTGTGTGCGCTCGGTGACCCGTAGCTCAAGCTGGCCTTTTTCTGCCGCCAAGGCATTGACAAGCTGCATACTTGTGATGGCGGTGGCGGCCTGATTCGCAATGCCCATGAGCAGATCTAGCTGGCGTTGGGTGAATTCGGGCTGGCCGGGGTCATTCTGGGCCACAATCAGCCCCAGCGAGGTCTCTCGGAAAATCAGGGGAATAAGCAACCTGCTGTTGCTGCCCTCTATGTTCGGATCCAATGCCATCCGGCGGGGGAATCGTTGGCGTAGACTTTCCCCCTCGGGTGCATGCCACAAATCGTTGAAGGCGATTTGAGAGCCGAGTTCATCGGGCATTGTGGTCTCGATCTTCTCGGTCATTGCGCTTGTTATCTGGAGCACCCGCTGGGCGGGTACATCGATCAGGTAGAGGGTAACTCGATCCGCATCCACGGCGTTGCGGGCCTGGCTCGCCACAATGCGCAACACACCATTCAGATCGGTGGTTTCGATCAGCGCATGGGCCGTGGTGTAGAGGACCTCGGTGACATCCAGGGCTTGCTGGGTCAGATCAAACATGCGGCCATTATAGATAGCCACCGCCGCCTGGTCGGCAAAGGCGCGCACAATGGGCAGGATGCTCTGGTCAAAGGTATAGGGCTGGTGGCTATCGATATTAAGTACGCCGATGGCCTTGCCTTGGATGGACAAAATCGCCCCCACCCATGAGCGAATAGGACTTTCTTCCAGGGGGATCCAACGGGTATCCGTCGCCGTGTCCAAAATTAGGGCTGTATCCTGATCTGAAAATTTTCTGAGCGCCCCCCTCAAGCTGGTTTTTGTAAAGTGAACTGTTTTCGGGGTGAACACCAGATTGCGGTTGGCGGACATGGACACTTGGCCATGCTCGTCAACCAGCATGATGCTGGCGCTGTCTGACGGCACAACCCGGTTCAACACCTCCAAAATCGTCTCCAGCACCTGGTTCAGATTCAATTCGGAGGTGAGCAGTTGGCCGATCTCTTGCTGGGCTTTAGACAGGGCAAGTTGCCGCCGCTCGGACTCAAAGAGGCGGGCATTCTCGATCACCATGGCTGCTTGGCTGGCAAAAGGTTGGGCCAGATCTGCCTGGGCTGCCGTAAAGACGCCGGGCTGCCGGTCGTCAATGGTGATGTAGCCGATCACTTTCCCCCGCACCGACA
Source organism: uncultured Chloroflexia bacterium (assembly GCA_963704975.1). Taxonomy (GTDB): domain Bacteria; phylum Chloroflexota; class Anaerolineae; order Caldilineales; family Caldilineaceae; genus JAGNDO01. The sequence goes on along the minus strand of CAVPIK010000008.1, from coordinate 146,771 downwards.
TGGGGACACCCAACCAAGATCGTACCTGGGAGGTGTTGGCCCAGGCGGAAAAACGGCTGTCCAGCCGGGTATCTTGTATGATCACCGGCTTGCCCAGGCTCTCGATCTCTCGATACAGGGCCTGATCTGCGGTGAAGTAGTGGCCGATGATTTCATCAGGTTGTCAAATCCCTTGGCGGCCACGGCCAACAACCCCCGTTCATCTTTGAGGAAGATGCAGGCGCTGTCCATGTGGAGCAAGGAATCCAACTGTTCGAAAATATTGATTAATACCTCCTGCAGATCCAGGCTGAAAGCCAGGGTGGATGTGGCTTTCCGCAACTGTCTCGATCAGTCTGCTGTGCTGATGTTCCTGGGCATAATGCCGAATCCGCTGAAGCGCAGAAGCGATCTGCCCGGAAATGGTCAGCAGAAGCTGTTCGTCCTGGACGGAGAAAAAGTTGACGTGCTGGCTTTCGGCGTTGACGACGCCCAAAATCTCGCCGTGAGCGATAAGGGGGGTGCAGAGCTCAGATCGCATGCCCGGCGTAAATGCATACGTAGTTTGAGTGCTGCAAAATGTCCGAGATGCGTTGAGGGGTCTTGGGTGGTGAAGACTTGACCGATGACGCTGTTGGGGTCCAAGGTGGTTTTTTCGGATAAGTCAGCTTCCAAATCGGCGTGATACGAGGCATGGGGTAGAAGTCCATCCTTCTCGTTGTTTAGAAGGACAAAACCAAATTCATCGGAATAAAGGGTCTGGCGGATCACATCCGTGACCTGTTGCAGCAGGTCGTCCTCGTCTGTGGCGTCGCTGGCCAGTTGGGCCACCTGATACAAAATGCTCAACTCGTCTACCCGGCGTTGGGTGTCTTGGAGCAGCCGCAAGCGTTCAATGGCCTGGGCCGTGTTGCTGGCAATCAATGCCAACAGGCGCACATCCTGCTCGGTGAAGCGGTTTTTCTGGCGGGCGCTACAAGCAATAGCCCCGATCACCTCAACCCCATTCAGAATTGGCACGATCATCACCGAAAGTATCCCTGCTTCTCGAGGCTACCGCTGGAATCCCAAACCTAGCTTCCGTCATCTCATCGTCGATGAGGATGGGCTGCCGTTTGTGATAGACATACGATAGCCCCGACCCATAGCGATCGGGTTCGGCAAGGTGGGTAGAGATGTCTGCTCCACCATCCCAACCGGCGGCCCCATGAGGGATAAATTGTTGGGTTGCCTTATCGTGCAGATAGATGGTTGCGAGATCGCCCAAGGCAATCTGATTGATAGCTCTTGCCACTCCCCCCAGTATCTCTGCGCAGGTCCGATCCCTGAAGCAGAATGTGGGAGATATCCAGTAATATTTCTTGTTCGGTCTGATGTTTGTACACCTGCCGAGAAGTAGAGGCGATGATTTTTAGCGTCAGCCCCAACATACTCGCAAAGGCCGAGAAGGGGGTGATATCAGCAGGCCGGAGTCCTTCGCCCCAAACGATCAGCACGCCCTGTTCGGGCGAAAGGGGAAGCAGGGGCAACAGGATGCCCTGGTCATCGGGGTGAACCAGGGCTTGGGGAAGAGCGGTGGTGAGCAGGGAGGCGAAATCTTCTCCCAAGGCAGCAATCGGGGGCATCTGCCGGATCTGGTCGGCCACCGCGGCCTGGTCGTCTGGGAAAAAGGGATCGTTGGGATCTTGATCGAGGGTCCAATCCGCATCCCCCGAATCACAAAGATGGTAGGCGATGTAAACCTTGTCGCTGGTTGTCGGATCGGAGAAACGCGGCAAGACCAGGGCGGCCCCCAGCCCAAGCCCGCCTACTTCTCGGCCCAACATCAAACAGACCGCGCCCCGATCATCCAGACCGGCCAAGTGCAAAGCAATCTCACTGAGCCGCTCTGCCAATGACGAGGCGGCGGCTGAAGGGACGCCTAGGTTGTCCTTGCGGATATTGTCGTGGTTTGCCATGCCAGCCGTCGCTCCAACCCTGTGCAAGTCCGTAGATGGTGTATGAATTGCTCCACCCTATCACAAACCGGGAACAATAAATCTGGGACAATTAGGCTAATCGATCTGGACGAGAAGAGAAATCCACGAATCTGCGCCCCCTCTTCTTGCCAACCTTGGGAGGAAGAGGGGGCGCAGATTCGTGGAACAATCCTTTACGCTCGCTTGGGCTTCAACACAATGGCCGCCAAGGGGGGCAGATTGAGCGGGGCCGAATAGCCGCAACTCTGCCACGGCTGGGCCTGGGCTTCGATGGCGTCCCCGTTGGCAATGCCACTGCCCCCATACTTGGCCCAATCGCTGTTGAAGATCTCGTCGTACTCCCCGGCCTGGGGCAGCCCCACCCGATAGCCCATGCGAGGCACAGGGGTGAAGTTGCACACCACCACCAACTCGTCCTTGGGATCTTTGCCCCGGCGCATAAAGCTGAGGATGGACTGGTCCGCATCGCTAAAGTCGATCCACTGGAAGCCTTCCCAGGTGTGGTCCACTTCGTGCAGCGCGCCCTCTTCCCGGTAAAGATGGGTCAGATCTGCCAGAAACTGCATCATCTTGCGGTGGCTGGGGTGTTCGAGCAGATGCCAATCCAAACTCTTGGCCTCGTTCCACTCGGTCCATTGGCCAAACTCGTCACCCATAAAGAGCAATTTCTTGCCCGGATGGCCGTACATGTACATATAAAGCAACCGCAGATTGGCGAACTTCTGCCACAGATCCCCGGGCATCTTGTCCAGCATGGACTTTTTCAGATGCACCACTTCGTCGTGGCTGAAGGGCAGGATGAAGTTTTCGCTGAACGCGTACATCAAACTGAAGGTGATGGACCCCTGCTGATAGCGGCGGAAGATGGGGTTGTTCTGGAAATACTTGAGGGTGTCGTTCATCCACCCCATGTTCCACTTCATGTCGAAGCCCAAGCCGCCCATGTACGTGGGCCGGGTGACCATGGGCCACGACGTGCTTTCCTCGGCGATGGTGAGCACGCCGGGGAACTCGGCATGGGTCAGCTCGTTGAAGCGGCGCAGGAAGTCGATGGCCCCCAAATTCTCTCGCCCGCCATACTTGTTGGGGATCCACTCCCCCGCCTCCCGGCTATAGTCCAGATAGAGCATGGACGCCACCGCATCCACCCGCATACCGTCGATGTGATATTCCTTCAGCCAGAAAAGCGCGCTGTTGAGCAGGAAGTTGACCACCTCGTTGCGTTCAAAATTGAAGATCTTCGTGCCCCAATCCTGGTGCTCCCCCTGCCGGGGGTCCGAATGCTCGTAGACATGGGTGCCGTCAAAGAAGGCCAGGCCGTGGGCATCCTTGGGGAAGTGGGCGGGCACCCAGTCCAAGATCACGCCGATGCCGTTGCGGTGACAGTGATCCACGAAATACTTGAAATCGTCCGGCGTGCCGAAGCGGCTGGTCGGTGCAAAATAGCCCGTGGTCTGATAGCCCCAAGAGCCGTCAAAGGGATGCTCGGTGATGGGCATCAGCTCGATATGGGTGAACCCCAGTTCCAAGGCATGATCCACCATCTGATGGGCCAGATCCCGATAGCTGAGATAGTCGCCTTCCAAGGTGCGCCGCCAACTGCCCAAATGCACCTCGTAGACCACCATAGGCTGGTCCCCGGCCTGGCTCTTGAGGCGCCGCCCCATCCACTCGTCGTCCGCCCACTCATATTTGCGCAGATCCCACACCCGAGACGCTGTGTCCGGGCGCAGGTCGGCATAGAAGCCGTAGGGATCGCTCTTGTCTACCTCATAGCCCATGGCCGTTGACTTGATCGAATATTTGTATTGGGTATTCGGGACCAGGTTGGGGATGAAGATCTCCCAAATGCCCCCGTCCCGCCGGGTCATGGCGTGCATGCGGTGATCCCAGCCGTTGAAGGGACCGATCACCCCCACCCGCTGGGCATTGGGCGCCCACACGGCAAAGTTGACCCCGGCCACCTCGTTCCCGGTCGGCCCGCTGCGCTGTGCACATCTGCGCCCCCAGCTTGGCATAGCTTTGGGTAAAAGTGCCCTCACCGTGCAGATGCAGATCAAACTCGGTCAGCAAAAAGGGAAAGGCGTACGCATCTTCGATCTCGTTGACGCTACCATCCTTGCCGTGCAACACCAACCGATATTGAAACAGATTGCGCCGTCGGGCAAAGACCAGCTCAAAAAAGCCCCCCTCATGCACCTGTTCCATCTCAAACTGCCGCTCATTCTTCACATCCAGCACAAAGACCCGCTCGTCCAAAGGCCGAAAAGCCCGCACCACAATGCACGCCTTCTCGTCCACCGTGGTCTCGTGCATGCCCAAAATCTTGTGGGGCGCACCATGATACCCGCCCACAATCGCTTCGATGTCGGCAAAGTCCGCGTTGGTCATCTTTGTTTCCTCAATTGGATCGCCCATCTCCTGCTCCTTATTTGATTGCCGATTTTGGCAAGATTGCGTTTTTCTTTGCGTTCTCCGCGTCTTTGCGGTGGGTTTGTGTTACGATTCCGACCCCACGGGCCGTATGCCTCGCACGGTTCAGGTCTTGACCAAACTGGCCCACGCTGCGTCTACCCCAAAACCCCGCCGGTTCAGCATTTCCACCGCCCGCCGGTGCCGGTCCCAATGCACTCGGATCTCCACGTCGGCGTCCGGTCGCTCTGCCCGCATCCGGGCCAGGCCCCCATCCAGCAATGCCCGCCCCAGCCCTTGGCCTCGCCGCGCCTCCTCCACCCGCCAATCGAGGATCGCCCATCGGTTCGGCCCCAAGGCTGTCCACCGAATTTGGCCGACGGATTGCCCCGATTCATCCACAAAAGTCAGCCCCGCTTGATTTTCAAAAACGGGTGGCACCGGGTAGAAGTCAACCAAATTTAGCCCCGGTGGGCGGCTCTCGACGGAGACAACCTGGGGGTTTGGGACAGCGCCTGTCGCCTCTTTCGGCCCCGTCAGCGTCACGTCCCCCAGGCCAAGGGAAAGGTATCCCCGATGGGCGAAAAAATTGATGGCGTCCAACTCGCCCACGCCCAACGCCGGGACGCCCGACGGACCAAAGAGCGGGGCAAAGCGGCCATCCCTCCACCCATAACAGGGCGTCTCTTCCGCCCCCACATAGACCGGGCAATAGTACAAATAACGCTCCGCCGCCTTCAACAGCCGGGAACCGATCCCCTGGCGGCGATAGGCCGGGTCCACATGCAGCAGGGCCAAAAAGTGGTGGCCCTCCCCGGATTGAGCGGGCCCGCCGGGGCCGGACGCAAGGCATGGGCCAATCCAACCAACCCCGCTCCCCCTGGCCCCCCGGCCCAAGCCAGAAAAAAGCCCCTGGGATCAAACAAGGCACAGTCCAGAACCCGTCCCCTAAATTCATCCGCCGATGTGGGCCGAAAATTGGGCTGATCCGCAAAGGCTCGGTTCCAAAAACTGACCACGGTTTCCAGATCCGACGAGTGAAATTCACGCACGACCACCGGTTCTGTCATCCGCCGATGTACCGGGCATACAAACTCTTGGCCAAATCCTCGTCCGCCGTGCCCTTGATGATGGCCCGGTTGTCCGGGAAGACGGTGAATTCGTAGCCGTCGATCTGGGCTTTGAGCAGAAATTCGTTGCGGTTTACGTCGCTGCTCACGGCCCGCATGGCCGATTCCACCTGGGCCAAGTCCAGCCGCCCGCCGCCGAAGGTGGTGACTTGCACCGCGTTGCGTCCGCACAGGCTGGTGCTGGTCGTGCCCATTTGGGCGTCCAAAAAGGCGAAGCTGGGCGTCTCGCCGCACACCGGGCAGTCGGCCCGGCGGGGAAACTGGAAACGCTCGTAGTCGTGGCTCCACACGTCCATGTGGATCAGCCCCGGATTCAGATCCCCGGTGCCGGCCAGCAACTTCATGGCCTCCCCCGCCGCCACCGCGGTGATCAGCGCCACCGCGGGGCCGACCACCCCGGCCGTGTCACACGTGGCCGTGGTCCCCGGTGCGGGCATCTCGCCCAGGGCGCAGTGGATGCAGCCCGTGCTCGCCCGGTTGCCCGGCAGCTTGGGTGCCGCGTCGTCCGGCACAAAGGTCGCCGTCATGCCATAGGAGGCGATCACCCCGGTGTAGACCCAGGGCAGCCCCAGCTTCAAACAGGCGTCGTTGAGCAGATAGCGGGTGGAAAAGTTGTCCGTGCCGTCCATGACCAGGGTGGCATCCCCGAGCAGGTCCATCACATTGCCGGGGTTGAGATCCGCCACCACGGCTTCGATGTCGATGGCGCTGTTCACCGCCCGCAGCTTGCGGGCCGCGGCCTCCGCCTTGGGCAGGTTGGCGGCGATGTCGGTTTCGTCAAAGAGGGTCTGGCGTTGCAGATTGGTCAGCTCAATAAAGTCCCGGTCGATAATGCGCAACCGCCCCACCCCGGCCCGAGCCAACATCCCCGCCAAATGGGTCCCCGTCGCCCCGCAGCCCACCAGGACCACGGTGCTCTCGGCCAGACGGCGCTGGCCCGTTTCGCCCAGGCCGGGGAAGATCATTTGGCGTTGGTAGCGGGAGAGATCAAGACTCGGATTCAGATTCGTCATCGTCAAATTGGTCTCTCAACCACTCAACAAGTGGCTCTATATCTAAAAGAGAAGTCCGAACATCGTCTTCGGTAATCTCACTATACGTCATGACGGGATAGCGTTCGATGAAATAATAGGCCGTAATAGTCATGCAAGCAGAACTGATACACGACCAGTTCTGGCTCAAAAACCAGGGTGTCTTCCAACAAGGCACCCAAATGATGAATCCGACGTAACGCCCAGCCTTGGGTCAGCAAATAGGCTTTGAGATATTTCTCGATTGCCTGCTGCAAACAGAAAGCGGCCAGATCGTAATCGTCAAAATCCAGCAAATAGTGAACCCGATGCCAGTCCTTTTCGGCGATCCTGCGCCAGTCGTCAGGATAGGATGAGTCGCTTTGCGTGGTCATAAACAGTTATTCCCCGATGCAAAATTTCTTCGAGCCATTGGTCCCCTTGATCCAGGCGATCTTGGACCTCGGATGGTGTCAACACGAAAGTATCGACGGCAACTGACTTGCAGTGCCCAGCCAAGATCATCTGGACACGGGTCCACCGATCGATAAACCGTTCGGTCGTCTCTTTCAGAATGAACAGGTCAATATCACTGTCTGAATCTGGTTCGCCATAGGCGTGAGAGCCGAAAAGAATCACCTGGCGCGGATCGTATTCATCCACAATTCGAGAAACAAGCGCATCGATCATGGAGCGATTGATCATGTCGTTTTATTGTCCGAACATTGATCATGATGACCCGCCTTCTTGGTTTGAACCAGATTCAGCCAATTTCCCTTGGACGATGACGATGGCCTCCGCGCACCACCGCCACTGAAGATAATCGTCGTCCGACTCGAAATCTTCAACGCCCACCGCGTTATATCGCTCCGCCATTTCTTCCAGCGTAACGCCCCACTTGCTCTGCAATTGCTCGACTTCCGCTTGATAGCGGGCGAGGCGGTCCAACAAGTTCCTCACTCATCTTTATTTCCGCGCGATTGTTCAACGCCGGCACCAAATAATCCTTCACCACCACATCCCAACTCATGCCCCGGGCGATCTCTTGGCCTCGGTCGAGGAGGGCTTGCATTTGGTCGGCGGTGCGGGGCAGGACGTCGAAAATCTCCTCGGCGGCCTGGGCGCTGTTGACGCCTTCGATGTGGCCGCGGGTGCCGCCGTCCACGGTGAGGGCGTCGTAGGGGCTGTTGAGCCAGTAGCCCCAGGGCAGGGTGACATAGTCGGCCACCACCACGTTGGGCACGTCTGCGATGTTCCCGGCCACCCGTTCCACAAAGCCCACGCAGCCGCACACGTTGCTGACACAGCAGATGGCCCCAAAGCTCAGCGGCTCCACCTGGGCGATGCCGAAGGGCTCGTAGATGCTCTGGCCAAACTCCACGTCGCTGCCCTTGCGGATGTCCATGAACTCCATGTCCGCGGGCATACGCTGGCCGCAGCGCTCTTGGCTCCAGCCGAACTGGTTGATCAGCACCACTTTGACGTTGGGGAAGCGCTGGTTGAAAGGCTCGATGCCGTCAAAGAAGAAGGGTACCTCCTGGCCGATCAGATCCCCGTTGTCCCCTCGGTGACCCACGGGCCAGCCGTATTGTTGCTCCCAGGCATTCACCCACTCCGATTTGCGCCCGGCGGGCACGCTGGTGCTGAGGACAAAGAGCACCGCGCTCTTGCCTTCGGCGGCCAGCTTGGGGGCCATGTGTTCCAGCACCCGCAGATCCCGCCACATGCCCTTGGAGAGCACCATGCGGGTGACGTGGGTGAAGACATAGTCCGGGCGGAAGCCAAAGAGGTTCTCGCCATATTGCTGCATGCGCGCCTTGGACACCAGCTTCTCTTCCAGAGAAATGTCAAAGGAGGGCACGCCGTTATAGACCAGATCGATGTTGGCGTGGTAGAAGCCCCCGCTCATAAAGCGCAGCTCTTGGGTGACCAGATCGCCCACGGAGAAGATGTTGTCGCACACCGCTGCCTGGCGCAGGATGGGGGTTTTGTAGAGGTCGTCCTGGTTGCCGAAGATGGTATCCAAGCTCAGTTCCCAGTCTGCGGCCTTGAACATGGCGTTGTAAAAGCGGGTGTCGTGGCCGCTGTGCTCCTCGACCAAGCGCCGGGCTGTGGCCATTTCGTGGGCATAGAAGATCGTGCGCCACTGGCCCGGCTCGCTCATCTGGGCGGCGAAGACCACGGGCATCCCCAGCCATTCGTGGGCCAGGATGAACTTGTCGTTGGGGGCCATGCCATAGTCCACATTCAGAGCTTTGAGGGCGGCGAAGAGGGGCTGGGCAATGGAAAAGTAGAGGTTGAACTCGGAATCGTGCTGGTAGCGTCCGCTGTCGATGCCGAAATGTTGCCAAAGATAGAAGCGGAAGGCGTTGACCTGCTGCATGTTGGGGTTGGTGGCATCCACCAAAACCACCTCGTGGCTATGACCGGCAAATTTGCGCTCGCCATAGAGCAGGCCGATCTGGAAGGTCTGCTCCACCTTTTGCAAGGCCAGCCGCTTGTCCGCTGTCACCCCGTCAAAAATACCGTGCAGACTGCTATAGTGGATGGTCAGCCCGTTGCGGGGGCTGGTCAACCGTTCCATCTCAATCGGATCCCAACCAGCCATGGGGCCGACCAAGATGCTGCGCTCCACCTGTTCGCTGTAGACCGGCGAGCCGAGCAGACCGTCCAACACCGCGCCGATGCCGCCGACTTTGACCCCGGCTTCGTGGGTTGCATGGATAAGCAGAGGAATTTTCATGGATAGAGCCTCCTGAAGTGGCGTGAGGGTGGTGGGGTATCTAGGCTAATAGCCCTTGTAATAGTAACATAAAAGCCATGCTCTGGAAACAGATTGGAATTGAAAGTTCACACTATGCCAAAGCGGCAGGGAGAATAGAGATGAATGGTCTCGTATTGTGGCTGGGGGGATTGGGAATCCTGTGGGGCGTACTACTCTTTGGCGGCTTTGCCCTGGGGGATCGGCGCAACCCGGCGGCGGACCGGCGCATCCCCACCTGGGCGCGCATGGGGTCGTCCGCGGCCTTGGTGATGGCGGCATGGAGTTGGGCCGCCGTGGTCTGGGGCGGCCCCGCCCAAGCCTACGCCCTCTGGATCGCTCTGGGCATGACCCTTGGCTTTGTGGGCGATCTGGCCCTGGCGGATCAACTGCCGGAAACTGAGCATCGAGCCGGTGCTCATCGGCATGGGGGCCTTTGGCCTGGGCCATGTGGCCTACATCATCGGTATGCTGGGGTGGATTGGTGGGGATACCGGGCTCACGTTTCACGTTTCAGCCTGGGCTAACTTGGCTGATCATCGGGGCCGTGGGCTGGGTTGGCGTGGTCTATTGGGGGCAGCCTCAACGCACCATGCACCGGCTGGCCCTGCCCTATTCCTTGCTCCTGGCCAGCACCGCCGGCATCGCCACGGGCATGGCCCTGCAAGATCCCCGCTTCGTCGGCTTGGCCGCAGGCGCCGCCCTCTTCCTCCTCAGCGACCTGATCCTGGCCTGGGGACTCTTCCGCAGCGTGAAATTTCCGTTCATGCACGACCTGGTCTGGCTGACCTATGGGCCGGGGCAGATGCTGATTGTGTATAGTGTGATGGGGCTTGTTTCTTAAAAACAAGGCAAAAGGCAAAAGGCAAAGTGCAAAAGGCAAAAGGTGAACGTGGTTCAGTTTAGATCGGCGTTGTGGGTGAATATCAGTTCCCACGAAGTCCACGAATCCCGTCAACCACGTTCACCTTTTGCCTTTTGCACTTTGCACTTTGCCTTTTGCCTTGTCTGTTTCTCTACCCAATCACCCCAACAACCGCCCCACTTCCCCAAAAACCGCCAACCCTTCATCCAACTCCGCCCGACCATGCGCCGCGGAGATCATCACCCGGATGCGGGCTTTGCCCAGGGCGACCGTGGGGAAGGCGATGGCCGTGGCGAAGACCCCGGCCTTGAACAGTTCCCGGCTGAACTGCTGGGTGAGCTGCTCGTCCCCCAGCATGACCGGGGTGATGGGGGTGACGCTGTGGCCGATGTCGAAGCCCAATTTCTCCATCTCCGCCTTGAAATAGCGGGTGTTTTCCCACAGGCGGTCCACCAACTCCGTGCTGCTTTCCAGCACATCCACCCCGGCCAGACAGGCCGCGGTGTCCGGCGTGGTCATGGCGGACGAGAAGAGATAGGGCCGCCCTCGCTGGCGCAGCCACTCCACGATGATGCGGTTGCCCGACACATAGCCGCCCACCACCCCAAAGGCCTTGGACAGGGTGCCCACCTCCACATCCACCCGGCCCTGCAAGCCGTAATGGTCCACAATCCCCCGGCCCCCGTGGCCCATCACCCCTTCGCCGTGGGCATCGTCCACCATCATGATGCAGCCGAAGGCCTCGGCCAGATCGGTCAGTTCGGGCAGGGGGGCAATGTCCCCGTCCATGCTGAAGACGCCGTCGGTGACCACCAGGGCCTTGTCATATTCGTGGCGGTGGGCCTGAAGCTGGGCGTGCAGATCCTGGGGATCGTTGTGGGCATAGCCGATAATCTTGGCCCGGCTCAGGCGGCAGCCGTCGATGATGCTGGCGTGGTTGAGGGCGTCGGAGAAGATCACATCGTCCTTGCCCACCAAAGCCGGAATGGTGGCCAAATTGGCCGTGAAGCCCGACGAGAAAAGCACCGCGGCCTCCGCGCCTTTGAAGGCGGCCAGCCGTTTCTCCAACTCAATGTGCAAACTGGTGGTCCCGGCGATGGTGCGCACGGCCGCCGGACCGACCCCCATCTCCTCCATGGCCGCGGACGCCGCGCTCACCAGCCGGGGATCGTTGGCCAGCCCCAAATAGTTGTTCGAGCAGAAGTTGAGCACATCCTGCCCATCCACCCGCAGCCGTCCTCCCTGGGGCGACTCGATGGTGCGGATGGTGGTAAACAGTCCTTTGTCCTTGAGATCGGCCAAGGCGTCTTCGATCCAGGCCAGCTTGTCGACGGTGGTGGGCATTTTGGCGCTCCTTTGGTGGAGAGAAATGGGAAAAGCGGTACGAGTAAGGATAGTATAGCACCGGCGGATCGTGGGGACAAGGGATCGGATGATCTCGTCAGGGCTTTTCAAGAGTCGCCGGGCAGCCGCATTAAAGAAGCTAGCGCAGGTTGAGTAGCCGCCGCCGAGATTTTCGTTGACCATTCAAGTACTCGGCGGCGTATCGAAACCGCAGCGGGTTGACCCGCTACGGTTTCGACTCAACTCGGCCTGGCCTCCATTCGTTTTGCACCAGGTTGGTCGACCCGGCCTACTCAACCTGCGCTGACCTGCCGGGCACTGGCGACTTTTGAAACCCCGACAGTGCATGCCACAAAACCATTGCAATGGCGGAAATATGATACAATACCCATAGTTTCAAACAAGTTCGGGCGTGTCAACACGCCATTCACAATTCTCGATTTTCAAATCTCGATTAACCATTTTTTCGCCACATCTGAACAAGGAGGTTTAGCATGGCACAAAAATTCAAAATCACCTACGCAACCATGTCCGCGGACAACGAGGAACTCCAGTCCGCCTTCGACCAAGCCCTGGCGTCGGTTGAGGCCAATTTGGGCGTGGAAGTCCCCATGTTTATCGACGGCGAGCGGGTCTATTCGTCGGAAAAGATGAACAGCTACAGCCCCATCGACACATCCATGCTCCTGTGCGTGGCGCAAAAAGGCACCCTGGACCACGCCAAAGCCGCCATCGCCGCGGCCAAGCGGGCCGCCCCCATCTGGGCCGCCACCCCTTGGCAAGAGCGGGTCGCCATCATGCGCCGCATCGCCGACAACATCAGCGACAACATCTTTGAACTCAGCGCCATCATGGTCTTGGAAGTGGGCAAGAGCCGCCTGGAGGCGATGGGCGAGGTCGAAGAGACCGCGGACCTGCTGCGCTACTACGCCCAGTCCATGGAGGACAACGGCGGCTTCCTGCGCCGCTTGGGCAAGCTGGACCCCAAGGACGAGACCGAGAACAACTTCAGCGTCCTGCGCCCCTTCGGCGTCTGGGCGGTGATCTCCCCCTTCAACTTCCCCATGGCCCTGTCCGGCGCACCCATCGCCGCCGCTTTGGTCACGGGCAACACCGTGGTCTTCAAGGGCGCGTCCACCACCCTCTTCAACGGCTGGAAGACCGCGGAACTCTTCGCCGATGCCGGCCTGCCGGACGGCGTCTTCAACTACGTCAGCGGGCCCGGGCGCAGCGTGGGCCAGGAACTGCTGGACAACCCGGCCATCGCCGGGTGGACCTTCACCGGCTCCTACGAGATCGGCATGAAGGTGGCCATGCAGGGCCTCACCGGCCCCTATCCCCGCCCCACCGTCATCGAGATGGGCGGCAAGAACCCGGCCATCGTCTCCCGCACCGCGGATCTGGACATCGCCGCCCTGGGCTCGGCCCGCTCCGCCTTTGGGCTGGACGGCCAGAAGTGTTCGGCCTGCTCCCGGCTCTATGTGGAGGACGCGGTCTACGACGAGTTCATGGCCAAGCTGATCGCCAAGACCGAGAGCCTGAAGGTGGCGGACCCCCGCAGCCGGGACGCCTACATGGGCACGGTGATCGACAAGGCCGCCTACGAGGACTTCCAACGCTTCGTGGCCAAGGCCCGAGAAGACGGCACGGTCCTCACCGGCGGCAACGTCCTCACCGAGGGCGACTTCGCCAAGGGCTACTTCGTGCGAGCCCACCATCATCACCGACCTGCCCGAAGACCACGAGTTGGTCAAGGGCGAGCTCTTCCTGCCCATCCTCTACGTGGGCCGGGTGAAGAATCTGGACGAGGCCATGGCCAAGGCCAACGACACGGTCTACGGCCTCACCGCCGGTTTCTACGGCCAGGACCAGGCCGAGATCGACTGGTTCCTGGACAACATCCAGGCCGGGACCATCTACACCAACCGCCCCGGCGGCGCCACCACCGGCGCCTGGCCCGGCGTCCAAGCCTTCGGCGGCTGGAAGGGCAGCGGCTCCAGCGGCAAGGGCATCGGCAGCTTCTACACGCTGGCGCTGTACATGCACGAGCAGAGCCGGACGATTATTGGTTGATATGGTTGATTTGTTGATTGAAAAGGGGGCAGCGTGAACTTCACGCCGCCCCCTTTTTACTTCCGCTCGTTCCCACGCTCCGCGTGGGAATGCAACCGGACGCTCTGCGTCCCTCGGCGCAGAGCGCCGAAAAGCCACTCCCACGCGGAGCGTGGGAGCGAGCCTCAATCAACAAATCAACGTCTCTTCGCAAACGCCCGCACGGCGGCCACGACCCAAAACACAATCCACCCAGCCAGGAAGATCCCGGCCAGGGCGATGCGGGTGTCGTCTTCGATGGCTTTGAAGCGCACGCCGTCCGCGTCGAAACGCAGGAAGCCGACTGGGGTGGTCTGGCCTTTGGCTCCGCCGCCCCCGCCGCCCCCTCGGCCACTGTTTGGTTCGCCATCCTCATCCTGCCCCGACCCTTCGCCATAGCCCTCGCCGTAGCCAAAGGTCGCGGACATCTTGGCCACGGGCATCACCGCCACCTCCCCCTCCTTGGTCACCGGCCCGAAGACCGAATGCACCGTCAGCCGGTCCAACATCTGCTGGATGGGGGTGAGATCAAGAGTTTTCTGTTCGCTCATGGTTCGCTCCTTGTATGAATATCAACGAAAATCTGCGCAATCTGCGTTCTATCGCTTCCGGCGAGATCTCGCCCAAAACTGTACCGCCAGGCTGACCCCCGCCACGACCATCCCCACGCCGGCCATGCTGCGCAGGGCGGTGGACGTGGGATCGTCGATCTCCACGCGGTGGGTCGATCCATCTGCCGAGCTGACGACGTCCACGGCCACGGGGTCCAGGCATAGACGAGCGCCGCTGCCGCCGTTGACCCCATCCCCGCCGCCGCCCTGGTTCCCCGACAGACGGGCCACCGGCGTCACCGTCCACGCCCCCACAGCCACCGGATCGCCGACCATTTCTTTGTCCACTTTTTCCCACGCCGCTGGCCCAACCTCACTTTTCGCCATCATTTACCCCCTCGCAACTCGCCCCTCGCAACTCGCTCTACCCATCGTACCGCAAGATCATCTCCTCCGCCTTCTCCACCAGTTCCCGGTTGCCGATGTAGAGGGGCACCCGCTGGTGCAGGGAGTCGGGCTGGATGTCCAGGATGGAGTTGGTGCCGTCCGAGGCGTAGCCGCCGGCCTGCTCGGCGATGAAGGCCAGGGGCGCGGCCTCGTAGGCCAGACGCAGCTTGCCCTGGCTCTTGCCTTCCGCAGTGACCTCGGCGGGATAGTAGAAGACGCCGCCGGTCATCAAGTTGCGGTGGAAGTCTGCCACCAAGGAGCCGATATAGCGCATGGAGAGGGCCTTCTGCGTCCCGTCCATGCCTTGCAGCCACTCGGTATATTTCTTCACCCCGGCGGACCAGCCCGCCTGATAGCCCTGGTTGGTGCTGTAATACTTGGGCTGAACCGGAATGGTGATGTTGGGATGACTGAGCAAAAACTCACCCAAGCGGGGATCCAGGGTGAAGCCGTGGACGCCCTGGCCGGACGAATAGACCATCATGGTGCTGGAGCCATAGATGATGTAGCCCGCGGCCACCATTTTGCGGCCCGGTTGCAGGCAATCCCCCAGGACGCCTCGTTCCCCGTCCGGGCTGAGCCGATGATAGATGGCAAAAATCGTGCCGATGCTGACGTTGTAGTCGATGTTGGAGGAGCCGTCCAAAGGGTCAAAGAGCAGCACATAGCGGCCAGCCGGATAGCGGTCGGGGATGGCCAGCGGCTCTTCGTTCTCTTCGGACGCCATAATGGCGATACGGCCCGTGTGGTCGTTGAGCCGGAAGATGGTCTGGTCGGCTAAGATATCCAACTTCTGCACCCGCTCGCCCTGGACGTTCTCTTCGCCCGTGCTGCCCAAAATCTCGGCCAAGCCGGCCCGGGTGGTGCGGCTGGCGATGATCTTGCCGGCCAGGGCCAGATCGTACATGATCCCGGTCAGATCCCCGCTGGCGTCGGGGAAGTGGCGCTGTTGATCCAGGATAAACCGTTCGATGGTGGTGAGTTGATCGCTGAAGGTATGGGCCATCTTTGACGCTCCTTGGGGTTGCTGGGGTGGAAAACGGTGGATGAAGGGGTGAAATTGACAGATCTTGGCCTGATTATAGCCAAAGGCAGAAGGAGGGGCAAAACCCGGCGGGCAAAGGGTCGGCATCTTTGCGCAGAAAAGTCGAAATCCCCCGGTTTGCTCTCCCCCTGGCGCTGATGTAAACTGAGCTTTTGCGTCCGAATGATTTCGTGTTTATTGCTTCCTTCGTGGCCTCGTGGCTGCCTCGGCTGGCTGCTCAAATAAGATTGAAAAAGGAACCCTATGAATTTTCCCTGGAAAACAGGCCAAAAGAGCGGGTTGACCTGGCAAGTCGCCCTGCTGGCCGGACCGCTGATTCTGCAAAACCTCTCCCAAACCCTGCTGGGCGTGGTGGACACCTACTTTGTGTCCCGCATCGGCACCAATGCCCTGGCCGCGGTGGGCCTGTCCAGCGTCATGTTCTTTGCCGTGCTCATGCTCTTTCGGGGCACGGCCAACAGCACGGTGGTCTTTGTGGGCCGGGCCTACGGCGGCGGAGAGCATGAGCGCATCGGCTCTGTGATCTGGCGCAGCCTGAACATGATCGCCTGGTTCAGCCTGGTGGTGGCGGTGCTGCCCTGGGTTTTTGGCCAACTGATGGCCGTGGCCGCGCCCAGCGACAGCCCGGAAGTGCGGGCCTTGGGCACGACCTATTTGCAGATCCGGGCCTTCGAGATCCCCTTGGTGATGTTCAGCGCCGTGGTGTGGGGATTCTTGGTGGGCCAGGGCAACTCCCGCACGCCCATGATCCTGGCCTGGATCACGGTGGCGGCCAACATCTTTTTGGATTGGGTGCTGGTTTTGGGGAATCTGGGGGTGCCGGCGTTTGGGGTGGCCGGGGCGGCCTATGCCACGCTGATGGCAAACGGGGTCAACGCCCTGCTCAGCGCCGTCATCTTGTGGAGCGGCGCCAACCGGCGGCAGTTCAACACGGGCAAGGCCCATATTGCCGCCTGGGCCGACCTGCGCAAAATGTTGCAGGTCGGGCTGCCCATGGGCCTGGGTGACTTTATCGAGATCGCCTCGTTCAGCGCCTTCTTCGCCCTCCTGGCCCGGCTGGGGACGGATATTCTGGCCGCCAACCAGATCGCCCTGCAATATCTGAGCGTCTCCTTCACCTTCGGCATCGCCGTGAGCATGGCGGCGTCCAGCTTGGTGGCCCAAAATCTGGGCGCAAAACAGCCCCAGATCGCCGAGAAGGTGGCCTATCGGGCGGTCGGTCTGGCCATGCTGGGCATGGGGTTGATCGGCCTCAGCTATCTGATCGCCCCGGCGGCCCTCATAGGGGTCTTCAGCCAGGAGGCCTCGGTGATTGCGGCGGGGGTGTTGATCCTGCGCCTGATTGCCTTTTATCAGATCTTTGACGCCGTGGGCATTGTGCTGGCCGGTGCGCTCAACGGGGCCGGGGACACCACCTTCACCATGTTGGCCCGCGCGATCATGGCCTGGGGCCTCTTCATCCCCCTGGCCTGGGTGTTGATCTTTCGCTTCGATCTGGGCTTGTTTGGCGGCTGGGCGGCGGCCCTGGTCTATTTGGGTGGGCTGGCGTTTGTTTATCTGGTGCGCTTCCGCACAGGCCGCTGGAAGCGTATCGAGTTGGCGTAAAATCAGTCGCTTACACCAACTCCAAACAGAGATGGTCGATGGTCACCCGCTGGGGGGTGGCGATGGGGAAGCCGAGGAAGCGCTGGGCCACTTCTTCGAAGGTGGTGGGCACGTCCGTCAGGTAAGAAGCGGATTTGTGCGGCGGCGCCCGGCTCCGTGCCATTGGGCGAGGCCAGTTGGTTGGCGTTTTCCAGGATGCACCGGGCGTCCCAGGCCGCGTGTTCGCCGCAGTCGATCAGGGTGACATGGGGCAATAGGTCCGCCAGGAGGGGGGCCAATAGGGGATAGTGTGTGCAGCCCAGAACCAGGGTGTCTACGCCCAAAGAACCTAGCGGGGCGAGATAGTCTTGGGCAATCAAGCGGGCAGCGGGGTGATCGGTCCATCCCTCCTCAACAATGGGCACGAAGAGCGGGCAGGCTTGGCCGTGGACCTGCAAGATCGTCCACGCCCGGCACAGATTGGGCGCTGAGGCCAGCCTCGTAGTGGCCCAAAATGGCTTGGGGATAGGCCCGGCTGTTGACCGTGGCCCGTGTGCCGATGATGCCGATGGCCCCGCTGCGGGTGGCGGCCAGGGCGGCCTGGGCGGCGGGCTGGATCATCCCCACCACGGGCACGGGGGAGATGGCCTGCACCGCGTCCAAGGCCACGGCGGAGGCGGTGTTGCAGGCCACGACGATCAGTTTGACGCCTCGATCCAGCAGGAATTGGGTGCATTGGCGGGCGAAAAGCTGCACGGTCTCCGGGGATTTGCTGCCGTATGGCACGCGAGCCGAGTCGCCCAAATAGAGATAGCGCTCGTGGGGCATCAGCCGCAGCAGATGGCGCAGGACGCTCAGCCCGCCCACGCCGGAATCGAAGACGCCGATGGGCGCAGATTGGCCCCCCGGCCCCCAATTCTGGGGGAGGTTTTGGACAGTTCCCCCCAAGGTTGGGGGCAGGCTTCGACGTGAGCTCAGCCGAACGGGGGCGTTGATTTGAATTAGCCACGGATATGCCCATCCCCGATGCAGATCCACTTGTAGGTGGTCAGTTCCGTCAGCCCCATGGGCCCGCGGGCGTGGAGCTTTTGGGTGCTGACCGCCACCTCCGCGCCCAGGCCAAACTGGCCGCCATCGTTGAAGCGGGTGCTGGCGTTGACAAAGACCGCGGACGAGTTGACCGCGTTGACAAAGCGGGTGGCGTTGGCCAAACTGGTGGTGAGGATGCCGTCGCTGTGGTCCATGCTGTGGTCCTGGATGTGGGCCACGGCCTCGTCCAGGGAATCCACGATCTTGACGCCCAGGATCAGGGCCATCCATTCCGTGTCGAAATCCTCCGGCCCGGCGGGGAAGAGGGCGGCCCCTTGGCCGTCGAGCAGGGGCAGGGCGTCCGGGGTGGCGCGGAGTTCCACCTTGACCCCGGCCATGCGGGCGGCCAATTTGGGCAAAAACTCGGCGGCCACGGCCCGGTTGACCAGGACCGTGTCCAAGGAATTGCAGACGCTGGGCCGCTGGATCTTGGCGTTTTCGATCACGGGCAGGGCCTTGGCCTGGTCCGCGGTCTCGTCCACGTAGAGATGGCAGATGCCCACGCCGCCGGTGATCACCGGGATGCTGGCCTGTTCTCGGCACAGCTTGTGCAGCCCGCCCCCGCCCCGGGGGATGATCATGTCCACGTATTGGTCCAAGCGCAGAAGCTGGGAGACCAAGGCCCGGTCCGGGTTGTCGATGTATTGGACCGCGGCCTGGGGCAGCCCCGCCTTTTCCAGCCCGGCTTGGATCACCTTGACCAAAGCCAAATTGCTGCGCAGGGTTTCGCTGCCGCCCCGCAGAATGGTGGCGTTGCCGGTCTTGAGCGAAAGGGTGGCAATGTCGATGGTGACATTGGGCCGGGCCTCGTAGATCACCCCCAGCACGCCGATGGGGATGCGCCGCTTGCTCAGGCGCAGGCCGTTGGGCATCAGGCGGCTCTCGAACTCCGCGCCCACGGGGTCGGGGAGGGCGGCCACGCTGCGGGTGTCCGCGGCCAGGGCGGCCATGCGGGTTTCGGTCAGAAGCAGCCGATCCAGCAGGGCGTCGCTCAACCCCTTGGCCCGGCCATCGGCAATGTCCAGGGCATTCTGGGCCAGGACCGTTGCGGTCTGGGCCTCCAGTTCGTCGGCGATGGAGAAGCAGGGCCGCGTTCTTCTGGTCCGTGGTCAAAATCGCCATCACCCGGCTGGCCGCGCGAGCCGCCTTGCCCATTTCTTCTAATTGAGAAGTCTGTTCAGTCATAGTTCACGCTCCATTTCTAAAAAATGGAACACGGATTGGACGGATCAGACGGATTAAAAACGGATCTTTTTTGATCCGTAAAAATCCGTTTGATCCGTTTGATCTGTGTTCTATCTCAAATCAAAATCATATCATTCCGATGCACCGCCACCGGGCCATACGCATAGCCCAGGCGGTCGGTGATGGCGTCGGAGTGGCAGCCCAGGATCTGGGCCATGTCCTCGGCGGTGTAGCGGACGATGCCTCGGGCCAGTTCGTTGCCCCCCCGCTCCCAGATGGAGACCGTGTCCCCCCGGTCAAAGTTGCCCTCCACGGCCACGACGCCCGCGGGGAGCAGACTGCGCCCGTGGTGACGCAGGGCGCGGGCCGCGCCGCTGTCCACCATCAGCCGTCCCATGTGCAGCCCCCCGGCCAGAATCCAGCGCTTGCGGTTCTCCAGCGGGGTCTCCAGGGCCGGGAAGCGGGTGCCCACGGCCTCCCCGGCGACGATGCGCAGGATCACGTTGGGCGCACTGCCGGCGGCGATCACCACATCCGTGCCCGCCCGCCGGGCCGTGGACGCGGCCTGGATCTTGGTCGCCATCCCCCCCACGCCCAAGCCGGTGGTGGATCCCCCGGCGATGGCCCGCAGGTCCGCGTCGATGATGTGGACCTCGGCGATCAGCTCGGCGTCCGCATGGGTGCGGGGGTCCGCGGTGAAGAGACCGGGCTGGTCCGTGAGCAGGATCAACAGGTCCGCCGCGGCCAAGGTGGCCACCAAGGCCGAGAGGTTGTCGTTGTCCCCGACTTTGATCTCCTCGGTGGCCACGGCGTCGTTCTCGTTGATGATGGGCACAATCCCATAGGCCACCAAGGATTGCAGGGCATCCTGGGCGTTGAGAAAGCGGCGGCGGCTCTCGATGTCCCCTCGGGTGAGGAGCAGTTGGCCCACATGCAGCCCATAAATCTCGAACAGCCCGGACCAGACCTGCATCAGCCGGTTTTGGCCCACCGCGGCCAACATCTGCTTGCTGGCCACCGTGGACGGCAGATCCGGATGGCCCAGCACCTCCCGCCCGGCGGCGATGGCCCCGGACGAGCAGAGGATGATCTCGTGGCCCTGGCGGAGCAGTTGCGCGCACTGCCGGGTCAGCTCCACCATCTGGGGCTGGTGCAAATTCTTGGTGCCTTCGGTGAGGACGCTGGTCCCCAATTTGATCACAATGCGTTTGGTCATGGGTGGTGAAAGGGATCCGAGAGATATTTTTTGACAACAGCCGAAATAACCCAGCAAGTATAGCGCAGAAGAGGGCTTTTCTCAACGCGTGGCGATGGTGAAAACCTTCCCGGAAGGGGCCAACAGATCTCCCGTTGAATCGGAAGATCTGCTGGCCCCTTCCGGGAAGGTGTGCGGGTGCGCGCAACTTTGCCCGCACCCCAGGAACGGGTACAATGGAGCCATTATGCGAACACTAATCTTTTCCGACATTCACGATAACTTGTTCAGCCTGGAACGGCTTTTGGCCCTGCGGGATGAATTGGCCGCGGATCGGCTGATCTGCCTGGGCGATGTCGGCCATCACCCGGCCATCTTCGACCTGCTGGCCCAGCACGATGTGGCCTGCACCTTCGGCAACTGGGAGGTCAGCGGCCTGGGTCGGATGCCGCTCAGCCTGGCAGTCCAGGTGGGTCTATGGCCCGCCACGTTGCGCCACGAAACGGCCCTCTTCTGCCACGCCACGCCGGACATGGATCCGGCCCACGACACGACGGCAGCGACCGCTGCGGCCATGCAACGCCTGGCCCTGGGCTGGCACACGGTCTTCCCCCGGATGGACCGTAGCGAAGAGGCCCGCTGGTCCGCCTTGGCCGCATTGGAAGCCGAAGATCTGCGGGTGGCCTTTCACGGCCACACCCACATCCAATTGGCCTGGGCCTGGCTGCCCACGGACGACGGACGGCGCATGATCCGCCGCATCCCGCCCACCGAGGACGTGACGGAACTCCCCCTGCACCCCGGCACGCCGGACACCCCCGCCCGCTACCTGATCGGCGTGGGCAGCATCGGCGCCCCGGACGACGGCCCCTGGCCCCGCTTCGCCGTCTATGATGACGAAGCGCAAATTGTGAGTTTGCATCGATTGCCCAAGTAACAATCTTTAACCGCTTATATGGCTATTTTCTTTTTTCAAAGCAGTTCTTTCAGCGTTGGGAGCATGGTATGGCAGAGCGAAAATTTCTGGGTCGGGGAGCGGTGGGCCGTTGGGTCGTCCTGACCCTGATGGCCCTGGTCTTGTTTGGGACGTTGGCTGTCTTGGCCCAGAGCGAAACGGTGACCTATACCGTACAGGAGGGCGACACGATTGTCTCCATCGCCGAAGCGAACGGCGTGGACCCCGTGCTGCTGCAACGGGTCAACCGTCTGTTGGACGACAGCCGCCTGGTCGTGGGCCAGCCGGTGACCATCCCCGGCCCGGATGCCCAGCCCCCGGCAGATACCTATGTGGTCCAGGCGGGGGACACCCTCTCGTTGATCGCCCAGGCGTTTGGCGTGGAATTGGTCGATCTGATGACGACCAACGGGCTGACCGACCCCAACTTGGTCGAGGTGGGCCAAGTGTTGACCGTGCCCATCCTGGCCCCCACGCCCACCCTCACCCCCACGCCCACCATGACGCCGACCCCCTTGCCCGGCCCGGCGGCCCTCCCCGCGGGCATCGAGCCGTTCATCCAAATTGTGGAACCGACGGACGCCGCCACCCTCAGCAATCCCTTCACCCTGATCGCCTTTGCGCCGGGCGGAGACGGGCGGCTGACCGTGCGGGTGCTGGACGCCACGGGCTATGAGATCGGCGGCGGGGTTTTGCAGGCCGCGGCGGGTCAACCTGCACCGGCGGGCTATACGCCCTTTGTGGGGGACATCACCTTCACCGTGCCCCTCAACAGCCAGACCGGGCGCATCCAAGTCTCCACCACCAGCCCCCGAGATGGGGCCATGGAACAGCTCAACAGCCGCACGGTCACCCTGCAAGGGCTGGAGTTGGACGCCACCATCCGCGCCGTGGGGGATGCCCTGGCCGCAGGCGATGTCTCCCCGGCTCGGCCGTTGATGACCGCCACCACCTTCCGGTTGGCGGAAAAGTCCCAGCGGGGCAGGCTACTTGGGTCCGGCACCGCGGTCACCCTCATCAACCGGCTGCTGACGCCAAACAACGCAACCGGCAAGCCCATCAGCCTCGACCTTTCGGTGGACGGCGCGTCCCTGCTGCCCACCTACGCCGTGGGCCGCAATCTGCTCTGGGTAGCCGTCACCCGGGGCTGGGCCGACGACCAGGTCGGCCTCCTCACCTTCCGGCGCAGCGGCGACACGGTAATTTGGGATGGGCTGATTTTGGTGGCGGGAGAGTAGGAAATAGAACACGGATTAGGGATCGACGGATTAAAAACGGATCGAAAAATCTGTTTTGATCCGTCCAATCCGTTCGATCCCTGTTCTATTCCTACCCCGGCGCCGGCTGTTGGGCCAGGGGGACGGGGATGTAGTTGGCGGGCGGGGTGAGTTGGGGCGGCGGCGGCGGCGTGATGCCCTCTTGCTGGGCCTTGAACTCGAAGAAACGCCAGGTGATGCGGCTGAGTGCCTTCATGGCGTTGTTGGAGGTGGACCAGTCCATCCAAACCGGGCGGTAGAGGAAGACGCTGATCACATAGGGGCCGGTTGGTCCCCAAATCAGGGCCACGTCGCTGTGGGTCTCGTTGGCAAAGCCATGTTTGTGGACCAGCCACACGCTATTTTTGTCCGGCAGCCCGGCCCACACCAGTTCCCGAAACTGGTCGTGGGTCATGTAAAAGAGAATGGCCTCGCACTCGTCGGGCGTAAAATCTGCCGGGAAGACCTCGAAATAGAGCCCCTCGCCCAAGCTACAGCGATAGATGGCCGAGAGAAATTCCCCCATCTCCCTGGGCGAGCTTTGGACGTGGGTGTCCGGGTCCGTGTTCCAGTCATCTCGGCTATTGCCCGGGGTGGGGATCTGGGCAAAGTTGCTCTTGTCGTCGTAGCCGGACTGCATGAAGGTGTTGGGCATGCCCAACTCTCTGGCAAACTGGGTGAAGGCCCTGGCCCCGGCGTAGATGTCCCCATCCCCCAGCCAGCGCAGCATCAAATTGGCGGCAAAGTTGCTGCTCTCCCCCAAGGCATAGTCCATCCACTGGCCGATGTCGGCGTTTTCCACCCCATCCATGCGCTGAAAAAGCGCCGAAGCAATGGCGATTTTCATGGTGCTCATGCCGGAGAAGCTCACATCCGGGTCCACCTCTGCGGTCTGCCCCTGGGTGGATGTCTCCCCCAAATCCTCCACGTAGACCGATCCCAAACCCGGAAAGTCCAACAGATATTGGTTGAGCGCCCGCTCCAAATCCGCCAGGCTGAGGGGGACCGGCGGCGTTTCGATCAGCACGAGATGGGCTGTGCGATCCGTGGGGGAGGCCAAGACGGCGGCCAGGGGATCGAGGCTGGCCTGCAATGTCCAATTCGTAGCCGGGAGATCCGCTCACCCAGCGCCAGTCGTCGAAGAGTGCGCCCACATAGCCGCCGGGGACGCCGCCGGATTCAACGGTCTCTGTCGAGGCATCCCCGGCCCAGGCCTGGCCCGGCGGCAACGCCCTGGCCGATTGAGGCCCCCGGTTGTAGGTTTCGGCCACGGATTGCAGCCAGGCGGTCAGCTTGGCCTGGTCCACGCTGTAGCGCAAGGGGATGTTGCGTTGGCGCTGGTCCAGGCCAAAGGCATAGCGAAAGGCAATCTCCACAAAGTCATTGCCCTCCAGATAGCGCCCGGCGTCAACCAGCATGGCCGACGCGTCCAGTTGAAAATCCACATCCTGGGGGCGCAGGATCACCCGGTTTTTGTCAAAATAGACGGCGATGGGATCGGCAAAGGCCCGCTCCAAGGTAGCTTGAATCTCGGCGGGATCTTTGAGACCGGCCACATCCACACCGCCCAGGGTCACCCCCGGCGGCACAGGCGCCGCCGTGATTTTGAAGTTGGAATAGAGTCGGGTCAGCATGAGGAGGCCGACGACGACTAAGGGTAATTGTGATTAACCGTCGCATTTTTTGCTCAAACTGTCCA
Organism: uncultured Chloroflexia bacterium; assembly: GCA_963704975.1. GTDB lineage: Bacteria > Chloroflexota > Anaerolineae > Caldilineales > Caldilineaceae > JAGNDO01. The sequence continues at coordinate 122,194 of CAVPIK010000008.1, read as the reverse complement.
CGTCAGGTTGGGGCCATCCAGGGTCATTTTGACCTTATTCAATATGTTACGCCCCAGAACACCCCAGTCCTGATCAACCACCAAGAAGAGTCCTCGAAAAGTACGCTTTCCCCAATTCATTTCGAGATTTGCAACATCGACAGAAGTTTGGTCTCCGCTAAAGCCTTCTAAAGCTCCATCCACTGTCGCTGATCATCGGAACACCTAAGTCCGCGACGCTTGGACGTGGAACAACGGTGACATCCGCACCTGTGTCGATGAGCATGGGCACACCGCCCAGTGACGCACCGCTATCAGGATCTCGGAGAATTACCCAGGCGACAGGAGCAGGTGGATCGAAGTCATGTTCACTGTATCGAGGCATCGTCGGTATCCTCGCTGACTTCCATCCGGAAATCCGCAACCCGTTCACGTATGACCAATCGTGGCGAAGCTATGCGGGCCGTACGTGGTTCGACCTTTCCATACTCCATTTCAGGAACAATCACATAGACTCTGGTATGTTCAGGCAGGCTAATCATCTCCGCCAATCTGATCATTCCATTCTCAACGACACCTTCGACTGTCAAGATAGTCATCTTTCCCTCCAGAAAAATCTACTCCCACTCAATCGTGGCCGGCGGCTTGCTGCTAATATCATACACCACCCGGTTGACCCCGTCTACCTCGTTCACAATCCGGCTGCTGATGCGGGCCAGGAGGTCGTAGGGCAGGCGGGCCCAGTCGGCGGTCATGAAGTCGTCCGTGGTGACGGCGCGCAGGGCCAGGACGTTGCCATAGGTGCGGCCATCCCCCATCACCCCCACGCTGCGCACGGGGAGGAGGACGGCGAAGACCTGGCTGGTGCTGCGATAGAGACCCGCCGCTTTCAGCTCGCCCAAGAAGATGGCGTCGGCCTTGCGCAGGGTCTCCAGCCGCTCCCAGGTGACTTCGCCCAACAGGCGGATGGCCAGGCCGGGGCCGGGGAAGGGATGCCGCCACACGATCTCTTCGGGCAGGCCCAACGCCTCGCCCACGGAGCGCACTTCGTCTTTGAAGAGGGTGCGCAGGGGTTCGATCAGCGCGAAAGTCATGTCCGCGGGCAGACCGCCCACGTTGTGATGGGTCTTGATGGTGCGGGCGTTGCGGGTCTCGTCGCTGCCGGCGGACTCGATCACGTCCGGGTAGAGGGTGCCCTGGGCCAGGAAGGCCGGGGAATCCACGCCCCATTCCAGGGCCAGCCGGGCCGCCTCGGCCTCGAAGACCCGCACAAAGCGGGTGCCGATCAGCTTGCGCTTCTGCTCCGGGTCGGTGATCCCGGCCAGATCGGTCAGGAATTCCTCCTTGGCGTCCACGGCGATCAGGTGCATGCCCTGGTGCTGTTGGAAGGTCTCCACCACCTGCTCCGGTTCGCCCAGGCGCAGCAAGCCGTGGTCCACAAAGACGCAGGCCAGCCGGTCGCCGATGGCCCGATGGACCAGGGAGGCGGCCACCGCGCTGTCCACGCCGCCGCTCAGCCCGCAGATCACATGGCCGTCCGGCCCCACCTGCTGGCGGATGTGGGCCACGGTCTCCTCGATGAAGTTGCCCGCGGTCCAGTCCCCGGCGCAGCCGCAGATGCCCTTGACGAAGTTCTCCAACAGGTCGCCGCCCAGGGGGGTGTGGACCACCTCCGGGTGAAACTGGATGCCGTAGAGGCGCCGGGCTTCGTCGGCGATGGCGGCCAGGGGCGAGTTGTCGCTGTGGGCGATGGAGAGGAAGCCGGCGGGCAGCTTCTCCACCCGGTCGCCGTGGCTCATCCACACCTGCAAGTCCGCGGGCAGCCCGGCGAAGAGGGGATTGGTGACCTTGTCCGCCCGCTGGCCGGTGACCCGCACCGTGGCGGAGCCGTATTCCCGCTCGTGGCTGGGGGTGACCTGGCCGCCCAAGGTGTGGGCCAAGAGTTGCAGCCCATAGCAGATGCCCAGGACCGGCACGCCCTGGTCCGTCACCGCCTGGGGCAAGAAGGGCGCGCCCTCATCGTAGACGCTGTTGGGGCCGCCGGAGAGGATGATCCCCGCCGGGTTGAGCTGGGGCAGCAGCTCCGCGGCCCGATCCCAAGAGATCAATTCGGCGTAGACACTGCGCTCCCGCACCCGGCGGCAGATCAGTTGGCTGTACTGGCTGCCGTAATCGAGTACGGCGATGGTTTGATGTTGCATGGCGGACCCTTTGATTTTGGATTGGTGATTTTGGATTTTGGATTGGGCGAGGGGCAAATTGCGAGGGCGACCATGAAAAATCTCTAAATCTCTAATCGCCCCTCGCAATTCGCCCCGCGCCCCTTTTTCCGTGTATACTCGGGCAATGATCACAAGTATTCTATTTCTCGTCCTCTATTTTACCATCTATGGGCTGGTTCACAGCGTGACGGCGGCTACTTGGTTCAAAAGTCGTCTGCGCCGGTTGATCGGACCGAGCTTTGACCGCGGGTATCGGCTGGTCTACAACACTTTTGCCGGGATCAGCCTCCTGCCCCTCTTTTGGATGCTGGCCGTGCTGCCGGATCGGGGGCTGTATGCCGTGCCGTCGCCTTGGGCGTGGTTGATGATGGCGGGGCAAGCCGCGGCCCTGGTCGGTGCGGGGATCACCCTGCTCCAGACCAACGTGTGGCACTTCGCCGGGCTGGCCCAGATCGCCGCGGCGGACCCAACGGCCACGGGTTCCCTGAATGTTCGGGGCACCTACGCTTGGGTACGCCACCCCCTCTACACCTTCAGCCTGATCTTCCTCTGGCTCACCCCCAGCATGACGGTCAACCTGCTGGTGACCTATGCCATCTTCACCGCCTATTTCTACCTCGGCTCCATCCACGAAGAGCGGCGGCTGGTGCGGGAGTTCGGCGAGGCCTATGTACGCTATCAAGCCAGCGTGCCTCGGCTGATTCCCTGGCTGGGGCGGTAATCAACATTTTCACTGCAAAGAATTTGAAGAAAGGAGTTCAGGGATGGAACAGTTGCCTCATTGGGTGATGACCCTGCGGGGGATGCAGTGGGAGATGGCGGGCCAGATCATGCTGGCAGCCCTGCTGGGGGGCATGGTGGGGCTGGAGCGGGTGGGGCATGGGCCAGCCGGGCTGCGCACCAACATCATCATCGCCATGAGTTCATGTCTCTTCACCCTCCTCAGCATCTATGGCTTCCCCACCCTGACTGTGGATGGCCCTCGAGATTCAGCCCGCATCGCCGCCCAGATTGTCAGCGGTGTGGGCTTTTTGGGCGCGGGGGCGGTGCTGCACAGCAAGAGCCGGGTGCGGGGATTGACCTCGGCGGCCACCATCTGGTTGGTTGCTGCCATCGGCATGGCCACGGGGGCGGGGGCCTACTTTCTGGCTATCTTCAGCGCCGTGTTGGCCACCTTTGTGCTGGTGGCCCTGCGCCCGGTCAGCGAACACCTGAGCCGTCGTCGTTTGCAACAGGTCAAGCAGCGACGAGTGGGCAAGAAAATGGGGGTCGCCGCCAAGCCGGGCCATCGCCCAGGTTTGCACCCAGATTTAGATAACCGTCGGCACAACGAATTCAACGAGATGGACGACGAGAATGGGGAGGACGACTAGTTTCGCTGTTCTTCGGCGATTTCACTATTCAACCGGGTGTGTATAAAATTAGTTGGCTGGTGCCGGTGGGGCAAAGAACCCCAATCCCGAAGAACCAGCAAATCACTAAGGAAAGCAACTTCATGAGATCACGACTGATTCTGCTCCGCCATGCCGAGACAGAGGCCAATGTGGCCCAGGTCTGGCAAGGTTCGATGGACGCTCCTTTTTCGCCCAAGGGCCAGGCCCAGGTGGATGCGACCGCCCACTATTTCCCCGAATTTGCCCAGAAATTTCCGGTGAACCATATCTATGTTTCGCCCACCGGGCGCGCCCAACGCACCGCCGCTCCCTTGGCCAAAGCCCTGGACAAAGCCACGATTGTGCATGATCCCCTGCGAGAATTTGATCTGGGGGAGTGGGAGGGGCGCTCTTTTGAGGATTTGCGGGAGACCGAAGACCTGTGGAACCGCTGGGATCGGGAACCCACCTTCGCCCCGCCCAAGGGCGAATCCCCGGTCAGCTTTCAACACCGGACGACTCAGGCCCTGACCGCCCTGGTGGACGCTCACCCCGGCCAAACAATCCTGGCCGTCACCCACGGCGGCGTCATTGCCTATGGCCTGGCCGAATTCCTGGGCGACGGCCACCCAGACTGGGACCGCTGGGAGCCGCCCAACTGTGCCATCACCGTGCTGGAACGGGACGAAACCGGCTGGCACGGCGTGCTGGTCAACAGCATCGAGCATTTGAGCGAAGTATAGGAAATGCACAATGCACAATGGACAATGCACAATGATGTGGTGAATACCCGATCATTGTGCATTGTCCATTGTGCATTGTGCATTCCTCATTTGACCGCCACAATCGGTAAATCCCGCTCCTCTGCCCAAAGCTCCCATGCCGACGCGGACTTTTGGGCGAAAATCTCCGCCAAGGCCTCGCTATCCGTGGCCGTAAGTCCCAATCCATCCAAAAGGCGAGCCAAAAAGTGAGGCTCCAACGCTGCCACCGCAATCCACCCATCCGCCGCCGGCATAGAGCCGATAGCCGGGCAGCCCGCCGCCCAGGATTGCGCCGGGCTGGGTGATGCCAACTTGCCAGGGCAGGGTGAAGTCGTCCACGGCATCCGACAGGGCGACTTCGGCAAAGCCGGCCCCCTGTCCCCGCTGCCGGGCCAGAAGCAAAGCCAGGGCCGCCTGCACCGCCCGCTCGGCCCCAGCCAGATCCGCCAGGAGGGTGCGGGGCATGTGAGGCGGGGTCAACATCCCCGCCGCGGCCTGATAGGTGAGGTCGTGGCCCGCCACCTCGGCCTTGTCGCCGGGATAGCCGACGATGGCCACGTAGCAGAGATTCGGGAAGCGGGCGTGGACCGTCTCCCAATCCAGCCCCAGGCGGGCCAAGGCGCTGGGCCGGTTGGAGGTCAGCAGCAGATCCGCCTCGGCCAGCAGCCGGTCCAACGTCGCCCCGATCCGCCCCGTCCTTCAAATCCAGCACCCGCACGTCCACATCCCGATGCAGATCCGCGTACCAATCCGCCCCGGCCACGGCCAGGGGATCGCCGAAGGGCGGCTCCACTTTGATCACGTGCGCGCCCAGATCCCGCAGCCGGGCGGCGGCGACGGGGCCGGGGACGTTGGCTGCCAGGGTGAGAACGGTGAAGTCGGAGAGAGGTTTTTGCATGGTTGATTTCCGGTTGTGGATTTTGGATTGGCGGGCATCGTGTCAGCAATTAATGCAGTCAGCCAATCATACCGCAACTTTCCGGGGATGAGCAACGTCTACACTCATGTGGAGGCGTGTTCGCGCCGTCGTGACGGCCTTGCCGGGACAGCCGGTGAGCCGAATTCTCCGCAGACCATTCCCGTCCACATAGTTCTCCTTTTGCGGCGACAGGCGATCATGCCTGTCGCCGTTTGCTTTTCGCCGTCCCTGTTCGGTCACAAGGAGGATCCATGTTTTCCCGTAGTCGCTTTGCCCACCCCATGCGCTGGACGACCCTGTTGATCTTTGGCCTGGCCCTTAGTTTGGGGCTTCTGTTGATGCAACTTTCCGGCTCGATCGCTGCCTCGCCCGCGGGCTTGGGCGGCGACCCGGCCTATCCCGACCCCAATTGGCGGGCGGGGACGCTGGGCGATGTGGCCGTGTTGGATATGGCCGCTTCCCCCGACTATGACCGGGACAATACCCTCTTCGCCATGACCGCGGACACGCTCTATCGCACCCAAGATCGGGGCAATTCGTGGCAAGCCGATGGCGGTCATTGGGGGGCAGGAACGGTTTGGCCGCCTGGCCCTTTCCCCAGCGTACGCCACGGATCACACCCTCTTTTTTACCTATTTTTCCACGACCGCCAATCTCACGATCCTGCTGCGTTCGGTGGACGGCGGTGCGACCCGGCAGATGGTCAACACCCTGACCGATGAGGTGCGCATCTTGCGCATCTCGCCCGACTTTGCCACGGACCACACGCTCTTTGCCCTGGCCGGCGCGGGCATGGAGTTGTTGCGCTCCACGGACGGCGGCGAGAATTGGTCGGCCTTCCCCTTCTTGGCAGATGACATCCTCAACGCCACGGATCTGGCCGTGTCGCCCAACTTCGCCGTGGATCGCACCCTCTTTGTCACCGGCCTGGGTGAGGCGAGCCGCAGCACAGATGGCGGCGAGACGTGGATCCCCCAAAGTCGTATGGGGCCAAACTATGCCGTGGCCATCTCGCCGAATTTTGGCGAGGATGGCACGGTGTGGGAGAGCTATCGGCTGATGGAGGGGATCGGCGACGGCACGCCGGAGAGCGGGATCATCCGCACGGTGGACCGGGGGGCAAGTTGGGCGCTGACCTCTGCCGGGCTGCCGGATAGCTATGAGCCGTTCCCCCGCAGCTTGGCTGTGTCGCCCAACTATGCGGCGGATCAGACGCTCTTTGCCGGGTATGGGGGGCAGATCGTCTCCACGCCGGAGCGGGGGCTTTTCCGCAGCGGGGATGGGGGCGACAGTTGGACCGACTTGGGGCCTGCGCCGGGCAACCCGGAGATCAACCGGGTGGTGGTGACCCACTCTGCCCGCACGGGATTGACCGCTCATGTGGCCACGGCCCACGGGGTTTGGCACTATGGAGATCCCGATGGATCGGCTGTGGTTGCGGAGTTTCCTGCCCCAACTTCTGCGCCTGTGGCCCACACCCGCCCCGACGCCCATCATGCCACGGCGACGTCCACGGAAACCCCCACGCCCACGCCTCACCCCGACAACGCCCACGGACACCGACCCACGTCCACGGTCGACGCCGACCCCCACCCCGACCTTTGCGGTCAGCGTCACCCCCAGCGCCGACGCCATCGACGACGCCATCGGCCACCCCGACGGACACATGGACACCGACCCCGTCCCCGACGCCCACGGCTACGAGGACGCCGACCCCCACGCTGACGGCGACCCCGTCAAGCACGCTGACCGCCACACCTTCTTCAACACCGACAAGCACGCCCACCGGCCAGCCGCCGACTAGCTGCTATGCCGGGTTTGCCAACCCTGGTTTCGAGAGCGATGAGGGCTGGGAGATCCGCACCAACCCGGCGCTGGCGGCCTATGTGACGTCGCCGGTGCATGGGGGCAGTCGCAGTCATGCGCACGGGGATTGGGGCGGGCGGGGCCAACGTGGCCAGCTATTCGCCCATCGCAGCAGGCGGTGACCTTCCCCGTGGGGCTGGCGTCGGCCCAGTTGCGCTTCTGGCGCTATTCGGTTTGGGGTGACGGCGGCGGTGAATGCGCCGGTGGGGGCTGTGCCGGATGTGGCCGAGTCTGCCCCGCACTTTGGCGGAGTTGGATGCCGCCGCGCCGAATCTGGACGACTACTTCTATGTGATCGCCATCCTGCCGGACAACTCGATTGACTATCTGCTGGTGGAGCGGGTCAACTCGGCCCTGTGGCGGGAAGGGGTGATCAATCTGGATGTGAGCCGGTATGGGGGCAAGCAGATCCGCTTCCAGTTTGGCACGTACAACAACGGCACGGGCGGCATCAGCCGCACCTTTGTGGACGATGCCACGATCTCGATCTGCCCGCCCACCGGGGCCTTGGTGCTCTCCGCCGGCTGGGCGGACCGGGTGATCGGGCGGGCGGATCTGGTCACGATCTATGCGGACGTGGACGGTGCGCTCTATCGATCCACGCGACGGCGGGCTGACCTGGGCGCATCTCCGGCACGGCCCGCCCGGAGCCGATGATTCTGACCGCGGACCCGAATGTGCTGTACGCCGGGAATGGGTATGCCTGTTATGCCGGGGGCGACCCGGTGCCCATGTGGCGCACGATGGACGGCGGCGCATCCTGGCAGCAGGTGGCCGCGGGGATCAACCTGAAGCCGCTTGGCCGCCCATCCGGCCAATGTCAACTGGCTCTTTGCCGCCGGGTGTGACGGGCCGTATCTGTCCACGGACGGCGGCGCGAGTTTTGTGCGCCGGTCCGGTGAGTTGTTTGGGGTCTACGATGCCAAGTTCATCGCCCCGGTGGGGTTGGACTGGAACACGGTGTGGGTAGGCGGGGTCAGCGAAGGGGGCGGCGGTGCGGTCCTGGTCAGCCGGGATGGGGGGCTGACGTGGAGCAACAGCAGCACGGCCACCCAGCCCCAGATCGGCTGGTTTGGCGACCTGGCGGTGGATCGCTTCCAGCCCAGCGTGGTCTACGCGCCGGCGGTGGACGGCTTCCGCACCACGACGAACGACGGCGCGCTTTGGGGCGAACAACTCCGAGGGGCTGGCGGATGTGACGGATCTGGGGTCCGGCGGACGGCTGGCGGGCATCTTCGGCTTGGCCCAGGACCCCGGCGGGCAGTCACCGGCTCTACATGGGCACGGTCAAGGGGCTGTACGTCCGGGATCCGGCCACGACCATTTGGTATAAGTTGAGCGGTCAGCCCTACGATCAGCTTCAGATCGACAGTCTGTTGGTCCTGATTCCGGCCCCGAATACGCTTTATCTCAACTCGGTCAACGGCGTCTTCCGCTACAATTTGAGCACGACGCCCCCCGGCCCCACCCGCACGCCCACGCCCACGCCGCCGGTGGCCGGGTCGCCCACGGCCACGGTGACGCCGACGTTCACGCCCACATCGACCCCCATCCCCATGGCGACGCCCGTGGGTTGGCCCACGCCCCATCTGCTCACGACCATGACCTTCGCCGCCCAGTCCCGGCCCGTGGGGTTGACCGTGAGCGCGGACGGCACGGAACTCTATGTGGCCCTGCACGGCGAGGACCACTCCGGGCGCACGGTGGCCGTGGTGGGCATGGGGCCGTGGCAGGTGACGAAGGTGATCACGGTTGCCCAATCCGCCGCCGGGCCGAATCAGGTGGCGCGGCTGCCCAACGGCAAGCTGGTGGTGAGCAACCGCCAGACCGCCAATGCTTCGGTGGTGGATGTGGGCCAGGGCACGACGGCGGCGACGATCCCGGCCAATCTGCTGCCCAACGGGGTGGCCGTGGCGGGCAACTATGGCTACATCGCCAACTTCGGCAACGACACGGTGACGGTCTTTGACCCGGCCACCTATGCCGTGATCCGCACCTTGTACAACGTGGGCCATCAGCCGTCCCTCTTTGCCGCAGACCCCACCGGCAGCGATGTCTTCCTCTCGGCCTACGGCTCGGACGAGGTGATCCATCTGCGGGACGGCAATGTGGTGGGCCGCTGGCAAGACGGTGAAGGCCCCCTACGGTCTGGCCTATGACCCGGCGGGCAAGCGGCTCTACGCGGCCAACCGGGGCACGGCCCACACGGTCACGGTGATCGATGTGGAGAACAACCAGATCGTCGGCACCATCGGCCTGGACAAGGAACCCTTTGTCCTGGCCGTCAACCCGGACAGCGGTCATCTCTTCATCGCCTGCGGCACAGAGGTGAAGGTCTATCCGGCCGGGGATTGGTCGCCCGTGACCGCCATCCCCGTGGCCGTGGGCGCGGAGGAGGGGATTGTGGCGGACTCGATCATGGATCGGGTCTATGTCACCAGCCGGGACAGCAATGTGCTGAGCGTGATCCAGGATGCGTGGCCGCCCGAGGTGATCTTCACCAAGAGCGGCCAGGGCGCGGTGGATCTCTACGCCATGTGGCCCGATGCCACCCATCTCCAGCGGCTGACCAACAGCCCGGATGTGGTGGAGATGGAGGCGGTCGGCTCGCCGGATGGGCGCTGGATCGCCTTCACCCGCTGGTCGGCGGATCAGGGCTTCAATAAGCTGTGGGTGATGAGCCGGGACGGTTTCGCCGCCCACGCCCTGACCACGGGCAGCTACACCGACGGCGGCCCCACCTGGTCGCCGGACGGCACCAAACTGGCCTTCGCCTCGGACCGGGACGGGGACATGGAGATCTATGTGATGGCCCTGGGGCCGGGCATGGCCGCCGGGGCGGTGACCCAACTGACCCACAACGACGACTTCGACTATGCGCCGGACTGGAGTTGGGCCAACAATCGCATCGTCTTTCAATCCAACCGGGTGGGGCCGAATTCGGAGATCTTTGACATGCGGGCCGACGGTACGGACGTGCGCCAGTTGACGGTCAATGTCAACGGCGATGCCGACCCGGCCTGGTCCGCGGACGGCACCCAGATCGCCTTTTGGGGCACGCGGACGCAGCAGACGATCTACACCATGAACGCGGACGGATCGAATATCCAGGTGCTGGTCCCCCAAGTCCCGTACCGACCCAGCAGCCCGGCCTGGGGTCCGCCCGGTCCCCAATCCGGGGCCATCGTCTTCAGCGGCTATCGCCCGGACAGTGGATTCAGCGAGATCTACCGGGTCCAGCCCAACGGCGCGGAGATCCGGCTGATGACGTTGAATGAGGCCGAGTGGGATTATGGTCCACGGTGGTTGACCGGGCGGGGGTGGTGAAAGAGCTGAAGGGGTGAGGGGGTGAGGGGAGGTGGTAAAAACAAGTTTGGGGCGATCGAGTGCCCGTTGTTTGGTCTCCAATCGGTCTTTCGTAGTTATCCGGGAATACGGTTTGCAAGGAGCAAACAGATGAACAGTCACGCTTGGCGCGCCCAGGGCCGACGCTGGCTCTGGATTGGTCTTTCCTTCAGCTTGATCTTGTTAACCAGTTCAGTCGGTCTGGCGGCACCCGCTCGCAGCCCGGCCATTGCCTGTAGTTGGAGCGGCACTTGGATCGGCGACCGGGGGGTGACGACCCTGGTGCAGACTGGCTCGGCTATCACGGGCACCTTCACTGGCGGGACCATCGACTATGATTATCTAGCAGGTAGCTTTCAGGGCACGCTGGTGATTCCACGGATTGCTGGCACCTGGAGCGATAGCGGCGGTAACAGCGGCAACTTTGCTCTGACCGGGGATGGCTGTGAATACTTCACCGGCAGCTGGGATCTGGGCGACCCCGAAGATTGGGGCGCGGCTTGGAATGGCACACGGGTAAACAGCGTGATCTTTTTACCCATGACCCTGCGGTAGGGATGGTCCGCTTCTCTGAAATGGGGGCGTATCGAAACCCGAAGTGGGTTGACCCGCTCTGGTTTCGATACGCCGCCAGTACGTGAATGGTCAGCGGAGATCTCGGCGGCGGCTACTCAACCGGCGCTGGCCTGCGCAAAAGTCGAACGCAGGTTGAGTAGCCCGACGCACGGCTGGCGCTTACAATACCCAAGGAATAGGGCGTATCGAAACCGAAGTGGGTTAACCCGCTCTGGTTTCGATACGCCGCCGACATCGTGAATGGTCAGCGGAGATCTTGTTGACGGCTACTCAACCGGCGCTGGCTGTGGGGATCGGGATCGTTTCCAGGCAAAAAACAACAAAACGCCAACAACTATCCCGCCCAAAAGCCAGGGCCAGAAGTTCCGCTGGGGACCGTAGAGGATCGCCCGCTGGGCTGTGCGGTCTGCGTCGGTGAGGGGGTAGGCCAGGGTGATACGCCGGTTGGCCGGGACGCGGTCAAAGTTCTGCTGCGTGCCGTCCGGCCAGCGGATGTGGAGTTTGGAGATCGTGGCATCTCCCAACCCAAAGTGGAGCCAGAGGCTGTCTCCCGCGCCCAGGCTGGGGAGGGTTTGGGTGGGGTGGGTAGTTACAAAAAAACGTCGATTTTGTGCTGGCACTCGCCAGTTCCTCACTGCTTTTTTCGCAACCCGCACGCTGATTGTCAGGATAGTCATTTTGTCCTATACTTATGGTCTTAGTTGAAGAGTCAAGGACAATGGGTGTCTACGAGGCGTCATGCAAAGTTGAGCACTCAGATACCCCGACGCATGGCAAGCTCTCTGCAATGGAAGCCTGAGGCAAACTGTGACAATCACGTCTAAAACAACCGGAACGAAATCAACGCCCCAACCAGGAGCCGAGCCAGTGATCTTGAATAATTTTGGTCTCTCCAATTTGGCCGAGCTCGTGGATGACTGGGTGATCTACCGGAGTTTGGAACCCCTGGATCGCCGAGTGCAGGGCCTGAAGCGCGCCCGCTTTCGTATGGGCATCCATGCCAGCGACATTCCCCGCAAGCTGGATCGAGATTATGCCAAGGCTGCCATCTGGTTTTTGGACCAGATCCACGAGGTGCTGCGACGCCCTGACGAGATCAAAGAGTTGCTCTTTGTGGGCGACACCCTCTCTGGGGATGGTCAAGCCTTCCGCAACATGATCAGCCGCAGCGGTTGGCGTGGCTCTTGTTTGATCGTCAACGAGCGGGCCGATGTGGCACCCAGCCTCGATCTGAGCAATGTGGAAGATGTGGTGACGGCCAATCGTTGGTCCCATGCGGGGGAATGGCTGGCCGCTCTGCGCCAGCAAGGCTTCAAGCTGGATCACACCACCGCGGTGGTGCTGGATCTGGACAAGACCGCTATCGGGGCCAGGGGCCGCAACGACAAGGCCATCGACAAGGCCCGGCTCAGCGGTATTTTTCACACCATGAGCTCTGTGCTGGGCGACAACTTTGATCAGGCCGCCTTCGAGAATGATTACAACATCCTTAATCAGCCTCGTTTCCATGTGCTGACCGGGGACAATCAGGACTATTTGGGCTATATCTGCATGGTGATCAACGGCTGTGTGGCTACCTTGGATGAGGTGATCGACGAGGTTGAAAGCGACAGTTTGCGCAGCTTTGAACACTTCATCCGCTGGATCGAGGTGCGGATCAAGAATGGCAATTGCACCAGCGAAGATCTGCGCCAAGCCCACGAGGCCGTCCTCACCAGCGTGCAGAATGGGGATCCCACCCCCTTCAAACGCTTCCGACGGGAAGAGTTCTTGGCTACCCTGGCCCACATGAACAGCCTGCCCGACGATGCCCCCATGGATCAGCGCATGGCCGAGGAGATCACCATCACCCAGGAAGTGCGAGAAGCCGCCTTGTGGCTCAAAAAGCGGGGCTGTCTGGTCATCTCCATGAGCGACAAGCCCGACGAGGCCTCCTGCCCGGATCGGCGCTTCTCTGCCGACAAGCCCCATGTCCACCAGGCGCAGACCCATTGTGTGGGGGTCAGCATCCAGCCTGTGTTGGACCAGATCAGCTGAACCAAGCACAAACCCAACGCCTGATTCGAGGATAACGAGCCAGCTTACGGAAAAAACGGACCCGATCCCCTATACTCTTGCTCAACCGGGGCAGGCGCTGTTGACCCAGTGGCCTGCCCAAACTTTATCTACAGACTCTATTGCGTGAACCACGAATTTCACCAATTTGACGAATTGTTTCTGAGGAAAATTCGTGTTAATTCGTGTCATTCGTGGTTTTTGCAGGGAAGTCATCTACAATTTCCGGGACAAAAATATGTCAGAGCAAAAAGACAAAAAACCAGACCAAAAGCGACCCGAAGCGCCCAAGGACGATCAGGATTCTGCCCAACGGATGCGAGAAATGTTCAACCGCAGTTGGGTTTGGATCTTGGTGGCTGTGCTCATGCTGATCGGCTTCCGCTATTTTTCTCAAGGCAGTACGGACATAGGGACCGAAGTCGGCATCAACACGGTGGCCCAGCACATTCAGGCTGGCCGGGTGCAAAGCATCGCCGTGCAGGGAGAACAGATTTTTGTCACCCTGAGTGGCGGCGAAGAGCTAAACAGCCGCAAGGAGATCGGTACCGGCGTGCTAGAAACCCTGGGCCGTTTCGGTGTGACCGAGCAAGAATTGAGCGAAGTCACCATCACCGTGCGCACCCCGTCTAGCAGCAGCACAATTTTTGGGTGGATGTTGATGCTCTTGCCTATGCTGCTGATCTTTGGCTTTTTCATCTTCATCATGCGCCAATCCGGTGGGGCTGGCCCCAACCGGGCCATGCAATTTGGCCGTACCAAAGCCCGCAAGATGGACGAGGCCGACCGGCCCAACATCTCCTTTGACGACGTGGCTGGGCTGGAAGAGGCCAAGCAAGAGTTGGAAGAGGTGGTGGAATTCCTCAAGGAGCCGGAGAAGTTTGCGGCCCTGGGTGCCCGCATCCCCAAGGGCGTGCTGATGATCGGCTCCCCCGGCACGGGCAAGACCCTGCTGGCCAAGGCCGTGGCCGGTGAGGCCGGCGTGCCCTTCTTCAGCGCCTCCGGCTCGGAATTTGTGGAAATGTTTGTGGGCGTGGGGGCCAGCCGGGTGCGGGATCTCTTCGAGCAGGCCAAGAAGAACGCCCCCTGCATCATCTTTGTAGACGAGATCGACGCCGTGGGCCGCCATCGCGGGGCAGGTATGGGCGGCGGCAACGACGAGCGAGAGCAGACCCTCAACCAGATCTTGGTGGAGATGGACGGCTTCGACAGCGAGACCAACGTCATCGTGATCGCCGCCACCAACCGCCCGGACATCCTGGATCCGGCCCTGCTCCGCCCCGGTCGTTTTGACCGCAAGGTGGTGGTGGATCGCCCGGACCGCAAGGGCCGCGAGGCCATTCTGAATGTCCACGCCCGGGGCAAACCCATGTCCGCGGATGTGGAGCTGGGCGTGATCGCCGCCCAAACCCCAGGCATGGTGGGCGCGGATCTGGAAAATCTGCTCAACGAAGCCGCCATCCTGTCGGCCCGACGCAACAAACGGGCCATCGGCATGGACGAACTGATGGAATCCATCGAGCGCATCATCGCCGGACCGGCCCGCAAAAGCCGCATCCTCAGCGAAGAAGAGCGCCGGGTGGTCGCCTTCCACGAGGCCGGCCATGCCATCGTCATGACCCTGTTGCTCGACGCCACGGACATCGTCAACAAGATCAGCATCATCAGCCGAGGCCAGGCCTTGGGCTACGTGCTCCCCATTCCCGAAGAAGAAAAAACCCTGCTCAACCGAGCCGAGTTTGAGGCCCAAATCTCCGGCTTGCTGGGTGGGCGGGCCGCCGAACAGATCATCTTTGACGAGGTCACCACGGGCGCGGCCAACGATTTGGAAAAGGTGACAAAGCTGGCCAAAGCCATGGTCACCCGCTACGGCATGAGCGATCTGCTGGGGCCGGTGCAGCTCAGTTCCGGCGACCACAACCCCTTCATGGGCATGGAGATCGGCGAACAGCGCAGCTACAGCGAAGACGTGGCCCGCTCCATCGACCAAGAAGTGCGCCGCATCGTGGATGCCGCCTACGCCCGCACCCTCGCCGTCCTGAGCGAGAACGTGGACAAGCTCCGGCTGCTGGCCGAAACCCTGTTGGAAAAGGAAGTCCTGGACCGCAAGGAGTTCGAGAAGCTGTTGGGCGTGGGGTAGAGGGTATCGAGCGTCGAGTATCGAGTAATTTGTGGGTAAAATCAAAGGGGGGATGTGACCCAGTCACATCCCCCCTTTTTCTATTATATCCCTACCTTTGCAATGCCACCGCAATCTGGGCGGCGACCCTTGCGTTGTTTTTGAGCAAGGCCAAATTGGCCCGCAGGCTGCGCTCCCCGGTCAACTGGGCGATGCGGCTGAGCAGGAAAGGCGTCACCTCGGCGGAGCGCAGCCCCTGGTCCGCGGCCTCGGCCACGGCCTGGGTGATGGCCGGTTCGATCTCCGCGGCGGGGATTTCGGCGTCCGCCGGGATGGGGACATTCACCAGCAGGCCGCCGGGCAGCCCCAGGGCTTGCTTGGCCCGCCACAGATCCGCCACCTGGTCCGGCGTGTCGCAGCGCACATCCACGGGCAATCCGCTGGACCGGCTGTAGAAGGCCGGATAGTCGTCCGTGCCATAGCCGACCACGGTGACGCCGTGGGTTTCCAGATATTCCAAGGTGGCGGGCAGGTCCAAAATCGCCTTGGCCCCGGCGCAGACCACGATCACCGGCGTCTGGGCCAACTCCTGCAGATCCGCGCTCACATCCGGGCTGGTGCCGTGGCCGTCCCCCCGATGCACCCCGCCGATGCCCCCCGTGGCGAAGACTTCGATGCCAAAGCGATGGGCGATCCACATGGTCGTGGCCACGGTCGTGGCCCCGTCCAGCTTGCGGGCCACCACAATGGGCAGATCCCGGCGGCTCACCTTGCGCACATCGGACGCCGTGGCCAAGTGCTGAATCTGCTCCGCGGACAAGCCCGCCACCAGTTCCCCGGCGATGATGCCCACGGTGCGGGGGTCCGCGCCGTGGGCGCGGACGATGGCTTCCATCTCCGTGGCCAGTTCCACATTCTGCGGGTAGGGCAGGCCGTGGGAGATGACGGTGGATTCGAGGGCGACTTTAGGGTTTGTTCATTCAGCTAGGCTCCGATACTTGTTTCATTGGGGCAACAGCTTGCAGCATCTTGTTTTCCAAGCGCATGCTCAACTGCTTTGCGTTCTTCCAGATCTCGAACCAATTCGTCCATCGTCCCGATCTCGACGGCCTCGGGGTTCATGCGAATATCGATATACTCCGGGCCATAGCCGCGCAGCACATTCCGGGTGGTTTGGACGCGCAGGACGGATACATCGCCGGTCGCGCTATCCCGATGAACCTCGAGCACGACGCCGTACCAGTTGTGAATCTTCAAAACATCGCCAACCGCTATCTGTTCTTCCTGTACCATGCTTTGATTATCTCCTCGGCTATCCCCCCGGCGTCGGCGTGACCAAAATCTCCACCGGCGGCGGATAGACCTGCAAGATCGGTGTGGGCGTAGCGGGCACTTCCTCCACGGGCACGGGCGTCCACGTCGGCGTGAAGGTCGGCGCAATCACCGTGGGCGTGGGCGTGGGGTTGTTGACCGTCACCCGCACCCGGCTTTCGACTTGGGTGCCGAAGCTGTCCCGCACGAGGACCCGCAGGGTGTGGGGACCGTTGAACAGCCCTCGGGTGTCCCACTGGCCCAGGACGTTGTCCCGCACGGGCGTGCCGACGGGGCCCCAGATGGCGGCGCTGAACGCGCCGGGGTCGTGGCTGACGCCGTATTGCAGTTCGTAGCTGGCAAAGCTGGAGACGTCCGCGCTGCCCACGACCTGCACAATCCCGGCCACGGCCGCGCCCTCCAAGGGCTGGCGGATGTTGACGACCGGCGCAAAGGTGAAGAGGTCGCTCTGCTCCGTGGGCGGCTGGGGGATGCCGTTCTTCTCGGCCCATTCCCGATATTCGGGCGGATAGACCTTGAACGGCTTCTCCTCCACCTGCTCCGCCGGGGTGAACTCGGTGGCCAGCTTGCCCGTGGCTCGGTCAATCCGCACCATCTGCCACAGATCCGCTTCCGGGGGCAGGGGCGGACGGTCCACGGCGAACCAGTGTTGGGTTTTGGCCGGGCAGGCCGCGGAGGGGCGGGTGCCCGTGTCCGCGCAGACTTCCACCAATTCCACCCCGGACGGCGGGGCGAAGTCCACCACGGGCAACTCCGCCAAAGCCGATTTCATAAACAGATTCCAGATGGGACCGGCCCCGGCCACGCCGGAGACGTTGCGCATGGGGGTGTTGTCCGCGTTGCCCACCCACACGCCGGTGACGATCTGGGGCGTGAAGCCCACGGTCAGATTGTCCCGGAAGTCGTTGGTGGTGCCGGTCTTGGCCGCGGCGGGCCGCCCCAGGTTGAGGGCCGAATTGGCCCCAAAGGTGGGGGTGCGGGCTTCGTTGTCCCGCATCATGTCGGTGACCAAGAAGGCATCCACCGGGCTGACCACTTGGCGGCCCGCGGTGGCGTCGGCGATCTGGCAGGGGGTGTCGCTGCCCAGTTGGCAGATGACGTTGCCGTTGCTGTCCGCGATCTGGATGATGGCCACTGGCTGTTGGCGTACGCCCCCATTTGCAAGAACGGCGAAAGCCCCGGTCAATTCAAGCAAAGGCACCTCTGCCCCACCCAACGAGAGGCTCAACCCATAGTCGCCCTCTTCGGCCAGGGTGGTGATGCCAAGGTCCCGCAGACGTTGCATGTAGTAGGGCAGGCCCACGGTTTGCAGCGCCCGCACGGCAGGAATGTTGAAACTGTTGGCCAGGGCCGCACCCACGGTGACGATGCCGTGCTCTTTTTCATCGTAATTTTTGGGCACATAGTCCGGGTTGATGCCGTCGGGGAAGGGACTTTCGATGTCGGCGATCAGGGTGCCGGGGGTCCAGCGCTGGGCCAGGGGTTTGTCCGGCTGCTCGAAGGCGGCCAGATAGACCAGGGGTTTGGTGGAGCTGCCCGGCTGCCGGGGGACCAGGGCCATGTTGATCTGGCCGTCGATCTCCACGTTGTTGAAGTCGGCGCTGCCCACCAAGGCCAGGATCTCCCCGGTGACCGGGTTCATGGACACCAGCGCCCCGTTGGAGACGTTGCGATCCGCCAGGGCCGCCACCTGCTCGGCCACGATGCGCTCGGCCTCGGCTTGCAGCTTGGGATCCAGGCTCGTGGTCACCTCCAGCCCGGCCCGGTAGAGGGCGTCCGGGCCCAGCAGGCTCTCCAGTTGCTGGCGCACGATCAGGGTGAAGTGGGGGGCCTTGAGGTCAAAGGCCAGGGGGATGTAGAGCAGGGCCTCGTCCCACGCCGCGTCCGCCTGGGCCTGGGTGATGTCCCCATTCTCCACCATCAAGCCCAGCACCACGCCTTGGCGGCCCTTGGCCCGGTCGGGATAGGTGTAGGGGTCGTAATAGGCGGGCAGTTGGGGCAGACCCGGCCAGCAGGGCCGCCTCGGCCAAGCTCAACTCCGCCACATCTTTGCCAAAATAGGTCTCCGCCGCGGCGTCAATGCCATAGGCGAAGTTGCCGTAGAAAAGCTCGTTGAGGTAGATCTCCAAAATTTCATTCTTGTCATAGCGCCGGGTGATCTCGGCGGCCAGAATGCCCTCCTTCACCTTGCGGGTCAGGGTCTGCTCCGGGGTGAGGAAGAGCCGCTTGACCAACTGTTGGGTGATGGTGGATCCGCCGGAGACGAAGTCCCGCTCCAGGATGGCATAGTAGATCAGCCGCAACAGGGCCACCGGGTCCACCCCAGCGTGGCTATAAAAGTTGGCGTCCTCCGTGGCGATGGTGGCCTGGAGCAGATAGGGGGAAACCCGTTCCAAGGGCACCTCCACCCGGCGGCCCTCGTTGGGATCAAAGGCCTCGTTGAGCAGTTCCCCCGTGCGGTCATAGATGCGGGTGGTGCGGAAGGTGCTGGCCCGCTGGCGCAGCTCGTTGGGCGCGGGCAGATCCCGGGCGATGTACGCATAGCCCAACAGCGCCACGCTGAGGCCCAGGGCAGCCAGGGCGATAAAGGCAAAGACCCCGCTCCAAAAGCCCCGCCACAACGTGCGGGACGCCGGTTCCGGTCCCACAGGCGGGAGCGGGTCTTGAAATTGCGGGACGGGTTTTAGATCGTAATAGCTCATAATGGGTATCGTCTGTCGAGTATTATTGGGTTAACTGGGCCAATCCCAGGGCAATGTGTTCTGGTAGACCCAGGCTGCGGTGTGCAGGAATTGAAGGGTCAACAACGGCAAGGTTGCGGACAAAAGACGGCGCCGGTCCGTCAACAACCGAGGTAGCGCATAGGCCAATAGCAACGCCGACGGAATGGTGGCCAGAGCGAATAGATCCCAATCCCGCTGTCCGCCGTAGTCCGGATTCCACACCCAGATGAGAAGCAGGTGGAACCCCGCGGCCAAGAAAAGAAAATTTGAAAATTGAAAATTGAAAATTGAAAATTGGGAATGATTGTGTGCCCACAGAGTTCTCTCGGCGACGACCCTTTTGCCTTTTGCACTTTGCCTTTTGCCTTTTGCCTTATCAAAAAGCATCGCTCCGCCCAAAACAATCAACCCTGGCAAGACCATCGGTGCCACAAGCATCTGCTCATTCAACATATCCCGCAGATGGCCCCAACTGAACATCGTGTAATGTTCCCAGCGGGTCGCCGTGGCGAAGAGGGGGACCAGCCAACGGCCATCTCCGCCGCCGGGCCGGTCACTGGTCAACAGGGCGCTGAGGCCGTGGCCGCCTACTTCCATCAACAAAATGGTCGCCCCGGCCACGATCAACATGGGCAAGGCGACGGAGAGAAGCGTGGCGAATGGCGAATGGCCAATGGCGAATGACGGTTCATCGCCGCCACCCCTTTTGCCTTTTGCACTTTGCCTTTTGCCTTTTGCCTTTCCCACCCGCCACGCCAAATACAGCAAACTCGGCGCATAGACCACCGTGCTGGGATGGGTGGCATTGGTGACGGCCAGCACCGTGGCCGCCAGCCACAGGGGCCGCTCCCCCCGCAGGACGCCCAGCCCCAGCCACAAATAGAGCAGAATCCCGGCGGCGGCAAAGCTATAGTTCTCCACATAGCCGAAGAAGAGCTGAATCACCCCGATGGAGGCCAGCAGCCCAAAGGTCAGCCAGCCCGGCCCGTTGCGCCGATCTCGCCCCAGCGCCACCGCCACGGCCAAATAGATCCCCCCGGCCAGGGGACTCAAAAGCTGATAGACCGGTCGCGCCGTCTCCCAGCCAAAGCGATCATGGAAGCGCAGCCAGACCTGGCTGTGCAAAAAGACATCCAACGGGGCCTGCCACGAATGGGTCAGCCGCAGAGCCGGGTCGGCATACGGAATGCCATAGGTGAGGATATACGCATCCCCCCAGCGGGTGTGGGGCACTTGGAAAACGAAGAACGCCCCAAAGAGCACCACCGCCCCGATCCCCAGTCCCCAGTCCCCAATCCCCAATCCCCGTCTCCCCACGACCAACGCTGCCAACACCAGCACTGTTCCCAGAATCATCGCCCACCCCGGCGCGGCGGTGACGGGCCACAGCCCCCACCAGGCCGCCTCCGCGTCCGCCGGGCCGGGGATGGGGGTGGCCGTGGCGGGCAGGGTGCGCACGAAGAGCAACAGAGCCAGAAAGAGCACGGCCCAACTGTTCAATGCCAACACAGTCATGGTTTGGGCGCGGGGGGAAAGGGGAGCGGTTGCAGTCATGTCCGCTATTGTACACCGGGCCTCATAGCCACCCCAAAAGCAGGGAGCCAGGCCAACAATAAAATCGGCCCCTGTCGAATCATTCGACAGGGGCCGATAGGTAGCAAAAAGGGTTGGCGCAGAGGCTACTTTTTGATCACCCAATCAGAGGAGATCCAACTTTCGCCGCTCAGGCCAGGAACCTGGACCTGGAGCCAGCCGCCGTCATCGCTGATGCCGATAATCTTGAAGACTCGACCATCGAAGACATAGCCGATGATGGGCGCATCCAGACCAGAGGCCGAGCGCACCCGCAGGCGTCCACCGTTGGTGTTGACCACCGCCGTGCCCAGGGCCTTGGGGACGGCGACCATGTTGCCGTCGCCGCTGATGTTCACGTATTCCACAAAGACCCAGCCAGTGCCATAGCGCACGGCAGGGACTTCGACCTCAACCCATTCGCCATTGGGGTCGGAAGCCGTCACAGGATAAATGTCACCCAGGCTCACCCCACCGCTGATGCCAAAGTCCAACCCTGGGCCAACCCGCACCCGCAGGGATTTGACGTTGACTTCAGCCGTCGTGTCTGTGCCACCAGAAGCAGCGGGGGCCGCAATTGTGATGGCAACCGGGGCTTCGGTCGTTGCAGCGGGAGCTTCCGTTGTTGCGGCAGGAGCTTCAGTCGTGGCAGCAGGAGTTTCCGTCGTTGCGGCGGGAGCCTCAGTCGTTGCAGCCGGGGCTTCCGTTGTAGCGGCGGGAGCTTCGGTCGTGACGGCAGGGGCCTCAGTCGTTGCGGCGGGAGCTTCCGTCGTTGCAGCAGGGGCCTCAGTCGTGACCGCGGGGGCTTCCGTCGTTGCGGCGGGAGCTTCCGTCGTTGCAGCAGGGGCCTCAGTTGTGACCGCGGGGGCTTCCGTTCGTTGCAGCGGGGGCCTCAGTCGTGACCGCGGGGGCTTCCGTTGTGCGGCGGGAGCTTCCGTCATGGCCGTATCATCAGTCATGACAGGAACGGGCGGATATTCGGCCAAGACAGCGTTGAGGGCGTCCATGTCGATGGTGACGGCGACGTTCTCATTGACACCGGCCTGCACGCCTGCGTTGCCCACCACGGGGCCGGGCTTGCCGTCCACACTGGCGTGCATGGCAACCCAACCTGGGGCTTCGCTGGTGATGGAATCGACCACGATCTGGCCATCGGCCATCATCTGGTCGCTGACGGTGACGCTGTTCATGTCGTTGCCAGCCGTATGGGCCATGGCATCACCGGCTTCGGTCAAAACCAGGAAGCCTGGGGAGACCGGCGCACCGTCCACCACCACGGGGCCATCGGCACCGGGGAATTCGTAGACGCCGGGCTCGCCAGCATCTGCGTGGAGCATGGCGAAGAGTTGAACCGGCCCGCTCATGGTCATGTCAACCATGTCGGTCATGCCTGCCAAGGTGTCCGCTACGCTGGCGGCGGGGGCAGCCGGTCCGGCGGCCAGAGCAGCAGCGTCCGCGGCCTTGATTTCGGCCACGGCGGCGGGCAAAAGGCCATCCTTGGCAAAGGTGCTCAGACTCAAGGCCTGGGCAGTCATGCCACCGCTAATCACAGCCTTGGCCTCGTCAATGGTGACACCGTCGGCATCAAAACTGGATCTCCAATTGACCTGAGATCGGCCTGCGCCCAAATCCGTCACGCTGACCGTTCCGCCAAAGTTGGCCACGGGGATGTTGCCCCCAATGCCGGAAATCGTGAGGGTGCGGTTGGCGTCATCGATCTTGTCCAAGCGCTCGACGACTTCCATCCCGTCCATGACGATGGTGCGGGTGGAGCCAACGCCCCGGCCCTCAACCGTCACCTGGGCATCGCTCAAGAAAGGTAGACCAAAACTACGCAGGGCGGTCCAGACTTCCTCGGCGTCAGCATCTACGTCGGTGACCACGCCGGCATCTGTGCCGCCATGCAACCCGGCGGTGATAGCCATAGGCCGTCCGGCGCTGTCGTAGGGAATGGGGGTCAAGAACGTTGTGATGTCACCTTGAAATAAAGGCACACAACCGGCCAAGGCCAACATCAGGCCGATTGCACCGATGACCAAGGTTCGCGTATGTTTGCGCATTGCGCTTCTCCTGGATTGAATTACAGCAAAGATTGAAATTACGGCAAAGAGTCAATACTGACTGATGACAAATGGATACCAAATGGCATAGTTTTAGGGTCAAGCGAATGGTTGAAACGATGACTTGCAATGTGCCAACAATCCAAGCTCGGGGCCGATTCCGTCTTCGAGAGCGGGAATCGGGTACGGGAGTCGTGGGGTAGGCGCATAGAAGCAACCTGGGGATAGTCTACCAATCGTCTATATTATGGCACGGGTTGCACAGGTTGACAAGTTCCCAAAAGAGTCTCTGCGTAATTGGTTGGTCGGGTTGAGAATCATGGCTCTTATGGGGTCGATGACGATTGTGCCAAATGACACAAATTGCATTGACAATCCTGAGGGTGTGTTGTATATTGCAACTACTTCTTCTTCATTTTGATTCTTCTTTTTTCTTCTTAACGCATCTCTCATCGATCGAACCTGATCTATAATTCTGATCCACAATTCTGATCCACAATGTTCGTCTCAGTTGTCTTCTCATTTCACAGGTGAGGGTACGCTGCCCAAAAGAGACAGTCACCCCTCGCCACCACTCTCGCAGGAGAAAGAAAATATGCAAAAAAACAAGCGTGTTTTGTTCCTGACCGGCTTGCTGTTGATCGTGGCCATGTTGGTGCTGGCCGCGTGTCAACCGTCCGCCACGGCCCCGACGACAGCCCCGGCTGCCGACGCGGAAGTTGCTGCCCCGGCAGAAGTCGCCGCCCCCGCCAGCAGCGGCGTCCAGATCCCGGAAGTCATGGATGGCAAGTACAACGTGGCCTTTGTCTACGTTGGCCCCCACGATGACGGCGGTTGGTCCCAGGCCCACGATGTGGGCCGCATGTACGTGGAGGCCAATGTGACCGATGTCCACACGGTCTACATCGAGAATGTGGCCGAAGGCGCGGACGCCGAACAGGTGATCCGCTCCCTGGCCCGCAAAGGCTTCGATGTGATCTTCACCACCTCCTTCGGCTTTATGGATGCCTCCGAGATCGTGGCGGAAGAGTTCCCCGACGTGGACATCATCCACATCAGCGGCTTCAAGTCCAACGGGGCCAACTTTGGCAACCTGATGGGCGCCATGGAAGACATGAAGTATCTGGCCGGTATGTTGGCCGGTAGCCGAGCTATGGTCGATGGCAACCCCAAACTGGGCTACATCGCCACCTTCCCCATCCCCGAAGAGCTGCGGCTGGGCAACGCCTTTGCCCTGGGCGCCCAGCAGACCTGCCCGGAATGTACCGTCGATGTGCGCTGGATCTTCACCTGGCACGATCCCGATCCTGGAGAAGGAAGCTGCGTCCTCCCTCTTCGACGCTGGTGCCCAGGTTGTGATGACCGGCGCGGACACCCCGGCCCCGGCCGAAGCGGCCCCGGCTGGCAAGTGGGGCATCACCTATGACTACTCCGGCAACTGCACCATCGATGCCTGCCTCACCTCCATGTACTGGAACTGGGGTCCGGTCTACGCCCGATATCGTCGACGAGTCCCGAGCCGGGACCTGGGTCGGCGGCTGGGAATACTTTGATGCGGACAGCGGCGCTATGGGCCTCTTCGGCTTCATGGAAGGCGAGACGCCTCAGCCCGGCGTGGCCGACCTGCCCGAAGATGACCTGACCCTGATCAAGGATACCCTGGCCAAGATGTTGGCCGGCGAGTTCACCCGCTTCGACGTCTTCAAGGGCCCCATCACCGACAACCAGGGCAACCTGGTGTTGGCCGAAGGCGTAAGCCTGGAACAGTTGGACCTGGACGGCTTCGCCCAGTTTGGCAGCCCGTGCGAGACCTGCATGTACTGGTGGAACGAAAACATCACTGCCGAATTGCCCTCGCTGGAGTAGCAAGACAGGATGAACGTATGATGGTCCGGGCCGCCCTCCCGCCTGGGGGGGCGGCCTTCATGTATACCCTCCAAAATTTCATCGGGAAGACGCGACATGAGCCAATCGTCCCAATCCACCCCCCTCCGCCCCGCCATCTCGACGGCTGCTGATTCAGCCCCCGTCCCAGCCCCGTCGGCCCCTTTGCCGTGGAAATGCGCGACATTGTCATCCGCTTTCCCGGTGTGTTGGCCAATGACCATGTCAATTTCACCCTGAAACCGGGCGAGATCCACGCCCTGCTGGGCGAAAACGGCGCGGGCAAAAGCACGTTGATGAATGTGCTCTCCGGGCTCTACAAACAGACTTCCGGCACCATCAAGGTCAACGGGAAGTCGGTTCAGTTTTAACTCGCCCAAAGATGCCATCTCCGCCGGCATCGGCATGGTTCACCAACATTTTATGCTGGTTCCCACCCAGACCGTCACCGAAAACATTCTGCTGGGGTTGAACGAGCCTCGCTTCTTTATGAAGTTGGACGACCTATGACCGCAAGGTGAAGGCGCTGCAAGATCAATTTGGGCTGCGGGTAGACCCCACGTCCAAGGTCTGGCAGATCTCCGTGGGCGAGCAGCAGCGGGTGGAGATTCTCAAGACCCTCTATCGGGGGGCCAACGTGTTGATCTTCGACGAGCCGACGGCGGTTTTGGCCCCGCAGGAGATCGACGAATTTATGGTCACGATGCGATCGTTGGTGGCCCAGGGCAAGTCGATCATCTTCATCAGCCACAAACTGCACGAAGTGGAGAGCGTGGCCGACCGCATCACCGTGCTGCGCAAGGGGGTGGTGACCGCGGAAGGGTTGCCCATGGCAGGGGCTGACCAAACGGGATCTGGCCCAGATGATGGTGGGGCGAGATGTGGTCTTTGCAGTGAAGAAGGAAGCCCAGGAGCCGGGTAAGGTGGTGTTGAATATAGCGGGGCTCAAAGCCTTTAACAAAAAGGGCGCGCCCGCCCTGCGCGGGGTAGATTTGAGCGTGCGGGCCGGAGAAATCCTGGGCATTGCCGGGGTGGCGGGCAACGGACAGAGCGAATTGGCCGAATGCATCACCGGTCTGCGGGAGTGCTTAGGCGGCAGCGTCACCGTGGACGGCGTGGAGTTGGCCAATCGCCCCCCCATCCATGCCATCCAGGCCGGGATCTCCCACATCCCCGAAGACCGCAACAAGATCGGCTCTTCCCCCAACCTGACCATCACCGACAACGTGATCATGAAGCACTATCGCAGCCAGCCCATCGGCAACGGGGCGACCATTGATTCGGAAAAGGCCCGGGAATATGCCCGCCGCCTCAAAAAGACCTACGACATTCTGGCCCCCAGCGTGCAAACCCTGGCCCGCAAGCTCTCTGGCGGCAACCTGCAAAAGGTGATTCTGGCCCGGGAGATCACGGCCAACCCCAAGGTCATCGTGGCCGTCCAACCCACCCGGGGCTGGATGTGGGCGCGGTCGAGGCGATCCAGAGCATCTCCTCGACCAGCGGACGGCAGAGACGGCCATTCTGCTCATCTCCGAAGAGCTGGAGGAACTGATGACCCTGAGTGACCGCATCGCCGTGATCTTCGACGGCAAGATCATGGGCATTGTCGACACAGAGACGCCTCACCGTCGGCGAGATCGGCCTGATGATGACCGGCACCCGGTTGACAGAGCTGCGCCAGCCGGTAGGCAGCCGTTAGCCGATTGCCGTTTATCAACGACTTTACGTCCCAATCCCCAATCCCTGATCCCGGAACCCCAGTCCCGGATCCCACCTCATCATAGGGAAGAGAACCAATGGCCCTTCCATATTCGTTGACGTTGGAAAAGCGCACGGAAGATGTGCCCAAATGGTTGCCCGCGGCCACATCTGTGGGCGTCGGTCGTTGTGGCCTTCATCATCAGCGGCATCGTCCTCAAGCTGATCGGCAGCGAACCCCTGCGCATCTATGGCTTCTTCTTCCGGGCCACCTTTGGCAGTTGGGCCGCTTTTTCCGACACGATGGTCAAGGCGACGCCCCTGATCATGGTGGGGCTGGCCTGTGCCGTGGCCTTCAAGATGAAGCTGTGGAACATCGGCGCCGAGGGGCAGTTCTACATGGGCGCCTTCTTTGCCAGCCTGGTGGTGCTGCTGCCCATCCTGCCGCCGGAGACGCCCAAGTGGATCTTGCTGCCCGCCATGGCCATCATGGGCATGATCGGCGGGGCGATCTGGGGCTTCTTCCCCGGCTATCTCAAGGCCAAGTTCAACGTCAACGAGATCATCACCACCCTGATGCTCAACTATGTGGCCATTCTGTGGAACAACTTCTGGATCTTTGACCGCTGGAGCGACGCCGGTTTCCAGATGACCCCCACCTTTGCCCGCAGCGCCTGGCTGCCCCGGCTGTCGGACTTATGCCAGAGAATACCCGATCTTTTCCGGCATCACCCTGCACCTGGGGGTGCTCTTCGGGGTCGCCGCCGCCTTTGTGGTCTGGTGGGTGATCTCCCGCAGCCGCTGGGGCTACGAGATCCGACTGATCGGCGACAACCCGCACGCCGCCAGGTATGCCGGGCTGAACATCAGCCGCAACATCATTCTGGTGATGATGTTCTCCGGTGCCCTGGCTGGGCTGGCGGGCATGTCCGAGGTGAGCGGGGTGGTCCACCGGCTGCAAGAGCGATTTCGCCGGGCTATGGCTTCACCGGCATCATCGTGGCCTGGCTGGCCAAGCTCAACCCCTTCGCCGTGATCCTGGTCTCCATCCTCTTTGGGGCGCTGATCGTGGCCGGGCGAGAGGTGCAGCCCTCCGGCATCGCCCAGATGCTCCAAGGCGTCGTCCTCTTCATGGTGATCAGCAGCGACGTGCTGCTGCGCTACAAGGTGCGGTTGGTGCGGCGTGACGCGGTTGAGGCGTGAGATAGCAGGTCAGATGAGATTTTGGCTATATCAAAGGTGCGCATTATGCAAACACAAATCATCGAACAAGAAAAGGCATTACACCATATCCTCCATACCCTGCCCCAGCGAAAGTGTAGAGCAAGTCATTGATTTCGCTCGTTTTTTGCAGTGGAAAGAGATCGATCAATGGAATGTCCTGCACGAAGACGAAACTGAGGCTGAAGTGCAGGCCGATATCGCGCGATGGGATGCTTCTTTTGCCGCCTCTCCAGACAAATTGAGAAAACTGGCAGATCAAGCAAGAAAAGAAATCTTGGCTGGACGCACAATGGACATGGTTCTCACCGATGATGGGAGAATCGGGCCAGGATGAAATCTCGAACGACGGGAGAGTTTTGGACACTGTTCCAACATCTATCGCCCGACGTGCAGCGCCGGGCATATCGTGCCTACGCGTTGTGGCGCGATCATCCGTCCGCCAAGGGACTAAACTTCAAGCGGGTTAACACCGAGGAACAGATCTATTCAGTTCGGATCGGACTGCACTATCGGGCTTTGGGGTTATTGGAAGGTGATACCATTTTCTGGTTCTGGATCGGCCATCACGATGTGTATGATCGAATTTTGAGTTAGCCTTCAAGAAAGCATATCGCTCTTCGCACTACTGCGATCATCTTGTATGGGAGAGACCTTGTGAACCTGGAAATTATCCTGCACGCCGGTCTTGCCACCGGCACGATTTTGCTCTTTGCCAGCATTGGCGAGATTTTGGCCGAGCGGTCGGGCATCCTCAATTTGGGCGTGGAAGGCATGATGTTGATCGGGGCGATGGCTGGCTTTAGCACCGCCCTCTCCACCCAAAATCCGTGGCTGGGCTTACTGGTGGCCATGCTGGCCGGGGGCGTTCTCAGTCTGGCCCACGGCCTGGTCACCATCCACTTCCAGGCGGACCAGGTGGTGAGCGGGCTTTCCCTCACCTTCTTGGGCACGGGGCTGGCCCTGGTCCTGGGCAACGGGTTGACGGGCAAAGCCGCCGCCCTGATCCCCAACTTCGACATTGCGGGTCTGGCCGCGATCCCCTTTGTGGGGCCGGTCTTTTTTATGAACCATAGCCCCCTGGTCTATGTGGGCTATATTCTCACCCCCTTGGTCTGGTATTACATGGAAAAGACCCGGCCCGGCATGCATCTGCGGGCCGTGGGCGAAAAGCCCGTGGCCGCGGACACAATGGGCATCAACGTCTACCGACTGCGCTATTTCTATGTCTTTGTGGGCGGCATGTTGGCTGGGCTGGCCGGGGCCACCATCAGCCTCTCCGTCTCGCCGGGCTGGTACAGCGTCCAGACCACATCAGGCCAGGGCTGGATCGCCATCGGTCTGGTGATCTTCGCCCAGTGGAATCCCTGCGGGCCGCCCTGGGCGCGTATCTCTTCGGGGCCCTGCGCCGGGCCATCCTGGACTTGCAGGGGCCAGCCATGCTTTTGGGCATGGTCAACCCGCTCTTTATCAACTCCAACTTCAGCTTCTTCCTGAAGATGACCCCCTATCTGCTCACCATCATCGCCCTGGTGATCGGCTCCCGAGCCGCCGCCCGCAAACGGCTGGGCGCGCCGGCAGCCCTGGGCGTCCCCTATGTGCGGGGTGAGCGGGGGTTGTAAGAAACGAGTAGGAGATTGGGGACGATTTCTGGGATACTGCTCCCGATTCTCCCACATCCTCTACATCCTCCCACATCCTCAATCCCTCGCATCCCTATGCTCCCAAACTCACACATCGCCTATACCTGGGCGGCCCTCAGCCTGGCCCAGGAACACTTTGATTTTGCCCCGGACGCGGACTATCGCTTGGTGGCCCTGGCCGCCACCGGTCCGGATCTGATCGACAAGCCCCTGGCCTGGGCCTATTTCTACAAGCGCTACAAATCCGCCGTGCTCTTTGCCCATACGATTTGGTCTTTTCTTCTCGCCCTGAGTTTGGGCTGCGGGGGACCATCGGCATGGTCTATGCCTTGGCCTATGTCGGCCACGCGCTCTTGGACCGACTGTGGCACTTTCACAACACCTTCTACTGGCCCCTGCGGGGCTGGCGCTTCCACGTCTGGGGCAAGCGCGGCTCCGAGCAGGAGGCCATCGGCCTGGCCTATTGGTACGCCTTCACCCGCCGCCCGGAGTTGTGGGGGTGGGAGTTGGGCGGCTTTCTGGCCCTGGGGTGGTTTGTGTGGCGACATCGGCTGTATCGAGTCAACAATCTCGTGGATTTTGTGCTGACCGGAAAGGTTAAGAAGATCGGAGGTCATACATGATCCCTATGGACGAACATGAATTGTATGATGTCGTGGCGTTCAAAATTGTAGACGATTACACATTATGGCTACAGTTTGATGACGGACACGAACAAACGATGATTTTGAGCATAGACGACTACACATTATGGCTACAGTTCGATGACGGACACGAACAAACGATCGATTTTGAGCCGGTTCTCTATGGGGAAGTGTTCGCGCCACTGCGTACGCTTGCGCTATTCAACCAGGTGGTACTGAACCCAGATACCGGAACCATCGAATGGCCCACCGGTGCCGACTTTGACCCAGAAACCCTGCACAATTGGCCGAAATATGTAGACGAAATCATCCAGCGGCGTAAGGAATTGGCCCTTGCCGTTGTCCCCATTTGATTTGTTTTCTTGAAGTGCTGTCGCCTTCCTCTCTCCTGTGCATTGAACATGGATCATTGGGCATTTCCTGCCCTTTACGCTACAATGTTAACCATTGTGCGGCGATTTTAGTCGGGCGGGAGATGGGTTGGCATGGCGAGGCAAATGCAGGATCTTGGCAAACAGACGAGCAGCAAACGTCCCTATCGGGTGTTGATGGTGGCTCCCACCAGCTTTTTCTCCGACTACGGCTGTCATGTGCGTATCCTCGAAGAGACCCGCACCCTGCAGAAGATGGGCCACAAGGTCACCATCGTCACCTACCGCAACGGCAAGGGCGTGCCCGGCCTGGACATTCGCCGCACCCTGCCCATTCCCTGGCGGCAAGACTACGAAGTCGGCTCCAGCCGCCACAAGATCGGCTTCGACGCCCTCCTGGGGCTCAAGACCCTCCAACTCCTCATCACCAACCGCTACGACATCATCCACACCCATCTGCACGAAGGCGCGCTGATCGGCCTTGTGCTGGGCCGTCTCTTCCGCACGCCCGTGGTCTTTGACTTTCAGGGCAGCCTGACCGAAGAGATGCTCGATCACCACTTCCTCAGCCGAGAGAGCCGCATCTATCCGCCTCTGCGCAAGCTGGAAACGTGGATCGACCAGACCGCGCCCGTGGTCTTCACCAGCACGGCCAACTCCGAGCGCATGTTGTTGGAGCAGTGGGGCTGCCAGTTGGACCGGGTGCAGACCCTGTCGGATCGGGTCAACACGGATACCTTCATCCCGGCGGCTAACTATCCCCCCGGCGAACTGCTCGCCCTGCGCCGCTCGTTGGGCATCCCCGACGGGCGCAAGATCATCGCCTATTTGGGGCTGCTGGCCACCTATCAAGGCACGGATGCGCTCCTGGAATCCATGCAGAAAATCGTGGCCCAGCGCACGGATGTGCATCTGTTGCTCATGGGCTTCCCCAGCGTGGGGCTGTACACGGCAAAAGCCCACAGCATGGGCCTGTCCGACTATGTCACCCTGCCGGGGCGCATCCCGTATGCGGATGCCCCCAAGTACATGGCCTTGGGCGACGTGGCCGCCGCGCCCAAATTGAGTTTGACCGAGGGCGCGGGCAAATTGCTCAACTATATGGCCGTTGGCCTACCCACGGTTGCCTTCGAGACCCCGGTGGCCCGGGAATATCTGGGGCTGGACGGCTTCTTTGCGGTCAAGGGCGATGTGGACAGCCTGACCGCCAAGCTGCTTCAGGCCCTGGACGGGGTCGAAAATGGCCAAGCCCAGCGGCTGGGCCATCGCCTACGCCAGCGGGCCATCCAACATTTCAGTTGGGACGAAGCCGGCCACCAGATCCAGGCGGCCTACGACAAGCTGGTGAGCGGCCCCACAAAAGAAGGGTTGGCCGCCGAGTGGGCCACGACCCAAGAGTAAGGCTAAACCGACCCACTCTTCCTGTCATCCTCCTCCGTTGCCCCCAAAATTAAGGCAATTTGCATTGCCTTTGACCCCTTTTTTCAGTTACATTTGCCCATTCAATTTTTAATTCAAACCGTGGTATAGTGGAGAACAGTGTCGTCTACCTGAATCCGCATTTCGACCCTACCCCCAGTGAATAGTTGTCGCTAGCCATTTGCTCTGTTTTCCACAACACACCCAATCTTCCACTTCCGCACAGAAGGGCAGCCCATGCTCGCAGGACTGCGCAGATCCCTTTCACTTGACCGCCTGCTCGACGCCTTGTTGCCGTCGGTGGCCGTTTTGGCCGCGTTTGCCATTGGGGCCATCCTGCTCTTTATGTTGGGGGCCAACCCGTTGGAGTCCTATCGGGCCTTGATCAATGGGGCCTTGGGCAGCACCAGCGGCCTCACCCAGACCTTGGCCAAGGCCACGCCTTTGCTGCTGGTGGGGCTGGGCATCTGCATCGCCTTTCGGGGCGGGGTGATCAACATCGGCGGGGAGGGCCAGATCATCGTGGGGGCCTTGGCCGCCACCTCGGTCGCCCTGGCCGTGCCCACCTGGCCAAGTTGGGCGCTGTTGCCCCTGACTTTGATGGCCGGGGTGGTGATGGGGGCCATCTGGGGCGGCATTCCAGGCATCCTCAAGGCCAAGCTCAAGGTCAACGAGATCCTGACCACGGTGATGATGAACCAGATCGCCCTGCAAAGCATGAACTTCCTCTTGCGCGGCCCCCTGTTGGACCCGGCCCAAGTGGCCGCGGGCACCAACATTCCCCAAAGCGCCGCCCTGCCCCAAGCCGTCTGGCTGACCCGACTGGTCCCCCGTACCCTGCTGCATAGCGGCGCCATCCTGGCCCTGGTGCTGGCGATTTTGGTCTATTTCCTGCTCTGGCGCACCACCATCGGCTATCGCATCCGCGCCGTGGGGCTGAACCCGGCCGCGGCCCGCTATGCGGGCATCCCCGTGGCCCGCTACACCGCCCTGTCTCTGATCCTGAGCGGGGCTTTTGCCGGGCTGGCCGGGGCCGTCGAAGTCACCGGCATCCACCACCGCATGATCGAGGGCATGTCCGGGGGCTATGGCTTTAGCGGCATTGTGGCCGCCCTCTTTGGCAAACTGCACCCCTTGGGCAGCATCCCCGCCTCGGCCCTCTTTGGGGCGCTGTTGGTGGGCGCGGACAAAATGCAGCGCACGGTCCAGGTGCCCAGCGCCCTGATCGTCGTGCTGCAAGGCTTGGTCGTGCTCTTTGTGGTCTCCAGCGACCTGATCGTGCGGCGGCGCAACCGGCGTCGATTGGGCGACGCCCAAATTGAAGAGGGGGCCAGCGCATGATCAACGGACTCACCACAATGGCCATCTTGATCGGCATTGCCCACAGCGGCATCCGCCTGGCCACCCCCTATCTCTTCGCCGCCCTGGGCGAGACCTTTGCCCAACGCTCCGGCGTGCTCAACCTGGGGGTGGACGGCATCATGCTCATGGGGGCCTTTTCGGCCTTCTACGTGGTCTACACCACGGGCAGCCCGTGGCTGGGGGTGTTGGCCGCCATCATCGTGGGCGGGGTGATGGGGCTGCTGATGGCCGTGGTCAGCGTCACCATGCAGGCGGAACAGGGCATCAGCGGCATTGGGCTCTACCTCTTTGGCCTGGGCCTGAGCAGCCTGCTCTTCAAAACCATGGTCGGCTCGGTGGAGAGTGTGACCGGCTTTCAGCGCATCTTCATCCCGGTGATCAGCGACCTGCCCGTGGTGGGCGAGATCTTCTTCAACCACAATATTCTGGTCTATCTGGCCTATTTGGCCGTCCCCGCAAGCTGGTATGTGCTCAACAAGACCACCTTGGGGCTGAAGATCCGGGCCGTGGGCCACAACCCGGAAGCGGCGGACTCTTTGGGGGTGAGCGTGAACGGGGTGCGCTACTTCACCCTGATCCTGGGGGGGGGCATGGCTGGGTTGGCCGGGGCTTCCTTGAGTATTGGGCTGCTTAATGTTTTTCAAGAAAATATGACCAATGGTCTGGGATTCATCGCCGTAGCCCTGGTCTATTTTGGCGGCTGGCGACCTGTGGGCGTGCTGGGAGGTGCGTTGCTCTTCAGCACCGTCAATGCTTTACAACTCTGGGTCCAGGTCCTAAATCTGCCCATCCCCTCGGATCTGGCCGTGATGATGCCTTATGTGCTTACTATCGTGGCCCTGGCCTTCGCCGTGCGCCAGGTCCAACAGCCCGCCGCCCTCACCAAGCCGTATGAGCGAGGGGAATAGAGAGTAAGAAGTGATGAGGTTCGTATTCAGTTTTTTATCCAATCTGTTCACAAAGGAGCTTTCCATGTTGAAAAAAGTTGGTCTTTTGCTTGTAATTCTGGCCCTGATGTTGTCGGCCTGTGCCGCCCCAGCGGCCCCTGTCGCTGCCCCTGCCGCAGATAGCAGCGCCGCCGCGCCCGCCGCCCCGGCGGAACCCTTCAAGGTCGCCATCGTCATGCCCAGCAGCACCGCGGATCTGGCCTGGAGCCAGTCCATGTATGGCGCGCTGTTGGCCGTGCAGGCCGAGATGGGTGGCGAAAGCGCCATGCAGATCGCCTATTCCGAGAACATGTTCCAGGTCACCGACGCGGCCGCGGCCCTGCGGGACTATGCGTCCGAGGGCTTCAATCTGGTCATCGCCCACGGCACCCAATATGGCAACTCCATGTTCGAGATCGCCGTTGACTTCCCGGAGACCAGCTTCGCCTGGGGCACCGCGGTGGACACGGGCGCGGACAAGGGACTGGCCAACGTCTTCGCCTATGAGGCCGACGCCCAAGAGGGTGGCTATGTCAACGGCGTGATCGCCGCCCTGCTCTCCAAGTCCGGCGTGGTCGGCGTGGTCGGCCCGGTGGAAGCTGGCGATGCCAAGCTCTACATCGATGGCTTCAAGAATGGCGTGATGGCCACCAACCCGGACGCCCAGGTCAACGTCAGCTTCACCGGCTCCTTTGGCGACACGGCCCTGGCTGCCGAGGCCGCCAACGTCCACATCCAGGCCGGGGCCGATGTCCTGACCGGATCCGCCCAGCAGGTTGTGGGGGCGATTGGTGTGGCCAAGGACGCTGGTGTGTTGTGGATGGGCACCCAGAGCGATCAGAGCAGTCTGGCCCCGGCGATCGTCGCGGTCAACCAGGTCTATGACTTCACTGGCGTGGTCAAGGACATGATCGCCAAGCATAACGCCGGCACCATGGGCGGCACAGCGTACACCCTGTCCCTGGGCAATGGCGGTCTGATGATCACCTTCAACGACGGCGCCAATGTCCCCGACGATGTCAAGGCCGCAGCCGCAGCCGCCATCGCCGGGATCGAAGACGGCAGCATCGTTCCCCTGCCTTAACGTGAGCGGGTGAGGGGGTGAAAGGGGTGAGGGGGTGAGTATCGCCCCCTCACTCCTTCACCCCTTCACCCCTTCCCCCTTTCACCCCTTCATCTTCCCAGGCCCAGGACGGACTATGACCGACGCAACGACTGCCATCAAAAACAGAATCCTGCCCACGGGCAAGCCGGTGATCGGCCAGATGGCCATGCGCGCCATCACGAAGCGCTTTCCTGGCGTGTTGGCCTGCGATCAGGTGGATTTTGATGTGGCTTCCGGCGAGGTTCATGCGTTGCTGGGCGAAAACGGGGCCGGTAAGTCCACGTTGATGAAGATCCTCTACGGCCTTTACCATGCGGAGGAGGGGACGATCACGTTGGATGGGGTGCCGGTGGCCATGCAGTCGCCCACCACGGCCATCGATCATGGCATCGGCATGATCCATCAGCACTTCATGTTGGTGGACACGCTCACCGTCACCGAGAATGTGGCTTTGGGACTGCCATCGAGTCGAGGCCCCCTGTTGGATCTCGACCGAGTGGCTGCGAGAATCAAAGAATTGTCCGCCACGTATGGTCTCAAAATTGATCCAAAAGCCCCGGTGTGGACCCTGGCCGTGGGCGAACGGCAGCGGGTGGAGATCATGAAAGCCCTCTATCGGGGGGCGGCATTGCTGATTTTGGACGAGCCCACCGCGGTGCTCACCCCCCAAGAGGTGGACGACCTTTTTGTCACCCTGCGCCAGATGGCCAAGGACGGCCACAGCCTGATCTTCATCAGCCACAAGCTGCACGAAGTCTTGGACATCAGCGACCGGGTGACCGTGTTGCGCAACGGCAAGCTGATCGGCACGGTCCCCACAGCGGGCATGACCCGTCCCAAACTGGCTCGCATGATGGTGGGCCGAGAGGTGATTTTGGAGCGCAACCGGCCGCCGGTGGATGTGGGCGAGGTGCTGCTGTCGGTCCAAGGGGTCAGCGCCCTGGGCGTCACCGGCCAGACAGCGCTGAACAATGCCAGCCTGGACGTGCGAGGCGGCGAGATTTTGGGGGTCGCCGGGGTCAGCGGCAACGGGCAGCGGGAGTTGTGCGAAGTCGTGGCCGGGCTGCGTCCCGTCACCGGCGGCATGGTGACCATGGGCGGCCTGGATGTGACCGGCTGGTCACCGGGCAAGCGCACGGACGCCGGGCTGGGCTACATCCCGGAAGAGCGCATGCACGATGGGGCGATCAAGGATTTTAGCGTGGCCGAGAATATGATCCTGCAAGAGCACACCAAGGCTCCCTTTAGCCGGGCCACTTTTCTCAATTTCAAGGCCATCGCCCAGCGTAGCCAGGAACTGGTGGACAGCTTCCGGGTCAAGACCCCGTCCATCGAGACGCCCATCAAGAGCCTGTCCGGTGGCAATATCCAAAAGGTGATCCTGGCTCGGGAGTTGGTCCGCAACCCCAAGGTGTTGATCGCGGCCCAGCCCACCCGGGGCGTGGACATTGGGGCCACGGAGTATATTCATCAACGGCTGTTGGACCAACGGGCCAGCGGCACGGCCACCCTGCTGATCTCCGAAGATCTGGACGAAGTGCTGGCCCTCTCCGACCGCATCGCCGTGCTCTACGAGGGGCGGGTGATGGGCATTGTGGACCGGGACGTCACCAACGCCGAGGAGTTGGGGCTGATGATGGCCGGCGTTTTACCTGATTGACATCGGTCTTTGACTGTGATAATGTTTCCTCATCCGCTCACCGCTTGGTTATGCCAAGGGCGGTGGGCGGTTTTTATTCCTCTACCGCTTGCTTCAAAGATTGTTCCCACCCTCTCGCTTGTCGTCGTAGTCTCATTGTTGAAAACTTGCGCTTTCGCCCTATCTTGAAAACAATTTAAGATTTACCGGCAAACACTATTTACCCACCGAGATCACAGAGGAAAAACCTTCTTTTTCTTTGCATGTCTTGCCGTTTTTTGGTTCCGTTTTCCTGTTCTCTCGCGTCCGCTCCCTCACTTTTCCCCGTACGGCCAGGGATCAGTTAGGAATTGGATAGACAATGGATAGATCATGATTAGATCACCGCCCCGCCGAACGTGATAGACTCTTCCCATCGTCGCCATGATGCCAACCCCGTGGCGTTGTCATGTTTCAGGTTATTCATCCTCATCGTTTTTCATCACACATCCAGAAAGGAACGCCCATTATGACCCTCACCAAACGCATCCTCTCCTTGGCCAGCATGGCGCTGATGACCCTCGCCATTTTGGTCGCCATCGGTCCCCGCAGCAGTGCCAGCGGCGGCAGATTGTTTCAACCCCTACGCCGTGGGGCCGACGGAATCGTGGCATAGCATCGCCAATGTGTGCAAGATCGACTTCAAGGCTTTGCGGAAAGCCAATCGAGAGTCACATCCGCTACCGGGACATCCTCTACACCGGCGAACTGCTGACCTTGCCCGAACGGGATCAAAAACCGCCGGCCGGCCTCACCACCTACACCGTGGTGAAGGGGGATTCCTGGTATCGCATCGCCCAGGATCACAACCTGACTTTCCGGGATGTGCGGGCCTTCAACCCTGAATTGTGGCTGAAACGTCATATCATCATTCACCCAGGGGATGTGATGATGCTGCCGTGGCTGGGGGCTTCAGATGCAGGGATGATCATCGATACGGCGCGATGCCGCCAGCGGTGGATCAACCAGCAGTGGATCAACCAGCCGTGGACAACCAGCAGTGGAACAACCAGCAGTGGAACAACCAGCGGTGGATCAACCAGCGGTGGATCAACCGGCAGTGGATCAACCAGCGGTGGAACAACCGGCAGTGATGGACGCCAGCGGTTGCCCAGCGGATCTGACTGTTTTTGGCCCAGGCTTCATGACGGGTGGATTGCTACAAGTCGTCAGTGCCACGCCCTTTGATCTGTACATGGCGGAAGGAGATCGGTCCCAAGTAGCGGGACAGGCACAACCGGGTGCCGTGCTTAAGATAATGACCGATATTTCGTGTCTTGATGGGTGGCTGTGGTGGCAAGTCACCGATGAAAGTCAGAATTTGACCGGATGGGCGGCTATGGATCTCAGCCCTGCCGCCGATCTTGAACTCGCACCGACAGAGTAGAGGATTGGTCACAGGTTAACAAGAGAACTGGTGTCCGGGGCAGGGTTCGCCCTGCCCCGGCTGATTTCTGAGTATGGAGACAACTATGCCCACGTCAAGACTACTTCGAATGGTTGTGATTGTATTTTTGGTTGTTCTACTCTTCGCCACTGCCACGCCGTTGACGTTTGCTGCCAGCTGCACCAGCCCATACATTGTGCGGGAGGGGGAAACTTGGCGGTACATCACCCTCATCGTCTTTCCCTGTGGTGTGTCATACTCAGACTTGCGGGCCGCCAACCCCGATGTGGGGGAAGATCTGGCTGCGGGGGATGTGCTGATCCTCCCCGGCGTCCCCACGTCCACACCGACGGCGTCACCAACCAATACGCCGACGCCGACGCGACAAACACGGCGACCAAGACGCCACGCCTCGCCCGACGGCCACACCGTCACCAACCCGACAACCTGCGGCACCCGCTCAGGCTACAACTTCGCCCTAGCACACAGGGACGCTTTAGCGCCGCTTACATGCCAGATGTAAGTGTTGACGGATATTGGGATGATTGGAATCCAGGGGGATGGCATAGTTTTGATTCCGTTGTCTATGGCCGCAGCGACGGCATATTGAAAGCAACTTTCCAGACGGGGTGGAACGAGGAAGGTTTACTGGTTGGGATTTCAGTTCTGGACGACATCCGCAAAGCACCAGCAACTAGGTTGGAACAAAACTTTTACAACGACAGCATTGAAATCCTCCTGGATACAAACCTAGCCGATGACTTCGCAGCAAGTGCCCTCAGCAATGACGATTTTCAGATCGTTGTTGATATCAATGGCACTGCGTTTCTCCACTTTCCAACGGCACAAAAGAGAGCAATCCAAGTAACCTCAAGATTTCTGCCCATTGACAACGGGTATAACGGAGAAATCCTGATCCCGTGGGAACTGCTGGGCATCAATAGAGTAAATTTGAGATCGGGGCTAAATTTTGGCTTTAGCTTGGCCGTCAGCGACAACGATACTGACGGGCTAATCCAGGAACGATTGATTGCCACCAGCCCAACTCGTCGATTCCCCCCAAACCCCACCCAGTGGGGCATGCTGACCTTGGGCGGTTTCGTGGCAGCGGTTGGAGGTGTCTCCAATCCCGTTGTTGCCAACCCAACACCTCGTATTCCCACGGTGCAAGGCGGCTGGAATACTTGCTTGAACACCAGGCTACACGGTGGCAAGCATCGCCAGAATTGTCTACGACCCACCAGACAATAACGCCGTGAAATCCCGGCCCGGGAAATAATGGTGACCAGACACGATTCACTCTCTCCCGGAGAGACCGTCG
Organism: uncultured Chloroflexia bacterium; assembly: GCA_963704975.1. Classification (GTDB taxonomy): domain Bacteria; phylum Chloroflexota; class Anaerolineae; order Caldilineales; family Caldilineaceae; genus JAGNDO01. Next base: position 82,630 of record CAVPIK010000008.1, on the reverse strand, counting down.
TACATCCGGGATGGCCCCGTGTGCGCCGATCAGATGGTCTATTGGTGGGTAGAGTATTGGCGAGGGGGGCAACCTTCAACACGCGGTTGGACCAGCGAAGGAATCATCGGGCAGTACTGGATGGAACCAATTGATGCTCCAGGCGGGGCATGGATGGATCCCAATCCGTACTTGGTCGCACTGGTATTCTGTAAACCGGAATCGTGAATAGGGATAAGACAGACTGCACCCGGGGTTGGTCACCTTCACCGGTAACATTCGAGCAAATCTATGCCACCTGGACGCATTGGCATTCCCGCGGGCTCAACAATGTATCGACGCTATACTTTTCGGGGGCGGGATGGGACGAGCGTCAGTGGTGATTCCCATCGGCGGCAGGGCGACATAATACCTTCACGAATAGAGTACAAGAAATGAAGATGTTCTTCGACGCCAAAAGCGGAGACAGGCCTACAGGCAATGGTTCCTATATGAAACCCGGCACATACAAGGTCGAGCTATTTCTGAATGGCGTAGTGGTGCAATCAGGAGAATTTACGATTCAGTAATCATACCCTACTACTGACGACAAAGATAGACCCCGGTGATGGGATGACCGAGGTCTATCACAGTCTACACACCACCAAGAAGCCGGGCTTTTGGAAAAAGCCCGGCTTCTATATTCTCGGCTCTTTCTCGCACCACCCAGCGGACCACGCCCGAGACACCGACCAAGCCCACTTTTCCCCCTGTTGTCAAGACCGCCTGTTCATGGTATGGTCGGGCCATCCCCCTGGACGGCCCGCTCACTTCCTGCATTCTTTCACATCTTCCAAGAAACGAAAGGCTCATGCACCCCTCCCACCTGACCCTCTTGGGCAGCTTTCGGCTGATCAGAGAACGCCACCCCCATCCACCTGGATCAGCCCAGGTTGATCGAACTGGTGGCGCGCCTAGCCCTGCAACCGGGCCAACCCCTCTCCCGCCAGCGCTTGGCCTACGATTTCTGGCCCGATTCCAACGAGACCCAGGCCCGCACCAATGTGCGCAATCTGCTCTACAAGTTGAAGCAAGCGTGGCCAACCTATGCCAACGTCATCAAGAGCAATCGGCGGGATCTGGTCTGGCGGATGGACGCGCCCATCACCGTGGATGTGGGCGGCTTCGAGACGGCTCTGGGCCAGGCCGAGCAGGCCGTTGACGCGTCCAGCCGGGCCAGGGCATTGGCCCAGTCCGCGGAAGTCTACACCGGAGATCTGCTGCCGGATCTCTACTCGGACTGGGTGCTGGGGGAGCGGGACCGGCTGCGGGGACGCTTCGCCGCCTGCCTGGAGAGCCTGATCCCCGCCCTGCTGGATCTGCGCCGCCCGGATGAGGCGCTGACCTGGGCCAAGACGCTGCAACGCCACGACCCCCTCCACGAATCGGCCTATCGGTTGACCATGACGGTCTATGCCGCCCTGGGCGACCGATCCGCGGCCCTGCGCACCTATCACGCCTGTGCCACCTCACTGGAGCAAGAGTTGGGCGTTGCCCCGTCGCCCGCCACCCAAGCGCTGCACAACCGTCTTCTGAGCAGAACCTCTGCGCAACCCCATTCCGCAGAATCCACCCAAGCCGACGAAGTGCCCACGATCGTGGCCCGTCCCCGGTTGGTGGGGCGAGATGAGAGTTGGCAACGTCTGCTGGCCCAATGGCGGCGGACCCAGCAGGGCCATCCCCACATGATCCTGATCTGGGGGGAGGCGGGCATGGGCAAGACCCGGCTGGCCGAGGAACTGACGCAGTGGGCAGACCGCCGGGGGCATCTTTGGGGCAGCAGTCGGTCCTATGCGGCCCAGGGCGCTTTGGGCTATGCGCCCATCGCCGAGTGGATGCGCTCGCCCCGGTTGCGATCCCAGTTGTCCCAGGTCGATGATCTGTGGCAGGTGGAGTTGGCCCGATTGATCCCGGATCTTCTGGCCCAACGCCAGGATCTGCCGCCCCCAGGTCCTCTGGCCGAAGATTGGCAGCGGCGTCGCTTTTATGAAGGCATGTTGCACGCTCTTTTCCCACAAGGCAACGCCCAAACCGGTGCCGTTCTGCTCCATTTGGACGACATGCAGTGGGCCGACAGCGAAACCCTGGCCGCGCTAAATTATCTACTTTGGGGGGCTGGGGATCGGCCTCTGTTGATCTTGGGCACGGCACGCAGTGAGGAGACCCAAGCAAATTCAACCCTGACCAGCCTGTTGCGGACGGCTCGCAAGGGCGGCTTGCTGACCGAGATCACTCTCGGCCCCCTCTCTTTGACCGAGACCACTGAACTGGCTGTCCAAACCGCCAACACCGATCTCTCGGACGCCCAAATCCACGCGCTCTACGAACTCAGCGAGGGGCATCCCCTCTTTTTGGTGGAGACGGTGCGGGCTGCTGCGTGGGATGTCCAGCCGCCCGACACCGAGCCGGGCCCCCAATCCGACCTTGGGGCAAGACGAAGAGGCTGCGGGGCTCCTCTTCACCATCCCGCCCAAAATTCAGGCATTATTGACCCGGCGGCTGGATCAACTTTCTCCATCCGCCCGGCAGTTGGCCGAGGTGGCCGCGGTGGTGGGTCGGGAGTTCGACTACCGCACCCTGCACGGGGCCAGCCAATTGGACGAGTTTGCCCTGGTGGGCGGGCTGGACGAGCTTTGGCGCCATCGCATTGTGCGGGAACAAGGGGAGATGGCCTACGATTTTAGCCACGACCGCATTCGGGAAGTGGCCTATGGGCGCATCAGCCGGGCCCGGCGGCGGCTGCTGCATCGTCAGGTGGCCCAGGCGATGGAATCGCTGCATGCCCCGGTCTTGGACGATGTGGCCGGTCAATTGGCGGATCACTATCAGCGGGCGGGCATGGCGGACCAAGCTCGTGATTTCTATGACCAGGCCGGGGAAGTGGCTTTGGCCCAATACGCCCTGCCCCAGGCCGGGGAGATGTTCCGCGCCGCCTTGGCGTTGACGCCCAAAGCAGATTGGCAAGCGCGCTTCGACATGCTCCAGAAACTGGATAGTGTGCATCAAAACCGCGGTGCAAGAAAAGATCTGTGGGATAAGGTTCTGGCTGAACAGGCAGCTATCATTCAGACGTTGGCTACGAATCCCCAGGTGACAGCTGAACAACGGGAGACAACCCAATGTGCCTATCTACTCAGTCAGGCCAACCGTTTTGCCTACACCGGGCGGACTGATGAAGAGCGACGTTGTGCGATTGCTCTGTGCCAAGAGGCAATTGCCCTGGCTGAGCCACTGGATGATGTGGCATCCTTGGCTCGCGCCCACACCTACTGGGGATTCTCGGCTTGGAGCCTGACTGATATGCCCCAAGCCAGACCCCATTACGTCCAAGCCGTCCGCTATGCCAAACTGGCTGGGCTGCACCAGGAGGAAGCCGACGCGCTGGAGCAGTCCGCGGCGGTGGGCATGTTCACCGGCATGTCCGCCGCTCAGATTCGTTCCATGATGGATCGGTGCTTGACCTTGGTGCAAGAGATGGGGGATCTGCCGCGGGTGGCCGGTCTGCTCAACAAGCAGGGCTACCTTCCTATGGCCCAGGGTACTGGTGAGTTTGAGCAGGCCGCCGAACACTACGCCAATGGGTTGACCCTTGCACGGCAGATCGGCTATCAGAGTCTGGCCACCACAATTCTGCGCAACATCGGCCACATGGAGATCTGCCGAGGCGATTATGGTCAGGCCCAACTGGCCCTGTCGGAGGCCATCTCTCTTAGCCGGGAAATGGCTGGCATCCTGAATCTGGGGACTGCGCTCCACTACGAGGGCGAATGGTATCTGCAGCAAGGCGATTTTGTCCCCGCCGCGGCCCGATTTCACGAGGCGGAGTCCGTCATGCGGCCGGTCGGCCTAGCCCATTTCCGGGTCAAAGCCAGGTCGGATCTGGGCCTGCTCCACCATCTGCGGGGGGAGGATGCGGCGGCAGAGACGGTCCTCACCGAAGCCCTGGGGATGGCCACCCAGCATGGGGATACCCGCTACATCGCCCAGATCAACGTGCGCCTGGGCTATGTGTGGGAAGCCCAGAATTGTCTGGACGAGGCCCGACAAGCCTATGCCCTGGGCGTCGATCTGCACCGGCAGATGGAACAGCCTTTCTACGCGGCCATGGGGATGGCCGGGCTAGCAAGGCTCCACCAGCGGGTCGGGGAAGCAGACTTGGCCCAAGCACTTGTCCGCGAAGTCTGGCAGATCCTGGAAAGCCAGACCCCGGAAGCCACCATCGAGTGTGCTCGCATGCAGGTCACCTGTTGCCACATCCTACGGGATGTGGACCCCCCATTGGCCGACCTCATCGCCATCCGCGCCCACGCCCAACTGACCCACCGCGCCGCCACCATCGACGACCCCGCCCGCCGCACCCTCTTCTGGCAGATCCCGGATCACCAAGCTGTCTTGGCCTGCCACTCCTCTTCCTGAGTCATCCCACAAGAAATTAACCGCAGAGAGACGCGGAGAACGCAGAGGAAGCTTTTCTTTCTCTGCGAATTCTCCGCGTCTCTCCGTCCCTGCGGTTAAACAAGATCACGAAACGCTTTAGAAACGCTTGTGATCGTATGCTGGTCTCACCTCAGCGCTGGAGGGAAGAATGCGATCATCTGTGGAAGGAAGCGAACGGTGTCACGTCCTGCTGCCCGGCCAACCGACCGGCCTACTGCCCCACTCTATACCCTACGTCTCTGGCCCGAAGTCTTGGACGCAGAGCATTGGGAATGGCGAGGTGAGCTCAAGGACCTGAACACCGGAGAGGTGCGCTATTTCCGCCGTTGGTCAGAAGTGGTGGAACTGCTTGGGGAGATGCTTGGAGAGATGACAGAGAGTCCCGATGTGCAACACGAAAGTTACCCATCAAAAGGAGAGAACACATGAAGACGACCATGAGTAAGAACGCGAATGCAACCTTGAGACGACTGCTGTTCCCTGTGATGATCGGCCTGTTGGTCTTTGGCCTTGTCGGTGTGGCTGCCGGGCCAGCCCTGGCCCGAGAAACAGCGGGGGCGAATACTGCCCCTGTCATGCAGTCCGATGACGAAGGAGATGTGACCCTGGCCACAGCCAAGGCCAGTGTGGAGATGGTCCAGGATGGGCGGGCCATTGTGCTGGCCCGGGGCAACCGCATCCTCGTCGATTCCGTGCCCCCCCTGGGCGGCCCGAATGAGGAGATGAATCCCTTTGACCTGCTTCTGGGGGCGCTGGGAACCTGCGGTGCGTTTGTCTATGAAACCGCCGCCCAGGAGATGGATATCCCCTTGAACAGCCTCATTGTGGGCGTGGAAGCCGACTTTGCCCCGGCGGGTGTGAAAGACGGCTCGGTCAATCCCCGTGTGCGGGCGTTCCGGGCGGCTGCCACGGCGGATGGTCCTTCCATGGAAGAGATGGAGATGCTGGCCGATCAGTGGCGTCTGCGTTGCCCCATCTACACGACGCTGGAATTGGCGGCCCCGATCGAGATTGTCAACAGACTCAAAGGCGAGGGCACGGCAGTCCTGGACGTAGACTTCATTTATGACTTTGACACGGCAGATGAGTACATTGCCGAAGTGTCGCCCATGGCCGAGATGTTTGCAGCGATCCCTGGTCTGGTCTGGAAGACCTGGACCCTCAATCCTGAGACCAAGCGAGCCGGTGCGGTTTATCTCTTCGAAAACCCGGAGATCCGTCAAGCCTATATGGACGGCGACCTGTTTGCGGCGGTCAAGGGTCATCCCGCTTTGAGCGACCATCGCATTCGCACCTACGACGTGATGCGCAGCGAGTCCCTGGTCACCCATGCGTCTCTGCGGGCCGCAAGTGATGGCATGGATCAGGCGAGTGGAGATGCGGGTGTGATTCTCGACGTGGCCTTCACCTATGCCTTTGATACGGCGGATGAGTATATCGCCGAAGTGTCCCCCATGGCCGAGATGTTTGAGGCCGTGCCAGGTCTGGTTTGGAAAACTTGGACACTGAATCCCGACACCAAGCGCGCTGGGGCGGTCTACTACTTCGAGAGTGCGGAGGCACGGGATGCCTATATGGACGGCGACCTGTTTGGTGCCGTCAAAAGCCATCCGGCTCTGAGCGAACACGACATCACCACCTACGACGTGATGGCCGCCGAGAGTGCTGTCACCCGTGGCCCGATCGGCACACCCTAACCGGAAAAGAGCCTGCCAGCTTTTCCGAAAGTTGGCAGGCTCTACCCACGATCCAAGGAGAATCGACCATGAAAACGCTCAAATGCAGTGATGTTGGCTTCGATTGTGCCGCAGTTGTGAACGCCGAGACGGTCGAAGAAGTGCTGGCCCAGGCCGCGGCCCACGCCCAGGAGGTCCACAGCGTGGCGGTGACTGCGGAGATGGCGGAGGAGATCGCCAAGAAGATTCGAGGGGTAAGATTATGACAACAAAAACCCAACCCCGAGAACCCACCGCGGAAGAAGTCTTCTTGGTGGTTGCAAACTATGCGGCGGAGCGGATAAAAGCAGGCTACGCCAATCAAGCCGTTGTTGACGATTTGGTGTTCAAAGGCGTCGACCGGGAAAGCGCCGACAAGCTGGTCAGGGAAATTACTTTGGCGCGCTACAACGCTCGTCGGCAAGCCTCTGATCGCGGTCAGTCGAACATGACCAAAGGCGCGCTCTGGTTCATCGGTGGATCGGTGATCACCCTCATCACGATGGCTGACGGCGGCGGCTATGTCCTGGCGTATGGGGCAATCATTGGCGGCGCAGTTCAGTTTCTTGCCGGCTGGTGGCAGAGTCAGACGTGACGATCGAACAGGGCTTTTCAAACGTCGCCATGCAGCCCCACGGAGATGGCAACCTGCGCTGACCTACCGGGCACAGGCGACTTTTGAAAAGCCCTGAAGATCCAAAGAGAAGATAAGAGAAGATCCCACGGCGCAGAACATTGGCCGATGAACCGGAGAACTGAATCCACACCGCACCCATTCATCAGGAGTAGCTCTCATGGCCGAACTAACGGCAAAGCAAGAAACTGCCTACACAGCGTTTATCACCGCCGCAACAACGCCAATAATGAGCGATATGTTAGATGGATTTAGCAAGTTGTTGCCAACATCACAGAACAAACGCGCTGAGATTGCGGATATATTCATCGAGATGCTCGAATCATCGACGGATCTGCCCGCAAAAAAGCGCAGTCGGCTGGTGATATTACTGGCGGCCATTGATACACCCAATGCTGCCAAAATAGTCGCGAAATATGCCAGCGCCGATCCCGGCCATAGTAATGATCGGGTCCAGGTTTGGGCACTCATTTCACTGGTAAAGATGTCCGCACACCAGGATACCTATAAACTATTGGAGGGTATCGCTGACCAGGGATCCAGCAACAATCGCATCCATGCGCTGATTCTGCGTCTGCTGGTTCAGTGTGCCGGCGATGATTTAGAAGTATCCCAAGGACATATAGATAGTCTAAAAACTTTTTACCAAGAAGGCGACGCCGATCATAAGTGGGCGGTACTGCGAGCGTTGCGCAACAGGACAGTCTTGGAGCCCCTATCCCCAGACATCGAACGCCGCTTTATCAAAGAGCTGATTGCACCAGCCTTGCAGAATGATTTCGAGTGGTTGGACGTCCAATTGCAGGCAGTGCAGGTCTTCGGCGAAGTACAACATCACTTGGCTGAGGCGATGAGGCATTTGTCCGCTGCGTTCCAATCGTCATCGGACGACACATTGCGACGCTATTGCATTGAGGCCATGAGCGACGTTGCGCTACGCATGGACAAAACGGAACGGGAATCCAGCCAGTTCGCTGGCCAAATGATTGCAGCGTTGGAAGACGAAAGCGCTGATGTGCGTTCACGGGCACAGGTAACACTGAAAAAAATCTACAAGTCGCAAGGGGCGGTGGACCTAATTGCGGATTTTCTTGTTCAACAGGAAGAACTGTCCAGCCATTTAGTGGAAGCCTTGCGCCATATCGACGAAGTGCGCGCCAGTGATGCCTTGCGTAACAAACTCTTTCATCTGGACCCGGATGTGGCGGAACGAGCCTCAGACGCCTTAACCCAACTCGGCGGCGAACAGGCCTTTCGCACCCTATTTGCGCAAAAACGCCAAGTCATCGAGCAGTATACAGAGATACTGAATGACGCTGACGAAAAAATCATGGAACAATTTGGCATGCTCATGCGCCAGGCGCGGTGGGCATTCTGGATCAGCATGGTGATGCATAGCTTGGTATTTCTTGTCGGCATGTCTATCTTTGTCATCGCTTTGGACGGCATGCGTGTCGACGGAGCGGAGGACCCTCTAGACTACATTCGGGGGTTGGTTGGTATAGGCGGGGGCGTGGCTGGCGTGTTCCTGGGGATCTTTTACAAAAGCCCCATCAGAAATATAGGCGAGTCTGTCACCCGGCTCGTGAAGGTCAATGTCGCATTCCTGGGCTACATGCGCCAGATCAATCAGATCGACGCAACGTTCAAACAGCTATTTCTTGACATGTCAGGCTTCAACCTGGTTGAAATGAAAGAGACGGTCAAGCAAATCCACATTGTTGTCAACCAGTCGTTATCGAATATCCAGAACTATCTGGTGATCGACGACATACAGGCTGGGGAAGAATCAAGCGGGCGGGCCAAGAGCGTCGCATAGTTGTTGCGCCCGCTGGCGGTTTCCTTCCTCAACATCTCCGAATACAAGCCATTGATCCATTTAGCCAGCCTGCGGAGACGGCGGAGAAGACTGCGAAGCAGATTCAAGGGTAGCGCATTTGCCACCCCATGACCTCAGCCTCGCCCATCGCTTCCAAACTGACGCGGGCGGATTCAAACTCGGCGATGGGGGTGACGCCGGTCAACGTGATGCCCTGGTCTACCAACCCTCTTCATGAATTATTGACCGCAGAGGACGAAACGCTTTAGAAACGCTTGTGATCGTATGCTGGTCTCACCTCAGCGCTGGAGGGAAGAATGCGATCATCTGCGGAAGGAAGCGAACGGTGTCACGTCCACTTGACCGGCCAACCGACCGGCCCCATGCCCCACTCTACACCCTACGTCTCTGGCCCGAAGTCTTGGACGCGGAGCATTGGGAATGGCGAGGTGAGCTCAAGGACCTGAACACCGGAGAGGTGCGCTACTTCCGCCGTTGGTCAGAAGTGGTGGAGTTGCTTGCGGAGATGCTTGATCGTCCGACCGATAGCCTTGATACACACTTTTTTACCCCACTCTTGAAAGGAGAGGACACATGAGAACGACTGCAAAAGCGAGACGAATGTTGTGGCCTGTGATGATTTGCATGCTGATTCTGAGCATTGTCGGTATGTCTGCCGGCTCGGCTCTGGCCGGGCCACTGGTCCAAGACGCCACCCCCACGCCCATGGCAGAGGAGGAGCCGATGGAAGAACCGGCGCCCCGGCTCCCCACGCCTCACTGGCCACCGCCTCGGCCCGGGTGGAGCTGTCCAACCAGTTCGGGCGCACGTTGGTGACCGCCCGGAGGCAACACCTTCCTGGTGGTCTCGGCCCCGGCGTTGGGCTATCCCGCCGACGAGATGAATCCGGTGGAAGCCATGTTGGCCGCCCTGTCCACCTGCGGTCTCTTCGTCTACGAAACCGCTGCCCAGGAGATGGAGATGCCCCTGAGTGCCATTTCGGTCACGGTCCAAGGCGACTTTGACGGACGGGGACTGGTCGGGGTGGCTGGTGTGGACTCCCGAATCCAGGAGTTCCGGGTCCACTTCGACCTGGAAGGGGTGGACATGGACCAAGCCGCCCTGCTGGCCGAGCAGTTCGCCCTGCGCTGCCCCATCTACACCACGCTGATCAAATCCGCTCCCATCGTCATCACCACCAACGACGAGGAAATGGGTGGGGCGATGGCCGAAGGATTGGCCACCGGGACCGTGATGGCCAGCCTCTCTAACCAGCCGGGTCGGGCCATTGTCACCACCCGGGACAAATACATGGTTGTCGATTCGGTGCCCCCCTTGGGCGGCCCCAACTTGGCCGTCAACCCGCTGGATCTGATGCTGGCCGCCCAAGGCACATGCGGCACCCTGATCATGGAGAGAGCCGCCTTGGACGAGGGCATCCCCCTGGGTGGCGTGGTCGGCACCATCGAAGTCGACTTCGATGCCCAGGGCGTGAGGGATGGATCGGTCAGCCCCCACATCCAGGCCATGCGTGTCCACTGGGAGATCGACACGGAGACCGACGAACAGGCCCAGTTCTTGGTGACGGAATGGGTGAACCGCTGCCCCATCTACAACACCCTGATCCGGGCCACGGACATCGAGATCACCCATCAACTGGCCGGTGAAGGCACCGCCCTGTTGAACGTCAGCTTCACCTACAATCTCTCCACCGCCGAGTTCCAGGAAGAAATCTCGCCCCTGGTCGAGCAGTTCGCCGCCACCGAAGGCTTGCAGTGGAAGATCTGGTCGGTGAACGAAGAGAACAGCCAGTTCACCGGTCTGCTGCTCTTCGATGATGGCGCCGCCATGCAGGCCTTCCTGGACGGGGAACTGGCCGCCGCAATCATGGCCCACCCGGATCTGAGCGACTTCGAGGTCACCCCCCTCTCCATCCTGCGCACAGAGACCTTTGCCACCCACGGCCCCATCCGCTGATCCGTGGCTGAGTTGTTTTCAAAAGAAGTTGAACGCGAGAGACCCCGGCAGAGTTGTCTGCCGGGGTCTCTCGCGTGGGGGCTGATCCTAAATTGCGACGACTATTGCACCGCCCAACTCACCTCGTACTCCACCCCCGTGACCTCGGCCTCGTCCATGGCCTCCAAACTGATCCGGGCGGACTCAAACTCAGCGATGGGGGTGACGCCGGTCAACGTGGCGGGTGTGCCGGGCAGGACCACGACGTAGGTTTCGCTGCCGGCCACCTGGCCGTCAACCTCCACCAGCCCCATGCGCAGACGTCCGCTCTCGATGGACGCGGTCATCTCCACCTGGACCGGGGTGTCTCGTGGATATTGGGTGATCTCGATGCCGTAAGCGTAGCGGCCTTTGATGGTGCGGAAGCTGCCGGTGCAGGTGCCGCTGTTGCTGGTGGAGCGGCAGCTTTCGGATCTGGCCCGTGGCCGTGCCGTCACAGGAGAGGAGAAGGGCCAGGATCAAGAGCAAGGGCAGGAAAGCGGGTCAACTTGAACATGGGCTGTGTCCTTTCTGGTGGGGTGGATTGGTGACATGACCATTTTACCCATTCCACCTTGCTCAGTTGTCATGCATCTTGTTCCGTTTGGGTTCTCATATTACGAAACGACTGAGGGTTGAGCGGCGTATGCCGCTCAACCCTCAGTCGTTTCGCAATATTGACGGATACCTCTATTATCGTATCTTTCTTATCCGCACATTGCGATCACTCACAACAGTAAAGCTGCCAAATAGACCGCTCACCATATTGCTCCCACAGGGCGACCATTACCCGTGCCTTGTTGGAGCTACGTTCATCCGATAGACGCATCAATACAATGCCTACATGGGGGAGCCCTGAACGGAACACCTTCTCCCCGAAATCTTTGTCATTTGTGACAAGAATCCGCTGTTCAATCCATGCACGTTCAATGACTTGGTCGTCATCGACATCGTCAATCTTCGCATGACTCCAGGCATGATCTCGTTGACCGATTCTACGTCAAGACCCAATTGGCGTAGCCGGAAACACGACGATTCGACCACTTGATTCATCAATCAGGAACCGGGCCATCAGACTGGTACCAAGTGCATGGGGTAGACCTCGTCTTGGACTCACCAAAGCTGCCGCATACCAGAGTGCAGCCTGAATATCCTCAATATGGAGATTGGGGTAATCGTCAATAATCTCACCCATCGGAATCCCTTGGGCAACCATACGCACAAGCAAATCGACCGGAATCCGTGTCCCTCGAATGACGGGCTTGCCCACCATCACCTTGGGATCGATTGAAATACGTTCTTGAAATTCCTGCGGCATGTCAGTCCTCCTCACATCTCGTACTTTGCACAAACTGCACCCTCAAACTCTCCCCAATTATAGCACCATCCCCCACGATTGCCCACCCCATTTTACCGCATCCCCCTCGAATGTGACCCACTCGCCAATTCACAGTATAATTCCAGCAGACTCGGCAGCCTGCCGACCGCGAACTTAGTCTGCAAAGGATGACCCCATGACCGACCAAACCATTTCCCGCACCCACGATATCGAAGCCCTGGCCAAGGAGCGCATTCTGATCCTGGACGGCGCCATGGGCACCATGATCCAGCAGCACCGGCTGGACGAGGCCGACTATCGGGGCGAGCGCTTCGCCGACTGGCCCACCAGCCTCAAGGGGGACAACGATCTGCTCTCCCTGACCCAGCCCCAGGTCATCGGCCTGATCCACCGCCAATATCTGGACGCCGGCGCGGATATCATCGAGACCAACACCTTCAACGCCACCCGCATCTCCCAGGCCGACTACAGCATGGAAGATCTGGCCTACGAGATCAACCTGGCCTCGGCCCAGATTGCCAGAGCCGCCGCGGACGAAGTGACCGCCCGCACGCCCAACAAGCCCCGCTTTGTGGCCGGCGCCCTGGGACCGACCAACCGCACGGCCTCCCTTTCGCCGGATGTGAACGACCCCGGCAAGCGCAATGTCACCTTTGACGAACTGAAGGCCGCCTACAAAGAGCAGACCGCCGGCCTCATGGATGGCGGCGTGGACTCTGATCATGATCGAGACCATCTTCGACACCCTCAACGCCAAGGCCGCCTTCTTTGCCGTGGACGAGATCTTCCAGGAGCGGGGCGAGCGGCTGCCGGTGATGATCTCCGGCACCATCACCGACGCCAGCGGGCGCACCCTCTCCGGCCAGACCACGGAGGCCTTTTGGAATTCGGTCTCCCATGCCAAGCCCTTTAGCGTGGGCCTCAACTGCGCCCTGGGCGCGGCGGAGATGCGCCCCTATTTGGAAAATCTTTCCGACCACGCGGACACCTTGGTGAGCTGCTATCCCAACGCCGGGCTGCCCAACGAGTTTGGCGAATATGACCAGACCCCGAACGAGATCGCCGCCCATCTGCGGGACTTTGGCGAGAGCGGCTTTGTCAATATCGTGGGCGGCTGCTGCGGCACCACGCCGGAACACATCCGGGCCATCGCCCAGGCCGTGGAGAAAATCCAGCCCCGGGCCGTCCCGGCCATCGAGCCCAATACCCGATTTAGTGGTCTTGAACCCCTGGAGATCACCCCCTTCACCAACTTCCTCAACATCGGCGAACGCAACAACCTGACCGGGTCGGCCCGCTTCCGCAAGCTGATCCTGGCCGGGGACTATGAGGCCGGGGTGCGCATCGCCGCCCAGCAGGTGGAGAACGGCGCCCAGTTGGTGGATGTCAACTTCGACGACGGCATGTTGGACGGCGAGGCCGCCATGACCCGCTTCCTCAACCTGATCGCCGTGGAGCCGGACATCGCCAAGGTGCCCGTGGTCATCGACTCGTCCAAATGGAGCGTGATCGAGGCCGGGCTGAAGTGCGTCCAGGGCAAGGCGGTGGTCAACTCCATCAGCTTGAAGGAGGGGGAGGAACCCTTCCGAGAGCACGCCCGGCTGGTGCGGCGCTATGGCGCGGCGGTGATCGTCATGGCCTTTGACGAGCAGGGCCAGGCCGACACGGTCCAGCGCAAGGTGGAGATCGCCACCCGGGCCTATCGCATCCTCACCGAAGAGGTCGGCTTCCCGCCCCAGGACATCATCTTCGACCCCAACATCCTCACCGTGGGCACGGGCATCGAGGAGCACAACGAGTACGCCATCAACTTTATCGAGGCCGTGCGCCGCATCAAAGCCACCCTGCCCGGCTGCAAGATCAGCGGCGGGGTCAGCAACCTCTCCTTCGCCTTCCGGGGCAACAACGTGGTGCGAGAGGCCATGCACAGCGCCTTCCTCTACCACGCCATCCAGGCCGGGCTGGACATGGCCATCGTCAACGCCGGGGCCCTGCCGGTCTATGCCGACATTCCGGCGGATCTGTTGGATCTGGTGGAAGATGTGATCTTTAATCGTCGAGCCGATTCCACGGAGCGATTGGTGACTTTTGCCGAAGAGCTCAAGGCGGCCGGTGGCGACAAGGTTGCGGCCAAGGCCGAAGAGGCCGCCTGGCGGCAGCTTGCCCGTGAAGGAGCGGCTGATCCACGCCCTGGTCAAGGGGCTGACCGACCACATCGAGGAAGACACCGAAGAGATGCGCCAACTTCTGCCCGAACCGATCCACGTGATCGAAGGGCCGCTGATGGACGGCATGAACGTGGTCGGCGACCTCTTTGGGGCGGGCAAGATGTTCCTGCCCCAGGTGGTCAAGAGCGCCCGGGTCATGAAGAAGGCGGTGGCCTATCTTCAGCCCTACATCGAGGCGGCCAAACTGATCAGCGGCAACAACCAGCCCATGGGCAAGGTGATCATGGCCACGGTCAAGGGAGATGTCCACGACATCGGCAAGAACATTGTGGGCGTGGTCCTGGGCTGCAACAACTATGAAATCATCGACCTGGGGGTCATGGTCTCTGCCGAGAAAATTCTGGAGGCCGCCCGCCGGGAGAACGCCGACATCATCGGCCTCAGCGGGCTGATCACCCCCTCCCTGGACGAAATGGTGCACGTGGCCAAGGAGATGCAGCGCCAGGGCTTTATCCGCCCCTTGCTCATCGGCGGGGCCACCACCTCCCGCATCCACACCGCGGTCAAGATCGACCCGGTCTACAGCGGGCCGGTGATCCACGTCAACGACGCCAGCCGCAGCGTGGGCGTGGTGGAAAAGCTGCTCAACCGCAACAGCCAGGAGCAGTTCATCGACGACGTCAAGGCCGAGTACGCCGGTCTGCGGGAGCATCACAAATCCAACCAGAGCCGCAAGCCCCTGCTGCCCCTCTCCACGGCCCGGTCCCGCCGCCTCGTCAGCCAGTGGGACGAAGTGGACATTGTGCGTCCGGCCCAATTGGGCGTGCAGGTTTTCGACAACATCGACCTGGGCCGGGTGGCCGAGCGCATCGACTGGACCCCCTTCTTCCACGCCTGGGAGATGCGGGGCGTCTATCCGGCCATCCTCAACGACCCCATGAAGGGCGTCGAGGCCCGCAAGCTCCTGGACGATGCCCAGGCCATGCTGGCCGACATCATCGCCACGGGCAAGCTGACCGGGCGGGCGGTCATCGGCCTCTTCCCGGCCAACAGCACGGTGGATGACAGCATTCAGCTCTACGCCGACGACAGCCGCAGCGAGGTGCTGACCACCCTGCACATGCTGCGCACCCAAGCCGACCGGGGCGAGGGTCGGCCCAACCTCAGCTTGGCCGACTTTGTGGCGCCGGCAGAGAGTCGGAGTGGCGATTACATGGGCCTTTTCGCCGTCACCGCGGGGATCGGCGTGGCCGAACTGGTGGCCCACTACAATGCCGACCACGATGACTATCACGCCATCATGGTCAAAGCCCTGGCCGACCGCCTGGCCGAGGCCCTGGCCGAAGTCATGCACGAGGACGTGCGCAAGACCCACTGGGGCTACGCCGCGGACGAGGATCTGGACAACGAGGCGCTGATCAAGGAGCAATATCGAGGCATCCGCCCGGCCCCCGGCTACGCCTCCTGCCCGGAGCACACGGAAAAGGGCACCCTCTGGCAAGCCCTGGGCGCGGACGCCGCCATCGACGTCCACCTGACCGAGTCCTTCGCCATGACCCCCACGGCCTCGGTCAGCGGCTTCTACTTCGCCCATCCCCAGAGCAGCTACTTCTCCGTGGGCAAGATCGGCCGGGATCAAGTCACCGACTACGCCGCCCGCAAGGGCATGACCGTGGAAGAAGCCGAGCGCTGGCTGGGGCCGAGTTTGGATTATGACGCATAGAAATTGAGGGAAACAAGAGCGGGGCGGAGATGACGCGTCATCTCCGCCCCGCTCTTGTTTCCCTCAAAGATACTCGACTCGCCCGACCATCTCTTGCGGATCGTAGACCGCGTGGATCAGTGTGAGCCAATTGACCCAATCACCGACATAGTGGAGCGATTGCTGACCAAAGACAATCCCCGCATGGGCCATGCCCTCTGACACCAAACGTAGGTAATCGGCATCAAAGGTACACAGGACTCGGCCCAAGGCGGTTGCGTTCTCCAAATGGACACGAGTCTGACGCCCCCAAAAGCCGCCAAGATCCCGGCCGTGACCACATCTATGTCCCCGGGAGCGCAGTTGTCGGGCGACCTCCACAGGCACATTTTCGTCAAGATAGAAGCGAACCTTGGCGGCCAACACCCTGCTCCTTGAGGTTACGCGTGAGATCGACTTGGACTCGAATGTCGGCATCCAGGCCAACTTTATGCTCATAGTAATAGGACAACGCAGCATAGACTTGGGCCAAAGAAAGTTCATAGTCAGCGGCAATTTCGTCCGGTTGACGACGATGAAACAGATTCGCCATGACAACATCGGTCACCCGAATGCCCGTCCCGGCAATACACGGACGCCCCCCACGCACCTGTGAATCACTGGCAACCAGATCAATACTTAACATCGTCTGCATCATCTCACCCCCGGCATTGCCCCGCACAAACCACAATTGTATCTCGATTTTACTATAAAGATACCGTCAAAACAACAAACAGAAAAAGGACCATCATGACTGCCACCATTCTCGCCTGTTTCGCCCACCCCGACGATGAAGTCTTCGGCACGGGGGGCACATTTTTGCACTACGCCGCCCAAGGCGCGACCATCCACCTGGTCTGCGCCACCCGGGGAGACGTGGGGGAGGTCTCCGACCCCAGCCTGGCCACGGCGCAGACCATCGCCCAGGTGCGCACGGAGGAGTTGCGCTGTTCGGCCCGCACCCTGGGCATCCAGGAGCCGATCCATCTGGACTATCGGGATTCGGGCATGGCGGGCACGCCGGAGAACGAGGATCCCCGGGCCTTCATCAACGCGCCGGCGGACGGAGGTGGTGGGGCGATTGGTGGCGATCATGCGCCGTCTCAAGCCGGACGTGGTGATCACCTTCGATCCCAAGGGCGGCTACGGCCACCCGGATCACATCGCCATCCACCGGCACACGATGGCCGCGGTGCGCGCCGCCGGGGACGGGTCCCAATTCCCCGAAGCTGGGCCGACGTGGCAGCCGGGGCGGCTCTTTTATCGAGCTTGGTCCCGAAGTCAGTTTGACGAAATGGGGCGGCAGTTGGACGCGATGGGGGTGGAGCGGGGCTTTCTGGCGTACGCGGAGAAGCACGGCATGGTCTGGCCGGACGAGGCCATCACCGTGAGCATGGATGTGACCGAGTTTGTGGAGGCGAAGCGGCGGGCCTATCTCTGCCACGCCACCCAGTTCGGGCCGGATCACCACTGGCGGCGGGCGTCAGCGGAGGCGTTGCGGGCCATCTTCGGATGGGAAAATTTTGTGTTGGCGTGGCCGGAAGGGAGAAGGGTGCGAGGTTGGTTGGCTTATTTGGCGAGAAATGACGCCACTGCTGTACTTGTTTCAAAACGCTCATTATCGACTCTTCTACGTCCCGCTCCCACGCTGCATACGCCGAAAAGTCGTGATCAGAGTCGAATCGTCAAAGGTCAATTCAAACTGACGCAACCAGTTCAGGACATACGCCGTGTCAAGCGAATCGCTCTGTCGGCGGATCACACCATTGGCGTCTTCGTGGTCACGCGGGCGAGTGGAAATGAGTTTGTAGATGAGCAAATCCTCGGGGCTGCATACGGCAAGCGTAATGCCGGGTAGAACTTCAATGGACCGTCCACGGGCAACAGCGGCAACGTCGTAGGGCGTGTCGGCCAGGAGAAGGTCCAGGCGCACGCCGTCGGCATCCTGAACAAACAGCATCGCCTGTCGCCTGATTGCTTCCTGCGGGTCAGGCAAAAGCGAAACATACTCCGAGTTCAATACAGCCAGAAGACGGTCAGCGTCTTTACGCTCCAAAAGAATCTTGAGATCGGCATCGCGAGTAACACGCGGTTCGCCCCAGACACCGACGGCCACGCCACCGATCACAATCGAAGGAATGCCAGCCTCAGTCAGACGTTTTTGGAGATTCTGGATTGACGAATACAGATTGCCCATTTTCTGCCTGCCCATTTTCTGTCTGCCATTGTGCCAAACGGTACAGCCGGGACTGTAACTCAGCCAGCGCAAGCCAGCGATCAGAAGCGAAGAGATGAGCGGTCTGGCGTAGTTGTGGTTCAAAGGTCTCCTGCAAGCGTAGAAGATCTCGCATACCTTCCTGCACGCCTAATGCACGCAGGAGTTGGCGTCTCGTTCCCAACAGCTACATCCCAGCCCTCACGCAGTTCTTTCAGTTCACGCATTGTTTAGTCTTCCTCACTCAACCTGAAACGCACCACTGGCATACCACAGTCATGCTTGCTGGATCACAAGTGCGCAAGGGTGAGCAATCACGCATTTCGCACGCCTGTAGCTCGGATTGAACGATTTCAACCAATAGATCTCTCCGCGCTTCGGATTGCTCACGAGTCCAGATCCTTCGTCTTCGATAGAATTCGGCCAGGTTTCAGCATTTATGGCCACTGCTACGCCTCTGGCCCAAAACGCGTCGGTTCCTCAGACTCAATAGCCGCATAGATTTCCCGGGCTGATCTGCGATGAACTCGCTGTTTTCTCGTCCTGCGAATAAAATAATCTACGCGTTTCCCGGAATACGACGCCACGCGGATCGCACGATCCGATGCCATCCCGCGAATCCACGTACTTGCCCAACATCCATTGCTGGCGGCAAGCTGATCGCAATTTTCGCCTGCATTTCCACCCTCCATGCATACCAAAATTGGATTTTTTCGATACCGAAGCCACACCCACAACAGCATACCTCGTCTCGTTTCCCCGGTCAATCCCCACTTTTTTGTTCAGCCGCAAACCACAACCGCATGATGTGCAGATCATCCCAATCCACGGTCTCGTTGAGCGCGTCATAGACCGGACGCAAAAATTCCGGGCCGTGCTCGGCGAAGGCGGCGAGGACTTGCTGTTGGGTGGCCGGGTCCAGCTTGGATTCCTGGCGAAAGTTGGCGGGGTTGAGGGGGTGGCCGGCCTGGAGATATTTCCACAGGTGGCTGATCACCGTGCGCTGGGAGATGCCGGATTTTTGGGCGATCTCGGCAATGGTCAGTCCGTCGTCAAAGGTGGCGGCGACCTCGTGGGTGCGGCTGCCCGTGGAGGACGAATCGACGCTGCTGCGGCGCACGGGGGCAACCCCGGCCACGGCGGTGGATTGGCTTTTGGGCTTCTCGGCCAGATCGTTCTCCGCGCAATATTCCCGGATGACGGGCAGGAAGGCGTCGGCGTAGCGTTCGATCTTGGCCTGGCCCACGCCGTGCATTTGCAGGAAGCTCTCCCGGCTGTGGGGGAAGTAGGCGGCCATCTCCATGAGGGAGCGATCCCCGAAGACCATGTAGGGCGGCACACCGGCGGCGTCGGCCAATTCCCGGCGCAGGGTGCGCAGTTGCTGGAAGAGACCGGTGTCGTGGTCCACGGTCTCGGTGATGGTGGATGTGGATTCCTCTTTGGGCTGGAGGGCGCCCATGAGTTTTTCTTCGCCCTTCAACACGGCCCAACCCTTGTCGGTCAGGCTGAGGCTGCCGTGGGTGGTGTCTTGCTCAAGCAGCCCCTTTTGGATAAAGAGCCGGGCCAGATAGGACCATTCCTGCTTGGAAAATTCGCCGCCGATGTTGTAGGTCGAGAGCTTGTCGTGGCCGAACTTGCGCACCTTCTGGTTTTGGGATCCCCGCAACACGTCGATGATGTGGGTGATGCCGAAGCGCTGTTTTGTGCGATAGACGCACGACAGAAACTTTTGGGCCGGGACGCTCAAGTCCACCTGCTCGCGCTCTTCTGCCGTGCAATTGTCGCACATGGCGCAGCCGGTCTCGTCGCCCCCCCCTGCTTTTGCGTAGGTTTCGCCAAAATAGCCCAGCAAGGGATGTCGGCGGCACTCGTCGGTTTCTCCAAAACCGACCATGGCGCTGAGGCGAACCGACGCGCCCCGCTGCTCCTCGCCAGACTGCTGGTCGATGAAGAAGCGGATGGTGCGCAGGTCGGCGTAGCTGAAGAGCAGCACGCAGTCCGCCCGCAGCCCGTCGCGGCCGGCGCGGCCGATCTGCTGGTAGTAGCTTTCCAGATCCTTGGGCAGGTTGTAGTGGATGACGAAGCGCACATCGGGCTTGTCGATGCCCATGCCAAAGGCCACGGTGGCCACCATCACCGAGACCTGATCCCGCACAAAGGCCCGCTGGTTTTGGGCGCGGGTGCGGCTGTCCAGCCCGGCGTGGTAGGGGAGAACCGAGACGCCCCGGCGCTTGAGGATGTTGGCCAGGCTGTCCACCTCTTTGCGGGTGGAGCAGTAGATGATCCCGGACTGCTCTTTGTGGTCTTCGATGAAGGAGAGCACCTGGCCTGGCCCATCCTGCCGGGGCTGCACGCCCAGGAAGAGGTTGGGGCGGTCGAAGCTGGCCAGGAAGGTGTCGGATTCGCCAAAGCCCAGGCTCTGTTTGATGTCGGCCTGGACCCGTGGCGTGGCCGTGGCGGTGACGGCGATGCAGACGGCGTCGGGCAGACGGCGGCGCACGTCCACGAGCTGGCGATATTCCGGGCGGAAGTCGTGGCCCCACTGGGAGATGCAGTGGGCCTCGTCGATGGTCAGGCAGTCCACCCGGCAGGCGTCCAAGCAGGGCCAGGGTGGCGGGCAGGAGCAGGGTCTCCGGGGCCACGTAGAGCAGCTTGATCTGGCCCTGGCGCACCTGGTCCACGATCATGCTATATTCGTGCAGGGCCAAGGTGCTGTTGAGGTAGGCGGCGGCCACGTCCGAATCCCGCAGGGCCTCCACCTGATCCTGCATGAGGGAGATCAGGGGCGAGACCACCACGGTCAGGCCGGGGAAGAGCAGGCCGGGGATCTGATAGCAGAGGGACTTGCCGCTGCCCGTGGGCATGATGGCCAGGGTGTCCCGGCGGTCCAACACATTGCCCATCACCTCGGCCTGGAGGGGGCGGAAGGCGTCGTAGCCGAAGACCTGTTTGAGCAGGGTGCGGGCCGAGTCCAGGGTGGGGGACATGGCGGGCACGGGCGGCGGCAGGGGTTTGGCGGCCATGGGTCGGGATGGCTCCGGCGCAGATTCGGCCGGCTGAGAACTCGCCCAATCGTCGGCGAAAAAGTCATCCACCGTGCCGGGCAAGATCCAGCCGGAGAGTTGGGCGTGGCAGCGCAGTTCGCCGTCGGGCAGTTCATCGGGCCGCCACCAGTGGGCCAGGGAGACCCGCAGGAGCGTACCGGCGGGGATCACGTCCAGTGGTTCCTGAAAGCCCACAAAGGTGAGGGTGCGCCCGCCGTCCGCGGTGGGATAGCGATAGAAAAGCCGTTTTGGGCCGACTTCCCGGGTCAGGGGCTGGTCCGGCGTCCAAAAGGTGGTGCTGTGATCCGGCACGCCCGTGCGCTCGGCGATGTAGAGCGCGCCCTTTTTGGTGGCCTGGAGCAGTCCGGCATAGAGCGCTTCCGTTCCGCCGGTGTGGGGCGGGAAATGGTGGTGGATGAAGGCGAAGAGGTCGTCGATGGGGGCCAGCCGCCGCTTGCTGAGGACCGTGAGATCCTCGGCATGGGGCAGGGGACGATCATCGGAGGGCTGCCAGGTGATCTCCCACACATCGCCCACTTCGTAGTCCATGTTGGGGGCCGGGTCGGTCTCTCGGTTGGGATGCAGCAGACGCACGCTGCGTCCGCCAAAGGTGAGGCCGCCGATGCAGGCTCCGCCGCCCTGGCGGGTCTTGGCGACGATCACGACTTTCATGGTTTGGGTACTCATGGCAACAGATGCTCCACGGTGGCCCCGGTGATGGCGCTCAGACGCGCCGCCAGCAGGGATCGATGACAGGCCGCCGGGTCCCGCTCCACACAGCAGAGGGCGACGACTTGGGCCTCTCCCAACTCGGCCAGGAGATCGGCGGGGTCAAAATCGGCCAGAACTTGGGCGGTGTAGCGCTCGATAAAGGGTTCGGAGAGGCCGACGCGCTGGCGCTTGGCTACCTTCTCGGCCTTGTCCACGGCATGTTGGGCCGCCCGCACCTCCGGGGAGGGGGCCAAATCCCGGCGGTGGAGGTAGCGGATGCCCATCTCCGCCAACC
Organism: uncultured Chloroflexia bacterium; assembly: GCA_963704975.1. Classification (GTDB taxonomy): domain Bacteria; phylum Chloroflexota; class Anaerolineae; order Caldilineales; family Caldilineaceae; genus JAGNDO01. The sequence continues at coordinate 60,499 of CAVPIK010000008.1, read as the reverse complement.
GATCCTGCAAGCGCTGGCTGTTGGCGAAGGCATACTCGCTGCCCCGCACACCCCGCCGCCAGCGCACATCGCAGAAGGTATCCACGCCGGCCGCCTGGAGCGCACGGAAGAAGTCGTCCGCGCCCCAGCCGTAGACGCCGATGGTGACAAGTTTAGCGATCATCGTCCCACCCTTCCCTCTTCGTCCTCTTCTTCCTCAACTTCTTGCGCCGAAACAGCGTAACGCTTGCGAGATTTGAGGTCCAGGAACTCATCCCCAAAGAGGCTGGGCTGGCCGCCGGTGATGCGGTCCATGACCTGCTCTTGGGTGATGAGTTCGTCGTGTTCGTCGATGTGGATCACGTCCACGCCCTGGGCAAGCAGGGCCGGGGCGATCAGCTTGCTGCGGTGACAACTCTCCGGCTTGCCCTCGCTGCACATGAGGACGACGGGCAAGCCCTGTTCCCAGGCCCGGCGCAGACGTTCGATGCCGGTGTTGAAAAAGGCCTTTTCCCGCACCAATTCGTAGACCACCTTGCCATCCACAAAGCAGGTCGGGTCGTCGGGCAAGCCGCCCAGGGTGTCGCCCATGAAGACATAGCGGATGCCCTGCGGCCTTGAGCGCGGCGTCCAAGGCGTCCTTGGAAAATTCGGGCTTGAAGCGAGAATAGGGCTTGGTGCGCACGTCGATCAGGTAGGCGATGTCGTGGGTTTTGAGGGCGTCCACAAAGGCATCCAGGCTGCGGGCGCCGTATCCGATCAGGTAGATGGGTGAATGGGGCATGGGTGGTCAACTCCGGGAAAACGAATAATCGTACTGCTATTGTGCCATATCCGATGCAGGGTACAATCGGCAAAAGTGCGTACTTTTGGCGTGGCCGTGTGTACTCTACCACAAAAGGAATGCAAATGCCCGGCACGAGCCGGGCGCAGTCTGATACGAATGGTTTCGGTCGCAAGGTAGGGGGAGCAGAACAACAGACCGTTCATTCCGGGAAAGGGCCAGCACCATCCGCTCTACCCAAGATCGTCCGGCCCTTTCCCGGAATGCTCAGGAACTCAGCGTACCATGCGGTTGATCACCTTGGCGATGAAAAAGCCCAGGAGCAAGCCGCCCAAAAGCATGGGCAGAAACCCCCATTTTTCACCATACAACGCTTCGAGCTGACCCAAGCGATCCTGGGTAGTTATCGGATAGGCTAGGGTGACCCGCTGCTCTCCCGGCACACGCAAAAATGTCTGTTCCAGCCCATCCGGCCAGCGGATGTGGAGACGGGTGATGGTGGCGTCCCCCAGGCCGAAGTGGAGCCAGAGGCTGTCCCCCGCGCCCAGGCTGGAGCCGTTTTTGACTTCCTGCATCTGGGTGCGGCCCGTGGAGTCGGTCAGGGTGACGCGGGTGCCCACGCCGTCCCGGTTGACCGGGGCCAGGGCGGGGTCCGGGCTGCCCAGCAGGCGCAGGGAGAGCCAGCCGTTGGCCGGGCCGTAAGTCGCCCAGGTTTTGGTAGAGTTTGTAGCCCTCGTCGTAGTTGCCCACCACCATTTCCACAAAGCCATCGTTGTTCCAGTCCGCCGCGGCCACGCCGACTGTGCGGTCCGGGTCGTCCGCGCCGTTGTCCAGCACCCGGCGGAAGGTGCCGTCGCCCTGGTTTTCGTAGAGGGGGTTGGCCGGGCTGCCCCGAGAGGTCATGTCCTCCAAGGCCAAATAGATGTCCTGCCAGCCGTCGTTGTTGAAGTCGAAGAAGACCGTGCCCCAGCCCACGGCCCCCGGATCCACCTCCACCCCGGCGTCCGCGGCCACGTTTTCGAAGGTGCCGTCCCCCTGGTTTTGCAGCAGGGTCATCAGCCCCACGTTGGAAAAGTAGAAGTCAAAATCGCCGTCGTTGTCATAGTCTGCCGTGCCCAGGCCCATGCCCATGACATAGGTGTTGGCCCCGGCCTCCTTGGCGACTTGGGTGAAGCACCATCCGTCGCAGCCCGGCCCGTCGTTGCGCCACAGCATATTGCCCACGGGGTTGATAAACTCGTCGTTGACCAAATAGATGTCCGGGTCGCCGTCGTTGTCATAGTCCACCCAGGTGGCCACAAAGCCCGCGCCCGTGGTGCTGCCGCCCCCCTCCAACAGCCCGATCACATCGTCAAACGTGCCGTCCCCGTTGTTGTGGTAGAGCCGGTCCCGGTCCCCCAGGCTGGGATGGCCGCACAGGGGTTCGCACGACCAGTTGGCCACATAGAGATCCAGCCAGCCGTCCCCGTCATAGTCGGCCCACGAAGCCGTGCGCCCATCCCCCGTGTCGCCGACCCCGGCCTGAACGGTCACATTCGTAAAGCCCTGACCCTGCTCGTTGCGATAGAGGACGTTGGCCCCATAATTGAGCACGTAGAGGTCCGCCCAGCCATCATTGTCAAAGTCGGAAAAGCTTGCTCCCCGACTATCCATGCCCGGCAGGCGAACATCGGCGGCCAGGGCGGGGGGCTAAAGGTCCCATCGCCGTTGTTTCGGAAAAGCCCGTTGGGGCCTTCGGTATCCGTGACATAGAGATCCAGCCAGCCATCGTTGTCGTAGTCGCCCCAGGCCTGGCCCACCGCCTTCTCGTCGCCCAATCGGCGAAAGTCGATCCCCGCGGCCTTGCTCACATCCCGGAAGACCGGGCCGCTTTCCGGTCCCTGTTGGGCAGAGACGGTTGTCGTCGCCACCAGGCCCAAGACCATCAAAAGCCCCGCAATGATCCTCAAAGATCGATACCGCATCGGGTTCTTCCTTTTCATAAAATCTGCACAATGCCGTCTGACACCAGCGCCTGGATCTGGGCTTCATTGTACCCCAACTCGGCCAAAATCTCGGCGGAGTGCTCGCCCAGGCGGGGCGGATGGCGGCGGATGGTGGGCGGCGCGGTGGGGATGGTGAGGGGGCTGGCGACCATGGAGACGCTGCCCAAGGTGGGGTGAGGAATTTCCTGGCGCATGGCCCGGTGCTGGACCTGGGGATTCTCGAAGACCCGATCCACCGGGTTGATGGGGGCGGCGGGCACGTCCGCGGCCTGGCAGGCGGCCAGCCAATGGTCCGCGGGCTGGGTGCGGAAGAGGGCGGTCAGCAGATCGACCAAGTCGTCCCGATGCTGAACCCGATCCGGGTTGGTGGCAAAGCGGGGGTCGTCGGCCAGATCCGGGCGGTCGATCACCCGGCGGCACAGGCGTTGGAATTGGCCGTCGCTGCCCACGGCCAGCACCCACCACTCGTCCGCGCTGGGGAAGGCGCTGTAGGGCACGATGTTGGCGTGGTCGTTGCCGAAGCGTGCGGGCCGCTGGCCGGAGACCAGGAAGTTGCCCGCCACGTTGGCCAGCATGGCCACCTGGCTGTCCAACAGGCTGATGTCGATGCGCTGGGCCTGGGGTTCCCGGCCTTGGGCGATGGCCCGTTCGCGGGCAAAGAGGGCGGCCAAGATGGCCTGGGCCGTGTTCTGCCCGGCGAAGAGGTCGGCGATGGCCACGCCCACCTTCATGGGCGGCCCGTCCGCCGGGCCGGTGATGGACATGAGTCCGCCCACGGCCTGGATGGCGTAGTCGTAGCCGGGGCGGGCGGCCCACGGTCCCTCCTGCCCATAGCCGGTGATGGAGGCGTAGATCAGGGCCGGATTTTCCCGGCGCAGGCTGTCGAAATCCAGCCCCCACTCGGCCATCTTGCCCACGGTGAAGTTCTCCACCAGCACATCCGCCCGCCGGGCCAGATCCCGCACAATGGCCCGGCCCGCGTCCGTGCGCAGATCCAGGGCCAGGCTGCGCTTGTTGCGGTTGACGCACAGATAGTAGGCCGACTGATCCCCGGCGAAGGGCGGTCCCCACTGCCGGGTGCCATCCCCGGTCCCCGGCTGCTCGATCTTGATCACCTCCGCGCCCAGGTCGCCCAGGGTCATGGTGCAATAGGGGCCGGCGAGGATGCGGGTGAGGTCGAGGATGGTGATGCCGTGGAGGAGGGATTGGGGATTGGGAGAGTGGGAGATTGGGGCATGGGATTGAAATTCATAAAAACTGCCTTTCCTCGGTGGTATCGCCAAGGTCACAGCAAAAATCGCCAGTAATTGCCTCTATCTACCTGTTCGACGTTGCTGCCAGGATACGTATTCAGAAATTCACTTGGCACCTTTATGATGCGGTTTGGGTTCCACTTGAATTCAAAGCCGCTGAGTACCCCATTACGCTCCTCGATGTAATCAATTTCTTTCTTGTCATAGGTGCGCCAAAAGTAGGAATTGGTGGCAGATCCCGAATGGTTTGCTTTTTTGATGCGCTCAACAATGCAGAAATTTTCCCATAAGGCCCCCACGTCATTGCGCAGGGCAAGGGGTGAGTACGCCTGTAACAGAGCGTTTCGGATTCCGACATCGTAGAAATAGATCTTCTGGGTTTTGCCAACCTCTTTCCTGAGATTGCGACTGAAACCGCGGAGGGTGAAGACGACAAAGGCTTTCTTCCAGAATATCGATGTAGGAGGCCACTGTCCGGCGGTCGATGCCCAAGACGGTGCCCAGCTCTGGGCAGGACACCTCATTCCCCACTTGCAGCGCCAAGAGTCGCAACAGGTCGCTGACCACCTGGATTGCTTGACGCCGATGTACATGAGGACATCTTTATAGAGGTAGCTCGAAACGAGTTCCTGCAAATCAAACTGAGCGTTCTCTTCGGACAAATCGATGATGCCGGGATAGAGACCAAACCTGAGTAGATCGTCCATGCGTGGCTCAATGACGCTGAAGCCATTATTCCCTGCCAACTCCTGCAAGGATATCGGGTACAAGCGCAAGGGGTACACACGCCCGGTCAACGGTTCGCCGGTGCGATTTGCCAGGTCAAACGAAGATGATCCAGTAGCAATAATCTGCATTTCTGGGTAGGTGTCTACCAAGATCTTGAGCACCTTGCCTATTTCAGGAACGTTCTGGGCCTCGTCCAGCACCACAAGATCCCGTTCGCCCAAAAATGATTTGAGTGGTGCTGCTTCCTGCACGGCCAAACTCATTTGCACGGACTGGAGGTCGCAGTTGAGATACAGAGTAGCGTTTGTCTGCATGGTTAGCCAACACCTTGATGAAGGTGGTCTTTCCTACCCGGCGTGGCCCATAAATCGTGATAACTCGTCCACGAAAAAGGTAGCGCTCGATGCGCTTTTCAAGTACTCGGTCAATCATAGTAGTTTCCCTCTACCCCCTTGTGTACGGCCATCATTATTGGCAGTTAGTGTAACACTTTAGGCGAATTGTGACAATTGATTGTCGTAATTTTTTGAATTGAGACAATTGCGACGGACCATCATGAAGGTGAGAAGGGTCATGGTGCAATAGGGGCCGGCCAGGATGCGGGTGAGGTCGAGGATGGTGATGCCGTGGAGGAGGGATTGGGCGATCGGTTGATTGGTTGATTGGGAACGTGAGCGCATGGGGTCGTCGCCTTGGCGGTTCACGCTGGGGATGAGTCGAAGGGGCGGGACATGAGTTGCTGGAATGTCCTTGGCCTGGGCCATGATATCCAAAGCCGAATTCAGCGTGGCTGAGTCTCCGTCTTCGGCATAGTCGGCGAACAACTCGGTCAGAAAGTCGTCGATCTGACATCGGGGTGCTGGAAGAAGTAGTCGGCTGTGACCGTTGCGAGTGTTCGGTAGTTTGGCACGTCGAAACCACTCCCTTCTCAATGGTTGTTTCGGCACTGTGCAACAAACAATTCTCTCAAAAAACGACTGGTGATGGGTTTGAAGCAGCTTGGGCTGATCGTCGGCGATGTTCAGAACGTCGCGCAGGGCTGCCTGGATGTCAATGGCGGCCTGTTCCGTGTCAACTTCGTGGATGATGCGGATCCGTTTACCGTCTTTGGTGTGGACGTAGATCGGGGAAAACAGAGAAAATGAAATCCCAATCCAGCGAAAAATCTCTCTTTGCGATACGTGATATTTCGGATGCTACCAATATTTCGCGCCCGATCTCGAAATGCCGGAAAGGGGCGATGGTATACTCTTAGATTTCCTGTTTTGGAAACGACAATCACAGTTTGATTGTAGAATCCAGCCGAGCGCCATGTAACACAAAGAGAACGACAAAGACCACCGCAAATGCTGCAAACGGTCCACGCTCAGAAGGTTGTGCGAACCACACAAGCATCCAAGTCATGAAGCTGATATAGAACAGCAGAAGGAAATCCCAAACATAGTGCCGAGTATGCACCCACCGATAGGTGATGAGCTTGCCATCCGTGAGGTCCGTGATGTGCAATTTTGTGGGCCGGATTTTCCGAACGTAATAGCGCCGATCAAATTGCCAGCCTACTAAATATAGCGTAGCAACCACCAGTAAAACCAAGAAATAGTAAGTAGGGGGTCCGCCTATGGGGATCTTTCATACCGTGAAACTGGTCAACTCCTCATCCGAATTGTAATCCGCCAACAACATCGCCGCGGCTTCGGCCAGCGGCAAATGCTCCCCATTCACTTTTTGCGAGCGGCGAATGGTTGTCTCCAGAACCCCCAAAGCCGCCCGCAAGGTTTCCAACTGTTGATCGATGGAAAGCCCTTTGAATCCCTGCAAAAACTCCATTTGAGTCATATCGCCTCCTCGATTCCACACATTCCCACACAACACTTGCCCCCATTATAGCAGAAAAGCCAGGCAACCCACACCCGGCCTTTTCTCCCCAATCCCCAATCCCCTACTTCTTCCCCACCTTCCCCAACGCCCCCGCCACCTTGGGCGGAATGGATCGGGTGTGTTGTTTCAGAAAATCGAGCAACTTGGCCGCGGTCAACCCTTCGGCCTCGGCCCGGGCCAGGCTGCGCTGGGTGATCTGGTAGACGTAGCGGGGATAGCTGGACTGCCACTGGGTGAAGCGCTCGGCCCGGAAGCGGTCGTAGAGGGGGGTGTCTTCGGGCAGGGTGATGGTGAAATCTTCGCCCACCAGATAGGGATGCCGGGGCGTCTCGTAGGGCGGCACCGCGTCCTGGCCCAGCCAGTGCAGGCCCCACGGGGTGAGGCAGAATCTGCATGTCGTCCCCGCCGGAGGGCTCGGCCAGGTCCATGACCCGCAGCCAGTGCAGGGGACCGGCGAAGAGAAAACGCAGCAGCGCGCCCTCCACATCGTCCCAGTGCTCGAAACCTTTGAGGAACTCGTTCGTAGAGGTGCTGCGGATGTACCAGGTATCGTAGCGTCCCGTGGGACGCTGAAAATCCGGCTCGGTTTCCAAAATGGCCCGGATCACGTCGGACTGGTTGTACCAAATGCCCGGTTGAAGCTGGCCCAACAGGCGCAGAATGGCCTCGCGGGATTGGGTGGGATCGTTGCGCCAACTGCCCGATTCCACACACTCCAAAGCCGGGGTGCGGCAGAGATCGTTCCACTCCGCCGACTGCCGCCAGGCTTCCCACAGGCTGAAGCGCTGTTCGGGCCGGGTCTGTTCCAAAAAGGCCCGCACCCGGTTGCCGGTCAACTGCACAATGGGCTCGCCGTCCTTGTTTTTGCCCGGTTTCAGCCAGTCCAATTGCTTGGCCAGATGCAGGAGCAGATCCAGCCGCACCTGAAATTCCGGCGTGTCCAGATAGGGCAGACGGAAGCGTTCCACCAGCCGGGCCACATCCTCCGGGTGGGGACCGGTGGCGGTCAGGCGCAGTTCGTCCGTGTGCAGAAAGCCCAGCAGGGTGCCGGCGTCTTCCAGCAGCCCATCGTCCGCCGCCAACAGGCGGGAAGCCGGGGGCGGCGGGGCGGGCATCACCGGCAGACCGCCTTCGATGGCCGCCTTGGCCGGTTGGGGCAGCCAGGGCAGCACGTCCGACGGGATGTAAATGATGGTTTGGGCCTGTTGCCCGGCTCCCTTGTAGCCCCGGCCCAGCAGACCGTAATAGTAGAGCATCTCGGCCACGCTTTCCGGGTGAAACCAAGGGGTCTCCCGTTCCAGCTTGGCCGGGCCCATCTGGCGGATGCCGCCAAACTCCCGGATAAACTGGGCCTCCCCCACCTCGCCGGCGGCCTCCATCAGGGCGTCCAGGGCATCCTGGGCCTGGGGGTGGAAGTCCACGGCTTCTTGATAGGCCATCAAGATCGAGGTCGGCTCCGTGAGCTGGGCGGTGAGCAGGTCCATGGCCTGATGGCGGCTTTCGGCCCCATCCAAAAAGGCCCCCCGCATTTCGGCCAGGACCTGGAGCAGGATATCGGGATAGTCGGCGAGCATTTGGGTGGTGGTTGGCATGGGCGTGAATTTCGGTTCGGGTGTGGAAGAATGGCCCCTTTGTTGTCAGCCCGGCAAAACTTCGTTATACTGACAGCGTAGAGAATGAATTTTCAGAAGGAGAACTACTTTGAACAACAACAATGATGATGCAGTGCCCGGCGGATGGAGCTTGCGAGAGATTATTCGAGACATCTGGGTGGCTTGGCGGTTGCTCTGGGATCCCCAGGTCTCGTCCCTGCTCAAGACTATGCTGCCCGTGCTGGCCCTGGCCTATTGGATTTCGCCCGTGGATCTGCTGCCCGGTCTGCCCTTTGACGATTTCGCCGTGATCCTGGTGGCCTCGCGTCTCTTTGTCAACATGGTCCCCAAGGATGCCTTGGCCCGTGCGCTCCACCCAGGGCCGGACGAAGGTCTTGCCGGCTGGGTCCGCCGTCAAACCGCTGCGAAGTCCGGTTCAGCCGGGGGCGACGACGATGTGGTGGACACCACTTGGCGGGTTGTTGACGAAGAGTAAACGATCAAAGATTGAAGATTGGATTTATGAGCGAAGAGCAGGCTACGTCACAACCTAAACCTCAAACGCAACCATCTCTGCTTCGGATTCGGCGCCAATCGGTGACGAAACCCAGGCGGATGGCTATAGCTTTGCCGATGTCACCGAACTGCTGGACGTGGCCCCTGGCACCCTGCGCCGCTGGACCCAGCGCTTCGCCGACTTTCTTGGGGAAGCCGCCCAGCAGGATGATCCCCTCTTCAGCCAGGCCGACGCCGATCTCTTGGGCTTGGTGCGGGGGATGCTGGCCGAGGGGCAGAGCTACGAGCAGATCGCCCATCGCCTGAGCGTGTTGGTGACGGCTCAACATGCGCCGGAGGGCGATGAAGCCATGACGGCCCTGGCCACGGTCAACGGAGCGGCCATGCCTCCGGCCCTCAACGCCGTCCTCCACACCATCGCCGATGGTCAACACGCACTGGCCAACAGCCAAGCCGCCAGCCGGGAGCTGATGGGCGTGGTCGTTCAGGACAATTTTAACCTGAAGGACGAGAATCGCAAACTGCGGGACCGGATGCTGGAATTGGAGCGCTCCCTGGCCGAATATCAGCGCCGGGAAGAGACCCGCAAAGAGCGGCTGGAAAACCGTCTGCGCGCCCTGGAAAGCACCACCGCCGCCCTGCAACAGCAGGTGGCCCAATTGGTGCAATTTGCCCGGCAGGGGCAGAAGCGGCGGGGGTGGTTTTGGTAAAAATTGAGTATCGTGTGTCGAGTATTGAGTAGGGGCGTGGTTCGGAAATTTTGGGACTACGAGGAGGTAACATGGACACAGTACAACTTACATTAGAATTGCCACGAGGTATCTTTGCGGCCCTGCGACAGGAACCGGATCAGTTTTTGCGTGAGATGCGGCTGGCGGCTGCTGTCAAATGGTACGAAAACCAGCAAGTTTCGCAGTCCAAAGCTGCTGAAATCGCAGGCGTGTCCCGATTCGATTTTCTGGCGGCGTTGAATCGTTTTGGCATAACACCGTTTCAGTTGACCGCCGAAGAGTTAATACAGGAAGTTGGCGATGATTGAGCGTTGGGTCGTCAATGCCTCGCCTCTGATTGTTCTGTCCAAGGTCGGCTCATCAGCATTTGCTGACCGCACTGGCCGATGAAATTGTCGTCCCTCAGGCCGTTGTGGACGAGATTAACGCTGGCCCAGTTGACGACCCTGCCCGTCGATTTCTTGCCAGCTCGCCGTTCCCGGTTGTTGTCACCGTTTCGGATCCGCTGGTGCTGGCGTGGGATCTTGGTGCGGGTGAAACAGCGGTTCTCAGCTATGCACTCAACCGCAGCGGGTGGCGAGCCGTGATCGATGACGGTGCTGCTCGCCGCTGCGCCCAAGCCTTCGACGTCCCACTGATCGGCACCCTCGGCGTAATCCTGCGGGCACGCAAGGCCAACCTGATCCCCTCCGCATCATCCGTCCTCAAAGCGCTTCGGGAACAGGCCTTCGCTTGGATGATGCCGTGATCCGCCCTGCACTTCAGCGCACCGTCGGCGAACGCTGGGACTGAAATCCACCTCGCAAGCCACAAAAATACTCGATACACGACACTCGATACATTAAACCAACGCAATACTCGCCTTCGTACTGCTAAACGTCTCCGTCGTCAACACCTCGCCCACCAAATCGTATTCCATCGCCCCGGTGATGTGGACCTTGAACATGGATCCGACGGGCGCACCGCTGACGCCGGGGACCAGGACCAAACCATCCACTTCCGGCGCGTCCCGGTAGCTGCGGCCCAAGGTCAGGGCATCCCCGCTGCCCTCGACCTCGCCTTCGCCCTCCACCAGAATGTCCAAAATTTTGCCCACCTGGGCCTGGTTCTTGCCCAGGCTGATGGGCTGCTGCAACTGCATCAGCCGGGCGTAGCGCTCGTCCATCACCTCGTCGGCCACCTGATCTTCCATCAAAAAGGAAGGGGTGGTCGGTTCCGGGCTGAACTTGAAGGCCCCCACTTTGTCGAACTGGATGGCCTGGGCAAAGTCGAGCAAGCCCTGGAACTCCTCCTCGGTCTCGCCGGGGAAGCCGACGATGAAGGTGGTGCGCAGGGTCATGTCGGGCATGGCGGATCGCAGCTTGCTCATGTGATCGTAGACCATCTCCAGGCGGCTGGGGCGGCGCATGCGGCGCAGGGTGCGGGGATCCCCGTGCTGCAAGGGCATGTCCAAATAGGGCACGATCTTGTCTTGCGTGGCCATCACCTCGATCAGCTCGTCGGTGACGTGGCCCGGATAGGCGTACATCAGCCGCAGCCACGCCAGATCCTCGCCTGTGCGGTTGCAGATGGCGGCCAGCAGTTGGGCCAGGCTGTTGGGTTGGCCCCAATCCCGGCCATAGTCCGTGGTGTCCTGGGCCACGACCACCAGTTCCCTGGCCCCGGCCCGCACCAAGGCGTCCGCCTCGGCCACGATGCTTTCCAAGGGGCGGCTGCGCAGCTTGCCCTTGAAGCTGGGGATGGTGCAGAACGCGCACGGCGCGTTGCAGCCATCGGAAATCTTCAGATACGCGCTGCCCCCCACCACGGGCGGACGGGGCGTGGCCGCCTCGAACTGGGTGTCCGGGATCCCCCAGCAGGCTATAGCGTTGCAGGGCGCGACGGCCTTTGGCCCCCCCGGCCCCGCCCCGAATCTGGCGCAACAATTTCACCACATCCATCCACCGCCGCGTGCCCAGCAATCCATCCACGCCAGGGACCCGCTTCAACACTTCGTCCCCGTCCCGCTGGGCCATGCAGCCCGCCGCAATCAAAAACTGGTTGCGCCGCTTGCCCTGGGCCAACTCTTGCAGCACCCCGATGGACTCCTCCTTGGCCGCCTGCAAAAAGCCGCAGGTGTTGACGATCAACACATCCGCGTCCCCGGCATCGTCCGAGGGCGCATAGGCCGCGTCCCGCAGCATCATCTCCATGCCGTCGCTGTCTACCTTGTTTTTGGGACAGCCCAGGGTAATTAAGTGATATTTGAACTCGCTCTGACGTCGTTTCATAGGTTTTCTCGAATTTCAACTCTCAAAATAAAGCGGCCCTTCAGGAGAAGGACCGGCGCATCTCAGGATAACAATTGGGTCGTGGCCCTGCCACCAAGGGTGGCTTATCGGGCAGGTGTCAACACTTGGGGTTCCAGATCCATGATCCGGTACGGATACACGTTGACCACCTCGGTTTGGTGATATAGGGTGCTGGCCACCGTGTCGTGGCGATAGATGTGGATGTGGCCGTGGAGGAGGTAACGGGGTTTGAAGACCCGCATAAAACGCAAAAAGCTGCGAAAGCCCGTGTGGGTGGGGTCGGGTTCGTCGTGGATGCCGAAGGGGGGCGAATGGGCGATCAGCACATCCAGCCAGCGGCCATAGCGCACCCGGTTCTTGAGCAGGCTGGGGGCCAGCCGGATGATGTTGTTCCACATTTCGGTCTCGGTGTACTGAAATTTGGACGAGTGGTTGTAGCGAATCGACCCTTCCAGTCCGGCCACGAGTAAATTACCCTCTTTGGCTGTGTGGCAATGCAGATTGGTCGCCCCCGCTGGCCCATAGACCGGCCGGCCATCTTCCTGATACTCCACCTCTCGACCATGATTGCCAAAGACAAAGTAGCAGGGCTTGTCCAACATGCTGACCAGAAACTCGAGATAATAGAAGGGCAGGTCGCCGCAGCCCAAGATCAAATCGATGTCGCCGACCCGATCTCGGACGCCAACATCGTGGAGTTTTGGTTCAACTTTGTCAGAAACAATAAGTGCGCGCATGGATGGTAAAGAGTGTAACATCACGGGCGCAGTGGGTCAAAAGGTGGGGTTAGGAATTGGGGATCAGGGAGTGGGCGAGGCAGCCCAGTCCCAGTTGAAAACGTCCAGCAGCCGCCCATAGATCACCGGCGCATCCACCAGCAGGACGACCTCCCGGTTGATCTTGTGGCTGATCTCGCTGCCGTTGAGGCTGCCCACGCCGGACCAATGTTCGCCGCCCACCCGCACCAGCACCACCTTGGCGTGAATGCCCAGCCCCGTTGGATTGCCCACCCGCACCTGCATGTCCAGCCCCTCCGCGGCGGCCACCGAGTGCAGATAGGCCGCGGTGGCCCGGTTGCCCCGCAAGCTGGACGGGTCATCAAAATAGCTGTCCAACATCAGCCGCACCACCGCCCCCCGCCGGGCCGCGTCAATGATGGCCGCCAGCCGGGGATTGGGGTCAGCGATGGGATTGCTGGTCGATTCGCCCCAGTATTTCTGCTCGTAAAGCTGCTCCAGCCGAATCTCGTCCCCCGCCCCGGCCCGCTGGATCAGGGCCATCAGCCCCTCGTCCGGGCGGGTGGCGTTTTCCGGCACGCTGATCAGCATGAATTGCATGGGCCCGCTTGAGCCAATGGTTTGGAAAAAAGAAGAACCAGTCGGGGTATACTCAGTGAGCGCTTCGGGGACAAACTCTGGAGGAGGCCCGCCATAGGTGGCGTCGAGAGCCGTGTAGGGCATCAGATCCAGAAAGCGTTGCGGAGACCAGTCTTCGGCGAAGAGGCGGGCCAACCCATCCGCCACGCCCACGGCATCGGTGAACAAAAAGACCCCCCGCCGTCCTTGGGGATGGGGGAAGGCCGGGTCCGTGCTGGGCAAGGGCAAGGACTCCACCCCGAAGTTGTCCGTGCCGAGCAGGGCGTTGACATGGCCCGTGCCGCCGTCGATGATGGCATATTTGGCGTGCATAAAACGATAGCGCGGGCGATAGCCGTTGGGTGCCTCCGGCTGAACGGCCAAGTAGCGCACCGCCACCCCGGCCTCGACCATGCGAGCCACACACCAGCGCTGAAGGTCCGTGATCCCACCAGCCGGTCCTCCCTCCAAAAGCAAACGCACCCGCACCCCCCGCCGGGCCGCATCGGCCACAATCTCGGCCAGGGCGGCTGCTCAAACGTGTAAACGCTGAGGTCAATGCTCTGCTGCGCCGCCGCCAAGCGCCGCCGAGATCGGCCCAAACAACCCCTCCGGCCCCACGGCCACGCGGACGTTGGCCCACGCCGTGCCGGTGATGGGTCGCCCCAGATCGGCGTCCGTCCACCCCAGCCAGCCGGGGAAGCGCACCTGCCGCCCCCAGAGCCAGGTCCGCCACATCCCCGGCCCAGTCGGTCGCCTGATCCGTGTCCACGGGCAGCCCGGTCTGGGCGTCCCGCTTGCGCTGCCACACCTGCCCCGCGCCGGGGATCACCCCCCGGTTGTACACCTGGGCGGGCAGTCCGTCCCAGCCCTGGGCCGGGCTGCTCTCGTTGCCATAGACCAACGTGTCGGCCAACGAGCCGTCCGCTCGCCACACCTGCACCGTGCCGCCGCTGTTGCCCAAAGCCAAATCCCCGTCCAGATCCGGGATGGCCGAATCCGTGTCCGCCCCCCACTCGCAGCCAGGGTCGTGGCCAAAGCTGAGACGGAAGGCGGCGGCCTCGTTGGCGCACCACAGGCGATCCCCCGGCGAAAGGGTCAACGTGCTGGAAATGGGAAAAGTCGCCGTGCGCCCGCCCCCGGTCAACCGCCAACCGGCCAACCGCTCCACCCGAAAGCCCGTATTCCACAGCAGAAGCGCCTCATCCGCCTCCCCGCTCACCGCGCTATCGATATGCGCGGCCGCAATCACCACGTGAGAAGGCGGCGCATGAACAATCGGCAAAAAAACCACAGGGTCCACCCGTCCACCCCGTCCACCGGACGCGGCCTGAACGCCAGAAGAAAGCAACAAACCAAAAAGTAGGGCAAAGAAAAAACGCATGAGATCACCGCCATTCATTTTGAATCCCCTACATAATCGGCCGCGGCCGATACTGCAACGCCTCGGCCAGATGGGACACCTGGATCTGCGCCTCCCCGGCCAGGTCGGCGATGGTGCGGCTGATCTTGAGCACCCGGTGATAGCTGCGGGCGCTGAGGTTCATCTGCTGCACCGCGGCCCGCATCAACTCTTTGCCAGGGGCGTCGATGTCGCAGAACTTTTGCACCTCTGCCGGTCCCATGTCCCCGTTGATCAACACGTCGGGCTTGCCCACGTTTTGAAAGCGGGCGTGCTGAATCTCTCGGCCTGCCTCCACCCGGGCGCGGATGACCGCGGAGGTCTCGCCCCCGTCCAGGCTGGAGAGCTTCTGGAATGGGACCCGGGGCACGTCCACATGGATGTCGATGCGGTCCATGATGGGGCCGCTGATGCGGTTTTGATAGCGCTGCACGATGCCCATGCTGCATGTGCATTCCTTGCGGTCATCACCATAAAAGCCACACGGGCAGGGGTTGAGCGCACCCACAAACATGAAGTTGGCCGGGAAGGTCAAGGTGCCGCTGGCCCGGCTGATGGTGACGACTTTGTCTTCCAGGGGTTGGCGCAGGGTCTCCAAGTTTTTGGTGCCGAACTCCGGCAACTCGTCCAAAAAGAGGATGCCCCGGTGGGCCAGGCTGATCTCGCCGGGGCGGGGCCAGCGTCCGCCGCCCACCAGACCGGCGTGGCTGATGGTGTGATGGGGCGCTCGGAAGGGGCGGGTGCGCACCAGGTGGGTGCCTTCCCCCAGGGCGTCGGCCACGGAGTAGATGCGGGTGATGTCCAGGGCTTCGGTCAGGCTGAGTCGGGGCAGGATGGAGGGGAGGGCCCGGGCCAGCAAGGTTTTGCCCGCGCCGGGCGGGCCTTTCATCATCAAATTGTGGCCGCCGCAACAGGCCACTTCCAGGGCGCGCTTGACATGCTCTTGGCCTTTGACATCCTGAAAGTCGATCAGATGCACGACCTCGGTGTCGTCGTCAAAGCGCAGGTCATTGACCACCGGTTCCAGGGGTTCTTGGCCGGTGAGATGGCGCACCAGTTCGCCCAGGGTGTTGACGCCATAGACCGCCACGCCTTGGATCAGGGCGGCTTCCAAGGCATCCGCCGCGGGGACGAAGAGGCGCTTGAAGCCTTCGTCCAGGGCCATGCTGGCCATGGGCAGCACGCCGTTGATGTGGCGCACGCTGCCGTCCAGCCCCAACTCGCCCACCACGAGCAGATCGCTCATGTCCGCCAAAACCTGGTGGGTGGCGGCCAGGATGCCCAGGGCGATGGGCAGATCGTAGGCCGGTCCCTCCTTGCGCAGATCCGCCGGGGCCAGGTTGACCGTGAGCCGGTGGGCCGGATAGTAGAAGCCGCTGTTGGTGATGGCCGAGCGCACCCGCTCGCCGCTCTCCCGCACGGCGGCGTCGGGCAGCCCCACCAAGGTCACCTTCTCCAGCCCGGCGGTGATGTCCACCTCCACGTGAATGGGGAAGGCATCCAGCCCGACGACGGCACAGCTGAGGACTTTGGCAAGCATGGGAACTCCTGGGGATTTTGGATTGGGGATTTTGGATTGTGTGTCGAGTACTTTGGGTGGGTCTATCAATACTTTACTCGGTTTTTGGGGGTTGTCTATCCGCAATAGCGCGTAGGTGGAACGGATCCCCGATCTGGTTGTACAATACCGTGGCCAATCGCCCCGTCGCTTCCCGGAAGCTTGACCCTGCCCCTGTGCGCTGCTTCACCTTCCGGGAAGCTCGCCACCGCAGCACCCGCAATGATCCGCGCCGTTTGGCGCAGAAAGGCCGTAAAATGCACGCACCGTCCAAGCACGCCCCCTTTGCCTCTGGCAGATCAATTCGTTTGGCCGTCTGGATCGGCATGACGGCGGCACTCCTTCTTTTCTCCGCCTGCACCGGGGCCAACCCGCTTTTTGTTCCGCCCGCCGCGGCGACCTCAACGCCTTTGCCCACCTTCACGCCCACGCCGGTGCGGGCGCTTCGGGCGCGCTGATCGACGACCAGGGGCTGGACATTGCCGAGCGCCGGGTGATCGATGTCTATGAACGGGTGGCCCCGTCCGTGGTCAATGTCACCACCCAGGTGCTGCGGCGCAGCTTTTTCTTTGACGCGTCACCGGCGGAAGGGGCCGGGTCCGGCTTTGTGCTGGACACCGAGGGGCGGATTCTGACCAACTATCATGTGATCCAAAATGCCCAGAAGATCCAGGTGACCTTGGACGACAATACCACCTTTCCAGCCACGGTGGTGGGGGTGGACGCGGGCAACGACATTGCCGTGATCCAGAGTCGACGCACCCGCGGACTGTTGGTCCCGGTCGAGCTGGGCGATTCGAGCGATCTGCTGGTGGGGCAGCGGGCCATTGTGATCGGCAACCCCTTTGGCCAATTTGGCCGCACCCTGACCACCGGGGTGATCAGCGCCCTGGACCGCACCCTGCAAAGCCCGGATGGTCGGGCCATCAGCGGCATCATCCAGACCGACGCTGCCATCAACCAGGGCAACTCCGGTGGTCCACTTTTGGACAGCAGCGGGCGGGTGATCGGCATGAACTCGGCCATCTTCAGCCCCAGCGGCACCAACGCTGGGGTCGGCTTTGCCATCCCCGTGGAGACCATCCGCCGGGTGCTGCCCGACGTGATCCAACTGGGGCGCTATCGCCATCCCAGCCTGGGGATTCGCTATGTCTATCCGCTGAATGCTGGGTTGGCCGAAACCTTGGGGCTGACGGTGAGTGAGGGGTTGCTGCTGGTCCAGTTCACGGACAACAGTCCCTGGCCGAGGCGGGGGTGCAGGGCGCGCAAAGCGAGGCGATTGTGGGGATGCAGCGGGTCTTCGTGGGCGGGGATATTCTCACCCAGGTGGACGGCCAAGCCATCCGGGCCTTCGATGATCTACAGATCTACCTGGAGGAGACCCACCGGGTGGGCGGACACGGTGACCATCACCCTGCGCCGGGGCGAGCAAGAGTTTGCGAGTCGAGGTGGTGTTGGTGGAGGAGTAGAGGCCTGAGGGCTTAGGATGTTCGTACTGAGGGTTGGGTCATGCTCAGCTCCTCAATCCTCAGCATTACCCTCACATACAATCAGATTCACCGCATCCCGCAGCATGGCGGCGGCGGTGGGGAGGGGTTCCCGCTCCCAGATTTTGTGATACATGCGGCCATAGAGATCGCTGTGGATCTCGACGCCCATCTCCCAGCCGTCGCAGCGGCCCAGGAACGATTCCCGGTCCAGGACCGTGGGGGCGACGGTGAGGGTGTAGCCGCCTTGCTCGTTTTGTGTGGCCGCGGCCACCAGTTTGATGGTACGGCCCTGGGTTTGCTGCATCCGCAAGTCGTCCGGCGTCAGGTCGGTGATGCCGATCACGTTCACATCGGCCAGCCCCACCCGCACGCCCAGGAAGCTGTTGGCGATGATCACCAGCTTGTTGGCCGTGTCCCAGCCCTCCACATCCAAAGAGGGGTCGGCCTCGGCGATGCCCCGCTGTTGGGCCTCGGCCAGGGCGTCGGCATAGGAGCGGCCCGCGGCCATCTCGGCCAGGATGAAGTTGCTGGTGCTGTTGAAGATGCCCCGCAGGCTGAACACGTCCGCGGCGATCAGGTCTCGGCGGCCAATGTTGATCACGGGCAGGGCGCCGCAGACCGTGGCGCTGAAGGCCAGCCCGGCTCCGCTTTGGGCGGCCAAGTCGTGGAGTTCTTGAAAAGCCAGGACCAGGGGGGCCTTGTTGGCCAGCACGGCGGCTGTGCCTTGGGCCAGAGCCGCCCGCACCACGCCCAGCCCCGGCTCCCCCGTGCGCAGATCCACCGGGGAGGCGTCCAGCACCAGTTGACAGCCGGCCATGCCCAATTCCTCCACAGCCTGGGCCGGGGAGAGACCGGGCCGGAAGCCGGGCAGATCTGCCGCTCGTCCGCCGTTCAGTTTGTGCTGCCGGGTGGCGGCGGGGTCAAAGCCGGTGGGGTTGAGGGCCACGCCGCTGCTGTCCGCCACACAGACCACGCGAAAAAGCAGACCGTGCTGGGTGATCAGCCGGTCTGCTTTTGTGTCCAAAATGTGCAAGAAAGTTGCGCCCCACATGGCCCAAGCCGATGAGGGCGGTGTTGATGGTATGCATAGCTCTAGACCAATTCTGCCCGGAGGGCTATCATTGCCTGCTTGACCAAGGCGTATTCTGTGTCTACTTTAGCGATTAGATCCAGGGCCAGGACGCCCTCTCTGGCCTGCTCTTCGATCTGATCACACAGGTG
The DNA here is from genome assembly GCA_963704975.1 of uncultured Chloroflexia bacterium. Taxonomy (GTDB): domain Bacteria; phylum Chloroflexota; class Anaerolineae; order Caldilineales; family Caldilineaceae; genus JAGNDO01. The sequence continues at coordinate 41,735 of CAVPIK010000008.1, read as the reverse complement.
CGAGAAGGCCATCGCCCCAAGATTGGCGCTGCTGGATTTCATGCTGTGGGCGGCCATGCGCACAGCGGCCGCATCGCCTGTCAGTTGCCCAAGGTGTAGGGCTTGGATGATCTTGGGGGTCTCTTCGAGATAGGTGGCGAGCAGATCGTCGATCATAAAATCGGCCCCGGCCCCCAACATGGATCGGAGAATCTTGTAGGCATTGTTATCCAGCACATTGCTGTGGGTTGACACAGGAGCTTGGGCATTGGTGACGATGGGGTGGACCTCTTGGGGGTGCTGAGAGGCCGATGGCGATTGAGGCGTATAGCGGCGGATGGCTTCGATCAACTCCTCGACATGGACGGGCTTGCCCACATAGTCGTTCATGCCCGCGGCCAGGCAGCGTTCTCGGTCTCCTTGCAAGGCATGGGCGGTCATGGCGATGATGTAGGGTTGGTGTTCGTTGGCCCACACCCGCTGGCGGATATGGCCGGTGACTTCCAGCCCATCCATCTCTGGCATCTGCACATCCATCAAGATCAGATCGTAGGGCCTGGATTCCAAGGCGTCAAGCACCTCCAGCCCATTGGCCGCCACATCCGCCCGATAGCCAAGCCGCTCTAGAATGCGCAGGGAAACTTTTTGGTTGACCATGTTGTCCTCGGCCACGAGGATGCTGACCGGCACGCTCATGGCCAGGCTCTGGTCATATCGACTGCTGGTTAGGTGGCTCTCTCCAAGCGGAACGACGTGGGATTCGCTGCGCTCTTGCAGCACCTGAATCAACAGGGCGTGGAGTTGAGCGGGTTTCACCGGCTTGTTGAGATAGGCGGCCAGATCGAGTCTGTCGAGCCGTGCCCGCTCGTTCTCCATGCGGCCTACGGAGGTGAGCATGATGATGGGAAAAGGTTTCGTGCCTTGGCTCTTGTTGAATTTGATGATCTCTTCGGCCAGGGTCAGCCCATCCATATCGGGCATCTGCATGTCCAAGATGGCGAGATCGTAGCCGTCGCCCATGCGCAGACTTTTCAGCGCGCCCTGGGGCAGGGTGGCCGTGGGCATCATGCCCCAAGATTCGGTCTGGCGGGAGAGGATGCGCCGATTGGTGGCGTTGTCGTCCACAATTAGGACCCGTTTGAAGCTGAGCAGAGGTTGCTCCATGTCCAGGTGTGACGGCTCGCGCACCGGTGTCTCTGCAGCCAGCAGGGTGAAGTGGAAGGTGGAGCCGACACCGGGTTCGCTCTCCACCCAGATTTCCCCGCCCATCAAGGCCACCAGCCGGGCGCTGATGGCCAGCCCCAACCCAGTGCCCCCAAAGCGCCGGGTGGTGGACGCATCCACCTGGCTGAAGGCCTTGAAAAGGCGATCCAGCCGTTCCGCCGGGATGCCGATGCCCGTGTCTCGCACAGAAAAGTGGAGCAATTGGCGCGGGGCTGTCTGCGCCAACGCTTCGTCGAGGCTGGGCTGAAGGTCCGGGGCCGAGGTTGACGCCAGGGTTTGGGAGGCCAACTGCACCGAAAGCACGATCTCGCCGGTCTGGGTGAATTTGACGGCGTTGCCCAATAGGTTGACCAACACCTGGCGCAGCCGGGTCACGTCCCCGATGATGCCCCGTGGCACCTCTGGGCTGAGGGTGTAGGCCAGCTCCAGCCCTTTTTGGTTGGCCGTGGTCGTCATCAGATCCAGCGCCTCTTCCACGCATTGGCGCAGGGTGAAGGGCTGGCGCTCCAGTTCCAGGCGATCCGCCTCGATCTTGGAAAAGTCCAAAATGTCGTTGATGATAGTGAGCAAAGAGTCGCTGCTGTTGCGGATGATCTCCACAAATTCCCGCTCTTCGCTCTTCATCTCCCCATCCAACAGCAGACCGGTCATGCCGATGATGGCATTCATGGGGGTGCGGATTTCGTGGCTCATGTTGGCCAGAAACTCGGATTTGAGCCGGGAAGCCGCTTTGGCCTCCGTGTAGAGGGTGGCTACCTGAATGGCCGTGGCGGCCAAGTTGGCGATCCCCTCCACCAAATGCACATCCCGATCCGTAAAATCCACATCTTCCGGATCACGAACGGCAGTAAGTACCCCGCGTGCCTGGCCTTGGTACAGAATGGGCACGACGACAATCGAACCGGCTTTGTCGTGCTGACGGCGGGCTCGCACCGCCGGACTCTCCCGGGGGTCGATTGTGTTTTTGGGTGAAATGGCGGACGTGTGTTCGCGCAGAACCCATCCGCCCAATCCTTCACATAGTTCTTCGAATGTGATTCCGCCCACCTTTTCGGGCTCTCTGCCCCCCACCACAAAGTGACGGACCACCCGTTCTTCTATGTTCACGGTGATCACAGTGACCCGATCCGCGGGCAGGGCGTGGACGGTACTCTCCACCAAGCTTTGCAGCACGCTGGGCAGATCTTCCGAAGCGATCAGGATGCGGCTGGTTTCGTAGAGGGCGGCGGTTTCGGCCAGGGTCTCCTGGCTCTGTTCAAAGAGCATACGATAGCGATCTTCGCTCTCCCGCAGGCTCTCCTCGGCCAGTTTGTTCTCGGTGATGTCGGAGAGGATCACCAGCCAACCCTGGGAATCGATCTTGCCCCGTTCATTCAGCGGAGAGATGCGCAGGTTGTAGACCGATTGCAGGCGCACGCTGGTGGCCTCGGAGAAGGTGATCTCCGTGTTGACCTGTTCGCCCAAAGTGCAAAAGGCCACGAATTCGGCATAGTCTGGAAAGACCTGGGCCAGGCCGCGCCCCACGGAATGGTGCGCGCTGCGGTCCAGAATGGTTTCCGCTGCCGGGTTCATATCCAGGATGCGGTACTGATCATTCAATACCAACACCCCATAGGACATGCTGGCAAAAAGGGTGTTGTGGGCGACGGGCACAATTTCCATCAGCCGATAGCGGAAGAGCCCAAAGGCCAAGGCGATGCCGGTGAGGGCAAAGGAGACGGGGGTCAGATCCAGCCCAGGGAAGGTGCTGAACCCTGTGATGTATAAAATGTTGCTGATCCAAGGGAAGAGGGCACCTGCGACAAGCACCATCACCTGGCCCTTGTACATCACTTGGGAACGAGTCACTGCCCGTAAAAAAATAATGCTTCCGATCAACAGCAAAATATAGGAGTAGGCAACATTGACCCAAAACCAGATACCATACTCAGGCGCAAACGTGCTGTAGGTCTCACCGAGCAACTGGATGCTTCCCAGTTCGATGGTACGCCAGAGCAGATGGTGACGCTCATTTGTAAAGGCGATGAGCACGGTCAGGATTGGTATCACTGCAAGGAGGGCCAGCCGCCATCCCCTTACCCAGCGGGTTCGTTCCGTGTAAACCAAGGCAATGATCAGCCAGTTGAGAGAGACAAAGGCGATGCCCACATACTCGGTTTTGGCCCAAAAGGTCTTTTGGGCCAGGGTCGGGGCACTCAGTTCCAATATATAGCCGAAAGTCCACGAGGCCACCAACAGCATCAGCACCATGGTTGGCATGGCAAAGACGGTCTGCCTGTGTCGCCACAAATACACGGCTAGACTCAAACAGATCACAACCGTCCCGGCTAACCAAGGTGTGTAGGGCATATACTGCCAAGTCATGGGCATTTACGGTTTCTCGATACCTGGATCGCTGAACGGTGCGTTGACTTCGGATAAACCATTTGCATGTTGGGGTTCGGTAGATTCCAGCATCACTTCGCTCTTTTGAAGAGAGGGGTGGCTGTAAATGAACCCAGGGGCATGGGCCCCGTTGCTGAGGTTGGCCATGGGCAAGGGTCGGATTCGTTCAAGGGCGGCCTGTAGCCGAGGGGATTGCACGGGCTTGCTCAAATAGTCATCCATGCCGGCGGCCATACAGCGCTCTTGGTCACCCTGCATGGCGTGGGCCGTCAATGCAATAATACGGGGTTGGCGCGCTTTCGGCAAACGAGTGCGGATCTGACGCGTCACTTCCAGCCCATCCATGCCCGGCATCTGCACATCCATGAAGATGGCATCGTAATCGGTTGACTCAACCTGGGCCAGGGCGCTGGGCCCATCGACCACAAAGTGGGCCGAATAGCCCATGCGTTTGAGCAACAGACCGAAGACCTGGCTGTTGACCGCATTGTCTTCCACCACCAACAGACGCAGGGGGTGGCGAAGGGCCAGATTTGGGTCCACGGTGGCTTTCGTGTGGGACGGGCGCTTGGTCGTTGCGGCCACGTCTGCCTTCACCCCCGCCAGCATCATCTTGTCCCGCAGGCTGTGGAACAGCTCCAGCAGATGTTTCTGGATCTGGGCCGGTTTGGCCGGTTTGGTCATGGTGGCGTTGAAGAGGAAATCGGATTTGTCGGTGACCGTGTCGCCCACGGAGGTGAGCAAAAAGAGGGGCAATGAGCGCCCCTTGGGGTGGTTGCGGATGGATCGGGCCAAGGCCAGGCCATCCATCACCGGCATTTGCATGTCCAGAATGGCCACATCAAAGGAAGGTTCCCCCTCCAAAACCTGCAATGCCTCCTGGGCGGATGCCGCTGCCGTCACCCGCATGCCCCAGCCCTCGGCCTGAAGCTGCAGGATGCGCCGGTTGGTGGCGTTGTCATCCACCACCAGCAGATGCCGATCCATCAAGTGGGGTTGCGCGCCCCGCAGGTTGATGCTCTTCTGTGTGGCCGCGGCTTCGGCCACAATGGTGAAGGAAAAAGTAGACCCAACCCCCACTTGGCTCTCCACGCTGATCTCGCCGCCCATCAGCTCGGCCAGCCGCTTGCTGATGGCCAGCCCCAACCCCGTGCCGCCAAAGCGCCGGGTGGTGGAGGCGTCCAACTGGCTGAACGCATCGAAGAGGCGGACGCGCTGCCCTTCGGGGATGCCCATCCCTGTGTCTCGCACGGCAAAGTGGATCTGATACTTATTGTGGGCCAGATGGGTGCTGGTGACTTCCACCACCACCTCGCCGCTGTCCGTAAACTTGACCGCGTTGCTGAGTAAATTCATCAGAATCTGGCGCAGACGGGCGCCGTCTCCGTGGATATTCGACGGGGTGATCTCATCGAAGGAGTAGGCCAACTCCAGCCCCTTGAGGCTGGCCCGGTGCGCCAGCAGATCCAAGCTGTCCTCCACACTGGCCCGCAGATCCAGGGGGTGCAGGTCCAACTCCATCTTGTTGGCCTCGATTTTGGAAAAGTCCAAAATGTCGTTGATCAGGGAGAGCAGGGCTTCGCCGCTGTTGTGGACAGTCTCCACAAACTCCTGCTGTTGGGCGGACAGATGGGTGTCCACCAACAGGTCGGTCATGCCGATGATGGCGTTCATGGGGGTGCGGATCTCGTGGCTCATGTTGGCCAAGAATTCCGATTTGAGCCGAGAAGATTCCAGGGCCTTTTGATAGAGCATGTTGTTTTCGATGGCAATGGCGGCCTGATTGGCCACGGCTGTCACCAGCTTCACATCCCGAGGGGTGAAGTCTGGGCTTTCTGGATCGCGCAAGGTGGTCAGGGTGCCCAGGACGCGGTTTTGAAAGATCAGGGGGACCACCAGCACAGAGCCGATCCCCGCGGCCTGGCGACGGGCCTTGACTTGGGCGCTTTCCCGCTCGTCTGCCAGCCCCTGGGGAGACAGGGCGATCTGCTTCTCTCGCATCACCCAGCCGGTCAACCCCTCCATCTGTTCGTCATAGGTGAGGAGCTTCAGCCGGTTGATCCCAGAGCCGCCGATGATGTACTCGTTGATCTTGGCCTCGGCTTCGTCCAGGGTGAGCAACAAGACCTTTTCGGCAGGCAGGGCAACGGCCAGGCTGTCGGCCACATTTTGCAACACCTGGGGCAGGTTGTCCGATGAGATCAGCGATTGGCTGATGGCATAGAGGGCCTTGGTTTCGGCCAAGGTATCCTTGGTTTGCTCCAGCAGTTCCCGATAGCGGCGCTGGCTGGTGCGGATGGCCTCCTCGCTCTGCTTGCGGTCGGTGACATCCTGCTTGACGGCGATATAGTTGCAAATGGTGCCGTTGATATCCAGCACCGGGGTGATGGTCATCTCCTCCACATAGAGGGTGCCATCCTTGCGCTTGTTGGTCAGTTCACCATGCCAGACCCGGCCTTGGGTGATGGTCTGCCACATATTGTCATAGAAACTTTGGGGCTGCATATCGGATTTGAGAAAGCGCGGCGTCTCGCCCGCCACATCGGCGCTGCTATACCCCGTCAGCCGCACAAAGGCCGGGTTGACCCATTGGATGGTCCCTTGGGCATCGGTGATCACAATGCCCTGAGCCGTGGCCCGCACCGCGGTGGAAAGTTGATGAAGCTGTTTTTGGGCAGCCGTATGCTGGCTAGCCAGGGCAAAGAGATCCGCCATCCGCACCAGCAGATCCTGGTCTTGGGGACTATAGGGGCTGGGGCTATCCGCAGCCACCAGCAAGGCCGTGACCCGCTGCTGACTGATCACGGGCACGGCCAAAAGGCGTGACATGGCGTTAAAGGGTTGTTGAGGCGTTTTCTGGGAGAAGAGGTGGAGTGCCTGGTTGATGCCGTCGAGGAGGGGATCCCCCGCTTCGGCGATGATGGGGCGGGTGTAGGGTGTGCAGATGCTGCCAGAGGATATCCCAGCGCTCGTTTTGAGCCAGGGTGAGGCCTGCATCCCGGGAGGATCGTCCCAGCACAACTCCGCTTTCCGGGTCGAGTGAAATGATCACCGCGCGGCGGCTGGCGGTCAAGTCGAGGATGGTGTTCAAGAAGGGCTGGGCGATGCCGTCAAAGGCATTGCTGGTCAGGGTGAGGTTGGAAAGTCTGGCAATGGCCGTATTGATCTCGGCCTCCCGTACCAAACGCTCTTCGGCTTTTTTATAGCGCTGGATGGCCTGCGCGTTGTGCCGGCTCAGATCCATCAGCCCGCCCACGCCCGCCCCAATCCCCAACAGGATCAACAGATTGGGTCCGGCACCGGATTGCAGAATACTCTGCCAGGCCGCCAGATCCCAGACCCCCAAGGAGGAAAACAGGATCGTCTTGGTCAGCACGATGACCAGGGCGGACAAAAGCCCTCCCCACAACCCATATCCCACAGCAAAGATCAGCACAGCCAACACGCCCAAGCCTATGGCATCCCAACCACCGTGGACAATCGCCAAATAGGTCATCACCCCATACAGACAGAGTAATAGACCCCCCAGGGCACCGTATAGATTTTGCCATTTCTCCGCAAGCCAAGTTTGCATCGCGTCATCGATCCTTGGGCTAGTTGGCTCCTATCCGTCCCGATCAGGGTCCAGGGGGATAACCGATGGGGACATGGGAGCAACAAAAAATTCGACAATGATCAAGTCCCCAAGTTGGGAACGGATACCGAGGAGTTTGGCATCCGTTCAGTATGACGCACGGTTGGCAAAAATGATACTGGTAAGTTTTGGCTAGGCGGCGGCGTGGTCGATGACCATGCGGGCAAAACGGGCGAAGAGCAGGTCGGCATCGTGGGGACCAGGGCTGGCCTCCGGGTGATATTGCACACAAAAGACCGGGCGATCCGTGAAGCGCATGCCCTCGACGGTGCCGTCGTTGAGGTTGCGATGGGTCACTTCCACGTTGGCGGGCAGGGTCTCGGCCACCACCGCATAGTTGTGGTTCTGGGCCGTGATCTGCACGTTGGTCACATCCACATCGCTCACCGGCTGGTTGCTGCCGTGGTGACCAAACTTGAGCTTGTACGTCTCGGCCCCGGCGGCCAGGCCGATGATCTGGTGGCCCAAGCAGATGCCGAAGGTGGGGATGCGGGCTTCCAGCAACTCGCTCACGGCGGCCGCGGCATAGGGAACCCCCGCCGGATCGCCGGGACCGTTGCTGAGGAAGAGGCCGTCGGGGCGCATGGCCAGCACATCCGCCGCCGGGGTGTTGGCGGGACCACGGTCACCCGCAGGCCGTGGCTGGTCAACCGGCGCAGGATGTTGTGTTTGATGCCGAAGTCGTAGGCGACGACCAGCGGATTTTCGATTTTCGATTGTCGATTTGCGATTGCGGCTTGGTGATCCTTCCCCGCTGGGACCGGTGTCCATTCCGTGCGGGTGCCGTCGATCCAGTTGTAGGGCTCGGGCAGGTGACTTCCACGACGAGATCCCGGCCATCCAGCCCTTTCCAGTTGCGGGCCAGGGCCAGGAGTTCATCCGGGGTGTGGCTGCCGTCCGTACACAGGGCGGCGTGCATCACCCCTTTCTCCCGCAATCAGCCGGGTGAGGATAGCGGGTGTCGATCTCGCTGATGCCGGGGATGTTGTGTCGGGCCAGATAGTCGCCCAGGCTCTCCGCCGCCCGCCAGTTGGAGACCACCGGGCTGACCTCCCGCACGACCAAGGCGGTGATCTGGGGCTGGTCGCTCTCCACATCCTCCGTGTTGATGCCCGTGTTGCCCACATGGGGCAAGGTCATGCACACCATCTGCCCCCGGTACGAGGGATCCGTGATCACCTCTTGATAGCCGGTCAGACTGGTATTGAAGACGACTTCGCCGACCACCGTGGTGGCCGCGCCGAAGGCCGTGCCGTGCAAAATGGTGCCGTCGGCCAGGGCGAGGATTGCGGTCATTGATTTTCTTCCTTTTTATAATAGGCCAATTTCAACGGCTGCCAAGCGGGATACTTGAGCAGACTGTTCCACGCTGCGGGCCGGGCGGTGTTGGCTTCGGCCGTTTGGCCTGGCCGCACGGCAATGTCCATGAGCACGGCCACCTCGTCGCAGCGGTGGAACTTGGGGCAGTAGATGCACTCCTGCCACAGCTTGGGGCTGATGCTCCAGCGGTCCACAATGCGGAAGCCCAGGCGCACGAAGAAATTCTCCCGCAGGGTCAACGCGCACACCTGGCGGAAGTCCCGTTCCTTGGCCATCTGCAACAGGGCGTTGACCATCACCCCGCCCAGCCCTTGCCCCTGCTGGCTCTCGTGGACGGCCAGGGAGCGCACCTCGGCCAGTTGATCGCTGAGGGCGACGACCGCGCCGCAGGCCAAAACGGACGGCGAATGGCGAATGGCGGATGGCGAATCTGACGGCTCTGGCGCCTCATCGGTGATCACCAGCCAATCCCCCAACGTGCGCAGGACGGCGGCTTCCGTGCGAGGGAGCATGATGTTGGCCGCGGCGAAGCGGTTGATCATGGCGACCAATTGGGGCACATCATCGGCTGTGGCCGGGCGAATGGTGGGCATGGCGTTCTCCTGAGGGGGAGCGGGTGAGGGATGAGCGGGTGAAGGGGTGAAAGGGTGAGCGGATTCGCTAAATCACCCCTTCACCCGCTCCCCCTTCACCCCTTCAGAATCTCCCCGACAATGGTCACGGCTCGCTCGATCTCGGCCCGGGTGATGACCAGGGGCGGGACGAAGCGCAGGACGTTTGGCCCGGCGTTGACCAGGATCAGCCCCCGGTTGTACGCCTCGGCGATGAGGGGGGCGGCTTCCATGTCCAACTCCACGCCGACCAGCAGCCCCTTGCCCCGCACGGCGAGGATGTGGGGGCTGTTCAACTCCTCCAACAATTCCATCAAATAGTCGCCCTTGGCCCGCACATTGGCCAGGAGGACGGGGTCCGCCACCCGGCCCACCACATGATGGGCCACATGGGCGGTGAAGGGATTGCCCGCAAAGGTGCTGGCGTGGTCGCCCTTGTGGATGGCGTCCGCCACCTTCTGGCGCATGAGGATGGCCCCCATGGGCAGGCCCGCGGCCAAGGGCTTGGCCAGGGTCAGCAGGTCCGGCGCAAAGCTGTCGGCGTCGGCGCTGATGCTTTGATAGCCCCAAAGGTGGCCGGTCCGCCCCAAGCCACACTGCACTTCATCGTAGATTAAAAGAGCGTCGAACTCGTCGGCGATCTGGCGTAATCCTCTCAAAAAATCGGCATCCGCCGGGAAAATGCCCCCTTCGCCCTGGATGGGTTCGACGATGATGGCGCAGACTTTACCGTCCATCTGCTGCCGGGCGCTGTCCAGATTGTTGAACTCGGCAAAGCGCACGCCGGGCATGAGGGGCAGAAAGGCTTCCTGATATTTGGGCCGGGGGGTGGCGGCCAGACTGCCAAAGAGCCGCCCGTGGAAGGCGTTGGTGAAGGCCAAGATCTCGAACTTGTCCGCGTGGCCGTGCTCCCTGGCATAGCGGCGGGCGAACTTGAACGCCCCCTCGTTGGCATCCGCGCCGGTGAGGCTGAAATGCACCTTGTCGGCAAAGCTGTTCTCGCACAACACCTGGGCCAGCCGGGCATGGGGGGCCGTGTGATAGAGATTGCTCACATGCAGCAGCCCCGTGGACGCGGCCTCGGCGATGGCCTGGTTGACCCCGGCGTCGCCGTAGCCGAACACATTCACCGCAATCCCGGCCACACAGTCCAAATAGGCCCGGCCCTCCGTGTCATAGACCGTGCTGCCCTCGCCCCGCTCCAACACAAACGGCGCCCGGCCATACACGCCCAACACATATTCCTGTTCCAGATCGATGATTTCTTGGCTGTTCATGACTTTACCCTCCTAGGTTCTCTCGATGCCAACCAATCCAATCCAAAATCCAAAATCAACAATCCACAATCCCCGTCCCGCCACCTTCCTGCACACCGGCCAGGTTGGTGATGACGGTTTGGACCACGCCCCGGTGCAGGGCGTCCACGGCGCTGCGCACTTTGGGGATCATGCCGTCGGTGATGATGCCTTCCCGGATCCACGCTTCGGCCTGGCCGGCGGTGATGGCCCTGGCCACCCGGCCCGCCACCAGCACCCCGGGCACGTTGCTGACGAAGATCAGCTTGATGGCCTCCAGCTTGGCGGCGATGGCCGCGGCGGCGTGGTCGGCGTTGACGTTGTAGCTCAGCCCGTCGTCCGAGCCAAAGCTGATGGGGCTGACCACGGGCACGATCCCGGCGGCCAGCAGGGTCATCAGCAAATGGGTGTCCACATCCGTCACCTCGCCCACCCGGCCCAGGTCGCCCAGGGGATGCCACATGGGCTCCACGTAGATCGTGCCGTCATCCACGCCGGAGATGCCGGCGGCCCGGATGTCGGCGTCCACCAGCTTGCGCACAATGCGCTTGTTCATCAGCCCGCTGAGGACCATCTCGGCCACGTCCAGGCTGGTGGCGTCGGTCACCCGCAGGCCGTCCAAAAAGATCGGCTCCAGCCCCAATTTGCGCTGCAAGTCGGCGATGGCCTTGCCGCCCCCATGCACGATCACGGGCCAATATCCGTCCGCCCGCAGCACTTCCACGCTCCTCACCAGCCCGGTGAGAAAGGCGTCGTCGTCCAACTCATTGCCCCCCACTTTGAGCACGATGATGTGGGGATGTTCGGGTTCGGCCATTGGTTCAGTTTCTGTATTGAGTTCGGTCATGGGAGTCTCCTTGCACTTCGCTGTCTTAAAATTTCAAACCCCAGCACGCTGGCCGCGGAGGTGGTGCCCAGGGATTGGCGGAACTCTCGGCCATAGGGGATTTCGAGGAGGAGGTCGGCCTGATCCATGAAAGATCGGGTGACGCCCCGTTTTTCGCCGCCGACCAGCAAAAAGAGCGGGCCGCTCAGTTCGGCGGTGAAGAGGGGGACGGCTCGGTCGTCTTTGGCGGCGCAGGCCACGGTCAGCCCGCGCTGGCGGAAGAAGGCGGCGGCCTCCTCCGCGGTCTCGGCCACGGCGGTGGGCACCCATTCGGACGCCCCCGCGGAGGCCCGGGCCACGGTCCCCGCCGCGGACATCCAGTTGCGGGGGCGCACCACCAGCCCATCCACCCCCGCGGCGTAGAGCGCCCGCAGGGAATAGCCAAAGTTGAAGGGGTCCTCGATGCCGTCCAGCATGACGATGAACGGGGCCGGGCGATCCGCGACCAGATCCGCCATCTCCACCATGCGCCGAGGACCGGCCACGGCCACCACGCCCCCGTGGCTGCTGCCCTGGGTCATCTCATCCAGCGCGGCGGCGTCGGTCAGCTCCACGGGGATGCCCGCGGACGTGGCCGTGCGGGTCAGCCAGGCCAAGGCCCGGTCCGGTCGCCGTCCGCCCACCTTGTCCCGGCGCACCAGGATGCGGTGCAATGGACGGCTCTCCGCCTTCAACGCCGACTCGACAGAAATGAAACCCTCTAAAATCGTCTCTTCCGGCTGATCCATGATCTTGAACCTTTCAAAATAGAACACGGATTGAACGGATTTTAACGGATCAAAACGGATTTTTTTTGATCCGTTTTGATCCGTTCGATCCGTCAGATCCGTGGCCTATTTGTTTACAGTACTGTAGCGAATTGCATGGCGTGGAGGCGGTGATAGAGGCCGTCCGGGATGGTCAGGAGTTGGGCGTGGGTGCCCTGTTCCACCACCCGGCCCTGCTCCATGACCAGGATCCAGTCGGCATTGACGATGGTGCTGAGGCGGTGGGCGATGACGAAGCTGGTGCGGTTCTGCATCAAGCCGCTCCAGGGCCTCTTGGACCAGGGACTCGCTTTCGCTGTCCAGGGAGGAGGTGGCCTCGTCCAAGATCAGGATGCGGGGGTCCTTGAGCAAGGCCCGGGCGATGGCCACCCGCTGACGCTGGCCGCCGCTCAGCTTGACCCCCCGCTCGCCCACCTTTGTCTCGTAGCCTTCGGGCAGGTCGTTCAAAATGAAGTCGTGGGCGTTGGCCGCGATGGCCGCCGCCTCGATCTCGGCCTGGGTGGCGTCCAGCTTGCCATAGCGGATGTTGGACTCCACCGTGTCGGAGAAGAGCAGGGTCTCTTGGGGCACCACGCCGATCTGGGTGCGCAGGCTGTGGCCGGTGACGTCCCGGATGTCCTGGCCGTCGATGGTGATGCGCCCCTCGTCCACGTCGTAAAAGCGGGGGATCAGGTTGACCAACGTCGTCTTGCCCGCGCCGCTGGGGCCGACCAGGGCGATCACCTGGCCGGGCTGCACATCAAAGGAGACCTGGTTGATGATGGATCCCGCCGGGGTGTAGCTGAAGCTGACATTCTCGAAGCTGACGCTGCCCTGGGCCGGGGGCAGGGGCAGGGCATTGGGCCGATCCTGGATGTCCGGCTGGGTGTCCAGCAGTTCGAAGAGCCGCTCCGTCGCCCCCAGGGCGGACATGAACTGGGCATACAGCCCGGCCAAGCTGGAGACCGGCGTGGCCACCATCAAGGTGTAGACCAGATAGGCCACCAATCCGCCCGCGGTCAGCCGCCCTTCCAGCACCTCGTAGCTGCCATACCAGAGGGTGAAGGTGATGGAGGCAAAGGCCATAAAGCCGATCACCGGCCCCAGGATCGCCCCCACCTTGGCCCGATACATGGCGGCGTCGAAGATGCGGTTGACCTCTTTGGTGAAGCGGCCAATCTCGTACTCTTCCCGGGCGAAGGACTTGACGATGCGGATGCCCGCGGTCGTCTCCTCGGCCACGTTGGCGGCCTCGGCCAGGGCGTCCTGCACCTCCTTGGCCGCCCGCCGGATCATGCGCCCCAGGAAGACCATGGTCAGGGTGATCAGGGGAATGCCCACCAAGATCACCGTGGTCAGCCGCCAGTTGAGGTAGAAAAGGAAGGCCGACGCGCCGATCAGGGTGATGACCTGGCGCAGCAACTCCACCAAATTGTTGGTCACCGCGGACTGCAAGCTGGGTGACGTCGTTGGTGAGCCGGGAGACCACTTCGCCCGTGCGGTGGTCGGCGTAGAATTTCAGGGACAGCCGCTGCAAATGGCTGTACACATGGATGCGGATGTTGGCCACCACCCGCTCCCCCACATAGGCCAGGGAATAGCGGTTGACAAAGCTGAAGATGGCCTGAAAAAGAAAGACCCCCAACAGCCCCACGCCCAGCCGGTTGAGCATGGCCCGGTCCATGTCCAGCAGCACATCATCCACCAAATTGCGGATCACCAGGGGCAGCACCAACCCCAAGGCCACGCTGAAAATCAGGGCGATGGTCGAAACCACCATCCATTTGGTGTAGGGCTTCACATAGGCCAGCAGCCGCCCATAGATGGCGATGCTCTCCCGGCTCAGCTTGGGGCGCTTTTCCTTGTCGTCGTTGTTTTCAAACCGCCGACCCATCATACGCATACGCATGGCCATAACGGACTTCTTTCTCGAAAAAATGGATTAACCGCCGAGGGCGCAGAGAACCGCGGAGGAACGGCCGCAGAGACATTTCCTCTCTTTTCTCTCTGCGTTTTCTCTGCGCCCTCGGCGTTCTCGGCGGTTTGTTTTTGTTCGGACACAGAAAACGCCGACCAGAGCAGGTCGGCGTTTCGTTCGGCATTTCTTTCAGGACGGATGCAGTGGCCTGGGGAGAGGTGATCCTACTCCCGCATCTGCACCGGACGGTAAAGGGACTCGTCCTGTTGAGGATAGCCGTCGCCGACACCGCCCGTCCTGTTGTCCACAGGGGCCGGGGCGGATTGGGGGGCAAAGGCCGGCCTCTGGGCCGTGCCGCAGAAGACGCAGATGTCCCATTCGTTGCGCACATAGCGGCCACAGGTGTTGCAGCCGTGTTGCAGTTCGGCGTGGCAGTTGGGGCAATAGACCCACTCTTCCTTGGCCGGTACGCCACAGGAGACGCAGGAAAGGGTCTCCTCGATCTCCCGCAACAGGGCTTCCTCTTCCAAGGCCCGGTCATAGACCTCGGCCAGGGTGTCCTTGGGGCGGATCAGCATGTAGAGAATCAGACCAATCACCGGGAAGATCAGCACCAGCACACAGGCCAAGATAATGGCCAGCCAATCCCGGCTGCGGGATCGGATATCATTAAAAGTCCAGATGGCCATAGCCACCCAAAAGGCGAACAGCGCCGCCCCCAAAACTGCCACCACAATGCCAGCAATCGTGGCAATCGTATTCGTCAAATCTGCGGACATGAACTCTCTCCTAGGCCCCCGTTCAAATCGGGGTGAATTGTAGGCAATACCGCCGCATTATATCCCACAAGAGACAAAGGACCAAAACCACCCGATTCCATCACAACACCAATCGCCCAATCTCTCAATCGCCTAATCTCACCTATGCGAGAGATTGAGAGAGTGGGCGATTAGGCGATTTTGCCCGTGGGCAACTTGACACAACGCATCATCCCCCCTATACTTTCGCCTATGAAACGCATTCAGTCCAGCAGGGTTGAATCTAATTTGGCCGCCGTACCGGCCGCTGCCGCAGCTAGCAGCGTGCCCCGGTAACGGCTCTTTTTGTTGGCAGCCGACGCCGAGGGCACAAGCCCCGGCGTTTTTGTTTGCCTTTGATGCAGCACACAACGCCGGGGTTCATCGCCTCGGCGTTTTTGTTTGTCTCGATAAGGGAGTTCCCATGCACCTCACCCAAGACGAAGTCCGCCACGTGGCCGAGTTGGCCAAGCTGGCCCTGAGCGACGACGAAGTGGCCCTGTTCGGCCAGCAGATCTCCGCCATCCTGGACTACGCGGACCAGATCCAGCAGGTGGACACCAGCGACGTGCCCCCCACCCCCTACGTCCTGCCCCTGGCCTCGGTCATGCGGGCGGATGTGCCCGGCGACTGTCTGCCCAACGCCGCGGCCCTGGCCAACGCCCCGGACAGCGGGGATGGGTTTTTTCGGGTGCGGGCGGTGTTTGAGGAATAGAGCGAGTATGCGAGTTGCGAGTTGCGATGGGTTGATCGCATCCCGCATCCCGCAATCTCATATCTCGCAACAAAGGCAAAACCATGACGAACATGCAACTTTACAAACTCACCATCCACGAAGCGCTGGACGGACTGCGGGCCGGGGACTTCACCTCGGTGGAACTGACCCAGGCCGTGCTGGACCGCATCGCGGCCCAGGATGGGGAGATCCGGGCCTATTTGACCGTGACCGCGGGCCGGGCGTTGACCCAGGCCGCGGAGGCCGACCGCCGCCGGGCCGCGGGGGAGGATGGGCCGCTGTTGGGCATCCCCCTGGCCATCAAGGACGTGCTCTCCACCGAAGGCATCCCCACCACCGCGGGCAGCCGGATTTTGGAGGGCTATGTGCCCCCCTTCACGGCCACGGCGGTGCAGAAGTTGCAGGACGCCGGCGCGGTGATCCTGGGCAAGACCAACACGGACGAGTTCGCCATGGGCTCCAGCACGGAGAACAGCGGCTATTTTGTCACCCACAACCCCTGGGATTTGAGCCGGGTGCCCGGCGGCAGCAGCGGCGGCTCGGCGGCCGCGGTGGCGTCGGACATGGCCTTGGGCGCGCTGGGCACGGACACCGGCGGCAGCGTGCGCCAGCCCGCGGCCCTGTGCGGCGTGGTGGGGATGAAGCCCTCCTATGGTCGCATCAGCCGCTATGGGCTGATCGCCTATGGCAGCAGCCTGGACCAGATCGGCCCCCTCACCAAGGACGTGCGGGACGCGGCCATCCTCCTGGGCGTCATGGCCGGGCAGGATGCCCACGACAGCACCAGCATGCCCGTCCCCGTGCCCGACTATGCCGCCGCCCTGACCGGGGAGGTGGCCGGATTGCGCATCGGTCTGCCCGCGGAATATTTCATCGACGGCATGCAGCCGGAGGTGGAGCAGGCCGTGCGGGCCGCCATCGCCCATTTGGAAAGTTTGGGGGCCGAGATCGTGCCGGTCAGCCTGCCCTACACGGAGAAGGCGCTGCCGGTCTATTATATGGTCGCCACCGCGGAGGCCAGCGCCAACCTCTCCCGCTTTGACGGGGTGCGCTTTGGCCACAGCGCCGGGGCGCAGAATTTGCTGGACAACTTCCGCCAGACCCGGGGCCAGGGCTTTGGGGCCGAGGTCAAGCGGCGCATCATGTTGGGGACGTACGCCCTGAGCGCGGGCTATTACGACGCCTACTATCTCAAGGCCCAACAGGTGCGCACCCTGATCAAGCAGGACTTCGAGCGGGCCTTCGAGCAGGTGGACGTGATCGCCTGCCCCACCACGCCCACCACCGCCTTCAAGTTCGGCGAGAAGACCGACAACCCCCTGGAAATGTATCTGGCCGACGTCTTCACCATCAGCCTGAACCTGGCGGGCATGTGCGGCATCAGCGTCCCCTGCGGCTTCGACGGCGACGGCCTGCCCATCGGCCTCCAACTCATCGGCCCGCATTTGGGCGAAGAAGTCATCCTGCGCACGGCCCACGCCTATGAGCAATCGACGGCGTGGCACGAGCGGCGAGCGTCCGGCGGCATATGCCAGCGCCGGTTGAGTAGGCCGGGTTGGCCCGACTGGGTGCAAGACCCCAACAGTTCAGGCCGTATCGAAACCAGAGCGGGTCAACCAGAGATTGAGTTAACCCGCTGCGGTTTCGATACGCCGCCAGTGACTGAATGGTTGCGGAAATTTCGGCGGCGGCTACTCAACCTGCGCTAGTCTGGGTTGAAATTCACTTTTCAAGGACACGATCATGATTCCAGGCATCCAAATCTCCGGCATAGGCGGGTTGGCCACAGCTAGCCGCCGGTAGGGATCGGGCAAAGTCGAACCGACCCTGCAAGCGGCCTCATCGGCTTTGTCCACTGCGCTGGGAACACGGCGCATCCCGTTGACGTTTGAAACAACATATTCTGGCCCAACTAGCCTACTTTTTCTACGGAGAGAACCGATCATGATTGCTTCACCTGCCAGCCCTGTGCTGACCTTGCCCCAACAGCCCGTGACCCCCAACGGCACCAAAACCGTCAACCGCATCAGCCGCCGGGTGGGGGATGTGCCCGCCTCGCCCATCCGCCGCTTCTTCGACATCGCCGCCACCATGGACGACGTGATCAGCCTGGGCATCGGCGAGCCGGACTTTGTGACGCCCGCGCCCATCCTCAACGCCGGTATCGCCAGCCTGGAGCGGGGCCACACGGCCTACACCTCCAACTCCGGCATGATGGAACTGCGGGAAGCCGTGGTCCACAACTGGACCAGCCGCTACGCCGGTCCCGGCTATGACGCGGACAAGGAAGTGCTGATCACCGTGGGGGTGAGCGAGGCCATGTACCTCACCTTCCAGGCCATTTTGGACCCGGGCGACGAGGTGATCGTGCCCGAACCCTGCTTTGTCAGCTATACGGCCGGGGTGCTCCTGGCCGGGGGCGTGGTGGTGGACATCCCCACCTATGCCACGGAGAACTTCGAGGTCACCGCCGCCCAGATCGAGGCCGCCATCACCCCCCGCACCAAGGCCATTCTGATCGGCTTCCCCAGCAACCCCACGGGCGCGGTGATGGACCGGGCGGGCATGTTGGCCATCGCCCACGTGGCCCAAAAGCACGATCTGCTGGTGGTCTCCGACGAGATCTACGACCGGCTGGTCTACGGGGATCATCGCCACGTCATGTTCGCCTCCCTGCCCGGCATGAAGGATCGCACGGTCCATTTGGGTGGGATGAGCAAGGACTACGCCATGACCGGCTGGCGCATCGGCTATGCTATGGGCCCGGCGGACATCTTGGGGGCCATGCGCAAGATCCACCAATATTTGATCATGTCTGCGCCCACCGTGGGGCAAGAGGCGGCCCTGGCCGCCTTCACCGACCCGGCGGTGGAGGAGCATGTGGAGGCCATGCGCCGCAGCTATGACGAGCGGCGGCAACTGATCGTGGGCGGGCTGAACAGCATCGGCATGGCCTGTTTTGAACCCAAGGGCGCCTTCTACGCCTTCCCCAGCATCCGGGGCGCGGGCATGGACGAGTACGAATTCGCCGAGCGCCTGCTCCTGGAAGAGCGGGTCGCCGTCATCCCCGGCAGCGCGTTTGGGGAGGGGGGCGTGGGCCATGTGCGCTGCGCGTACGCGGCCAGCAAGGAGAATATTGAGAAGGCGTTGGAGCGGATGTATCGGTTTATGCAGCGGCACGGGTAGAGAAGTCAACGGACAAGACGAAAAAGGCGGGCGACGGGAATTCCCGTCGCCCGCCTTTTTCGTCTTGGGTCATTTGGCGATCTGTTGCGGGCCAAGTCGTTCTATGCTACAGTTGTTTTGTCAATTGCTGGATAATGACAGTCAAGCAGCATGGGAGTACGGAGGGACGCTATGATAACCGATATTGAGGTATATTTTTCCAAAGGCTGTGGACGCTGCGAGCGCTTTGCCACGCCGGATTGCTCCACACGAAAATGGATCGGGGGTCTGACTGAGCTCCGCCGAATTTGCCTTGCATCAGGGCTGGTCGAGACCCTTAAATGGGGCCATCCATGCTACATGGCTGGCGATCGCAATGTTGCAATTCTGGGTGCCTTTCGTAGCGACTATCGCCTCAGTTTCTTCAACGCCGCTCTGATGAAAGACCCCAACGGCGTCCTGGAAAAGCAGGGGCCGAATACCCCGCACCCCGACATGATCCGCTTTACGGAGAATGCTCAAGTAGGGGAGATGGAGCCGGTTATCACGTCCTATTTGATCGAGGCGATGAGCTATGCAGAGGCAGGCATCAAGCCCCCGAAAGAGCAGGGCGAAGTCGAATTTCCTGATGAGTTGTTAGAGGCTTTGGAATCTGATCCCGAACTTGCTGACGCTTTTTATGGTCTCACGCCGGGCCGCCAGAAAAGCTATGTGATAAACCTCAATTCAGCCAAGAAGCCCGAAACCCGGATTTCACGCATCGCCAAATTTCGCGATAAGATTTTTGCGGGAAAGGGTGCAATAGAGCGATGACCTACGACTTCGGGTGTCCATTCCTTGCCCAGAGCGGACGTTTTGGCGACCTGGTGCGGACCAAGTCGTTCTATGCTACTGTCGTTTTGTCAATTGTGGAATAATGGTAGGTAGGCGCTTCATGGTCATGCAATACACTGCGACATATTCAAGTGATGTAAAAGCCAAACCGGAGCAGATTTGGGAATGGATGACGTCTCTCGAAGGTATATCCAGAGAAATGTCGCCGATCATGCGTATGACTGCACCCGCTGGCGTCACGAATTTACAGGACATTGCATTTGAGCCCGGCAAACCTATGTTTCGCAGTTGGTTTCTCCTATTCAAGTTCCTGCCATTCGACTTCTCAGACTTTGCGTTGGAGAGACTCGAAGTCGGTTCGGGGTTTGTTGAGCAATCAACAATGGGTTCTATGCGTTTATGGCGTCATGTCCGACAAATTAAGGCTTCAGAAACGGGTTGTGTGTTGACCGATGAACTCACGTATGAGCCTCGGTTCGCCGGGTTCTTGGCAAATTGGTTCGTTAGGCTATTGTTCAATCATCGACACAAGCAACTACGTAAGCAGTTTGGGGTCGCCTAACCGGGCGTTGCAGTGGATGCCTAAAGCTCCGCAGCTTTTGCGCAATGTGCTTCTCACATTCTATTGCGCAAAACCCGCTCCACTTCGGTCACCACGGAACCAGCTTATGGGAGAATCCTCAAAGCAAGATGAGTCAACTTTGAAACTTAAATACCGTCCAACTGGGTCAGCAATTGTCTGCTTGATTGGATTGGGCGTCGTCTGCACTTTCCTCTTTATGGGGAGAACCAGAACAGAGTTGCGATCTGATTTTGTAAGTGCGGTCATTCCTGGGTTTTATGCTCATATTTCCAATTTCGTCATCACCGTTGAACTTGTTCTTATGATCGCATTCATCTGGCTTCTGCGTGGGCTAAATACTGTGCCCTTTGTTTGGCTTTTCTCAGTCGCAATTGGCCTCAATTTGATTGTTGAGACGTTTGTCGTGGTTCTTAACACACCGGATATTCTGGACGCCGTATTCGGCATTTTCGGGGTCTTGTTTGCGATGATTTGCACCCTGCTGTTGAAAAAATTCGGAATAACTGAAGTTGTTGAAACTGTAGTTGACCCTAAGTAACTGGCCCACGTGTTAGCGTCAATTTGCCCCATCCCGATCTTTGTGACCAGATGTGGAGTGTACGTTGTGATCAATTGGCCCACGCAGAGCAATACATTTGTCGGGCGTCAACGGGAATTGGCAGAACTCGACCAGCTACTCTCAAACCCGGCCTGCCGGCTGTTGGCCTTGGTCGGCCCTGGCGGAATTGGCAAAACCCGCTTGGCCCTGGCCGCGGCAGAACGGCATGCGGCGGACTATGCCGACGGCGTCTGTTTCATCTCCTGCCAGGGTGTGGAAAGCGGTACCGACTTGGCCACCATGGTGGCCGATGCGCTTCACCTCGCCTTTCAAGCCACCGAGAATCCGCTGCAACAGCTACTTGGACGGCTCCAGGATCAGCAGTTGTTGTTGGTCTTCGACAACATCGAGCACCTGTTGGATGAGGCCGGCACAGGGTCACTCACACAACTTCTGACCGGCCTGATGCAAACCTCGCCCGCCCTAAAATTGATTGTCACCTCCCGTGCGGTCATCCACATCCGGGAAGAGTGGGTATTCCGTGTGGATGGCCTACATCTCGCGCCGGAAGGAACTGGTGCGGCAAGTGAGGCTGTGGACCTTTTTGTCCAGCGGGCGCAACGGACCGGTGCAGAGGTAACGGTCGCGGGGGAGCGGGACGCCATCGATCACATCTGTCACCACGTAGGCGGTCATCCGCTTGCCTTGGAGTTGGCGGCATCCTGGACGGACACGCTTTCGTGCCGGGATATCGCCGATGAAATCGAGCAGCACCATGGATCTGCTGGCCAGCCGGGCCAGCAATGTGTCCTTGCGTCATGTCAGTATCAGAGCGGTATTTGACCAATCCTGGGCACGCTTGGACGCGGAAGAACAGGCCGTGCTGCGCCGTCTGGCTGTTTTTCGCGGCAGCTGCACCCTGGCGCGCCGCCAAGTCCGTAGCGGGGGCCTCCCTCGCCAGCCTGGCGACGCTGATCGACCGTTCGCTGCTGCGGCGCACGGCAAACGGTCGCTATGAACTGCATGAACTGCTCCGCCAATATGCGGCGGAACAGTTGGACGCTACCCCCGAAGAACGCACGCAGATCGTTGACCAGCATGCAAGGTTCTATCTGGAGTACGTATGCCAACTCATCCCGGCATTACAGGGAGGTGGACAGAAAGAGGCCATGCAGCTTCTAACTGCCGATATTCAAAATGTGATGGGCGCGTGGCGTCGGGCCGTGGCCATGCAAGATGCCGACCTGCTGATGGCGGCAACCATTGGGCTAATCCAGTTCTGCGATTTGAGCGGTCGCTTTCAGGATGGCCTGACGCTGTTTAGGCTGGCGACCAAACGCTATGGCGATGATGCCAACGTACATTGTTTTGCACACTTGCAGGCTGGCGAAGGCATGTGCCTGTTGCGCATTGGTCGTTTGTCCGAAGCAATTACCCTCCTGGAAGAATCTGTGGACATGTTGCGTGAAATCACAGAGGATCCCGGCATCTCGCTGCCCCTTGCTCTTTCCTGGTTGGCCCATGTCTATTTCTTTCAAGCTCGATATGACCCGTCAAAGCGAGCATTTCAGGAGTCAGCCGATCTGTACAGACGGCTTGACGATAGCTGGGGAGTGGGTCTTTCGCTCCTTAGTTTAGGGCTGGTGGTCAGATATCAGGACTTGCTGAACGAAGCGGAAGGCTACATCGCTGAGGCCGAGGCTTTGCTGGGTGCGCTGGGAGAACAGAGGATCTTCGCCATGTGCGTCTTCGGGCGTGGGGGCATTGCCCTGCTTCAGGGAGACTACCCGCGGGCGCGTCAGTTTATGGGTGAAGCGTTGACCATCCAACGCGGTCTGGACGATATCTGGGGCATCGGCTATTCCACGCGGGAGTTGGGTTACGTGGCCATCGCGCAAGGCGACTATGCCGGTGCCGAAGCGTATTTGAACGAGAGCCTGGAAGCTTTCACGATAACCGGGGCAACGGCCAGCACACTCTTCCCCTTGGATGCACTGGGCACCATTTCCCGCCTTCAAGGTGACTATGTGCAGGCGGAGTCCTATCACCGGCGCGCCCTGTCCATCAGTCTAGCGTTAAAAGAACGCCGGGGTGAGGCGCTCGTGCGCCTGAACCTTGGACGGTTGGCCATGTTGGCGAATGACACGGCAGGCGCGGAGGAACTCCTCTGCACCAGCCTGGACATTTATTCACAGATCGGCCAACAGATCGGCGCGGCCCCGGTTGCCAACGCGTTGGGCCTCCTCCTGGGCGCGCAGCCGGGCCGCCGTGGCGCAGCCGGCGCGTACTTCCGCCAGGCGCTGGATATCGGCGACGAGCGCAGCGTCCCGCCGATTCTGCTCGAGTCGTTCCTGGGGGTGGCGACCATTCTATTGACCACGGCGCAGGCTGATCATCCGCACTGGGCCGACGCGGTCAGCCTGCTGGCGTTGATCCAAACCCACCCAGCGAGCACCAAAGAGATGCAACAACGCGCCACAGAGCAGCTTGATGGCGCTGTTCCTGTGGAGAAGGCCGCAGAATCGCTTGACCTCAATGCCGCGCTGGCCATCGCCCGCAATGTCATCGCCGGATGGGCCGAAGATGCTCCCCACCCTAAACACCCCGGTATCTCCCTCGGATCCCAGCCCTGTGCCGACATGGATCGAGCCGCTGACTGCGCGGGAGATGGACGTCCTGCGCCTGATCGAAAAGGGACGCACCAACCGGGAAATTGCGGCGCACCTGGTGTTCACCCTGGGCACAGTCAAATGGTATACGAATCAGATTTACAGCAAGCTCGGCGTCGCCAATCGCAGTGAGGCCGCACACACGGCGCGTCGGTACGGTCTCCTCACCTAACCCCAATTCCTCCTCCCCAACCCCCAAATCCTACCCTCCAAACCTACCCTTTGTTAGGTGACGCCAACCCGGTTGGGTCGCTATAGTGGTGGCATACGTTGGCATATTGACCAACTATTGACCGACTCACCGACAAAGGAGACTTCTGATGATGCGCTTTATCAATCTGTTTGTGCTCGCAAGCGTTCACCCCACTCGGCCCTGTTCGGCTGAACTCACGTCGAAGCCCGCTCCCCGATTCTGGGGGAGGCCGTGGGCAGTTCTCCCAAAGTTGGGGGCTCAGGGGGGCGGAGGTGAACGCTACCTTGTGCTCTGTGTCGCCCTGCTTATGCTGTTCCTGGGCACCGGCGTCGCCAATGCCCAGGCGGCGGCAAGCCCTTGTGCCGTGAACCAAGGTCAAGGGGACACGACTGCCTGTGCTGAGTTCTTGACGCACTTGCGCGCTGCTTCACAGCATTGGGGCGACTCCACCTCCGTGATCGTCCCCGAATCGACCATGGGGGAAGCACCCAGCACGCTACGTGTCCCACTGGGATGACAACGACGTTGCCTATGTCCCCGAATCGACCATGAGTGAAGCATCCGCACGCTATGTGTCCCACTGGGATGACAACGATGTTGCCTACATTCCCGAATCGACTATGAGTGAAGCATCGGCACGCTATGTGCCCCACTGGGATGACAACGATGTTGCCTATATTCCCGAATCGACCATGGATCTCTCCGTGGACGAGCTTCTAAGCCTGCATCAAACTCAAGAGGTCGGGAATTGATGTTCATGTGAGGGGACCGTCCAACTGACGGACTTGGGAGTCCAGGCCCAAGTCCGGACGCAACGAAAAAGGCGGGCGACGGGAATTCCCGTCGCCCGCCTTTTTCGTTGCGTCCGTTTTGATGCTCAATCGTAGACCAAGTCGTTCCATACCACAGTCATCTCGCCAGTTGCCAGACAATCACAGTTGGGCGGGTTAATGGGGAATCTCGGCTCGGACAACTCGGTTCGAGTCATGCAAGTCATGCCGGAGATGATAAAGATCTTCATGGCCGATTTGTAAAAGGCATACAACGGCCGCTGATGTGGCGCTATTCACATCGACTAACCTCTCCGCAACTTCTCACGTTCCTGATCCCATAGTTTTGCAAATCGTTCAAAGACATCAGAAATGATTTCCAGGTCACTTTCCGAGTAACTTGAAATCAATTCGTCCTGTGCGTTTCGCGCCGATTCAAACCATGACGCGGCTTTTTCCGCAGCCGATTTTGCCGGCGTGATCAGCGTTCCCCGGCGATCATCAGGATTGGGTCGGCGTTCAATTAAATCTGCCCTTTCAAGCCGATCAAGCATGGCAGTCGTCGCCCCAGAAGTGAGACCCGTATGCCTGGCAAGTTCAGTGGGGGTGGCAATGCCTTTGAGGAATAGCAGCCTGAGGCATTCCATATCAGTTGCGTTGAGTCCCGCCCATTCATTTATGGCATTTCGGAACTGCGTCAAATTTACGCCATAATCCCTTACTGCCATCAAGGCTCGTTTTTTCAGGTCCGTCTTTGTTGATTCCGCCATAGAAAACTATCCTTGACATTATCTTTATCTTGAAGTATCTTTATTATAAAGGTAATTTGATTTATGTGCAAGATGTCAAAACCTCAAGCAACGATCATAGTATAAGGAGACGAGACTGATGAAGACAATGACGTGTAAGCAAATGGGTGGACCCTGTGATACCGCATTCCATGGAAAAACGGCGGATGATGTGATCAAAGCGCAAGATGCCCACTTGAAGGAGATGGTCGCCAGCGGTGATGACACACACAAAAGCGCCCTGGAGATGATGAAGGCCAGGTGGAAAAATCCCCTAAAAGGCATGGGGTGGTATCTGCAAACAAGGAAGGACTTTGCGGCTCTTCCCGAAGACAAGTAGCCGACAACAAAAGTGAGGAGCAAACCGATGACAGCCACGGACGATCTGACTTCCCAGCGCTTTTACCACGGCACACGGGCTGATCTGCACCCCGGAGACCTCATCGAGGCTGGGTACACCTCAAACTACGGCAAGCGGAAGAAGGCGAACTACGTCTACCTGACCGGCACCCTGGATGCGGCCATCTGGGGGGCGGAGTTGGCCCGGGGCGATGGTCCCGGCAGGATCTACATCGTGGAACCCACCGGCCCCATCATGGACGATCCCAATCTGACCAACACAAGATTTCCGGGCAATCCGACCCAATCATACCGATCCCAGGATCCGCTGCGGGTCACGGGCGAACTCATGGATTGGCAAGGCCACACCCCCGAAGCGATCCAGGCCATGAAAGACGGGATCAAGGGGCTTGAGCCAATTGACGATTGAATGACTCTCCCGGCGCGTATCCACTCATGCCATCTAACAGCCACGAAAGCCATCCCGCCATGTCCATCCATCTGCGCGTTGACGATCTATCGAGCCAGCAAGTCCAAGACCTCATCGCCGAGCACCTGGCGGGCATGCATGGGAATTCGCCCCCAGGGCACGTCAACGCCCTGGCGCTTGAGGGCTTGAAGGCCCCCGACGTCACCTTTTGGTCCGCTTGGCGAGACGGTGACCTGTGTGGCTGCGGCGCATTGAAGGAGCTTGACGCCGCCACGGGCGAGGTCAAGTCAATGCGAACCCGGGCTGCCTATCTTGGCCAAGGCGTGGGCCAAGCTGTGCTGGATCAGATCTTGCGTGCGGCCACGGCGCGCAACTACACCCGCGTCTACCTTGAGACAGGCACCGGGGACGCATTCTCTGCGGCCCACGCCCTCTATCTGAAGAATGGGTTTGCGTGGTGCGGGGCCTTTGGCGACTATAGGGCCACCGATTTCAACGTCTTCATGGTGAAGTCGTTGCCGTAGTCCCCCATGCAGCCTGCCGCTGTCGCCCGTATAGGCGGCACAGGAAATGCTTGAACCACAATAAAAAAGAGGGTGGAGGGTCGGATCGTCTCGACCCTCCGCCCCTTTTCTGTTGCGGTGTAACGGTTGGTTGAACCAGACAATTCAATTGTCCATGTTTTGCACAGTTAGATTTGACAAAATATGAACCACCCCGTATACTGGGCGAGCAACACCCCAGTGCGTCCGCACGCAGGTTGGAATCGGCCCGACCTGCCCTTGCATCGAAAGGGACCCCATGATGACCACGCAACCCGCCAGGTGGGAACAATCCTTGCTCGTCAAGGCCAGAGCTGCCTTGGAGCAGCATGTCCGCGGCCATTTCAATCCGGTCTTTGACGCCGCCCGGCTGCAAGCGGCCCACCTCCAGTGCGGGCAGATCACGGCGCAAAACAGCCGCACCTTCTTCACCGCCACGGCGTTGATCCCCCATGCCAAGCGGGTGGCCATCCGCACGCTCTATGCCTTCTGCCGGGTCAGCGATGATGTGGTGGATGAGGGGGACGGCGACCGCTGCGCCAGCCTGGCGGAGTGGCGGGCCGCCATCCGCGCCGACGAGGTGCCGGCCCACGATCTGGTCTTGACCGCCTGGCACGACACCCGCCACCGCTACCACATCCCCGTGCTCTACATGGAGCAACTCCTCGACGCCCTGGCCCAGGATCTGACCGTCAACCGCTACGACACCTTTGAGCAGTTGACCGACTATTGTTACGGCGTGGCCTCCACGGTCGGGCTGATGTCCATGCATGTCACCGGCTATGACGGCCCCATCGCCCTGCCCTATGCGGTCAAGCTGGGGGTGGCGCTGCAACTCACCAACATCCTGCGGGACGTGGGCGAGGATTGGCAAAAGGGCCGGCTCTATCTGCCCCAGGAAGAGCTGGCCGCCTTCGGCATCACCGAGGCGGACATTGCCGCCGGGCGGGTGGACGACCGCTGGCGGGCCTTCATGCGCTTCCAGATCGACCGCGCCCGCCGTCTCTATGAAGAATCATTGCCCGGCGTGGCCTATTTGCACCAGGATGGCCGCTTTGCCGTGGCCGCGGCCGCCGAACTCTATCGGGCCATCCTGGACGACATCGAAGCCCACGATTACGATGTCTTTACCCGGCGCGCCCATGTCAAAGATCTGCACAAAATCGCCCGCCTGCCCGGTATCTGGTGGCGGTCCCGACGAAATCTCTATCGACGGGCATTGGAATCACAAATAAAGGAATCTAATCTCATGACAAACCAAAATGCAATCGTCATCGGCAGCGGCTTTGGCGGCCTGGCCGTGGCGGCCCGACTGGCGGCCCGGGGAATCCAGGTCGATATCTTTGAAAAAATGGACAAGCCCGGCGGCCGGGCCTATGTCTTTGAAAAAAACGGCTTCCAGTTTGACGGCGGCCCCACGGTGATCACCGCCCCCTTTCTCTTCGATGAACTGTTCGAAGTGGCCGGACGGCGGCGGGAAGACTATGTGGAGTTCATCCCGGTCGATCCCTTTTACCGCATCTTTGACCACAATGGCCGCTATTTTGAATACAACGGGGATCTGGACTTTGTGTTGGCCCAGATCGAGAAGTGGAACCCGGCGGACAAGGACGGGTATCGGCGCTTTTTGGACACGACCAAGGCCATTTTTCAGAAGGGCTTTATCGAGTTGGCCGACGAACCCTTTCTGAGTGTGGGGGACATGCTCAAAGTGGCGCCGGATCTGATCAAGCTGCAATCCTATCGCTCGGTCTATGGCTATGTCTCCCAATTTATCGAAAACGAGTTTCTGCGCCGCTGCTTCACCTTCCATCCCCTGTTGATCGGCGGCAACCCGTTCAATTCGTCGTCCATCTATGCCATGATCCACTATTTGGAGCGGGAATGGGGCGTCTGGTATGCCCGGGGCGGCACGGGCGCGCTGGTGCAGGCCCTGGTGCGGCTGATCGAAGAGCAGGGCGGACGCTTCCATCTCAACACCGAGGTGGACGAAATTCTGGTGGAAAACCGGCGGGCCACGGGCATACGCCTGAAGGACGGCAGCGTGCATCAGGCCGACCACGTCATCTCCAACGCGGATGTGCCCTTCACCTACATGAACATGATCGACGCCCGGCATCGCAGCGTGCGCAACTCGGATATGCGCTACAAAAAGCTGACCCAGTACAGCATGTCCCTGGTGGTGATCTACTTTGGCACAGACCGCCAATACCGAGACACGGTGCTGGACCATCACAACATCATCCTCAGCGAGCGCTACAAGGGGCTGCTGCGGGACATCTTCAAGGGCAAAAGCCTGCCCGAAGACTTCTCCCTCTACCTGCACATGCCCACCCTGACCGACCCGTCCATGGCCCCGGAGGGCCACGAGGCCTTCTACGTCCTGGCCCCCGTGCCCCACCTGGGCGCGGACATCGACTGGGCCCAAGTGGGCGGCGCCTATCGGGACGCCATCATGAACTTCCTGGAAGAGAACTACCTGCCGGATCTGCAAAAGCACATCGTGGCCGAGGAGATGATCGACCCCCGCCACTTCCAGGACAAGCTGAACACCTATCTGGGCACGGGCTTTTCCATCCAGCCCACCCTGCCCCAATCGGCCTGGTTCCGCCCCCACAACCGGTCGGAGGATATCGACAACCTCTACATTGTGGGCGCGGGCACCCACCCCGGCGCGGGCCTGCCGGGGGTGGTTTCGTCCGCCACGATTGTGGACAAGCTGATAGCCGGTGGACAGTAAAGAGGAGATCATGAGCACAACCATTTGGTGGATCCGCCGAGACCTGCGCCTGACCGACAACCCCGCCCTCAGCGCGGCGGTGGCGGCGGGGGATCAGGTGATCCCTTGCTTCATCATCGATCCCCGGCTGATGGACGGGCCGAAGACGGCGGAGAAGCGCCGGGATTTTCTGCTGGGCGGGTTGCGTGCGCTGGACGAGGAATCTGCGCGCCCTGGGCAGCCGGTTGATCCTGCGCCGGGGCGATCCTGTGGCCGAACTGACCCGGCTGTGCCAGGAGAGCGGGGCGACGGCCATCTTCGCCCAGGCGGACTTTTCGCCCTATGCCCGGCAGCGGGATGACCAGGTGGCGGCCACGTTGCCCCTGCACCTGCACGGCGGCCCCACGCTGCGCCATCCCGACGACGTGCTCAAGGCGGACGGCACGCCGTATACCGTCTTCACTCCCTTCAAGCGCGCTTGGTTGGCGCAGCCCTTGCCTACGGGTGCGGAGTTGCTGGCCGCCCCCACGGCGCTGAACACGCCAAGCGACATGCAGAGCCTGACGTTGCCTGATCCCACAAGATCCCCCCTTTTCCCGCCGGAGGCCAAGGAGGCTCGGCGTCGCTTGGCCCACTTTGGCGGCGATGGCATGGCCCGCTATGCCCAGGGCCGGGATCTGCTTGACCGTGACGGCACCTCCCAGCTTTCGCCCTATCTGCGCTTTGGCATGATTTCGGCCCGGCAGGCCATGGTGGCCGCCCTGGCCGCGGGCAATGCGGGGGCGGATGTCTGGCTGAGCGAGCTGATTTGGCGGGAATTCTATACAGCTATTCTTTACCACTTTCCCCAGGTGGCCCAGAGTAGCTTCCGTGCCCAATACGACGCCGTCCCCTGGCAGAACGACCATCGGGATTTTGCGGCTTGGCAAGCCGGGCGCACGGGCTACCCCGTGGTGGACGCGGCCATGCGTCAACTGCTGGCCACGGGCTGGATGCACAACCGGGCGCGCATGATCGTGGCCTCGTTTTTGGTCAAGGATCTGCTCATCGACTGGCGCTGGGGCGAGGTGTGGTTTATGCAAAATCTGATCGACGGCGACCCGGCGGCCAACAACGGCGGCTGGCAGTGGACGGCCGGGGTGGGCACGGATGCCGCCCCCTATTTTCGCATCTTCAACCCCATCACCCAGGGCAAGAAGTTTGATCCCGACGGTCAATACATCCGCCGCTGGTTGCCCGAATTGGCCAACGTGCCCGATAATCAGATCCACACGCCCTGGCAGATGTCCGCGGCCGAGCAGAAACAGAGCGGTTGTCGCATCGGCCACGACTATCCCGCCCCCATCATCGACCATAGCTTTGCCCGCCAGCGCACGTTGGATGCGTATGGACAGGCTCGTAACACAGGATAAAGACCATGATCCAAACCACAACCGCCCTGCCCGCCCCGCCCACGGTGGCCAAAATGGGTCCGCGAGCCGGTCTTTCCGCGCTCAAGGCCCTGGGTGGCGGATTCGGCGGCATTTTGCCCATTTTGGAGACGGTGCAGCGGGAAGTGGGCGACGTCTTTCAGCTCACCCTGCCCGGTTTTCGCCCGGTCTTTGTGGCCCACCCGGACGCCATGCGCCAAGTGTTGGTGGATGATCGGGACGGCTATCTGTGGCGGCCCGCGGACGACCCGGTGGCCCGACTGCTGCGCCACGGTCTGCTGGTGACCGATGGGCAGGAGCACACGGACCTGCGCACGGTGATGGATCCCAGCAGCCACCGCAAGCACTTCGTCTCCCGCTGCGAGACGATCTGGCAGGAAAGTGACCGGATTTTGGACACCTGGCAGCCGGACGGGTCGGTGGACATGCTGGTGGAGATGCGCAAACTGGCCCTGATTATCTTCGAGCAGGTCTATTTTAGCTACGATTTGGGGCCGGAATTGGAGACGATCTGGCTGCCCATGCTCAAGGCGTTGGCCTATATCGGGCCGGGGCTGTGGGTGGTGAAGGGAGCCGGTGATCCGCCCGCGGAGGTGGCCGTGCTGGACGCCCACCTCCACGCCCTGATCCGCCAGCGCCGGGTCGATCCCATTCCCCCGGACGATATGCTCACCCACTTGGTGCAGAGCCTGGACGACGACGATCTGGTGCGGGATCAGATGATGACCATGCTGATCGCCGGCCACGACACCAGCACGGCCCTGCTGGCCTGGACCCTCTATTTGCTGGGCCAGCATCCCCAGTGGATGGCCCAGGCCCAGGCGGAGATTGGGCATGTGCTGGGCGAGCAGCCGCCCACGCCCCAGAATGTGGGCGGTCTGAGCGTGTTGGACCAGATTGTGAAGGAGAGTCTGCGCCTCTATCCGCCCATCCACGTGGGCAATCGCTTTGCCGCCCAGGATGTGGAACTGGCCGGGTATCACATCCCCGCCGGGACCCGGGTCATGGTCAGCTACTATCTGGTCCAGCGTCACCCGGACTTTTGGGAGGCCCCCGCCGAGTTTCGGCCCGAACGGTGGGCGGGCGGCTTCCGGCCCGCCCCCTTCAGCTATCTGCCCTTTGGCGGCGGTCCCCGCAACTGCATCGGCGGGGCCTTTGCCCAATTGGAGGCCCGGCTGGTCCTGGCCCGCATCTTGCAGCGTTTTGATCTGACTGGCCACGGACGCAAGGCGAGGGCCCACATGGGCGCAACCCTGGAACCCCACCCCGGCGTCCCCATGCGGGCGAGGAGGCGAGCATGACCTACTTTGGCTTTTTGGCCCGTTTTCTGCTCATCCCCATGGGGATCATGGCCATTTTGCTGTGGCGTGACCGGGGCCGGGGCATCGGCTTGCCCGCCAATCTGCGCAACTTCCCCGGCTGGGCCGTGATCCTTGTGCACGTGGCCATAGCCGTGATCTACACCACACCCTGGGACAACTACTTGGTGGCGACCTCGGTCTGGTGGTACGATCCGGACTTGGTCACGGGCATTACCTTGGGCTGGGTGCCCATCGAGGAATACACCTTTTTCGTCCTGCAAACCCTGCTGACGGGCATGTGGCTGCTCTGGTTGGCCCCGCGCCTGGCCCGCAGATCCACTTGGCAACCGTCCGCTCGTGTCCGCTGGATTGCCACGACCGTGGCCGGGTTGATCTGGCTGCCCATGCCCTTTCTGCTCTTTGGGCAGGTCACCCCGGCCACCTATCTGGCCTTGATCCTGGTCTGGGCCATCCCGCCCATCGCCCTGCAACTGGCCTTCGGCGCGGACATCCTGTGGCGCTACCGGCGTTTGGTGGCGACGACCATCCTGGTCCCCTTCCTCTTCTTGTCCGCCGCGGACACCCTGGCTATCAGTGCCGGCACCTGGTCCATCAGTCCCGAGCAGACTTTGGGTATCCACCTGTTTGGCGGCCTGCCCCTGGAAGAGGCCCTCTTCTTTTTGGTCACCAACATCCTCATCGGCTTCGGCGCCACCCTGGCCCTGGCCGAAGAGAGCCGCACCCGGTTGGACTGGATGCTGAGCCGCCTCCCCGCCCGACGCGAGGCGCGCTGAGATGGATGTCGTGCCATTTTTATGGCTTCTGGCGGCCTTTTTTCTGGGGGCCATCCCCTTCGCCGTGATCCTGACCCGGCTGGCAGATCAGGGCGACGTGCGCACCGTGGGCGACGGCAACCCCGGCACCACCAACGCCTGGAAGCTGGGCGGCTGGCGGCTGGGCGTCCCCGTGCTGGTGCTGGACTTTTTCAAAGGTGCCGTGCCCGTGCTGCTGGCCCGATACTCTCTGGCAGTGGGACGGCGTTTGGCTGGTGGCCCTGGCCGCCGCGCCGGTGATGGGCCACGCCTTCTCGCCCTTCCTGCGGGGCCGGGGCGGCAAGGGGCTGGCCACCACCTTTGGGGTGTGGACGGGCCTCACCCTGGCCGAGGGGCCGGTGGTGATGGGGCTGACCATCGTTGTGGGGCTGATGGGGCTGCGTCTGCGGGATGGCTGGACCGTGATGCTGGGCCTCTTGGCCTTGCTGGCCGATTTGCTGCTGCGGGGCTGGCCGCCGATCTATCTGGCCGCTTGGCTGTTTACGGCCATCATGCTGGTCTGGGGCTATCGTCACGATCTGCACCGGCCCTTGCGGCGAGATGCCAGCCCTCATGGGTGAGTTCGCTGCGTTTTTCTTTTCCTGGCAGGGCCAGCAGGTGGGCATTCTCTTTTACCTGCTGATCATCCTGATCAACACGGTCATCAACACGGTGGGTCTGCGTCGGCTGGGCAGTTATCCGCATCCGCAGAGATGGCCCCGGTTGGCCGTGCTGATCCCCGCCCGCAACGAAGAGGCCACCATCGCCCGCTGTGTGCAGTCCCTGTTGGCCCAAGACTATCCGGCCTTCAGCATTTGGGTGCTGGATGACGCCTCCACGGACCGCACACCGGAAATCCTGGCGCAACTGGCCGCCTCGGACGCCGACCGTCTGCGCGTGATCCAGGGTGCGCCCTTGCCTGTCGGCTGGTTGGGCAAGTCTTGGGCCTGCCAGCAGTTGGCCGACGCCGTGCCCGATGACGTAACCTTGCTGCTCTTTGTGGATGCGGATACCTGGCACCATCCCCACATGCTCCGGGACGCGGTCGCCGCCTTGGAGGCGGAGCAGGCCGATCTGCTCTCGGCCATCCCCCAGCAAGTGGCCATCAGCCTGGCCGAAAAGCTGACGGTGCCCATCCTGCCCTGGAGCCTGTTCACCCACTTTCCCCTGGCCCTGGGGTACCGCCTGGGCTGGCAGCGTCCGGCTGCGGCCATCGGCCAGGTGTTGCTCTTCCGGCGGACGGCCTATGGGGCCATGGGCGGTCATGCAGCCGTGCGCGGGGAAATCGCCGAGGACATGGCCCTGGCCCACTTGATGGCCAAAAGCGGTCTGCGCTGGCGGCTGTTGCCGGGAAACGACCGCTCTTGGTGTCGGATGTACCGCTCGGCTGGGGCGGCCTGGGAGGGGTTTGGCAAAAACCTGTATGCGGTCTTTGGCCGCAACCTGCCCCGCTATCTCTTTATTTGGCTGTGGCTGGGCATCGTCTTTCTGGGGCCTTGGCTGATGTGGATCGGCGGCACCTTTGGCGGGCTGCCCATGTCCCCACGCCTGGCCGAGGCCGCCATCGTCCTGGCCTTCGTGATCTGGGGCCTCACCGCGTGGAAACTGCGTCTGCCGGTCGTGGTTGTCCTGCTCTATCCGGCGGTGATTGCCGCCGCCTTTTTGCTGTCGTTTCACTCCCTGGGGCAAACCTTGGGTCGCCGATCAACTTGGAAAGAGCGGCGGTTACTATGAACAAGAGGAGTCGTTGATGCCTACCTTTGACTATACCTTCACCGTGCCCGCCTCGGTTGAAGCCGTGCGCCTGTTCCATCACGACACCCGGGCGCTGAAGAAGCTGACCCCGCCGCCCATCTTCGCCCAGATCCACGACTATGAACCGTTGGGCGAGGGATCCCGGGCCGAGTTCACCCTCTGGTTTGGTCCCCTGCCCCTGCGCTGGCTGGCCATCCACAGCGATGTCAGCGAGCGGGGCTTCACCGACACCCAGGCCCAGGGTCCCCTGGCCAGTTGGCAGCACACCCACCGCTTCACCCCGGTGGACGCCACCCACACCCGGATCAGCGAGCATATCGAGTACACGTACAAACCCGGACTTTGGGGCTGGTTCACCCGGCTGCTGTTTGGTCGTCCGGGGTTGTTGGGTCTGTTTACGGCGAGGCAGTGGTTGACGCGTTGGTATTTGCGGGGTGAGCGGGGAAGGTAGTGAGCGAGCGCGCGAGTTCAATCAAAAAGGCGGACGATCGAAACCGATCATCCGCCTTTTTTGTTGAACACAAATACAAAGTTTTATTGACGATCAGATGAATTTCCAGTATTCCTGTTCGGCGGCAAGAATGGCTTCCCCAATCTCAGAATCGAGAGGCCACGAGTCTACAATGACTCTACCCATTCTTGTGGGCGACCTCGTTTCTCCTTGAATATCCTCCAGAGAATCCAAGTTTGAGGCCATTTGAACCAGAATCTGCCGAAAGTCATGAAGTTGCGTTTCCGACAATGGCCCACCCTCCGGGATATCCTCAATGCCCAGCCTGTCATCAATTGCCCGGATTGCCGTTTGGATTAGTAGTCTGATGCGCTCAACTTGTTCCATGATAATCGATCCAGGTGATCTTCGATTTCATTTTGCGTCGAAGTATGAAACAAAAATAGAACTGCCCCCACTTTTTTGATCGTACGATGACGCCACTTTCCCCCAAGAAAATGCATACGGTGGCGGTCCCAAGGTTTTGCCGAGCAGTGTGTCATTCTTCTTCTTTTTGTCCAACTCGGATGCCAAACTCCACTCAGCCCAGCTCTGCGGGCTTCCCGGCCAATGGGGAGAGATACTCACGTTGTCGAGAGCTCCTTCAAAAAATGTGACCGAAATATAGCAATCTATGCTGCTTTCCAGGACGCCCGTCGCTCGATAGCGTGTGATATCCGGCATTGGACAACTGCAACTCGGTAGACTTGCCCAGATCCGATGACAAAAATGCGGACTCGGTGAGTGATGGGTAGATCGCTATCTTTCCGTCAATCACAATGTAGCCGTCTTTGTGGATCATGTGTTCCTCGTAGGATAGTGTGAAACAACAGCGTCTCCATAGGATAAAATTGTTTATCCGCTTGCACGAACGTATCCCTTGGGATACAATACTGCCATGATCGAAATCCGCCAGACGGAGACTTATGCCGAGTGGTTCGCCGAACTGCGTGATCGTCAAGCCCGTGCCCGCATTGACGTGCGCATTCGTCGTCTCTCTTTGGGCAATCCCGGTGACGTCAGGCCAGTGGGCGAAGGCGTCTCTGAACTGCGGATCGACTATGGACCTGGCTATCGGGTGTACTTCGTTCAGCGAGGATCGACGCTGGTGATCCTGTTGGCTGGCGGTGACAAGCGCACACAAAACCGGGATATTCAAACAGCGCTGGATTTGGCGCGCAGGGTATAGGTGATGAGCATGGAACAGACAAAGATCGAAACCCGTGTTTGGGATGCCGCCGAGCATCTTGAAACCGAAGAAGACATGGCCGCCTATCTCGACGCGGCTTTGGAAGATGGCGACGTCTCTCTGGTGGTGGCGGCCTTGGGTGACATCGCCCGGGCCAAGGGCATGTCACAGATTGCCCGGGAAGCTGGCTTGGGACGTGAAAGCCTCTACAAGGCGCTGTCTACGACGGGCAACCCAGAGTTCGCCACGATTCTCAAAGTGGTGCGGGCGCTTGGTTTGCAGTTCCATGTTCAAGCCGCAAACGCTTGAGTCTCAGGCTGTTGGTGTTGAAATAACTGATTGCATCGGCTGATTTGTATGTGCTATACTCACGATGCACAGAAAGGAGTGCAACCCATGAATCCCATCCAAGAACTCATTTCGCTGGGGGATAGGGGGAAATCATGGAATATGGCTACATATTGTCCCTTGGTGAGATAAAGCATGCACATCATTACATATAAACGGATCAGAGAATTTGGTGTGAAATATCCAGATAGCCAAGCGTCATTGGAAAGCTGGTACCACATCGTCAGGCAGACCGACTACGATACGTTCAGCCAATTGAGACAGCACTTTTCGAGTGCCGATTATGTTGATGGCTTGATCGTATTCAATATTAGCGGAAACAAATATCGGCTCATTGCGGCCATTCATTTCAACCGGAAAAAGGTCTATATTCGAGCAATATTGACCCATTCCGAGTATGACAAAGGTCAATGGAAGAGATAACATGCTATTACAACCACAAGTAATCCAAAATTTTGAACAAACTGCCCGATTTCTTTACGTTCCAGCGCGTGAAGCAGAATATGAACAGTTAGTTGAACTATTGGACGAAATCACCGATTTGGTTCGAGATGATGAAAGCCATCCACTGGTCAATTTGATGGATGTTCTGGGTGTATTGATTGAAAAGTACGAAGCCGAAAATGTACCCATTCCTCAATCCAACCCTATCGCGGTATTGAAGCATTTTATGGAAGAATATGGGTTGAAGCAGAAAGATCTATCTGAATTAGGGGGGCAAGGGGCAGTTTCTGAAATACTGAATGGGAAAAGAGAATTAAATATTCGGCAAATCAAGGCATTGAGTGAGCGATTTCATGTGCATGGCTCGGTTTTTATCTGAAATCCCACCCCCACCCCTACACATTCCGCGTCGCCAGCACCTCCTTCGCCGGCGTGCGATCCCCCGTCCGGCTGATGCGTCGGGGACCGTCCAACTGGCGCACCTGAAACCCCAAATCCAAATAGAGATGCACGATGCGCTCCGTGGCCTGGTTGGAGAGGACCACGGGGCCGGGGTGGGCGGCCAGCCATTCGGCTAATTGCACCTGTTCTTCCCAGTCGAATTTTTCTTTGGAATATTGGGTGAACTCCACGTCGTAGGGCGGGTCGGCGTAGATGAAGTCGTCCGGGGCGGCGGGGACGGCGTGGAAGGCGCAGACCGAGAAGAGCCAACTGGAGAGCAGGGGCTGATAGCCCCGGAAGTCCCGGATATAGTTGATGGTCTTGTACTGCCCCTTGGGCACGTTGAACTCGCCCTTGCGGTTGAAACGGCACAGGCCGTTGTAGCCCGTGCGGTTCAAATAGTAGAAAAGCTCCGCCGCCTCTTTGCTGGCCTGCTGACCCGCATGCATCATTTCGTTGAAGCGCGCCCGGTGGGCGTAGTACAGATCCTCGTCGTTCTCCAGCTCGATCTCCACCACCAACCCCCGCTGAAGCCATTGGTAAAAATTGATCAAATGCGGGTTGATGTCCGTCAGAAAACCCCGCTTGGGCTGCAACCCCAAAGGCACGGCCAACCCGCCACAAAACGGCTCCACCAGCCGCCGGTGATCATGCCGCGCCCACAGAGGGGCCAAATGGGGTAGCAACCAACGCTTGCCCCCCGCCCATTTCAACGCTGGTTTCAATAAGGGTTTCGGAGTCATAGAAATCAACCAATCCACCAATCAACAAATTAAAGCCGCCCCGCCAACGCGCCCACAAACCGCCCCAGGGTCATGTGATCCCCGGAGAGCAGGACTTGGGCGCGGAAGAGACCGGTGACGGCGCGGATCACCAGCACGATGGTGATGAGGAGCAGGCCCACGGCCAGGAGCAGTTGCCAAAGGGGCACGGCCACGCCCGCGCTCAGCCGGGTCATCATGATCACCGGGGCGGTGAAGGGGAAGAGGCTCATGCCGATGGCCAGCCCGCCGTTGGGCGCGTTGATCAGCACGCCGATCAGCATCAACGCCAGGACCAAGGGGCTGTTGACCACAAACGCGGCCTGGGACGCCTCCCGCAGATTGGGCACCAAGGCCCCGATCCCGGCCATGAGCGCCGCGTAGAGGGTGTAGCCCAGCAGGAAGAAGACCAGCCCCCAGGCGAAGATCATGGGCGGCAGGGCAAACTCCGCGCCCAGGCTGAAGGTGTTGCCGGAGATGCGGGAGATGGCGTAGCCACTGCCCATCCACACCAGGGCTTGGAAGAGGCCGACGATGCCCAGCCCCAAAATCTTGCCCGTGAACATCTGCCGGGGGGAGATGGTGGTCATCAAAATCTCGATCACCCGGTTCTCTTTTTCAATGGTCATGCTGCTGATGTTGTGGCTGGCCGTGCCGAAGATCACAAAGTAGAAGAGCAGGGTAAAGGCGTAGGGCAGGATGAAGGTGAGGGGGTTGCGCTCGTCCCTGGCCCCCTGGGTGGTCAGGGCCTGCTCCTGCAATTGATACGGGTTCTCCACCCGGCTGGCCCGCTGCCCATCCCCGCCCAGCAAGGCCGCGGCCAGGACCGATTCCAAGACGTTGCTGGAAACGGGTTGGTTCAAGGGCGGCGTGCCCGGTCGGATGAAGAGGACCTCGCCGGCGGCCACATAGTCCGGGGGGATCACGTAGTATTCGCCGATCTCGCCGTCGGCCAGGGCCTGGGCCACGGCGGATTCATCGGCCAGGGGGATCAGCAGGGCATCCACCGCCCGGGTCAGATTGGGGGGCAGAGTGGCCAGAATCTCTGGGGTGATCAGCCCGCTCTGGTCCACAAAGGCGGCGGGGCAGGGTGGCGGCTGCCGTGGCCAGTTGATCCACCATGCCTGGGCGCACGGCCGACCAGGTTGATCCCCAACAAGGACCAGCAATCCAAAGACCGGCATGCCAAAGACCGCAAACAAGAACGAAGCGCTGGGTAAATTTGGTGATGACTCGTTGCGGATCACCAGCCACACAATGCGCAGATTGTGATTCATGAGGTGGCCCCTTCCCGCTGCAAGCCCAACAACCGTCGCCAGGGCAGCCGTTGGCCATAGAGAAGCTGGCCCATGGCAAAGGCCCGGACCGGCCAGCCACATGGCCCCCGCCACGCTGATCATCAGAATGGCAGACGCCAAGGCAAGCTGCCAGCCCGGCAGCGTCCCCGTCCCCGCTCGGATGCTGATGGCCACGGGCAGCGGTGAGGGGGAAGAGGCTGAGACCCACGGCCAGGGGACTGTTGGGGTTTTGCAAAAAGACGGCCACAAACCAAAAGGGCATCATGGCGGGTAGGGTGAGAAAGCCGGTGACCTGCTGGCCTTCGCTGGCCTCGGCCACGGTGGCCCCAATCGCCACCATGAAGGAGCCAAACATGAGATAGGCCGGTAGCATCACCAGCACCAACATCCAGATCATCTCCCCGCTGATCTGGATGTTGCCCAGCCATTCATAGCGGGTGCGGCCCCACAACAGGCCGCCGGCTATCATCAGCGCCCAGCCCCCCACTTGGGTCAGCCCCACCAAGGAGATGCCCAGGATTTGCCCGCAATCAACTGCCCGGAGGACATGGAGGTGATCAGCACTTCCATGGTGCGGTTCTTCTTCCTCCACCACGGCCTGCATCAAATAGCCGGAGGTGGTGAAGATGGTCAGGATAAAGCCAAAGCCCAGGATGGCGGGCATAAAGGCGTTGATGAAGAGGGAGAAATCCATGGGCTGGCGGCCCCCGTCGGCCTTGGGCAGCACAAAATCGGCCCCGGCGGTGAGGCGGCGGGCCACGTCCACGGGCAGATCCCGCACCAGATTGGCTTGCAGGTAGTCCCGAAAGGTGCGCTGGGCCACGCCCGTGGGGGCACGGTCCGCATAGACCAGGCGCACCCGGCCCGAGGTGGCGTAATCCTCGGCCACCACGTAATAGCCCTGGATCGCCTTTTGGTCCAGGGCAGCTTGGGCGGCGGCCTCGTCAGCATAGGCGATCAGGGCGACAACGTCGGTCCGCGTCCACGGGGGGCAATCGGTCTGGGGAGACCGCTTGGAGGACCTGGGCCCGGTCCACATAGCCGACCGGGTCTGTATTGGTCTCCATGCGGGCCACGAAAGTGCCCACCACGGCAATCACGCCGATGATGAAGGGCAGGGTCAACATGCTGAGCAGAAAGCGCCGGGTGAAGACCAGCTTGCTATATTCAAAGGTGATCACATGGCCAACTTTGGCCCAATTCCAGGGTAAATTCTGGGGGAATCTCACTGCGCCCCCCCTGTCTGGTCGGCGGGATCTTCCCGTGACTCACCCCACACCACGCGGATGAAGATCTCGCTCAGGGAG
This sequence comes from uncultured Chloroflexia bacterium, assembly GCA_963704975.1. Classification (GTDB taxonomy): domain Bacteria; phylum Chloroflexota; class Anaerolineae; order Caldilineales; family Caldilineaceae; genus JAGNDO01. The sequence goes on along the minus strand of CAVPIK010000008.1, from coordinate 1,058 downwards.
GGGGTGGCGATCTCGAAATAGTGGACATCCATGTCCGCTGCCAGCAAGGCCCGAAGCACCTGGTTGGGGGAGGTGTCGTCGTCCAGACGCAGTTTGATCGACCCGTTGTGGGCATCACCTCGGCCACCCCCGGCACGCCCGGCCAGGATCTCTGGGCGGGGGTCGCTGGTCTGCACCAACACCTCGTGGCCGGAGAAGCGGCGGCGCACCTCGGCCAGGTTGCCGTAGAGCACCCGCCGCCCCTGGTTCACCAAGAGGATGCGGTCGCAAAGACTCCTCCACCTGGTGCATCTGGTGGGTGGACATCGATCACGTCACCCCGGACTCGTTCAATTCCCGCAGCAAGTCCTTCACCAACTCCGTGTTCACCGGGTCCAGGCCGGAGAAAGGTTCGTCGATGATCAGCAGTTCGGGCCGGTGCAGGATGGTGGCGATGATCTGGGCCTTTTGCTGCATGCCCTTGCTCAACTCTTTAATCTTCTTGGTGCGATGCTGGATCAGGTCAAAGCGCTCCAAATAACCCACCGCCCGTTCCCGCACCTCGGCCACGGACAGCCCTTTGAGCGTGCCCAGATAGACCAAACTGCGCTCCAAGGGCATCTCCCGATACAGCCCCCGCTCTTCGGGCATGTAGCCGATGCGGTTCTTTTTGGCCTCGTTCATGGGGCCGTCAAAGACGGAAATCTCGCCGCTGTCGGGCTTGAAAATGTCCAACATCATGCGGATGGTGGTGGTCTTCCCCGCCCCATTGGGACCGAGCAGGCCGAACATTTCACCTTTTAAATCAAAGGAAAGATCGTCCACAGCCAAATTGGGGCCAAAGCGCTTGGTAACGTGGGACAGGTCAACGACGGACATAGGGAACTCCGGGTGAAGTGGATGGTGTGGAAATCTGTTGCGTGTTGCGTGACGTAATACGCAACACGTTCCATCGCCAGTATACTTGTCCCCGATCAGATTGTAAACTTGGCGTAACGCCCTTTGGGTCGGTTGCATCTAATCAACAGATTATCCGATGGATGACCACATTTCGAACCCTTATCTCTGAGGAGAGACCC
>CAVPIK010000007.1:0-168038 GCA_963704975.1 uncultured Chloroflexia bacterium | reverse complement strand
TGGGCGAGGCCCTGGTCTCCGGGCAGGTGGAGCCGGATCATTATGTGGTGGGTAGAGGTAGAGATAGAGGTAGAGATAGAGATAGAGATAGAGGGGGGTGGGGGATTGTGTCGAAGGTGTTGGGGGCGAAGGCGTTGGTGATTCGTGGGGAGGCCGGGGGCGGGGTGGTGACGGTGCATGAGGATGCCTCGGCCCAGCAGGCTTTGCCCGATGACGCCATTCTGGCCCTGAGCCAGCTTGGCCAGGAAATCCAAAATCTCTTCGCCAGCCCCCAGGACATCGAGTGGGCCTGGGCCGACGGCGAGCTTTTCATCCTGCAATCCCGACCCATCACCTCCCTCTTCCCCGTGCCGAATCTGCCCGCCGGGGCCAACCCGGACGAGCTGCGGGTCTACTTCTCCTTCGGCGCGGTGCAGGGCATGTTGGATCCCATGACCCCCTTGGGCCAGGATGTGATCAAGGGCGTCTTTGTCGGCGGCGGCACCCTCCTGGGCTTCCACGGCTACACGCCAGAGAGCCAACAAGTGCTGTTCGAGGCCGGCGAACGGCTGTGGGGCCACCTCACCCCCATGCTCAACAACCAGCGGGGACGCAAGATCTATCTGGGCGTGATCGGGGCCGTGGAGCCAGGGGCCGCCTCCGCCATCGCCAAGCTGATCGCCGAGCCGGGCCGTCTGGCCGAACCCGGCCCTCTGCGCCCCCAAACCGTGATCCGCCTGGCGCGCTTCTTCTCGCCCTTGCTGGGCACAGCCATCGGCAGCATGGCCCGCCCGGACCACAACCGGGCCGTGGCCCAACAGATCATGGCCGACACCATCGCCCGCCTCACCGCCCAGGCCCAAACCGCCCAAAGCATGGCGGATCAGGTGCAGATGGTGGCGGATGCGGCCCACACCGCCTTCACAGTCATGGTCCCCCAAATGCTGCCCCGCATCATGGCCGGCATGATCGGCCTGCGTGTCCTCACCGTGCTGGCCCAGGGGCTGACCCGGATCGACCCCACCATCACCGGCCAGACCGCAATGGACGTCACCCGTGGCCTGCCCCACAACGTCACCACCGAAATGGACCTGGCCCTGTGGACCGTGGCCCAAATTGTGCAGGCTGACCCCGCCTCCGCCGCCCGCATGGCCCAAGGGGGCCAGCGCCGATCTCGGCCGTCGACTATCTGGCTGGCCGCCTGCCCTACCCAGCCCAGGCGGCCCTGGCCGGTTTCATGGACCGCTACGGCATGAGGGGCCTGGCCGAGATCGACTTTGGCCGTCCCCGCTGGCGAGAGCAACCAGCCCAGGTCATGCAGATGGTGCACAACTATCTGCGTATCGACAACCCGGAGATGGCCCCGGATGTGGTTTTTGGCCGGGGCCGGTGGCGGCCCAGGCCACCATCGATCGCATGGCCGCAGCCGCCCGGCGTAGCGGTCCCCTTGGCTTCCTCAAAGCCCGGCTGATCCGGGGCATGGCCGCCCGGGCCCGGGCCCTTCTGGCCTGCGGGAAAGCCCCAAATTTATGATCATCCAACTGTTTGGTCTGGCCCGCCAAGAGCTTTTGAAGATGGGGGCGACTTTGGTCGAGGCCGGGGTTCTGGCCCAGGCCGGGGATGTGGTCTACCTCCGGTTGGCCGAACTACGGGAACTGGCATCCACACCCCCGGCCCAGATGGACAAAACCCTCTGGCAAACCCTGGTCGCCCAACGCCGCCACGTCTACGACCGGGAGATGGCCCGCCGCCAGGTCCCCCGCATCCTCCTCAGCGACGGCACGGTCTTTTTTGACGGCTTTGACGAAAGCCAGGCCGGGGAAGAGGTCGAGGGCGTGCTGTGGGGCAGCCCCGTCTCCGCCGGCGTGGTGGAGGGCACTGTGCATGTGGTGCTGGACCCCTACACCGCCCACCTGCTCCCCGGCGAAATCCTGGTCTGCCCCGGCACCGACCCAGCCTGGACCCCCCTCTTCCTCACCGCCGGCGGCCTGGTCATGGAAGTCGGCGGCCTGATGACCCACGGCTCCGTCGTGGCGCGCGAATACGGCATCCCCGGCGTGGTGGGCGTGCGGGATGCCACGACGCGGTTGGTCACGGGGCAAAGGATTCGGGTGGACGGGTCAAGCGGGGAGATTGTGGTGTTGTGAGCTGTGCCGGTGCGACGAGCGGTGGTTTACCAAAGAACAGATCGAGGAAGTGTTAACGTTGACGGAGGGATTGGCCCCATGCATCTTCTACTACATTGATGAGAGCGGCACAAGTCTCAAAGATCCCGAATCCCCTTACTTTGTGTTGGCTGCGCTGGCGATCTCAGAGGAAATGACGCAACGTTTGGAACGTGAAGTGATTCTTCTCAAGCGCCGTCTGATAAGATGCGCGGAAACCCGATGATTTCGAGATCAAAGGTCGCGATCTGCGACAGGGAAAACATTTTTCCGGAATATGGAGGCCCAAGGATTCAGGCCATGCAAGAAGTCGCAAAGTTGATCGCTTCCCTCCCGGTCGAGGTGATCGCCGTAAGAGTTGACACGCGAGATCTGCCTGAATACATCACATCCAATGCGGATCTATTTCGGATCGCATTCTGGCGATTGCTAGAAGAAATCGATGAGGATCTGCGTCAGCAGGAAACCCTCGGCTTGCTTATCTTGGACTCACAAACCACAGCGAATACGAGTATCCAAGATCGTCGTTTGATAGATGCCTATCATGATTGGGCATCAACCCGGTCAGTCACCCCATGTTTGCATCTCAGCCGTTTTTCGGTTTCTCGGCGTTTTATGGAGGCATTCAAATGGCGGATTTTGTCGCTTACATGACTTCGGTGGTCACAGATATTGAGCCGCCATGAGCGGAAAAGCATGGCGGCCATGATCGTATCAGTGACCTGGCCGACGTTTTTGGACTTTTCCGCTCCAAAGTCCGCCTCATTGATATCCCATAGGCCCAACACGCTGAGGCTCCACCGCGTTCGGTGGAGCCTCAGTTCACTTGGACAGCAGGCGTGAGACGCTTTCAGCCTCACTATGCGTCCCGTACAGCTTCGGGGCACCTTGCTGGCTCAGTTGTACCCCAAAACCAATCACCGTCAAGAGACCACAAATTGACCCTCAACCACTTCTCGGATCGCTCTAACCAGTCCGGGCGATAGCCCATGGAAGCGACCACGGCGATTTGCGTCAACGAGTGTAGAGTCCTCCGCCCGGACTCACAGCTGGACACGCGTCAACGATCATGGCGAGGCTGTACTGCGTCCGTAAGCCGCTCACCCATCCAACGTACGCAAATACGCCTTATAGTCGTTGACCAACGTCGCCTCAATAGCATCGTGCCGGGCGATCTGCTTGCCCGGCACCCGCTTGGCCGCGGAGAAGATCTGCCCGGCGCAACGGCTGCACAGGAAATAGGCGATCAACACCCCCCGCTCCCGATAGATGAAGGCGTTGAGCGAGATCGCCTCCTGGCCCTTGATGCGCAGGGCGTCGATATCCCGTCCGCAGCCGGGGCAGCCCTCGCCGTCATGCATCCAATACGCCTTCACCGCCTTGCCGAACTGGCGTTTGGCTTGGTAGAAAAGCTGGGCCACCGCGGCGTCGATCTGTTCATTGCCGGTCATGTTGCCTCCATGTTTTGGACCGGGGGTGGCGAACCCGCCCAATCTGCTTCCCGTTGTCCTCATCCTCGCATCCTCACGCCCCCGCCACCACATACGCAGCCAGCCGCCCTTCCCGCTCCCGCCAGTCCGACAAATACATGCCCATGCTGACCTGCCAGCCGGTGCGGTGGTCGGGGAGTTTGAGGTGCAGCAGTTCGTGGACGACGACGTACTCGACCAGCTCTTCGGGCAGGGCGAGGAGTTGGTCGGCCAGGGTGAGGGTGCCGGCGGTGGAGATGGACCCCCATTTGTTGCGCATGGTGCGGATCTGGGTGCGGGTGACGTGGACGTGCAGGGTCTCCGCCCAGCGTTGGACCAGGGCGATCACTTGGGCCTGGGTGAGGGGCGTGGTCGGGTCGGCGGGTTGGGGAAGTTTGGCCAGGGCATCGGCGATGAATTGTTGAACTTGGGGACTGTCGGCGTCAAGGTGCAGGGGAATCAGGGCGACGGCTCCCTTGGGGGTGACTTGGAAGGCCAGGGACTTGCGCTTTTGACGGCGGATGGTCACGTTCATGAGAGGGCGATCCGGTGCATTTTCAACAGGTCGTCGGCCAATGCCTTGACCTTGTTGGGGTTAATGGGCTTGGGCAGGTGGGGCAACAGCAGTCGCCATAACTCGGTGCGTACGGCCTTCTCCAAGTCCGGGCTGTGCCGCCAGCCTTCGTGATCCTGCAAGTAGCCCCCCAGATCCTCGGCCAGTTGGTTCAGGTCCGCTCTTTCCAGATGGGCCAGATCCGGCGTGGCCCGCAGGGTGATGCCCAGGGCAAAGGCCAGATCGTCCAGGGCGCTGCGCACCCGCTCGTCGCCGATCTCGACCATGCGGTTGGCCTGGGCGACCAATTCTTCCAATGCGCCCTGGACGCTGATTTGGCGCTCCCGCAGTTGCTGGATGATGCGGTCCACCGCTTCGCTGATGCTGACCAGATAGGGCGCGCTGTCCACGGTGGCGGCGATGTGGGTGATGAGGCTGCGCTGCAAGTTGATCACCTTCACCCGCTCGTCCATCGGGTCGCCGGCCACCACGTCGGCGAGGTTGCGGTTGATGGGGTAGAGGGGCATGGGGGCGGCCAACCCCTGCATGTGGGTATGCTGGCTGATCAGGGCCTCGGTCTTGGCCAGGAGATCCCGTTGCTGGCGGCGCAGGTCGGCCTTGGGGTCGAAATAGGCGTTGACCGTGTCGTAGACGTCGGCCACCTGGGCGTAGGCGTCCAGAAAATCCCGCAGGAAGGGGTCCGGGGAGAGCACTTCGTAGACGGCTTCCTGCTCTTTGAAGAGCTTGGTGAAAGGCTTCCCGTCTGCCTTCGTCCCAGAAATACTCGATGATGCGCTCGGTGCGTCCTTCCGGCTGGGCCAGGTTGAGGGGGGCCAAGGTTTCTGGCTTTCGGCCAGGAGGTCAGCAAAGCGGGGCTTGAGCTTGTCCAGATCGATCAGCCCCAGGTCCACGCCGGCCGTGTTGCCGGACAAGGCCCGTTGCAAATCCTTGAAGATGCCCATGTAGTCCACGATCAGACCGCTCTCCTTTTCGGGATGGGGCCGGTTGACCCGGGCGATGGCCTGGAGCAGGGTGTGATCTTTGAGGGGCTTGTCCAAATACATGGCATAGGCCACGGGCGCATCGTAGCCCGTGAGCAGCTTCTGGGTGACGATGAGCAGCTTTGGCTCTTTGGCCGGGTCCCGGAAGGCTTTGCGCACCCGCTTCTCCTCGTCGGCGTCCAGATAGTTGGCCTGCATCAGGGCGCTGTCTGTGGCCGGATTTTGGGAATAGACCACCACGCTCCATGATGCGGGCAGGTATTGATCCAGGGCCTCTTTGTAGAGGGCGCAGGCTTCCCGGTCCGGGGTGACGACCAGGGCTTTGAAGCCACGGGGCAGGACGTTCTCCTGGAAATGGTCGGCAATGTGGGCGGCGATGGCCTCGATTCGCTCCGGGGACTTGAGCACGGCCATGAGCTTGTCCGCCCGTTGCAGCAGACGGCTGAGGGCCTCCTGGGTGCCCGCGCCTTCCTCGTCCACCAACTGCCCAAAACTCATCCAACAGGGTGGCAAAATCCGTGTCCAGCTTGAGCTTGTCCAGCCAGATTTGGACGGGGACCAGGGTGTAGTAGAGGGGCAGGGTGGTGCCGTCCTGGATGCTTTCGTTGATGGTGTATTCGTCGTGGATGCCGTTGGGGTCGGCGGGGTGGCCGAAGGTCTCGAAGGTGCCCTTGCCCACCTTGCCCCGGTCCACGGGGGTGCCGGTGAAGCCGAAGAAGAGGGCATTGGGCAGGGCCGCCCGCATGTAGATGCCCAGGTCGCCCTCCTGGGAACGGTGGGCCTCGTCCACCAGCACCACCACGTTGCGCCGGGGCTGGATGGCCTTGGCCATGCCGTCAAACTTATGGATGGTGGTGACGATCACGCCCCGGCTGTCGTTGCCCAGGGTTTCGCTCAAATGACGGCTGCTCTTGGCCCGAACGGCGTCCAGACCAAAGGCTTCCATATTTTGCAGCATCTGGGTCTCCAACTCCAACCGGTCCACGACGATCAGGATGGTGGGGTTGAGCAGAGCGGGGTGACGGCGCAGAAGATGGGCGGCCACGATCATGGTGAGGGTTTTGCCGGACCCCTGGGTGTGGGATTCCAGACCGGTGCCGGGTTCGTGGGGGTCGGCCTGGGCGGTGATGGCCCGCTGCACGATCTTCTGCACGGCCCGCATTTGGTGGGGACGCAGGAGGTACTTCTGCAAGGCGTCGTCCATGCGATAGAAGAGGGTGTAGTCTCGCAGCAGACCCAGGACCTGGGTGGGGTCGAAGAAGCTTTTGCTCAGATCCGCCAGGCCAAAATCCCGGCTGTGACCGTTGACCGTGACCTTCCATTTGTAGAAGGCTTTGGTGCTGGGGTTCCAGGTGGCCCCATATTCCAGCCGGGTGGCGCAGATGGCGAAGGGGATCGGGTACTTGATGAATTCGGGGATCTTCTCGGTGTAGGTGGTCTGCACCTGGTCGAAGCCTTGCAGACCGGGGTCCTCGATGCGGGGGGATTTGTTCTCGATCAGGAGGATGGGCAGGCCGTTGACAAAGAGGACCATGTCCATGCGTCGCCGGTCCCGGTCCACAAACCACATCTCCTCGGTGAAGTGGAAGAGGTTGGCCCCCAGGTTGTCGAAGTCGATGAAGGTGACGTTGCGCTCTCGCTGGGTGCGGTCGTCGTAGGCGGTCCAGTGGCCGCGCAGGGCGTGGAGGAACTGCTCGTTGCCGTCCAAGGAGGCGGGCAGCAGGCGCAGACGACGCACCAGGGCGTCGATGCGGGCGTCGTCCTCGGCCCAGCCGTTGAGGGCGGCCAGTTGGCGGCGCAGGACGGCGATCAGGAATGGCTCTTTCTCGTCGTTGCCCCGCCAGGCGGGCAGGTCGTAACGCCCGATGAAGGTCCAGCCGATGTCGGAGAGGAAGTTGATCAGTTGGTCTTGGACGTCACGTTTTTCGGTGATGCGGGGCATGGGGGAACTCTCTTCCGGCCTCGTGTGCGAACGGTTTAACCAGGTGGGTCGCCACTCGTCAATCGCTTCACGTACCAATGAGTCCAGCAGGTCAAAGGCTTCCTCAGCAGCATCAACCTGAAAGCCATGTGTGATCAGATTCCGAATGTCCCGCAGCTTTTTGGCGGCTTCAAACTGCTCCACGGACAGCTCGCCCTGGGAATAAAGATGGTTGATCACGGAAGATGTCTGGAGATATTCAAGGGGAAGATGAATCTCTTCGGCCCGGTTGCGCATGAGCGCCTCGAAAGCGGACCAAAGGGCCAGGATGCTGCCTTCAAGTTCGCCCATAGAGCGCAGTTGCTCGGCCTGCTCAACCCGAAGGATTATCTGGGGCCGCGTTAGCGGCGTTCGAATACGGAGCGCCCGGTTGATCTGCCAATGGACTTTCCTCAGTTACCAACAAGAACCGCCATCCAGGCTGACCAGCTACGATCTCGGCGACTTCACGATAGCGTTCGACTGGAATGCTGCGGCTAGAGTGTTTTACTTCAACAATATAGTGTTCCTTATCGGCCTTGGACACAAGTAAATCAGGCCGATAAAAGCCTAAATCAAAGGGCAGGTCTTCAGGTCTGGGTTGGGCGACTACCGTATAGCCTTGACCTTCATAGCCCGCTGCAATTTTACGCTCTAGTTCGCTTTCGTACACTCTTGGCATATTCATAGGTAATCCTCCAATGACTCAGCCTGATTTATTTGAACATAAACGCATTCATTGCCCGAATATAGGCCATTCAACAGCGGAGTCGGAAAATCGGTAATATCAAAAACGTCTGACAGGTGACGACGATGTGCCTCTACGTCGGTGACATTGTCACATCAATCATCGTAGAATCAATCCGTTGAGTGCATCCTGGATTGGCTTGATGATGTTGTCGGTGTCTACTGGGTCTTTGTCGTAAAGGTAGACGAGTTTCAGATGGATTGATAAATCAGGTATGGGGGCGTCCACCCATGTTTCTGCGGCTACGGCATGTACGTATTGCTTCCACCGTTGCAGTTTTTTATGATTTGCGTTGACAGATAGGGGACGTCTTGGAATCAGAAAGTCAAGAATCATGGCAACCTTCTCCCCTTGTGTGTTCTGAGAGAACTCTACGACTGCATTATACCACCGACAACCCCTCATCCCTCAACAGCCGGATTTGACCCGTCATCAGTTGATGCAGCATGGACTTGAAGAGGGCGTCCAGGGCAGCCTTGCGGTCTTCTTCGGCGGCGATTTTGGTGTCGATGCCGTCCAATCATGTCGAACTATCTCATGTTTGTTCCGATATGGAACGGCTAACGGAACAGGCAACTTTAACATTCTTCACAGTTGATGGACTGCCTATTGTGCTCCTGATGCATCAACGCTATTGACGTCAGATTCCCCATAGTCGATGTTGCCAGATATCGGACAGATAAATCTAGTCACGATTTGGCATTCGAGTCGTCAGTCAGCAACCAGATGTTGATTATGATGAGTCTCAAGCATGTAATCGCAGCATTTCCCAGCCGATTGTCCTTGCCAGTATGCCATCGAAGATCGCCACCTTTGTCAGGCAATATGGCACTCGTGTTTCGGCAATCGGATAACGTAATTCATCAGCTTGTCGATATATTGATCATGTACTTTGGCACTGATCAATCCAGGGTATCCGACCTGATCAGTTGGCAATACTCGAGTATGGCGTCTGGAGTTTGACACCATTCGCTTCGAATTTCATCACATTATCGCCAAGTCTCACTCCACCACCTCCCAATGACTCGGAATCTCCCCGATCTCCGTCTCCTTCGTCTCGGCGGGGACCCGGCCTGGGCCGTAGGTGAAGAGCCGGTGCATCAGGCTGCGCTTGAAGGCCCGGGCCGCTGCAATCACATCCTCCTGGGCGGCGATGGCGTCCTGGATGGCGGTGAGGACGGCGGCAATCCGCCGCTGTTCGTCCAGGGGCGGGAGGGGGATGAGCACGCTTGATCAGACATTATCTGATTCTGATTGGCTGTGAGCACTCCTGTATCGCTCAATTGAGCCTGGGAATTTGAACAAATAGGATGAGAAAGATTCAGACTGAATCGTCCGTTACCGAGCCTGTCGTAAAACTGCTAAGACTGCACTGATATCTGTCAGCAAGCACCCATTCTCGTCTCAGACTTTGCCAGCGGTAGTCGAGCATATGTTCACCCAGATCGTCGCACTGTCGAGCGAAAATTTATTGGCGCTCGAATTTCGTAACAGCCTGCCATCTTGGTGAAATTTGCTCCTCTGTCGGAGTAGAGACCGGTGATTTAGCTTCCCGGACTTGACCGAAGGAGACTTCTCCAAACAGTATCTCTCCCTGTTTCGACCGGAGGCAACTGTTGAATGTACTTAGCCGACATCGCTAAGGTCAATACTCTCCATTCACGCGGGAACCGATCCAATTTCGGTTTCCTTGAACTCCCCAATCACTCTGCGTCATGCAAAATCCTCAATCACTATTCTCGCTACATGATTTACACCTGTGCGCCGGGTACGGGTCCGGTACGCGGCCCACAGGGTCTGTACCCGACGTACCGAACCTGTGGGGGAGGTACAGCATCTGTGCGTCACGCACAGCACCTGTGCGTCGTGTAACAGCATCCGTGCATCGCGCACAGCACTGTGCGTCGTGTACAGCATCTGTGCGTCACGCACAGCACCTGTGCGCCGTGTACAGCCTCTACCGTGCCCACGTTTCATTGAGAGATACGCTGCCAACGCCTCAACCGTTGATCACACGCCGCTTTGGGTACGCACTGCCGCTGTGCGACGTGTAGAGCGTCCGTGCGGCGCGCACAGCATCTGTGCGTCACGCACAGCACCTGTGCGCCGTGTACAGCATCTGCCCGTCGTGCCCAGCGCCTGTGCGCCGTGGACAGCATCTAACCGTGCCCACGTTTCATTGAGAGATACGCTGCCAACGCCTCGCCCGTAATCACACGCCACTGGGCAGCATTGGTATCAAGCACGCACCGCAAGGGGGATGTTTCCATGCGCTATCTTCTGCTCCTCGGCAAAGCGTGGCCAGGGCATACCCAGCAACTCTTCGGCTCGACTACGGGAGATCACATCTTCGGCCAAGGCCCGCAACACCAGCCGGGTCAACCGCTGGGGGGTCTCCGCCGGCAGAGCGTCCCCCGGTTCCTCTTTCTTCCATCCGTTGCTGTTGAGACTTTTCCAAAAAGTACGCATGGCCCGCTCGTCCATGATGCCCAGATCTTTGGCCCGGTACGCCCAGCCCTGCATACTCAAGCCATAGCGATGCTTGAGCAAATGCAGTTCCATCATGTCCAGCCGTCCCCGTTTGCCGCCCAATTCGTAGCGCACTGCCGGGGCCGGGGCCAGAAACGACCCGGCAAAGCGGTTGGCCATCTTTTCCTCGTCCACATCCGGCCCGGCGTCCAACATCAAATGGCCCAATTCGTGGGCCAAGTTGAAGCGTTGGCGGTCGCCGGGCAGATCCTGCTTGACGGCGATCACCGGGTCGCCGTTGGCAAGCTGAAACTGGCAGGCGTCAAAATCGTCGCTGCCATCCACCAGCCCCACTTTGATGCCCTGTTCTTCCAACAGCTCGGTCATGTTTTCGATGGGGTTGTCGCCCAGATCCCAGGCGTGGCGCAGGGCAAGGCCGGCGGCTTCCACGGCCTCCAAAGAATCTATCCGGGTCGGAAAGCCATCCGGGAAAGCGAAGTGAGGAATCTCAGTCGGCGGGAAGAGGGATTCGGCGGCCAGATAGCGCTCAATCCACTCCTGCAACTGGGCAATCACCACGGCTTCCCGTTTGGGGACATTGCGCAAAGCGGCCTTGCTGCGATAGACCGGCTGCAAATCAACCTCAACCGGACCCCGCAGAAAAAAGTCAATCCGCCGCCCCAGCACCTTTGCCAAGGCGATCAGCGCCTGGGAACCGGGGACCATTTGATTGTTTTCATATTTGGAGATGGCCATCTTGGACAGGCCGACCTGATCCGCCAGGGTTTGCTGGCTGAAACCGGCCATGCTGCGGGCCATCTTCAATCGTTCACCAAAACCAGTGTGCATGGGGCACCTCCCGTGAATGGCGTTGTCTGCGGGTGCAGACGCTCTTTAAGGGAGTTTACATTGTAACAGAAAAATAGATTTTTGTAAACCAAAACTTGAATTCTAATACAGTCCGGCGGACGTAAGTCCGGGATAATCCGCGCTCTGGCCGGGTCCGTGACCCGGCGGGTTGACGAATGGATCACCGGGGCGTCCCGTGTAGACCCGCCAGGTCACGGACCCATAGGCATCAAGCTAAGGGATCGTGTGGGGGCAGAGCGCTGGAAACAAGCTGGGCAATCCCGGAATGGGCCGGTTCTTCTTGTGTTCAGGCAGATTTGTTGGCCCATTCCGGGATTGGTGGGGCGATCTCGTCCATTCCGGGAATGGGCCAACACTACTTACTCTACCCCAGATCGTCCGGCCCATTCCCGGAATGCCCTGGTTTTGAGCGTAAAATCCTTAGCTTGATGCCTATGGGTCCGTGACCCGGCGGGTTGACGAATGGATCACCGGGGCGTCCCGTGTAGACCCGCCAGTCACGGACCGATGGCGTCAAGCTGGGATTCGCCGGACAGCTGCAATCAGGCTGGTCCCGTTCTGCCCAGAGTGCGATCTCGCCATTCCGGGTGCCAACACTACTTCGTCTACCCCAGATCGCCCGGCCCATTCCCGGAATGCCCTGGTTAGCGTCCTAGCGTGCCTAGGTCCGTCAACCGTGCACACCTCGATGCGCCGCCTCGTCCGCCGCCCGTAGCAGGCGGGCGGTCGTCGCTTCGCCCAGATACGCCTCGCCGCAGTTTTCACAACTTCGGCTTCCACATGCTTGAAAACCAGGGTCGTGCCGCTTCGTTCCAGGGTCACAGTCACCATGCCGTCTTTTGTTTCGCCCTGCTTGCAGATCAGGCAGTTCATGTGCGCTGCCCCGCAAGCCCCAACGCCGCCAACACCTGATTCAACTTCCCATCCGCCTCGGCCCTGGCCTCCTCCGCCTCTTGCAGCAGCACCAGGGCTTCCTCCAAGGGCAGGGGCGGCTCCACATCGTTGCTGGCCACATAGCGGCTGGGGCTGAGGTTGTAGTCGTTGCGCACCACCTCGGCCTGCTTCACCACCACGCTGACATCTTCTTGTGCCTGCCAAGCGAGCAGCAGGTCGGCCACCTGGGCGATCTGCTCGTCGCTCATCTCGTTCTTGGGCCGCCCCTTCTCAAAGTGCTTGCCGGCGTTGATCAGCAGGATCTCCCCGGCGTGGGGGCGAGGGTGGGCGGCGTCCACCTTGCGGGCCACCAAAATGATGCCAGGGGCCGAGGTGTTGAAGAAGAGATTTTCCGGCAACAGGATCACGGCCTCGATGGCGTCGGCCTCCACAAAGTGCTTGCGGATGTCCCGCTCGGCGTTGCGTCCCTTGTTGCCGCTGCCCCGGCTGACTGCGCCCGTGTCCAGCACCACGGCCATGCGTCCCCCCGGTTCCAGGCTGGCATACATGTGCTGAATCCAGCCCCAGTCCGCACTGCTGGCCGAAGGGGTGCCCCATTCAAAACGCCCATAGCTGTCGTTTTCATAGATGGCCGTGGCGATATTCTGGTTCCACATGGGGTTGGCGGCGATCTTCTTGAAGCGGCGCAGGCTGCCGTCGTCGTTGAGGAATTGGGGATTGCGCATGGTGTTGCCCTGCACCACCTCCGTGGTCATGCCGTGGATGAAGGCATTCATCTTGGCAGCGGCCACGTTGTCCGCCTGCAACTCCTGGCCATAGAGCCGAACGGGGAGGGGGTCATCATCCGGGCGTAGATCGTTGGCTGCTTTGCCCAGGGCGGCGGCCAGCTTCTCCCGGTGGCGCAGATGGAACTTGATCAGCAGTCCGGCTGATCCGGTGGTGGGGTCGAGCAGGGTGTCTCCGGGTTGGGGGTCCAAAATGCGGGCGATCAGAAAGCCCACAGAGGTGGGGGTGAAGAACTCCCCGGCACTGCTGCCCCGCTCGGCAAACTTGCGGATCAGATACTCATAGGCCCGCCCGATCAGGTCCGGCTGCACATCATCCAGCCCCAAGCGGTGCTGGGAGAGGATGCCCACCAAGCGGGCCAAGCTGTCATCATCGAGTACCCGCTGGTTGCCCTCGGTGGCGTTGAAGTCTCGCCGGTCGATCACGCCCAACAGTTCCGTGTTCTGCCGAGCGATGGCCCGCAGATTGCTGGTCAGCACTTCGCCCAACCCGGTCGTCTTGCCCCGCAGCCCGGACCAGCGGGCCACGGGCGGCACAGAAAAGCGCACCAGTCCGGCATCCGCGGCCACAAAGCCCTCGGCGGTCTGCACATCCACGCCCAGCCGTTGGGCCACACGGGCCAGGTCATCGGCATAGACATCATCCAGCCGCTTGTAGAAGACCAGGGGCAGGATGTAGTCCTTGTACCGGGCGGCATCCACTTCGCCCCGGATAGAGCAAGCCGCCTGCCAGAGCCAGGTTTCGAGGGTTGAGAGATCCATGGGGTGTCCTGTGGGTGGGTGTGGAGTTGTGGTGGTTTTGAGAAAACGGGTACTCGTTCGAGGGTCATCACCACCGGTTCTGAATAGAACCGATCAGGTGTCAATCATAGCACGGGGTGGTGGGGGATGGCAATCAGCGGACTGTCTTCCTATAGACAAGACAGGTACGGTATGCAGTCAAAATTGAACTACTACCCACATCCCAACGCAGAGCCGCTGCTAGAACGCTCGACCTGCTAGCATTTCCCTATGTCAATAATCCGTTTGGTATTCAGCTCACCAATTTTCACCTATCCAATCGAGGGAGTCCTATGAGAAAGGCAGAACGGGTATTACTAATCGTCTTCATGCTCACTGTCTCAGTGTTGGGATCAGGAAGTTCTTCTTTTTCTTTGGAAGACAGCCCACTTGGTGTGTTGCCACCAGACACAAACCCGTATGGGGCCAGCTATGGTGAATGGGGCGCTCGTTGGGCACAGTGGATGTGGGGGGCAGCCAATCGGACCGGAGCCCGTTATATGATGAAACCGAAGCTTTCTGCGCATTCGGACAGAGTGGTCCGGCGTGGTTCCTATCCGGTGGTATTGCCACACGAACGTGTACAGTGCCGAGTGACAAGGCGCTCTTTTTCCCGATTGTAAACGAAAGCTACATCCTGTTCCCCTGGGATCCAAACGACACTCCAGAACTGGGCCGGGATCTCACCAAGCAGGACATTGATACTGCCTTTAACATGAGCGTCGAGGTGGATGGCGTCTCTCTTCCAGTCCTAAGAGTCATACCAAGCTCAGTCACCGACGCTGGGCAACCAGCCGGAGACATTCATCGTGACTTTACCCGGAGAACAACGTTGCTAATATCCCTGCTGGGGATTACCAGACAGTAAGAAGGACGGTTACTACATCATGTTGGCGCCTCTGCCTGCGGGGACACATAATATCCATATTCAGGGGCGTTTCTATATCGACCAAGACCTGATCGGGATAGATGCCCACTACACGTTGCTGATCGCATCGTCCTTCGTCTACTTGCCAGCCATTCTCAAGCCACTTTCTACGCCGACTAGCACCCCAGAGGCCACGCCCGTTCCGACGTCTACCCCTTGCCCGATCAAGATAACCGCACCAGGGTTAATATTTCCCTGCGGCTAATGACAACAAAGACCCAGATCCGGTGGTGGATCTGGGTCTTTGCTTTGCCGTGGTCCCATGGTTGGTTGACCCTGGCAAAATCCGAATAGCACAAACAGCATAGCACGGGGCGTGGCCGGTAGGTGTGCGCACTTGTGCGTATTTTTTCAACATTCCGTGACGGTCACGGAGTCAATTCTACGCAGGACAAAAAAGGCTGAGGGGTCTGCCAGCCGTCCGCAGGGGTGGTGCCGTCACCCTGGTACACTTTGGCCGCACATTGCTGGTACCCTATCGCCCGCTATTGTCATCCTGCGTTACGTGAAAAGATCCAAATCAGTACGATAAAACAGAATAGCCACGGCACAGGAGGGAACCCATGCCGTGGCTGATCGCCTGTATCATGGAACGAAGGGGTACTTTGCTGTCCTCTCATGGTCAATCTCCTTGACTGGGAGACCAACCACAATATGAAGTAGCGGAGACATGGAAAAACCATGCATCTTGCAGTGTGTGCCCCCGGGAGGAGTTGAACCTCCGACCAAAGGTTTAGGAAACCTCTGCTCTATCCACTGAGCTACGGGGGCCGGGTGGGCCATTGGGACCGCCAAACGTGCGCCGATCCAGAGGGAAAAATAGCACAGGTGGGGGGAATCGTCAAAGGAAATGGGCCACCATTTCGGGTCGGGCGCAGTCTTCGGCTGTCCCCTGTTCCCAGCGGTTGCGCTTCCGCTCTTCCTTCTATATACTGGGGGGGTCTGTTCATCTTTTGGCAACCATCCTTACGTCAGTCATTTCAGAAAGAAAGGGAATCGCTCATGGCTCGTGGCACGTGGGTCTTTGACCCAGGCAGCGGAGGCGTCAAGATCTTGGATGCGGTCAAGAAGCGCACAGAGGCATCGATTCGCGCCTATGCCAAGACCCATTTTGATGGAAAGTATACCCGTCTGGACATTCGGTTTCGCGGCCAATTTTGCTACATTGACGCCTACACCGAACCGGAACCCCTTGGAGAGGGTTGGCCGCCAGCCCATTGGGAGATCACCCGGGAAGAGTATCTGGAGCAACTGCGTAACACCCCAACCCATCTTTGCCGGTTGCGCTACTTTGGCGCAGACGACCGGTGGGGCTTTGCGTTCTATACCTATAGCAATGAGAAATACGAACTCTCCGTCTACGATACCGGCGAATTTACGGGTCGGGCAGAGGACGCTTTCGGTATCGCCGCCGCAGTCTATTTGAACTAACTACCACCACACCACCCCAGGACCCCAACCCCATGACCCAAATCCAAACCTTCGCCCAAGATCTCGCCGCCAATGTGGCCAAGGTGATCGTGGGCAACGAAGACGCCATCCAGACCCTGACCATTGCCCTGCTGTGCGAGGGCCATGTGCTGTTGGAGGATGTGCCCGGCGTGGGCAAGACCATGCTGGCCCGGGCCCTCTCCCTCAGCCTGGGCGTGGACTTCCGCCGCCTGCAATGCACGCCGGATCTGCTGCCCAGCGACATCACCGGGGTCAGCATCTTCAACCAGGAGAGCCGCCAGTTTCAGTTTATCCCCGGCCCGGCCTTCACCCACATTTTGCTCACCGACGAGATGAACCGGGCCACCCCTCGCGCCCAGGCCGCCCTCTTGGAGTGCATGGGCGAGGGCCAGATCACCGTGGACGGGGAGACCCGCCCCCTGCCCCGGCCCTTCCTGGTCATCGCCACCCAGAACCCCATCGAATATGAGGGCACCTTCCCCCTGCCCGAAGCGCAGTTGGACCGCTTTCTCTTCAAGCTGCGCCTGGGCTATCTGACCACGGCCCAAGAGAGCGCCATGCTGGTCAACCTGGGCCGCCAGCACCCCATCGACACCTTGGGCCAGGCCGTGGACGGCATGACCCTGCCCGACCTGACCCGGCAGGTGTGGGCCGTGCAGGTGGAGGAGAGCCTGCGCACCTACATCGTCAACCTGATCCAGGCCACCCGTACCCACCCGGACTTGGCCCTGGGGGCCAGCCCCCGGGGATCCCTGGCCCTCTATCGGGGCGCGCAGGCCCGGGCCGCGGTCCTGGGCCGGGACTATGTGCTGCCCGACGACATCCAGGCCCTGGCTCCCCTGGCCCTGCCCCACCGCTGCATCGTCAAGCCCGAAAGCGCCCTGCGCGGCCGCACCGCCGAGCAGATCATCGCCGACGTGGTGGAGAGCGTGGCGTTAGACTTGGAGTAATTTTGGATTTTGGATTGGCGATTTTGGATTGCGTTGAAGCCCATCCACCCCATACAACCAATCTGTCTCAGCGCCCCAATCCAAAATCCAAAATCACCAATCCAAAATCCGCTATGAACAACATCTTTCCAATGCTCATCTTCCTCATGGTCCTGGCGGTCTTTTTGCGCTTGGACTGGATCTATTATCTGGTCTATGTGCTGGGGGGGACGTGGATTTTTAGCCATTGGTGGGTGCAGCGCAGTCTGGCCCAGATCACCGTGATCCGCCACGCGCCGGAGCAGGCTTTTTCCGGCGAGACGGTGAGCGCCCGCATGGAGTTGGTGAACCGCAGTTGGCTGCCCCTGCCCTGGCTGCGCATCCAGGAATCCGTGGCCAACGAGTTGAAGAGCACGGATCGCTATCAGCGCATCATCACCCTGGGCGGACATGGCAAAAGCAGCGTGGACTTTGAACTCTATTGCCGCAAACGGGGCTACTATCCCCTGGGGCCGGTCACCCTGCGCACGGGGGATCTCTTCGGCTTTGCCGAAAGTATGTGGATCGAAAACAACGCCCAATACATGACCGTCTATCCCCGCGTCCTGCCCATCAGCGCCCTGGGGTTGGACAGCCGGGCGCCCTTCGGCTCCTTGCGCAGCCAGCAGCGCCTCTTCCAAGACCCCACCCGCATGAGCGGGGTGCGGGCCTATGCCGCCGGGGACAGCCTGCGCCACATCCACTGGAAGGCCAGCGCCCGGGAAGATCAGCTCTTGGTCAAGAAATTCCAGCCCGCCATCGCCCTGGATGTGATGCTGGTGTTGGATCTGAACCAGGCCGCCTATCCCTTCAAGCGGGCGGTGGCGGCCAGCGAATGGGCCATCGAGATCGCGGCGTCCGTGGCCAGCTATATCACCGAACAGCGCCAGGCCGTGGGGCTGATCTGCAACGGCGCGGATCCCCTCTCCGGCCAGGACGCCGCGGCCATCCCCGTGCGGGCGGGCCGGGGCAACTTGATGAGCGTGCTCACCCTGCTGGCCAGGGTGCAGACCCAGCTCGTTGAGTCCTCTCTGGGCCGCTGGCTGCCCCCCCACCTGCTGGATGTCTCCTGGGGCAGCACCTTGGTCGTGGTGACGCCCCGTCTGGACGAAGAGAGCCTGTGGGCCTTGCACGGAATCAGCCGCCGGGGCATCACCGTGGTCTGCCTGATCTGCACGGGCCAGGAGAATCTGCCCGACCTGCGCAGCCGGGCCAAGCGCTTGGGCATCCAGGTCCACCCCACCCTCTACGATGACCAGTTGACTGGGGCCAAAGATGCCCCCCGACCGGGAGGCGTCTCATGAGTGACGCCCCAATCAAGCCGACCCCGTCGCCGACGCCCCCCGGTGGGCTACGCAGGGTTCGCTTTGACGACGCCTGGAACAGTTCCCTGCTACGTCCCCTTTTGATCGCCGTCTTGGTGGTCTGTTTAGATGTAGGAATTGTGGAAATTGTGGGTCTGGCCGTCCCGTCGTTACCCACCCTCTATTTGCGGATGCTATTGGTGGCCGGGGTGCTGGCTGCGTTGATGGGCGGCTACACCACGGCTCTTCTTGCCCAGGCGGACCAACGATCCCGGCGCACGGCCACCTTCCGCCTGTCGGAGATCGGCATCATTCTGCTCAGTCTGCGTTTGGTGGTCTGGGTGATCCTGGACAGTTGGCCCAGCCTGGATCAGATGCTGCTATTGCCCTTGGAGACGTTGATCACCGGGGACTATTTCTTGGCCGCGGTGGTGGCCTTTGTCTCGTGGATCTTTGCCAACCTCTTCACCGCAGATTTTACCCAGATGGCCTTGCAGCCGGACGAATTGCTGGACAGCGAGGCCGTTAGCAGCCTTTCCCGACACAGCGACCGCCCGGCCATGGCCGCCTATCTGCGGGGCAGCAAGGCGGATCGGGCCGAGTATATAGACCGGCAGGCCATCGTGCGTCGCTTTGCCGGGCGCTGGATCTTTGGCGCGGTGCTGCTGATGATCATGACCGCGCGCGGCCCGCTATGGGGTGCCCCAAAATGGGCTGATGGCCCTGACCCGGCAAAACATCAACCCCAGCATCATGGTGGCCGCGGTGGTCTATCTGCTGGCCGGGTTGATCTTGATCAGCCAGGGGCAGTTGGCGGCCATGCGGGCGCGGTGGGCCTTGGAGAATATCCTGGACGTGGGCAATGTCCTGCGCCGCTGGCCCATCTATGCCACGCTATTGATCCTGGGCATGGGCCTGATTGCGGCGCTGCTGCCCTTTGGGGGCACCTTCCGCCTGGCCCAGATCTTCAATTTTATTCTGTCCATGATTCAGGCCGTCCTCGCCGCCTTCATGACCCTCTTTTTTCTCTTTCTTTCCCTATTTTTGGGCGAAGAGGCCGAACAGCCGCCGCCGCCCACGCCAGAACCCCCACCGCCTATGATCATGCCTGACCTGCCCCCGCCCCTGGTCGGGGAGCCGCTGATCCCGCCGTGGATGGGCGGGGCGGTCTTCTGGATTCTCACCGGGCTGCTCTTGGGCTATGCGGCCATCATCTATCTGCGCGGGCGGGGGGTCACCCTGGGCTGGCTGGCTCCTCTGTGGGCGCGTCTGCTGAAGATGTGGCGGGAGATGTGGCAGGATCTGCGTGGTTGGCAGCAATCGGTGGCCGCCAACCTGGCCCGCCGCCGGGCCGAAAGCGCCGGGGACGGGGTCACGCGCCCCGGTCGGCTGCGGCGCATGTTGGGCCGCCTCTCCCCAGAAGAAGCCGTGCGCTACTACTATCTGGACACCCTGGACCGGGCCGAAACCCAAGGCACCCCCCGCCGCCCCGGCGAGACCCCCACCCGCTATGCGCCCCGGCTGCAAAGCCTCCTGGACCGCCGCATCACCGAACAGACTGACCCAACCGCCGACACAACCGCCGACGTAACCGTTCACGCCCCTGCCCCCCTAGCCCCCCAACCTTGGGGGGAACTGTCCACGACCTCCCCCAGAATTGGGGGCCGGGGGGCCGAGGACCTGCCCCCCTCTGCCCAGGCCGTGCACGAGCTGACCAACGCCTTTGAAGCGGTCAAATATGGGGCCAAACCCATGCCCCCCGCCGAAGCCTCCCGCCTCAAGCAGCTTTGGGAGGCGTTGACGGCGCGGTTGGGTTCGTAGTAGGCGCTTTAGCGCCGCCAACTGGGCTGGTCCGTATCCACATCTCACCGACCATCGCCGGGAGCTAAAGGACTAAAGGCCCCGGCTGGACACAACAAGCCCGATGAATCGGGCTGGATTGCCCAATCTGTCGAAAGAACCCGATTCATCGGGTTTCCCCGACCAGCCGGGGGCTTCAGCCCCCGGCGATGCGGCATAACCATCGGTTTGCCATGAAAACTGAGCAGATCGCCAAAGATTTGTGAGTAAAGGTTAGCCAAGGTTGGGGGCTAGGGGGGCGCTAAGCGCCTCCTACGAGTGCCTAGAACTTGACATATTTCTTACGCTTATATCCTGCTTGACGTTCCCACGCGGACTTGCTATAATGTGATCGAAACTGGTGTTGTTTCTTGACACAATGTCCTATCAACCTCGAATACAACACGATCTTCAATTCGTGTCCACCCAACTCATCAAATCTCAATCATCGCCCTTCCTGTGGGAACGCCTGTCCCAGAGGGGCCAACCAAACTCAATACCCTGTCCACCATTTACCATCCACCGTTCACCTTCCCAACCCCATCTGCGGGGGAGAATATTTTATGGCTGATCTCGAAACCCAGAAATCGGATCCCCAGGGATCCATCCAGGCAGAGAACGCCCGCACCGATCTTGGTAAAAGCTCAATCCAATCCCAGGCGGAAGCCGACATGGATCTGTTTGAGCAATTTCTAGACGCCAGCGACGATCTCTACTTGCCCGAACGTGGCGATCTACGCGAAGGCGTCATCGTCGAGCGACGACCCGGCGAAATGCTGGTCAACATCGGCATCAAGCGGGATGGGATTGTGCCCCAATCCGACCTGTCCCGCCTGGACCCCGACTTTGTGGCCACCCTGGTCGAGGGTCAGACCGTAGATGTGTTGGTCAGCCGCTCGGCGGAGGATGACGACAGCCCCCTGCTCTTGAGCATCTCCGAGGCCTTCCAGCGCAAGGATTGGTTGCTGGCCGAGACGCTCTTGGAGTCCGGCGAGATCACCGTGCGCGAGGTGATCGGCTATAACAAGGGCGGCATGTTGGTGGACTTTGGCCACCTGCGCGGCTTTATCCCCGCCTCCCATTTGGTCAACCTGCCCCGCAACCTGAACGAAGACCAGCGCCGCATCGAAATGGAAAAGCGCATCGGCGAGACACTTGCCGGTCAAAGTGATCGAAGTGGCCCGACGGCGGCGACGTTTGGTCCTCTCCCACCAGTTGGCGGAGCGGGAATATCGGGCCAATCGCAAGGAAGAACTCTTTGGCCGACTCAAGGTGGGCGATCAGGTCGAGGGTGTGGTGCGCAGTATGCGTCCCTTTGGGGCCTTTGTGGACATCGGCGGGGCCGACGGTCTGCTGCATGTGAGCGAGATCGGCTGGGCCTCCGTGGGCCATCCCCGAGACGTGCTGAACGTAGGCGACACCATCCAGGTGGAGATCCTGAGCCTGGATCCGGAACGCAGCCGGATTGCCCTCAGCCGCAAGCGGTTGTTGAGCAACCCGTGGGACAGCGTGGAAGCCCGCTACATCTCCAACGAGATTGTCAGCGCCACCATCACCCGGGTGGTAGACTTCGGTGCCTTTGCCGAATTGGAGCCCGGCGTGGAAGGGCTGATCCACATCAGCGAGCTGGCCGACATCACCGTGGCCGAGCCACTCAAGACCGTGCGATCCGGGGACGTGGTCCCCGTCAAGATCCTGCGGGTGGATTCCCGCCGCCAGCGCATCGGGCTGAGCCGTCGCCAGGCACAAGGCACCGTAGAAGCCGAAGAGATCATCGGTGCCATAGCCGAACCCGTAGCAGAGGCCATTGCTGAACCGGCTGAACCAGTGGCAGAGGCCGTGGCTGAATCTGTGGCTGAATCCGTGGAAGTTGCGCCGACCCCAGCGGAAGATAGCCAAGTTGTAGAACAGGTTACCGAAGAGGTCTCTGAAGAGGTCTCTGAAGAGATTGCTGAAGAAGCCAAGGAAGACTGATTCCTGTTCGTTTAGCCTTCAAATAGAGATCAAGAGGGCAGTTTTGGCACACATCTGTGCGCCAAAACTGCCTTTTTTGTTTTTAGAGTGCTTTGTAGAGAAGGATCTTTTTGCAGACCGTGGGCTGGTTGCGTATAATAGAGGACGGACAAGTGAATGGAACCCTGTTCGTTTGTCCAGAAGTCTTTGAATTAACGTTTAGACCTATGTTGGTTAGCATTCGGGCAGACCCGATCTGCGAACCCCACAATCCCTGCGGAAGGGGGTGAAACACATGAGCGTAGATCTACGACCGGGTGAGTCCCAAGAGGGGCTGCTGAAGCGATTCCGCAAAGCCGTCTCCGAATCCCGTATCCTGCCTATTGTGCGACAGAAGCGCTGGTTTACATCCAAAAGCGAAGTCCGCCGTATCAAGAAGCAGAAAGCCATCCGCAAAGCGCAACGAGGCCCCATTGTCAAGGGACCCCGTCCTACGACTGGTGCCGGTGGCAACAGCCGTGGTGGCAGTGGCGGTAGCGGCGGCAGTGGTGGCGGCTATCGTGGTGGTGGTAACAGCGGCGGTAGCAGTGGCGGTTATAGCGGTGGTGGCAGCAGCCGATAGGCTGGTCTCCTCCAATATTTCCACCTGTTACGAAGCGACGGCCTGAATTTGGTGCACTTTCAAGGGGGTAACCCAGGTTTCCTGTGGTTACCCTTTTTGACAGGCAAAACGAAAAAGGTCTGTACAAAATGAATGTCCAGGGCGCGTAAAGTGTGGTGCCGACATGTGGCATCGACCCTGATGTAGCAAAATAGAAGGAGCAGAGCGAGAAAAATTTATGCCAACTGATGAAGAATTCGTATTTGAAGGTAAAATAACCGAAACCTTGCCCAACGCCATGTTTCGGGTAGAGTTGGAAAATGGACATAATGTCCTGACCTATCTATCCGGCAAGATGCGCAAGTATTACATCCGAGTCCTCTTGGGGGATCGTGTGCGGGTGGAAATGAGTCCCTACGACCTGACCAAGGGCCGGATCATCTACCGGTATCGTTCCTAGGCCAGATTGGGCGCTCACCTTGGGCAGCACGCGTCTTCGTCATAGACGATGGCGGTTGTGGCTTGTCCAAAGATAAGACCAAAGCTTAGCCCGGAGATGATACGGGCCAAAGGCAGATTCGACCTATTGGATCGAAAAAGCGGGGGAGCTCCCCCGCTTTTTGTATACTCTTTTTTATTTGGTTGTAACTAATTTCAAATTGGCGACTTTTGCAAAGTCGAACTTCTGGTGCCACTGAGAAGATACGTAGTTTTAACAGCCCCATCATCCATTCAGACTGACATAGCGGTCGATGGCCAGGCGGGCCACCTCCTGCTCCGCGGGGAAGGTGAGTTGTTCGGCGGCCTGGTCTAGTTCCACCCACATGGGGTTGAACTGTCCGGCGTCTGTTTTGCTGCGCTCTACCTGCTCGTCGGACACCAGATCCATCAAGAAGTAGGTTTCGTCCCGCACAAAGTGGACCCCATCCAGGTCGAAGATCACCGTACGGTTGCCCAAATCCGCCAGAATCACCAGATCCCCATAGCCGGATTCCTCTGCGGTCTCCCGTATGGCGGTGACATCCGGGCTTTCCCCCGGATCGATATGGCCCTTGGGCAGACGAATCTCTTCCCGGCCTGGTCGGTCCAACAGGAGCATGTATCCTTCGTGGATCACCACCCCGCCGGCGGCTTGATATCGACGTTCGGGTTGATCCGCATCGTATTTTTTACGCTTGGCCATGATTTGGGTTCCTTTGGGGAGGTTGGGCGATTGGGAGATTGCCATTCCTGAACAACTTCTTTTGGGGCTGACCGTTTCGCACCAAAAGCGTTTGGGCCAGTTCATGGCCCAAAATGTGCCGCTCCACCCCTTGATGAGGATCTGGGGCATGGTTGTCGGGCGCATGGTTGCCTGTCAACAGTTCCACGGTCACTGGGCCATTGAAACGGCCCCACTTCCACCAATCGGACTGCGTTCCCCGGCATCAGCCCCAGCCGGGCCAGATAGCGCAGCACCCGAGCATCCCGCGAGGTGGCCCGGTGCAACACGCCAGTCGCCCCCTCTGTCATCTCCACCAGGGTGACGGTGGTCACGTCCTCAATCCGGCCATCTTTGGTGGGGATGGGATCGCCGTGGGGGCAATGGGTTGGATAGCCGCACAGGGTGTCCATGCGCTCTTCAAAGGCGCTGCTGATGGCGTGTTCCAAGCGGTGGGCTTCAGTATCCACCTGATCCCAGGTGAAGCCCATGGTCTGGATCAGGAAGACCTCCAACAGTCGGTGGCGGCGGATCAACTGGAGGGCGGCCAGCCGCCCCTGATCGGTCAGGCTGACCCCGTCCACGCTGGACCGCTCCACCAGCCGGGACTCCTCCAGCCGCTTGAGCATGCTGCTGGTCGCCGGGGCCGAGACGTGCATCTGCTCGGCCAGGGCCGAGGTGGTCACCTTGTCCAGGCTCTCGCCAAGGCGATAGATGGCCCCAAGATAGTCCAACATGCCATCGGTTGTCAGGCCACAAAAGGTCTGCATTGGTTGTCCTGTCCTGAATTTTTATGATCCGATTCAAAATAACTCGATCCCGATTATATGCGTTGCGCCCAGGTGTGTCAAAAGCGGGAGGATTTCCATGATTTTCCTGCGCTGTTCGACATTCAATCCTGCTGGTGGTAGAATTCAAGCTGAGGTCTATTCATGCCCCGATCCCGCTACCCAACGAAAGCGCCCACCATGCCCGCAACCCCAACCCAACTCCAGCCCGCCGCCCCCGTCGCCGATCCGGAATCGGATCAGTCGCCCATCATCAATCCTGCCCCCCTCACCCTTTTGATCCAAGGCTGTGAGGCGCTGGGTATCCCCATCACCCCGGAGCAAGTTGCCCAATTCGAGCGCTATTATGTTGAATTGGTGACGTGGAACAAGAAGTTTAACCTGACCGCCATCACCGAGCACGGGGATGTGCAGAACAAGCACTTTTTAGACAGCCTGTTGGGGTTGCTGGTCTTGGCCGAGGAGATGGACGAACCCCTGCCCATGCGCCGTCCGCTGCACGCCATTGATGTGGGCACCGGTGCCGGTTTTCCGGGGGTGGCGCTCAAGATCATGTGGCCCAATCTGCGTCTGACCTTGCTGGACGGGACGGGGAAGAAGATTCTGTTCTTGAATGAATTGGTCAAAACGTTGGGGCTGACCCAGGTCAATGTGGTGCAGGGGCGGGCCGAGGAGGCGGGGCGAGACGAGACGTTCCGAGGGCAATTTGATCTGGTGACGGCCAGGGCCGTGGCCCCCTTGAACACCTTGGCCGAATATCTGTTGCCCTTTGCCCGACGGGACGGCTATGTGCTGGCCTACAAAGGGCCTGGGGTGCCGGAGGAGTTTATGGCGGCCCGCAAGGCCATCGACCTGCTGGGCGGTGAAACCGTGCGCCTGGCCCCCATGCGCCTGCCCAATGTGGACGAAGAGCGCTTTCTAATGCTGATCAAAAAGGTCCAGCGCACCCCTCACATTTATCCCCGAGGCCAGGGCTTGCCGCGTAAGAAGCCCTTGGGGTGATCAAAAGAGAATCGAGATTTGAGATAGAAAGTGGACCTAGCCGCAAGAAGAATACTCAACTCTCTATCTCAACATCTCTATCTCAAATCTCTATGCCAAATAATAGGTCATGTGCTGAAAGTGAATCACCGGATCGATATATTGCACCCGCACATAGTCGGGCACTTGCAGGGTGATGGGCGCATAGCTGAGGATGCTGTTGATCCCGACCTCGATCAAGGTGTCCGCCACGATTTGGCCGGCGATGGCCGGAACGGCGATGATGGCAATTCGACAGCCATATTCCCGTACCCGTTGAGGGATCATATCCGTATGCTCCACCACCATGTCGCCAATGGGCAGGCCCACCTTGTTGGGGTCCTGATCGAAGGCCAGCTTGATGCGAAAGCCCCGGCTCTCAAAGCCGTTGTATTGGGCCAGGGCATGGCCCAAATAGCCCGCCCCCACCAACGCCACCGGCCACACCCGATCCACATGCAGAATCTTCTCCAGTTGCCGGTGCAAATAGGTGACATTGTACCCCGTCCCCTGCTTGCCAAATTCGCCGAAATGGCTC
The DNA here is from genome assembly GCA_963704975.1 of uncultured Chloroflexia bacterium. Classification (GTDB taxonomy): domain Bacteria; phylum Chloroflexota; class Anaerolineae; order Caldilineales; family Caldilineaceae; genus JAGNDO01. The sequence goes on along the minus strand of CAVPIK010000007.1, from coordinate 141,773 downwards.
AGATCCTTGCGGATTTGGGCCGAGCTGATGCCCAAACGCGTGGCCAATTCTTGGCTGGACGTGACTTCGCCGCCCTCATCTGCCAACAGTCTCAGGGTGCGCAGATAGACGGGCAAGCGGCCGATCACAATATCGGGAATCATGGGGCGAGCATTTTCCGACGCCGTCGAATCGGTGGGGGTATTTCGGCTAGACATAGCAGGTGTACTCCTATCAAAAAAGGGGCGTTTGGGAGATCGATCAAGTGAGGAAATAGCGTCAAATCGTAGAATTGGCGCTTGTAACAAAAAGCACAAACTTTTGAGAAGTATAGCACAATCGCCAATGTTCAAACAATCTTCTGACATAAAACAACCACGCCCCTGGTCCACTCCACCTGTTGAGGAGCATTTCATGCAATTTGCACTGATGATCGAAGGCCAAAACGGCCTCACTTGGCCTCGTTGGCAGGCCATTGCCCTGGCCGCGGAAGAGCTGGGCTTTGCCGGCCTCTATCGCTCGGATCACTTCACCAACGCCTCGCCGCCGGACAAGGAATCCTTGGAATTGTGGACCTCGCTGACCTGGCTGGCCAGCCATACCCAGCGCATCGAGTTTGGCCCCATGGTGTCGCCGGTCTCCTTTCGCCATCCAGTCTTCACCGCCCGCATGGCCAAGGATGTGGACGATCTCTCCGGCGGACGGCTGACCCTGGGCGTGGGCGCGGGCTGGCAGGAGCGGGAGCACGCCAAGTTTCACTTCGACCTGCTGGATCTGCCCGCCCGCTTTGACCGCTTCGAGGAAGGGCTGGAAGTGATCACCCGGCTGCTGCAAAGCGATGAGCCGGTCACCTATGCCGGACACTATTATGCCCTGGATGAGGCCATCCTGCTGCCCCGACCCCAGCGGCCCGGCGGTCCGCCCATCCTGATCGGCGGCAACGGACCGAAGCGCACCCTGCCTCTGGTGGCCCGCTTCGCCCAAGAATGGAACGCTCTCTTCGTCTCGCCCCAGGGCTTCGCAGAGCTGAGCGCGCAATTGGATCATCTGCTGGCGGACGCGGGACGACAGCCCGGCGACGTGCGCCGTTCGCTGATGACCGGCCTGGTTTTCGGTCGCACGGAAGATGAACTGCGGTCCCGGCTGGACGGGCGGGACCCGGCGGCCCTGCGGGAGCGGGGCATGGTGGTGGGCACGCCGTCCCAGGTGGCGGAGCAAGCCGCCGCCCTGGCCGAGGCTGGCGTGGAGCGGCTCATGTTGCAATGGATGGATCTGGATGACTTGGCGGGCGTGGCGGCGTTGGCCGAGGCGGTGCTTTGACGATGATCCGTCGGGGGTGGGTGGGGACGTTCCACGAAAGCCCGATATGTGTTAAACTTGCTCGAAGAAGCCTGATCTCGTTCCTGCACAGGAGAACTCCATGAGCCTACGCCAATTTCACTTGCCCGATTCCCCCATCATCACCCTGCTGCACCCCCGGGAGCGCACGGGGATGTTGTTGTGGGCGTCCGCCCTGGGGCTGGTGGCCTGGGGGATCGCCGTGTGGCAGGTGGGGATGCCCACCTGGGGCGCGGTGACCATTTTCTTGGGCATCGTGCTGGTCCCCGGCGTGATGAAGTGGCGGGACGACATCCGCCGCTATGGGGTGGCCGTGGCGGTGTTGAGCATTTTGCTGGCCATGCAGGGCTTCCACACCATCGAGCACGGGGTGCAGATGGTACAGTATCACGTCCTCAATTGGCCGCCCTTTCGCTCCAGCGGGCTGCTCTCCGCGGCCAATACGGAATGGGTGCATTTTATTTGGAACTGGTCTGTGGTGGCCGTGGTGATCTTTGTGATGTGGAAGGGGCGCATGCGCAACCCCTGGGCGTGGATGCTGATCACCTGGGCCGTGCTGCACAGTCTGGAACACAGCTATATGATGTACCGCTACCTCATGGTCAAGCAGGAGTTGATCGCCCTGGGCATCCCCCGCAGCGTGGTCTCTGCCCAGGGATTGCCGGGTATTTTGGGCCGGGACGGCTGGCTGGCCAACAGTTCCATCTGCGGACGCATCCCCGGCTTCACCACCCTCAGCCGCATCGATATCCACTTTTGGTGGAACACGGGCGAAATTCTTCTCCTTTTGGCCGCTGCCAACACGTATTTGCGCAAAACCATATCGAACGTCGAGGTTCGATAGAGGACTCTGCTGCGAAAACTACTTTTCAACGCAAAGGTCGCTGAGAAACCGGAGAAGGCAGAGGAAAATCTTTCCGATCTTTGCGATGCTTTGTGTTCTTTGCGTCGAAAGACCTTTTTGCAGTGACCATAGAGGCACTCCATGAAACCCACCCAACTTCTCTCCGAAGGCCGTAAACGAGCGACGGAGATTTTGCACCAGTGTGTGACCCCCCATGGCTTTCGGGCGTCGGGACTGGCCGCGGGCTATCCGCAGATCTGGTCCCGGGATTGCATCGTCACCTTTTTGGGCGCGGCGGCCACGGGGGATGCGACGCTGATCGGCGCGGGCCGGGCTTCGCTGGAGACCATGGGCGCGTATCAGTCCAACCGGGGGCTGATCCAGCTCAACGTCAACCCGGACACGGGGCATGTGAGCACGGAGAATGCCGGGGCCGCGGACGCCAACCTCTGGTTCATTCTGGGCCATTTTCTACATTTCAAACTGACCGGGGACACGGCATTCCTGGCCGAGCACTGGGCCAAGCTGGACCGGGCGTTGATCTGGCTGGAATTTCAGGACATGAACGAGTGCGGGCTGTTGGAGATCCCCGAGGCCGGGGATTGGATGGACCTGATGTCCGTGCGCTACAACGTGCTCTATGACAACGTGCTCTACTACGCCGCCCTCCTGGCCCACCAGGAGATGGCCGCGGCCTTGCCCCAACTGCCGGAGCAAATCCACCTGCCGGACATCGACGCCTTTGGGGTGCACGAACGGCTCAACCTGCTGATGTGGATCGACCGCTGCTGGGTGGCCGACCACTTTGCCGAGCATCTGGAGAAGCTCAAGGCCATCCGCCTGGAATGGTTTATGGTCTATCACAACATGGGCACGATTTCCAGCCGGCCCTTTTACATGCCCTGGGTGGCCTTCCGGGAATATGGGGATTGGTGCGACAGCCTGGGCAACCTGCTGGCCGTGCTCACGGGCATTGCCGACGGCCACCGCACGGAGCATATTTTGCGCTATCTGAGCCAGGTGGGCATGGCCGAACCCTATCCCACCAAGGCGATCTACCCGCCCATCTTTCCCGGCGAGAACGGGCTGGCGGGACTATTTCCGCAGCCGCAACCTCAACCTGCCCCATCAATATCACAACGGCGGCATCTGGCCCATGATCGGCGGCTTTCACGTGGCCGCCCTGGTCCGCCACGGCTGGCAGAGCGAGGCGGACAAGTTGCTGCTCGGCCTGGCCAACGCCAACCACCAGGGCATCGACGAGCCGTGGGAGTTCAACGAGTGGATGCACGGGCGCAGCGGCCACCCTATGGGCTTTGGCCGCCAGGCCTGGTCCGCGGCCATGTTCCTCTATGCCGACCACGCCGCCCACACGGGCAAACTCCCCCTCTTCGACGACCTGCTGGCCGCCAAACCTCCCGCCGCCGTGGCCGCGGAGGTGAATGAGATGTTCACCCACGCCGGAGGTGGTCCGGGGTAATTGAGAATTGAGAGTTGAGAATGGGGAAGTTTTAATTGGTGGGTGCATGTAGCGTCAGAGGCTACATGCACCCACCAATTAAAACTTCCCCATTCTCAAATTTCAATTTACTATTGTTCTTCCCCCACCCCAACGTCCTCGCCCTTCACAACACCCGAATCTCCCCGCTACTCCCATCCACCCGAATCCGTTGACCCGTCACCAACCGCGTCGTCGCATCCCGCACGCCCACCACGCCGGGGATGCCGTATTCCCGCGCCACCACGGAGCCGTGGGTCATCAGGCCGCCGACTTCCATGACCAGGCCGCCGGCGGTGAGGAAGAGGGGGGTCCAGGCCGGGTCTGTGCCGGGGCAGACCAGGATTTCGCCGGGGAGCAGGTGGGCGGTGTAGGGGTCGAGCACGACGTGCACGGTGCCCTCCACCACCCCGGCGGAGACGGGACTGCCCCACAGCACGCCCTCGACCTCTTCCCCGGCTTGGCTGGCGTCAAAGCCATCGAAAAAGACCGTGCCGTCGCTGAGGAGGATGCGGGGCACTTGGCGGCGGGCCATTTCCCGGTCATAGGCGTGGCGGCGTTGGGCGATCAGGGCTTGCCATAGGGTTTTGTCCATGCGGGCCGGGGCCGTGGCGGCCAATTCCCGTAGTTCGGCCAATCGCAAGAAGACCACATCCTCGGCTTGGGCCAGAACCCCGGCTTCGGCCAAAGTTGCCCCCATTTTCAAAAGCTCTTGGCGGGCCAGGCCAAAGAGTTGGATGATCATAAATTTGGGACTTTCCCGCAGACCGGACAAGGCCCGGGCCCGCTGGGCCATGGCCCGGATCAGCCGGGCTTTGAGGAAGCCAAGGGGGCCGCTGCGCCGGGCGGCGGCGGCCATGCGGTCGATGGTGGCCTGGGCGGCCACGGCTCCCCGGCCAAAGACGGCGTCCGGGGCCATCTCCGGGTTGTCGATGCGCAGATAGTTTTGCACCATCTGCATGACCTGGGCCGGTTGTTCCCGCCAGCGGGGACGGCCAAAGTCGATCTCGGCCAGCCCTCTCATGCCGTAGCGGTCCATGAAACCGGCGATGGCGGCTTGGGCCGCGTAGGGCAGGCGACCGGCCAGATAGTCCGCGGCCAGATCCGGGGCATCCCCCTGGGCCATGCGGGCGGCGGAGGCGGGGTCGGCCCGCACCACTTGGGCCACGGTCCACAGGGCCAGGTCCATCTCCGTGGTGACATTGTGGGGCAGGCCCCGGGTCACATCCATGGCCGTCTGGCCGGTGATGGTGGGGTCGATCTCGGTCAGCCCCTTGGGCCAGCACGGTGAGGACACGCAGGCCGATCATGCCGGCCATGATGCGGGGCAGCATTTGGGGGATCATGACCGTGAAGGCGGTGAAGGCTGTATCCTCCACCAACTTCACCTGGTCGGCCATGCTTGTGGCGGCCTGGGCCTGGGCGCGGATCTTGGCGATGGTGTCGGCCATGATCTGTTGCGCCATGGCCCGGTTGTGGTCTGGGCGGGCCATGCTGCGGGCGGCCATGCCCAGCAGGGGGAGAAAGAAGCGCACCAGTCGGCTCACGGTTTGGGGGCGCAGAGGACCCGGTTCGGCTAGACGGCCTGGCTCGGCCACCAACTTGGCGATGGCGGTGGCGGCCCCCGGCTCCACGGCCCCCATGATGCCCGGATAGATTTTGCGTCCCCGCTGGTTGTTGAGGATGGGGGTGAGGTTGCCCCACAGCCGTCCCCCGGCCTCGAACAGCACTTTCTGGCTATCCGGCGTGTAGCCGTGGAAGCCCATGAGGGTGCCGCCGCCGACAAAGATGCCCTTGATCACGTCCTGGCCCAGGGGGGTCATGGGGTCCAACATGCCCTGCACCGCGCCAAAGGAGAAATAGACCCGTAGATCGTCCGGGTCGGCGTCCGCGGGCAGTCTCCGGCACGGGGAAGAGGGAGGTGATGGGGCGGGATTGCAGAATATAAAGGGTCTCGTCGGCCCAGGCCCATTCGATGTCCTGGGGAGAGTCGAAGAGATTTTGGATTTCCTGGCCCATTTCGGCCAGAGCCAGAATCGCCCCATCGGGCAAGGCTTGCTGGGCCGAGGCGTCTTCGTGGACGGTGACGACCCCGCCCCCGGCTTCGCTGCGGATGGCCAAGGCCTTTGCCCCCAGCACCTTCGAACCAATCTGCCACTCGCTCTTGGCCCCCACTTTCCCACTCCCCGAATCTCCCATTTTGTTTTTTCCCAAAACATAATGGTCCGGCTCCACCTGGCCGGAGACGAGGGCTTCGCCCAAGCCGAGGGTGGCGTCGATGACGGTTTGGGCGCGGGTGCCGGTGAGGGGGTTGGCGGTGAAGAGGACGCCGGAGGCCTGGCTCTGCACCATTTGCTGCACGATGACGGCCAGGGCCACCTCGCCGTGGTCGATGCCGTTGCGCTGGCGATAGCCGATGGCCCGGGCGGTCCACAGGCTGCTCCAACAGTCGATGACGGCCTGGATCACCGCCGCTTCGCCCAGGACGTTGAGGAAGGTGTCCTGCTGGCCGGCGAAGGACATGTCCGGCAGATCTTCGGCGGTGGCGGAGGAGCGCACGGCCACGGGGGCATCTCCCAGCAGGTGAACGCTGACCCGCAAGGCCCGCCGCAGTTCGTCGGCCACGGTGCCCTGGGCAAAGCGCTCCCGGATGGCGATGGACGCGGCCTGGAGCGAGGCCGGATCGTCAAAGATCACCTCGGCCAAGGTGGCGCGGATGTGGTCGTTTAGATGGTTTTGGGCCACAAATGCCTGATAGGCATGGGTGGTGATCATAAAGCCGTCGGGCACGGGGAAATCGGCCTGGGCCAACCGTGCCAGGTTCATCCCCTTGCCGCCCACCTGGGCCAGGGTGACGTCCGCCTTGTTGAGGGGGAAAATGGGCACATAGTGCATGGTGGGCATTCTGGGGGGCGTGGTCGGGTCGAGCGAGGCAGCGGTCATTGGGTGGTGTCCTTTGTGGGCAGATGGACCGATAGGTTTGGCGCTGAATGCGTCCTGATGTATGATGGTGACATACAAATGTTCTATATGTGTTGGCACGGAATTAAGGAGAAAACGGCGTGGAGATCACCTGGTACGGACTTTCATGTTTTCGGTTGCGAGAAGGGGGCGTGACGGTTGTCTGCGATCCCTTTGATAAATCGGTTGGGATGACGTTGCCCCGGATTCGGGCGGACATCGTCACGGTCAGCCATGACCGGCCTGGCCACAACGCGGTCAGCCGGGTGACGGGCGAGCCCAAGGTCATCAGCGGGCCGGGGGAGTATGAGGTGAAGAATGTCTTTGTCACCGGTCTCACCACCTATCACAAGAATGGCAGTGCCGAGCGCCCGGAGCGCAATATCGCCTATTTCTTTGATTTTGATGGCTTCATTGTAGGTCATTTGGGAGATTTGGGCCAAGTGCCCAGCCAGACCCAAGTGGAGGAAGTCGGGGACATCGACGTGCTCTTTGTGCCCGTGGGCGGCGGTGATGTGCTGGAAGCCTCCCGGGCCGCCGAGGTCATCGGCCTGCTGGAGCCTCGCATCCTGATCCCCATGCACTATCAGCACCCCGGCCTGGACCCGGATCTGTTCGACAAGCTGGATCCTGTGGACAAATTCCTCAAGGAACTGGGCATCACCGACCCGGAACGGTTGGAGAGCCTGAAGATCACCAAGAGCAGTCTGCCCGAAGAGACCCAGGTGATGATCCTGTTGCCGTCGTCGGTGGGGTGAGCGGATTTTAGATTGTGGATTGTTAGATTGTGGATTGGAAATGATGAAGCGGCGTGCTGAGATGGATCAGCACGCCGCTTTTTTGTTTTATGCATCTCGCGCCCACGCTCTGCGTGGGCGTGGTGATTCGGCGCTCCTGCGCCGAGGGGCGCAGAGCGCCCGTTTGCGTTCCCACGCGGAGCGTGGGAACGAGATTACCCCTCCCCCTCCTCACCGTCCTCCGCCACATACATACCCAACAGCTTGCGCAGCCGGGCTTTCCAGAAGATGGGGCGCAGGGGGTGCCAGGTTTCCTCGCCAGAGGCGGGGGGCTGACCGGCAAAGCGATAGCGCACGTAGTTGTCGGTGATGGTGTCGATGGCCGGGCGGGCCGAAGGCAGGGTGTCGCCCAGATCGTCCGCATGTTCATAGGGCGTCTGGCCCGGACGGATGGCGAGGCCCAGGCGGTCTGCCCAGCGCTGCAAGCGTTCGTAGAGGATGGGCGTCCAGTCCGGGGTGAAGTCCGGGGCGGCGGCCTTGCGCACCCGCATCACCAACAGCCCGCTCAGGGCCAGACCGGCCACGGTCAGCAACGCCCAGGCCCATAGGGGAAGCCCGGCCCCCTCGGTCAAATTTTCCAGTTGGCTCGGATCCTGGGGTTGATTGTCCAGATTTCCTCGTTCAAAATCATCTTGCGGCAGCAGATCTTCCCGATCATCCGGCGGGGGGACGATGGAACCGTCCGCCAGCCGCCCCAGGATCGCTGCCCGCCGGACGCTCCAACACACTCTCCCCCGCGGTGGGCTCGAACTCGATCCAGCCCAGGCCGGGGAAATAGACCTCGACCCAGGTGTGGGCGTCGGCCTCGGTGACAAAGTAGCTGTCCGACTCGTCATCGTAAAAGCCCTCGGCATAGCCGCTGACCGTGCGGGCCGGAATGCCCACACTGCGCAACATCACCGCCATGCTGGTGGCGTAATAGTCGCAATAGCCCCGCTGAATGTCGAAAAGAAAATAGCTGACCGGATCCTGCTCCGGGCTGGGGGCCGGGATCTGGTCGTCATAGGTATAGCCCCGCAGATGGCGCTCGATGGCCTTGGTCTTGGCGAAGACCGTGGCAAAGGGGGCGGTCAATTCCTGGGCCAGGGCGCTCACCCGGGGATCCATGTTCTCGGGCAGTTGCAGAAAGCTCTCGCTGATGGCGGCGGGATAGTCCGTGCTGGTCCGTTCCAGCATCCACTCTGTGGGCTGGGCGGCGTCGCTGACCACGGTGTAGCTTTGGTTGGCGTCCAGGGGTTCCGTCGATTGGATCAAGGTCAGTTCCAGGGGCAGCTCGGCCAGGGGGCGGGGATCATCTTCGGCCACGGGGAGGGCGGGGCGGGCCTGGGCGGTGAAGGCCACATCGGCGGCGCGGATGTCCGGCGTGCCCACCAGGACGTTGCCCATGGACCGCAGCAGGGTCACGGTTTGGGTGAGGGGAACGCGTTGCCCCCACTCTGCCGCCACCAGGGACTGGCCCGCCTCCACGGTCACTTCATCTTGGCTGGTGTTGAGCCATTGGCGACCTGTGAAGGTGTCGAAGATCACGGCCCGCCAATAGCGGCCCACGGGCGCATCCACCACAAAGACCGGGGTGTTGGTCACATCTCTGGCTCCGCCCAGGGTCAACGTGCGGCCAAAGGTGCCCCCGACGGAACGGGTCTGCCGGTTCAGCCCCTCGTAAAGTCGGCTCCACTCCTGGCTGGTCTCTTCCCAGGTGGCGTTGATGGGTTCCATGATCTTGCGCAGTTGGGTGCTGCCGCCCAGGCTGGGGGCGATCCAGGCCAGGGCTACCACCAACACGCTGAAAATCAGCCCGTCCCGCAGAAAATCATAGGTGACTTCCGAACTAAAGCGGATGTGCCGCTCCCGCCAGCGCAATTGCTGTTCGGCCAAGTTGGCCCGCACCAGCAAGATCAGGGCGGTGAAGCAGAAGATGATCAGCAAGGGCACCACAGGGTTGGGCGCATAATAGGTGTTGACCATCAGGGCAACCCCTGCCGGCATCACCCCCCGCCACACAAAGCCATGCCGAAAGATGGCCCACGTGCCCAAATAGGCCAGCCAAAAGATCAACAGGCTTATATAGAGGACGAAAATCAGGTTTTCCTGGTTTGGGGTACGGTTTGCCGCCGCCTCGATCCAATCCAGCCAGCGCAGAAGAACGAAGTAGGATTTGGCCCGCAGATCGGGGATGTCCATGGCCAACAGCGTGGTCACCTCGGCCATAGAGACCAACCGGGTCATCAAATAGAGCACCCAGGCCAGGCTGGTAAAGATGCCGTGGCTGACCATAAAGAGCCCATCGAACCGGCTGCGGGCCATGAGCATGCCCAAGATCACCGCGCCAAAGGTGGCCGTGGTAAAGATCTCCGTGTTCAGCTCTACCCAACGGGCCGCGTTCATGGAGATGGCCAAGGTCATGTAAAGAACCAAGGTCAAAAAGAAGGTCAGCCACGACCCATCCCGGAAGTAGAAGCCGGAATCGGACAGGCTGGCGGAGTAGGCATGAGATTTTGGGATTGGGTTTGTGTAGTCATTTATTTTCCGTTAAAGGTAGAGATGGGCGCGTGTAGAGACGCCAAATCTTGCGTCTCTACATCAGCCGCCACAGCAGCCCGGCCAACAGCAGCAGGAGCAAGATCAGCCCGCCCAGGGCCAGGATCACCCGGCCCCGGTCCAGGGTGCGACCGGTCAGGTGCATGGTGGCCGGGGCATCTTGGGAGCGCATGACCCAAGATCGGGTGGCCGCGGCCCCATCGTCCCCCAATTCCAGGGTGACGAAGATCTGGCTGTTGTCCGCCAGCCCCTGCCACACCTGGGCCGCGCTGCGATAGTTGGCCGCCCGGATGCGATCTTGGATCACCTGCTCGGCCAGGGCGGCGTCCCCGGCCTGGCCCAGACCGGCGGTGCTGGATGCCTCCAACTGGTCGGCCTGGCTGCGCAGATCCCCGGCCAGGGCGCGCCATTGGTCCGTGGCCGGGCGCAGGTCCAGCCGCTGGGAGAGATCCACCTCTTGCCACAGGGCGGCGGCGGTGGCCGTGGACTGGGGGGTGGTCTGGCTCAACAATGTGCGCAGCAAATTCCACTCTGGCCCGGCCAAGAGGGCGGCGGGGGCCATGCTGGGGCCGGTGGTGCCGTCGGGCAGGCGCAGGGTCAGCGCCAGGACGGGCGCGCCCTGGCTGTCTGTGCCCAGGTCGGTTTGCACTTGGGCCTGGCTGTCCGCCCACAGCCCCGCCAGCTTTTGACCGGCGGCCAGGGCGGCCTCTTCCTGCCCTGGGGCCACCCGTCCGGCCATGCGCAGGGTGGTGCGGGGCGACTTGCCCCCGGTCCCCACGGTCACGGTCAATCCGACCTGCCAGGATCGGATCAGGCTGACCACCTGGGCGGGCGGTGCCAGATCCGTGCGGGCGATCTCCGGCCCGGCCAGGGCGATGGCGGCCTCTTGGTTGTCCTGGTTGAGCAGTTGGATGGCCTGTTGCAGCACAATGGCCCGGCGCTCCTGGGCCACCAGGGCCGGGTCCACCAGATCGGCGGGCAAAGCGGCCAGGGCCTCCACCGCGGCGGAGGCTGCGCTCCAATCCTGCCGGGCCTGGGCCTGGGAGAGCTTGAGCCGCAGACTTTCCAGCAGCCATTGCTGCATCTGCTGGGCCGAATGGGCGGGGGTGCCCGTGGGGGCTGCGGCCAAGGCCTGCTGGACCGCGGCAATGGTCAAGTCAACATAGGCCAAATCCACCCGGCCCGCCCCGCCCACGGCCTGGGATCGGTAGAGATCCGCCAGCCCCATGTGCAGATCCGCCACATCTTGGGCCGGGGCGGCGGTGGCTTGGGCATTCGACAGTCCCTCGGTCAATGCGGCCAGGGATTGGGCATAAAAGCTGCGCCGATCCGCGTCGTCCAGGGTGGGGGTGGTGTAGATCTGGCGAAAATCAGCGGCCAGATCCAAAAAAGCAGAGGCGGGTGCACCGGGCACGGCCAGACGGCGATCGTTGGTGATCGCCTGCCACAGGCCGGGGTGGACGGTTTGGAAGGCGAAGGCGCTGCTGGGCAGACGGCTTTCGAAGAGCCAGCGCAGCTCGCTGCCGTCAAAGGTCCAGCCCTCGGGTTCCGTGCGCAGCCAGCTTTCGGGCTGATAGAGGGCGGGCAAATAGAGGCTCACCCGCAGGCTGCTGGGGCCGCCGGGCCACTGGTTCAGGGGGAAGGCGGGATAGGCGATGGCGGTGAGGGCCGCCCCGCTGCCGGTGCTGCCCAGGGTCAGGTCGTAGCTCAGGCGCAGATCCAGCCGCCCGTCCGCCGGCAGGGTGACCTGGGTGACAAAGCCCGGTCGATCCAGGCTGGGTTGCAGGGCCAGGGGCTGTCCGGCGGCCTGGAGGACCACATTGGTGGCCGGGCTTTGGCTCTTGCCCACCGGCCCCAGATCCGCTTCGGCCAGGGGGGCGATGCTCAAGACCAGGGTGACCGGGGTGCGGTTGGGGTTTTGGAGTCGATAGAGCGCGGTGACTTGGGCGGGTAGGGGGGCGAGGGCTGCACCCGGCGTGCTATCCGGTGCGCTCAGGCGCATATCCACCGTGTGGGTGGTCAGGGTGATCGGGTCGTCAATAGCCGTCTCCCCCGTGGGGCCGGGCAGGATGTAGAGGTGGCCGTTGCCTGGGGCGGCTGTTTGGGCCAGGGCAGGTTGCGGCCAGATCAACCCGGTCAGGCCCAAGATCAGCATGCACCAGACCAGCGCGTGACCCCACATGGCGTGCAATCGTTCATGCCTCTTCGCCCCCCAGCCCCCAATTCTGGGGGAGGTTGTGGACAGTTCCCCCAGAGGGTGGGGGGGCAGGCTTCGACGTGAGCTCAGCCGAACGGGGGCAGGCGAGGTTGAAGTTGGCTGAAAAGGGCGGGAAGTTGCAAATCTACTTTGCATCTGGTATTGTGGCAACAGACTGATCCTCATAGGTGACGCACAAGTGTAGACATAAAATGGTTTTGAGTTTTGACAGACTCTGACCGCCGAGGCATAGAGGAGACCCGTCGATCTATATGGTCAAACTGCTGATGATGTGGGACATAAAGATGGGGCGCGAACAACCCTATTTCGAGTTCATTGTGCGGGAGTTTGCGCCGGGCCTGATGCGGCTTGGGATCGAGCCGTCTGAAGCTTGGTATACCATTTATGGAGAGGGTCCGCAAATCTTGACGGCGGGTGTGGTGGACAGCCCGGAAAAGCTGGAGCAGATCCTCAAAAGCGCCGGATGGCAGAAAATGCAGGAGAAGTTGCAGTCCTTTGTCACCAACTACCGTCAAAAGGTGGTTCGGGACAACGGGCGGCATTTTCAGCTTTAGCGCCTGTTTTGAACAGGGGCTGGGCAGGTAGCCACGAAGTCACGAAGGTAAGAAGGTTCACGAAGAAGCAGAAAAAGACGCAAATCATAAACGAGCGTAGATAAAACAGGTGAGTGGCGTACGTACCCCCAGGTATGAATGCCACTCACCTGTTTTATCCACAACCGGTTTGTTTTGAGCGGATTATCCGCTTTTGCCGACATTTTCTTGAAATTGTCAGTTAGTGGTAAGCGACCGGTTGTTGTTTGTCGGTGTGCACATGGCTATAATTGACCCATGTCAAGCAAACCAGCTGCGGGGAAGGTGCGTTTGGTGGATTTGCTGACAGTCTTTAGAATATGGAGAATGACTCCAACGGCTTACCGGGGAAGATGGCCGTAATTGTTTTTCCGGGTTTGCAGGCCATTGACACCGTCGTTGTAGGAGAAAACCATGACAACACCTAGTTTTATGTTGCGCCCCATCACTAGGCCCTTCGCTATTTCGAGATCTTCTTCTGTCATGGATCTATACGCCAAGCCTTCCCTGCCCGCCAATGCAGATCGCGGAACCGCTTCTTCAATGAACTCTGGTCTGATCGATGCACCGCTTGCCCCTGGCAAATCCAACCTGAGCAGTGCCCGCGTGGCGTGGGTGCGGGTGACGCAAGATGTCAACCGCAATTCCGAGCGACTATCTCAAATGTTTACGGATGAGGGCTTGTCGGTGCAGGTGTTGGAGATGAACGACAATCTGTACGACCACCTGCCCCATTTTGATCTGATTATGTTGGAGTCCTTTGGCCAGGTGGATGCCAGCACAATTTCAGCGGTGTCCACCATTCGCATGGGGAGCCGCGCCCCGTTGGTTGTGTTGATGAGCAGCTATGCCCGCAATGAGATGATCGATGCGCTGTACGCCGGGGTGGATGCGGTCTGGGCTCTGGGGATGCCCCGAGAGATGTTGCTGGCCCGCTGTCGAGCGCTTTTGCGTCGCTGGCTGCCCTCCTGACCCAAACGGTTTTTCCTGCTTATCGATCTCCTACTCTTGCGTGGGGTTTCCGAGCGTAGACCCCAGCATTGTATTTCCTCTCGTCCCTGCCCCTACATCGCTCTCTTCCTCGCTCTTTTCGACGCTTCTACGGACGTGGGTATCTGCTCCAACCTGTCTCCATCGCACCAATCAAGCCGATTGTCAACAAATTGTAAAGAAGAAGAGCGGGCAAAGTCCTCTGGGTTCATCTATACTATAGTGACAACAAGACAATAAGGTAGGCGTGGAGGCTCAGCCACCTTTGGGAGAGGATCAAGTGGACATAAGGGAAACCGAGATGTTCGGATCGTTTCTTTAGGGTGGCTACGGGCGTCTAAACCAGTAGTGACTGGAATCGGGGCTAAATTAGGCTTCGGATCGATCCTGAAAAGGCCAGCACACCAAGATAGGGTTAAAATCGACCTGGCGAACCATGAAGCGTTTGAAGCGAAATGGGACTCGTCAGGGATAAGCTGTATAAAGATAACTTGTGTAGAGACAAACTGTGTAGAGACAAACTGTATAGAGAAAAACTGTATAGAGACAAACTGTATGATGGTAGGGACTACTGACCGAACATATTGGCTAATCGGAAGAAGAGGGTGTTTTTGTCCTGGGGCGTAGGCTATTTGTCGACAACCCAATGACGCACCATTACTTGAGGAATGAGGGAAAAGGTCATGTTGAAAAACTATGTGGGTATCCAGAAGTTCACTCGCTTTGCGGCTGTTGCGGGCCTGATTTTGGCGGTGATGCTGACAGCCATGCCGTCGGGGACGCTTTTTGCCGCCCCAGCCCAGCAGACTGCCGGGCCTGTTGCTGTCAGCGCGGCCTGTACTACCCTGCAGCCAGCTGAAGCCACCAGTATGGACGCCTGGATCAACCAGGACAAGCCTGATGAGAACAAGAACGACAGCGAGCTGGTATTGTTGACTGAATCCAGCAAGTTGACCCGTTCTCTTGTCCGGTTTGACCTGTCCGGGGCGGTCCCGACCAATGCCAAGGTGACCAGCGCCACCCTCTCCCTGTGGGTGAAGGAAGTTAAGGACGCCAACGCCACGGTGAACGCTCACCAGGTGATCGATTATTGGACCGAAAATGCTGTGACCTGGCGCTATCAGGACAAGGTGTCCACGGAAGAGTGGACCAACCGGGGCGCTGACTATAATGCGACCGTTTTGGACTCGGAATACTTCCGCTCCGGCGACAAGGATTATTGGGCCACGTTCAACGTCTCGACCGCGGCCCAAGCCTGGGCGGCCAACCCAGCCGCCAACTACGGCGTGATCCTGGAATCGCCGGTCAATGCCAGCAAGCCTCAGATCAAGTTCAAGAGCAGCAACGACGGCACGGCCAGCCAACGGCCTAAACTTGAGGTCTGTTGGGATGTGGGCGTCGGCGTCACGCCGGACAATCTGGCCCAAGGCACGGCCGGCCAGAACAACGTCTATGCCCATACAGTGACGGTCAAAGACTTCACCGGTGAACTGGTGGGGCTTTCTGCGATCTCCAACCAGGGCTGGACGGTCAATATTTACAAGGATGTCAACGGCAACGGCGTCAAGGATGCCGGCGACACGATCATCACCCAGACCCCGGCTATGGGCCCCAACGGCTCCTACAAGATTTTGGTAGAGGTTGTGGTGCCGGCCAATGCCCCCAATGGCACCAAGGACATCACCACGGTGACGGCCACCGGCCTCAACAACGGCACGGTGGACACGGCCAAGGACACCACCCTGGTCGGCTTCCCCCCCGTGGCCGACCCTGTGCTGGATGGCCGCCGGGATCTGGCCTATACCCAGAGCCTGGACTCCAACACCCAGGATTACTGTGACGCCAGCGGCAACACGCTGGCTCGGTTGATGACCCTGTATGACGTGGCCTCCCCCGAATATGTGTGGGTGGTCCTGGAGATGGAACTGGCCCATGCGGACAACAGCTACGGTGCAAATGCCCATCCCAGTTGGGCGGCGGCCGGCAAGTCCCCAGCCTGGGCAGCTTGGTGGGCAGCGACAAGGGCCAGGTGATCCTGCGGGACGCCAACGGTACGGTCATCTTTGATGTGACTGCCGACTATGTGGATGACAATTTGTCCACGGTTTCCGGCTACGGATCTGCCGGGGTGACCGATGGCGAGGGATCAGTCGCCGTGGGCAATGCCAGCCAGGTGGCCGTGGAAACCTCCATGGGCTATAACCTGAACCGCTTCTGCACCAGCTTCGTCCAGTTGTTCGGTCAACGGCGTGGACCTTTTCCAGACCTCTCCGCCGGTCAACGCCGACTACACCCCGGTCAATGCAGCCTTTACGGACTGGCAGTTCCCCTATCTGTACGAATATCCGCTTTGATCGTCGCGGCCTTTGGCAGTGCTGGGTTTGGCAGTGTCACCATCAACAACGTGCACATCTCGCCCAACAAGACCGGCTCCAACGAGATCCCCGTCACCCCCTGTGCCGGCAGCATCGGCGACCGGGTGTGGCAGGACAATGACGGCGACAAGATCCAGGACGGCAACGAGCCGGGCCTGAACGGCGTCATGGTCAACCTGTATCGGGACACGGGCAACGGCACCTTCGAGCCGGGCACGGATCTGGCCATCAACACCCGCTTCACCGCTGGCGATGGCGACTACGACTTCACCGGCCTTGGACCTGGTGTCTACTTCGTGGATGTGGTGAATAGCACCATCCCCGCGGACTATGTGCTGACCACGGCCAACGAACCCCTGAAAGTCACCCTGGCTCAGGGGCAGGACTACAACGACGCCGACTTCGGCTATCGCACCCTGCCGGATGTGATCATCAGCAAGACCCTGATCAGCAGCGACCCGGCCCCGGTCGGCTCCCAGGTCGAGTTCTCCATTCGCATCACCAACACGGGCAACACCGCCATCGACGTGCTGCCTCTGGAAGACATCTACGATCCCACGGTGTTGCAGTTTGTCAGCGCCACCCCGGCCCACTCCACCGTCAGTGGTGGCGTGGTGCGCTGGAGTGATCTGACCACCACCCAGGGCAATTTGGCCGTGGGTGCGTCGACCACCGTCACCGTGCGCTTCCAGGCTCTGAAGAACACCACGACGGTCGTGCGGCGGGCAACCCTCCTGGCCGGGACCAATGTCAATGCCCCAGAGGCCGAGCCTGTGGTGGATGGCCTGTTGGAAACGGACTACACCTTTGTGGGCCGTTCGGATCCGGCTGGCAATGCGCCGGGCAACCTGTACAAGTACACGGGCGCGTCCATGTGTTACTACGCCTTCGTGGTAGACCGCTCCTACAACGACAATGTCTATGCCGAAAATGACGATCCTTATCTACTGCTTGGACGGATGGGATGGTCATACCTACGGCAACTTGGACGGCAGCGACAAGGCCATTCTTTACGGTCTCCGGCTCTGGCGGCACCTATGCTGATCTGGAAATGGACTACATCACCGAGAGCAATGGTGCCTACACGGTCGATTTCTATCGATGCCCCCATCAACGCGGCCAAGACCTCCCTTTGGTATAACTTGAACCATTCCGGCTGGAACGGCAATGGCACATCGCCCCAATATATCAATGGCGACGTGGAATACCATTCCCCGCCCTACAACTGGAACGATGCTGTAGGCCAATATTGGGAATGGCACATGATCTATGAGTTCTCCATTCCCAAGGCCAGCGTGGGCGCGGATTGTGGCACGGTCACCCTGGCCGGCGCTCACAACTCCCCCAGCAAGGACGACGATAGTCTGGGCATGATCGGCGATTATGTCTGGGCCGACATGGATGCCCAGGGCGATCAGGATGCCAACGAAGTCGGCATTCCCAACGTGCGGGTCAACCTCTACAAAAACAACGTCTTGGTACGTACCACCGAGACTGAGCCAGGCACCAGCGGCTTCTATATCTTCAGCAACTTGGAAGCGGGCACCTACGTGGTGAACGTGGACGAGAGCACCCTGCCTGCGGGCTACACCCTGACCACGGCCAACGAGCCCAAGACGGTCAACCTGACCGCGGGCCAGGACTATCGCAGCGCTGACTTTGGCTACGTCCCGGGCCAGGGCACCATCGGCGACCGGGTCTATTACGACATCAACGGCGACGGCGGCCTGGACAACGACGGCGAGCCGGGCATCAACAATGTCAAGGTGAATCTGTACCAGGGCGTCTGCCCCGGCAGCGGATCGCCTCTGCGCAGCCAGATCACCACGGGCAACGGCGACTACCTCTTCACCATGCTGCCCGCGAACACCTATTGTGTGAATGTGGACGAGAGCACCCTGCCCGCCGGGTACAGCCTGACCACGGCCAACGAGCCGAAGCAGGTCGCCCTGGCCCAGGACCAGAACTACCTCCTGGCCGACTTCGGCTATCGAGTGCAGGAGCCGGGCAAGACCTGTGACGTGGCGACGGTTTTCAACGCCAAGGATCAGTATGGCACAAATCCCGGCGACGTGTCCGACTTATGCCTGTGTGGGGGTCAATGTCTCCACCGGTCTTTCCATCGTCAAGGTGCGTAACGGCCCCGACACCGTGACCGTGGGCGAGGAAATCTCCTACACCATCCGCTTGACCAATAACGGCCAGGGCAAGCTGGTGACTGTGCCTTTGCAGGACACCTACGATAACACGACCCTGAGCTTCCTTGGTGCCACCCCGGCCCCGGACAACACCACGGATGACGGCGTTCTCAACTGGACCGACCTGACCGCCAGTTTCGGCCAGGATCTGGATCCGACCCAGTCCTTTGACGTGGTGGTGCGCTTCCGGGCCATCAAGACCACGGCGGGCAATGTGCGCAGCGCTCAGTTCGCCGGTGCGCCGGTTGTCGCTGGCTGCACCGACTGCGCCTACTGCCCCTGCCGCTACGGCGACAGTGCTGGGCGGCGTGGATCTGGGCAACCTGCCCAACTACCTCTTCTTCTTTGCCAACGGCAGCTCGGACGCCAACTGGCAGGGCGCCACCAAGGGCTTCGTGGGCAATGTGGCCGTGGACGGCATTCAGGCCGCGGAGCGCACCTCCGGCGGCGTGCCCTATGCCGGCACCATCACCACCAACGATTCGACCCTGAGCGCGTGGCAAGACATCGTGACCCAGAATTCGGGCCAGGCTTTTGCCAGCACGGGCAAGACCGCCACCATCTCCGGCTTGGAGAGCAATCTGGCCAGCGCCTTTAGCCAGATCAACGCCTTGTCCGCCACCAGCGGGTACAGCAGCGTTTCGTCTACATCTCTCAACAACTTGAACACCCAGGATGGCGTTGCCAAGACCTACGTGATCAACATCACGTCGGGCTTGAGCTTCTCCAGCAAGATCAATATCACCGGCGACGCCGGGGACATCTTCATCCTGCGCTGGGACACGGACGGCAATCCTGGTAATGGGTATCAAGGTCAGGTCAAGCCTTCCAGCGGCGGGGCCATCGTGCCTCTGGGTGGGCTGAAGGCCACCAACTTTATCAACGTGGCTGGGGACATCAACGCTTCCGGCGGCGGATCGACCCCGTCCGCCCCCTATCCCCAGGGACCGCGGCTGAATGACGGCACGGGCGCGCTGATCACCGGCGCCAGTGACTTCAGCGGCGGCGGCTACTTCACCGGCTATTGGCTGACCACGGGCGACCCCAGCAGCGGGGACACAGCTTCCCTCAGCAATGGGATCTTTGTGGGCGGTTGGTACACCCTGTCCGACAAGTTCAGCATGACCTCCGGCACCAGCGGCGTCTATGTCTCGCCGCCGGTCACGCCCACGCCGCCCAGCGGCACCATCGGCGACCGGGTCTGGTACGATGCCAACGAAAACAAGGCCCAGGACGGGGGCGAGGCGGGCATTAACGGCGTGACCGTGAAGCTCTATGCGGGCAACTGTCCTGTCTCCGGATTGGCTTTGCAGAGCAAGGCGACCACTGGCGACGGTGGCTACCTGTTCACAGGGCTGGCCGCGGGCAACTACTGCGTGGACGTGGACAACACCACCGTTCCCGCCACCTATAATCTGACCACGGCCAACGACCCCCTGTCGGTCAATCTGGCCACCAATTCCAGCAACGTCCTGACGGCGGACTTCGGCTACAAGGCCCCTGCGGTCTTGGGCGGCACCATCGGCGACCGAGTTTGGTATGACACCAACCGGGACGCTGCGCAACAGGCTGGCGAGCCGGGCATCAACGGCGTGACGGTCAAACTCTATGCGGGTGTGTGTCCGGCCTCCGGTGGAGCCATCAACAGCGCCGTCACCGCGGGCAATGGCACCTATCTGTTCACGAATCTGGGGCGGGCAACTACTGTGTGGATGTGGACAACGCCACCGTGCCCGCTGGCTATAACCTGACCACGGCCAATGATCCCAAGACGGTCAACCTGCCCACCGGCACCAGCAGCTTCCTGGATGCGGACTTCGGCTATCTGGCTTCCTGCCCGGATGGCACGCCCAATGTGGCCAGCACCTTCGGGGCCAAGGATGAATTCAACCAGACGCCGAGTCCGGCCACCAGCTACGCCTGTGTGGAGATCAAGGACCGGGGCGCCATCGGCGACTTTGTCTGGTACGACACCAACAAGGACGGCATCGAGGATGTGGACGAGCCCGGCATCCCCAACGTCACCCTGGATCTGTACAAGGATACAAACGGCACCCCTGGCCTGCAAACGGGCTCGGACACCAAGGTGGACAGCACAGTCACCGACGCGGACGGCGGCTATCTCTTCACGGATCTGCTGCCCGGCACCTACTTCGTGGACGTGACCGACCTCAACGGCAAGTTGACCGGTCTGACCCATACGGTGCTGAACCAGAGCGTGACCGATCCCAGCCCGGCCATTGTCCTGCCCAGCGGCGGCGTCTATAAGGACGCGGACTTCGGCTATGTCAAGGAGCCGGGTCCAGGACAAGGCCTTGGTGGGCGACACGGTCTGGTTCGACGACAACGGCGACGGCGTGCAGCAGCCCAGCGAACCGGGCATCCCCGGCGTCACGGTCACCATCTATAACAGCAACAACCAGCCCATCGGCACCGAGATCACCGACAGCAATGGTACGCTATCTGGTGGAAGTGCCCGCGGGCAGCGGCTACACCGCTTCCCCGACCGCGGGCGTGCCTGCCGGGCTGACGGCGACGACACCGGTTCCCCATCTGCTGCCCCCTCTGATCCCGGGTGACCAGTATCTGGACGCCGACTTCGGCTACAACGATGACGGCGGCAACCTGCTGGGCACCATCGGTAACCTGGTCTTCGAGGACAAGAACGATAATGGTGTCTTTGACAACGCCACCGAGGCCGGTCTGCCCGGCGTCAGCGTGGACCTGATCCGAGACGTCAATAACAACAAGGTGTGGGATGCGGGCGAGCCCATCATCACCACCGTGACCACGGACAAGGACGGCGGCTATCTCTTCACCGGCGTGCCCGCGGGCAACTACCTGGTCCATGTCAGTGACACCAACGCCGTGCTGATCAACTATGCCAAATCCAGATTGGGCGCGGCGGGTGTTGACAGCAACAACCAGGCGGATCCCTACGCCATCACCCTGGCCGCGGGCGCCGACAACCTGACCGCCGACTTCGGCTACGTCAAGCTCGACGCCAACCTGGGCCAGATCGGCAACCAGGTGTGGACCGAGACAGACGGCAACGGCCTCTTCGACCCCAACCGTCCAGGACGTGGGCCAGGCCGGTGTGACCGTGGATCTCTATCGCAACGGCAGCCTACTATGCCACCACCACCACGGGCGCCTCCGGCGACTACAGCTTTGTCAAGCTGCCCTCCGGCACCTACACCACCGCGGTGAGCGACAACTTCGGCGTCCTGAACGGCTGGGTGGTCACCACCCTCGGCCCCAACCAGGGCAGCGATGACAACAACCAACTTCAGCCCTATCAGATTGTCCTGCCCACGGGCGGCGAAAATCTGACCGCTGACTTCGGCTACATCAAGCCCAACGTGATCGGTGACTTCGTCTGGTACGATAGCAACCGAGACGGCATCGAGAATATCGGCGAGCCGGGCATCGCCAACGTCACCCTGGATCTGTATCAGGATGTGAACGGCAACAACGTGCGGGATCTGGGCGTTGATAAGCTGATGGCCACCCAGGTCACGGATGCTGACGGCGGCTATCTCTTCACCGGTCTGGGACCGGGCACCTACTTCGTTGATGTCACCGACACCAACGGCAAGCTGACTGGCCTGGATCAGATCGTGGCCAATCAGGGTCAACCTGACCCGACCGGGCCCATCGTCTTGACCAGCGGCACGGTCTTCAAGGATGCGGACTTCGGCTATGTCCACCCGAACAACGGCAAGGCCATTGTGGGTGACACGGTCTGGCGCGATACCAACGGCGACGGTGTGCAGCAGCCCGGCGAGCCCGGCCTGCCCGGTGTCACGGTCACCATCTATGACAGCGGCAACAACCCCATCGGCTCTGCCGTCACAGACGAGAACGGGCACTACTTCGTCTCTGTCAATCCGGGCAGCGGCTACACCGCCGTTCCCAGCGGGACACCCCTCAGCGGGCTGACGGCCACCACGCCGGTACCGCACTTCCTGCCGCCCTTGGCTGCGGGTGATAAGTACCTGGACGCCGACTTCGGCTACTACAAGGCGGGTCTGGGCACCATCGGCAACCTGGTGTGGGAAGATGCGGACAACAGCGGTACGGTCAACAATGGCGAACTGGGCATCCCCGGCGTCAGCGTGGACCTGATTCGGGACACCAATGGCAACAAGGCTTGGGACACCGGCGAACCGATTATCGACACGGTCACCACAGACCAAGACGGCGGCTATCTCTTCACCAGTCTGGTGGCGGACAACTACCTTGTCCATGTCAGCGATACCAACGCTGCCCTGTACAACTACGTCAAGTCTAAACTTGGCTCGGCGGGCGTCAACAACAACAACCAGGCGGACCCCTACGCCATCGCCCTGGCTGCGGGCAGCAACAACCTGACCGCCGACTTCGGCTATCTCCAGGCTGATCCCAAGCTGGGCAAGATCGGCAACCAGGTCTGGATCGAAGCCTCCGACGGCATCTTCAACGTGGCGCAAGGCGACTTCGGTCAGCCCGGCGTGACGGTGGATCTGCTCAAGGATGGCGTCTTCTACGCCCGCACCACCACCGGCGCTTCCGGCGACTATATGTTCCTGAATCTGCCTGCGGGCAACTACACGGTCTTCGTCAGCGACATCTACAATGTGCTGGACGGCTATGTGCTCGCCCCCTTAGGCCCTGTGCCGGGTGCGGACAACAACAACCAAGAACAGCCCTACGACATCGTCCTGCCCCTGGGCGGCGAGAATCTGACGGCTGACTTCGCCTACACCAAGAAGATTGTCAGCGGTGCCATCGGTGACTATGTCTTCTATGATAGCAACAAGGACGGCATCCAGGATGTGGGCGAGTCGGGCATCGGCAATGTCACCGTGGCGCTCTATCGAGACAACGGCGACAACAGCTATAACCCGACCCAGGACACCCTGGTCGGCACGAAGACCACGGACAATGACGGCGGCTACCTCTTCACCGGGCTGGCCCCAGACACCTACTTCGTGGATGTGACCGATACCAACTTGGTTTTGGATGGCCTGGACCACACAGTGGGTCTGCAGAGCCAGCCGGATCCCTCCAATGCCATCACCCTGGCCGAGGCCCAGGTCTATCGAGATGCAGACTTCGGCTATGTCAAGCCCACGGATGTGGGCAAGGCCATCATCGGCGACACGGTCTGGTATGACGGCGACGGCGACGGCATCCAGGATCCCGGCGAGCCGGGCATCCCCGGTATCCAGGTCTGTGCCACGCCTGTGGGCGGCGGCGCCCCCATCTGTGACACCACGGACGAGAACGGCGTCTATCGGGTGGAAGTGCCGACTGGCACCTACACCGTGGCAGCCGACCAATCCGCCGGCTGGCTACGACCGCACCACCCCGGTCCCCCACGGCCCGGTGACGGTCAGCGATGGCGACCAATATCTGGACGCAGACTTCGGCTACGACAGCCCGGCGACCTGGGCAAGATCAGCGGCACCATCTGGGATGATACGCCCAACAACAACGGCCTGCTGGAGGGGGGCGAGACACCCATCCCCGGCGTCAGCGTCAGTTTGATCGAGGATACCAATGGCAACGGCCAGCGGGATCCCGGCGAGCCTATCATCGCCACGGACACCACGGACCAGAACGGCACCTACCTGTTCGACGGCGTGCCCGCTGGCAAATACCTGGTCCTGCCCACGGACACCCAGAATGTGCTGGCCGACTTCCAGCCCACAGTGGATGGACCGACGCCGGGCGCGGACAACAACAACCAGGTCAAGCCCTACCCGGTGACCCTGCCTGCGGGCGGTGTCAACCCCACGGGTGACTTCGGCTACGTGCGAGCCAATGACTTGGGCAAGATCGGCAACCAGGTCTGGTATGAAGAAGACGGCAACGGCATCTATAACCCGGACAGCGGGGACAAGGGCATTGCCGGCGTCACCGTGGACCTGCTCCTGAACGGGACTGTGGTGTACACCACCACCACCGGCGCGGGCGGCGACTATGTCTTCACCAGCTTGGCCGCGGGCACCTACACGGTGCGGGTCAGCGACACCGCCAAGGTGTTGGAAGACTACATCCTGACCGTGCTTGGACCGGTTCCGGGCAGCGACAACAACAATCAAGCCCAAGCCTACCAGGTGATCCTGCCGGTGGCGGGCAGCAACATGACCGCGGACTTCGGCTACACCCGACCCAGCAGCATCGGCGACTTTGTCTGGTACGACGCGGACAAGGACGGTATCGAGGATGTGGACGAGCCGGGTATTCCTAACGTCACCGTGGATCTGTATCGGGACACGGATGGCAGCGGCACCCTCACCCCTGCGGACGAGAAGATCGCCAGCACCGTGACCGACGCGGACGGCGGCTACATCTTCCCCGGTCTGGTGGCGGGCGACTACATCGTGGATGTCACCGACACCAACAACAAGTTGACCGGCATGACTCAGATCGTGGCCAACCAGGGCCAGCCTGACCCGACGGGTAAGATCACCATCGGTGCGGGCGAAGCCTTCAAGGATGCGGACTTTGCCTTCGTGAAACCCACGACCGCGGGCAAGGCCATCATCGGCGACACGGTCTGGTATGACGACAACGGCGACGGCGTGCAACAGCCCAACGAGCCGGGCATCCCCGGTATCCAGGTCTGTGCCACGCCTGTGGCTGGCGGCGCGGCGGTCTGTGCCACCACGGACACCAACGGCATCTACCGGGTGGAAGTGCCTGCGGGCACGTACACCGTGCAGCCCACCAACCCGCCCGCTGGCTTCACGGCCACCACCCCGGTCCCCCACGGCCCCGTGGTTGTGAGCGCTGGCGAGCAGTATCTGGATGCGGACTTCGGCTACGACGACCCCGGCCAGAACCTGCTGGGCACCATCGGCAACCTGGTCTTTGTGGAAGCCAAGGCGACCCGAGACGGTCTCTACAACGGCACGGACAAGCCCCTGGGCGGTGTCAGTGTGGACCTGATCCGAGACACCAACGGCAACAAGGTCTGGAATGCCGGCGAGCCTATCATCGCCACTGTGACCACCAAGGGCGTCACCGATGCCTTTAGCGGCAACTATCTCTTCACCGGGCTGCCTGCGGGCAACTACCTGGTGCATGTCAGCGACACCAACGCGGTGCTGCTGGACTACAACAAGACCATCCTGGGCGCGAACCAGCGTGTGGACAACAACAACCAGGTGGATCCCTACTGGGTCACCCTGGGCCTGGGCGGGGACAACCTGACCGCTGACTTCGGCTACTACCGTACCGACCGGCCCGACGTGGGCGTGATCGGCAACCAGGTGTGGACCGAGAGCGACGGCGATGGCCTCTTCAACGACACCGCCATCAACAGCGAGGATGTGGGCCAGGCCGGCGTCACCGTGGAACTGCTCAAGGACGGTGTGCTCTATCGCACCACCACCACCGGCCCCAGCGGCGACTACAGCTTCGTGGGTCTGCCTGCGGGCAACTACACCACCCAGGTCACGGATGACCTGAACGTGTTGGCCAGCTACATCGTCACCAAACTGGGACCGAACCAGGGCAGTGACAACAACAACCAACTTCAGCCCTACGCCACGGCTCTGCCCACGGACGGGGTGAACCTGACCGGCGACTTCGGCTACATCCTGCCCGCCGCCATCGGTGACTTCGTCTACTACGACACCAACAAGGACGGCATCCAGGATGTGGGCGAGCCGGGCATTCCCAACGTGGCCGTGGACCTGTACCGGGACACCAACAACAATGGCGTCCTCAACATCGGCACGGACGAGAAGATCCAGAGCACCGTGACCGACGCGGACGGCGGCTATCTCTTCCGGGATCTGATTCCGGGCAAGTACATCGTGGACGTGACCGCGGCCAGCAACCCCAACGGCAACCTGGGCACCTTGGTTCACACCTTGGGCAACCAGAGCGCCACAGACCCGACCCCGGCCATCACCTTGGTGGGCGGTACGGTCTACAAGGATGCGGACTTCGGCTATGTGCAGCCGACCACCCAAGGCAAGGCCCTGATCGGTGACACGGTCTGGTACGATGCCAACGGTGACGGCGTGCAGCAGCCCGAGGAGCCGGGTATCCCCGGCATCACCGTGCGGGCCACGGACAGCAATGGCAACACCTACGATGCGGTCACGGACGAGACCGGCACCTATCGGCTGGAAGTGCCCCAGGGCACCTACACCGTGGCGCCGCTCAACCCGCCCGCAGGTCTGACCGTGACCACCGACCCGATCTGGGGGCCGAACATCCTGTTGGCCGGTGAGCAGCGGCTGGATGCGGACTTCGGCTACACCGGCGACCGACGTCTTCGGCACCATCGGCAACCTGGTCTTCTGGGACAAGAACCGCGACGGCACCTACAACAGCGGCGATGTGGCCCTGGGCGGCGTCAGCGTGGACCTGATCCGGGATACCAACGGCAACAAGATCTGGAATGCGGGCGAGCCCATCATCGCCACGGCCACCACCAAGACAGCGGTTGATGCCAACACAGGCAACTATCTCTTCCCGGCTGTGGTGGCGGGCAACTATCTGGTGCATGTCAGCGACACCAACGCCGTACTCTTCGACTTCGAGAAGTCGGTGCTGGGTGCCAACCAGACGGCCAACAACACCAACAAGGCGGACCCCTACGCCATCGCCCTGGGCGTGGCCCAGAACAACCTGACCGCGGACTTCGGCTACTATCGCCAGCCCAACCAGCCCAAGGTCGGCGTGATCGGCAACCAGATCTGGTTGGAGACGGATCTGGACGGTCTCTTCGATGTGCTGACCAAGGACCGAGGCCAGGCCGGTGTCACCGTGGACCTGTATGAGGGGGGCGTCAAGTTGGCGACCACCACCAGCGGGGCCAGCGGCGACTACAGCTTCGTGCATCTGCCCAGCGGCACGTACACCGTGGCCGTCAGCGACAACGAAGGCGTCCTGACCGGTCTGGATGTCACCACCCTGGGACCGGTCCCGGGCGGTGACAACAACAACCAGTTAGCAGCCCTACACGGTCGGCTTGGCCGAGGGCGAACTGGATCTGACCGCCGACTTCGGCTACAAGGACGAACCCGGTACCGGTCAGAACGCTGCCCAGATCGGCAACATGGTCTGGTCGGATGCCAACAACAACGGTCTCTTCGACGCGGGCGAGGTGGCCATCGGCAGCGTGGTGGTGAAGTTGTGGTTCGACGCTGACAGCAACTGCACCCTCAACTCGGCCACGGATGTCTTCGTGGGCAGCCGCACCACGGATAACAGCCTGGCCATCGGCAACACCAACTATCTGTTCGAGTACCCGAACGGATTGCGACCGGGCAACTATCTGGTGGAAGTGACGGATCCCAACTCTGTGCTGGCGGGTGCAACCAAGACCACCGGCCCGACGCCGGGGAGCAATGAGAACAGCCAGGCTAACCCCTACTGTATCCAGAACTTCAACGCCGCCGGAACCGGGGACACCAACCTGACTGCGGACTTCGGCTATCTACTGCCGAGCGCCCGCTTCACCATCAGCAAGGTGCGGCTCAGTCCGTTCGAGGCGCGGCTCAATGAGGCGATTCAGTTCTCCATCCGTATCACCAATACGGGCGGAACCTACTTCATGACCTTGCCCCTGGCGGATACCTACGACAAGGAATATCTGCGTTACCAGTCGGCGGCGCCTGCCTCGGTGGACAACACGGACGATGGGGTCATCAACTGGACCGACCTGCTCAGCAGCAGAGGTCCCCTGGCCCCCGGTGAGAGCGTCGAGGTGATCGTCAACTTCATCGGCGTGAAGGACACCCGGGATCTGGTCGACGAGGAGACCATCAACGTCGCCACAGCCACCGGCATCATTACCGACCCGGATGGCAATGGCCCGTCGCCCTCCAGCCCCACACCCCTGCCGCCGCAATCGGCCCAGGACGTGGTGATCATCCGCAACCCGACCGCGGCCACGCTGGCGAGCAGCCAAGCGGCCTGGGTGGGTGCGGAAGTGGAAGTGATGTGGCAGACGGTCTCAGAGTCGGACGTGGCGGGCTTCAACCTGCTGCGCACGGACAGCAACGGCGTGATCACCACGCTCAACCCGCTCTCTATCCCGGCCAAGAACGCTGGCCAGGCCGAGGGTGCCGCCTATCAGCTGGATGGATGCCACGGCGGAAGAGGGCATGAGTTACACCTACAGCTTGGAGATCATCCGTCTGTCTGGTGCGCTGGAACGGTTAGAATTGGGTAGCGTACGGCCCGGCAGCGTCATCTTCCTGCCGTTGGTCATGCGTTAGATAACCCAGGCACAAATATCGGGGATTCATGTTCCAACTAGGTCCACGACCCAGTTGGAGCATGAATCCCGATATGCAGGATGCTCTGTCAGTACATCGCCACATCGTCGCAACTACATGAGCAACAATGTCGCCCTGGGAGCTGCTCCTGGGGCGACATTGTTTCAAAGCACCGACTACTTTACGAGAAGTGGAAGGTGAAGAACTGTCGAGAGCCTAAATCATCCCCTTTGGCATAGAGGATCGTTCATGCTTCACCTTTTGTTTTTTCGCCGTCCGGCCCAGCGTGTGGTCAATTTTATCATGTTTGGATCGGCAACCCTGTTGGGGCTGGCGCTATTTTTCTTGTCGCCATTCCTGCCATCTGTGCTGCCCGATAGCGCGGCTGGCCTGACGCCCCAAGCCGCAGTGAATGCGGATCAGCCCCAAGCTGCCAGTCTGGGCGGCTGGCTCTGGTACGACGCGGACGGGGATGGCGTCCGGGGCAGCGACGAGCCGGGGCTAGGCGGGGTGACCCTGGATCTGTGGCTGGATGACGGGGATGGCCGTTTCGAGCCAGCCCCGGCCCTGGGCAGCGACACCTTTGTGACGATAAGCACCACAGATTGGGCCGGACGCTATGATTTCGCTCTGCCGACCGTCGGCGGCTATTTTGTAGACGTGCGGGATATGAACAACGCCCTGGGTGATCAAAATTATCTGACCAGCGGTCAGAGTGACCCCACCCCCCTGATCCTTGTGGCGCAGAATGGGGTGATGACTGTGGATGGGATCAACTTCGGCTATGTGACGGCCACGAACGTCGGCGAGGCCGTGCTGGGCGATCTGGTCTGGCTGGATGCCAACCGCAACGGCACGGACGATCCAGACGAGCCTGTGATCGCCGGGGTGAAGATCTGCGCCACCCCTTTGGATGGCACGGCCGCTTTCTGTACCCTCACCGATGGCCAAGGCCGATACCGGCTGCGGGTGCCCATCGGCGGCTACACCATTGGCCCCACCACCTCACCCGTGGCACTTTTGCCCACCACCTCCACCAAGCTCTCCCGCTATCTTCTGCCTGGGGAGCAGGCGCTGAGCGCAGATTTTGGTTTTGCCGGGGACCGCACAATCGCCACGGCGACCCTGGGCGGCACCGTCTGGCAAGATCTGGCCGTGGACAATGGGGCCGGGGATCTGGTCACCAACGGCATGATCGATGTCGGGGAGACGGGCATTCCCGATGTCAGCGTGCGCGTGGCCTTGCCCGACCCATCCGACAATAGCGGCCAGTGGAACGCGGCCGCCCCTGCTCTGGTCTTGCTCAGCAGCGCCGATGGCACAGTCGGCTTCTCCAGTTTGACGCCGGGGACCTATCTGGTCAAAGTGACCGATGACTTGGGGCGGCTGCGCAACTTTGCGGTCAGCACTCTGGGACCCAATCCCGGGGCGGATGGCCAAAACCAGGCCCAACCCTTTGTCGCCACAGTGGCTCCTGGTGACGTGAATACCCGGGCCGACTTTGGCTATCGGGCCTACGAGGTCGCAGGCCAAACGCCTCAACCGGGGCCGGGCACCATCGGTGATCTGATCTGGTTTGATCAGGTGGCCGACGGCATCTATGATCTGGGCACCGGGGATCTGCCCGCGGCCCGGGTGACCGTTGACCTGCATCAGAGCGGCCTCTTCCTGGCCACTGTCACGACCGATGCGGAGGGACGTTACCTCTTTTCTGGTCTGGGCTTGGGCGACTTTCAGGTCACGGTCAGCGATCGTTTCCGCCAACTGGTTGACACCGAGACCACCCTTGTCGCCCCCATCCCCACTGGTTTCCCCAACGGACAAGAAGGGAATCGTGCCCATCCCTATACGCCGACCCTGGGCTTTGCCGGGTTCGAGGATCGGGGGGCAGATTTTGGCTATCGCGCCGCCTCTTCCACCTATTCGATTACCCAACAGGTCAGCCCGGTCGGTGCGGTGCGGGTGGGCGAAGAGGTACACTTTACCGTTCGCATCACCAACACAGGATCCACCTGGCTCACCACCCTGCCCCTGCAAGTTGTCTATGACACGGCTTATCTGCGCCTGGCCCGGACCACGGTGGCCGCTGATGACAGCCTGAACGATGGCCGGCTGGATTGGCGCGATCTCACCGCCCAGGTGGGGGATCTGGCCCCTGCCGGTCAGGCCAACAGCAGCCTTTCCCTGGTTGTCACCTTCACTGCATTGGCGGATACGGGGGGACTGGCCAATTTCCAAACCCTGAACACGGCACTGACCCGCCAGGTGCGCATGGACCCGGACGGCCCCGGCGGCCTGGACGAAAATACCACCCCCCTGGCGGATCGGGCGGCCCAGGCAGGGACGAGCATCATCTACCCCACGGCGACCACTGTGGCGGAGAGCCGCCTTACTTCGACAACTGACGGCATGTTGATCACCTGGCGCACTGGGACCGAAGCGACCCTTGTCGGCTTCAACTTGGTGCGAACAGAGATGGATGGTTCCTCTGTTAAACTCAACACAACGATGATTCCCGCCCGCAATGCCGGCCAACCCGGCGGCGCGCTCTATGAATGGGAAGATACGATCCCATCCACGCCAGGGCAGGGGTATGTGCTGGAAGTCGTGGATGCCGGCGGCACCATCAGCCAGCGGATCGTTGACCGAGTGGTTGCCGAAGCCATACTCTTTTTACCCCTCATCACAAACTAAACTCAGAGTAGATTGGATTGGGATCCGCAGTTTGCCGTGCTCTAGCCCGGTCACGGACCGGGCTAGAGCACGGCAAACTGTAGATCCCAAAGAGCCACTAATTTGAGTTGGGTGTGTTCAAAATTAATTGGAGGAGTTCGCACCCCTTGGTGCGAACGGGTCTGCGCCAGGGGGCGCAGACTCCTCGGTCTAACTCAAAGTGAACACACCCAAATGGATTGGCGTTCGCCCTGGGCTGAAAGCCCAGGGCGGCGGCCAGCACCTCCAACACGTTTTGAACACACCCATTTGAGTTGAGTGGAGTCGGCATCCTCAGATGCCGCCCCGTTCGCATCCAAGGACGCGAACGCCGCCAATGGATCATCACTGTACCTGATAAACGAACTGTGTGGTTCGAGTTCCTTTCACCATAGGAAGCGCAAATGAAAATCATAAGAGCCCATCTCTCTATATTTTTACTCCTGCTTTCCCTTCTTCTAACTGTTTCCCTCACCTTTGGCCGGACCGACATGGCCCAGGCAGGCCCCTCCCTGCTCAATCGCTCAATCATCCCCGAACCCCATACGCCCGCATCCCAAACGCTGACCGTCACCGCCATCCAGGACACCTGGATCAACAGCAGCCTGCCTGGCAAAAACTACGGCGGCTGTGACAGCATCACGGTCGGATCCGCCACAACCCCTGCCGGAAACTGGCGCGCCCTCTTGCGTTTTGACCTTTCTGGCCTGCCCGAAGGCGCGCAGCTCCTCTCTGCCCAGTTGCGCTTGGCCAAAGTGGGCGGGGATCTGGTTTCCCAGTCGGTGATGGCTCATGAGGTGACAAGCCCCTGGGTCGAAGGATCCGGCGGGTGTACGGGGGCGACCAGCCAGAGCAATTGGACCCAATCCACCACCACGACCGCATGGACAGCCCCAGGGGGCGACTTCAACCCCACTCCCCTGGACACCGTGGCTGTGGCCGGCTTGGGTACCTATTCCTGGGAACTTGCCACCGCGGCCGCCCGGTGGATGGGGCAAACCACCCCCAATCTGGGCATCTTGCTCACGGCCAGCGGCGGCAATGGCATCCATCTTTTTAGCACTCGAGAGCATGGCCTGCCCACGCTTTGGCCACAACTCGTCATCACCTATCGGGCCGGTCCGGCTGGGGTGGGGGATCGGGTGTGGGACGACAAGAACCGCAACAATGTGCAGGACAATGGCGAGGCCGGGCTGGCCGGGGTGAAGATCTCCCTCTACGCCGGGCGCTGTGACGCCGTCGGCCCCCTGCCCGCCGCCTCCACGGTGACCGATGGGGAC
Organism: uncultured Chloroflexia bacterium; assembly: GCA_963704975.1. Classification (GTDB taxonomy): domain Bacteria; phylum Chloroflexota; class Anaerolineae; order Caldilineales; family Caldilineaceae; genus JAGNDO01. The sequence continues at coordinate 109,244 of CAVPIK010000007.1, read as the reverse complement.
GGCCGCTATTTCTTTGTGCCCCCGGCGGCCGGTGATTTCTGTCTGGCCGTGGATGCCGCCACCTTGCCCGCAGACTATGGGCCAACCCGTGTCAACAGCCCGCGCCCGGTGAACTGGACCACGGGCCAGCGCATCTATGGGGTGGACTTTGGCGTCACCACCAACTATGGGGCCGAGCGGGCCACGGTGGGTCTCTATGCCCCCTGCCTCGACTTCGCCTGGCTGGATCTGCTGATCCAAAACCACGGGCTGACCGTGGATGACCGCAACCTTCTGGCCTGCGACACCTCGGTGGTGGGGACAAAGAGCCAGATCGACGCCTTTTTGACTGCCGTTGGGGCAGACAGCCGCACCCGCTATGTCAAGAACGATGTCTATCTCCTGGGCGCCTTTGTGCCCAACGATCCCGATTATAACAACCCGGCTGTGGTCTATGGGCCTCAGGCCATCAACGCCCCGGCTTGCCTGGGATCTGACCCAGGGCGATGCCGATCTGATCGTGGCCGTGCTGGACACCGGGGTGGATCTGAGCCATCCAGAGTTCGCCGGGCGGCTGCTGCCGGGCTATGACTTTGTGGACAATGACGCGGATCCCACGGACGAAAATGGCCACGGCACCCACGTCGCCGGCATCCTGGCCGCGGGGATCGACAATGGCCTGGGCATTGCCGGGGTGGCCGGTCGGGTCAAGATTCTGCCCGTGCGGGTGTTGAACAGCACCAACGCCGGCTGGATGAGCGATATCGCCGCCGGGGTGACCTGGGCGGTGGACCAGGGGGCCAGGGTGATCAACCTGAGCCTGGGCAGCACGACGGCCTCCACGGCCCTGGCCACGGCCATCGACTATGCCAACAGCCAGGGCGCCGTGGTGATTGCCGCGGCGGGCAACAGCAACAGCGCACTCTCTTTCTATCCGGCGGCTTGGGACACGGTGATCGCCACGGGGGCCACCAGCTATACGGGCGGACGGTGGGCCCTCTCCAACAAAGGCGCCAACGTGGATCTCATGGCCCCAGGCGCATTGATCTACAGCACCGCTTGGTCCCCGACCGGTGGCAGTGCCTATGACTTCAACAGCGGCACCTCCATGGCCGCCCCCCATGTGGCCGGGGTGGCCGCCCTCATGCTCAGCCGCGACCCCAACCTGACCTGGGATCAGGTCAAAACCATTCTGCAAACCCAGGCCACAGATCTGGGCGATCCTGGCTGGGATAGCCTGTACGGCTATGGGTCTGGCGGATGCCGGCGCGGCGGTCAGCGCCGTGTCCAGCGTGGCCGCTGCGGCCCCGGTCACCAATCTGGCCGTGGAATTGGTCTCGGATCTGAACGGCAATGGGCTGGTTGACCCTGGGGACACCATTCGTTATGTGGTCGTCGTGGCCAACGACAGCCCGGATCCGCTGGACAATGTGACGGTGAGCGCCCTGTTGCCGCCTGGCACCACCTATGTGCCGGGCAGCACCCAGATCAACGGCGTGCCCGTCAAGGACAGCCTGGCCCCGGAGGATGCCTTCCCCCTCAACGATAGCGGCGGTCTGGCCGTTCAGCCCGTGCCGCCCTTGGACAGCCATAGAGTTAGCTTCAATGTGGTGGTGGAAAGCCCGAGTCCGGGGCTGTATGGTCTGGAGTCGAGCGTGACCGTGGCCAGCCCGGCGGGGAGCGAAACCTTGCAACAGAGCGTCCCCCTGGCGGGCACCCTGCTTCTGTTGGACGCCAGCCCCCTGGATACCCAGGCCGGAAACAGTGTGACCTATACCCTGACCACCGCCTACCTGGGCGGCGAACTGCTCACCGGCGTGGTGATCAGCGACCGCATCCCCATGGGGATGGTCTATGTGCCGGACAGCGCCAACGCCGGGGGCACGGAGAGTGGCGGCGTGGTGACCTGGCAACTGGGCAGCAGCCTGGCCTCGCAATCGGCGACCAATGGCTTGGGCCATAGCGCGGCCAACGCCTGGCCAACCCTGGTCAGCACCGGTGGCCTGATCACCGTCACCCACTTTGTCTCTGCCACCGCGCCCGTGGCCACCCTCACCCCGACTTTGACCTTCACCCCCAGCGCCGGGGTGGAGCATCGCCTATGTCAGTGGCCCCATCCCGGCCAGCCCGCCGGTGGACAGCCTGGGGATCACCGTGACCTGGGTCTATCAGGTGGCCGCGGCCACGGACCAGATCGGCCAGGTGCGCTTTGCCGCCGGGGCCACGGGTGACGGTCAACCGTGGCCCGTCGCCCTCTCCAACAGCGTGATCGTGCATCCGCCCCTCACCTTCCAGGCGGCCCTGCAATCCCCGTCCGGCTCGGTGAGTGTGCCCGATGGGGTTGGCAACATGGCCTTTATCTACGACAGCGACGGCCATCTTCAGGCCCCGGCCAGCAACACGGTCTTTACCTCTTTGGCCCCGGCCTTGGGGTCGGATCTGGGCAGCCGGGTGTGGTGGGATATCAACGGGGACGGTCGCCAGGACCCTGGCGAGCCGGGGATTCCTCTGGTCATGATGGATCTGTTGGATGACAATGGAACCCCTCTGGCCACCACGTCCACAGACAGCGAGGGTGGATATCTTTTCTCCGCCCGACCTGGGGGCAACTACACCATCACCGTGGGGGCTGATGCTTTTGCGCCGGGCGGCGTGCTGGAGGGCTGGGCAGCCAGCCCCCGATATGTGGGCGACGAAAGCCAGGATTCCGATGGCGACCCTGACACGAACGGCACGTCCGTCTCGGTGAGTTCGGGCCAGCCCGCCTTGGCCGTGGACTTTGGCTTCACTGCCGAGACGGCGTACACCCTCAGTCAGTTGATCTACGGCGGCTCCCCCGTGCGCTTTGGCGGTCTGTTCAGCATCGGTCTGGAGATCAGCAATGATGGCCGTACCTGGCTGGACAACCTGCCCGTCACCGTGGCGTATGACCCGGCCTTCCTCGCCTTCCAAGATGCCTCCTTGACCCCGGACGATCCGACGGATGACGGCTCCTTGGCCTGGGCGGATGCCCTGGTCGTGCCGGATCTGGCGGCCGCGGCGGTGGACGCCTTTGGGCCAAGCCAGCGTCAGGCCATCACCCTCACCTTCCGGGCCATCCAGGACACGGGGGTGCTGCCCGGCGCTGTGTCGCCCTACACCATCACCCTGGCCAACCCCCACGTCGACGCGGATGGCGGCTATGGTCCCCTGGCCCCCGTGATGGTGGCCGGGCAGAGCGTTGTGACCGGCCAGGTTACGATCATCAACCCCACAGGCGTGGCCGTGGTGGATGCCGGTGCGCAGGTGGACGGGGAGACGGTTCAGCCTCTTCTGGCGCACCCAGGACGAGAGCAATGTGGCCGGTTTCCGCCTGTTGCGTCGGGGGAGCGCTGGGGCGTCCATCTGGTTGACGCCAGCCGTTTTGCCCGCCCAGCACGCCGGTCAGCCTCTGGGCAGCGCGTATAGGTATATGGATCGACTGGGCGCGGCGGACAATCCGGCCTATGTGCTGGTCATCTTGGCGGCGGATGGGTCGCAGATCCAGATGCCCTTGGGCAACCTGCCCGCCCGTGGGCGGATTTTCCTTCCCCTGTTGGTGCAGGATCGGTGATCATGGCCTGCTAAACCCGGAATTTGCTGGACGCCTGCTGTCCGGCTGGGATCTTTATGTTCTTGATGGCGTGCTCACTGCTCGCCTTACATACGGTCACATCCTTGCTCCCACGCTCTGCGTGGGAGCGTTTGTTTTGGCGCTCCTGCGCCAGGACTTCGGCGTGGGTTCACCTGAACGGGGCGCAGGGGCGCCGGACTGCATTGGAACGCGCATTGGGCTCTGATTTGTTGAGAAAATCCGTCACTGAATCGAAGGTCTGAGTAAAATAACGTATGGGGCTACGTAGAACTCGCAGCCAACAACAGGACAAATGGATAGTGACATATCAGGTATTCCTGGTATTGTAGTAGGAGACGTTTACCGTAGCCTTAAGAAGGCTAGAGGTTGTTTTTAGAAAGTCACTTGTGTCACCTCAAACCTAGGTTGACGAAATGGGGAGTTGGGCACCCTCCGATGCTTGCCGTTTTGTATCTGGGGATGCAAACTCCTCGTTTGCATTTGCGTAGACTCCATTTTTTTGGCAATTGAGTTGAACTAGGATCGTCATAAGCAGTTTCTCGAAGGGCCGGAGGCAATCATGAATCGTCTGTCGAAAATTTCTGTGCTGGCTGGATCGCCTTTGGGATCTGGTTTGCCCTTTTTGCGCGTGCTGTTGGCCATCTGTTTGGTGATCGGTGGACTGCCCATTGCAGGCGTTTCTACGGCCTTTGCCGCGCCCGCGCCCATCGCCCACAGCCAGGATCTGGCTGCCCCTGGCCCCCTGGCCCCCCAAACCCACCAATCCTCAACCACCTTTCTATTGCCAATCCAGCAGGATACCTATCTGGACCAGAACTTGCCCAGCACAAATTTAGGGGCGCTCCCCTGGCTCTTGGCGCGGACCGACTCCGGGTCCAATAGCATGCGGCCTGTCCTGCGTTTTGATCTGGCCCAGATCCCGGACCGGTCCCAGGTGCTTTCGGCCACGGCCCGGCTTTTTGTCACCCAGGCCTCGGCCAATCCACTCTCTCTGCACCGGGTGACGGCGGATTGGGCAGAGAACACGGCCACCTGGAATTCCCTGGCCACGGCCTATGATCCCAACGTGGCCGGTTCCTTGATCCCGAGTTCAAATATCCAGTATGCGGGGGTTGATGTCACCGCCTTGGTGCAGAATTGGGTGGCTGGCGGTGTGCCCAACTATGGGCTGATGCTGATCCCCGATGCCCTTGACAGCGAAACCCACTATACGGCCAAAGAGTGGGGCCTTTCATTCCAGCGCCCCTATCTGGAGGTGGTGATCGCCACGGAGTCCATAAACTTGGATGCCCAGAAGGATACATGGATCAACAGGGATGATGACGATCAGAATTACGGCGTGTGCGCCTCTTTCGATCTGGATACGTCTGGTGGCGGCGATGGCAATGGACACCCCCTGCTGCAATTCGATCTGAGCGCCCTGCCCAGCCAGAGCAACATCTTGTCCGCCCAACTTCAGTTGACCAAGATCGGCGGCGATACGGATGAACATGAGATTCTGGTCTATCCTCTGACCGCGGCCTGGGACGAAGGCAGCGGAGGCTGTGGCGGTACCACAGGCGAGGTCAGTTGGAAGAAACGTCAGCCAGGTACGGACTGGAGTGACTCTGGCGGCGACTATGACACCTCCGTGGCGGCCACCACGGTCACCACCCATACCCAATACACCTGGGATGTGCTCGGTTTGGTCAACCAGTGGCAGACGGGCAGCCGCCCCAACTATGGCGTCCTTTTGGGCACCCCGGACAAGGGCACGGATCTCTATGAATTTGGCAGCCGAGAGAATGCGGACCCCGACCTGCGCCCGCGCTTGGTGATCAAATATGCGGCCACCACGGGCACCATCGCCGGGCGGGTGTGGGACGACGTCAACCGCAACAGCATCCAAGAGGGCGGCGAGGGCGGGCTGGCCCAGGTCAGCATGGATCTCTATCCTGGCGTGTGTGGCGCGGCCCCGGCTGCGCCCAGTCAGCGGGTGCTGACCGGGGCGGATGGGGCCTATTGGTTCACAGGTTTGGACGATGGGACCTATTGTGTGCGGGTGGACGAGGACACCCTGCCCTCGGCTTTTGGCACGGTGGACGACAAAAATCCGGTGGATCTCAGCCTGGCCTTGGCCACCAACCCGGCCATCTTGGGTGTGAATTTTGCCTATGCCACCAGCCTGTCCCCGGATCGGCTGACCATTGGCACCTACGCCCCCTGCACCGACTATGCCTGGCTTCAGACCCTGGCCGCACCCTATGGGGCCACGATTGCCACGGCGGATACCTCGGCCTGCGTCTTCACCTTTTCGGTCCCCGCGGCCAATTTGGATGCCCTGTCTGCCGCGGCCGGGGCGGAGATCAAGAGTCGCTATGGCCGCCCCGACTCCCAGGCCCACAGCACCTTTGTGCCCAACGATCCCGATTACAACAACGCCTCCATCGTCTACGGTCCCCAGCAGATCAACGCCCCCGTGGCCTGGGACACCACCCTGGGTGACCCCAACCTGATCCTGGCCGTGATCGACACGGGCATGGACCTGACCCACCCGGAATTTGCCGGACGTATTGTGCCCGGCTATGACTTTGTCAACAAAGACGGCGACCCCACGGACGACAACGGCCACGGCACCCATGTGGCGGCCATCGCCGCCGGGGCCATCAACAATGCATTGGGCATGGCGGGGATGGCCGGACAGGTCAAGATCATGCCCATCAAAGTGCTCAACGCCACCAACGTGGGCTGGATGAGCGATGTGGCCGCGGGCATCACCTTTGCGGTGGACAACGGGGCACGGGTGATCAACCTGAGCCTGGCCGCCACCACGGAATCCTTGGCCGTGCGGGATGCCATCACCTATGCGGTCAGCAAGGGCGTGGTGGTGATCGCTGCCGCGGGCAACGACAACTCCAGCGTGGCCCGCTACCCGGCATTCTATGACACGGTGATCGCCGTGGGGGCCACCACCTATACCAACGACCGTTGGACCTTGAGCAATTATGGCCCCAATCTGGATGTGATGGCCCCTGGGGCGCTGGTGTGGAGTGCGGCCCGGGGCGGCGGCTTCCAGTTTATGAGCGGCACCTCCATGGCCGCCCCCCACACGGCCGGGTTGGCGGCCCTGTTGCTCAGCGTCAACCCCAACCTGACCCCAGCCGAAATCAAGAGCGCCATGCAGAAGACGGCCACGGACATGGGCGCAGCCGGGGTGGACAGCCTGTACGGCTATGGCCAGATCAACGCCGGGGCGGCTTTGGCCAGCATCCCGCCGGCGGTCTTTGATCCGCCTGTCACCAGTTTGGTTGCCACTTTGGTCAACGATCTCAACGGCAACGGTCTGGTTGACCTTGGGGACACTGTGCGCTATCGGGTGGTGGCGGCCAATGGCAACCCGGCCCCCTTGTCCGGTGTGGTGATCAGCGGCGACCTGCCCGGCTACATCACCTATGTGGCAGGCAGCACCACCCTCAACGGCATCCCCGTGCTGGACAGCGCGGACATCAACGCCCCCTCGCCCTTGGAGGCGGGCGGACTGGACATCGGCAGCATCCCGGCCAACAACAGCAACAGCGTGGCCTTTGACGTGGTGGTGGGGAGCCTGCCCAAGGGGACCTATTCCCTGGCGGTTCAGGTGACTGTGACCACGGACAGCGGCTCCGAACTGCTGTCCACAGGGACCGAAGTGGCGGGCACTTTGTTGCGCGCCCAGGTCGATCCCCTGGCGGCCCAGGCCGGCGACAGCCTGACCTATGCCCTGACCACGGATTTTGTGGGCAATGACCTGTTGCAAAATGTGGTGATCACTGCCCCCATCCCGGCTGGGACGACCTATGCGCCGGGCAGCGCCAATGCGGGCGGCAGCGAGAGCGGCGGGATGGTGACGTGGGATTTGGGTAGCAACGTCGCCGGTGTGCCGAATGTGATCAATACGCGCGGCGGTGCATTGGCGAAGACCTATCGGGATGATTTTGGGTCGGCGGTGACTATCGATGTGCATAGTGGAGAGATCTGGGCGGGGAATCTAGGATCTGAAAACTGGTCCGATGCCTGGGCCAATGGCCCGACGCCATTTAAGAACGTCGTCGTCAAAAACGGCAATATGATCATCAAAACCAATAACCAGTCCGGTCAAGAGACTGTGTATCGCAATGTCAACCTGAGCGGCGCGACGACAGGCGATGTGGTCGTCTACCTGTACGAGAACGGCCTCAATAGCGCGAACCAGATCAAATTACAGGCGTGTACGTCGTCTGGCGGCAGTTGTCAGGACTTGGGCAACCTGGGCGCTGGGACCACGGGCAAATTGACATTCAGTCTGGACGCAGCCCTGGCCGCCATCACAGTGGGTCGAATTCAATTTGTCCAGCCCGTGGCCAACACGGACGCGGATGATTCGATCATGCTCTCCAGCCTTGAGGTGCGCACGGATTCAGGTAAGTTTTCGACCTATCGGGATGATTTTGGGTCGGCGGCAACTGTGGATGTGCATAATGGAGAGACCTGGGCAGGGAATCTGGGATCTGAAAATTGGACCAATGCCTGGGCAAATGGCTCGACGCTATTTAAGAGCGTCGTCGTCGATAACGGCAGTATGATCATCAAAACAAGTAACCAGGCCGGTCAAGAGACCGTGTATCGCGATATCAACCTGAGCGGCGCGATCACAGGCGATGTGGTCGTCTATGTGTACGAGAACGGCCTTAACAGTGCGGACCAGATCAAATTGCAGGCGTGTACGTCGTCTGGCGGCAGTTGTCAGGACTTGGGCAACCTGGGCGCTGGAACCACGGGCAAATTGACATTCAGCCTGAACGCAGCGCTGGCCGCCATCACAGTGGGTCGAATTCAGTTCGTCCAACCCGTGGCCAACACGGACGCGGATGATTCGATCATCCTCTCCAGCTTTGAGGTGCGTTTTGATATTGATACGGGTGCCAAGGGAATAGCACTCAGCACAGCCCCCACTCTGGTCAGCGCCGGTAGTCTGATCACCGTCACCCAAGTGTTGACCCAATCCGCGCTGCCATCCCTTTCGGGCACAGTGGACGTGCAGATTGCCGCCAGCGCGGATGATGCGGAAGAGATGGGGCCGACAGGTGCAGATAACGGCGGGCCGGGAAATTCCTATCTGATCAGCACGGATCTAGAGCTTGTCGAAGACATTGAACCGATCACCAGCGGAACCCAGACCGTGGGTATGCGCTTCAACGGGATCGGCGTGCCCACGGGTGCCACCATTACCAACGCCACCATCACCTTTCAAGCCATTGCGGCCGATTCACCGAACACCAACAACAACTCGGCCAGTTTGACGATTCAGGGCCAGGCTGCGGACAACCCCGATGCCTTTACGACGGTGGGCAACCCCAACTTTCGACATCTCGAACCGACCGCGCACCTCGGCATCCGTGGGCTGGGGACCGGAGGGGTGGACAGCGGGCATGGCCTACAACACACCGGATCTCACCTCCATGGTCCAGGAGATCGTCAACCGGTCCGGCTGGGCCAGCGGGAACAGTATGGCCTTTATCATCACCGGCACAGGCTCCCGCTCGGCGGCCAGCTATGATGGCGACCCTGCCGCGGCCCCCTTGCTGCATATTGAGTGGCAGCAAGCCCCCGCCCCGATTGTGCCGGCCCCATTGGTTGTCACCGGCACCAACGGCGTCAGCGCCACTCTGATCAGCGGCCCGAACTTGGCCAGCACCGTCGTAACCGACACAAGCATGATCTACACCTGGGTCTATCAGGCCAACCCTGGCGGCAATATCGGCGAATTGACCTTTGGCGGCAATGCCACGGATGGTACCTACACCTGGCCCACGGCCCAATCCAACAGCGTGATCGTGCATCCGCCCCTCACCTTTCAGGTGACCGTGAACGACCCAGCCACCACAGCCGATGTGCAGGCCATCGCCTTCATCAGCGACAGCACGGATCTGCTGCCCGCCCATGTCAGCAACACCACCCTGACCACCCTGCCCGCCAGCCTGGGCGGACGGGTGTGGAACGACCAGGACGGCGACGCCATCCAGGACGCCGGGGAGGACGGCATCGACAGCGTGACCGTCTTGATCACAAACGGCCAGGGCGGCACAACCCCCCAGGTTGTGGATGGGGACGGCGGCTACACCTTCACCGGCTTGAGCGCCGGGGTCTATACCCTCACCGTGGACGCGGCCACTGTGCCCCCGGTCTACGAACTCATGACCACTCACCTGCCCCTGCAAATCACCTTGGGCAATGGCGAGGTCAACGACAACGGGGCGATTGGCCTGAAGGCTCGTTCCAGCTCCATCGGTGATACCCTCTACTACGATGCCAACGCCGACGGCGTCCAGGGACCCGGCGAGCCGGGACTGGGCAACATCAGCCTGGACCTCTATCTGGATGACGGCGACGGCGTCTTTGAGCCGGTGCCCGCCCTGGGCAGCGACACCTATGTGGGGACCACGGTCTCCAATGCCGCCGGGTCCTATCGGCTGGATGCGCCCGTGGCCGGCAACTACTTTGTGGATGTGACCGATAGCCAGGGTCTCCTGGCCGGTCTGGCCCACACCGTGGGCGGCCAATCGGTCACGGACCCCTCCCCGGCCATCCCCGTGGCTGTGGGGCAGACCGTGCAAAGTGTGGACTTTGGCTATGTGCGTCTGCCCGGGGCCGGCCATGCCATCCTGGGAGACCAGGTGTGGGTGGACGAGAACGGCGACGGCGTGCGCCAGCTCTCCGAGCCGGTGGTGATCGACACCCAGATCTGCGCCACGCCCAACGTGGGCGGCGCGCCCCTCTGCGCCCAAACCGACATCAACGGGCGCTATCTGCTGGAACTGCCCGTGGGCGGCTATACGGTGGCCCCCACGTCCCCGCCCTTGGGCTTGAGCGTCACCACCCCCAGCCCCCTTGCCGTGGTCCTGGCCGATGGGGATCAGAACCTAAGTGCAGACTTTGGCTTTGGGGGCGCCGCCGCCATCCTGGGCAGCATCGGCGGCCAGATCTGGCAGGATCTGCCGGTCAACGACCTGGTGGATGGGGTCTACGATCCGGCCACGGAGCCGGGTCTGCCCAATGTGAGCGTGGACCTGATCCTGGATCGTAACAACGATGGGGCCTGGGACAGCGGGGATGTCTATGTGGCCACCCTCAGCGACATGGGCGGCATCTTCCGCTTCAAGGGGCTGTTGGCCGGGGCCTATCTGGCCCAGGTTTCCGACACCCTGCATGTCTTGCGCCGCTTTGCCCCCACGATTGCCCCCACCACAGGCAGCGCGCCCGTGGACAACACCAACAAGCCCCAACCCTATGCCATCCCCCTGGCCGCCGGGGAAGCCAACAACCTGGCCGACTTTGGCTATCGGGAGTACGAGGCCTTTGGCAGTGGCAGCAGCCTTGCAACCGGGCATGATCGGCGACCAGCTCTGGCATGACGCCGACGGCAACGGCCTCTACGAACAGGCCGCCGGGGATCAGCCCCTGTCCGGCGTCACCCTGGAAGCCCGCAGCGGCGGCGTGGTGGTGGCCACGGCCACCACGGGCAGCGATGGCAAATATCTGCTCATGGACCTGCCCCTGGGCCGGGCCTATGACGTGACCGTGACGGATCTCTTCGGCGTCTTGGAGAAATACGAGCCCACGGCCTTGGGCAGCGCAGGCCAGAACAATCAGAATCAGGCCCAGCCCTATGCCACCTTCCTGGCCCTGGCCAGCACGGATCTCAAGGCCGACTTTGGCTATGCCCGCCTGACCAGCGTGGGCGACCGGGTGTGGTGGGATGCCAACCAGAACGGGGTGCAGGATGCCGACGAACCGGGCATTCCCAACGTGCCCCTGGATCTGGTGGACGCCACGAACACGGTGATCCGCTCCATGCCCACCAATGCCCTGGGCAACTATGGGTTCAAGGATCTGCCCAAGGGCGCGTACACGGTGACGGTCAATGCCGCCGCCTTCCTGGCCGGCGGCTCCTCTGGCCGGGTGGACGGCCAGCCCCAAGGGGGCCACCGTGGACAGCCTGGATTCGGACGGGGATCCCGTCACCCATCGGGCGGTGGCGGCTCCGGGCTTTGGCAGCCAGCTTGAGTACGGTGGACTTTGGCTTCAACGCCACCAGCGCCGCCCAAGTGACCGTTTCCACCCCGGCCTTTGTGCGTTTTGGGGATGATTTTCAGGTCAGCATCACCATCACCAACACGGGCAACACCTGGATCTCCCAACTGCCCGTCTGTCTGGACTACGACCCCGACTATATAGCTTTGCGCAATGCCTCGCCCGATCTCCGACGACCTGGCCGACACCGGGGTCGTGATCTGGTCGGACGGGCTGGCCGGGTCGGGTGGCGGGTTGGCCCCCACCGGCGCGGGCGAACTGGCCCCTGGCGAGGCGGCCCAACTCCTGGTCACCTTCCGCGGCAAGGGGGACAGCACCCTGCTGCCCGGCGAAACCACCCCCCTCACGGTGACAATGATGGGGGGCAATGTGGATCCGGACAGCAGCGTTGGGGCCATCATCTCTCTGCCCGTGTTGGGCCAAAGCGCCACGAACGGCGGCGTCATCATTGTCAACCCCACGGGGGTACAGCTTGTGGACGCCGGGGTGCAGACGGCCGCGGACGGCGTGCGCCTCTCCTGGCGCACGGTGGACGAGAGCCGGGTGGCCGGTTTCCACGTGTGGCGGCAGACGGGGGAAGCGGCCCCGGAGCGCATCACCGAGACGCCGCTGATCGCTCGCTTTGGCGGACAGCCCACGGGGGAGCGCTATACCTTCATCGACGCGGCCCGGCCCACGGGCGCAACGGTTTATGAATTGGAGATTCTGTTGAGCGATGGCATGTCCACGCGGCTTTTGCTTGGCCGCGGGGACGGTGGGTTGAGGATCTTCTTGCCCATGGTCAGTCGGTAATTCCAGGCCAGGTACGTTCACCCCCCGCGCCCCCAATTCTGGGGGAGGCGCTGGACAGTTCCCCCCAAAGTTGGGGGGCTAGGGGGGCGGCTCCAGGCCAGAGGCTGGGCCATGAGTAAAAAGACGTACGCGGCCTACGTAAAACTCGCAGACCAATACCGGACAATCGGGTAGTGACAAACTGGTGATTCCTGGTAGGCTATAAGGTATGAAATGAGGAGTCGGCCATCCTCAGATGCTGGCCATTTGCATCTGGGGATGGCTGGATTCCTGTTTTTTCGTTTGATCTTTTAGCCAAGGCCGGAGGCCATTATGCAGGGTTTATCAAAACTTTTTGTGCGGGGTTCGTCTACGGTGACGCTCTTGCGTGTGGTCTTGATTGGGTGTCTGATCATGGGCGGACTGCCTGCACTGGGTGTAGCGACGGTCTCTGCCGCGCCGCTTTCCGTATCCTTCCACCCGGATCCGCTCTCCTCTAGCCCCCTTGGCATCCACACCGTCCAGCCCTCAACCACGCTCCATGTGCCAGTTGTGCAAGACACCTATCTGGTTGATGCATCGCCTACCCAGAATTTTGGCGCGGCTGCCGAACTGTTGGCCAATACCAGCACGGGCAACCAGAGCAAGCGGCCCATCCTGCGTTTTGATCTCACCCAGATCCCGCCTCAGGCCCATGTGCTTTCGGCCACGGCCTACTTCTATGTCACCCAAAAATCCGGCCAAACGGTCTCCCTGCACCGGATGACCGCCTCTTGGGCCGAGAACACCGCGGCCTGGGCTACCCTGGCCGCGGCCTACGACCCCAATGTTGCCGGTTCCCTGGTCTCGGTTACCAAGAATCAGTTTGCCGGGTCCGACATCACGGCAGTGGTGCAGGATTGGGTGACTGGCAATGCGCCGAATAATGGGTTGATCCTGGTGCCCGACACCCCGGACAGTGAAACCCGCTACGCCTCCAAAGAGGCGAACACCGCCACGCAGCGCCCCTATCTGGAGGTGGTGATCGCCACCCAATCCGTCAGCCTGACCGCCCAGCAGGATACGGCGATCTGGGAGACGGCGGATCTGGAAAATTACGGCGTGTGCGACCGTGTAAGCCTTGGCACCTCTGGCGGCGGTCTTGGCAATGGACGCCCGCTCTTTCGCTTTGATTTGGGCGACCTGCCCACGCCCATCACCATTGTGTCGGCCCAGCTTCAGTTGAGCAAGGTGGGCGGCGCGATTGTCAACCACGAGATTGAGGTCTATGGGTTGACCGCGGCCTGGGATGAGGGCAGCGGCGATTGTGTGGGCGCTGCCCAGGCGGCCAATTGGCGGGAACGCCAAACGGGTGTGGCCTGGACCGTCCCTGGCGGCGACTTCGATGATGCCCCGGTGGCCGTCGCCACGGTCAATATCAACAGCCAATACACCTGGAATCTGACCGACCTGGTGCACCAATGGCAAGGGGGCAGCCACCCCAATTATGGCATTCTGCTGGGCACGCCGGACAGGGGCACGGATCTCTACGAGTTTGCCAGCCGGGAAAACGCCGACCCGGCCCTGCGTCCCCGCCTGGTGATCAGCTATGCCGTCACCCCGGGCATCGTTGCCGGGCGGGTGTGGGACGATGCCAACCGCAACAACCGCCAGGATGACGGCGAGGGCGGACTGGCTTCTGTCGGCATGAACCTCTATGCTGGGGTTTGCCAGACCGCCATGACCGCCTCCAGCCAACGGGTCTTGACCGGAACGGATGGTCGCTATGTGTTCAACAATCTAGCCAACGGGGATTACTGTGTGCGGGTGGATGGGACCACCCTGCCTCCGGGCTTGACTGCTGTGGACGACAAGAACCCGCTGGATGTCAGCCTGAGTCCGACCCTCACCCCGGCCATCCTGAATGCGGATTTTGCCTATGCCTCAACGATTGCCGATGACCGCCTCTCTGTGGGGCTCTATGCGCCCTGCACGGACATTGCCTGGCTGGAAACCTTTGCCCAGGCCCACAACACACGCTTTAGCGAGCAGAATTTCAACACCTGCACCTTTACCCTGACCGGTTCGGCCCAGGATGTGGCCGACCTGCGCACCGCGGCCAGCGGGGACGAACAGACCCTTTTTGACGAATACGACGCCTGGGTGATGGGGCAGGTTGTGCCCAACGACCCGGACTACAACAACAGCAGCCTAGTCTACGGTCCCCAACTGATCGGCGCGCCCCTGGCCTGGGATACCACCCTGGGGGATCCCGGCGTGATCCTGGCCGTGCTGGACACGGGGATCGACCGCAACCACCCGGAGTTTGCCGGACGGCTGCTGCCCGGCTATGACTTTGCCAACAAGGACGCCGACCCCTCGGACGACAACGGCCACGGCACCAATGTGGCCGGGATTGCGGCCGCGGGCATCAACAACGGCCTGGGCGCGGCGGGCATGGCCGGACGGGTGACCATTCTGCCGATCAAGGTGCTCAACGATGGCAACACGGGCTGGTGGAGCGATGTCTCCGCCGGGCATCACCTATGCTGTGGACAATGGGGCCAAGGTGATCAACCTGAGCATGGGCGGCACTAGCGGCTCCAACTCCATGAAGGCCGCCATTGCCTATGCCGTGAGCAAGGGGGTCACCGTGGTGGCCGCCGGCGGCAACAACGGCAATGGGATCCCCTTCTATCCCGCCGCCTATGCGGACACCCTGGCCGTGGGGGCCGTGGACAACACCTCCACCCGCTGGAGCTTCTCCAACTACGGCGACAATATCGATGTCATGGCCCCTGGCGCCTTGATCTACAACACCTATTGGACCGCGGCCGGGGGCAGCGGCTATACGTACTACAGCGGCACCTCTATGGCCGCGCCCCATGTGGCCGGGGCCGCGGCTTTGATGTATAGCATCAACCCCAGCATCACCCCGGACGAGGTGCGGACCCGACTCTATGCCACAGCCACAGATCTGGGCGCGCCGGGGCTGGATACCTACTATGCCAACGGCTTGATCAACATCGGCGCCGCGGTGCAGGGGCTGGAAGCCACGGCCCTGGTCCCGCCCACCACGGCCATGCAGTCGATCCTGACCGTGGACGTGGACGGCAATGGCCTGGCCGACCCTGGCGACACCCTGCGTTTTGTGGTCAATGTGGCCAATACCAATGGCTCCCCTCTGGCTGGCGTGGTGGTCAGCGCCACCCTCCCGGCAGGGACCGCCTATGTGGCCGCCAGCAGCCGCATCAACGGCATTCCTGTGCTGGACAACAGTGCCCCGGCCACGGTCTTTCCTTGGGATGCCGGGGGGATCACCCTGGGGGATGTACCGGCCAACGGCCAGAGCGGGGTCAGCTTTGATGTGCGGGTGGGCGCACTGCCCGTGGGGGTCTATGCCATCACCGCCAGCGCCACGGTCAAGAGCGCCACGGAGACGGTTGTGTTGACCAAGACCCTCCAGGTGGCGGGCACACTTGTGCAAATGGGGGTGGACAAGCCCACCATCTCCGCCGGGCAGACCCTTGTGTATACCGTCACCAGCGCCTATGCGGGCAGCGGTCTGCTGCAAAATGTGGGGATCACCACGGCGATTCCGGCGGGCACGGCCTATGTGCCGAGCAGCGCCAACGCCGGGGGGACGGTGGGCAGCGGGGTACTCAGTTGGAATTTGGGCAGTAACGCGGCTGGCGTCGCCACGTCCCAGCGCATTGCCGACACCTATTTCGACCGCTTCGATGGGATTGCCTACAACGGCAGCAACGGCACCCTGGGCTGGAGTGGCACCCCCTGGTTCGAGATCAACGAATCCGACGGGGCGAGTGCGGGCTTGACGCGGGTTGTGGCGGATCAGGGCGGCAATAGCCTGCGGGTGGGCGGCAGCGGCACCCTGACCTTTGATGATGGCGCGTATCGGGTGGTTGATCTCAGCACGGCCACGGCGGCCAGCGTGGGCTTTGACCAGCGCCGCCAAACCGGCGGTGTCAGATCCCCCAAGGTGGCTCTGTGGATTTGGAATGGCGTTGGCGGCAACAACGGCTGGCATGTCGCCCGTACCTTCGATCTGAATGCGACCGATGCGGCCTATAGTCACATCGATTTTGATCTGTCCGCCTACCTGGGGGTTCCAAATTTGCGTGTGGCGTTTGCCCCTCAGTCCGCGACCGCCCAATTTTCCAATGACTATTGGTTTGTTGACAACGTTGCGGTCAGTCGTACCCCGGGAACAACGTTCGTGGGCAACCGGATGGCGGCCACCGCTACCCTGGTCCAAGCCGGCAGCCTGATCACCGTGACCATGACGGCGACGGCGACCCAGAATATGGCCAACGTCAGCCCCAGCCCCCTGGTGATCACGGGCACAAATGGGGTCAGCGCCAGCCTGGTCAGCGGACCCGCCCCGGCCAGCGCCACGGTCGGCCCGGCGGGGACCCGCTTTACGTGGGTCTATCGGGCCACGGCGGGCAGTCAGTCTGGTCAGCTCACCTTTGGGGCATCGGCCACGGACGGCGCGTCGTCTTGGCCCCAAGCCCAGAGCAACTCGGTGATCGTGCACCCGCCCCTCACCTTCCAGGCGGCGGTGATCGACCCGCCCACTGTTACCCAGATCCAGGCCACGGCCACCATTTCGGACAGCGGCAACCTGTTGTCCAGCCGCTTTGCCAACCGGGTGACCACGGATCTGCTGGGATCGGTCGGCGACTTTGTGTGGAACGATATGGACGGCGACGGCATCCAGGATGCGACGGAGCCGGGCATTCCCGACATCACCGTGCGCCTGACCAACAGCGCCGGGCAGACCGTGACGGCTGTCACCAATGCCACGGGCCACTATCTCTATGCCCCGGTGCTGCCCGGCGTCTATACGGTCACGTTGGACGCGGCCAGCGTGCCGGCGGTCTATGCCTTTGTGACCACGGCCTATCCCATCCCGGTCAGCCTGGGCGCGGGCCAGGGGGTCCTGGGCGCGGATGTGGGGCTGAGAGGCCCGGCCACCAGCGTGGGCGACCGCATCTGGTATGACAGCAACAGCAACGGCATTCAAGAGGCCGGGGAGCCGGGTCTGGGCAATATCAGCCTGGATCTCTACTTTGACGACGGGGACGGTCTCTTCAACCCCGGCAAGGATTACCGGGCGGATTCCACGGTCAGCAACTCGGCCGGCTCCTATCGCCTGGACGCTCCGGCCCCTGGCAACTACTTTGTGGACATCACCGACGACTACAACCTGCTGGCCGGTCTCTCCCACACTGTGGGCGGCCAGAGCTTGAGCGAGCCGACCCCCATGCTCACCCTGAGCGCCGGGCAGGTGCGATTGGATGTGGACTTTGGCTATGTGCGGCTGCCCGCCCCCGGCAACGCCATCATCGGGGATCTGGTGTGGGCGGATGTCAACGGCAACCGTCTGCGGGAGCCGGATGAGGCTGTCCTCTCTCAGGTGCAGGTGTGCGCCGGTCTCTCTTGGCGGCGGTGCGCCCCTCTGCACCCAGACCGACAGCAACGGGCGCTATCTGCTGGAGGTGCCCCTGGGTGTCTACAGCGTCAGCCCGCCCCAGCCGCCCTTGGGGTTGACGTCTACGGGCGCGCTGCCCGTGGTGGTCAATGCCCTCTATCCCGGCCAAACCCTGAGCGCCGACTTTGGCTATCGGGCCGAGGGCCAGGCCAGCGCCGGTGTCGGCGGCCAGATCTGGCAGGATCTGCCGGTCAACGAGCAATATGACGGCCTATACGACGCCGCCCTGGAGCCGGGCATTCCCAACGTGTCGGTCAATGTGATCATGGACCTCAACGCCAACGGGGTGTGGGACGATGCGGAACCCTATGTGGCCAACATCACCAGCGTGGCGGGGTACTATCTCTTTGACAAGCTGCCCGCCGGGCCGTATGTGGTGCGGGTGGCGGACACCCTGCAAGTGCTGCGCAACTTCGCCCCCACGGTGCCGGGGTTGACGGGCAGTTCGGGCACGCCCAACCGTGCCCAGCCCTACCCGGTCACCCTGATCCCCGGCCAGGTGGATACCAGCGGCAACTTTGGCTATCGGGAATACGAGGCCGCGGGGACCGGTGCTTCGGCCAATCCGGGAGTGATCGGCGACCTGATCTTCCTGGATGCCAACGGGGACGGCGTCTATGGCCAGAGCGACGGCGACCGGGGCATTCCCGGCGTCACCGTGGCCCTCTATCAAAACGGCACGCCCGTGGCGACCACCACCAGCGGCATCAACGGCAGCTATCTCTTCACGGATCTGGCTCCGGGCAGCTATACGGTGGATGTGACGGATCAGTTCGGGGTCTTGGCGGGCTTTGCGGCCACCACGGGCCCCCTGGCCGGCCAGGATAACCAGAGCCAAGCCCATCCCTACGGCGTCGGGTTGGGGCTAAATCCCACCAACCTGACCGCGGACTTTGGCTACATGCGCCTGGTCACCATCGGGGACCGGCTCTGGTGGGATGTGGACGGCAACGGGCTGCAATCCGCCGGGGAGCCGGGGCTGCCTGGGGTGCCTCTGGCCCTGCGCAATGGGGCGGATACCCTGATCGCCACCACCACCTCGGACGCGGACGGGCGTTATCAGTTCGCCGGGCTGCTGCCTGTTTCGTATACCATCGCCATCTCGGACAGTGTCTTTCTGCCCGGCGGCTTGCTGGAAAATTGGTCCTTTAGCCCCCAGTTTGCCGGACCGACTGTGCTGGATTCGGATGGGGATGCAACCACCCGCCGGGCCACGGTTCAGCCCACCATAGGCGAACAGATGAACCAGGTGGACTTCGGCTTCACCATCCCCACAGAGATCGGCGTGGGCATCGACCACCCCAGGGTGATCCGCGTGGGGGAACTCTTCCAGATGCGCATCATCCTCACCAACACCGGGCGCACCTGGCTCTCCCAACTGCCTGTGAATTTGGTCTTCGATCCGGCGTATCTGGCCGTTGTGACCGTCACCCCGACCCCGGACAGCAATGGACCCGATGGGCGGGTGGTGTGGCATGACGGCCTAGCGGCGGCTGGGGCGGCGGGTCTTTCGGCCACCGCTGTGGGTGAACTGGGGCCGGGCATGAGTACGAACCTGGTTGTCACCCTGAAGGGTGCCCAGGACAGCACCTTCCTGCCCGGCTCGGCTGTGCCCTTCACCCTCACCCTCCTGGGCGGCATGGGGGACCCGGATGGCAGCGGCGGCAGCTTGACGGGCTTGCCCCTGCTGCCCCAGGCCATCACCACGGGCGGGGTGGGGGTGGTCAATCCGACCGGGGTGGATGTGATGGACGCGGGGGTGCAGGCGGACTCGGACGGTGTCCGCCTCTCTTGGCGCACGGTGGACGAGAGCCGGGTGGTGGGTTTTTATGTGTGGCGGCAGGCGGGGGATGACACAGCCGTGCGCATCACCGCCGATCCGCTTGCGGCCCAGTTTGGCGGTCAACCTGTGGGCGGGGTGTATCAATTCACCGACAGCCAGACTGCTTCCGGCCCGGTCAACTATGAGGTGGAGATGTTGTTGCATGACGGCACGTCTCTGCGGTTGTGGCTGGGCAGGGTGGGGGATGGCTTTACGATCTTCTTGCCCTTGGCCGTGCGGTAATCGTTTGGGTCCTGGGGCCCCCGGCCCCCAACTTTGGGGGAGGTGCTGGACAGTTCCCCCCAAAGTTGGGGGGCTAGGGGGCGGGGCGTGCCCGGTTGGTGGCGGATTTTATCGTCAAACCGGGCGTTCTCGGGTTAACCGGGCATGGGAACGGACGGCGTAGGGGCATGAGGTGTGGCGGGAAACATGATCATTCAACGGCGAAATTTGCATCCGCCACACCGTTCGGCAGAGCTCACGTCGAAGCCTCGTGCCCGGCTTGGCGCACAAGATGTGAATGAATGGTAGACCGGGCACGAGGTAGGATGGCGATGGAAGCGTTTTTTCTTTGCGGAGATTCGCCCGCCATCCCACCTCATGCCCCTACGGGGGGATCCTGCCAATGATGCGTGCCCGGTTGTTGGCGGATCATGTGGTCAAGACGGGCATTTCATCGGCCCCGCGGCCTGTGTAAAATAGCGTAGGCGCCTACGTATAACTCGCAGGTCATGATAGGACAAATGGATAGTGACAAATCAGGGTTTCCTGGTATTGTAGTAGGGGGCGATAGCGGTATCCTTAGGAAGGGCGTGTTTGGTTTTTCAGAAGGCCACTTGCGTGACGCTAAATCTGAGTTGACTAAGATGAGGAGTTGGGCATCCTCAGATGCCCGTCGTTTGCATCTGGGGATGCAAACTCCTCCTTTTTGTTTGGGAGTGTTCAAAATGAATTAGAGGAGGTCGCACCCCCTGGTGCGAACGGGCCTGCACCAGAGGGCGCAGACTCCTCGGTCTAACTCCAATTGAACACGCTCTTTTTATTTGATTGGCCCTCGCTTGCTGGGCAATTGAGTTGAACTGGGACCGTCACAGACGGTCTTTGAAAGGTCGGAGGCAATCATGGGTCGTCTATCGAAGACTTCTTTGCGCAATGGATCGCAAGGGCGATCTTTCCTGGCTGTTTGTCACATGGCCTTGGTTGTGGGGCTGATCATCGCTGGCCTGTTCACGGCCAGTGGGAGCGTGGCTGTCGCCGCGCCCCAGGCCGACTTCACCGCTGCCCCGTCCGCGGTTGCCAACGCCGAAACGATCACGTTGACCCCGATCAAGGATACCTGGATTTGGAAAAACCAGGGCAACAAGAATTTCGGGGGCTGCGATATCCTGTCCTTGGATACATCCCAGGACAGCCTGGGCAATGGACGCCCACTGCTCCAGTTTGACCTCTCGGCCATTCCCGCCGGGACGGTCGTCACGTCTGCCTCTCTGCGACTGACCAAGACCGGCGGCGACACAGCGACCCACAATATCAAAGCCTACGGCATTACAGCCGTATGGGCAGAAGGAACGGGAACCTGCTCAGGCACCACCAGTATGGCGGCCAGTTGGAGTCAGCGCCAAGATGGCGTGGACTGGGCGACTGTGGGCGGGGACTATGGTCCAACCGAGATGGCCACGACGGTTGTCAACGCCAACGGCGTCTATACCTGGAATTTGACCTCTCTGGTGCAGAGTTGGGTGGATACGCCCGTCAACAACCATGGCGTGCTTCTGGGCACGCCCGACACGGGAACCGATCTGTACGAATTTGCCAGCCGGGAAAATGCCACGGAGTCCGCCCGTCCCGTCCTTGTGGTTGAGTATGTACGTTCGGCCACGTTGGCGGTGCTGCAAGACAGCTACATCAGCCAATCTCAGCCAGATCGTAGCTTTGGGGATGCTCAACATATGGAAACGTATCCGAAAAACGGTAGCATCTCGCGAGGATTGATACAGTTTGAGTCGGTCATAGCTGCTGTGCCACCGCATCACACCATCCTTTCAGCGACACTCTTTGTTGGCTCCAGAAACGAGCGTTCCGATCATGTGGTGGCCATTCATCGGGCAACAGCGGACTGGAATGGAATGGAGACGAACTGGACGGAACGAATGGCTGGCCAGTTGTGGTCTGTGACGGGTGGTGAATTTGATTCGTTTGTGTGGGGAAATCTGCTACCGGTAGGGGGTGACGCCCTGCAACAGGCTGATATTACGGGGTTGGTGCAAGGTTGGTATGATGGAACCTATAACGACAATGGTATATTGCTTGACGCCATAGGTTCGGATACAGGTGTAGCACAATGGAATGCATCAGAATCGAACCAAAGCCCGCCGTTTATTGAGGTAACGTACTCGACAATCGTAGGAAAGAGTATCGCCGGCGTGGTGTGGGATGACCAGAACCGGGACGGCATGGTGGACGGGGGCGAACCGGGGCTGGCCAATGTGGGGGTGGCGATCTATCCCGGCGCGTGCACGGCCACAAACTTTACGCCTGTGCAGAGCCTGATCACCGGCAGCGATGGCGCGTACACCTTCACCGGCCTGGACGCCGCCGCCTATTGTGTGCGGGTGGACGAAAACACCCTGCCCACGGACTATGGCACCACGGCCAACCAGAATCCCCAGGATGTGGACTTCAGCAACGGCCCCCTCACCGCCCCGGTCAACTTTGGCTATGCCTCCATCTATGCCGCTGACCGTCTGACCGTGGGCGTCTTTGCTCCCTGTACCGACTATGCCTGGCTGCAAAGCCTGGCTGCCACCCACAGCGCCACCATCGTCACCGTGGACACCTCTGCCTGCGTCTTCACCCTGGCCGGGGATGCGGCGGATCTGGACGCCCTGGGGGCAGAGCTGGCCAGCCAGCCCACGGATCGCTACGATCATCCTGACGTGCGGGACTATGGCGTCTTTACCCCCAACGACCCGGACTATGGCAATGCCACCATCGTCTATGCCCCCCAACAGATCAACGCCCCGGCGGCCTGGGACATCACCCGGGGCGACCCCAATCTGATCCTGGCCGTGATCGACACGGGCATCGACTTTTCTCACCCGGAATTTGCCGGGCGCATCCTGCCCGGCTATGACTTTGTCAACAAGGACGCCGACCCCAGCGACGACAACGGCCACGGCACCCATGTGGCGGGCATCGCCGCCGCCGGGATCGACAACGCCCTGGGCATGGCCGGGCATCGCCGGTCAGGTCAAGATTTTGCCCATCAAGGTGCTCAACGCCAGCAACGTGGGCTGGATGAGCGACGTGGCCGCCGGCATCACCTATGCCGTGGACCAGGGGGCGCGGGTGATCAACCTGAGCCTGGCCGCCACCGGGGAATCCCTGGCCGTGCGGGACGCCATCACCTATGCCGTCAGCAAGGGTGTGGTGGTGATCGCCGCCGGCGGGCAACGACAACTCCAGCGTGGCCCGCTATCCGGCCGTCTACGACAATGTGGTGGCCGTGGGGGCCACGGACTACAACAACAGCCGCTGGGCCTTGTCCAACTTTGGGCCAAATATCGATCTGATGGCCCCCGGCGCCCTGATCTGGAGCGCCCGACCGGGTAGCACGTTCGCCTTTATGAGCGGCACCTCCATGGCCGCCCCCCACGCCGCCGGGGTGGCCGCCCTCATGCTCAGCGTGAACCCTACGTTGACCCCGGACCAGATCAAACAGGTCCTGCAGGAGACCGCCGTGGACATGGGCGACCCCGGCTATGACAGCATGTATGGCTATGGGCAGATCGACGCCGGTGCGGCCCTGGGTGAAATCCCGGCGGCGGCGGCGGTTCCCCCGGCCACCAGCCTGGAAACCGAGCTGGTCCAGGATCTCAACGGCAACGGTCTGCTCGATCCGGGGGATACCCTGGGCTATACCATCGTGGCGGCCAACAGCGGCTCCACCCCCTTGGCGAATGTGGTGATCAGCGCTTCTGTGCCCAGCTAATGCAACCTATGTGCCGGGCAGCACCACGTTGAACGGCATCCCCGTGTTGGATGCGGGCAGCACCCCCTTCCCGCTGGATGAAGGCAGTCTGGCTATCGGCTCCGTGCCCGCCAACAACAGCAGCCGGATCAGCTTCCGGGTGGTGGCGGGCATGCCGCCCCGGGGCGTCTATGCCATCTTGTCCACGGTTGAGATTCAGACCGAACTTGGCCTCGAAACCCTGGTGGCCGAGAGCGAAGTGGCCGGGACCCTGGTCAAGGCCAGTGTGGACAAGGCCGCGGCCCGGTCCGGGGACACCCTGACCTATACCCTCACCACGGACTATGTGGGCGGCGATCTGCTGCAAAATGTGGTCATCACCGCCGCCATCCCCGCGGGGACGAGCTATGTGCCGGGCAGTGCCAACGCTGGCGGCGGCGAGAGCGGCGGGGTGGTGACGTGGGATTTGGGTGGCAACCAAGCCGGTGTTGCCGCCATCTCCGCATCTGGCCCGGCCAGCGAGGTCGCTCTGGACAATGTCTCGACCGGTACGGCGTCGTCCGGGCTGACCTTTAACATTTCCCACGCCACGGCTGGAACCGATCGTCTGATGCTGGTGGGTGTCTCGATTGTCTGGCAATCAAGTCTGGTATCGGGTGTCTCTTATGCGGGGCAGCCCTTGACACGCGTGGGGGTTGAACAGATTTCACCATCGAACAATGGGGTTCGTACCGAATTGTGGGCGTTGGTCAACCCGCCAGTTGGGGATGACAATGTCGCCATCACCTTTAACAGCGATATGACCAATGTTTCCGCCGGTGTGGTCACCTTTACTGGCGTCAATCAGTCCGATCCCTACGGTCCTTTCTATTCGATTGCGCAGGAAAGCGCAAGCGTCTCCCTGACTATCCCCTCGGCAGTGGGTGAACTTGCCTTTGATACCATTTCTTATCATCGGAGAGACGATACCTATGCGCCGGATAGCGGCCAAACCCAGGTGTGGAAGCGTCGTCAAACCGATGCAGCCGGGGGAGCAAGCAGTAAGCCAGGCGCGGCCACGGTGACTATGGGCTGGTCCGGTGACAATGTCCGTAACTGGGCTATGGGCGCAGTTTCTGTCAAACCGACTCGCTTGCCGAGTTTGGGCAACGGTCTGCTCGCCGCCCCCACCCTGGTCACCGCCGGGGATCTGATCACCGTCACCCAGGTGTTGACGGCCAGCACCTCGACCCCCGCCACCACCGGTTCAACCGAAGCCCGAATTAGTTCGGGGAATGACGACGCCGAGGAGGCCGGTCCCGACGCCACGGGTAGTCTTTCGCCCGGCGACGTGGATCGCACCAGCTCCGACATCGAGCTGACGAGTGACGCCGACACCGGGGGCGGCTATTCGGGGGGGACGCAGAAGATCGGGCTGCGTTTCAACAACTTGGCCGTGCCCCAGGGCGCAACGATTACCAACGCCTATCTGCGCTTCCGGGCCATCGCAGCCGACTCGCCCAACACCAACAACAACGCCGCCAGCCTGACCGTGCGCGGCCAGGCCGCGGACAACCCGACCGCCTTCGCCACAACGGCCTACGATATCACCAACCGCATCACCACCACGGCGTCGGTGGCCTGGACGCCATCGAGCTGGACGCACCGGCACGAATTACGACACGCCGGACCTCACAGCGGTGGTCCAGGAGATCGTCAACCGGGGCGGTTGGGCCAGCGGCAACAGCATGGTCTTCATCGTCACCGGCAGCGGCTCGCGCTCGACGGACAGCTACGAGGGCAACTCGGCCACGGCTCCCTTGCTTCACATCGACTACACCGTGCCCGGCGGCTACTCCACAGCATCTGGTGACACCGACCCTGATCATCACCGGCACAAACGGCGTCAGCGCCACCCTGGTCAGCGGCCCCAGTCCGGTCAGCGCAATGGTGACCGGTGCCGGCACGCTCTACACCTGGATCTATCAGACCAACGCCAGCGGCAACATCGGCCAACTCACCTTTGGCGGGAGATGCCACGGACGGCACGAACACCTGGCCCTGGGCCGAGTCCAACAGCGTGATCGTCCATCCGCCCCTCACCTTCCGGGTGACGGTCAACGACCCGCCCGGCGTGGCCCAAGTGCAGGCCACGGCCTTCATCATCGACTCGACGGATCTGCTGCCTTCCCATGCCAGCAACACCCCGGCCACCCAACTGCCCGCCAGCATCGGCGACCGGGTGTGGGACGACCAGGACGGGGACGCCATCCAGGATCCCGGCGAGCCGGGCATCCCCAGCGTGACCGTGCGCCTGACCCGCAGCGACAGCACGAGTCTCACCGCCATCACCGATGGCGACGGGAACTACGATTTCACGGATCTGGCGGCAGGGACCTACACCGTGACCGTGGACGCGGCCACGGTTCCCGCGATCTATGAATTTATCACCACGTTGGATGTGCTGGCGGTGACGTTGACCAACGGCCAGGACGACAACGCCGCTGACTTTGGCTTCAAAGCCCGCTCCAGCAGCATCGGCGACACGCTCTTTTATGACACGAACGCCAACGGCAAACAGGATGCCGGGGAGCCGGGGCTGGGCAACATCAGTTTGGATCTCTATCTGGACGACGGGGATGGCATCTTCGAGCCGGTGCCCGCCCTGGGCAGCGACACCTTTGTCAAGTCCGCCATCTCCAACGCCGCCGGGGCCTATCGGCTGGATCTGCCCGTGGATGGCGGCTACTTTGTGGACGTGACCGATGACCGGGGTCTGCTGGCCGGTCTCTCCCACACCGTGGGCAGCCAGTCCATGACCGACCCCTCGCCCCTGATCCCCGTGGCCTTGGGCCAATATGTGCAAAATGCGGACTTTGGCTATGTGCGCGTGCCCGCCGCCGGCCACGCCATCCTGGGCGACCAGGTGTGGGTGGACGAGAACGGCGACGGCGTGCGTCAACTGCTGGAACCGGCGGTGATCGACACCCAGGTCTGCGCCACGCCCACGGCTGGCGGGGCGGCGGTCTGCACCCAGACCGATGTCAACGGACGCTATCTGCTGGAACTGCCCGTGGGCGGCTACAACGTGGCCCCCACGTCCCCGCCCTGTGGGCTTGGCCGTCACCACCCCCAGCCCCCTCACCGTCGTCCTGGCGGAAGGCGAGCAGCACCTGAGCGCGGACTTTGGCCTTGGGGCCAGCGGCAGCGTGTTGGGCAGCATCGGCGGCCAGATCTGGCAGGATCTGCCGGTGGACGATGTGGTGGATGGTTTCTATGATGCGGCCACGGAGCCGGGGCTGCCCAATGTGAGCGTGGACCTGATCGTGGACATCAACAAAGATGGGGCCTGGGATAGCGGGGATGCCTATGTGGCCACCCTCAGCGACCTGGGCGGCCTCTTCCGCTTCAGGGGGCTGTTGGCGGACCGCTATCTGGTGCGGGTATCCGACACCCTGGCTGTGCTGCGCCGCTTTGCCCCCACGGTGACCGCCACCACGGGCAGCACCCCCACGGACAACACCAACAAAGCGCAACCCTTTGCCATCGACCTGGCCGCCGGGCAGACCAACACCCTGGCCGACTTTGGCTATCGGGAATACGAGGCCTTCGGCACGGGCAGCACCTTGCAGCCCGGCATGCTGGGCGACCAGATCTGGCTGGATGTGGATGGCAACGGCATCTTCTCTCTGGCCGCCGGGGACCAACCCCTGCCCGGCGTCACCCTGGAAGCCCGCAGCGGCGGCGTGGTCATGGCCACGGCCACCACGGGCGCAGATGGCAAATATCTGTTGATGGATCTGCCTCTGGGTCGAGCCTATGACGTGGCGGTGACGGATCTCTTCGGCGTCTTGGAAAAATATCAGCCCACCACCCTGGGGCTTTCCGGCCAAAATAACCACAATCAAGGCCCAACCCTATTCCACCTTCCTGGCCTTCTCCTCCTCGGATCTCAAAGCCGACTTTGGCTATGCCCGGCTCTCCACCCTGGGCGACCGGGTGTGGTGGGATGTGAACCAGGATGGGGTGCAGGATGCGGGCGAACCGGGCATCCCCGGCGTGCCCCTGGATCTGCTGGACGCCACGGGTGGGGTGATTCGATCCGTGCCGACCAACAGCCTGGGCACCTATGCCTTTGGGGATCTGCCCAAGGCGCGCCTATACCGTGGCGGTGAATCTGGCCGCCTTCCAGCCCGGCGGCCCCCTGGCCGGATGGACCGCCAGCCCCAAGGGCGTCACCACGGACCTGCTGGACTCGGACGGGGATCCCAACACCCATCGGGCGGTGGCGGATGCGGGCATGGGCAGCCAGATCAATAGCCTGGACTTTGGCTTTGGTGTGGCCAGCGGCGTTCAGATGGCCGTTTCCAAACCCAGCTTTGTGCGGTACGGGGACACGTTCGAAATCAGTATTACTGTAACGAACACGGGCAATACGTGGATCTCTCAACTGCCTTTCTGTCTGGACTATGATCCGACCTATATGGCTCTGCGCGGCGCGTCTCCTGCGCCGGACAGCCTGGACGATACCGGGGCGGTGATCTGGGCGGATGGGTTGGCCGGGGTGAGCGGCGGCGGGCTGGCCCCGGCGGCTGCGGGCGAACTGGCTCCTGGCGAATCGACCCAGATCCTGGTCACCTTTGGCGGCAACGGGGACAGCACCCTGCTGCCCGACGAAACCACCCTCTTCACCGTGACCCTGATGGGGGGCAGCGCGGACCCCGACGGCAGCGCCGGGGCGATCGCTCCGCTGCCTGTGATCGGGCAAAGTGCCCAGAACGGTGGCGTGATCATCGTCAACCCCACAGGGGTGCAACTTGTGGAGAGTCTGGCCAAGGCCACCGCGGACGGTGTCGACCTCTCCTGGCGCACGGTGGACGAGAGCCGGGTGGTGGGCTTCCACGTGTGGCGGCAGGCGGGGACGGGGGACGCGGTGCGCATCACCGCTGATCCGCTGGCGGCCCGGTTTGGCGGCCAGCCCACGGGGGCAGGGTATTCGATGTTCGACCCAACCCCCCTGGATGGGACGACCCGCTATGAATTGGAGATCTTGTTGCGCGACGGCCTATCCCAGCGGCGGCCCTTGGGCACCGCGGGCGGTGGGTTCATGATCTTTATGCCCTTGGCGACCCGGTAACGGGGGCGGCGTTGAGGGTCAAAAGGGTTTGTTGAGATTTCCTACTAAGAAACGATCCAGTTCCTACTAGGAATTGGATCGTTTCTTAGTAGGAAATCTTTTTTTCATAGTAGGAAACTGGCTCTTTGGGAATTCAGGGGGTTGACTCGCCAACACCTTCCAGGAAGCTTCAAGCTTCCTGGAAGGTCGAGCCGCACAGATCTTGTCAACCCCCTGAGATTCCAAAGAGCCAGGAAACTTTTGTGGTCAAGCGGGTATGGGAACGGACGGCTCCCGTGCCCCCCGGCCCCCAATTCTGGGGGAGGTGCTGGACAGTTCCCCCCAGAGTTGGGGGGCTAGTACAGCCCGGCGGAAGGTAGTCCAAAAAATGATGCTCTAGCCGGGTCCGTGACCCATAGGCATCAAGCTAAGGATTTTGCGCTTAAGAATTGGGCATTCCGGGAAAGGGCCGGGACACTTTGGGTTGAGGAATAGCGTTGGCCCATTCCCGGAATGGACGAGATCTCCCCACCAATCCCGGAATGGGCCAAGACTACTGCATGAACCCAGGAGGAACCGGCCCTTTCCGGGATTGCCCCCTTCGTTTCCAGCACGCTGACCTACGCCCGATTCCTTAGCTTGATGCCTATGGGTCCGTGACCCGGCGGGTTTGCCGCAGAAGATCGTGTAGACCCGCCCGGTCACGGACCGGGCTAGAGCGCTGGTTTTCTTGGAGCTATTTCCGCCGACGTGTACTAGGGGGGCGGGGCGTTCCGCCGGGCATGGGTGCGGGCGGCAATGGGCGGTGTTTGCCTGCGGGCGTGATCCGTGCGCCGTCCGCACCGTTCGGCAGAGCTCACGTCGAAGCCCATGTCCCTACGGGTTGATGACGGCTTTTGAAAGCCATGTGGAAAATCCGCAAGGAAACTGCAATGCAGGGTATCAGAGTTTGGGGCTATACTGTGATGGCTCGCGTAGATATACGGATGCGCTGGACACGCGACACTCGCTAGAATGAAGTATCACCCTGTTTGGGGTGGGGGCGGTTTGCCCATGCCTAGACGGTTGGACAGGTATTTCTCTAATCGATAAACTGATCTACTATTTTGTGAGGTGGTATACTATAGAAGGGTATCCTTATAGAGGAATCATTTGGGTGTGTTCAAAATGAATTGGAGGAGTTCGCACCCCCTGGTGCGAACGGGTCGGCGCCAGGGGGTACCTACTCCACGACCTAACTCAAATTGAACACACCCGAATCATTTAGAAGTCGGACAATGCGGAGTAGGCATCCTCAGATACCGGGCCTCCCAGCATGAGCTGCATCTGAGGAGGGTCACTCCGCTTTTTGAGGAACAATTGTGTACCACTGAGTCTGAATTCTTACGCTGACCGATAGGCCAGCGCTTTCCATGTAAAATAGAAAACAAGCAAACTCTGATTTCCCCGCCAGAAATTCCGGCGACTAAATCAATGACGCAAACATTGCACTCTGAAACGCAGCCCAAGATGGAGGAACACAACCCATGAAACTTTCCAAAATAGCCAAACGACGGCAACGGACCGTCAGCCTGATCGTGTTGGTGACCATGCTGTTCAGCATGATCCCCAACCTGGTGCCGGGCGTCTCCATTCCTGCGGTCAGCGCCCATAATCTGGACGCCAGCGCGGTTTATATCTTCTTCGATCCGGCCACCCAGGCCATGATCGACGCCCGCATTGCCAGCGGAACCTGGACCCCAGGCACACCGCTGATTCTGTCCTCGGACGAATTGGGGCTGATCATCAAGGCGGTGCCGGACGACGGCACCACCACGGGCGTGGGCGGCTATACCACTTTCTATGTGCCCGACGGCGTCCAAGTGGTGGACGCCGCCTTTGTGATGCCCGACGGCAACGGCAACTATGTGGAAGTGGCCACCCACGGCCAGGCGGCCATGCCCGCAGTGGGTGCGGGGGGTGATTCAACCGTGAGTCTGGTCGGCACCGTCCGGGGTCCCAATGTTTTGGGCACAACCAGCGCCATCGTGGCCGACGGGGTCACGGCCTACAACGGCATAGTCTTTGGGGCCAACACCAATCTTGGTACCACCGCGGGTGTCTATGGCGACACGGGCATCTTCTATTCCACGGACCCGGCCACGGCCCTGGGCACCTACACCGGCGGCACCATCAAGAACAACAGCGGCGATACCGTGGGCCTGCGCACCTTCCTGGGCACCCCATTGAACAAGTGGGACGCCTGGCAGATGGCGGCTTTCGGCATTGCCGGCACCACCAATCCGGCCTATCCCACCTCCCCAATCATCGACAGCAATGGCCGTGGCTATGCCCCCTGGGGCTTGGCCAATGCAGTGGCCGGTCCCCAGAGCGGCTATGCCTGGGAGTTTGATCTGGAAGCCTACAAGCTCTGTACCAGCGGCTCGGTTGCGCCCAACGCTGCCTGTATCGATACGGCCACTTCGACCATGGGCCCCTGGCAGCGCATCCAATATCCCGGCAGCCAGATCTCCGACGATCCCCCCGGCGCCCGCCCGCTTGTGCAGCCCTATACCCGGGGCGCGGATGGCAGCACGGTTGGCTATGCCCTCAGCCCCAGTACCCCCCTGCCCGCCACCACGGGCCAGGCCAACGGCACGCCCAACGCCATCCGCTGGGCCTTTGGTCAGTTGACCTACGAGCAACCTGAATTCGCTTGGGTCAAGATCAAGGTGACGGATCCCACGGCGGTCACCAATGCCTCGGGCTGCCCTGATTTCTACCTGGACACCTTTGGCGGTGATGCCGGCGGCGACAGCGGCGGCAAGGACCACATCTGGCGTTACTACGATCCCAACAGCATTTTGGGCAACGCTTGTCTGATGGTGGGCAAGCCTGCCACCAGGGACATCGTCAAGGTTGGCGACACCTTCCAGTACAACGTGAAGGTCTATAATCTGAGCAACTTTGACATGAACGATGTGGTTGTGACCGACCTTCTGCCCTCGGGCGTCAGCTTTATCAGCGCGGTCCCGGCCCAGAACAGCGGACCCAACCCCCTGGTTTGGAATGTGGGCAGCATCCCGGTGGGCGGGGCCTTTTTGGCCACGCTGACCGTCAAGGCCACGGGTTCCGGTGTGCTGGAGAACAAGATCACCGTCACGGCCAAGGATCCGTCCAACACCCCCATTACCACCACCGGTATCGAAAAGACTGTCTCCGGCTCCGTGCCCCTGTTGGTGCCCACCAAGAGCGCGTCCCCCACGTCCATTGCGCCGGGGGGACGACGCAATATACGATTCAGATCAGCAATGTGGGCAGCGGCCCTAGCAGCAGCCCCACGCTTGATCACCGAATATCTGCCCGCCGGGCTTCACCTATGTCAGCTTGAACAGTGTGACCGTCAACGGGGCCAGCTACACCGCCTCACACCCTGGGCGGGACGGCTACTGTCCCCACCTTCTCCGTGCCCACGGGGATCAACGCGGGCAGCAAATTGCTGTTGACCTTTACGGCCCAGTCCATTGCCTCCATCGATCCTGGCCCCTATTGTAATTCCTATTCCTTCACCCAGGATGGCATCCGCCAGACCACGGGCATCCTTGGCCTGTGTCAGCGTGGGCGGCAACGCCATCAGCGACACCATCTGGCGGGACTGGGATGGGGACGGGGTTCAAGACAGCGGCGAGGAAGGCATTGCCGGGATCCAGGTCTGTGCCACGCCCAGCGTCGGCGCACCGATCTGTGCCACCACGGACGCCGATGGCAAATATCTGATCAACGGCCTGGTTGACGGCAACCTATACGGTGACCGTGACCAACCCGCCGGCGGGCTATACCCCCACCTATGATCTGAATGGGGCGGGTACACCCAACACTACCCCGGTCACTTTGTCCGGGGATGTGGTGCGCAAGGATGTGGATTTCGGCTACCAGCCGGCAGGGCCGGGCATCATCGGCGACCAGTTGTTTGAGGATGTGAACAACAACGGGCTGGAGGGGGCCAGCGATCCGGCCATCACTGCTGCCGTGACCGTGTGGCTCTATGAAGACACTAATGGGGATGGGCTGATCGGCGTGGGCGACACCAAGGTTATGACCACGACCACCAGTGCGGTGAATGGCACGTACAGCTTTACCGGATTGGCCACGGATGTGAGCTATCTGGTGCAGGTGGACGAGACCGACCCGGATCTGGCCGCCTACTTCACGCCAGAGGCGTTCACGAACACCACGGGTACGCTAAAATCCGTCAAACCGGCAGACTTTGTGACTGCCAGCAACAACTATGTGGATGCCGACTTTGGCTACTTCCGCCTGCTGCCCAGCAGCATCGGCGATGAGGTCTGCATCGACTCGAACAATGACGGTTCCTGCGCTGGCGAGACCCTGTTGCCCGGCGTCACCGTCAAGCTGTATCTGGATGGGGATCTGCTGGCCACGACCACCACCTCCATCACCGGCACCTATACCTTTGCGGGCCTGGGACCGGGCAACTATACGGTGGAGGTGGACGCCACGGACCCCGACCTGCCCGGCGGCTACTTCCCCAGCGTCAACAACACCCCGGTCACCCTGGGCGTGGGGGACAACCGCACGAATGTGGACTTCCCCTTTGTCCAGCTGATCAGCAAACAGGTGAGCAAAACATCGGCCTTGCCCAATGACACCCTGTTCTATACCATCACGGCCAACTATCCGGGCAGCCAACTGCTGACCGATGTGATCGTCACGGACACGGTTCCCGCGGGGACGACCTATGTGGCGGCCAGCGCCAACGCTGGCGGCGTCTACAGCGCCACCACCAATACCGATTCACGTGGGACCTGGGCAGCAATACCGAGGGCGCACCCGCCTTTGCCGGTTCGGCTTCGGGCACCAATTCCTTCCGGGCGACCCAGGATACCAAGCTACAGATCGCCAATCCGACCAATAACTATGGCAACGATACAACCATCCAGTTGAAGACCAACGATCAGGGGGCTGAACGTGCCCTGGTCAAGTTCAATGTCTCCGGTCTGGCGGGCCAGACCGTGAGCAGCGCCAACCTGCGCTTCTATGTCAGCAATACCGGCAGCGCCAATACCCGCATTGATGTCTACCCCCTGACCAGAAACTGGGACAGCACGGGTACCAACTGGACCAAGGCCACGGCGTCCACCAGTTGGACGGCGGCGGCGGCGATTATGATGCCAGCAACCTGCTGGGTTCCTTTGTACCCTCCACCAACAATCAGTACTACAGCGTGTCGGGCGCGGCGGTGAATGCCCTGGTGCAGAGCTGGATCAACAACAGCGCCACCAACTTTGGTGTGATTTTGGTCATGGTGGGCGATTCGGACGAGGTGCAGATTCGTTCGGTGGAAGATACCAACGACCCCTCGCGCAAGCCGGAACTGGTGGTGGTGAACACCGGCGCAGGTAGACCACGCTCAACCCGTCCCAGGACACCTTCATCGAACAGGGCAGCCCGACCAACATCAACGCTGCGGCCAATCCACTGAAGGTTGTCAACCCGGCCAACGAGCAGCGGGCCACCGTGCAGTGGGACGTGAGCAGCCTGCCCCCGGCGGCTGAGGTGGTTGGGGCCAGCGTGAAGTTCTACTTCACCGGCGGCAACAGCAACGTCAAACTCAATCTGTATCGGACCGTCAAGAGCTGGGACGAGGCCAGCGCCACCTGGATGCTGGCCCAGACGGCCAGCCCCTGGTCCATGCCCGGCGGCGACTATACCACCAGTCTGGGTGGTTTCCAGGCCCCCAGCGCCAACAATACCTACAAATCCTATTCCAGCGCCGCCTTGGCGACCCTGGTGCAGGGCTGGATCGACGGCTCCATCACCAATCAGGGGCTGCTGATCCTGCCCACCTCCACGGCAACGGGCCAGTCGGCCACCTTTGCCTCGTCGGAACATGCCACCCAGTTGTTCCGGCCCGAACTGACCGTGACCTATAAATCCAACGTGATCACCCAGACCGTGCAGACCAAGATCCCGGTGGGGGCCACGGGCGGCCAGGACACGTATATCGACGTGGACAACCCCGGCAACAACTATGGCGATGACACAACCGTGATCGTCAAGACACCCAGCGATTCGGCACGCAGGTCCTTGGTGCACTTCAACCTCAGCGGTTTATCGGGGCAGACGGTGAGCAACGTCACCCTGAGTTTCACGGTGAATAATGCCACGGCAGTAGGCAGTCGGGTGGAAGTTTATCCCCTGACCCGAGCCTTCAACGAAACCCAGGCTACCTGGAATCTGGCCCAGACGGGTACCTCCTGGACCACCGCTGGCGGCGACTTCAACAGCAGCAACCTGATCGGCACCTTTAGCCCGACCGCAACCGGCGTCTACAACATCTCCGGCGCGGCCCTGAACGCCCAGGTACAGAGTTGGATCAACAGCGGTGCCACTAACTTTGGCCTGATTCTGGTGATGAGGGGCGAAGCCAATGACGCCCAAATCCGCACTCGGGAACAGGGGTCACCGGACGAACCCAAATTGGCGGTGACCACGGGCAGCGGTACGACGAATTTGATATCCGATGCGGACACGGAGTTGCGTCAGAGTAACCCGACCAATAACTATGGCACGGCCAGCGCCATGACCGTGCTGCGCGCTGCCGACGAGATGCGCGGCATCGTGCAGTGGGATCTGAGCGCCTATCAGCCGGATGTGACCGTGACCGCGGCTTCCATGCGTTTCAATGTCAACAGCGCCAACGCTGCCGTGCTAGTGAGTATCTATCAGGCGATCCAAAGTTGGACCGAGGGTGTTGGGACGAACGGTGCAGATGCGGATTGGCTGCGCCATGACACCGGCGCAAGCTGGGCCACGCCCGGCGGCGACTTCAACAGCACGGCCCTGGGGTCCTTTACGCCTTCGGCCACAGGCTGGGTCACGATTACCAACCCGGCGATCATCACCCTGGTGCAGGGTTGGCTGGACGGATCGATTCCGAACAAGGGTATCTTCCTGAACGGCACCGGGACGGCCAGCCAGGCCATGGAGATCGAAAGCGTGGGCACAGTGGACAATGTGCTATCGCCCCAGTTGATCTTCACCTTCAGCACCAACAGCCGGGAGACCCGCATGTCGGCCAGCCCCAGTCTGGTCTCCAACGGCGGGGCCATCCGGGTGAGCATGGAGTTGTCTGCCACCCAGACCATCACCAACGTGACGCCGACCTTGAATCAGAGCGGCACCAACGGGGTGACGGCCACCTGTGGCAGCCCGTCACCCACGCCGCCGACCACCGTGGCGGCCAATACGCCCCTGGTCTTCACCTGGACCTGTACGGCCAACGCCAACGGCAACATCGGTGAACTGACCTTCACCGGCGGCGGCACGGGCGCTTTGGGCGCAGTCTTCGCCACGGCCACGGCCAACAGCGTGCTGATCGCGCCGCCCCTCACCTTCCAAGCGACAGTGGACGGCCCCGTGCCCAGCGTGAGCGTGGTGGAGAATACGGCCTATATCAAGAGCGCCAGCCTGATCCCGCCCACGGCCAGCGATCCAGTTCTGACTTCCCTGACCCCCAGCATCGGCGACTTCGTCTTTGTGGACTTCAATGGGGATGGGGTGATCAACGGGGCCGATGCCGGCATCTCCGGTGTGGTGGTGCGGGTGACCGACGGCACGAATGTCTATACCGCTACCACTGACAGCAGTGGGGCCTATCGCATCTTCGGGCTGACCGCGGGGGTGCCCTACACGGTGACGTTGGACCCGGTCAGCCTGGCCGCCAACTATCCCGGCTATCTGCCCACCTATGGGGCGGATTCCAAGGGGACCGTGGACAACGTAACCCTGACCAGCGGCCAACAGTATTCCGCCGCCGACTTTGGTCTGCGTCCCCCCGGTGGGGCCACCATCGGCGACACCATCTGGATCGACGCCGACGAGGATGGCGTGGTGGATGGCGGCGAAACCCGGCTGCCCGGCATCACGGTCAATCTGTATGACAGCACAGGCAACAATCTGCTGGAAACCGTCACGACCGATGCCAGCGGCCTCTATACCTTCACCAGTCTCTATGCCGGGAATTATGTGGTCAAGGTGGACGAGAGCAGCGTGGTCACCACCAGCTATGGGGTCACCGGCACCCTGGCCGGGGTGATGGATCTGGTCAGCGGGCTGAACGGCAACATCATCAACCCGACCAAAGATGTGGCCGTCAATGTGCCCACGGACAGCAGCGCGGTGACCACTGTGGACTTCGGCTACAACTGGTCCGGCCAGATCGGCGACCTGACCTTCTATGACAACAACGGCAACGGCCTCTACGAGCCGGGGCGGGCGAGCCCCCGCGCCCCTGGTCACCCAGGTGCTCTATTATGATGCCGACGGAAACGGCAAGGTCAGCGGTGGGGATCCCATCGTGGCCGTGGTGGAGACGGATGCAAATGGGGCCTACTTGGTGGACAATCTGCCTCCTGGCAACTATGTCATGGACCCGGACGAGCAGACGGTGGAAAGTCCCACCACCCCGGGCAAGTATTCGGTGATGATCACCAGCTCCCCGGAAACCATCGCGACGACCCTGAGCGCAGGCGCCATGACCGACCTGACGGTGGATTCCGGCTTTATCGAAGCGGCCATTGTGGAGGGCTATGTCTTCCACGATGTGAACACCAACGGACTGAAGGATGGGGAGACGGGCTTGCCCGCGGTCTCTGTCACCATCAGCGGCACGGACATCGGCGGCAATCCGGTCAACATCACAATGGATACGGATGCGACCGGCGAGTATAAGTTTATCGTGGCGCCGGGCACCTATACGATCAGTTACAACACGACAGATCCACAGATCCCCGGGGAACTGGGCACCAAAACTACCCCCATCAGCACCACCTTCACCGCCCTGTCTGGGTCGGAATACAAGGGATCCAGCTTCAACTTTGGGCTGGACAATACGGGGGCCATCGGCGATCTGGTCTGGAACGATGCCAACGGCGACGGGGTCGAAGCAGGCCAACGAATCCGGCCTGAAGGAAGTGACCGTGCAGCTTTACAACAGCACGGGCTCCACCCTGCTGGACACCACGGTGACCACGACCACGGGCGGCTATCTCTTCCCTGGTCTGGCCGACGGTACCTACGTGGTCAAGGTCTTGACCGACACCATCCCCTTGCCTGCCTCCCCGGGCTTCACCCAGACCGGGGACCCGACCCAGCCGGGCGTGACCTGTACGGCCTGTGACAACCAAGGGTCGGCCACGGTCACCGGCGGCAGCAGCGTCTTGACGGTTGACTTTGGCTACCAGTCCGTGGCGCTTCTGCGCACCATCAGCGGGCGGGTCTATGACGACCTGAACAACAATAACAACGACGATGCCGAGCCGGGCATGGCCGGGGTGGATATCACCGTGCAGTGTGACACGGGCACCTTCACCACCCTCACGGACGGCAACGGCGACTGGAGCATCAGCGGCATCCCCGACGGCAGTGTCTGCACGGTGATCGACGCCGACGAGGCGGATCTCTCCAGCGCCGCCTATGTGGCGACTGAATCGCCCACGGCTCCGCTGACGGTCACCGGCGCTGTTACCGGGCTGGACTTCGGCTACTATCAGAACCTGGGCAGCATCAGCGGCACGGTCTGCGCCAGCACCACCGGCGACCTGGGCAGCGGCCCCTGTGACGATGTCAGCGACGACCCGATTCAGGGCGTCACGGTCACGTTGACCTATGCTGGGGTGGATGGCATCCTGGGCACAGGGGACGACGTCACCACCATCACGACAACCAACGCCAGCGGCGTCTATAGCTTCCCCGACCTGGAGCCGGGGTTGTACCAGATCGCAGAGACGGACCTCACTGGCTACAGCAGCTTGGGCGATGTGGACGGCGGCAACGCCAACGTGATCAGCCCGGTCAATCTGACTGTCGGTCAGACCATCACCGGACGGGACTTCGAGGACAAACTGAACTTCACCCCGGCCACTATCAGCGGCACGGTGTGGAACGACCTCAACGGCGACGGCACCTTCGACGCCGGGGAGCCGCCCATCGCCAGCGGCGTGGTGATCACCCTGAGCAATGGGCTGACCACGACCACGGATGTGAACGGGGTCTACACCTTCACGGTCACTGTTGGGGGCATCTACACCATCACCGAGGGCAACCCGGCGGGCTTCACCAGCACCGGGGATGTGGACGGGGGCAACCCGGACAGCATCCAGGTCACCGTCACCGACGGCGCAGTCATCACCGGGCGAGACTTCTTCGATGCCCAGCCCGGCGCGCTGACCGGCACGGTCTTCTATGACCTGAACGGCAACGGCACGGGGACCACGGGGATGGCCGGCATCACGGTCACCTTGAGTACGGGTGCGGTCACCACGACGGATGCGAATGGTGTCTACACCTTCACCAACCTGATGCCGGGGACCTACACCATCACCGAGACCAACCCGGCGGGCTATGTCAGCACCAGCGATGTCCAAGGTCTCCTGACCGATGACACCATCGTGGCCGCGGTCACCTCCGGCACCGACCACCACGGACCAGGACTTCTGGGATCAACCCCCGGCCACGGCTGCCCTGGGCGATCTGATCTGGAACGATCTGAACAAGGACGGCATCAAGGATGCCAACGAACCGGGCATCCCCGGTGCGGAGGTGACCGTCACCGGCTACGGCGGGGACGGTATCCTGGGCACGGCGGATGACACGGTGATCACGACGACCACGGATATCAACGGCATCTACACGGCCACCACCCTGCTGCCGGACACGTATAATGTGCTGGTGGACATCACCACCCTGCCCGAAGGCTTCGAAAGCGTGACCGGGCCGGACGACCAGACCGTCAGTTTGGCCATCGGCGAGACCAACCTGGATGTGGACTTCCCCTACTACTTCACCGGGAAGAACAACCTGGGCGACTATGTGTGGACGGACACCAGCGGCAACGGCAACTGGACCGACGAGGGCGCCCAGTTCAGCAACGGCATCAACGGCGTCACCGTCACCCTCTATCTGGACGACGGGGATGGCATCTTCGATCCGGGCAGTGGGGGGCGACTTGCTCCTGGTCACAACCGTCACCACCAACACGGGGGCCACCGGTACGGGCTTCTACAACTTCCTGATCCCGGCAGTGACCACGCCCCAGGACTATTGGGTGGCCCCCACGGGCGCGCCCTTGGCCGGTTTGGTCTTGACCAGCGGCACGGTCTACGGCGATGCCCCCATGCCCGTCACCAACTCGGGAACCTCTAACCTAAATGTGGACTTCGGCTATGCCGAGCCCGTAACCGTGACCGGCGGGGTCTACAACGATCCCCTGGCCGACAAATCCGGCACGACCGGTCTGGCCGGTGTGGTGATCACGGCCACCCTAAGCGGCGGCACCCCGGTGACCACCACCACGGATGCCAGCGGTCTCTATACCTTCACCAATCTGATCCCCGGCAGCTATACCATTGTCGAGGGCAATCCGGTGGGCTACGAGAGCACCGGGGATGTGGACGGCGGCAACCCGGACAGCATCAGCCTGACCCTGACCAGCGGCAATGACGTGACTGATCAGAACTTCTGGGATCGCCCCGGCGGCTCCATCGGCGACCTGGTCTGGTACGACACGGATGGGGACGGTGTCAAGGATGGCGGCGAACCGGGCATCTCCGGCGTGGTGATCAGCCTGACCAATTCTGTGGGGGCGGTGGTCACCACGACCACCAACGCCAGCGGGATCTACAGCTTCACCGAACTGCTCCCCGGCGTCTACACGGTGACCGTGGCCAGCGGCACCCCCAGCGGCTCCGTGAACATCAACAAGGCGGACAGCAAGAGCAGCCCGTATCAGGTCACTTTGGCGGCCAATCAGGATATCACCAACGCCGACTTTGGCTATGACAGCCCAAGCAGCTATCTGATCAGCAAGACCCGCGAGGGGCTGGATACGGTCCGCACCAACTCGGAAGTCAGCTATACCATCCGCATCACCAACACGGGCCAGAGCTGGCTGACCACGGTTCCCCTGTCGGACAGCTTCGACAGCCGGCTGCTCCAATACTTCTCGGCCAGTGTGCCGCCCATGGGCAGTCTGTACCAAAGCCCTCTGCTGTGGACGGATGTCACCAGCACCCTGGGTGATGTGGCCCCTGGCGGCGCCATCAGCCTGACGGTCACCTTCATCACCCTGCGGGACACGACCCTGCTGGCCGGGTGGGGTGGCCACCAACACGGTGACGGCGGTCAACCCGACAGCCGATCCCGATGGGCCGGGCGGTCCTCTGGGCAATCTGGAAGTCTTGGCCAGCAAGACGGCCACGGCCACGGTCGCCATCCTGGGGCCGACGAATGTGTCCGTGATCAACACCAGCGTGCGCCCCCTGACCCAGGCCGATTCGACCCAGGTGCAGATTGGATGGGAGACGGTCAACGAAGTGGATGTGGTGGGCTTCCATGTCTATCGTCGGGGTCCTGGGGATGAGGTGGTGCAGGTGACCGCCACGCCCATGCTGGCCAAGAATGCGGGCCAGCCCAACGGCGACCTCTACGGCTTTGTGGACCGAAGCGCTGTGGCCGGTGAGGACTATGTCTACGTGTTGCAGATCCTGCTGGCCAGCGGGGGGACCGAAGAGCATACCCTTGGCGCCGTGCAGTGGCAGCGACAGATCTTCCTGCCTTTGGTTATAAGGTAAAGGCCAAATCTCATTCCCACGCGGAGCATGGGAACGAGATTGTGGGAACCAGAGCGTGGGAACGAGAGTACGTCGAAAATGATGGTCAAGATAGTGCCGCCAACTGAGCAG
The DNA here is from genome assembly GCA_963704975.1 of uncultured Chloroflexia bacterium. Lineage (GTDB taxonomy): Bacteria > Chloroflexota > Anaerolineae > Caldilineales > Caldilineaceae > JAGNDO01. The sequence goes on along the minus strand of CAVPIK010000007.1, from coordinate 67,669 downwards.
TTGGCGGCATTATCTTTTGGGTTTGTATCTTTTGAACAAACTCAGGGTATAGACCTACCGATCTACTTGGGATTTAGGTGAAATACTGGACAGCCATCCAGGTAGGACTGGGTATTTATACCGTTGCTTTTGATCCTAGAATCCGTCATCATGAAACAGTGGATATCCCTTGCCCGAAAAATGCACAGTCTTTCACACCGGAGAACAAAACCATGACAACCTCAGCGACCCACCACCGATCCCGGCGCAGCGTTTCCATCGTGCTGGCCGTCGTTATTTCGATGCTGATCAGCCTCTTTCCCCAGGCCCTGCCTGGGGTGGACGCGCCGACTGCCTCTGCCCACAACCTGGACCAGCGCATGAACTGGATCCAGTTTGACCCTGCCACGTCGGCCACGCTGGATGCCCGCATCACTGCAAATAACCTGCCCCTGATGCGGGTGGGGGACGAGTTGGGCATGATCGTCAAGGTGACGCCCACGGATGGCACCACCACAGGGGTGGGCGGCTATGTCACGGTCTATCTGCCCACGGGGGTGCAGGTGGTGGATGTGGGCTACCTCTCCCCGGACGGACTGGGGGGCTACAACGAAGTGCCCATGAAGGGTCAGGCCATCGAACCCCTGGGCTATGGACCCATCGGCCCGGCCACCACTTCACAATTGGTGGGGCTGACCCTCGGCCCCAACATCATGGGCCAGACCAGCCCCGCGGTCAGCCCGACCGGGGTGCATTTGGGCACAATGGCCGGTGTCTATGGGGACACGGGCATCTTCTATGCCACGGACCCGGACACGGCGTGGAATAGCTGGGTCAACTCCAGCCCGGCCCTGGGCACCAGCATCACCAGCAACAGCGGCGACGACTTTGTGCCCTTCAACAAGTGGGATGCAGAGCAGATGTACGCCTGGGGCATCAAAAGCCCGGTTTCGCCCATCATCGATTCCAACGGACGGGGCAATGCGCCCTGGGGCGTGGCCAGCGGTGTGGCCGGTCCTCAAAGCGGCTATCAGTGGGCCTTTGATAAGGCCATCTGGGATGCCAGCGCCAAGGACGCGGCGGCCATGCGGGCTTCCATCGTGGATGGCCCCTGGAATCGCATCCAGTATCCGGGCAGCCAGATCGCCTTTGACGAGCCGGGGCGAACGGACAACACCCTAGGCTTTGCCGGGGTGGACGGCAGCAACGTGGGGTGGGCGTTGGGCAGCGGCAATCCCCTGCCCGCCACCGTCTCCCAGGCCGACAACACCAGCCCCAAGGCCATCCGTTGGAGCGTGGGCGCGCTGATCGAGAACCGGCCCGAATATGTCTGGTTCAAGGTCAAGCTTTTGGATGTCTCCCTCTATCAGAGCAACTGTGTCGCCATCTACCATGCGGATGTCTTCGGCGGCGACGCTGGCGGCGAGGATGGGGGCAAGGATCACCTGTGGCGTTATTACGACCCCACCACCGCGAACCTCAGTTCCTGTGTGGCCCTGAGCAAGTCGGCCAGCCGGCCTGTGGTGGCGCTGAACGATGTCTTTACCTATGACGTGCGGGCGGTCAACACCTCAACCAACATCACCCTGACCAGTGTGCAGGTCAAAGATCTGCTGCCTTCGGGCGTCACCTTCCTCAGCGCGTCGCCCTCGGCCAACAGTGGGCCGAACCCGCTGATCTGGAATATCCCCAGCCTTGGCCCTGGCGAGAGCTTTCAGGCCACGGTCACCGTGCGGGCGAAATCCAAGGGGCTGGCCATCAACCAACTCTGTCTCACCGCGGCCAATCTGGGCGAACAGTGCGTGGACGAAGGTACCTATTTGGGGGCCACCCCCTTGCTGCAACAGAGCAAGAGCGTCAACACGGCCAGCGTGGCCCCTGGGGGCAATGTGCAGTACACCTTGCTCGTGGACAACATTGGCACGGGCGCCAGCGGTAGCCCGATTCCCATCACCGAGAACCTGCCCAGCGGCTTCACCTTTGTCAGCCTGGACAGCGTGACCGTGAACGGGGCCAACGCCATGCTGGCCACCACGGTCAACAGCGCCAACTTGAATCGCCCCATCTTTACGGTCAACCGGGCCATTGATGCGAGCAAGGCCTTGGTCTTGACGTTTACGGCCAACGTGCCCAACACGGTCGTCCCCGGCCTGACCTATTGTAACTCCTACAGTACCGCCGCGGACGCGGTGATCAGCACGGGCACCCAGGCCTGCGTCACCGTGGGCGGGGCCAAGATTGGCGATACCATCTTCCGGGATTGGAACGGCAACGGCGTGCAGGATGCGGGCGAAGAGGGCATTGCCGGCGTCACTGTGGATCTGAAAAACGGCGGCGGCACCACCATCGCCACCAAAGTCACGGATGCCAACGGCACCTATCTCTTTACCGGGCTGACCGCGGGCACCTATACCGTGGACGTGGTGGCCCCGGCCAACCACGCCCTGACCACCCCGCCGGAACCCCGCTCGGTGACTGTGGCCACCAACGAGAATAAGTTGGATGTGGACTTCGGCTACCGGCCCACGGGCACGGCCTCCATCGGCGACCTTGTCTTTGAGGACAAGGGCAACGACGGCGCGTTCAATAGCGGCCTGGGCGATGTGGGCATCAACGGCGTGACGGTCAACCTCTACGAGGACCAGAACGGCAACGGCGTTGTCGATCCGGCCACGGACACCCTGATCGCCACGACGGTGACCGCGGCGGGCGGGGCCTATCTCTTCAGCAATTTGGCCACGGGCTACAACTACATTGTGGACGCCGTGGATGCCGATGTGACCACCCAGTTGGGCACGGCTGCCTGGCTGGCCGTCACCTCGGACCCCCACAAGGTGACCAACCTGAGCGGCCCCTACCTGACCGCGGACTTCGGCTATTTCAAGGTCGTGCCCGGCTCCATTGGGGACCAGGTTTTCATCGACACCAACAGCAACAATACGTATGAGAGCGGCGTAGACACGCCCCTGGCCAACGTCACCCTGGTGCTCTATCAGGATGCGGGCACCGTGGGCACCTTGGGCGCGGGGGACACGGCCATCATGACCACCACCTCGTCCATCACCGGCACGTACAAGTTTGCCAATCTGCCCGCGGGCAACTACATCGTGGATGTGATTCAGACCGACCCGGACGTGCCCGCCAACTATTATCCGTCTTTGACCGACCCCTTCCCCGTGGCGCTAGGCCTGTCCCAGGTCTACACCGACGCCGACTTCCCCTTCCGCTATGTGGCCCCGCCCCCGCCCCCCTTGACCAAGGCGGTGGACAAGGCCAATGCCAACCCCGGTGACACCTTGACCTACACCCTGACCACCAACTACACGGGCAGCAGCCTGCTCACCAGCGTGACAGTGACCGATGCGGTGCCCGCTGGGACCACCTATGTGCCCGCCAGCGCCAACGCTGGGGGCAGTGAAAGTGGCGGTGTGGTGACGTGGAATCTGGGCAGCAATGTGGCCGGCGTGCCGGGATCTGCTAATGCTGGTGGTAGTACGACCGTGTACACAGACGGCATGGGCATCTGGACCTCAGCGTCCGCTACACCCGACTATGCCAAGTGGACGCCGTTTTCGTTCGGGACGACAACCTCCACTGGCGTCAGCACCGGCTCGGCTTATCGCATCATGCAGGCAGCGTCGGCCCCCACGCGAAAGTGAGAGGATCGTGGTGGGCATCATTAACAATGCCAGCAACAACGTGGTCGCCATGCGTTGGAGCGGTAGCGCCTGGGTTTCTGCCTCGATCAATCCTCTGGGCACGGTGGCCGAAACCTTCTGGTGGACGGCGGATGTGGCCTACGAGCAGACCAGCGGCGATGCCGTCATGGTGTGGGGCAATGGCACAAGCCTGCAATATAGCGAGTGGAACGGAACAAGCTGGACGGCCAAAACCACCATCTCGCCCACGCCCTTGGCTGGTACAATCAAGACCGTGCGCCTGGCCTCCAAACCGGGCAGCAACGAGATCGTGGCCGCCGTCGCCACCACCGCCGGCCACTATGCCCTGGTCTGGAACGGATCGAGCTGGGGCAACGGCCAGTCTCTGGATAACACGGCCCAGACCGACTATACGGATATCTACTGTGGCCTACGAGCAGGGTACGGGTCGGGCCTTGGTGGTCTATGGCAAGAACAGCGATGCCAATGTCTACTATCAGATTTGGACCGGCTCTGCCTGGATTGCCGAAGCCTTTTTGGCTCCGCCTTCCGGGGTAACCGCAGCGTCCAAATGGTATGTCTTGGCCTCTGATCCTACGAGCAATCGCCTTGCACTTGGGTGTGCAGACCACGAGCCCCGATGGTTGGCTGTCCGTGTGGAGTGGCTCCGCTTGGGAGACGGCGGCACGGGCGACCGCGTCCGGTTTGCTGCTTGACGCCTCGACTGCACCCAACCTGGGTGTGGCCTTTGAGGGGGTATCCGGCAAGGCCCTGGCCGTTTACGGGCGCAGCGCCCAAAATGTACTCTTCTATCGTACGTGGACAAATGGCAGCGGATGGGGCAGCGAGATCGTCGGCCCGACCATTGGGGCCAACACCAATTCCCTGACCTTGGACGGCCATGCCCAGTCCAACCGCATCATGTTGAGCGTGCAGGATGATGCCAGTGCCCTGCACTATCTGCTGTGGAATGGGACCAGTTGGGGTGCGGACACGGTCAAGTCCACCAACACGGGCGATACCAAGAATCAGCCGTTTGCGTTCGTGTGGGACAATTATTCCGTCGTCAGTAATGGCGGGGGCGCGATTACCTGGAACACTTTTCAGGGGGGCAGCGGCAGCGACAACAACAATGCTGTGGCGGTTGACGGGAGTGGGAGCGTGTACGCAGTTGGGAAGAGCAATGCCGCCTGGGGGTCGCCTGTTCGGGCTTATGCCGGCGGCGATGACGCCTCTATCGTCAAACTTAACAGCAGCGGCACCCTGCTCTGGCATACCTTCCTGAGGTGGGAACACTGGCTTGGTCAACGACTATGCCAACGGTGTGGCTGTGGACAGCAGCGGCAACGTCTATGTGACCGGACAGAGCGTGGCCACCTGGGGATCGCCCCTGCGGGCCTTCGCTGGTGATTGGGACACCTATGTGGCTAAGCTAGACAGCAGCGGCACCCTGCTTTGGCACATCTTCCTTGGTGGAACGGGCTATGATAACGGTAATAGCATTGCGGTAGATGGCAGCGGCAATATCTATGTGACCGGGTACAGTCAAATCACCTGGGGATCTCCTCTGCGGGCTTTTACAACTTCAGGGGGTAACTCTGATGCCTTTGTCGCCAAACTGAGCAGCGCTGGCGCGCTCACTTGGCACACCTTTCTCGGTGGAACGGGGTCAGACAACGGCAAGGGCATAAAGGTGGATGGCAGCGGCACTGTCTATGTTGGTGGCAACAGCGGTGCCACGTGGGGATCGCCTTTGCGGGCATTCACAGTCTCTGGGACCAATGTGGATGGCTTTGCCGCCAAATTGACCACCGCTGGCGCACTGACCTGGAATACCTTTCTGGGCGGCAGTGGAACCGATGAACTCAATGGGCTGGCCCTGGATACCAGCGGCAATGTGTATGTAGGCGGATATAGCAATGCAACATGGGGATCCCCGGTTGGTGCCTATAGCACAGGCAATGACGGTCTTGTGGTCAAGTTGACCAATGCGGGCGCGTTGATCTGGAATACCTTCTTTGGCGGCACATCCAACGACATGGTTAATGACATTGGCGTGGATGCCAGCGGAAATGCGTATGTGGGCGGCCATAGTCAAGGCACATGGGGAACCCCTCTGCGGGCGTTCAGCGGTGGCTTTGATGGCTTTGCGGCTGCTGTCAATAGCAATGGTAGTCTAATGTGGAATACATTCCAAGGCACCAGCGGCACTGAAATCAACTATGGGATTGCCGTAGATGGAAGCGATGGAATGTATTTAGCCGGATATGGCACGGCGACCTGGGGATCACCTGTGCGAAGTTTCACCAGCGGTACCGATGGCTATGTCGTGAAGATCAAAGCATCGTCGCCCTCTGGCCCGTCCCTGAATACCGCCATCACCGCTACACCAGCGCTGGTGACGGCTGGTGGACAACTCACCGTGGCGATGACTCTGGTCGCTTCGCAAAGCATTGCCAGCGTAACGCCCGGTTCATTGATTATTACCGGCACGAACGGTGTCACGGCCACATTGGTCAGCGGCCCCACGCCGGCCAGCGCTACAGTGGGCACAGGCGGTACGACCTTCACCTGGGTTTACAACACCTCCGGCACGGGCACCATCGGCCAATTAACCTTTGGCGGTAGTGCCACGGGCAGCGGCAACACTTGGGCCACAGCCAAGAGCAACAGCGTGATCGTGGCCCCGGCCCTCACCTTCCGGGCCACGGTGAACACCGCGGTAGCCCGCCTGCCCCTCGTAGCAACACGGCCTATATCAAGAGCGCCAGCGTCATCCCCCAAACGCCGAGCAACACAGTGCAGACGAATATCGGGGCCAGCATCGGCGACTTTGTGTGGGCGGACCTGGATGGGGATGGGGTGCAGGATGTGGGCGAGCCGGGGCTGAACGGCGTGCAGGTCTGCGCCACGCCCACCGCGGGCGGGGCGACGCACCTGTGCCACTACGGATGCCCTGGGCGTGTATCACATCTATGGCCTGGCCAACGGGGTCAGCTACAATGTCGTTTTGACCGTGGCCACCATCCCCGAACGGCTATCTGCCCTCGACGGCTACCAGCCTCACCCGCACGGCCACCACCGCCGGGGTGACGGATGCGGACTTCGGTCTGCGCCCGCCAGGGGCGGCCAGCATCGGCGATACGGTCTGGATCGACAGCAACGAAAACGGCGTGGTGGACAGTGGCGAAGCCGGTCTGCCCGGTGTCACGGTCAAGTTGTACAACAGTGGGCACACCCTCCTGCTGGAGACCGTGCGCACGGATGCCAACGGGATCTACACCTTCACCGGCCTCTACGCTGGTGACTATCAGGTGGAGGTGGACACGAGCAGTGTGGTCACCACCAGCTTCGGCGTCACCAGCACCATCGCGGCGGCCATGGATCTGGTCAGCGTGGCGAGGCAGTACGGCCAGCCTGACCAATCCCCTGGCCGTCAACGTGCCCACGGACAGCAGCGTGGTCATCACCGCGGACTTCGGCTACAACTGGGGCGGCTCCATCGGCGACTATGTGTGGTGGGATGACAATATCAACCAGACCCAGGACGAGGCCGCTGGTCGGGCATCCCGATGTGGTCGTTCTGGCCTACTACGACGCCAACGGCAACGGCAAATATGACGGTTCCTTTGTGGATACCCGAGTTGGCTTCGCCATGACCAACGCCAGCGGCTATTACCTGATCGACAACCTGCCGCCGGGCCGTATCTGGTGGATGTCTACGAGGACAGCATCACCACGGACGGCAACCGGGACGTGGTGCCCAGCACGCCCAATATCGTCTTCGTCAACCTTGACCCGAACCTGGATGTGGACGGCCGACTTCGGCTACTCCGAGGGCGCCTGATCGGCGCACACCGTGTGGCAGGACGACGACAGCAACGGCATTCAGAACGGCGACGAGCCGGGGGTCGGTGGGCGTGCGGGTTGATCTCTACGACAGCACGGGTACAACCCTGCTCACTACAAAGACGACGAATGGCGACGGGTACTATCTCTTCTCTGTGCTGCCCGGCGAGTTCATACGTTCGGGTGGAGACGCCAGATCTGCCTGGCAGGGTTGACCCAGGCGATCACGACACGGCCACTTCCTTTGATGTGCAGGTGGGCGTGGGCCAGACAGAGGCGGATGTGGATCTTCGGCTTCGCCTGACACCGGCGAGATCGGCGACTTCTGGTCTTCCGGGATAGCAACAACAACGGCGTCTATGACCCGACCACCGGCGAGTCCGGTCTGGGCGACGTCACGGTCAATCTCTACAGCGGCGGCAATCTGGTGGACGCCCAGGCCACGGGGAGCAATGGGGCCTATCTCTTCCGAGGGCTGCCCGCCGGCACCTACACCGTGACCGTTGATGCGGCCAGCCTGCCCACAGGCTATGTCAAGACCAACCTGGGTGCAGCCAACACGAACAACAACAACCAGGCCGAACCCTATACCGTGGTTATCGCAGCGGCGACAGCGTTCACTTTGCCGACTTCGGCTATCTCAACGACGGCACCACCACGGGCAAGCCGTGCGCACCGTGGGCGGCTTTATCTGGAACGACCTGAACGGCGACGGCATCTACAATGCCGGCACCGGAGCCGGTCATCCCCGGCGTAGATGTGACCGTGAACTGCGGGGCGGACGGCACCTATGCCGCCACCAGCACGGCCTCCACCTTTGGGGCCAACTGGCTGACCTCGGTCACGGTGACCGAACCGGCAAGCTGCACCATCACCGTGGACACGACGGATCTGCCCAGCACGGCCTATTTGGCCACGGGCGACCCGGATGTCCACCCCCAACCGCCGTCCCTGGCGTCTGCGTGGGCTGCGACAGACGCACCACCATCACCGTCAACGGCGGGGATGTGTTGGGCCAAAACTTCGGCTATCAGCAGCAGTTCAGCAGCCATCAGCGGCACGGTCTGTGTGGATGGCCTCGGCGTCTCCGGGCCCCTGTGCGACCTGCCCGGCAAGCGCCCATCCAGGGCGTCACCATCACCCTGGTCAGCGCCGGACCGGACGGCTTCCTCGGGCACCGGGGACGAGATCACCCGGTCCCACTACCACGGCTGGGGGAACGTACCATTCCCCAATCTTGGACCCTGGCAACTATCAGATGGGGAGACCGATCTGCCCAACTATACCAGCCTGGGGGATACGGACGGCGGCAACGCCAACGTGATCAGCCCGGTCAACCTGGCCGCGGGTCAGGACATGAACGGGCGCAACTTCGAGGATCTCCCTCAGCCACCGGCACCATCGGCGACTTTGTCTGGTATGACACCAATGGGAACGGCATCCAGGACGGCGGCGAGCCGGGCATCCCCGGCGTGGCCATCAGCCTGACCAATTCCGTGGGCAGCGTGGTCACCACCACCACCAATGCGGCGGGGATCTACACCTTCACCAACCTGATGACCGGCGCCTACACCGTCACCGTGGGCAGCGGCACGCCGGTCAGCGCCACGGCAACCAGCGGGGCGGGCAGCCAGAGCAGCCCCTACCCGGTCAGCCTGACCACGGGCCAGGTGATCACCAACGCCGACTTTGGCTATGAGATCACCCCGGCCTACACGTTGAGCAAGGTGCTGATCACCGGCAACCCGGCCCGCACCCGGGAGGTGGTGCAGCTTCCGCATCGCCATCACCAACACGGGGGAGGGCGTGATCGACTTCCTGCCCCTGGCGGACACGTACAACGAAGTGCTGCTGCGCTATGTCTCGGCCACCACGGCGCCGGACAACAGCGCCAGCGACGGCACCCTCAACTGGACGGATCTGACCGCCACCCTGGGCGATATCGCCCCCGGCCAGACCTATCTCGGTGACGGTCAACTTCGAGGCCCTGCGGGACACCACGGGGCTGCCCAGCGGCAACGCCCAGAACGTGGCCACGGCCAGCGGGGCCACGGTGGACCCGGACGGGGCCGGTCCCCTGGGCAGTCTGGAGAGCCTGCCCCCCACGGCGGACGCGGCCACGGTGATCATCCAAGGGCCGACGGGGGTGACGTTGATCAACGCCAGCGTGCGTCCGCTGACCCTGGGCGATTCGACTCAGGTGGAGGTGGCCTGGGAGACGGTCAACGAGCTGAACGTGGTCGGCTTCCACGTCTACCGGATGGGGCCGGAGGGGGCGGCGGTGCAGTTGACCGATCTGCCGATCCTGGCCCGCAAGGCCGGTCAGGCCGAGGGCGCGACGTACAGCTTCGTGGATGACCATGCGGTTGTGGGCATGGGCTACACCTACGAGCTGGCCTTGCTCACGGACGACGGCGGGCAGACACGATATCCCTTGGGCACGGTGGTTTGGCAGCGCTACATCTTCCTGCCCCTGGTTGTGCGGTAAAAGGTTCGGCGACAGCCGCCAAACCCATAAGAATTTGCTCCTTGCGCCTATGCGGTCAACTGTTTCAGTTGACCGCATAGGCGTTTTCTTTTGGGTGTGTTCAATTTGAGCTAGACCGAGGAGTCTGCGCCCCCTGGCGCAGACCCGTACGCACCAGGGGGTGCGAACTCCTCTAATTCATTTTGAACACACCCTTTTCTTTTTGCCCCCCCCGTCCCCCCACTTCTGGGCTAACCTTTAGCCCCCGGCCATGCGGCATAACCATCGGTTTGCCATGAAAACTGAGCAGATCGCCAAAGATTTGTGGGTAAAGTGTCGTGATCAACAGGATGGTGAAGGATTCGGAACTCGTCACGCTGGTAGCGTGACCTACGATTTCGGCGACATCCTCGTAGGTCCGGCTATCAGCCGGACAAGTTCCATTTCATCATCATGCTGATCACAACAGATTTGTGGGTAAAGGTGAGCATTTCTGGGGGAGGGTTAGGGTGGGGTTGGGAGTTACCTCCTTTTCTAAATTGGATTTTCGACACAATTACGTATTGGTACGGACACAAAGTCAGTAATAGTCCGGTGATAGGCTTGAATGTGAACGCATATAATCAAGCTACATGAACCGTCTCTTATAGAAGCGATCTTCGTCTCTGTTTGTAGGGGCCAAGCTTGAATCACAATAGAACGCCGATTCTGTTGAATTCTGTTGATTAGATTGGTTCATTAGCTAGCCACCTGTACAGGGAAGAACCAGTCAAAAAGCTGTGGGCTTGATTGGTTTCGTCATGTAAAATTGACCTATGATCCCGTTTGGTGATCAATCAATCTTGACAACGCAATCAAAACAGAGCCGTTCTGCAAAGTCCGGCTCACGGATAGATATCAATACGAAAATTAGGAGAATTTACATGACTACCATGATGCACCCCTTGATCCGCACCCGACAGAGCCGCTTGTTTAGCGGGCTGATGATCCTGGTACTGGCACTCGCCTTTGGGCTGATGATGCCCAGCACCCAGGTCTTTGCCGCCGGTGGTATCAGCGGCCAAATTTGGAACGATATGGATTCCGGTACCGACCAGGATGTGGGCGAGCCGGGGATTCGCAACGTCACCGTGCAGTTGCGGGAGGCGGGTGTTGACACCATCTTCGGCACTGGGGACGATATTATCTACGCCGATCAGGTTACAGACAACAGCGGCAACTACAGCTTTGCCGGCTTGCCCGACGGTGGCAGCTTCCGGCTGTCTGTGGATTTCCTGAGCCTGCCCGAAGGGTTTGACCTCACCACGGCCAACGAGCCCATGCTCATCACCTTGGGAACGAATGATTTCTTCACCGGCGGCAACTTCGGCTACAAGTTTGGCGGCAAGTCCTCCATCGGCAACTATGTGTGGAACGACGTCACGCCGAACGGCAACTGGACCGATGAAGGGGCTGAGTTCGTCACCCCAGGCATCGGCATTCCGAATGTGGCCATGAGCCTCTATCTGGACATGGACGGCAACGGTGTCTTCACCCCCACTTTGGGCAATGACCTGCTTCTGCTCCAGACCACCACGGATGGCACGGGCAAGTATAATTTCCCGGTTTCTGCCAACGGCAACGACTTCTTTGTGTTGGTGGACCCCAGCAATTTCTTGCCCGGCGGTCCGCTGGCAGGGTATCTCTTCACCAACCCCCAGGGCGGTTTCTATGATCCGGAAAACCCCACCTATGTATTTACGACAAATCTGACCGAGATCATCACCAATGTTGACTTCGGGTATGTGCAGCCAGCCACCATCGGCGGCAAGGTCTATGATGACCTGAACGGCAACGGCAGCTTCAACGCCGGTGAGCCGACCATCACCAGCGGCGTGGTCATCACCCTGAGCAATGGGCTGACGACCATAACGACCACCACGGATGTGAACGGTGTCTACACCTTCACCAACGTGTTGCCCGGCAGCTATACCGTGGTCGAGGGGAATCCCCCCGGCTATACCAGCACCGGGGACAAGGATGGGGGCGCGCCGGACAGCATCGCCGTCACCGTGACCCAGGGCCAGAGCATCCTGGACAACAACTTCTTTGATGCCAAGCCCACCCTCATCGCCGGTGGGGTCTATGATGACCTGAACGGCAACGGCGTACAGAACGGGGGCGAGCCGCCCTTGTCCGGCGTGCTGATCACCCTGAGCAATGGGATGACCACCACCACTGTCGCCAGCGGTCTCTACACCTTCACCGTCATGCCCGGCGCCTACACCGTGACCGAGACCAACCCGATCAACTTCACCAGCACCGGGGCCGAGCCGGGCACGGGCGCTGGCACCACCAGCAGCGTGACCAATGCCGACACCATCCAGGTCACCACCACCAGCGGCAGCACCAGCGTGGCCAACGACTTCCTGGACCAAGACCCGGTGACCATCACGGGCACGGTGTGGGATGACAAGAATGCCATTCCTGGCCTGACGGGTGGGGACATCGGCATCGCCGGTGTGACAATGACCTTGACGGGCACGAACGGATTGGGCCAGGCGATCACCCTGACCGCGGTCACTGGCCCCAACGGTGTCTATACCTTCACCAATGTGCCTGCGGGCGTCTATACCTTGACCGAGACGGACAAGGCTGGATACACCAGCACAGGCGACATTGTGGGCGCCAACGACAACCGCATCACCGCTGTGACCGTGACCAGCGGCGCGGATGTGACCGGTCAGGACTTCTTCGACACCCTGCCGGTGACCATCGGCGGTGCGGTCTATGATGACCTGAACGGCAACGGCGTGCAGGACGGCGGCGAGCCGGTGATGACCGGTGTGACCGTTACCCTGAGCACGGGTGCCGTGGCCACCACGGATAGCAGCGGCCTGTATACCTTCACCGTGTTGGCAGGCAGCTACACCGTCACTGAGACCAACCCGACTGGCTTCACCAGCACGGGGGCCGAGGCTGGCACCTTGGGCAGCACCTTAGTCAATGCCGACCGCATTGATGTGACCCTGACCAGCGGCCAGACTTCTTTGGAGAACGACTTCCTGGACCAAGACCCGGTGACCATCACGGGTACGGTGTGGGATGACAAGAATGCCATTCCTGGCCTGACGGGTGGGGACATCGGCATCGCCGGTGTGACAGTGACCTTGACGGGCACGAACGGATTGGGCCAGGCCGATCACCCTGACCGCCGTCACGGATCCCAACGGTGTCTATACCTTCACCAACGTGCCTGCGGGCGTCTATACCTTGACCGAGACGGACAAGGCTGGCTACACCAGCACCGGCGACATTGTGGGCGCCAACGACAACCGCATCACCGCCGTGACCGTGACCAGTGGCGCGGATGTGACCGGTCAGGACTTCTTCGACACCCTGCCGGTGACCATCGGCGGTGCGGTCTATGATGACCTGAACGGCAACGGCGTGCAGGATGGGGGCGAGCCGGTGATGACCGGTGTGACCGTGACCCTGACAGGCACAGATGGTCAGGGCAACGTGATCAACCAACCGGCGACCACGGATGCCAACGGCCTCTATACCTTCACCGTGTTGGCGGGCAGCCTCTACACAGTCACCGAGACCAACCCTGCTGGCTACACCAGCACGGGCGCAGAGCCGGGCACCTTGGGCAGCGCCAAGGTCAACAATGATGTCATCACGGTCAGCAACCTGACCAGCGGCCAGACCAGCCTGGAAAATGACTTCCTGGACAGCAAGCCCGTCACCCTGAGCGGCAATGTCTTTAGCGACCCGTTGGGCAACGGCACCGGCACAACCGGCTTGGCCAGTGTACCCATCACCCTGACCGGCACCACCGGAACGGGTCAGTTGATCACGGCGACCACCACTACGGGGCCGACCGGGGCCTACACCTTCACCAATCTGCTGCCCGGCAACTACACCATCGTGGAACAGAATCCGGTGGGCTATAAGAGCACCGTGGATGTGGACGGTGGCAACCCCGACAGCATCGGCGTTGTTACCCTGATCAGCGGCACGGACGTGACCAACCAGAACTTCTGGGACCAAGCACCCTTGGCCTCCATCGGCGACTTTGTCTGGTATGATACCAATGACAACGGTTTGCAGGATGGCGGCGAGCCGGGCATCCCCAGCGTGAGCATCAGCCTGACCTTGCCCAGCGGTGTGGTGGTGAACACGACCACGAATGCCAGCGGCTTCTACTCCTTCACCAACCTGCCCCAGGGCACCTACACGGTGACGGTGAACACCGCCACCCTGCCGGCGGACTTCGGCCTGACCGTTGGGGCGCAAAGCTCGGTCAATCCCTTGCAGGTGACTGTGACCCAGGCCCAGGCCGTCACCACGGCGGACTTCGGCTTTGATGTGCTGACCAGCTACACCTTGAGCAAGGTGCTGACCAGCGCCAACCCGGCCCGTACCGGCGACACCGTGATCTTCCGCATCGCCGTCACCAATACGGGCAAGAGCGTGCTGACTGTGTTGCCCATGACGGATACCTTCAACGCACAGTTCCTGCAGTATGTGACCGCCTCGGCCCTGCCGGACTTCAACCTGAACGGCACCCTGCGCTGGAACGACCTGACCGCAGCGCCGTCCGTAGGCGACCTGCTCCCCGGCACATCCAAGGCTATCACCGTGACCTTCCTGGCCCTGCGAGACACCTATCTGGCCCCTGGTGCGGTAACCACCAACACTGTTACCATTCAAAACGGCCAGGCAGACCCGGACGGTCCGGGGCCCCTGGGCAACGTGGAGCCTCTGACCCCGGCCACCAGTGCAGCCGATGTGCGCATTGACGGTCCTACCTCTGTGCTGCTCAGTGATAGCGCTGTACAGGCTGTGGGCGACAAGGTTTCCGTCAGCTGGACCACTGTGAGCGAGAACAACGTTCTGGGCTTCAATGTCCATCGTTGGGACAGCCAAGGGACCAAGGTGATCGTGAACGCCCAGCCCATTGTGGCCCAGCGTACGGGGCAACCGACCGGTGCTTTCTATACACTTCTGGACGAAAACGTGAATAGCCTGGAACTGGCCTCGGCTGGATACACCTATGCGTTGGAAGTCTTGACCTTGGATGGCAGTACCACGTTGGTGGAACTGGGGGGTCTGACCACCCGGTATACCCTCTTTATGCCGATTGTGATACGATAATCCACAGACTGAGGTCAAAACCTGGGCTTCCTCAAGAGGCCCAGGTTTTGGCCTATCGTACACGTTCAGCTCCCTCGGCCCCCCGGCCCCCAATTCTGGGGGAGGTCGTGGACAGTTCCCCCCAAAGTTGGGGGGCTAGGGGGGCGGGGGACTGAACGCGTACGGCCTACTGACTTATGGCCCACTGCACAACAATAACTTTTCACCTATACTAAAATGATGTAGGTTTGCGCTCTCCCAGGTCAGTTGAACGAACTAACCTGGGAGGCTCTATGCAAGACCACCTAAAAACATTTCATCGATCTTTCCATTGCTTACCTAACAAATGGAGTGCACACATGACTCGTCAGAATAACTCACCCACACGCATCTTTGGACGGGGCTTTGGCCTGAGTTTAGGGATCATGTTGATTGCAGCAGCAGCAATGCTGTTGTCATCCATTTCGGTCTATGCCGCGGCTGGCGTGGTCAGCGGGCGGTTGTGGAACGATCTGAACAACAATCAAGCCCAAAATAGTGGCGAGCCGGGGCTGCCCAACGTCACGGTGACCCTGCGCTTTGCCGGCACGGACGGCACCCTGGGCACGGCGGACGATGTCTTCTCCGCCCAGGTGACGGATAACAACGGCAACTATGCCTTCACCGGTCTGGACGCCGGCAACTACGAGGTCCCATCGACTACCTCAGCGGTCCCCTGCTGATGGGCTTTGATATCAACACGGCCAATGAACCCTTGGACCTCACCTTGGGGCTGGACGAGATCCGCAACAATGCCAATTTTGGCTTTGTCTACGGCGGCAAGTCCAGCATCGGCAACTATGTGTGGAACGATCTCAGCGCCAACGGTGACTGGGTTGACGAAGGCGCCGAATTTGCCGCCGGGCTGGGGAGTGTCTCCCTTTCCCTCTATTTGGAAATGGATGGCAACGGCACCTTTAGCCCAGGCTTGGGCGGGGATCTGTTGGCCCTGACCACCAGCACAGACGGCACGGGCAAATACAGCTTCCCGACCACGGCCAACGGCAATGAATTTTGGGTGCGGGTTGACCCCAGCAATTTCCTGCCCGGCGGCGCGCTGGAAGGCTATATCTTCACCAACGGCAACGGCACGGCCTATGACCCCGACAACCCCATTTTTGTGCCCTTGACCCAATTTGTGCAGACCTATACTTTGGCCGATTTTGGCTTTGTGCTGCCGGCGGATCTACAGGTTGTCAAGAGTGACAGCCCGGACCCGGTGCAGTCGGGGAATGCCCTGACCTATACCCTTGCCATCAAAAACAATGGCCCGGCCACGGCAACCAATGTGGTGGTGACCGACACCCTGCCCGGCGCGGTGAGCTTTGTTTCGTCCACCCCCGGCGCGCCCACCTGCACGCAAAGCAGCGGGGTGCTGACCTGTAATTTGGGCAATTTGTCCGCCAGCACAACCACCACGGTGACTGTGCGGGTGACGGTAGCCCCCGGCACTGCCGGGCAGATTGTCAACCGGGCCACGGTTTCCAGCGATACCTTTGACACCGTGCCCGGCAACAATCAGGACACGGAGCCGACCTTGGTGGTCAATCCGGCCATCGCCGTGGCGAAATCCGCCAGCCCCACGGTGATTTTGGCCAATGCGCCCAGTGGTCTATACCTACCTGGTCACCAACCCCGGCGACGTGCCCCTGGCCACGGTCGGCATGAGCGACAATACCTGCGCCCCAGTTGCCTTTAGCAGCGGCGATAGCAACAACAACACCCTGCTCGACCTCAACGAGACCTGGCGCTATACCTGCACCACCCCCGTGGCTGTGGACACCACCAACACCATCACCGCCACGGGCCAGCCCAGCGATGCCAGCGGCACCCCCCTGCCCCAGATTCCCCCGGTGACCGACACGGACACCGCGGACGTCAACGTGGTGGCCCCGGCCATCAAGATCGTCAAGGATGTGAATCTGCCGGTGATGTACGTGGGCGAGACCGCCATCTATACCCTGACCGTCACCAATCCCGGCGACGTGCCCCTGCGCAGCGTTGGGGTGACGGACAACACCTGTTCCCCGGTGGTCTTTGGCGGCGGGGACACCAACGGCAACGACTTGCTGGAGACCACGGAGACCTGGCTCTATAATTGTCAGATGTCCGTTTCGGCCACCTTTACCAACACGGCCACGGCCAGCGGTCAGCCCAGCACCCCCGGCGGCACGCCCCTCCCCGGCATCAGCCCGGTGACGGACCAGGATCAGGCCACGGTCAAGGTGATCGACCCCAAGATTCGGATTGTCAAGACCCCCAGCGCCACGGTCATCAACCCCGGCGACCCGGTCACCTATACCTATGCCGTGACCAATCCCGGCAACGATCCCCTGAGCAATGTCAGCGTGGGGGACAACAAATGCAGCCCCGTGGTCTATGCCAGCGGGGACGCCAACACCAATAGTTTGCTGGATCTGAACGAAAGCTGGACCTTCACTTGCCAGACTACGTTGACCCAGGACACCACCAACCTGGCCACGGCCACGGGCGACGACAGCCTGGGCAACCCGGTCAGCAACACGGCCACGGCCTTTGTGGATGTGGTGATCGTCGGTTTGCAGATCGACAAGATCGCCAGCGCGGCCACGGTCTATGCCGGGACGCCGGTTACCTATACCTACACCGTGCAAAACACGGGGTCGGACACGGTCAACAGCGTGGTGGTGGTGGACAACCAATGCAACACTGTTACCTATTTGGGCGGCGACACGGGCAGCGATGATCTGTTGGCCCCTGGCGAAGTTTGGACCTATCAGTGCGTGGAACCCCTGACGTCGGACACGGTCAACGTGGTCCAGGTGACGGGCAAGGATGAACTGGGCAACCCCCTGGAAGAGCAGGCCCAGGCCACGGTGGACGTGATCAACCCGGCCATCCATGTGGTCAAGAAGGCGGACCGCACCACGATTCTGGCCGGGGACACGGTGATCTATAGCTTTGACGTCACCAATCCTGGGGACGATCCCCTGGCCAATGTGACCTTGGGCGACGACAAGTGCAGCCCGGTCACCGGCCCCAGCGGGGACAACGGCAACGGCCTGCTTGACCCCGGCGAGGTATGGGCCTATGCCTGTACCGCCACCAATGTGCTCACGGACACGGTCAACATTGTCAGCGTCAGCGGCGACGACAGCCTGGGCAACCCGGTCAGCGACCAGGACACGGAGGTTGTGGATGTGGTGACCCCGGCCATTGATGTGGTCAAGGTGGCCACGCCCAAGGTGATCCTCTCTGGGGATCTGGTGGCCTATGCTTTCTTGGTCAGCAATCAGGGGGATGTGGCCCTGGCCAGCATCGCCCTCAGCGACGATAAATGTGCCCCCATCACCGGCCCCAACCCGGCGGGGGATGTGAACAGCAATGGCTTGCTGGATGTGGATGAGACCTGGACCTATGCCTGTGTCACCTCCGTGGCGGTTGATACCACCAACGTGGCCAACGTCAGCGGCCAGCCCACGGATCCCGCCGGCACCCCCTTCCCCGGCATCGGTCCGGTGACGGACACGGGCAGCGCGGATGTGGATGTGGTGGCCCCGGCCATCAGCTTGGTCAAGGATGTGAGCCGCCCGGCCATCTATGTGGGCGAGTCGGTGATCTACACCTTCACCGTCACCAATCCTGGCGATGTCACCCTGCGCACCATCAACCTGACCGACGACAAATGTGCGCCCCTCACCTTTGTGGGTGGCGATGCCAACAACAACGGGCGGCTGGAGACCAGCGAGACGTGGATCTACACCTGCCAGACCTCTCTGAGCGCGGACACGGTCAACACGGCCAATGTCAGCGGGCGGCCCAGCGACCCCACGGGCGCGCTCTATCCCAATCTGCCCCCGGTCACCGCCACGGACAGCGAGAGCGTCAACGTGATCAAGCCGGGGATTCAGGTGGTCAAGTCTGTGGATCTGACCGTCATCAACCCTGGGGACACGGTGGTCTATACCTTCGACGTCACCAACACCGGGGACGATCCCTTGACCAATGTGGGGATCAGCGACAACAAGTGCAGCCCCCTCACCGGCCCCAACCCGGCCGGGGATGCCAATAACAATGGCAAGCTGGACCCCACGGAGACCTGGCAATATAGCTGTACCACCACCCTCTCGGTGGACACGACCAACACGGCCACGGCCACCGGCGACGATAGCCTGGGCAACCCGGTCAGCGACACGGACACGGCCCATGTGAACGTGGTGATCGCCGGGATCCAGGTGGACAAGGCGGCCAGCGCCCCCATTGTCTATGCCGGGGATCGTGGTCACCTATACCTACAGCGTCCGCAACACGGGCACGGACCCCATCAGCACTGTGCAGGTGGATGACAACCTGTGTGCCCCCGCCGCCTATCAGAGCGGGGATGCAAATACCAACGCCATCCTCAACCCCGGCGAGGTGTGGGTCTATACCTGTTCCACCAGTTTGAGCCAGGACACGGTCAACGTGGTCACGGCCTCGGGCAAGGATCCCCTGAACCAGCCGGTGATGGACGATGCCACGGCCAGCGTCAACGTGATCAACCCGGCCATCAACGTGGTCAAGAGCGTGGACCGCACGGTGATTTTGAGCGGCACCTTGGTGGAATACACCTTCATCGTCACCAATCCCGGCGACGATCCCCTGACCAGCGTGGCCCTGAGCGACAACAAGTGTTCGCCCCTGGTGCGCCAGAGCGGGGACGCCAACAGCAATAACATTTTGGAACCCGGCGAGATCTGGACCTATACCTGCCAGACCCCCTTGACCACGGACACGGTCAACGTGGTGACGGCCACGGCCAAGGACAGCTTGAACAATCCGGTCCAGGCCACGGACAGCGAGACGGTGGATGTGGTGGCCCCCAAGATCGGCGTGGTCAAGGCCGCTGACCGCACGGTGATTCTGGCCGGAGACCTGGTGCGCTACACCTTCTTGGTCAGCAATCTGGGCGACACCCCCCTGGCCAGCGTCAGCGTCAGCGACAACAAGTGCTCGCCCATCAGCAACCCGGACCCCGCCGGGGACGGCAACGCCAATGGCCGGCTGGATCCCGGCGAAGTCTGGGCCTATAGCTGTACCACGGCCATCAACAACAACACGGTCAACACGGTCACGGTCAACGGCCAGCCCACGGATGTCAACGGCGTGCCCCTGCCCGGCATCAACCCGGTCACGGCTCAGGACACCGAGAGCGTTATCGTGGTAGGCCCGGCCATCCACATCGAAAAGACAGTCGCCCCCACGGTCATCTATGCCAACGAGGGTGTGGTCTATAGCTTCACCGTCACCAACCCCGGCAACACGCCCCTGCGGGATGTGGTGGTGAGCGACAACAAATGTGCCCCCCTCAGCTTCTTGGGCGGGGACAGCAACAGCAATGGCCGGCTGGATATGGGGGAGAGCTGGCAGTACAGCTGCACCGCCACCCCTGGGGCGGATGTGCTCAACACCGCCTCTGTGGTGGGCCGCCCCAGCGCGGCGGACGGTTCCCTGCTCCCCGGCTTCAGCCCGGTCAACGACACGGACACCGCCGAGGTGAACGTGATCACCCCCGGCATCACCGTGGTCAAGACGGCTTCGGAGATCGCCGTGGCCCCCGGCACGCCGGTGACCTATACCTACGCCGTCAGCAACAGCGGCGACGATCCCCTGACCAACGTGGCCGTCAGCGACGACACCTGTAGCCCGGTCAGCCGGGTGACGGTGGATGCCAACGGCCTGTTGGACCCCGGCGAGAGCTGGACCTTCCGCTGTAGCGCGGTCTTGACCGAAGACACCACCAATATCGCCACGGCCACGGCCACGGACAGCCTGGGCAACCCGGTCAGCGGCACGGACACCGAATTTGTTGAAGTGATCCAGGCGGCTATCGATCTGGTCAAGGTGGTGGACCGCAGCGTGATCTACGCCGGGGAGACCGTCACCTTTAGCCTGGATGTGGTCAATATCGGCAACGACCCTGTCTTCAACGTGGTGCTGACCGACAACAAATGCACCCCCCTCACCGGCCCCACGGGAGATCTGAACAACGATTCGATCCTGAATGTGACCGAGACCTGGCGCTATACCTGTACCCAGCCCCTCTCGGTGGACACCACCAACACGGCCATCGTCACCGCCAAGGATGGTCTGGACCAGCCCTTGACCGACGACGACGCCGCCGCGGTCAATGTGATCACCCCGAAGATTCGGGTGGTCAAGAGCGCCGACCGCACGGTGATGCTGCCCAACGGGCAGGTGAAATATAGCTATCGGGTCACCAATCCTGGGGACGATCCCCTGAAATCCGTGGCTGTGAGCGATGACAAATGCGCGCCCCTGGTCTTTGTGAACGGGGACGGCAACGGCAGCGGGCAGTTGGACCCCGGCGAGGTCTGGCTCTATAGCTGCACGACCAACCTGAGCGTGACGACCGTGAATACGGTCACCGCTGGGGCGGTCGATACCTTGGGCAACCCGGTCAGCGCCACGGACACCGCCACGGTGACCGTGGTCAACCCGGCCATCAACGTGGTCAAGAGCGCGGATCCCCTCTTCGTCCTGGCCGGCCAGACCGTGCAGTACACCTACTTGGTCACCAATCCTGGGGACGTGGCCTTGGCCAACGTCTCTTTGGCGGATGACACCTGCCCGTCGCCCAGCTATCAGGGGGGCGACACCAACACCAGCGGTCTGCTGGAACCGGGCGAGACGTGGACCTTTAGCTGTAGCACCACGGTGGCGGACGACACCACCAACACGGTGACGGCCAGCGGCCAGCCCAGCGATCCCACGGGCGTCTTCCTGCCGGGCATCGATCCTGTGCAGGATCAGGACACGGCCTTTGTGGATCGGGTGGCCCCGGCTGTGCTGTTGGCCAAGGTGGCGAGCGCGTCCCAGGTCTACAGCGGCACCAGCGTGATCTATACCTACACCGCCACCAATCCGGGGGATGTCAGCCTCTCCGGGGTCAATCTGGTGGATGACAAGTGTGCGCCCGCCACCTTTGTGAGCGGCGACAACGGCAACAACTTGCTGGACCCCGGCGAGAGTTGGGTCTATACCTGCGCCGCCAGCCTGACCCAGGACACCCTGAACACGGCCACGGTCAGCGGCCAGCCCAGCACCCCCGCCGGTCAACCCCTGCCCGGTCTCGACCCGGTGGATGACACCGCCACCGCCTTCGTGGACGTCATCACCCCGGGCCTGACGGTGATCAAACTGGCCAGCGCCACGACCGTGCTGCCGGGGACGACGGTGGTCTATACCTTCCGAGCCATCAACACGGGCAACACGCCCCTCAACACGGTCACTGTGGCGGACAATCAGTGCAGCCCGGTGACCCGTGTGGGCAGCGACAGCAACAACCTGCTGGACCCAGGCGAGACCTGGACCTTCCAATGTTCGGCGGTCCTCAACCAGGACACCACCAACATCGTCACCGCCACCGCCACGGATCCCTTGGGCGGCCCGGTGAGCGACGATGACACCAAGTTTGTCAACGTGTTGATCACCGGCCTGCGGGTGACCAAGGTGGCCTCCGCTGCCATAGTCTATGCCAACGGCCCGGTGACCTATACCTATCAAGCCGTCAACACAGGCACAGACCCCATCCAAAATGTAGGGGTCAGCGACAACAAGTGCGCCCCTGTGACCTATGTCAGCGGGGATGACGGGGACAATTTGCTGGAATCCGGCGAAACCTGGCTCTATTCCTGTTCGACGCCTCTGGCCGTGGACACCACCAATATCGTCACCCTGAGCGGCGACGACACCTTGGGCAACCCGGTGGCCCCGGACCAGGCCAGCCGAGCCGTGGATGTGATCAACCCGGCCATCAACGTGGTCAAGTCCGTGGACAAGACGGTGATCATCTCCGGCAGCACGGTGATCTACAGCTATCTGGTCACCAATCCGGGGGACGATCCCCTGCGCACGGTGACGGTCAGCGACGACAAATGCAGCCCCCTGCTCTTCTCCGGCGGGGATGCCAACAGCAACGGGCGGCTCGACCCCGGCGAGAACTGGCGCTATACCTGTTCCACGGCCCTGAGCGCGGACACGGTCAACACCGTGACCGCCAGTGGCACGGACAGTTTGGGCAAGCCCATCACCGACACGGACACGGCCACGGTGGATGTGCTCAACCCGGCCATCAACGTGGTCAAGAGCGCCAGCCCCACGGTCCTCACCGCCGGGCAGAGCGTGGTCTACACCTTCACCGTGACCAATCCTGGGGATGCGCCCCTGGCCACCGTGCGGGTGTCGGACAACACCTGTGCGCCCACGGTCTACCGCAGCGGCGACACCAACGCCAACAGCCGATTGGACACCAGCGAAACTTGGATCTACACCTGTGCGCGCACGGTGAACCAGGACACCACCAACGTGGTGACCGCCTCCGGCCAGCCCACAGATCCCAGCGGCACCCCGGTGCCCGGCGCCGCCCCGGTGGGCGACACGGACACCCTCAGTGTGGATGTGGTGGCCCCGTCGGTGCTTTTGGACAAACTGGTCAACGCCACGGTCATCTATGCCAACGGCCAGGTGGAGTACACCTATGTGGTCACCAATACCGGGGACACGCCCCTGGTCAACCTGGTGGTGACCGATGATAAGTTGGGCCAGATCTGCGTCATCCCCGGCCCCGTGGTTCCGGGAAGCTCGCAGACATGCACCAAGATCACGACCTTGGCCGTGGACACCCTGAACAAGGGCACGGTCACCGGCCAGCCCAGCGACAACGCCGGCGTGCCCCTGCCGGGCATCGCCCCGGTCACCCATGCGGACACGGCCCAGGTGGATGTGATCAACCCGGCCATCCAACTGGCCAAGAGCGCCAGCCTGACCCAGGTCTTGCCGGGCACGTTGGTCACCTATACCCTGGTGGCGACCAATATCGGCGATTCGCCCCTGACCAATGTGGTGGTTGCGGACCCCAAGTGTGGGACTGTCACCCGCATCACCGTGGACGGCAATGGGCAGTTGGATCCGGGCGAGTCCTGGACCTTCCGCTGTGCCGCCGCCATCGCTCAGGATACGGTCAACACGGCCACGGTGACGGGCCAGGATCTCTTGGGCGGTTCGGTGAGCGACACGGACACGGCCACGGTGACAGTCATCAGCACGGACATCCGCATCACCAAGAGCGCCAACCCGGCGGCCGTGGTGGCGGGCGGCCAGGTCACCTTCACCATGTTGGTGGAGAATCTGGGCAGCAACCCCCTCTCCAGCGTGGTGGTGACGGACAACCAATGCACGGTCACCTTTGTGGGCGGGGACGCAAACAACAACAATCTGCTCGAACCCACCGAGACGTGGACCTACCGCTGTGTGAAGCCTATCAGCCAGGACACGGTCAACACGGCGTCGGTGAGCGGCCAGCCCAGCGACAATGGCGGCACCCCCCTGCCCGGCGTCCCCCCGGTGACGGATACGGATCAGGCTGCAGTGGATGTGGTGGCCCCCTCCATCCAGTTGACCAAGAGCGCCAATGTGGCCCAGGTGGTTCCCAACACGCCTGTGACCTACACAATGGTGGCGACGAACAACGGTGATACCTCGATTGCCAACGTGGTGGTCTCGGATCCCCAGTGTGGGGCCGTTACCCTGATCACCGTGGACGGCAACGGGCTGCTGGATCCCGGCGAGTCCTGGACCTACCGCTGTGTGGCCACCATCACCCAGGACACGGTGAACACGGCCACGGTGAGCGGTCAGCCCAGCGACAACACGGGCACGCCTCTGCCGGGCATCCCGCCGGTGGGCGACACGGCCACGGCCACGGTGACTGTGGTCAGCACGGACATCCGCATCACCAAGAGCGCCAACCCGGCGGTCGTGGTGGCAGGCGGCCAGGTCACCTTCACCATGTTGGTGGAGAACCTGGGCAGCAACCCCCTCTCCAGCGTGGTGGTGACGGACAACCAATGCACGGTCACCTTTGTGGGCGGGGACACGAACAACAATAGCTTGCTGGAACCCACCGAGACGTGGACCTACCGCTGTGTGAAGCCTATCAGCCAGGACACGGTCAACACCGCGTCGGTGAGCGGCCAGCCCAGCGACAATGGCGGCACCCCCCTGCCCGGCGTCCCCCCGGTGAGCGATACGGACACCGCCTCGGTGGATGCCATCGCCCCGGCTATCGTGGTGGCCAAGACTGCCACCACGGGTGGGGTCTGCCCGGGCGTCGACAACCTGTCGGTGACCGGCGGCAGCACGGTGATGTACTGCTATGAGGTGACCAATACCGGCGATACCCCCCTAAGCAACATCACGGTCAGCGATGACAAGTTGGGCAATATCTGCGCCATCAACGGCCCGCTGGCCCCTGGGGCGTCCCAGACCTGCACGACCACGACCATCATCACCCAGAACGTGACCAACGTGGGCACGGTGAGCGGTCAGCCCAGCGACAACACGGGCACGCCTCTCCCTGGCATCTCGCCGGTGACCGACACGGACACGGCCACAGTGGATGTGATCAGCACGGACATCCGCATCACCAAGAGCGCCAACCCGGCGGTCGTGGTGGCGGGCACCCAGGTCACCTTCACCATGCTGGTGGAGAACTTGGGTACCAATCCCATCGCCAATGTGGTGGTGACGGATCCCCAATGCACGGTCACCTTTGTGAGACGGGGACACGAACAACAACAGCCTGCTTGAACCCGCCGAGACGTGGACCTATCGCTGTACGGCCATCATCAGCCAGGACACGGTCAACACCGCCTCGGTGACCGGCCAGCCCAGCGACAACGCGGGCACGCCTCTCCCCGGCATCCCGCCGGTGAACGACACGGGCACGGCCACAGTGGATGTGGTCAGCCCGGCCATTCAGATTGCCAAGACGGTCAGCCTCAACGGGGTTTGCCCTGGCAGCGACAGCTTGACGGTGACGTCGGGTACGGCTGTGACCTACTGCTATGTGGCAACCAACACAGGCGATGTGGCCATGAGCGACATCGTGGTCACTGATGACAAACTGGGCAGCATCTGCACCATCGCCGGGCCATTGGCCCCCAATGCGGCCCAAACCTGCACGGCCACGGCCACCATCACCCAGGACGTGACCAACGTGGGCACGGTGAGCGGTCAGCCCAGCGATCACCAGGGCACACCCCTTGCCCGGCTTCCCGCCGGTGGGGGACACGGACACGGCCACGGTGGATGTGATCAGCCCTGACATCCACATCACCAAGAGCGCCAGCCCGGCGGTTGTGTTGGCGGGCGGCCAGGTCACCTTCACCATGCTGGTGGAGAACTTGGGCAGCAACCCCATCGCCGATGTGGTGGTGACGGACAACCAATGCACGGTCACCTTTGTGGGTGGGGACACGAACAACAATAGTCTGCTCGACCCCGCCGAGGTATGGACCTATCGCTGTGTGACCACGGTCACCCAGGACACGGTCAACACAGCGGCGGTGAGCGGCCAGCCTAGCGACAACACGGGCACGCCTCTGCCGGGCATCCCGCCGGTGACCGACACGGACACAGCCACGGTGGACGTGGTCAACCCGGCCATTCAGGTCGTCAAGACCGTGAGCCTGAGCGGCGTCTGTCCAGGCAGCGACAGCCTGTCGGTGGTCTCCGGCAGCACGGTGACGTACTGTTATGTGGTGGTCAACACGGGCGATGTGGCCATGAGCAACATCACCGTGAGCGATGACAAACTGGGCAACATCTGCACCATCGCCGGCCCATTGGCCCCCAATGCGTCCCAGACCTGTACGGCCACGGCCACCATCACCCAAGATGTGACCAACGTGGGCACGGTGAGCGGTCAGCCCAGCGATCCCCAGGGCACGCCTCTGCCGGGCATTCCGCCGGTAACCAATACGGACACGGCCACGGTGGATGTGGTGAGCGCGGACATCCGCATCACCAAGAGCGCCAGCCCGGCGATAGTGCGGGCCGGCGGCCAAGTCACCTTCACCCTGCTGGTGGAGAACTTGGGCAGCAACCCCATCGCCAATGTGGTGGTGACGGACGACCAATGCACGGTCACCTTTGTGGGTGGGGATACGAACAACAATAACCTGCTCGACACCACTGAGACGTGGACCTATCGCTGTGTGACCACGGTCACCCAGGACACGGTCAATACGGCCTCGGTGACCGGCCAGCCCAGCGATCCCCAGGGCAATCCCCTGCCAAATATCCCGCCGGTGAGCGACACGGACACGGCCACGGTGGATGTGGTCAACCCGGCCATCGAGATTGTGAAGACGGCCAATGTCACCGAGACCCAGGTGGGTCAGGTGGTGATCTATACCTATCAGGTGCGGAATACGGGGGATGCACCGCTGAACAGCGTGGTCGGTCTTTGACAATCGTTGTGCCGTCGTCTTCCGCGTCAACACAGACCTTAACGGGCTGCTGGATCCCGGCGAGGTTTGGACCTATAACTGTGTGCATACAGTCCTGCCCTCGGACCCGACGCCTCTGGTCAACGTGGCAGATGTGATCGCCACGGATCCCACGGGCGGCACGGTGACGGATCAGGACACGGCCACGGTCAACATCGTGACGCCGCCGAATCTGGTGGCGACCAAATCGGCCAGTCTGGCCACGGCCAAACCGGGCGACACCCTGACCTATCGCATCATCATCACCAACACGGGCGGCTCGGCTGCCACGGGGGTGATCTTGAATGACACCCCGGATGCCAATACGGCCCTTGTGGTGGGTTCGGTGAGTGCAACGCCTGTGGGCACGGTGGTGGTTGGCAATACCGCTGGCGATACCAGTGTGCGGGTCAACATCGGCACCCTGGCGCCTGGGGCCAGTGTTTCGGTCAGCTTTGATGTTACGATCGACGATCCCTTCTTGGGTACTCTGGATCAGGTGCAGAACCAGGGCGTGATCGGCTCCAGCGAACTGCCGGATCTGCCCACGGACGATCCGACCACCGTGGTGGATGGGGATGTCACCATCACCCCCATCGAATCGAGCCCGCCGGTGCTGAAAGCCAGCAAGCGGGTTTCGGGGACAGATGATCGAGACCTGAGCAACAGCATCACCCCTGGCGATGTGATCCGCTATGAGATCGTCTTGAGCAACGAGGGGTTGGGCACGGCGACGGATGTCTTCTTCCTGGACTCCCCGGACAACAACACCACCCTGGTGGTGGGGAGTGTGGTGGTCAGCAAGGGTTCTGTGCAGAGCGGCAATACGACCGGTGATGCCAGCGTGGCGGTTGCCATTCCCAGCATGCCGTCCGGCGATGTTGTGGTGATCGCCTTTGATGTGATTATCAACAACCCCCTGCCCTCCGGGGTGACCCAAGTGGTCAACCAGGGTGTGGTGCAGAGCAACGAGACCAATCCCCAGGTGACGGATGATCCCACCCTGCCGGGGGACACAGATCCCACGGTGACCGATGTGGTGGTAACCTTGCCGGAATTGACGGTGTTGAAGCGAAACACCCTCTTTACCGATGCGGACAGCAGCGGCGGTCTCTCTGCTGGGGATTCTATGCAGTACGAGATCGTGATCACAAATAACAGCAGCACGTCGGCCACAGATGTGGTCTTCAGCGATACGCCGGACATCAACACCACCCTGATCGTGGGCACGGTGACGACGTCCCAGGGCACGATCATCTTGGGCAACAGCTCAGGCAACACCACTGTGCGGGTGAACGTGGGCACAATCGCCGGCGGCCAGAATGTGACCATTCGGCTGTGGGTACGAATCAACCTGAACCTGCCGAGCGGGGTCGTCGAGATTGTCAACCAGGGGCTGGTGAGCAGCATAGAGTTGCCAGATCTGCCCACGGATGACCCGGCCACCGGCGGCCAGGGTGATCCGACCCAGGTGCCGATCCAGCGAATCTTCAAACTCTACATGCCTATGCTGGTCAATCAGCCGGCCAGCGGTGGTCACCCCGACGCCGACGCCCAGCCCGACGCCGACGCCTGAAGCCGGGACAGACAACTTCGTGGGTAATCCCATCGATGGCATGATCCATCCCAAGGCCATCGCGGTGCATCAGGGGCAGAACATGCTCTTCATCACCAGCCGGGACAACAACCAACTGCTCAAGGTTGATCCTCTGGGCAACACGGTTGTGGCCACAGCGGCCACGGGTGACGAGCCCTGGGGCGTGGTGGTGAACGAGAACACCAACCGGGTCTACGTCAGCAACTACGCCAGCGCCGATGTGTGGGTCTATGACGCCAACACCCTGGCCCTGATCAAGAAGATCCGCCTGGGCAATCCGGGCGAGACCCAACCGGCCTTGATGGAACTTCTGCCGGCTATCGATACGGTGGCGGTCGTGGTGCGCAGCAAATGGCGGCGGCGGCTCCGTGGCCATCATCGAAGGCTTGACCCTGAAGCAGACCGTGGGGGCCACGGGCACCGGGACCTACGGCATCGCTGTGGACCGGGCTCGCAACCGTATCATCGTCAGCAACCGGGACGGCGGCAACGTGCGGGTGATCTATCGCACGGAGTTCGGCCAGTGGATGAACGATGGCCAGAACTTCACTGCCAGCGACCGCCGGGTTCCCTTCGAGGTCGAGTACAACCCGACCAACCAGAAACTCTATATGCTCTATGTGATCAACATGGATTGGTATGTGGATATCTGGGAAGTGCGGGCGGATGATTGGTTCTGGAAGGTGGGCACGGTCTCCGTGGGCAACAGCGGCGGGGCCAAGGATGCAAATGTGGGCGGCACAGGACTTGCCGTGGACACGGCGACGGGCAACGTCTTCGTGGCCAATTCCAAGGACAACACCGTGTCGGTGATCAGCGGTAGCAGCAATCAGGTGACCGCTACCCTGGCAACAGGGGCGGATCCCTTCCATATCACCATCAACCCGATCACTCGTATGGTCTATGTCGCTTTGCGAAATGTGAATCGGCTGGCCTACTTCGTAGACCGCTACTAAGCCAGTTTTTCACTATTTGTGTCTGCCAGGTCACGGACTTGGCGGACATAAATAGCCCTTTGGCAAGCAAACGGCCCCACCTGGATAGGTGGGGCCGTTTCTATTCTATCCCTCCGTCCTTGGTCAATCTAAAGCATCACGCTTCCTGACAATTTGCTTGCAGGTGAGCCATCCACCGCATCTTGTTAGGCCGTTTTTCGTCATTCTTGATGAACACGGATCTGAGGTGAACGCGGGGCAACGTTGGCATAGCAATAATATGTGGCCGTCGTAATATTATCGTAAAGTTGTTGTCAGCAAAGTGTAACATGAAAAGCTCAGAATTACCTATATAATCAATGTGTACAGATGTACTGAAAAAAGACGAAAATCAAACGAAGCTTATTTAAATATGTATCTGTGTTGGCGACAGTTAACGGTACATAGATGAAGTCCAGATTCGGAATCTGGGAGAGGACATTGGAAAAATGACGAAACTA
The DNA here is from genome assembly GCA_963704975.1 of uncultured Chloroflexia bacterium. Lineage (GTDB taxonomy): Bacteria > Chloroflexota > Anaerolineae > Caldilineales > Caldilineaceae > JAGNDO01. Next base: position 37,212 of record CAVPIK010000007.1, on the reverse strand, counting down.
CACACTTCTCAGCCAACATGGATGGTTGCAAGGAGCCTGGTGGTGATGCTCGTTCTGCTGACCCTGGCATTTGTCACGGTCAGCATGGCTGCGCCCGCCGCCCCGAATGTCCCCACGGGCGAAAGCTCCTTGGGTGATCTGGTTTGGAATGATGCCAATAATAACGGGGCCCAAGATGTGGGCGAAGTTGGCATTAATGAGGTGAAAATCACTCTGTATGTGGATGATGGCGACGGTATTTTTAATCCCGCCAGTTGACCTGGTAGACACGGAGACCTTCACTAACGGGCAGACCTCCACGGCAACCAATGGTCTTGTTACTGGCTATTACAACTATGACAAAATCACCGCTGACGGCAACGAGTTCTTTGTCGTCATCGATAGTGACAACTTTGCCCCCGGCGGCGCGCTGGAAGGCTTCCTGTTTAGCAGCGGGAATACCTCTGCCTTTGCCATGGAGGGTGTACCAGGCAGCGTTGCCAACCCCCTGCGCATGTATGTGCCCACCTCTCCGGGCCAGTTCCGAATTGTTATTGACAATGCGGACTTCGGTTTCTGGAAGCCTGAGCTCTCCCTGAGTGCCACCCCGGGCAGCGCAACGAACAAGGTCGGCGATTCCCACACCTTTATCGTTACGGTGATGGAGCGGGTCAGTAGCAATATGGTCGCCAAGGTGGGGGCCAAGCCGACCGTGACCGTGCGCAATGCGGCCAACACCGTCATTACCCCCTCTTCTCAGACCTGTTCCACGACTGGCACCAATAGCAGCGGTCAATGTACCGTGACCATTAATTCAAGCGTGGCCGATGTCTATACGGCCACAGCCAATTTGAGCGTGACCTACCCCGCCGCCCCCGCCAACCCTGTCATCGGCTCGGTGACGATTAGCCGCACCACGGGCACGGCGGCCAACACGGCAGCCGGTGGCACCATCAGCGCAGTCAAGACCTATGTGGACCTGCGAGTCAGCATCAGCCCCCAAAGCGCCACCAACAAGGTTGGGGATGCCCACATCTTCACCGTGCTGGTGGAGCAAAAGATTGGGACCGGGGCATGGACTGCGGTCGCCAGCGGTGTGAAGCCGACAGTAACGGTCAGCCCGACCCCGGACAGCAAGACGGATCTCTGCACCAGCCCGGCAGCGGGCACGGTGGGGACCACGGGTGCTTGTACCGTGACCATCAACAATAGTTCGGCGGGGGTCTTCACGGCTGACGCCACTGTGACCGTGACCGTGAGCGGCCAGAGCATCACCCGCAGCACCACGGGGGACGCCGCCAATGCGGCCGCCCTGCTCTTGGCACCGGCCCGGACGGGCACGGGTACCAAGACCTATGTGGACCTGCGTATCAGCATCAGCCCCCAAAGCGCCACCAACAAGGTTGGGGATGCCCATATCTTCACCGTGCTGGTGGAGCAAAAGATTGGGACCGGGGCATGGACTGCGGTCGCCAGCGGTGTGAAGCCGACGGTGACGGTCAGCCCGACCCCGGACAGCAAGACGGATCTCTGCACCAGCCCGGCAGCGGGCACGGTGGGGACGACGGGCGCTTGTACCGTGACCATCAACCACAACTCGGCAGGGGTCTTCACGGCCAACGCCAGTGTGAGCGTGACCGTGAGCGGCCAGAGCATCACCCGCAACACCACGGGGGACGCCGCCAATGCGGCCGCCCTGCTGCAAACCCCGTCCCGCACGGGCACGGGTACCAAGACCTATGTGGACCTGCGAGTCAGCATCAGCCCCCAAAGCGCCACCAACAAGGTTGGGGATGCCCACATCTTCACCGTGCTGGTGGAGCAAAAGATTGGGACCGGGGCATGGACTGCGGTCGCCAGCGGTGTGAAGCCGACAGTAACGGTCAGCCCGACCCCGGACAGCAAGACGGATCTCTGCACCAGCCCGGCAGCGGGCACGGTGGGGACCACGGGTGCCTGTACCGTGACCATCAATCATAATTCGGCGGGCGCCTTCACGGCCGACGCCACTGTGACCGTGAGCGTGAGCGGTCAGAGCATCACCCGCAGCACCACGGGGGACGCCGCCAATGCGGCCGCCCTGCTGCAAACCCCGATCCGCACGGGCACGGGTACCAAGACCTATGTGGACCTGCGTATCAGCATCAGCCCCCAAAGCGCCACCAACAAGGTTGGGGATGCCCACATCTTCACCGTATTGGTGGAGCAAAAGATTGGGACCGGGGCATGGACTGCGGTCGCCAGCGGTGTGAAGCCGACCGTGGTGCTCAGTGCGACCCCGGACAGCAAGACGGATCTCTGCACCAGCCCGGCAGCGGGCACGGTGGGGACGACGGGCGCTTGTACCGTGACCATCAACCACAACTCGGCAGGGGTCTTCACGGCCAATGCCAGTGTGACGGTCAGCGTGAGCGGCCAGAGCATCACCCGCAACACCACGGGGGACGCGGCCAATGCGGCGGCCCTGCTGGAATCCCCGGCCCGCACGGGCACGGCCACCAAGACCTATGTGGACCTGCGTGTCAGCATCGACCCGTTGACGGCGACGAATCCCGTGGGCGCTCCCCATATCTTCACCGTGTTGGTGGAGCAGAAGATTGGGACCGGAGCCTGGACTACCGTGGTCAATGGCGTACAGCCTGCGGTGACAGTTAGCCCGACCCCGAACAGCAAGACCGATCTCTGTGCCACTACCGGCACGGTAAGCGGTGCCTGTACCGTGACTATCAACCATAACTTTGCGGCTACATTCACGACCAATGCCAGTGTAACGGTCAGTGTCAGTGGTCAGAGTATCACCCGTAATACTACGGGGGATACTCGTAACGCTGCGGCCCTTCTCCAGTCTCCGAGCCACACGGGCACGGCCACCAAGATCTATCTGGCGGCGACCTTGGGCGACAAGGTGTGGTGGGACATTGACAAAGATGGCACCCAGGATAGCGGCGAACCGGGCATCCCGGGCGTCACAGTGAACTTGTTCGTGGGCGCTTCCAGCACGGTCTACAGCACAACCCAGACCAATGGCAGCGGGATCTATCAGTTCCAGAACCTGCCCAACAACAACTATCGTATCGAGATTCCTGCCAGCGAGTTCAGCGGATCTGAGACTCTGGTTAGCTGGATCGGCAGTCCGCTCAACACAGGCGGCAACACCGCCGCTTCGGATCTGGTTGACTCCGATGCCGACCCGGCCACCCATGTCATCAGCAGCGTGGCCCTGGGTGTGGGTGTCACGGACAACAGCAATGACTTCGGCTTCTACAAGAATACGGATTACACCATCACCAAGACGACCAATGCGACCGGGGCCCAGCGGTTGGGTGATGTGATCAGCTTCACCATCCAGATTCACAACAACGGCACATCCTATCTGGCGATTGCCCCGCTTGAGGATACATACAACAAGGATTTCCTGGAATATGTGAGCGCTTCGGTGGCCCCGAATGACCCGACCAATGACGGCACGTTGAACTGGACGAATGTCCTGAGCAGCCAGTTGGCCCCCAATGGCAACTTCTCTATCAATGTCTTCTTTAAGGCAGTGGGGGATACGACGGACATTACCAAGGTCAACCCGGATCTGCCCAACACCAAGAATGTGGCCCGGTTGGTCAATCCCTTCGCTGACCCAGATGGTCCTAGCGGTCCCTTGGGTTCCTTGGAGCCTCTGACCACCAAGTCGGCCAACGACATCGTCCAGATCATCAACCCCACGGCGGTGAGCATTGCCGGTAGCCAGACCACGGTGGACGCGGTCAACGGTGTGGTGACGGTGAACTGGCAGACGGTCAGCGAGACGGACATCGCCGGCTTCAACCTGACCCGCACCAGCGGTGAGGGCGTGACGGTCTTGGTGAACAGCCAGTTGATCCCGGCCCAGAATTCCGGCCAACCGGTGGGTAGCTGGTATACTGTGCTGGATACCCAGGCCAGCCGGGGAGCCACCTATACCTATACCGTGCAGTTCATCATGGCGGACGGACGGGTGGCGGACTATCAACTGGCACCGGTCTTTGTGGGCTACACCATCTATCTGCCCCTTGTCATTCGCTAACGCTTGTCAAGGGCAACTGAACTAAGCTTGGGCTGGGATGCGCGGTCAAGCCGCCCATCCCAGCCCTTTGTCTACCCTTGGGGGTTCAAGCAGCAGATAGCACAGCAGCTTGAGCAGTCGAGGGAGAAAAAGGGGAGACAGCATGAACAGAAATCACCTTTCGATCAATCCTGGACCTGGATTGGGCCTGATCACCCGCAAGAGGGTCGGCCATGTGTTTGGCGTGGCGGGTGTCGGCCTTGGCTTGATGATAATGCTCATTCTGGCCCTGGCTTCCGGGACCACGCCGGCCCAAGCCACTGGCTTGGGCGAGGCGTCCTCTGCCCAACTCCCTGGCCTGATTGCCTCGGCCAGTGGCGCAAATGTCGCCAACGCGGAGCTGGCCGAGCCGGCATCTCCACAGGCTGCCCCATGGGCCGTCCCAGCCAATGCCTATCGGGTCTCTGTCAAGGACGATGGCCTTTATGAATTGAGCTATGCTTATTTGCAAAGCGCCGGTCTGCCCGTGGACACCCTGGATCCCCGTACCTTCCGCATGCATTTTATGGGCCAGGAGATCCGCATTCAAGTCACCGGTCAGGCCGATGGTCGCTTTGATGTGGGGGACGCGGTCATTTTTTATGGTCGCAATGTGGACACCCTGTTCTATGATGGCCTTTTTTCCAGCAATAAATATGTCAATGAACTGGTCTATTTCCTTTCTTATGGGGTAGGCAATGGTCTACGTATGGAGACGGTGACGGGTACACCGACCGGGGCGCCCGCCCAGACTGTTTCCATGGAGCACATTTTGGACGAAACCAATTTGTGGTACTTTAGTGAATATCCGCGCTTGCCCATCACTGGCGGCGATCACTTTTTTGGCCACTGGATTCAAGCACGGCGTAACAACGTCTCGTCTCGGGACATCTACTTTGCGGCGTCGGGTGTGGACAATGCTGTGCCCGGCTACCTGTCCATGACCCTTCAGGGGTATGCGACCGGTCCCCACTCCTTTTCCATCTACCTCAACAGCACCAAGATCTACTCCAGCACAGGTGGATGGGATGGCTTTGATGGTGTTGGGGTCTCCACGGTCGTTAGTCCCGGTCTCTTTGTCAATGGGACCAATATTCTCAAAGTCGAGTTGGCCAATTATGTGGATGGTCGCAACCAGGACAAGGTCTATATCAATGTGACACAGATGGATTATGCCCGGCAGTTGGTGGCCCAAGGGGATAGTTTGACTATCCGCGGGGTGACGACGGGGACCTGGACCTTTGCCGCCAGCGGCTTTAGCAGCAGCGATGTCACGGTCTACAATGTCACGGACCCCCACAACGTGGGGATGGTGATCAACGGCACGCCCAGCACCCTGGGGCCGGTCAGCTCCCAGCAGAGCGCAGCCGGCCTCACCTTTGGGGCAGCCGTCACGCCCAGTACACGCTTTTTCCTGGCGGCCCCCATTGCGCACATGCAACCGGTCACCATCACGTCCGCAGCCCCCTTGACATCGACTTACACCCCGGTGGATCTCCTGGCCAACACCAATCGCTATGACTATATCATCATTACCCACGGCGATTTTTGGGATGAGATGCAGCCCCTGGCCCGCTATCGCAGCTTCTTCTATGATGTGGCCATGATCGATGTTCAGGAGATCTACAACAGCTTCAACGGTGGCATGATGTCTGCGGAGGCCATCCGAGATTTCCTCTCCTATGCCTACAACAATTGGAGCGGAGCCCAGCCGGAGTTTGTGCTGCTGGTGGGTGATGGGGCGGTGGACATGCGCAACTACCTCGGGGTGACCCCGCGTACCTATATGCCCCCCTTCCTGGTCACGGTGGACCCCTATCTGGGGGAAACAGCCTCCGACAATCGCTTTGTGATGCTGGCGGGCAACGACATCTTGCCCGATATGGCCATTGGCCGCTTCCCTGCCGGCAGCGAGGCGGATGTGGTCAACATGGTCAAAAAGACCTTGGACTACGAGATCAATCCACCGGCGGGGGACTGGACCAAGAATGTTCTCTTTATCGCTGATGATCTAGAGGGGGGCGGCGGCGACTTCTACGGCTATTCTGACATCCTGGTCAGTGGCTTTGTGGATGCGCCTACCAACACCATTCCCTTTTTGCCTCCATCCTACAGCGCCACCCGGGCCTATCTGGGTGTGACCTGTGACACCGCCAATGAATCTCCGGCTAACGGCTGTCGCACCCTGATCTCGGAAACCCTCAACATCACCGGGGCCATGCTGGTGAGCTATGTGGGCCATGCCAGCCGCGATGCTTGGGCCTTGGAAGATCTGATGGACGGTCAGTTGGTCACCGGTTTGGATAACGGCCAGAAACTGCCCGTGATCCTGGCCATGACTTGCTTGGAGGGGTCGTTCCACGACTCATCGGTCCTTTCTCTGGCCGAATCCTACATGCGCTCGTCGGGTGGGGCGGTGGCCAGTTGGTCGCCTTCTGGGCTGGGGGTTGCCACCGGTCATGATTATCTGGAACAATCCTTCTTTGAGAATCTTTTCCAGAATGGAATCACCGAATTGGGCCGGTTGACGGTCCTGGCCAAAGAGAATCTGCATGAACACGACACCACGGGACGCTTCGAAGATCTGATCGATACCTATCTTCTCTTTGGTGATCCGGCCCTACGGATGCAAACCTTCTTGGGACCGACAGCGGTGGAGATGGCCGGGCTGGATGCGGTGGCCGTCGGGGACACGGCTTACCTCTCGTGGCAGACCGTGAGCGAGGTGGATATGGCGGGCTTCAACGTGATGCGGGCGAGTGTTAACCCAGCCACGGGTGCCATACAGGGCGGGTGGGCGCAGATCAACCCCGTGCCCATCCCGGCCCAGGCTGGGGGGACGCCTCTGGGCTTAGCCTATAGCTATACGGATGTCAACCTGGCGGTTGGCATGACCTATCGCTATTCCCTGGATGTGATCAAAAGCGACGGCACGGTGGAACGCTATGGCCTGACCGAAGCGGCCATCAAGAATAGCCAAACCTGGCACACCTTCTTGCCAATGGCCGGTCGCTGATAAACCTTGTGACCGGTGGGTGATATGCCTCGACCGTCCAGGAAGCCGGAAGCTTCCTGGACGGTCGAGGCGTATTGCCCATGTCAACTTCTCTCCTCGATGTGCTACTCAACAACTTGAGGTACTCGTTCCAACGTTCTGCGTCGGCGTGAGTACGGACCTTACCATATACTCTTGTTGTCCGACAGCAAACAGTAAGCCGACGCCATCTGTGCCCATGCTATAGTGATCATGCGGGGAAAAGTCCTTGACCTCGTCTTTGGCGTTTCTCCCCATAGGGCATTTCTGCAACCTTGAATCTCGCATTTTGAATCTCGCACCGTATCATCTTTCTTTTTCCAGACAATATAAACTATGACTAATTATCAAGTTCAATCTCACATTTCATCCGCATCCATTTCAGCTTCTGGGGGTCGCTGGACTCACCAAGTGGTCAGAGTTGGTCTTATTCTGGCGCTTTTGTTGACTGGCCTGGGATCTGGCAATCTTGGCGTGGCCCAGGCTGCCGCATCGGCGGTTGACGTTGCGCCCCAATCAACCGCCGGGATCACCCTGCTGGGTGCCGACGAAGGGGCCATCACCCTGGCCTTTAATTTTAACCTGGACCAACTGCAAATTGACCCCTCGCCGAACGTGGACGCCACAGGACGAACCTGCCAAAATGTGATTCTGGCCGGGGCGGTGGCTGACGCAGCGCCTGGTTTGCCGGGCTTGCCCCTGGTCTCAGAACTGGTGGGCATTCCGCCGGGGGTTGAGGTGTCGGTGAAAAGCGTGGAATTGGACTCGGTGACCCTGCCTGGGGTCTATCACATCTGCCCGGCCCTGGACAAGCGGACCGAGGTGGATGACGCTGGATCCGGGACTTATGTGGAGAGCAAGGTGCAGCCCGATCCTGCCGTCTATGGGGTGGCCCAACCCTATCCGGCCCAGACGGTTGCCTTTGCCGATTTGGGCTACATGCGCAGCCAGCGTTTGGGCCGGGTTCAGCTTTCGCCGGTGCAGATTGACCCGGTGGCCGGACGAGTGACCTTGCATCGGCGGGTATTGGTCACCCTCAGCTTTGACCAGACGGGGATGGCTGCCCTGGCCAGCCGAACCACGACCCCGCAAGCCGTGGCCGAAGCCGCCCCCTTTGAGGCCACCTTTGCCAACATGCTCCTGAACTACGAACAGGCCCGCTCGTGGCGACTGTCTCCGGGTGAAACAGCCATGGCGGGCGCGCTTTCCGCTGCCGATGCCGGCGAAGCCCCTACCGCTATCTGGACGCCCCCCAGCCCTGCCTATCGAGTTAAAGTCAATAGCACGGGTATCTATCAACTCAGCCATTCCGACCTTTCCACTGCTGGCTTGCCTGTGGGCACGCTGACCCCGGCCAGTCTGCGTCTCTTCAATGCCGGTAAAGAGATTCCCATCACCGTGACGGGGGAGGGGGATGGCAAGTTTGATGCCGGGGATTTGGTGATCTTTTATGGCGAGGCCGTCGACACCCGGTACACGGACACCAATGTCTATTGGTTGACCTATGGCGGGGCCAAAGGGCTGCGGATGGAACAGGCGACTACGGGGGGCAATGCCACCCCGGCCACCAGCTATGCCGAGACCGTCACCTTTGAGCGCAATCTCAACTATGTCTCGTCCTTGCCCAAGGTGGAGGGATTTGATCATTGGTATGATGCTGAAGATCGATGCGTTGGGCGCATGCGCCCGGCGTCCGTACCTACACCCTGGCCGCCAGTGATTTGGCCCAAACCCCCTTCACCGCCACGTTGAGCGTGGCCGTGGCCAGCCACACATTGGGGCTTCACCACATGACTTTGCGGGTCAACGGACAGGTGGTGGGCGATTTTCAGTGGAACAACCGGGCCTATCATGAAGTGCAGGCCCAGGTTCCCCACAGTATCCTATCGACCAACAACAGCGTCATCATCTCCATCAGCAATGATTTGGGCGGTCAGCCAGATCATCGACACCATGTATGTGGATTGGCTCAGCCTCTCCTATCAGCGCCAACTTTTGGCCCGCAATGGACGGCTGGACTTTGGGGATGCCCAGGCCGGTTCCTGGTCCTATGCGGTCAGCGGCTTCTCCGGCGGGGATGTGACCGTTTACGATGTCACCACGCCGGGGCAGGTGGCCGTGGTGCCGGCAGGGGTGAATGGCGGTGTGGTCTCGTTTAGCCGCACCAGCGCCTCCGCCCGGCGCTATGTGGCCGTGGAAGCGGCTCGGCGTCTCTCACCCTTGGCGATTGAAGGCGTGAACAGCGTCAGCCTGCAGGCCGGTGGCCCCAGCACGGGCGCGGATTACATAATCATCTCCCCGTCGGAATTTGTGGCCGCGGTGCAGCCCTTGGCCGACTATCGGGCCACCACAGAGGGGCGGGTTCGTTCGATCAACTTGCAGGATGTGTATGACCAGTTCAACTATGGTCTGCCCTCCGCCGAGGCCATTCGGGATTTTCTGAGCTATGCGTACAGCAATTGGCCCGGCACCCCGCCCAGCTATGTCCTGTTGGTGGGGGATGGCACCTATGATCTGCGGAATTATCTAGACACCAGCGCCCGCACCTATCTGCCGCCTTTCCTGGCCATGGTGGATCCGGACTTGGGTCGAGACGGCCGCGGACAACCGCTTTGTCATGTTTGTCGGGGACGACCTGTTGGCGGATATGTATATTGGTCGGTTCCCCGTCAACAGCGTGGCCGAAACCAAGATTATGGTGGAAAAGACCATCAAATACGAGACCGATAGCCCGTCCGGCGCCTGGCAAAAGAAGGCGCTCTTTGTCACGGATGATCTGCAAAACGGCGGCGGTGCCTTCTATGCCTTCTCCGACAGCGTGGCCGATGGCACCGTGGATGGGACGGCCTCTGGGGCCCTTTTGCTCCCCAGTGACTATCAGCGAACCAAGGTCTACATGGGCCAAAATTGCGCAGTCGAGAATCCCTCGGTGACCTGCCGCAATCAGATCAGCCAAGCCCTAAACGAAGGCGTGGCGATCATGAGCTTTGTGGGCCACGGCACCAAAGATGCTTGGGCAGCAGAGAAGCTGTATGACGAATCCCTGATTCTTGGTCTGAACAACGGGGACAAACAGCCGGTAATCCTGGCCATGACCTGCCAGGAGGGCTATTTCCAATTGCCCGACAAATCTGCCCTGGCTGAGGTCTCTGTGCGCAGCGCGGGCAAGGGGGCCGTGGCCAGTTGGTCCCCCACGGGCTTTGGTCTGGCCACCGGCCACGATCTATTGGAGCGAGGCTTTTTGTTGGCCGTCTTCCACCCAAATTTGACCCCTTTGAAACAACAGACGACTTTGGGCCAGGCGACCCAATACGGCAAATTGTACCTGCACGAGAACTCGTCAGCCGGTCGGTACGATGATCTGTTGGACACCTTCATGCTCTTTGGGGATCCCGCCTTGCGCATGGTGGGGGTGGACACTGAATCGAAAATCTTCTTGCCCTTGTTGGTGAAGTAGGGGTGGTTGATTCGTTGATTAGATGGCTTATCTAAGTGGTTTGAAGTCGAGAGAGTTATTTGCAGTTGCCCCGTTTAGCTGAATAGAGAGCGGCTAGTCGGGGGTCATGTCATGTGGTGTTGAGAGAGTTGTTTCGGGTCGATTTAGTTGTTGGCTTCGGACATGGTGGAGATCCAGAAGGAGACTTGGTATGAACGTGCGACTTGCAGGCCGAACGAATAATCTGTGGTTGGTCATGGCCTTGATAGGGTTGACCATCTTGTTGGGGACTGTGGTGTGGACCACAAGCGCAGTTGACGCCGCGCCGGCCGCACCCTTGGGAAATGCCGGTCTCGGTGATCTGGTTTGGCATGACACGAATGCCAACGGATTGCAGGAGCCGAATGAGCTGGGCATTGACAATGTCATCATCAATATCTATAAGGATGACGGCGATGATGTCTACGAACCGGGCACGGATGATCTGCTTTTCACGGATTCCGGCGGCACGGGCACCACGGCAACGGGTGACAACCCCAGTGTACCGGGTACACAGACCGGCTACTATTTCTTTGCAGTAACGGGCGAGCATGTCTATTGGGTCTCGATTCCAGCCTCCAACTTTGCCCCTGGCGGCCCCCTTGAAGGCATGGTGCTTACCTCCCAGAACACTTTTGGGGAGAATCCGCTCTATGCCGATGTGGCCGGCATCGCCGACTTCTTTAACAATGCCGATTTTGGTTATGCCAAACCGGGCATCCAATTGATCAAGACCGCAGCCAATGCGCCGGACGGCACCACCTTGGTGATCCCGCCGGCTGGCCAATCTGTGCAGTTTACCTACTTGGTGCGCAATACGGGCGAGACCTACCTTTCTGACATGGTGATTGTGGATGACAAAGGCACCCCCGGTATCCCTGGGGATGATATCACCATCACCTCTGCGGGTTGTCCGGCGCTATCGGGCCCGCTTATGCCCAACGGTGAGATCACCTGTACCACAAGCTACTTCGTGACGGGAAACCACACCAACACCGCCGAGGCCACGGGCAACCCGACGGATCGCTTCCGCAACGACCTGCCGGGCAACAGTGTAAAGGATCGGGACGACGCTGTCATCAGCCCGTCGGTGCCCACCCCAACCCCAACCCCGACCAACACACCAACCAATACGCCGACGAATACGCCGACCAATACCCCGACCAACACACCAACCAATACGCCGACGAACACGCCGACCAATACACCAACCAACACACCAACCAATACGCCGACGAACACGCCGACCAATACACCAATCAATACACCAACCAACACACCGACGAACACACCAACCAACACACCAACCAACACGCCGACCAATACACCGACGAACACACCAACCAACACACCGACGAATACGCCGACCAATACACCAACCAACACACCGACTAACACGCCAACCAATACACCGACCCCCACGCCAACGCCCGTTCTTGGCGCAGGCATTACGGTTGTGAAGACGGCCGGCAGTGCTGTGGATGGTACTATCTGGGATGTTCCTGCTGAGGGGGCGCTTGTCACTTTTAACTACTTGGTCACCAACGTTGGCCAGACTTATCTGGCTAGTGTGAAGGTAGTCGATGACAACGGCACTGCCGGCAATACGGGTGATGATTTTACCGTCTGCACCATCAACACGGTCCTTGCGCCAGGCAGTTCGGTCAACTGTAGCAAGAACGTCTTTGTGGTTGTACGTGACGGACAAGGCGAGTATCGCAATGTGGCCACGGCCACGGGCAACCCCACGGACAGTGGCGGGAACGATCTGCCCGGCAAGGATGATGTGAGTGATACCGATGATGCTGTGATCGAATCTGGCGGGGGCCCCCAGGGTACGCCGACGGTGATTCCGATTATCTATCACTTGTATATGCCCTTGCTGGTCGTTCCTGGTCAGCCCACCCCTACCCCCACGCCTACACCGACGGAAGATGGACCTGGCCCGGTGGGTACGCCCACGGGGATCCCGAATCTGTACCATCCCAAGGGTTTGGCCGTCAATTCGGGGACGGATACGCTCTACATTGCCAGCCGAGACAATGACCGGCTGTTGAAGGTGGCCGGCAACAACCTGGGCGTCTTGGCCGAAGCCGAGACCGGCGCAGAGCCGTGGGGCGTGGTGGTCAATCAACGGACCAATCGAGTCTATGTCAGCAACTACGCCAGCGGAGATGTCTGGGTCTATGACGCCACCACGATGGCGGTGCTGAAGAAGATCCATGTGGGCGGAAACCCGGCCATGATGACCATCCTGCCGGATCTGGATACGGTGGCAGTGGTGATCCGCGGCAGCAATGGCGTGGGCATCATTCAGGGGCTGCGTCTGACCCAGGTCGTGGGATCCGGCGATGTCGGCCCGTACGGCATCACGGCGGATGTGGTGAACAAGCGTATCTTTGTCACCAACCGAGATGGCGGCAGTATGCACGAGATCTATCTAAATGAGTTCGGCACCTGGTTGACCGAAGGCCAGAGCTTCTCCTTTAGCGATCGCCGGGTCCCCTTTGAGGTGACGTACAACCCGAACAATCAGAAGCTGTACATGGTCTACGTGATCAACAATGACTGGGCTGTAGATGTGTGGCAGCGCAATGGCCAAGGCATCCTGGTCTATCAGGCCACTGTTCCCGTGCAGAGCGGTGGTGGAGCTAAGGATCCAAATGTGGGTGGCAGCGGCTTGGAAGTGGACTTGGCGACCAATAACGTCTTCAACGTCAACACAGCAGCCCGCAGCCTAAGCGTGATCAGCGGCAGCACCAACACGGTGGTGGCCACGGAGTCCACGGGCTTCGATCCCTTTACCATCGCCATCAACCCCATCACACGCAAGGTCTATGTGGGGCTGCGCAGCACGGGCAGCATCCAGGTCTTCGCCGACATCTACTGATCGGAAGGATAATCGGAAAGATCATCGGAAAGACCAAGCCCCTCCTCCTCAATTCTCCAACCCCGGGGAGGCGAGGAGGGGGAGATAGATTGACCAACTTGCTTGAAACGAAAACCCGGCCCCAGTCCACCATGTGGATTTGGGCCGGGTTTTTGCGTGTAGAAGCGAGATTGTCAGCAATTTGTTAACTGTTTCTGCGTCTTGGTGTACAGAGGAACGAAATATTGCCATCTTTCTACCTTAATTGCGGAGAAACTGGGCCAGTTTTGGGGGAAACTACGAATAGGCCCAGCGCGTAGATTCTGGCATACTCATACTGGTGCTTCTGCAAAGCAAGGTTAATCGAACCTTACAGACAAAGTATCAGCCAATCGTAAACTACAATAAATCGAAGAGATGATATTGTATGGAGCAGGTGCGTCATCGTTGTTCAATCGAAACCTGGGCCTGACCCCTATTCAAAGCCTTGGTTGTGATGCGTTCTGAAACGTCAAATAAAAACGGTTAAGGTAAATGGAAAAACTATTAGTTGGAGGAACTGAGATGCAAAAAGCATACCGACCATCCCTGCGTCTGCTGATGATTACCCTTGGGATCTTAGTGGTGTTTGTATTGTCTGCGAGAATGGGGTCCATCCCTGGTCAGGCGGCGGCCAATCAGGCTGCGCCCGGGGAGCTAGCCAAGGCCCCTGTTCAGGCCCCCGTACAGGCCAATACTCAGGCGGCTAATCAGCCAAATGATCCCGTCGGCGAGGCCGTTATTGGCGATTTTGTGTGGCTGGATACAAATTTGAACGGTCTTGAGGCGCTAACCGGGGAGCCGGGCATTGCCGGTGTTTTCTTGCGTCTATGGGAAGACGACAACGACTTTGTCTTCGATCCTGCCAAAGACACCTATCTTTCCACCACGGTGACCGCAGACGGGTCCGGGACGAAGCAAGCGGGCTTCTACCAGTTCAACGTCAACCGCGGCCAGACCTATTGGGTGGAAGTGATGGATTCCAACTTTGACCCTGGCGGGCCGTTGCACAACTATATGCTGACCAGTGGCCCGCTCAAGGGTGAAGAACCCATGATCGTGCCCTTTGTGGATGCGGACGGCACGGATGTCATCGACTTCGGCTACGCGCCCACGGGGATCGCCCTGGTCAAGCGGGCGGGTTCCGCCCCGAATGGCGGGATACATTATATTCCCCAGGCCGGTGCAAATGTCACCTTTACCTATGCCTATACCAACACCGGGCTGACCGAACTGATCAACGTTGAGATCACTGACGACAACGGCACCCCGACAAACACGGCGGATGACTTCCAGGTCTGTACGGTGGACAAGCTGATCGCCGGTGCCACCGGCACCTGTACGGCGGCCAATCGCCCCATCTCTGCCAATCATACCAACATCGCCACTATTGTGGGCACCCCCTCGGTGAATTTTCAGTTGGGTACAGAGGTCAGCGCCACCGATGACGCCGTGGTGGCCCTCTTTGCCTCGGTGGGTGATCGGGTGTGGAACGATGTAAACAGCAACGGCATTCAGGACACGGGCGAGCTCGGCGTCTCTGGGGTGACGGTGCAACTCTTCAACGGGGCCGGCGTCTCCCAAGGGATCACGACGACCAATAGCAGCGGCCTCTATCGCTTTGACAACTTAACTGCCGGGCAATACAAGGTCAAAGTGACGTTGCCCAACGGTTTCCAGTTCAGCCCCCAAGATCAGGGTACTGACGATGCCAAGGATAGCGATGTCAACCCTGGCACCAGCGAGACGGCCGTCTTCACCCTGCAAGCCGGCGATGTGCAGTTGAAATGGGATGCGGGTATTTTCAACAATGCCGGCATCGGGGACAAGGTCTGGGAAGATCTGAATGCTAACGGCATTCAAGACCCCGGAGAGCCGGGTATCGACAATGTGACCGTCCGTCTCTTTAGCGGGGCCGGAGTGGAACTGGACTCCACGACCACTGTCGGTGGTCTCTATCGCTTCAGCAATCTGGTGGGCGGAGACTACTATCTGGTCTTTGATGCGCCAGGCGGCTATAGCTTCACCCTCCCCAATGTGGGCGATGACACCAAGGACAGCGACTTTGACCCGGCTTTGGGCCGCACGGCCATTTTTACCCTGCCCACAGGTCAGTCGGACATCACCCAGGATGCGGGTCTCTTCCGCCCGGCCAGCCTGGGCGACCGGGTGTGGCAGGATCTGAACGCCAACGGCATTCAGGACAGCGGCGAACCGAATATCCCTGGCGTGACCGTGGAACTGTACAACAGCGCCAACGTCAAGATCGACACCAAGACCACCAACGAGTCCGGGATCTACAGCTTCACCGGACTGACCCCCGGCCAGTACGACGTCAAATTTGTGCAGCCGGTCGGCTATCGACCTACCCTGCAAAATCAACTCAGCGACGACGCTGTGGACAGCGACGCCAGCCCCACCACCGGGCGCACGGGATCTCATCACCCTGATCTCCGGCCAGAACGACCTCACGTGGGACGCCGGTTTCTACGTGCCGGGGGCCATCAACGTGGTCAAGACGGCCAATCCCACCACCATTGTCAGCGGCCAACTGGTGACCTATACCTATGTGATCACCAACGGCGGCGGTCTGCCGGTGCAGAATGTGACCGTCACCGACGACAAGTGCAGCCCGGTTTCCGCCCGCATTTCGGGTGATACCAACACAGACAATCGATTGGATATCAGCGAAAGCTGGCTCTACCGCTGTTCGACCACTTTGACCCAAACCACGACCAACACCGTCACGGCGGCGGGCACGGATCTGGCCGCCAACCCGGTCAGCGCCACGGCCAAGGCTGTGGTGACGGTGGTCACACCTCGCATCAATGTGGTGAAGACGGCCAACCCCACGGTGATCCTGGCCAACCAGGTTGTGGCCTACACCTTCGTCGTCACCAATCCGGGCAATGTGCCCCTCTCCTCGGTGACGGTGAGCGACAACAAGTGTGCCAGCGTGGTCTATCAGAGCGGGGACGCCAACACCAACAACGTGTTGGAAACCACCGAGAGCTGGACCTACACCTGTTCGCAGCCCCTGAGCGTGACCACGACCAATATCGTGACGGCTTCGGGCCAACCGGCCAACCCGGCGGGGGTTCCCCTGCCCGGCATCGGACGGGTCCAAGACACGGATACGGTCACCGTGACGGTGATTGCCCCGGCCATCGACATTGTCAAGACGGTGACCCCATCCACGGTCTATGCCAACGGCACAGTGACCTATACTTTCCGGGTGTCCAACACTGGCAATGTCACGCTGGGCACCGTGACTGTCGCAGACGACAAATGTTCACCCCTGACCCGCACGGGCGGGGATGCTAACAGTAACAACCGGCTGGAAGTCGGCGAGATCTGGACCTATACCTGTAGCCGCACCCTGGCCCAGGATACGGTCAACACAGCCACAGTCACCGGTCAGCCGGTGGACAGCAGCGGCGTCGCCATCCCTGGGGTCAACCCGGTCAGTGACCAGGACTCGGCCACGGCCAATGTGATCAATCCGGCCATCCGCATTGTCAAGAGCGCCAGCGCCAGTGTGGTGAACCAGGGCGACTCGGTCACCTATACACTGGATGTCTCCAACATCGGCGACGATCCCTTGACCAGCGTGACGACCACGGACAATAAATGTACGCCTCTTTCCGGGCCGACCCCGGTGGCCCCGGCCAATGGCAACAATATCCTTGAGCCTGGCGAGACCTGGCGCTACACCTGTACTGCCGTTCTCACCCAGGACACCACCAATATCGCCTCCACCCAGGGCACGGACAGCCTGGGCAACCCCGTCACCGACACGGACGAGATCTTTGTGGACGTGATCACCGCCGGTATCCGGATCCAGAAGAGCGCCAGTGCTTCCTTGGTCTACAGCGGCACCCTGGTCACCTACACCTTCCAGGTCTCCAACACGGGCGTGGATCCCCTGCACGATGTGGTCGTCACCGATGACAAGTGCAGCCCGATCTCTGCTCGACTTTCCGGTGATACCAACAACGACAACTTCCTGGACAGCGGCGAGATTTGGCTCTATTCCTGCGCCAAACCCTTGACCCAGACCACGGTGAATGTGGCGACGGTCACGGGCTTGGACCCCCTGGACAATCCCCAGACCGACCAGTCCTCTGCCACCGTGCGGGTGATCAGCCCGGCGATCAACGTGGTGAAGAGCGTGAACAAGACCGTGATCGTCAGCGGCACCCAGGTGATCTATAGCTACCTGGTCACCAATCCGGGCAACGACCCCTTGAGCAGTGTGACGGTGAGCGACAACAAGTGTGCGCCCCTCACTGCCGCCACCCCCAACCCTGGGGATGTGGCCAATGTGGGCAAGCTGGACCCCGGCGAGAAGTGGACCTATAGCTGTACCACAGCCCTGACCCAGACCACCCTGAACACGGTCACTGCGGCGGGTGTGGACAGCTTGGGCGGCACGGTGCAGAACACGGCCACGGCCAACGTCACCGTGGTCAAGCCCGGCATCTCCATCGTCAAGAGCGTGAACAAGAGCGTGGTCCGCCCCGGTACCGCTGTGGTCTACACCTACGTGGTGAAGAATACGGGCGACGTGCCTCTGGCCAGCTTGAACCTGACCGACGACAAGTGCACCCCTCTCACCCGGCAGAGTGGCGACACCAACACCAACAATGTCTTGGAGACCACCGAGACCTGGACCTACACCTGTCAATCGACCATCAGCCAGACCACCTTGAACACGGCTGTGGTCACTGGTCAGCCCAGCGATCCGGCCGGGGTACCCCTGTCGGGGATCAACCCGGTCACGGCCCAGGACACGGCCACAGTGCGGGTGATCAATCCCGGTATCGAGGTGGTTAAGAGCGCCACCCCCACCACCATCTATAGCGGCAATGTGGTGACCTACAGCTACACCGTCCGCAACACGGGCAACAGCACCCTGAACACGGTCACCATCTCGGACGACAAGTGCAGCCCGGTCACCTTTGTGAGCGGTGATACCAACAACAATCAGCAGATGGAAGTCACCGAGGTGTGGGCCTATCGCTGTACCACCACCCTGACCGTTGACACCCTGAACACGGTGACGGTCAACGCCAAGGACGAGTCCGACGGCGATGTGACCGACACGGACACGGCCCAGGTGAATGTGATCAATCCCGGCATCACCATCGACAAACAGACGACGGTCACCGCAGTGGCTTCGGGGACGGTGGTCACCTACACCTACGACGTCACCAACAGCGGGGACGATGCCTTGTCCGGCGTCACGGTGACCGACGACAAGTGTAGCCCTGTCACCTTTGTCAATGGGGACACGAATAACGACAGCAAGCTGGACCTGACCGAGGTGTGGCGCTACATCTGCGCCACGCCGTTGACCGCCACGACGACAAACACCGCCACGGCCACGGGCAACGACAGCCTGGGCAACCCGGTCAACGACACGGACACGGTGACGGTGCAGGTCTTCGGCCTGGCCACCATCGGTGATCGGGTCTGGCTGGACAGCAATGCCAACGGCATTCAGGATGCCAGCGAGACGAGCGGTGTGGCTGGCGCGCTGGTCACCCTCTATCAAAACAATACCGTGGTGATGACCCAGACCACCCCGGCCAACGGCAGCTATCTCTTCAGCGGCCTGATCCCCGGTGACTATTCCGTGGGTGTCACCCTGCCCGCTGGGTATCGCTTCAGCCCGCAGAATCAGGGCGGCGATCCGGCCAAGGATAGCGATGTGAATGTCAATACCGGTCGCATGGTGGTCACCAATCTGACTTCCGGCGAGACCGACCGCACCTGGGATGCTGGGCTATACATGCCCGCCTCTCTGGGCGACCGCGTGTGGGAAGATCGCAACGGCAACGGCATCCAGGACACCGGCGAAGCGGGGCTGGGCGGCGTGACCGTGCTTCTCTACAACAGCACTGGCGGATTGGTGACTTCGGCCACCACCCAACCGGATGGCAGCTATCTCTTCGACAACTTGACCCCCGGCAGCTATCAGGTCCAGGTCACACCGCCCCAATCCTATCTCTTCACCTTGCGCACAGCCGGCTCGGATCGGGCGGTGGACAGCAATGTCAACCCTGCGGACGGCAAGAGCGAAATGGTCACCCTGGTCTCCGGCGAGGAGAACCGTACCATCGATGCGGGTCTCTATCGTCTGGCCAGCCTGGGCGACCGCGCCTGGTTGGACACCAACCAGGACGGTATTCAGAACAACAACGAAGCTGGCATCAACGGGGTGACGATCACGCTCTTCAAGGGCGACGGCACCCAGGTGATGACCAAGACCACCAGCGCCGGCGGGGTCTACCTCTTCACCGGCCTGACGCCGGGCAGCTACTATGTGCAAGCTCAACTGCTGCCGGACTATATCTTTACCCTTCAATATGCCGGCACCAGCCGTGCAGCCGACAGCAACGTGGATCGCACCACCGGTCGCACGGAGACCATCGTTCTTTCGTCGGGGGATGTGAACCTGACCTTGGACGCCGGGTTGGTGGTGGCGGCCCCCCGTATGCAAAGCATCAAGACCTCTGAGTTGGCGGTGGATGATGACAACAACGGCGTGATCTCCCCAGGGGACACCCTGCTCTATCGCATTGTCATCTCCAACATCGGCACGGCCCCGGCGACCAATGTTGGGTTTAGCGATGGACTTGATCCCAACACCTCCTTGGTGGTCGGGTCGGTCACCACAAATCGGGGCACGGTGGTTTTGGGCAACAGTGCCGGAAACACCAGCGTCCAGGTGGCCGTGGGCACCCTGTTGCCCACCGAAAGCGTCACCATCGTTCTGCGCACGCGGATCCACAATCCCTTGCCCGACGGGGTGACCCAGATCGTGAACCAGGGTGTGGTCTCCAGCGTGGAATTGCCCGACGAACCGACGGACGATGACGGTCTGGGCGGCGGCACGGGTGATCCCACGGTGGCACCGATTCAGCCTCGGGGCTTCCGGCTCTATATGCCCTTCCTGTCTTCTCAGCCCCCGGCTGCGCCGACACCGACCCCCAGCCCCGTCCCGTCGCCCACCCCGACGCCGGATGGCGGCGGCGGCCCCACCGGCATCCCCTGTGATGCGCCGGGCTGTGCCTTGCCCGACCTGATCCACCCCAAGAGCATGGCGGTGAGCGTCTCCAAGAACCTGCTCTACGTGGTCAGCCGAGACAATGATCGTCTGCTCAAGGTCAATCCCCAGACCATGCAGGTGATGAACACGGCTCTTACGGGTGACGAGCCTTGGGGCGTGGTGGTGAACGAAGCCACCAACCTGGTCTACGTGGGCAACTTCGCCAGCGCGGATGTGTGGGTCTACAACGCCGACACCCTGGCCCTGGTCACCAAGATCCGCCTGGGCAATCCGGGCGAGACCAAACCGGCCTTGATGGAACTGCTGCCCAGCCTGAACACGGTGGCTGTGGTCCTCCACGGCAGCAACGGTGTGGCCCTGATCCAAGGGTTGACCCTGACCCAGATCATCGGTGCTACGGGCCAAGGTACCTACGGTATTGCCGTGGATGTGGTGAACAACCGCATCTTCGTTAGCAACCGTGATGCCGGCAACACCCGTGTCATCTATCGCACAGAGTTTGGCCAGTGGAAGAATGACGGCTGGAACTTCACCAACAGCGACCGCCGAGTGCCCTTCGAGTTGGCCTACAACCCCAACAACAAGCGCCTCTACTCGGTCTATGTCATCAACACCGACTGGTTCGTGGATACCTACTACGAACGCAGCGACGGCAGTTGGGGCTTGCTGGCCACGACCCTGTGGGTCGAGGTGGCGGTGCCAGGGATGCGAACGTAGGCGGCACTGGCTTGGTGGTGAACCTGGTCACAGGCCACGTGTTCAACACCAACTCGGCGGACAACACCGTGACGGTGATGAACGCCAACGGCCAGGTGCTGGCAACCGTGGGCACGGGGGTGGATCCCTTCACCGCCGTGGTCAACCCGGCCACCCAGGTGGTCTTCGTGGGGATGCGTGACGCCCGCAACACGGTCAACCCTGACACCGTCCAGAAGATCATCGACAACTATTGATCCAGTGTGCGCCCATCGACCCGCCAATAAAACGGGTTGATGGGCGCACGATGAAGACCCCCGTACATGGCCTCCAGCCGGAAGCGACCCACAAGTCGCTTCCGGTTGTCTTTTGACGGACCTGTCCACTCCCCGCCCCCTAGCCCCCAATTTTGGGGGAACGGCTCCCTTTTGACGAACCTGTCCACCTGGCGAGGAAAAGTCTGGGCAAATGGTCAGGAAGTTGGCGGGGCTTTTGTGCTATACTCATGGTGATCGTTCACCGCCCTCGGCCCCCGGCAATTCTGGGGGAGGCTGTGGACAGTTCCCCCAGGGTTGGGGGCTATAGCAAGATTCGATAGAAATCAGGAGTTTCCGCGGCAGCCGCCCCCCCCTGAAAGGGATGGGGCTTTCGGCCCAGGGCGGATGACATAACTCCATAGCTGCTTAAAAATGGATGGTGCATCATGAATCGTCAAACACAAACTCACCTAAATAGGGGTCAACCGGCCTTGAGCCGACTGCGTCGCGCCGTGATCTGGATCTGGTTGCTTACGTTGGCCTGGCCCCTGCCCGCCGCTGCCCAGGCCCCCGCGCCCGCGGTCCCCCTGCCCTCGGTCGCAGAGGTGGCTGCTGCCGCGGCCATGCAGCCCCAAATCCCCTTGACCCAGGACGCCCCCCTCACCATCACCGGCGTGGATGGCGTGCCCTATCCCCTGCTGAATGCCAGCGCCAGCGTCAGCCCGGCCAGCACCAGCGGCGGCAGCGTGGTCACCTATAACGTCACGGCCAGCAACGCCGGGGATGTGACCGGGAGCAGCTTTCGGGTCAACTTCACCCTGCCCAGCGGCTTCACCTATCGCAACGGCACCAGCACTGTGCGCATCAACCATGTCAAGACGAGTACGGCCAACCCGGCCATCAGCGGCAAGACCCTCACCTATGGGTCGTGGAGCTTTCCCACCCGCCGCCAGGATACCCTCTTCGGCATCAACACCTTTGTGCAAGAGCGCTGCGACCAGACCTATATCAACTGGCAATTGGACCGCTCCAAGGAGATGCTGGGCTGGCACGGCTATGTGAAGCAGCTCATGTCCGGCATCGATCTGAGCACCACCACCGCGGAGCCATGCTGGATCGACTTTGTCAACGGGGCCTATGACCGAGGTCTGCAACCCGTGGTCCGCTTGCAAGGGGGCCGGGTGGGGGACATTTGGGAGAAGCCCTATGCTGACGGTCCCGGCAACTATTCCAGCATCGCCGAGCGCTTCAAATGGGTGGTGCAAAACCTGCCCCGGCGGGACGGCTTCAAGCTCTATGTGCAAATTTGGAACGAGCCTAACCTGAACTTTGAGTGGGGCGGGGCGGTCAATGCCAAGGAGTTTGGCCAATTCCAGGAAGACGTGGCCGCGGCCATTCGCACCCTCAACGATCCCCGCATCGTTTTGGTCAGCGCACCCCTCAGCCCTGGTGGCCATCTCTCAATCAGCAACTTTGTCTATCAGATGATCAGCGGCGCGCCGGGCAGTCTGTGGTCCTTTGACCTATGGGGGGCGCATCCGTACCCGGCCAACCATCCGCCGGAGTACAATGTGCATCGCAACACCGCGGTCTATCCCCAGTTGGTGGTAGATTCGTACATCGAGCAGTTGGGCTGGCTGGCGGCCTGGGGACGCCCTGGGGTCAAGACTTTCCTCAGCGAGACCGGCTATGAGATGTGGAACGGCACCTATACCTGGGAAGGCTATCCGGTCATCAACGAGGACAACCGGGCCGACTATATCGGGCGGGCCTATCGGGATTATTGGCGCAGTTGGGCCGAGATCGACGCCGTGGCCCCCTATCAGTTGAGCGATCCCCAGGGGACATGGTCCAACTGGAATTTTATTGACGGCAATGGCTTTACCTATGGCTCGCCCCGGGCCCAGTTTTACGCGGTCAAGAATTTGGACAAGGGCAATACCCTGGCCAGCAGCATTATCGAGATCACCTTTCAGGCCTACGCGCCCAATAGCAGTGGCACCTACTATGCCAATTTGAACGCCACCGCGGCCAACGCCGGGGTGGGCGGCAATGGCTCTGTGGCCCCAGTGATAGTCTATGCCACGGCCCCCACGGCCACGCCGACCTTTACCAAATCGCCCACGCCTGCGGCCACGGCCACCGACACGCCGACACCGACCAATACCCCCACGCCGACGTTGACCCATACGCCAACGAACACGCCCACCCATACGCCGACCCAAACGCCGACAAATACCCCCACGGCGACCCATACGCCAACGAACACGCCCACCAATACGCCGACTGCCACCCCCACGGCGACGCCGACGAACACGCCTACAGTGACCCACACACCCACGGTGACCCCCACGGCCAGCGACACGCCGACACCGATCCCGTCGGCCACCTCAACCGACACACCAACGGTGACGCCGACCGCCACCGCCACGGCCACGGCCACCCAGACGCCGACGCCAACGCCGACCCACACGCCCACGTGGACCGCCACGGCCACGGCGTCCCCGACAAACACGCCGACGCAAACGCCCACCAATACACCGACGCACACGCCCACGGTGACGCCGACCCACACACAAACGGCGACCCACACCCCCACGTTGACGCCCACGGCCACCCACACCCCAACGGTGACGCCGACGCCTAGCAACACCCCCACCCCCTTTGTGAAGATCGATGTGCAGGGCTTGGTCACCGTGGGCCAGGCCCCCCAGGGCATCGCCGTGGACAGTGGCCGCCGCCGGGTCTATGTGGCCAATTCGGAGGGCGACAACATCACCGTGCTGAACGCGGACACCCTGGCCCATGTCACCACCTATAGCCTGGCCAACGCCTCTGGGCCGGACGGCCTGGCGGTGGACGCGGCCCGCAATTGGCTCTATGTGGCGGGCCGCTTTCAGCAACAACCTCACCACCCTGGACCTGGGTGCCAACCCTGTGGCCCAGTGGCAGACCCCTGTGGGCAGCCAGCCCAAGGCCATCGCCCTGGACAGCACCCTCTCCCGGCTCTTTGTCACCAACAGTGGGGACAACAGCCTCAACGCCCTCATGCCCGACACCGGGGGCAATGTGAATCTGCCCGCCGGCACCCAGCCCAACTTCCTGCTCTTTGATCCCGTTTCCAACCTCTTCTATGTGACCAACCGGCTGGACAACGGGGTGACGGTCTACGACATCGACGGCATCCCCGTGCAGACCCTGGTCACCGGCCAAGCCCCCTATGGGCTGGCCTTTGACGAAGCCCAGCGTCGCCTCTATGTGGCCAACCCCATGAGCAGCGCGGTCAGCGTGATCTTGGTGGGGGACGATGGCTTGCTCACCAATTTGGGGGATGTGCGGCTGAATTGCCAGCCCCAGAACGTGGGGATCAACGCCAACACCGGCCATCTCTTCGTGCTCTGCCCGGACGAGAACCGGGTCCACGCCTATGCTTCCCCCAGCTATGCCTACCTGGGCTGGCTGCCCACGGGCCGGGGTGCCGGGGAGAGCATTGTGGTGGACCGGGCCAACAACCTGATCTTTATCGCCAACAGCCAGGATGACACGATCACCGTGTTGTCCGACGCTGGGCCGGTGGCCTCGCCCACCCCTGTGCCCAATGTGGGATCTCCCACGCCTCAACCGACCGCCACGGCCACCCCCTCCCCCACGGCCACGGTCCCCACGGTCAACACCCCCACCCCCACGGTGACGCCCACGGCCACCCCCTCCGCCGCCGCCAACATCACGGTCGTTGGCGTCCTGGCCGTTGGGGATCAGCCCCACGGCATCGCCATCGACAGCAGCCGTCGCCGAGCCTATGTGGCCAACCATGCGGGTGACAATGTCACCATCATCAACCTGGACACCTTCCGAACCGAAGGCACGGTCAGCCTGGGCGATGCCGCCGGGGCCAACGGCCTGGCCGTGGATCCCCTGCGCCAGCGCCTCTATGTGGCCATGCGGGACACCAACGAACTGGTGGCCGTCTCCAGCGCCGACGACACGATCAGCGGCGGGGCGCTCTTCTGCGCCCATCTGGCGCATCCCCACCGGCGGACAGCCCGACGGCGTGACCCTGCACAGCGACCTGGATCTGGCCTATGTGGCCAACTTTGGCGGCAACAGCCTCTCCGTGGTCAAGGTGCGGGACGAGGACGGGGCCGGGATCGGGAAGTTGGACATCCCCGGCAGCGCCCAGCCCAGCTTCAGCGTCTTTGATCCGGTCAGCGAGAAACTCTATGTCTCCAACCACGGGGACGCCACCTTGCGGGTGATGAACTGGGACGGCACCGAGGCCCAGCGTCTGCCCACGGGGACCGGCTCCTATGGCATCACCTTTGACGAAGCCCTGCGCCGGGTCTATGTGGCCAACATCGATGGCCGCTCGGTCAGCGTCTTCCAACTGGACCGGTCCGGTCTGGCCGCCAAGATCGGCGACATCACCCTGGACTGTGCGCCGTGGAATGTGGCGGCCAACGCCAACACCGGCCACCTCTTTGTGATCTGCTCCCAAGAAAGCCGAGCCCACGTCTACGCCGCCCCGGACTATGGCTACATGGGCTGGCTGCCCCTGGGCCAGGGGGCGGGTGAATCCGCCGTGGTGGACCGGGCCAGCAACCTGATCCTGGTCAGCAACGCCGGGGATGACACGGTCTCCGTGATCTACGACGACGGCCCCGTGGCCACCCCCACCCCCTACTGTCTGCCCGCCGCGGATGCCAACGAACCCGACGACGTGCCCGCCAACGCGCCAGTCACCCTCATGGGCGAGAGCGGCCAATACCGCACCCTGCACACGCCGGGGGACACAGATTGGTTCACCATCGACATCCCCGCCACCAGCCAGGGCTACCAATACTACTTCCGTCTGAAAAAGGACGATCTGAACCTGACCACCCGCATGGATCTCTTCGGCACCGACGGCGTGACCCTGATCCAAAATACCTATAGCAACCTCATGGAGTTTGTCTCGCCGCCGGAAGGGGGGCGCTATCTGCTGCGGATTGCCAATGCCAGCAGCTACGCCAACTGCAAGAGCTACTACACCCTGATCGCCGAGCAGTTCCCCTTCATGGCCTATCGGGTCTATCTGCCCCAGGCCGTCAAGGGCGGGGCAGCCGTCCGCACCGCCAGCGCCGAGATCGCCCCGGCGGCCATCACCCGCACCCCCATCGCGCTCTTGCAAACCGCGCCGGCCACCGCCACCCCCCCGCCAGCCCTGGCCGCTGAATCAGTTCAACCCCTGACCAGCATGGCCGTGGACAGCAGCGGACGCGTCTTCGCCGCCGGTCCCGGCACCGTGCAGATCCGCAACGCCCAGGGCGCGCTGATCGGCCAGACCGAGGGCGGCCCGGCCCCCCAACAGCTTTTGGCCGGCGATCAAACCCTCTTCCTGAGTGATTGGGGTGCTTGGCAGGAGAAAAGCACATCCTCCTTGAGTCAAGATCTGCAATCTGCGACCCAAAAGATCGGGTCAACGGGCTGGGTGGCCCTACTCGATCCCGCCACGGGACAGACCCAGGCACGCATCACAGAACTCAACCGACCCAGCGGCTTGGCCTTGAACCCCAGCGGCCTCTGGATCGCCGAAACCGGGGCCGACCGCCTCGTCCTGGCCGATCCCAAAACTGGGGCCATCCGCCTGCGGGTGGAGATGGGCACGCCCCCCTTCACCCTGGCCGCAGCCCAGGATCGAGTCTTCGCCGCCCTGCCTGGGGCCAACCAAGTGGCCGCCGTGGCCGGGGATGGCACCATCCTCTGGCAGACCGAGCTGGACGGCCTGGGTCTGCCCCAAAACCTGGCCTACGACTCGGCCACGGACCTGCTCTATGTGCTCTATCTCCTGGCCCCCCACTACGGCCAGGTGGCGGTGATGGATGGCCGGGATGGCCGCATCATCGACCGCATCGAGCCGAACCTCAGCCTCACCCTGCGCAACGCCCAGGCCCTGGCCGTGGACAGCGCCGACGGCCTGCTGGTGGTCAGCACCTCCCTGGGCGGCGAAACCTTCCGCCTGTCCGACCGCTCCTACGCCGGGCGACTGGACGACCTGCGTCTCGCCCCCACCTTCGGCCTGGCCGTGCAGAGTGGCAAGGGCAGCCAATCGTCACCCAACGACGGCACACCCCCCGGCACCGGCGGCAGCGCCACGGACAACCGTCTCTGGTGGATCGACCGCAGCCGGGCCAACACCCTGCTCTCGCCCCTGGACGCAAGCCAACGGGTCATGCCCGCGGCCACGGAGTAAATGAACACGAAACAAAAAAGGGGATGCGGCCTTGGCCGCATCCCCTTTTTTGTTTCGTGAACCTCGCCTCACTCGTCCAAATAGTCGTACATCTCCAACACCGGCTCGTACCGACATCGGCAGCCCCGGCTGGAGGTGCACGTCCGGTGGGGCAGTTCGGGGGCCCGGGCCACCAAGGTTTGCTGGTTCAAAATGGTGCGGCATTCGTCGCAGGTGTACTCATCGTCCGGCCCCACCACGGCCAGACGGCGCACATGGTCCCCGCCCTTGCAGCGCTGCCACGTCTCCTGATTGTCCACCTGAAGGGCCATTTGATAGGCCTTCCAGTAGGTCGCTTCTACCCCGTCCAGGCCCGGCTTGGCCAGGGCCGCCTGCACATTGGCCGGCACCTGATCCGCGGGCAGTCGCCAATAGGCCCCCCACATATGCTGTTCCGCCGCATACATCTTCAGCCACGCCACCACATCCGCCGGGATGCCGTCCAACAGCCAATGATCCATAAAGAGAATGCGCCGGGTCAGCGCACTGTGGCTGAGCTGGGATTCCGGGCCGGTCCAGTCCGCCTTGCCCAGGGGCGGGAAGGTCGCCTCATATTCCCGGCGGATGCCCAGGGCCGTGCTGGTGTCCCGCTCGGCCAGGGCCTGGCGCACCTTCTGCATGGCCACGGTCCGGTCCTCGGCCTGGCGGGTGCGATAGATCTGCACCACCTTTTCGCCCTCTGGGGTCAAGCGCACGGTCATCCCCTCCGGGGTCAGCCAGCCCTGTTTTTGCATTGCGCTGACCTGCTGCTCATAGGTGCGGGGCAGCACCTTGGCCCATGCAAATTGCTCCCGATCATCGGGCAACGCGCCCCCGTCGGCCAAGCGGGCCAGCAGGTGGATTTGGGCATAGTCCTGGGGTTGCCGAGAGTGGGCAAGGGCCGGACCATCTAGTTTTGTGCCAAAAAGATTGCGGAGAAAGCTCATAAGGGTCTTCCTTTGTATGAATTGCATCAATGGGTGTGGACAAGATTTTAGCACACAAACGCGAGGAGTAAACAAAAAAAGAAGGTGACATCGCTCTTGTGCGACATCACCCTCTCTATTTTCAATGCACCCCATTGTGCATTGTGCATTGTGCATTACTTCTACTTTTCCCGAGCCAGGGGCAACAACTCGCCCATGTCAAAACTGCGCCACAGCCGCTCTTCCACATCCGGGGGCAGATCCGGGTCCGCGGGCAGGGTGCGATAGAGGGAGACCGTGCGGCGCAGGGTGTCCACCACCACCCGGCAGTTTTCGCAGCCCGCCATGTGCTGCTCCAATTCGGCGCACAGATCCGGGGCCAATTCGCCGTCGATGAACTCGGACAGCTCGTGCAGATGACCGCACGGATCGTCTGGGTTGTGGGTGTGGGCGTCGCCTGTGGGCGCAGGGTTGGGTTGGGTCATGACTGAATTCCATATTCTTCCAGAGAAATATCTGGATTCTGGCTCAAAATCTCTCGTAGTTGTAGGCGGGCCCGGTGCAAACGCACCTTCACAGCAGATTCGGAGATATTCAGAGTTTCGGCGGTTTCGGCCGTACTCAGCCCCTGAATATCCCGCAGCACGAAGGTGACCCGCAGATTCTCCGAAAGTGCCGTCAACCCGTTTTCCAACGCATCGTGCAGATCCCCCTGCATGGCCAACTCTTCCAGCCCATTGCGCCAGGAGACAATGGTTTCGGGCAGGGGAAAGGCCCCATCGTTCATCACACTGTCCAGGGGAACCGTGTACTTTTTGCGCCGCAAGCGCATGAGGGCGGCGTTGGTGGCGATGCGATAGAGCCATGTGCCCAACTTGCTGCGCCCCTGGAAGCGGTCGATATTCTTGCAGGCGCTGATAAAGGTTTCCTGCATCACCTCTTCGGCCTCGTCTTCGTCGCTCATCATGCGCAGGCCCAGGGCATAGACCTGGCCGGCGTAGCGCTTGAGCATACAGGCGCAGGCGTACTTGTCATGGCTGCGCAGACCCGCCAACAGGGCCTCTTCTTCGTCATAGATATGCAGGTCAATGGGCAGGAGTTCTGTCATTTGGATGCACCCAGGTTAGAGAAGGTTTCAGATCTTGTGGTTGACTTTGCTTTGGGAACCACGAATTTTACGAATGGCCCGAATCTCTTTTTTGGCCTTATTCGTGCCATTCGTAAAATTCGTGGTCCCAGTCGTGGCTGTCAGTAAATGAGATCCTGCCGAAAATAGCGAATGGGCAGCAAAGCTGTGGACAAACAGAGCACAAACGCCGTGATCAGGACGATCTGTCCCAATCGGGTCAGGTCATTCAAATCGCCTTGAAGATAGGAAAAGAAAAAGACGCCCACCAGCAATCCGCTGGCCGTCATGGCTGCGGCGATGGGGCCGAGGCGCATGGTCTCTTCCCCAGCCAGGGCCAGGTTGTTGATCCCCATGCCCACCAAGGCGGCCCCGGCCATGCGGGCGGGCCAACTGGTCTGCTCGATCACCAGCCCCCACATGCCCATAGACCGATCCGGGATGGTGAGCAACAGCGCACCTAGGGCAAAGCCTACCATCACCCCTTGTAGCCGCAAAGTCATGCGCAAGGGGCCGTATGGATCATTGAACGAGCGCGCCATGTGCCCTCCTTCGGGCAAATAAACCGGGGTTCATTGGGCATGCGGCCGATTCTCCGCAGCCACAAAACAGGCCTCAGTATAGCAGATCCCCGTTGCTTTGTCAGAGCAGGGCGGGTTCGGCCAGCAATTCGTGAACGCTGATGTCCTGTTTTGGTGGCGAAACGGTCAACTGCCGCCAATCAAGATCCCAGGTTGACAGTCCGGCCATCTGCTATTATCATGTAGCCGTCGTACCCCCTCCGATAGTCAGGCACCTGTCGTCATCCCATCTCAACCCCTAGCAAATCGAAAACCTAGTATAGACTCTTTGTCGGTTGTCCAACCGTCGGGCGATTGAATCGTGTTGATCGCTTTCACCCGGCCTGAACCCGTCTCTTCGCGTATCATAATTACTCGTCAGCAACCCACTCTGTTCGTAATCCATTCGGCCCCATCCTGTTTTTTTACATCAGTTTTGACTGTCCACGTTTTAACTCACCATTCCAAGGAGGAAAGATGAATCTTCGAGTTCGCAAGCATTATGTATTGATGGTACTGCTTCTGTTGACAGCCCTGTTGCTCGGGGCCTGTGCAACACCCGCAGCCACACCTGCTGCCCCGGCCGCAGACGCTCCTGCCGCTGTCGAGGCTCCCGCTGCTGTGGAGGCCCCCGCTGCCTCCGCCCCCGCCGAAAAGGTCATCATCTTCGGCCTTTCCCAGGAGCCGGAATTGTTGAATCCCCTCATCCAAACCCAGACGGCTGCCTACGATGTGGGTGTTTTCATCATGGAAGGCCTGCTGAATGTGGATCCTTCTGGCAGCTTTATCCCGGCCCTGGCCAAGGAAGTGCCGACCACGGCCAACGGCCAGGTTTCCGCAGACGGTATGCAAGTCACCTATAATCTGGTAGAGGGCGTGCTGTGGAGCGATGGCGCACCCTTCACCTGTGACGATGTCCTCTTCACCTATGAGGCCGCCGTTAGCCCGGACAGCGGCGCTGTCAACACCACCGGCTTTGACAAGATCGCGTCTGTCGAATGCCCGGATGATCTGACCGTGGTCGTCACCTACTCCGAATTCTTCGCCCCGTTCTTGACTCTCTTCAGTGACATCATGCCCCGCCACGCCACGGGCGAACTGGCCGCCATGCAGGAATGGGACTACAATCGCAACCCGATTGGTACAGGCCCCTTCATGGTCCAGGAATGGGTGACCGGCGACCAGATTATCTTGGTCAAAAACCCCAATTACCGCGACTATCCCGAAAAACCCTATCTGGACAAGGTTGTCATTCGCTTGATCGCCAGTGTCGAAGTAGGTAAGGCCCTGCTGACATCGGGTGAGATCGACTTCTTGTGGAATCTGCTCGAGGCCGACGTGCCTGAGTTCGCCAGCAATCCCAATGTCAATGTCAACGCCACCTCTGGCGCAGGCACCGAACGACTGGTCTTGAATCTGGCCGACCCGGCGCTGGATGCCCCGGACGATCCCATCAATAACCCCCATCCGATTTTGGGCGACCTGCGGGTGCGTCAGGCCATTCAGTACGGTATCGACAAGCAGTTCATTGTGGATGAGCTGCTGTATGGCGCAACCACCGTGGGTGTCAGCGAACTGAGCCTGGGCTGGGCCAAGTGCGATATTGCTCCCGCCGAGTACAGCCCCGAAAAGGCCATGGCCCTGTTGGACGAGGCCGGCTTCACGGATCAGGACGGTGATGGCGTGCGCGAGTGCCATGACTGTCTGTATGCCGAAGAGGGCACGCCCATGCGTCTGAAGTATCAGACCACCAGCGGCAACCAACTGCGGGAAGAGTCCCAGCAATTGGTTGCGGAAATGATGGCCGAGATTGGCGTCGACTTCTATATCGAGAATGTGCCCAGCGCCGAACTCTTCGGTAGTTGGTCCAGCGGTGCTTTCCGCAAGCATGGCCAGTACGACATCCTCATGTACACCACCAGCGACGGCGTGGATCCTCAGAGCCAGATGGACGGCTACTTCAGCTCGTCCAAGATTCCCGTTGAGGCCAACGGCGGTAACGGCTTCAACTACAGCCGTTGGGTCAACGCCACAGCCGATGCCGCCATCGTGGAGGCCGGTGCCAATCCCGACGCCACGGCCCGCAAGGCTGCCTACCAGATTGCCTGTGAGCAGATCGACGCCGAACTGCCCCACATCTATCTGTATGACCGGGCCGAGATCCACATGAGCCGTACCCGTCTGGTCGGCTATGAGGTGAATACCTGGAATTGCCAAGGCTGGAACGCTGCCGAGTGGGACGTGACCAACTAACGTCTGTTCTTCCCTCGTGCCGGGGCGCAGTTTCTGCGTCCCGGCACGAGCTTTATTGTTTGTCCACGCCTTCGTGGTTTTCCAGAGGCAATGTTCTACAGTCGTAGTTAGATTGAGCCACGTTTTTAGGTGGGAGGTGTGCGATTTCCGCTTACTTTATTCGCCGATTGCTCCAGGCAATTCCCTTGCTGCTTGTTATCTCCATGATCGTCTTTGGCATGATCTCCCTGGCCCCAGGGGGACCTATGGCCGCGCTTGAGGAAAACCCGAACATCACCGCCGATGATGTGGCGCGTCTGGAAAAGCAGTTGGGGTTGGATCAGCCGGTCTACGTGCGCTATATCCGCTGGTTTGCCGGTCTCTCCTTCCGCGGCGGCGATGAAGTGGCGGATATGGCCGGGCGGGATACCACGTGCAGCTATTGGTCACCGGTCAACCTGACCGTCTGCAACTCGTCTCGGGGCGGCATCATCCGGGGGGAATGGGGCTATAGCAACGCCACCAAACGCCCTGTGCTGACCGAGATCGGGGATCGGCTGCCCAACACCATCCAGTTGATGGTCGTGGCCTTTCTAGCCACCCTGGTTATCGCCCTGCCTATCGGCGTTCTGTCGGCCCTGAAACAGTATTCTTTGTTTGACCATATCGCCACCTTTATCGCCTTTATGGGCCAGGCTATCCCCGTTTTTTGGTTTGGACTGATTCTGATCAT
Organism: uncultured Chloroflexia bacterium; assembly: GCA_963704975.1. Classification (GTDB taxonomy): domain Bacteria; phylum Chloroflexota; class Anaerolineae; order Caldilineales; family Caldilineaceae; genus JAGNDO01. The sequence goes on along the minus strand of CAVPIK010000007.1, from coordinate 3,889 downwards.
CGTCTTTAATGTGTGGCTGAAAAACCCGACCAGCCCCACCACCGGCTTTGCTTGGTCAAACCTGACCGGTTGTTTGGACTGCACCCCCCTCATGCCCGGCGGCGGCATGGCCCCCTATGGGGTCGATGATCCGACCCTGGGCCAGCGCATCCAGCACATGGTTCTGCCCGTGATCATGTTGGCCCTCTTTGGGGCTGGCACCTACACCCGCTATATGCGCGGCCAGATGCTTGAGGTGATCCACCTGGATTACATTCGCACGGCCCGAGCCAAAGGGCTTGGCGAGTCCACGCTGGTCTGGCGTCATGCCATGAAAAATGCCATCACCCCGGTCATCACCATCATGGCCTTGCAACTGCCCATCCTCTTTGGCGGTGCGCTCTTCACCGAGACCATCTTCTCCTGGCCGGGCATGGGCCGACTCTTCTATCAATCGGCCCAGCGGGTAGATTATCCTGTGCTCATGGGCATTGTGATCATCAACGCCGCCCTGATCATCTTTTTCAACCTGCTGGCGGACTTGGCCTACGCGTTCCTGGATCCCCGGGTGCGCTACGAATAGGTCAAGCCGGTCCATTTTTCCGTTTTGTATTTTTGTTTTGACTTTTCTTGGGAGCGTTTCATGGCAACTTCCGCCACAACGGCTGATCTGACTGCTCAGACTGTGCGCGAGCGCACCATGCGTAGCATCATTTGGAATCAGTTTCGCCGCCATACGATGGCGATGGTGGGGATGGTTGTGCTGATCGTGCTGATCTTTGGCTCCCTATCCGTCAGCGCCCTCAGCCCCTATAGCCCGGAAAAGAGCAGCATGCGGGAACGCCGAGAAGCGCCCAGCCTGGTCCACCCCATGGGCACAGACACCTTGGGCCGGGACGTGCTGACCCGGATCATGTACGGCGGGCGCATCTCCCTCAGCATCGGGCTGTTGGCCACCGTGCTTGGCGTGACGATTGGCACGGTGATCGGCTCCCTGTCCGGCTACTACGGCGGGGCAGTCGATAACGTACTTATGCGCTTCACGGATCTTTTTATCTCCCTGCCCCGCATCTTCATGCTGATCATCATGTCATTGCTCTTACGAACGACTGATGTGCCCATCCTCAGCCGCAACGGGGGGATTGGGGGCATTGTGCTGATCCTGGGGCTGCTTTCGTGGACCGGCGTGGCCCGCCTGGTGCGGGGACAGTTTCTGGGCCTGAAAAACAAGGAATTTGTCGAGGCCGCCCGCACTCTGGGCATCGGCAACCTGCGCATCGTCTTCCGCCACATCCTGCCCAACACGGCCACCCCCATCATCGTGGCCGCCACGCTGCTGGTGGCCGGCTCCATCATCTCCGAATCGGGCCTCAGCTTTCTGGGTTTTGGCGTGCAGCCCCCCACCCCCACCTGGGGCAACATGCTCAACGCCGCCCAGGACGAGATGCGCAAGGGCAACTGGTGGATGGCCTTCTTCCCCGGCCTGATGATCTTCCTGACCGTGATCGCCATCAACTACATCGGCGACGGCCTGCGGGATGCCCTGGACCCACGCAAACTGCGCTGATCCGTATATCGGGCGAAACTTAAATCGCCTTTCGCCGTCATCTTTGACAGACACAACCAACGTGAAACGTGAAACGTGATCGCTAAATGTTTCACGTTTCACGTTTCGTTTTCCATTTTCGATCCAAGGAGACCACACCATGTCCTCAGCAACAGCCAAGGAACTCAAAGAGCAAGTCGCCGCCTATATCGACGGCATTGCCGACATGCTGATCCAGACCAGCCTCACCCTGCACGCCAACCCGGAGATCGCCTTCGAGGAATACGAATCTATGGCCTTGCTGGCGGATCTGGCCGAAGAGTATGGCTATGCCGTGCAGCGGGGGGTGGCCGGACTGGAGACCGCCTTTCTGGCCCAATTGGAAGGCGGGGCCATCGACCCGGACAAGGGCGGCCCCACCATCGCCTTCCTGGCCGAGTATGACGCCCTGCCCGGTCTGGGCCACGCCTGCGGCCACAACATCATCGGCACCGCGGCCACGGGCGCGGCCCTGGCCATGCAATCCATCCGGGATCGCATCCCCGGCACGGTGCAGTTGATCGGCACCCCCGCGGAAGAAAACGGCGGCGGCAAGGCCATCATGGTGGAGCGGGGCATCTTCGCGCATGTGGACGCCGCCATGATGGTCCACCCCGGCACCAAGGCCATGGTGGCCCGGGGCTCCATCGCCTCCAACACCGTGACCCTGGAATTCTTTGGCAAATCCGCCCACGCCGCCGCCGCCCCGGACGCCGGCATCAACGCCCTGGACGCCTGCATCCAGACCTTCAACAGCATCAACGCCCTGCGCCAGCACCTGCCCCAGGATGTGCGCATCCACGGCATCATCACCCACGGCGGCACCGCGGTCAACGTGGTGCCCGAATATGCCGCCGCCCGCTTCAGCGTGCGGGCCACGGAGTCGGATTTCTCCTTCCAGGTGGTGGACAAGGTGGTGGCCTGCGCCGAAGCCTCCGCCGCGGCCATGGGGGCCACGGTCAAGATCAGCCACGAGCGCCACTACGCCAACCGCATCCCCAACCTGGTGATGGCCCGCCTCTTCGCCGAGAATATCGGCTCCCTGGGCGAAAATGTGCAGACGCCCGACGCCAACGAGCGCCGGGGGTCCAGCGACATGGGCAACGTCAGCCAGATCCTGCCCGCCATCCACCCCTATGTCACCATCGCCCCGCCAGGAACCGGCGGCCACACGCCCGAATTTGCCGTCGCCGCCGCCAGCCCCTGGGGACACCAAGCCCTGATCCGCAGCGCCAAAGCCCTGGCCATGACCGCCGTGGATCTCTTCATCCAGCCCGAACTTCTGGCCGAAGCCAAGAGCGAATTCGCCCGCACGGTCAACCCGGACCCGTCCTGGCGCAAGAAGAAATTCTTCGCATAGATAGTTTGCAACCAGAACAAAAAGAGAGGGGCAGTCTCGGCAATTTCAATGCCGGGACCGCCCCTCTCTTTTGTTCGGTGAAAACTAAACGGCGAGATCGAAGGGTAGGTCGCTGATATCCCGTAGTCGTTTGCCCGTCACCATCATGTCGAGCATGTCTTCGGCGTCTCGATAAGGGGAGGCTTTTATCGTATCGATAAGTTCGTGGAGTGCAAAGTGATAGACACAGTCAAGATCCCCTGTGCCCAAAGCCATTGCCGCAATCCGGGAAGGGAGCGGTTCGGCTGTTACGGCAACGATATGGGGCAAATGTCCTTTGCGGTTGCGGATCAAATTCAACACTTCGGTCTTTGTGTTTTGGGCCCGGTCGTTGCGAAGGGTCCATTTGCAGGAGACCACTGCATGAAGAAGAGATCGTTCAACGACTTGATTTTTGGCTCGAAAAGGGGAATGGCTAACATAAGGCGTCTCTTCGGGCAGGATGATGTCGCCAGTATTGATTTCATCGTCTGAAATGGGTAGCCGGCTGATCACAATATCCGGCGAGACAATGTAATTGCCGCCAAAGGCAGCCTTCAACGAATTGCTTGCCGCTAGGGCTTCTTCGATTTCGGTCAAATGCTCATACTGTGTGTAATGGGCAATACGGGTATCTGTGGTCTGATAGGACCATATGCCTGGGCGCAGATGTGTCAGATTCCCAAAGGCGGCCTCCAGAAAATTTCGAGTCCCCAACTCGAACTGATGCCTCGTGGTCTGTCCAGCCAACTTCCCCACGATGGGTGAATCCGTGATTCGTTCCGTCAGTCCCCAGGCTAGGTTCACACTCAATGTGTTGCTCCCATCAGCAATGTTGGGATAACCGTTGTTAGCCTTGGTGTTGCTGATCCGTAGAATTTCAGAAGCGATTTCCTGATGGTAATTGCGGCGTAGGGTTGAAATGTCCATGTTCTATTCTCCAGAGG